>NZ_JASGGO010000019.1:0-73073 GCF_047605025.1 Paracoccus sp. (in: a-proteobacteria) | reverse complement strand
TGGAACACCTCCTGGTTCCTCAGTTGGTGCGCTCCACTTTTCCCGGGCAAGTCCAGGCAGCAGCGTTTCCGCCACAACCCTTGCCTTCACCCCATCTGGCCACTGCCGGTTCCGGCGGCTTCGGCCACCAACCGGGAGAACCTCCAATGCAGCCTCCATGGAGAAACTCACTCCTGATCATCACAAACATCCAATGCGATAATCAGCTCAAAGCTGGAAGGTGAGGTCCAGGCGGAGCTTACGCACCGACCGACAGCACGGTCCCAAGCTTCTCCTCGTCATCCCATCGCCGCCGCCGTTCCAACCCAAGGACATCGCCACGCATTCTCAACCCCGCATAAGACACGTCGCTAACGCTGTCGTTATGCACGTCCCATAGCCGATCCCCCCAAGCTCAGGCAGGCGGTGGAGGTCGGGCGGTTACGGCGAAATCAGGCGCCCGGCATTTTTGGGGCCGATCTTTGCCCGCTCATCGAACAGGAAAGGGCGCCCATCGATCGGCTTTGTCGTGCAGCATGATGCGTGCCGAAAGCGCAAGATCGAAGGGGGAGGCTGGGCCGATCTTGTGTCCTGATCGGCGCGCATAGTCCCTTAGCCCTCGCGGATCCGCGTCACGTCCCGTATCTGACCGCCGGTCACCAGGACCTCATGCGGCAGACGGTGGCTGATGAAATAAAGGGGGCTGGCCGTCGGACCGTAGGCGCCCGCCGAATGCACCGCCAGCAGATCGCCCTCATCCAGCCGGGGCAGGGTCACGCCGCTGCCCAGCTTGTCGATCGAGGTGCAGAGCGGCCCCGATATGTCATGCGCTTGGTCCGCGCGTGCGCCGTCCTCGTCCCGGCCGACGCGATGCATGACGTAATTGCGTCGGATCACCATGCCGAAATTGCCCGAGGCGGCCAGGTTGTTGTTCAGCCCGCCGTCGCAGATCGCCACGCGTGTGCCGCGCGATTGCTTGACCGAAACCACCTGGGTCACGAAATAACCCGCCGGCCCGACCAGATATCGCCCCAGTTCCAGCACGAAGCGGGCCTGGGCGAAACGCGGCAAGGCGCGAAAGGCGTCCAATTCGTCCGAAATCTCGGCGATCAGCTCATCCAGGTTCAGCTCCACATCGCCCGGATGATAGGGAATGCCCAGGCCCGAGCCGAAGATCAGCTTCTGCGGCACCAGATCCAGCCTTTCGCAAAGCGACTGGAACACCTGCATGAAGATGCGCCAGTTCTCGCGGATCGACTGCGGTTTCAGGCTTTGCGTGCCGGAATAAATATGCAGGCCGATGATGCGCAGGTTCGCGAGCGCGGCGATCTGCGGCAATTCCTCGGGCGCATCCTCGATGTCGATGCCGAAGGGGCTGGGGCGGCCGGCCATCTGGTCGCCGAAGCCCTTGGGCACGCGGTCGGGGGCGATGCGCACCAGGATCGGCTGCACCACGCCCAACTCGGCCGCGATCTTATTGGCCAGCCGGGCTTCGCGCAGGTTTTCGATCACCAGTTCGCCCAAGCCCGCCTCGATCGCTGGTCGCAGCTCGAACTCTCGCTTGGCCGGCCCGGTGAAGCTGATCAGCGCAGGATCCCAGCCCGCTTGCCGGGCCAGCGCGAATTCGCCGCCCGAGGAGATGTCCAGATAGTCCAGCCGGTCGCGCATCCAGCCCAGAAGCGCCGGGTTGGGGTTGCTTTTCACCGCGAAGCTGATCGCGAACCAGCGCCCGAAGGCCGCGCGCAACGCGGTCAGGCGCTGCTCGATCTGGTCGGTGAAATAGACATAGCTGGGCGTCCCGAAACGCTGGGCCGCCTGCGCCAGAAGCCTGTCCAGATCCGCCTTAGTCAAGGGTGGCGACATAGGCCATGATCCGCTCCGCCGTGTCGAAATTCTCGATCGTGACATCCGAGGGCTGCACGACCGCGCCGGCACGCTCTTCGATGAAGGTGATCAGGCTGACCATCGAGACCGAATCCAGCAGGCCGCTGGAGAAAAGCTCGGTCTGGCCATCCAGATCCTCCTCGATGTTCAGATCGTCGCGAAGGTAGGTCAGCAGTTCGTCCTGCGTCAAGCTCATGCGTGGGATGCCTTTTTATCAATGACATGCGCCGCGGCGGCCTTTGCCGCGGCAATGATCGCGGGCCGGTCCAGCTTGCCGCTGGCCGTTCGCGGCATGGGGCCTGGCCAAGCGTAAAAGTTTCTCGGTCGCATGTAATGGGGCATGGCTTTTGCACAGTGGATCGTCAAGGCGGCTTCGTCAGCATGGGGAAGAAATGTTGCTGCAATGTGAACAGCCTGCCCGATTTCATCATCCTCGACGCCGAAAGCGACCACATCCGTGACCATGCCGCTTTTGGAAAGGGCATCCTCGACCTCGGTTGGCGACAGGCGAAAGCCCAGCGTCTTGATCATTTCATCCATGCGGCTGACGAACCACAGATCGCCCTCGTCATCGACGCGGACCAGATCGCCCGAATAGACCACGGGATCGTCGCCGATCAGATGCCGCAACTCGGGGCAGGGGCGGATACGTTCGGCTGTCACCTCGGGCTTTTCCCAATAGCCCATGCTGACCAGCGGCCCGGCATGGACCAACTCGCCCTGCTCGCCGGGGCCGGCGATCCCCTCGCCATGCTTGATGGCGAAGACCTGGGCATTCGGGATCTGCCGGCCGATGGAGCCCATCTTGCGGGCAAACTTCTCGGGCGGCAGATAGGTCGAGCGGAACGCCTCGGTCAGGCCATACATCAGGTAGACATCGACGCCCGGAAAGACTTTCGGAAGCAATTCCAGAATATTGGGTGGGATTTTGCCGCCGGTGTTGGTGATCCGGCGAAGCGCGGGCAGGGCCATCGGCTCATCGTTCAGAAGCCGCACGAGCTGGTTCCACAGCGGCGGCACCCCGGCGATGCCGGTCACGGCGGTGTCGCGGGCCATGCGCAGGATCTCGGCCGGCATGGTCAGGGGCTGGTGGACGATGGTGCCCCCCATCAGCATCATCGTCGTCAACTGGTTCAGCCCGGCATCGAAGCTGTAGGGCAGGACGGAGAGCAGCCGGTCATCCGCCCCCAGCTTCAGATATTGCGCGACCGAGACCGCGCCCACGCGGATATTGCGATGGCTTAGCATCACCCCCTTGGGCTTGCCGGTCGAGCCGGAGGTATAGATGATCATCGCCAGATCGCGCGGCTGGGGCTCGTCGGGCGCGGAGCCGCTGTCGGCGGCAAGCGCCGTCCAACGATCCGCGCCCTGGGCAAGACCCTCGGCCTTGCCCTGAATCAGAAAAGCGGTGTCATCGGCCAGTGCGTGATCGCCGGTCAAGGCCGCCATCGCGGGCCTGGCCAGGATCACCGCGCGGGCGCGGCAGTCGCGGGCGACATAGGCCAGTTGCTCGGCCGTCCAGCGGGTGTTCACGTTGACCACGACCGCGCCGGCCTTCCAGGCGCCGAACATGGCCACGACCTCGTCGATGCCCTTGCGCAGATGCACGATCACCCGGTCGCCGGGCCGGATGCCCCGGCTGCGCAGCCAATCCGCGACCCGGCCGGATTCGGACACCAATTCGGCATAGGTGGCGCTGCGGGCGGAATCGATGGCCGCGATCTTCTCGGCCCGCTCGGGCAGGTTGTCGGCCAGCATGCGCCACATGCTACGGTCGAAATCCTTGGTCATTTCGCGGCTTTCCTCTTCGCGGCAAAAATGGGCAGGCTGGGATAGATCTTGGCAGGAGAGCCGATCACCACCGAATCCGAGGGCACATTGGTCGAGACCGCCGTATTGGCCCCGATCCGCACCCGGTCGCCGATCTTCACCGGCCCGAGGATCGTCGAATTCACCCCGATGAACACGTCGTCCCCGATGATCGGCGCCCGGCCGCGCATATTGGTGCCGATGGTGACGTTGTGCATCACGCCGCAGCGGTCGCCGATCACGGCGTCGGGATGGATCGAAAGCGAACCCTCGGCATGGATGATGTGGAAATCCTCGCCCAGCTTGACCTGGGGCGGGATCCATACCTTTGTCACGTTCAAGATGAAGACCTTCAGAATGCCATAGGTCTTGTTGGCGAGCCATCGTCCGACCGGGTTTCTGATGCCGATCGCCCAGCGGCCCCAGCGATAGATCGCCAGCGAAACAAAGGCCGCCTCGGTAAGCGAGCGGCCATGACGAATATAGTCTCCTCGAATGTCGCTAAACAAGCTCATACAATTCGCCAAAAAACAGGAAGATGGGGACAGATGAACTTGATCATCATATGTCCGGTCGCGAAACTCAACCTAACAATTAGGATGGACTTTTTTCATTTTCATCGCGGATGAGGTCCAGCGTGCGTCTTACCTCGCGCGGGTCGATGCGGAAGGATTCGGCCCGGCCCTGGCCCACGACCATGGCCATGCGCTGCTGCCAGCGGTCTGTCAGAAGCTTCATCGCCGTGGTGGTGCGGTCGGGCGGTTGCAGCGTCAGCAGCGTGCCTCCCGGTGCCATGGCGGCGATGCCGTGGTTCAACTGGCTACCCTCGACCCCCGCCACGATGCCGGCCGAGCGGCAGGCCGCGACGATCTCATCGACGCTGTGATCCTCGGCGAACATGATGCGGAAACCGTATTCCTGGGCCAGTATCCCGGCGATCTCGGCCTCGTTCTCCAGCATACGCTGGTCGCCGGAATTGCCGCGCACCAGGAAGACGCCGGCCTCGTGGTCGTCGCCCGCCTCGGCCAGCAGCCGCGCCCGCATATCCTGTGCCCGCGCCAGGCGGTTGCTGTTGTTGGCATGGTCGTCGAACAGCACCAACTCGTCGAAATGGGCATTGGTGATGCGGCGCTGGGTGATGGATAGCATGCTTTCATAACGCGGCACATGCCCCTTGCGCGGCGGCATGGTCGTCACTGGCTGGCCCACTTCTTCGGCCAGGCGATAGGTCAGGCAATCGTCCAGAAGCCAGTTGCCGAACCAGCGATTGCCCACCCAGGTCTCGTAAAGCGAACCGCTGGCCATCGCCTCCAGATGGCCAAGTGCCATGCGGTGGCGCCTTTCGCGCAGATGGACCGAAACGCCATGCGAATAAAGCACGCCATCTACGATATCCACATCGGTCAGCCGATAGGCTGTCGTGGGACCGACCTTCTCGGCCGGATCGCCGTCCAGCGATTTGACCAGCAGGGGCAGGGTGGTGAACTCGGTCCGCGTCACGCGCTCGATCTGGCCGGGCAGGATGATGACCGGCGGCACCCGGCGCATTTCCGAAGGGCTGATCTGCCATTGCTCCTCGGCGGCGGCGGCAAGCTCTCCACCACCCAGCCCCATCAAAAGCCCCAAACGATAGGTCAGCGGACGCAACGAGAACATGGCAAACAGCCTTCAAAGACAAAAGGAAAAATCGGCAATGGAAGTGGCGGCAAGATCCAGGTCGCGGCTGGTGTGGTGGGGGCATCAACTGCCCGAACCCTCGATGGCTTTCACCAGAGTCTCGGCGATCATCTGGTGATCCTTGGCCGAAGGATGCCAGAAACAGGCCCGACGTTCAAGCTTTGGCAGAACGACCAGGATCACGGGAACATGCTCGGCGCGCAGGTGCGCTTCGGCTGCCTGATAGGGCAGCACCAGCGCATCGCCATATTCGCCGAATGCCAGCAGCACTTGCAGCGCGCCCGGGTTCTCGGCGACGCGGGCTTGCAGGAATTCGATCAGCTTCGAAGCAAAGTCGCGGCTCAGCGCCTCATGATTCTTCCACGGCTCCGATTCGGTCAGGTCCGAGCCGAAATCGTTCGACCCAAGCGCCGTCACCACCACATCGGCCGGCGGGCGCACGTCCTGGCCGCGCGCCGGTTCGCTGGGCAGGGCCAGCCCATAGCGCCATGGCATGGTCGCATCGGGCGTGGCGCCGCCGTAATTGCGCAAAAGCCCGATGCCCGAACGCGCAACCATCCGGTAATCCGCCCCCAGCCGCCGCGCCGCCTGCGGTCCGAAGCTCTGGCTCGTATCGGTCGAGGCATAGACCTCTGCCTCGGTGCAGTCGCGGCGCGACGCGCCATTGGCAAAGCCCACGGTGTCGGAATCGCCGATGAACTCGATCAGTCGCGGCGCCGGGGCGGGGGCGGGCAGTGCATCCTGCGCCTCTGCGACGAAGATGCCGCCAAAGCGCGTGGGCATCGAGGATTCGCTGATCTTCTCGACCCGCACCTCATGCGCGCCGGGGGGCAGGCCCTGGATCAGCAGGTCGCGGCTTCCCGGTTCGGACAGCAGCACGCGGCCCAAATCGCCCCGGTCCAGCGTGACCCGCCAGCGGTTCGAGGCGTCCTCGAATCGCACCCGCAGCGCGGTGCCCCGGAACTGCGCCTCGACGTGAAAGGCAGGCCATTCCTGGACCAGGCTGTCATGCGGGCCGGGCAGGGCGCGGCCGGTCGTCGCAAGGGGCAGCGGCCGCCATGCCGTATCCGTGGCCACCAGCGTGGCGCGAACCGACCCGGCCGCCTCCAGGGCCAGCGGTCGGACCGGGGCGATATTGCGGTCGGGATGCGACAGAATGCCCGCGAACACGGCCGACAGGACCAGAGCGGCAAGCGCCGGGGCGGCAATCAAAAGGACCTTCCTGCGCATCGTTCCTCGCCTGCGAATTGGCGCGATCATGCCCGGCGGCCAGAACCTCGTCCACTCAGCGATTCAGGCAGGTGGCCTTTTCGTCAGCCCCTGGGCGGGATAGACTGGGAAAAAAGGACCGGGCATATGCGCAACCTGCTGATCGCAAGCGATCTTTCCTCTCGCTCTCAGGCGGCGCTCGGCCGTGCTTTGGCCCTGGCCGAGGCGGGGACGGGCGAAACCCGCCTCTCGGTTCTTCATGTCGCCGACGATGCCGGTCCCGATGACGGCGCCGGGCCGGAACTTCGCGTCCAGGCGTTCGGCCGCCAGGACAATCGCCCGGATCTTGCACTGATCCGTCGCCATGGCGACCCGGATGCGGTCATCGCCCAGGTGGCCCATGAACTGGGCGCGGCCCTGGTTCTCATGGGCGTGCCACGCCCCCGACGCTTTCCCGACGCGCTTTCCGGCACCACGGCCGAGCGGGTGCTGAACGACAGCGCGTTGCCGGTCGCGGTGATCCGCAACCCGCCCGAGCAGCCTTGGCGGCGCATCCTCATCGCGCTTGAGGACGACGACGGCGCCATCCCCCTTGTCGCCGCGGCCGAGGCGCTGGATCTGTTCGCGGGCGCGGATGTGACCGTGCTCAGCGCGACCAACCTGCCTGGGCCGCAGCAGCTTCGCACCACCGGCCTCAGCGAGATCTATCTGCAAACCCTCGACATGCACGCGACCGAAGAGCGCGGGCAAGCCCTGCGCCGCCGGCTGCGCGATCATTTCCAGGGCGTGAACCGGCTGGACTTCGCCCTGCGCCACGGCGCGCCGGGCCAGGCCATCCTGGACCTTCAGGCGAACGAAGGGTTCGACTTGGTGATCATGGGGGCAAGGGGCCGGGGCCGGCTTGCCCGCCGCCTTCTTGGCTCGACCAGCGCGGAAATGATCCGCCTGCTAGACACAGACCTGATCTGCCTGCCGTCTCCACATCCCTGATGTCCCGCATTCTGGACGCGCTGCCGCCATCTTCGCTTTCCAAATACCCATGAAAGCGCCGCCGGCACCAAGGCCCGCGAAAGCAAAGCGGAGCCGCCCGACCGCGACCCCGCCCCATTTTCCAACCATCCGAAAAGCGGCCGGTCCGGTCGCTTAGAGAGCGGCCTCGAAAACCGGCTTATAGATCTCCTTCAGCCGTGCCACCGCCTCTTGCGGGGCCATCTCGACCGATGTGCCGCTGCGGCGCGAGGTCAGCTCCACCTTGTTCGCCGCCAGCCCGCGCGGGCCGACGGTGATGCGCCAGGGCAGGCCGATCAGGTCCATGGTGGCGAATTTCGCCCCCGCCCGCTCGTCGCGGTCGTCGTAAAGCGGATCGAGGCCCTGCGCCTTCAACTCGGCGTAAAGCGCCTCGCAGGCGCTGTCGGTCGAGGGGTCGCCCTGTTTCAGGTTCACGATCCCCGCATGGAAGGGGGTCACGCCCTCGGGCCAGATGATGCCCTTTTCGTCATGGCTGGCCTCGATGATCGCGCCCAGCAGGCGGCTGACGCCGATGCCGTGGCTACCCATGTGCACCGGCACCCGCTGCCCGTCGGGACCGACCACGGTGGCGCCCATCGGCTCGGAATATTTGGTGCCGAAATAAAAGATCTGGCCGACCTCGATGCCGCGCGCGGTGCGGCGGCGCTCCTCGGGGATCTGGGCGAAAATCGCCTCGTCATGCGTCTCGTCGGTGCGGGCGTAGCGGCTGGTGAATTCCTCCAGCACCGCGCGGCATTGCTCGTGGCTGTCATAGTCGATGACGCGCGCGCCGAATTTCAGATCGGTGATCTCGCTGTCATAGAACACCTCGGATTCGCCGGTCTCGGCCAGGACCAGGAATTCATGGGTGTCGTCGCCGCCGATCGGGCCGCTGTCGGCGCGCATCGGGATGGCTTGCAGGCCCATGCGCTCATAGCTGCGCAGATAGCTGACCAGGTGGCGGTTATAGGCGTGCAGCGCATCCTCCTTGGTCAGGTCGAAATTATAGCCGTCCTTCATCAGGAATTCGCGCCCGCGCATGACGCCGAAGCGCGGGCGGATCTCGTCGCGGAATTTCCACTGGATATGATACAGCGTCAGCGGAAGGTCCTTGTAGCTGTTCACATGGGCGCGGAAGATGTCGGTGACCATCTCCTCGTTTGTCGGGCCGTAAAGCAGGTCGCGCTTGTGGCGGTCCTTGATGCGCAGCATCTCTTCGCCGTAATCGTCGTAGCGCCCGCTTTCGCGCCACAGGTCCGCCGATTGCAGCGTGGGCATCAGCATCGCGATATGGCCGGCGCGCTGCTGTTCCTCATGCACGATCTGCTGGATGCGGTTCAGCACCTTATAGCCCATCGGCAGCCAGGAATAGATGCCCGCCGCCTGCTGCTTGATCATGCCCGCCCGCAGCATCAGCCGGTGGCTGACGATCTGCGCCTCTTTCGGGTCTTCTTTCAGGACAGGCAGGAAATAGCGGGACAGACGCATGGCGACCTCTTCGAGCGTTTCGGCCACGGGTGTAGGCCAGAGCGCCGGGCGGGGCAAGATGCGGCTCCCGCATCGCGGCTTGCCTCGCATGAGGGACGCGGGCAATATCGCGATTGCGCGATGTTCAGTCGAGGTGGAGGAGTGAAGCGGGGGAAAGCAACCACCTGTGGACCTGCTGGACTGGTTGATGCTGCGTCAGGCACTGAGGTGGGCCGTGGGCCAACCGTTCGGCGTGCTGGTTTCCGTCGCTCTCTTGTTTCTGTTCGTGGTTGCGCTTGCCGCGGCGGCGGTATTGCTGCTTCGCACCATATGGAAACCTGACGGATCGCTGGGCGCGGGAGCGTTGATCGTCGCGATCCTGTCGGCGCCGTTTCTGATCTGGAACACGGTCATCAGGCATCGCGCGCTGGAATTCCAGAAGGAAGGCCACCTCACCGACCGTCTTGCCAAGGCCGTCGAGCAGGTTGGCGCGGAAAAAACCGTCAAGATGATCGTGACGGATTCCGAGGGCAAACCCTTGACGCGCGAAACCACCGAACCGAATCTTGAGGTTCGCATGGGCGGTCTGCTGTCACTGGAACGGATCGCGCAAGATTCGACCGCCTATGACAAAGGCCGGGACCATGTTCAGGTTATGGAAATCATATGCGCATATGTCCGCAACAATGCTCCGGCGAACATGGCGAAGGAATTGAGTGAAGAACGACGCGTCCCGGTCCCGATTCAGCAGTGGTATGAGACGGTTCCCGAACCGCGCGCCGACATTGTGCTGGCTCTGACAATTCTTGAACGCCGTTCAGCCCGGCAAAGACGGATCGAGGCCGCGCATGGTCAGGCAGGGATCGCCGAGGCCGAATGGGTTTTCGACGCGCCGGGTCCCGACCTTCGGGATGCCTTGGAAGAGGGACCGCGGGATCCTGAAGCGATGCTGAAAGTGGTGGGTTGGCCCCTCAAGGTGAATAAATATAACGGCTATCGGCTGGATCTGCGTCATACCTGCCTGCAACGTGCCGTGCTGGACGGCTTTCGCCTTAGCGGTGCGCTGTTGGACGGTGCGCGTCTGGACTGGGCGAACCTTGGGGCAGCGTGCCTGAGGGGGCGATCCTTCTGAATGCGCGTCTCGACCGGGCTCGCCTGGATCAAGCCACGGACCTCACGATGGCGAATTTTTCGGGGTCATCGCTGAGGGGGGGGGATTTTCAACATGCCGAAATCTCGCAAGAACAGATCAATGCCAGCTTTGCCGACGAGAGCGCGAAGCTGCCGAAGAAGATTCATTGGCCTTCTCATTGGCCTACTTGGGACCTCGGTCCTTTCTTGTTCCACGACGAATGGCACCGCTGGCACACCGACCCCGCCGGCTACGAGCCCCCGCTAATGACCAACCCCATCCCGAACTGACCCCACAGTTTCCTTGCAAGCGCCGCGCCGACCCGCCACATAGGACGGGACGCGCGAGGATAGGAGCATCGGACATGCGGCTGCCGGTTCAAAAGCAGGTCTTGGCCTGGGGATGCGCGCTGGTGGTGCTTCTGGTCGCGCTTTGGGTGCTTGGAAACCAGATCATGCCCTTCATCCTGGGGACGGCGGTGGCCTATCTGCTGGACCCGCTTGCCGACCGGCTTGAGCGGCTGGGCCTTTCGCGGACGCTGGCGGTGGTGGTGATCACGCTGGCGGCGATCCTGATCATCGTGGCGGTGGTGCTGACGCTGGTGCCGGTGCTGGTCAAGCAAAGCACCGCCCTGGTCAATACCGCGCCGCAGATGGCCCAGCAGTTGCAGCAGTTCCTGATGAACCGCTTTCCCCAGGTCTTCGCCGAGGGCAGCACCATCAACACCGCGCTGATGGACGCGGGCAGGAAGATCAGCGAAAGTGGGATGCAGGTGGTCTCGACCGTGCTCGGCTCGGTCATGGGGGTGTTCGGACTGATGGCGCTGGTTGTCATCGTGCCGGTGGTGGCCTTCTACCTGCTGCTCGACTGGGACAATATGGTGGACCGGCTGGACGATCTTCTGCCGCGCGACCATGCCGACACGATCCGCCGCCTCGCGCGTGAGATCGATGCGGCGCTTTCGGGCTTCGTGCGCGGGCAGGGGCTGGTCATCCTGATCCTGGGCACCTTCTATTCGGTCGGCCTGGGCCTGGTGGGACTGCCTTTCGGCATCGCCATCGGTGTGCTGGCGGCCTCGCTTTCGTTCATTCCCTATGTCGGCGTGCTGATCGGCGGCGCCACGGCCATCGGGGTCGCGCTGTTCAGCTTCTGGGGAGAGCCGGTCTGGATCGGCGCGGTCGTCGCCATCTTCGCCGCCGGCCAGTTCGTCGAGGGCAATTTCCTGCAACCCAAGATCGTCGGCACCTCGATCGGGCTGCATCCGGTCTGGTTGATGCTGGCGCTGACCGTCTTCGGCAGCATGTTCGGCTTTGTCGGCCTGCTGGTCGCCGTGCCCATGGCGGCGGCGCTGGGGGTTCTGGTGCGCTATGCCGTCGGCCGCTACAAGGACAGCGCGCTTTATACCGGGCGCGACGTGCCCCAGCCGCCGCCGCCGCCGCAACTGATCGAACTGGTGCCGCGCGGCACGGTGGCCAATCTGCGCCGGATGGCGCAGATCTCGCATGATGTGCGCCTGGCCGAGATCCACCGGCAGGAGGAACTGGCCGAACTGCTGGACGATCACCACGAGCGTGGGCGCAAGCGGGCCGAACCCGAGGGCGACCCGGCCGGTCCGCCGTCCCCCGTCCAGCTTCACGCCGAGGCTCATCAGGCGCGCCGGGATGGGGAAAGCTGATCCTTGGCGCGGCAACTGGCCCTTGACCTGACGATTCCGCCGGCACTGTCGCGGGACGATTTCCTGCTGACGCGGGCCAATCGCGACGCGCTGGCGATGCTGGACCGCCCGCAGGGCTGGCCGGGGGGGCGGCTGCTGCTGATCGGGGGCGCGGGGGCGGGCAAGTCGCATCTGGCCCGCTTCTGGGCCGAGGAGAACGGCGCGGGGCTGGTGCGGGCCTCGACCATCTCGCCGGCGGCGGTCGATGCGCTTGTGTCGCCAGGCGGCGCGCTGGTGGTCGAGAACGCGCATGACATCGCCGGCCTGGGCGAGGCCGAGGATGCGCTGTTCCACCTGTGGAACCTGGCCGGGGCGCGGCGGGCGCTGCTTTTGATCACCGCGCGCATGGCCCCGCGCGACTGGGGGATCGTGCTGCCGGACCTTCTTTCTCGTCTGGAGGCCACGGCCCAGGCGGTGCTGGGACCGCCCGACGACACGCTTTTGCCCGCCGTGCTGGTCAAGCTGTTCGCCGACCGTCAGATCCAGGTCGCGCCCGATGTGGTGGGCTGGCTTGTCGCGCGGATGGAGCGCGACCTGGGCTTGGCCCGGCATCTGGTCGCGGCCATCGACCGCAAGTCCCTGGCCGACCGCCGCCCCGTTACGCGCCGGCTGGCGGCCGAACTTCTGGACAAACTCTCGCCCCCGGACGCATCCTTGCAAAGCCACTCTTTGACTGATTCAAGATGACCCAAGCCGATTACCTGCGAAACCCCTTCCAGCCCGCGCGTGAGATCCTGGGCGGCTCGCCCGAGGGCGCGGCGCGCTATTTCAACCGAGAGATAAGCTGGCTCAGCTTCAACTGGCGCGTGCTGGACGAGGCGCGCAACCCCCGCGTGCCGCTGCTGGAAAGGCTGCGGTTCCTGTCCATCTCGGCCACCAACCTGGACGAATTCTATACCGTTCGCGTCGCGGGCCTGCGGGAGCTGGTGCGCGCAGGCACCGCCACGCTGTCTGATGACGGGCTGACGCCGCCGCAGCAGCTGGCCATGGTCAATGCCGATGCGCGCCGGCTGATGGGCGCGCAGCAGGCGGTCTGGAACGGGCTGCGGCGCGAGATGGAGCAGGCCGACATCGCGATCCTGTCGCGCTCGCGCGTGACGCGGGGGGAAGAGGAATTCCTGCGCCGCTATTTCCGCGAGCAGGTCTTTCCGGTGCTTTCGCCCCTGGCCATCGATCCCGCGCATCCCTTTCCCTTCATCCCCAACCTGGGCTTTTCCCTGGCTGTGCAGCTTGCGCGGGAAAGCGACGGGCGCCAGATGCAGGCGCTGCTGCCGATCCCCCAGCAGATCGCGCGCTTCGTCGCGCTGCCGGGCGGCAAGCGGTTCCTGCGGCTGGAAGACCTGCTGCTGATGCACCTGCCAAGCCTGTTTCCCGGCTATCGCGACATCGGCCATTGCGCGTTCCGCGTGCTGCGCGACAGCGACCTGGAGGTCGAGGAGGAGGCCGAGGATCTTGTCCGCGAATTCGAGACAGCGCTGAAGCGCCGTCGCCGGGGCTCGGTCATCCGGCTAAAGATCACCGCAGGCGCGCCCGACCGGATGCGCAAGCTGATCATGCAGGAGCTTCACGTCGATCCCGAGGAAGTGGTCGAGGTCGAGGGGCTGCTGGGCATGGCCGATCTGCGCGAACTGGTCCTGGACAGCCGCAGGGACCTGCAATGGCCCAGCTTCGTCCCCAGGGTGCCCGAGCGGTTGCAGGACCATGGCGGCAACATGTTCGCCGCGATCCGGCAAAAGGACATGCTGCTGCATCACCCCTATGAGACCTTCGATACCGTGGTGCGATTCCTGAACCAGGCCGCCGTCGATCCGAATGTCGTGGCGATCAAGCAGACGCTTTACCGCACCTCGCGCGACAGCCCGATCGTCGAGGCGCTTTGCGAGGCGGCCGAGGCGGGGAAATCCGTGACCGCCCTGGTCGAACTCAAGGCGCGTTTCGACGAGGCCGCGAATATCCGGCAGTCGCGCCGGCTGGAACGCTCGGGCGCGCATGTGGTCTATGGCTTCATGCAATACAAGACCCATGCCAAGATCAGCGCGGTCGTGCGGCGCGAGGGCGACCAGCTTGTAACCTATACCCATTTCGGCACGGGAAATTATCACCCGATCACGGCGCGGATCTATACGGACCTGTCGCTTTTCACCTGCGATCCTGGGTTGGGGCGGGACGCCTCGAAGGTGTTCAATTTCCTGTCGGGCTATGTCCAGCCCGATGGGCTGGAGAATATGGCGATCTCGCCCATCGACCTGAAATCCCGGCTGATCGAGATGATCGGGCGCGAGGCGGAATATGCCCGGCGCGGCCGCCCGGCCGAGATCTGGGCCAAGATGAACAGCCTGGTCGAAAAGGACGTGATCGACGCGCTTTACGAGGCGAGCCGCGCGGGCGTGCGTATCAACCTGGTGATCCGGGGGATCTGCGCGCTGCGTCCCGGCATCAGCGGATTGTCGGATAATATCCGGGTGAAATCCATCGTCGGGCGCTTCCTGGAGCATTCCCGCATCGTCTGCTTTGGCAATGGCCACGGCCTGCCCTCGAAGAAGGCGCGGGTCTTCATCAGTTCGGCGGATTGGATGGACCGCAATCTCAACCGCCGGGTCGAGGCGCTGATCGAATGCCATAACGAGACAGTGAAGGCCCAGATCGTCAGCCAGATCATGGCCGCGAACATGTCGGACGAGGCGCAAAGCTGGCTTTTGCAGCCCGATGGCCGTTACCTGCGCTATCTTCCGGCGGGGCGGGACGATCTTTTCAGTTGCCATAAATTCTTCATGGAAAACCCTTCTCTGTCCGGGCGGGGCAGCAAGGGGGTGCGCGATGTGCCGGCCCTGACGCATTCGGCGGATTGACGCGGCGGGGTGAAATTCCCTATCCAACACCTGCCTCCCGGTGAGGTAACGAAATCGAGAGGATGCCCGATGAACGGTGTGATGACCGCAAGCGGAGAAACCATCGAGCCCTTCGGACGCTCGCTTTTCGAGGGGGCCTCGGAGCGGGCGTTGAGCCGGGTGGGGGTTGTCGATGTCGGCTCGAACTCGATCCGCATGGTGGTTTTCGACGGGGCCGCGCGCTCGCCCGCCTATTTCTACAATGAAAAGGTCATGGCCGGGTTGGGCCAGGGGCTGGCCAGCACTGGTATGCTGAACCCCGAGGGCGTGCGGCGCGGCATGGCCGCGTTGAAGCGTTTCGCGGCGCTGGCCGAGGGGATGGGCATCAAGCCCCTGACCTGCGTTGCCACCGCCGCCGTGCGCGAGGCCAGGGACGGCCCCGCCTTTCGCAAGGCGGTCGAGAAAGAGACCGGGCTGAAGCTGTGGGTCATCGACGGCGAGGAAGAGGCGCGGCTTTCGGCCCAGGGCGTGCTGCTGGGCTGGCCCGAGGCGCGCGGCCTGGTCTGCGACATCGGCGGCAACTCGATGGAGCTTGCGGAACTGGCCGACGGCAAGGTCGGGCGGCGCATCACCACGCCCCTGGGTCCGTTCCGGTTGCAACAGGTCAAGGGTGGCCAGTCGGGCCTTCGCGAGCATATCCAACAGGTGATGGAGCAGGCTGCCGCGACCATCGGCCGCGACCATGACCAGATCTATCTGGTCGGCGGCTCGTGGCGCGCCATCGCCAGGCTGGACATGGAGCGCGCCAGATATCCCATGACGGTGCTGCACGAATACCGCATTTCGCCGCAGGACGTGCTTCAGACCGTGAAATGGATCGACGGCCAGAACCTGAACGAGTTGCGCGGCAAGCTTGGCATCTCGTCCAGCCGGATGGAACTGGTGCCGCTGGCAAGCCAGGTGCTGCGCCAACTGGTCCTTAGCCTGCGGCCCAGGAACCTCTCGGTTTCAAGCTATGGCATCCGCGAGGGGCTGCTTTACGAACAGATGCCCGCCAGCCTGCGTTCGCGCGATCCGCTGCTTGAGGCCGCGCGCTTCGCCGAGCGGCAGATGGCGCGCATGCCCGGCTTTGGCAAGCGGCTGTATCAATTCCTTGAGCCGGTGTTCAAGAACGTCCCGCCCGAGCGCGACCGCCTGATCAAGGCCGCCTGCCTTTTGCATGACACCACATGGCGGACCCATCCCGATTACCGGGCGGATGCCTGTTTCGACAACGTGACCCGCGCCAATATGGCCGCGCTGTCGCATCCCGAGCGGGTGTTTCTGGGCCTGTCGCTGCTGCACCGCTACAAGAACAGCCGCTCGGGCTCGCCCATGGCGCCGCTTTTCGATCTGCTGAGCGAGAAAGAGACCCGTGACGCCGAGGTGCTGGGCAAGGCGATGCGATTCGGGGCCATGTTCTCGGTCAAGGATCCATCCGAGGCCGGGACGCTGAAGCTTTTTCCCAAGAAGAAGGTCCTGGAACTGAGCCTGACCGACATGGGCCGGGCGTTGATGGGCGAGGTGGCCGAAGCGCGGTTCAAATCGCTGGCATCGGCATTGGATGTGCACCCTGTGGTGGCGACTTGATTGGTCGATTATCCCTATGCGTGTGGATTCGCGAAAAAACTATTATGATCAAGTTTCCGCTATGCGGTGACGACAACCCTGTTAACCTGCCTTAAGAGACAGGTTCCGGTCAATCATGCGTTGTGCGTATAACAGCCAGCGACGACAGGGCGATCACAGGTGTTTCGGTCACGGGTAACTGGTTCGTGATCCCGTCGTCCAGTAAAGGGTTTTCGATTTTTATGTTCGAATTGAGTATACTGGGGCGGTATCAGCCGCCCCAGATTTTTTCCAGCATCGCGATCCAGTTGCGCCAGGCGATCTTCTCGACCAACTCCTCGCCATAGCCGTGTATGCGCATGGCTTGGATCAGGTCTTGCAACTTTGAGGCGTCTGACAGATCCTCGGGAACCTGGGCGCCGTCGTAATCCGAACCCAGCGCCACCCCATCCTCGCCAAGATGGGCGATCAGGTGGTCCAGATGGCGCAGGATGATGTCGAATCCCCGCATCGGCTCGCGCCGGCCCTGGGGGTGCAGGAAGCCCACCGCATAGTTCAGCCCGACCAGACCACCGCTTTCCGCGATCACCGCCAGTTGCCGGTCGGTCAGGTTGCGCGAACTGGGCGCGATGGCATGGGCGCAGCTATGGCTGGCGACCAGCGGCGCATCCGACAGGCGCGCGATGTCGTCGAAACCTTTTTCGTTCAGATGCGACAGGTCCAGCATGATCCGCAGCCGATTGCATTCGCGCACCAGATCCTTGCCCAGAGGCGTCAGCCCCGGTCCGGTATCGGGCGAGGAAGGGAAGGCGAAGGGCACGCCATGGCCATAGGCCGTGGGCCGCGACCAAACCGGCCCCAGTGAGCGCAGCCCCATCGCGTGCCAGGCATGCAACCCGTCCATATCGGCGATCGGCTCGGCTCCTTCGATGTGAAGGATGGCGGCGATGCGGCCTGCCGCGATGGTCTCGCGGATCTGGGCGGCGGATTTGCAGATGGTCAGCGTGCCCGTGCGCTCCATCGCCAGCAATTGTGCGGCCTGCGCAAAGGCCAGGGGCAGGGCCTGTTCCACTGGCACTTCGTCCGGCAGGGGCAGGGCAAAGGGCGGGTTCTGCTTCAGCAGGTCCATCACCGCGTCGGTGTCGGTCTCGGGCGAGGGGGTCCAGATCGCGAAGAAGCCGCCCACCAGCCCGCCCGCCTGCATCCGGGGCAGGTCCAGATGGCCGCTGCCGTCGCCTGCCCGCCACAGTCGGTCACGCCCCGGCCCGGCGGCCACCATGCGTTGCAGAAAGTCGTTATGACCGTCAAAGACCGGAATCATGGGCCTGTCCTTATCCTGTTCGTGCTGCACCATGCGCCCGAAGAGCCGGACCCGCAACCGGCGCGGATTTCTCTGGCCCCGTGGGGCGGCTGCGTTATCCTTGGGACAAGCCAGGCAAAGGGAGGCCACGCCATGACCCAGATTTCCGCCGCATTCCAGGGGCAGACCGTGATCTGCACTTTCGAGGTCACGCCGGGCAGCGCCCATGACGTGATCGACGCGCTGAGCGCCGCCTATGAGCAGGTGATCAGCCGCCAGCCGGGCTTCATCTCGGGGGCGATGCATCTGAACGACGCCCAGACCCGGATCGCGACCTATTCGCAATGGCGCGACCGGCGGGATTACCAGGCCATGCTGCGCAGTCCCGAGATGCGCGGTCGCAACCGCGAGATCAACGCCATGTGCCGCCATTTCGAGCCGGTGATGTATGAGGTCGCCGGCATCTGGCAATCCTAGACCGCTTTCGCGCCGCGGTCGCGAAAAGAGGGATGCAATGGCCCGGTCCACCCCCTAAGCTGTGCCGCAAGGCCGGCGGCAGGCCGGCATCTTCCAGTCGGGTAGGGGGCGGCAGGCATGGCGGGACGGATCATCACGGTGGCGCAGCAAAAGGGCGGCTCGGGCAAAACCACGGTCGCGGTGAACCTGGCGGTGGCGCTGCGCGGGCGCGGCCATTCGGTGGCGCTTCTGGATACCGATCCGCAGGGCAGTCTGGGCCGCTGGTTCCTGGAGCGGCTGGCCCGCATCGGCGAGGACGAGGCGCTGGAATTCACGACCTCTTCGGCCTGGGGGGCGAGCTATGAGGCCGAGAAGCTGAAGAAGCGTTTCGATTTCGTGCTGATCGACACGCCGCCGAAGATCGACAGCGACCTGCGCCCCGCGCTGCGCGCGGCCGATCTGGTGGTGGTGCCGGTGGCCACCAGCCAGGTCGATCTTTGGGCGACCGAGGGGGTTCTGGATCTGGCCCGGCGCGAGAAATGCGACACTCTGATCGTGCTGAACAGGACCCGGCCCAATACGCGCCTTGCCATCGAGATCGCCGAGAAGGCCGAGGAGCTGGGCGCCGAGGTGGCGAAATCCCAGGTCGCGAACCGCGTCGCCTATGCCGAGACCCTGGGCCAGGGCCTGGGCGCCGCCGAGGTGGGACGCACCCATCCCGCCCGCGCCGAGTTCGAGGGCCTGCTTGACGAGGTTCTGACCTGGCTGCCCTGAACCGCCCGCCGGGGGGATCGGATGGGGGCGGAAAGCTTTTCGGGCCGCGCGGTCGCGCTGCCGTCGCCTGGCCAGGGAGGTGCCTTGCGGTGACTTCCATTCTGTCCACTCTGCTTTTTGCGCCGCTGATCGTGGCCGGTTGCCTGCGCGCCAGGCGACCGATCCGCAGCCGCTGACAAAGGAAGCCGCCTGTAGACGGGCGCGTCCGGCCCTTGTGGCGATGAGGATGCGGAAGCATGAGTTGCGCGCTGGCGCCTATGGGCCAGCGGGTCCGGGCCGCGACAATTGGACCAAGGGAAATCGTCGCATAGTCCGAGGCCGTCTATTCCCGCATGGCCCAGGCGTGGAGAAACAGATCCCGGCGCCCAAATGCGGGCCACGTCCCTGGATGCAGGGCGGGCCTCATGATGGGATGCGCCGGGTCGATGCGTTGCCCCTTAGCTCCATAAAAGCAAGAGACCATCGGGATTTCCCGGCTCGGCCAGAGTTTCTCGTTGGTGCGAATGGCTCTTGCCGCCATGCCGCAAAAGAGCGAGGCGCCGCTGCGGCAAGAGCAGTCACTGCGAAATCGGTTCGATCCTGCCCATGCCTCATGTTCAGGAAGCCTCTGCCCGATAATAAAGCCGTGGAATTGCGTGCCAGGGATCATCAGGCGCTTGTCGTTGAGGTCGTCGCCCGGATTGCACGGCGGCTTGGAGTTCAGGCCGCTTGCTGCCCCGGCGCGGCCACCCCCAGCTTTCCCAGGAGCGTCGCACGGATCCGGGCAAAGCGCGGGTCGGCGTGATCGCGAGGGGCGGGCAGGTCGATGCGCAGATCCTCGATGAACCGGCCGTGATCCAGCACAAGGATGCGGTCGGCCAAGGCGATGGCTTCGTCCACGTCATGCGTGACCAGCAGCACGGCCGGGCGGTGACGGGCGCAAAGCTCGCGCAGCAGGCCATGCATCTTCAGCCGCGTCAGTGCATCAAGTGCGCCGAACGGCTCGTCCGCCAGCAGCAGGGCCGGGTCGCGCACCAGAGACCGGGCCAGCGCCACCCGCTGCTGTTCGCCCCCTGACAGTTCGATCGGCCATGCCTGTTCGCGCCCCGCAAGGCCCACTTCGGCCAAGGCGTTCCGCCCGGCCTCTTGCCCCTGCGCACCTGGCAGTCCCAGCGTCACGTTCTGGATTACGCTGCGCCAGGGCAGCAGGCGGGCATCCTGAAACACGACCGACAGCCTGTCGGGTGTTTGCAGCAGGCCGCTGCCCTTGACATCATGGTCCAGCCCCGCGAGGGCACGCAGGAAGGTGCTTTTGCCCGATCCGCTTTTACCCAGAAGCGCCACGAACTCACCGCGCGCGATGTCCAGATCCAGCCTGTCAAGGATGGTCTTGCCACCGAAATGGCGGTGCAGCGCGCGCACCTGGACGGCGGGTTCCGCGCTATCGTTCAATGGTCGAGCGTGCGGCGCCATGACAGCAACCTCCTTTGCAGCAGACGGACAGCACCGTCCGAAACCAGGCCCAGCACGGCATAGACGACAAGGCCCACGAAGATGATGTCGATCTGCCCATAAGAGCGGGCAAGGTCGATCATGTAGCCAAGGCCGTTCGTGGCATTGACCTGTTCAACGACCACCAGCGAAACCCAGCAAAGCGTGACGGCGAAGCGCAGCCCCAACAGGAATCCGGGCAAAGAGCCGGGCAGCACCACTTGCAGGATGAAATCCCTCTGACTCATCCGCAGGGTTTCGGCCAGTTCGACGTATCGGCTGTCGATGCTACGCAGCGCATTGTGGGTGTGGATGTAGATCGGGATCAACACGGCCAGCACGATGGTGATGATCTTCATGAACTCGCCGATGCCGAACCATAGGATCATGAGCGGGATCAGAGCCAGCGTCGGCACCGCGCGGTTGATCTGGACCGGGCCATCCACCAGCGCCTCGCCAAGGCGCGACAGACCGGCGATCAGGGCCAGCGTCAGCCCCACGGTGACACCTATGGCAAGACCAAGGAAGGCCCGGCCAGCCGAGACGGTCAGATTGTCCTGCAACCGCCCGTCGGAAATCAGTTTGCCGAAGGTGGCGATCACGGTCCATGGCGCGGGCAATGTCCGGTCATCGATCCACCCCAGCGCCGAGCCGGCAGTCCAGATGACAAGGATCAGGGCCGGTCCAAGGGCAAGGCCGAAAGGAATGGCCGGACCCGGCCCCAGCCTGCGGCGCACGCGTCTTGCGGGGGCATTATGCGGGCTGGCCGCGCCCGCCTCTGGCGCGGCCCCCGGCGGGGTATCGGTGGCTATGTCCGCATAGCTTGTCATCGTCAACTCTCCATCCGGCGGGGCTGCGCCCGGCCTTGCGGTTTCGGACTCATAGAGGGGAAGCCGCGGGTGTATAATCGGCAACCCCGGCCCGCGCGGCATAGGCTGCATAATCGTCCAGAAGCGTGCTCAGCCGGTCGGGTTCTTCGGCGGCCAGGTCATGCACCTCTCCGGGATCGCTGGACAGGTCGTAGAGTTGCCAGACGAAGGCGCCGTCCTGACCCTGCGTGAAGACGGCTTTCCAGTCGCCCCGGCGGATGGCGCGTCGGCCCCACATCTCCCATCCGGTGACGGAATCCTGGCCGTGAACCGTGGGCTCGGCGGCCTGCAACCACGGCAGCCAGGACCGGCCGAAGGGTTCGCGCACCTTGCGGCCACGGTATTCTTCGCCGGGATGCGCCACGCCGGCGATGTCCAGAACGGTGGGGGTGATGTCCATGGCGGTTACGAAATCATGCGCGATACCGTGCCGCCCGGTGATGCCGGGATGGTTGATGAAGGCCACGGTGCGGATGCCGCCTTGCGTGGTATATGACTTGTAAAGCCGCGAGGGTGCCGTTGCCGCCTGTGCCCAGCGGGGACCATACCAGACAAAGGAATTTCCCCGGCCGACATTTTCAAGGCTGTTGTCGAAATGATCGGCGATGACCTGCATGAAGTTGTCGCCAAAGACCGGCTTGGCTTCCAGCAGGGCGCCTTCGGCGCCGTTGTCGGACAGGAAGATGATGACCGTATTCTCGCGCTCACCCTTGGCCTCCAGCCAGTCCAGCACGCGTCCGATATTCCAGTCCATCCGGTCCACCATGCCGGCATAGACCTCCATCGCGCGGGCCGAGAGGCGCCTTTCCCCTTCGGTCAGTTCGTCCCAGGGGGGCGTATCCGCCACGACGGGATGTGCCTCGACCTCGGCGTCGATCAGGCCATGATCCTTCAGCGCCTGAAGCCGGACGGCGCGCAGGGCCTCGGGACCGGCATCGTAGCGCCCGGCATATTTCGCCACGCTTTCCTCGGGGGCCTGAAGCGGCCAATGCGGTGCGGTGAAGGGCAGATAGGCGAAGAAGGGCCGCGCATCGCCACTGTCGCGCAATTCGTCCAGATAAGTGATCAGCTTGTCGGCATATCCATCCGAGGAATAGAAACCCTCGGGCAGTTCCTTGATGTATTCGTCATTCTCGATATAGATCTGCGCGCTTTTGCGCATCAGGAAAGGTTTTTTCTCTACCGTGTCGGGAATGTCATATTCGTAATGATTGGCGGCTCCGGGCAGAAGCGCAAAGCTTTTCTCAAAGCCGCGGGTCGCCGGGCGCGACAGGTCATTTTCGCCCAGATGCCATTTCCCCGCCATCAAGGTGGCATAACCCGCATCGCGCAGGATTTCCGGCAGGGCCACGACCGAGCCGTTCAGATAGCCCTCATAGCCCGGCAGTCCGGCCAGTTCCGGCGGCACGCGCCCCATATAACCCACGCCGGCAACATGGTTGTCCGTGCCGGTCAGCAGCATTGCGCGGGTGGGTGCGCAAACGGGCGCGGTATGAAAGCCGGTCAGCCGCACGCCCCCCAGTGCCAGGCGATCCAGGTTCGGGGTGTCGATCTCGCCGCCAAAAGCGCCGATATCGGAAAAGCCCAGATCGTCGGCCACGATCAGCAAGATATTAGGGGATGTCATTCGTCATGCCTTGGTGCAGAATTGAAGGGGCTGCGCTGATGGGTTCAGCGCGCGCGATGCGTTTCTGTTTTTCTGGATGGATGCCGCGTCATTGCCCGGCAGCGCCCGCTTGCAGCGCATCAGAGGCGATATGCTCGAACCGGCGATCAAAGTTCACGGCGGCGTCATAGACCTTGTTCCCGGTTGTCTCGGCCAGAAGCTCGATGGTTTTTTGATGCAGGGAAATCACCTCGTCCCAGTTTTCGGGATAGGCGTAAAAGCCGTTGGCCTTCACCAGATAGGCGCCCGACTCGGCATCAAGGCCCTCCTTGGCCACCAGGTATTCCTTGATCCAGGTCTCTGGGTTGCTCTGGATCCAGATCGTCGCTTTGGCGCGCGCGGCAAGATATTTGGCCAGAGCGGCGGCTTTTGCCGGATCCTCAAGCGTTTTCTGCGGCGAATAGAAATACGAGATGTCGTCACGTTGCCCATGCGAAAACAGCTTGGCCCCGTCCCTTTCATAAAGCTTCATGTATCTTGCCGTCAGGATCCCATGCAGAGGCGCAATATCAACCTGGTTATTGGCCAGGCTGACGACATAGTCGTCGCCCTTGCTGGGCAGTTCGATCAGGGTCACGTCATCACGCGTCAGCCCGGCCGCAGCCAGCGCGCGCAGTACGACGACGCCATGGATCTGGCTGGGACTGTAGGCGATGCGCTTTCCCTTCAAATCGGCAAGGCTGTTGAATTCGACCCCAGGGGCGATGCCGAATGTCGTGAAGGGGTTGGCGATGGGATCGGTCTTGACCCGGACATCCACCACACCCACCGGCAGGTTGGTCCATGTGGCATGGATCGCGGGAATATCGGCGATCACCGAGCCGTCCAGCGCGCCCGCCCGGAATGCCTCAAGCGATGGTGGACCGCCCGAGATATTCGCCCATTCAATGTCGAACCCCAGATCATCGCCCAGCTCGGTCAGTTCAAATGCGCGCTGCGTGGCCGGATCGCTGATCCGCAGAACGGTGCCTGCGGGCACCTCGTCAACCAGTGGCTGCAGATCCAGCGCGTTCGCGCCATGGGCCGCGCCAAGCAGGGCCAGCGCGGCAAGGGCGGATCGGATAGGTCGGGGCAGAGCCATGGCGGCATCCTTCATTGATTTGCCAAGGACGTTATGGAGCAGATACCGGAATGTCGATAGAGATACTGTAGAATTAAAGCCCATATCGCCGCTATCCGAAGTCGTAAAATTCCCGTCCAGCAGTGCGCGGGGGATCTTTCTTCTCAATGCGGAAAATTGTCTTATATGTCCTTTAGGCGTGGTCCTGGTCAGGAGCGCCAGAGGAATCAAAGGCCAGCCAGCGACGCCGCGCCGTCAGGTCTTGGCGTCATGTGTGTCGCAATGTCCGCAAAGCTGTCGCTGTTTCACAAAGGCCTGTCGCGTAAAATTGACTTTCGCACCTGGCTTTTGCGACGGAATTCCTCCTGTGTGTCATTTCCCATAAATGACTTCAGCAAAAGACCTTTGATTTTGCAGGAAGCGCGGTGCCACACTTCGCTTCAGCAGCGCCCGGATTGCACAGAGGATCGGTCTGCATTTCCAGATATAGCTTCAGCATCGTGCGGATTTGGACCCGGCATGGTGGATTTGGCGACGATTTCGGAGACGCAGTGGATAGAGGCTCGACGCCGCGCTGAATCCGGTCGGCCGCACGGGAGCTTGGGATCGGAGCGTCACGTCTATACGCTGGTGCGGCGCATGAGGGAGGCCGGCGGCGCGGTCAGTGCGCTTCTGCCGAAGGATGGCCGGGGCAGCCGGGGCCGTCTGGCGCATCCGGTGGATCATACCCCGATCTGTCTTATTGTGGTCGATCCCGTCGGATGGCTGCCGATTGGCCGGCCCTATCTGACGGCTATGATGCCACTGGTAGCTTCTTGAGTTTCGGAACCCGTGAGCCGCAGATGGTGAGCAGTTGGATCAGAAAGCCACCTGTCGCCACCCACAGGCAGGCTTCGGCGCCCGACCGGGTGGCCACAAGAGCGCCCAGGGCCGCCCCGATCGGTCTGGCTCCGAAGGTGACGGTCATGATGAGCGCCGAGACGCGCCCGAGCATCGCATGCGGCGTCACGGTCTGCCGCAAGGTGGTGGTGGCGATGCTCCAGAGTATCGGTCCCGCTCCAAACAGGACAAAGCTTATGGCAGGCAGGAAACCACCTGGCATCCAGATCGTGAGCAACATGACGAGCGCGGCGGAGAAACCGCAGAGCGGCCCGATCACGATCACCATGCCGAAGGACAGTCTTCGTGCCACGACAGGGGCCAGAAGCGCCCCGGTCAGCATGCCGCCGCCATAGATTCCAAGAGTGACACCGACCTCCACGGGCGACAAGCCGAGGTGCTGGACGGCATAGGCCACATAGATCGCCTGCAAGACGAACCATGCCGTATTGAAGAAGATCGCGGTTATCATGATCGGTCTAAGCAGGTCGTGGTTCGTGACGAAGGCTACGGCCTCCTTCAACTCGTAAAGCGGGCCGCGCGCGCCTTTTCGACCGGGCAGGCGGCTATTGGGCAGACCGCGCAAAAGCATGACGGCGAGAATGGAAAGGATGGTGGCAAGTACATAGGCGGCCGGCGCTCCGGTCCATCCCACGACTGCGCCGCCGATTGCCGGTCCACCAGCATATGCCGCGCTGCGCGCTAGTTCCAGCCAGCGGTTCGCGTTCCCAAGCTGCGCGCCTGGCACAATGGACGGTATCATTGCCGGCGCCGCGACATTGTAGCAGACAGTGCCGATCGCCCCGAGAAAGCCCAAGCTGGCGAGAAGCGGCAGGTTAAGCAGGCCAGAGGCGATCAATCCCAGGATCGCAGCCAGGGAAACGGCGCGCAATGCTTCAGACCCCACCATGAGCGTGCGGCGCGACGCGTGATCGACCAGAAGTCCGGCCGGGATCGACAGCAGCAAAAAGGGCAGGGTTTGCGCGGTTTGCAACCATCCTGTTTCAGCCGGACCAGCCGAGAGCAGCAACACGGCCGCCAGAGGTGCGGCGGCCAGCGCGATCTGTTCCGAGAACTGGGCGAAGAAATTTGACCAAGCCATGTGCCGGAAAGCCGCCGGTAGTGCCGCGCCGGTTGTGCTTTGCATATCGATCCCCATCATATCGAAGAATGAGCGATCATAGATCACGGCGGAATCGGGCGATGCGATCCGTTTCCTGCTTTCAAATCCTGATCCGTCGCGAAATCATTCCCGCCGAAGATCTTGGAACTGCGCCGTTCCATGGCCGGACGGGGCCCCATCCAGACCTGCGATTGCGACAGGCCACGGATAGGGCTTGTGTCCCATGCCGCTTGGCCAGCCGCTTTCCTGCCGAGGTTTTCGACCACGCCCATCGCGATCACCGGATCGCGATGGGGATCGGCGGCGCCGATGCGGACCTGACCTGCACCTTCGACGGGCAGATCCAGGCATGACGATCCGGCCCGCGTCCAGAAGCGGATTCCATTTGGTGCCGAAGCGCGGAATGTGCATTCTGCTTGGGAAGCAAAGCGATATCGGTGGTGGCCAGCACGGAGCGCCGACAGCCCGTTGCCACCCGGATGCCGCCCCTTTCGATGAATGCGAGCGGAGACCTCATGCATTCCCTGAACGTGAGACATGTCTTGATACTTGGCACGGTATGCGCATTTCTTCCTGCCGTCGGGCTGGCGGAGGCGGTCAGCGAAGGGCCGCGTCGGCCTTGAGGATTTCGAGCGTGCCGTAACCGCCATCCCCGAGGTGCAGGTGGTCCAGCATGTCCTGGGCCAGTTCGATTATCGGCTGCGCATCCATGCCCGCGACATCGCCGATTTCGAGCGCATCCTGCGCCGCCGCATCATGACCCTGCCGAGCGTGGGCCAGGTCGAGGCGAACGTCATGCTGTCCGAGGAACGCCGTCCCGGCCCGCTATAGTCTCGCCGTGATCACGGGGCAGTCCCGGCTTGCCAATCAAGCCCTTTGCTGGAATAATATTCCTGCGGCGCGGTGGGGAGCCACCGCATTTTCAGGGTAAGCGGATATGCCCGGCCCAAGCCGGGTCAGCCGGGTTTAAACGGGAGGGAACCTATGCCTGTATTCAGGGAAATCATCGGCACCGAAGGCGACGACCGCCTTTCCGGCAGATTCTGGCCAGAATATCATACCGAGACCTGGGATGACTATATCGACGGATTAGGCGGAAATGATCGCCTGAATGGCCGCAGGGGCGACGATTATATCCTTGGCGGCGATGGTCACGACACTCTTCTGGGCGATCGGGGATCCGATACGATTTTCGGCGGAGACGGAAATGATGTCATCAGGGATATATCCCGCGAGGAAGACTATACCGGATCCTGGGATTTCGCTGGCCCCGGCGGGCATAACGAACTTCATGGCGGCGCCGGAAATGACCAGATTATACTGGAATTACATTTATTTGATATTTTTTCTGGATTGTCCCGGAACAACAGCATCTATGGCGATCAGGGCGACGACACGATCCGTGTCCTCGGCGCCTCGGCTTACATCGACGGGGGCGACGGGAACGACCGGATAACGTTGCTGGGTGACGGCATTTATGACAATGGGGGAAGTGTCGTGCATGGCGGTGCCGGGAACGACAAGATATTCCTGAGCGGCTACGGATCGGTTTCCGTTTATGGCGGCGATGGCGACGATATTATCTACGGGGCCGCGCGCGACCGGCTGACCGAGGCCGTCATTTGGAACAAATACTCTCCGGGCGGATTGCAGGTCATCGATGGCGGCGCCGGACGCGACCGGATCTTCTGCTTTTCCTATACCCAGGACACCATTGTCATGGATTTCGGCGGCGGCCGCGACGTGGCGCGGAACTTCAACGCCGATCCGGGTGAGGAGTTCGGACCCGTGGATCTGATCGACTTCACGGCCTTTGATCTTGACCTGACCCCCGAGGAGTTCATCGCCACCCGCGTGACCTCGCGCGGCGACCGGGTCGTCCTGCGCCCGGACGAGAGTGCGACGCTGGTGATCTGGGGCGTCGAGGCCGAGGATCTGGTCAATTCGCTGCTGCTTTAGGAACGCGCGCGCAAAGCGGTCACGGCCTTGTTGGCTTGCAATATCCGCGTCTTCGGGCCAAGCAGGCGCGGTCCAACCACCAGGTGAGCGATGGCCAATCCCCGCCCGTTTTCGCGTTATGAGTTCATGATCGCCTGGCGCTACCTGCGCGCCCGCCGCGCCGAGGGCGGGGTCAGCGTGATGACCTGGATCAGCCTCATCGGCATCACGCTGGGCGTCATGGCGCTGATCACCACGCTGGCCGTGCGCGCTGGGTTCCGCGGCGATTTCGTCGACACGATCCTGGGCGCGAACCCGCATAGCACGGTCTATTACGCGCCCACCACGATCTATAACGACCTGACCGAAGAGACCTATGTGACCCATGGCGGGATCCAGGATTACGAGGCCCTGGCCGCCAAGATCCGCAAGATCCCCGGCGTGCTGCGCGCCGATCCCGCCGTGCGCGGCCAGGTCATGGCCCAGGCGAACGGGCAGGCGGGGCTTGGCGATGTCTATGGCGTGACGCTGGACGCGCTGAAGGCGATGCCGCGCATCGCCGATTCCACGACAGCGCAGGGCGATCCGGCGGATTTCGACCGGGGCGTCGCCATCGGCATGGGGCTGGCGCGCGATCTGGGCGTCTTGGTCGGCGACAAGCTGCAACTGGTGTCGCCTGACGGGGCCAAGACCGCCTTCGGCACCACCCCCCGGATCGAGAGCTATGAGGTGGTCTATATCTTCTCGGCCGGGCGCTATGACATCGACAAGACGCGCATCTACATGCCGCTGGCCGAGGCGCAGAGCTATTTCAACCGCGAGGGCGAGGCCAGCGAGATCGAGGTCTATGTCGACAGGCCCGAACAGGTGGATGACTGGACCATGCCGCTTTTGCAGGCCGCGGGCGAGCGGGGGCAGGTCTGGTCCTGGCGCGATGCCTCGGGGTCGTTCCTGGCGGCGCTGGACATGGAGGACGACGTGATGTTCATCATCCTGTCGATCCTGGTGCTGATCGCCTCGATGAATATCACCTCGGGGCTGATCATGCTGGTCAAGAACAAGGGCCGCGACATCGGCATCCTGCGCACCATGGGTCTGACCGAGGGCGCGATCCTGCGGATCTTCTTTCTGTGTGGCGCCTTTACCGGCGTGATCGGGACGCTGGCCGGGCTGGTCCTGGGCGTGGCGCTGTCCCTGAACGTCGATCATGTGATGGCGGCGCTGAACGCGCTGACCGGCGGAAATGCCTGGCAGCCCGAGGTGCGCGGCATCTATGCGCTGCACGGCGAATTGCGCGCCTGGGACATCTTCCGCGCCGTGGCGCTGTCGCTTGGCCTGGCCTTCCTGGTCACGATCTTTCCCGCCCGCCGCGCGGCGCGGATGAACCCGGTCGAGGCTTTGCGCTATGAGTGACATTCTGGTTCTAGACGGGATTTCAAAGACCTACGGCAAGGGCGGTCCGGCCCCCGTGCCGGTTCTGACGGATCTGTCGCTGTCGGTCGCGCGGGGCGAGGTGGTGGCGCTGGTCGCGCCCTCGGGTGCGGGAAAGTCCACGTTGCTGCATATCGCGGGGCTGCTGGACGCCGCCGACGCGGGCCGCGTGCTGCTGAAGGGGCGCGACATGACCGGGCAGGGCGACCGCGCCCGGACCGAGGCGCGCCGCCGCGAACTGGGTTTCGTCTATCAGTTCCACCACCTGCTGCCGGAATTCTCGGCCGAAGAAAATATCGTTCTGCCCCAATTGGCTGACGGCGTTTCCCAGACGGCCGCGCGGGCGCGGGCGGCGGATCTTCTGGGCCGGGTCGGGCTGGGTCATCGCGCCGATCACCGGCCCGCGCAGCTTTCCGGGGGCGAGCAGCAGCGCGTGGCTTTTTGTCGGGCACTGGCCAACCAGCCGGCGCTGCTGCTGGCGGACGAGCCGACCGGGAACCTGGATCCGGCGACCTCGGATAAGGTGTTCGACGTGCTGATGGGGCTGGTGCGGGATACGGGTCTTTCGGCGCTGATCGCCACCCATAATATGGAGCTTGCGGGCCGCATGGACCGGGTGATCCGGCTGGGGGCCTAGATGCGTGCGGCATCTGTCAGGGGCAGGGCGGTTCACCCTGAAATCACTTGGTTTTCCCGTGTGATCCGCATGCAGCGCCTGTGCGCCGGGCGTGCACCGCGCGTCGGACGAACACGATGCTGACGCGCGCCCTGCCGCTTATGGCCGCCCTGGCCTATTCCGGCCCGGCCCATTCCGACCCGTTCGAGCAGTTCGGCACGGCGATGAAATACGGCCTGCCGCTGGCGGCGGCGGCCTGCGCGGCCGATCAGGACCGGCTTGAGGATTTCGCCGTCCGGGGCGTTTTGCAGGCGGCGCTGGTCTGGGGGATGAAGCAGTTCTTCGACGGCCAGCCTATCTCGCGCCGCCCCTCGGGCGAGGGCGAGGGGTTTCCGTCCGGGCATACGGCGGCGGCCTTCTTCGGCGCCTCGGACCTGGCCGGGAAATGTTTCGAGGATCGCCCCTGGGCAGGCGCGGCGGCTTACGGCGCGGCGGGTCTGACCGGCTGGAGCCGGGTCCATGCGGGCGAGCATACGCCGCAGCAGGTGTTCACGGGCGCACTGATCGGGGTCAGCTTTGGGGCGGCAAGTTTCGGGGTCGGGACCGAGGGGGTCGGGTTCCGGTGGGGGATGCGGTTTTAGGTGAATGCAAATTAAGAATTTAAAATTATATGAACTATGTAGTATCGAGTCCGGTGGTGGCGTGGTTTTTATAATAAAAAATATTGGCGTTATTTATTTTTAATTCCGGCCCTGTCATGGAGTATGACGGGAAGGTATTTTAATTTAATAAATATACTCAGTCTTGATTATCTTTGAAATCCCTTAATATTTCATCGACTCTATTTTTTCCTGAAGGTTTGGACGGCAAACTCATGGTGGTCCATGAAGGAACGTCGCCTGGCTTGGTGCCGCCATTGAGTTGCGCGGTATATTTATTTTTGAACTTAACGACAATTGTATTCGATCTCTCGTTATGTCATCCCCGTCCTGCCTCAATATTGGTGCCCAATGTTCCGCCGGACAGAACCGGAGGAGATACATCTTTAGTATCAACTACGATCTTATTGGATCCATCTCTTGAGCTTGTAATATTTAATGTCAGCTCAATTTCATCCAACAGAAGCCCGTTGTTAACCCCTGCTCGTTCATTTATGGCGCGGAACGATGTCAAGCCATTGGCTATATCGGTCAACGCCGCATCCACCGTCACTGTGTCCGGTTTTTGGCCAAGGAATGAACTCTGCGGTCCGCAACTGGATAATGCAGCAAAAAATGTTAAGAGGACCGCCCTGCGCATCATACCCCTCCTGAGTTAATGCATTAAAAGGAGGGTAACGGAAAATCTATTTTTGCATGGGCCTATTTTTCTTGGCCTTAAATTTACATCTTTCAAGTGATTTTTTGAAATAATAAGTTTAGCTCTCTCGTCCCCGGCCAGTAAATCTCAGCACATGGGCACCTGCCCCTCGGTCAGCCTTAACCATGCCCGGAAGGCGAAAGCGGCCTTAGGAAAGCGCCGCCCGCATATGGATGCGAGCGGGCCGGCAAGGGTCACAAGTCCAGCTCGTCCGCATCCGCGAATTGCGCGTTTTCCTGGATGAACTGGAAACGCAGTTCGGGTTTCTTGCCCATCAGCCGCTCGACCAGATCGCCGGTCTCGCCGCCCTCATCCTCGTCGATCGAGACGCGGATCAGCTTGCGCGTGCGCGGGTTCATCGTCGTGTCCTTCAGGTCCTTGGCGTCCATCTCGCCCAGGCCCTTGAACCGCTGCACGTCGATCTTTCCCTTGCCGCCCAGGCCCTTGGCCAGCATCGCCTCTTTCTCGGCATCGTCGGCGACATAGATGCGATGCGCGCCCTGGGTCAGCCGGTAAAGCGGCGGGCAGGCCAGATAAAGGTGCCCCTTGTCGATCAGGGGCCGCATCTGGGTAAAGAAAAAGGTCATCAGCAGGCTGGCGATATGGGCGCCGTCCACATCGGCATCGGTCATGATGATGATCTTGTCATAGCGCAGATCATCGACGTTGAAGCGCGTGCCCATGCCGACCCCCAGCGCCTGGCAAAGGTCGCTGATCTCCTGGTTGCTGCCCAGCTTGGAACTGGCCGCGCCCAGCACGTTCAGGATCTTGCCGCGCAGGGGCAGAAGCGCCTGGGACTGACGCTCGCGGGCCATCTTGGCGCTGCCGCCGGCCGAATCGCCCTCGACGATGAAAAGCTCGGTCCCCTCGCGATTGGTGGCCGAGCAATCGACCAGCTTGCCGGGCAGACGCAGCTTCTTGGTCGCGGTCTTGCGGGCGGTCTCTTTTTCCTGGCGGCGGCGCAGGCGTTCCTCGGCGCGCAGGACCAGGAAATCCAGGATCGCGCCCGCCGATTTCGTGTCGGCGGCCAGCCAGTTGTCGAAATGGTCGCGCACGGCGCCCTCGACCAGGCGCTGCGCCTCGGTCGTGGCCAGGCGGTCCTTGGTTTGGCCGACGAATTCCGGCTCGCGGATGAAGCAGGAAACCAGCGCGCAGCCGCCCGTCACCAGATCGTCGCGGGTGATGTTGGCGGCCTTTTTGTTGTTGATCAACTCGCCATAGCCGCGAATGCCCTTGAGGATCGCGGCCCAGAAACCCGCCTCATGCGTGCCGCCCTCGGGGGTGGGGACGGTGTTGCAATAGGACTGGATGAAGCCGTCGCGGGCGGGGGTCCAGTTGATCGCCCAGTCGACCTTGCCGGGCAGGCCGAATTTCTCTTTGAAATCGACGCTGCCGGCGAAGGGACGGTCGGCATAGGTGGAGCTGCCGGTCAACTGCTCGTTCAGGTAATCGGCCAGGCCGCCGGGGAAATGGAAGGTCGCTTCCAGCGGGGTTTCGCCGTCCTCGATCTCGGATTTCCAGCGGATCTCGACGCCCGAGAAGAGATAGGCTTTGGATTTCACCATCCTGATCAGCCGCGCGGGCTTGAAACGGTGATGGCCGAAGATCTGTTCGTCGGCATGGAAGGTGACGGTGGTGCCGCGCCGGTTCGGGGCGGCGCCGATCTTCTGGACCGGACCCAGCGGGATCCCGCGCGAGAAGCCTTGCTGGAACAGTTCCTTGTTGCGGGCGACCTGCACCACCATGCTGTCGGAAAGCGCGTTGACGACCGAGGCGCCGACGCCATGAAGCCCGCCCGAGGTCTGATAGGCGTCGCCCGAGAACTTGCCGCCCGCGTGCAGCGTGCAAAGGATGACCTCCAGCGCGGATTTGCCGGGGAATTTCGGGTGCGGGTCGATGGGGATGCCGCGGCCGTTGTCGCGGATCACGACGCTGAAATCGGCCAGAAGCTCGACCTCGATGCGGCTGGCATGGCCGGCCACGGCCTCGTCCATCGAGTTGTCCAGGATCTCGGCGACCAGATGGTGCAGCGCGCGTTCATCCGTGCCGCCGATATACATGCCGGGGCGCTTGCGGACCGGCTCCAGCCCTTCGAGCACCTCGATGGACGCGGCTGAGTAGCTGTCACTGGCCTTGTCCGATGTGGGAAAGAGATCGTCTGCCATGCGCCTGCCCGCCTTGTTCTTATGGGGTGGCGTTATCTCATGCCCGGCCGGGCGGGGGCAAGGGAAAGTATCGCGGGGCGTGTGGACCGCAAGGGCTGGTGGAGGGGGCACCTCAAGGCAAATGCGACAAAATGCCTTGGATTTGACACGCATCAATGTCGGGGCGGGACGGGCATGGGAAAATTGCGTGTTTCAAAGATGGTTATTGGCGAGGAGCATGGAGATGCGAATGGAAAGTGATCGGATCGTGGGCGAGTCGGCCCTGGAGATCGAGGAGCCGGTGGCGGCGGAACTGGCCGAGATCGGGGCCGAGATTGTGGCTGAGGTCGGGGCGCAGGCTGGCCCCGAGGTTGAGACGCAGGCTGAGGCGCAGGCTGGGGCCGAGGCTGGGGAGGCGGCTGGGGAGGCGGCTGGGGAGGCGCCCGCCGCCGAGCCGGTCCAGAAATCCGCCGCCGAAGCGCCGGCCGGGCCGCGAAGCTTTCCCAAGATCGACAGCAACGAGATCCGGCTGGCCTTCGAATCCGGCCGCTATCCCTATGCCCGCCGCATGGGGCGCAGCGCCTATGAGCAGGAGAAGGCACGGCTTCAGGCCGAATTGCTGAAGGTGCAGATCTGGGCGCAGGAGACGGGGCAGAAATTCGTTATCCTGTTCGAGGGCCGCGACGCCGCCGGCAAGGGCGGCACGATCAAGCGTTTCAATGAGCATTTGAATCCGCGCTTTGCCCGCGTGGTGGCCCTTAACAAGCCCAGCGAGCAAGAGCGTGGGCAATGGTATTTCCAGCGTTACGTGCAGCATCTGCCCACCGCGGGCGAAATGGTATTCTATGACCGCAGTTGGTATAACCGCGCCGGGGTCGAACGGGTGATGGGCTTCTGCTCGCCCACGGAATACCTGGAATTCATGCGCCAGGCCCCCGAGATGGAGCGGATGCTGGTCCGCTCGGGCATCCGGCTTTACAAATACTGGTTCTCGGTCACGCGGGGCGAGCAGCGCCGCCGCTTCGAGGCGCGCGGCACCGACCCGCTGAAACGCTGGAAGCTTTCGCCCATCGACGTGGCCTCGCTGAACAAATGGGACGACTATACCGAAGCGAAGGAGGCGATGTTCTTTTACACCGACACCGCCGACGCGCCCTGGACCATCGTGAAATCCAACGACAAGAAGCGCGCGCGGTTGAACTGCATGCGGCATTTCCTGTCCTCGCTGGACTATCCCGACAAGGATCTTGAAATCGTGACCCCGCCCGATCCGCTGATCGTCGGTCATGCCAGCCATGTGGTCTATCAGGCCGAGCACATCCTGGGCAACGCGCTGCATCCCGCGCAGCGCAAGGGGCAGCAGGGCTGAAGCCGGCCCTTTCCGGCTCTCTGGCAGGGCGCCGCGCGGTGGGATGTCGCGCGGCTGACCCGGTGTGATCGGGACCCGTGGGGGCGGCCCCAGCGTATCGGCCGGCATGTGAAGCTTGGTGCTCGGCCCGTCTTGGGAACGCTCCGGCGTTTGATCCCTGGCGCCCTTTTTCCGCTCGCTGCCCGCTGATGCGCGCGAAGGATGGTGCCGGCGACAGGATCGTGGCTGTTCCAATGCGCCCCGGAACGGGGAATCCAGGGGCAACCGCTTGCTTGCAGGCGGTTGTCCAGGCCGGATCTTCCCCGGATCACCGACCTGCCCGGCGAAAGCATCGCAATCCTCGCCCGCCGGGCGTCATTCGATTTGCGGCGTTTCGCGACCATCGCCGCCGTCATGGCAAGACATGGAAGCCTGCGACGCGCTCGAATTCCTCCAGTGGGGGTGAGGTTGTGCCGGGACTGGCTCGCTAGGCCGGTTCGGCCTCGCGCTCTTGCCACATGCGTTGAAAGGCCGGGCGGGCGTGGCAATCGGCCAGCCAGGCGCTGACCGCCGGGAACTGCTGGAACAGGGCGTGGTGGCCGCGCGCATAGCGGACCGCCTCGGCCATGTTCAGATCGGCCACGGTGAAGCGGTCTCCGACCAGATGGCCGTGTCGCGCGAGATGGTCCTCCAGCACCTTCAGCGGACGGATCAGCCGCTGGGCGGCTTCGGCCACGGCGGCCTGGTCGGCGCCGTCCTGTGCCTGGCCGGGGCGGTGGCGCTGCATGATCAGAAGTGCGTCGGCCTCGACCGAGGCGGCGGCGTAAAAGCTCCATTGCTGCATCAGCGCGTCCTCGGCCGCATTCGCCGGCCCGACCGTCCCGCCATGGCCGCGCGCGAGGTGCAGGGTGCAGGCGAAGCTTTCCGTCAGCACCAGATCGCCGTCGCGGATGACCGGGATCGCGCCCTGCGGCGAGATTTCAAGGAAGGCGGGCGTCGCGGTGTTCATGGGCGCGTCCGGCGCATGCGGATCGGCCAGGCGATATGCCTGGATCACCGGCACCTGTTCGAAGGGCAGGGCGATCTCATGGCAGAGCCAGATGATGCGCGAGGCGCGCGAGCGGGTGACGCCATAGATGGTCAGCATGATTTCCCTTCGGGTTTGGTCGGCGCAGGGTGCCGCCTTCAGAGCGTCTCGGCAAGATAGCGCATCATGTTGCCGCCCATGACCTTGGCGATCTGGTCCTCGGTCAGGCCCTGGTCCAGCAGCGCCTGGGTCAATTCGACAAGATGCGCGGCGTCGAAGGGTGTATCGACCGCGCCGTCGAAATCCGAGCCGAGCGAAACGCGATCCTCGCCCACCAGGGCGATGGCGGCCCTGATCGAGGTCGCGACATGGATCGCGTGCGGCCCGCAATTCACCTCGGTCCAGAAGCCGATGCCGATCAGCCCGCCCTTGGCCGCGATGGCCCGCACCAGATCGTCGGGCAGGTTGCGGGGGCTGGCGCAATTGCCGCGGATGCCGGTGTGGGAAAGGATCGGCCGGGTTCCCGGCATGGCCAGCACGTCGCGCACCATCCGGGGGCTGGCATGGGCCAGGTCGATGATCATGTGCCGGGCCTGCATCTCGGCCACGACCTGGCGGCCGAAATCGGTAAGGCCCTCGCCCTCGCCCGTGCCTTCGCCGTGCAGGCTGCCGCCCAGTTCGTTGTCGAAGAAATGGGTCAGCCCGATCAGCCGGAAGCCCGCGCCGTAAAGGACGCGCAGGTTGGCGATGTCGCCTTCCAGCGGATGGGCGCCCTCGGTGCCGAGGATGGCGCCCAGGATGCGGGTGCCGTTCCGGCGGGCCGCGAGCAGGGCGTGCAGGTCTTGGGCCGAGCGCAGGATCGTGAGCCGGTCCGGTGCCGCGCGGGCGGCCCGGTCCAGCGCGCGGGCCTGGGTCAGAGCGCGTTCCTTGAGGCTGAACCAGCTTGGCGGCGGGCGTAGCTGGCCGATGAAGAGGGGGGTGATATTGTCCGCCGCCTCGGCCGAGTTATGGCCGTAATTCTGCCCGCGCGGGCTTTTCGTGACCGTGGTGAAGACCTGCACCGCGACATTGCCCTGGATCAGGCGGGGGATGTCGCTATGGCCGCGATCCGATTGCGTGAGCAGGTCGCGGTCCCAGAGAAGGGCGTCGGAATGCCAGTCTCCGATCACCAGCCGGTCGTGCAGCGCCCGCGCTTGGGGTGAGACCGGGTGGGGGGCTTGCACGATGCTGCGGGTGTTGATGCGCCGCTCGACATATCCCGGACCCCAGATCGCGATCATGGTCGCAGCCAGCACGGCCAGCGCGGCAAGACCGATGAGAAGGCGGCGGATCAGCCGCAGCATGGCGTGCCCTTTCTGCTTGGCCGCAGGGTGGCGGCTTTCGGTCAGCATAGGCGCGGGAGGCGGGCGGAGGAAAGGATGGAAGCGGGGCCGGGGGCTTTGCCCCACGCGCTCGCGCCCCCTCAATGGGGGCGCGAGCGCGTTCCCCCAGGATATTTGAGCAAGAAAGAGGGTGGAAGACGAAGGCAGGGCCGCCTGGGCGCGCCGCCGGGGTCGGGCAGGATCGGGGGCGTGCCCAGGCGGGGCCGGGTGGGTTACGCCTCCATCGCCTCAAGCTCGTCTATGAGCTTTTCGATCATCGAAAGTCCCTTGTCCCAGAAGGCCGGGTCCGAGGCATCGAGGCCGAAGGGCGCGAGCAGTTCCTTGTGGTGCTGCGATCCGCCCGCCGAAAGCATGGCGAAATATTTCTTCTGGAAGTCGGGTAGCCCGTCCTCATAGGCCGCGTAGAGCGCGTTCACCAGCCCGTCGCCGAAGGCATAGGCATAGACGTAGAAGGGGGAATGCACGAAATGCGGCACATAGGTCCAGAACGTCTCGTAGCCTGGCATGAATTCGAAGGCGTCACCCAGGGATTCTCCCTGGACCGACATCCATAGCGCGTTGATGTCCTCGGGGGTCAGTTCGCCCTCGGCGCGGGCCGCGTGCAGCTTGCATTCGAAATCGTAGAAGGCGATCTGGCGCACGACCGTGTTGATCATGTCCTCGACCTTGCCGGCGATCAGCGCCTTGCGGGCGGCGGGATCGGTGGTCTTGGCGAGCAGCGCGCGGAAGGTCAGCATCTCGCCGAAGACGCTTGCCGTCTCGGCCAGGGTGAGGGGTGTCGAGGCCAGCAACTCGCCCTGAGCCGCCGCCAGGCGCTGATGGACGCCATGGCCCAGCTCATGTGCCAGCGTCATCACGTCGCGCGGCTTGCCCAGGTAGTTCAGCAGCACATAGGGATGCACGGTCGTGACGGTGGGATGGGCGAAGGCGCCCGGCGCCTTGCCGGGTTTCACGCCCGCGTCGATCCAGCCCAGATCGAAGAACGGCTCGGCCAGTTCCGCGAGCTTCGGCGAGAAGCTGGCATAGGCGTCGAGCACCGTCTTGCGCGCCTCGGGCCAGGGGATGTCCCTGGGCATCTCGGTCGGCAGCGGCGCGTTGCGGTCCCAGATTTGCAGCTTTTCCAGCCCCAGCCATTTCGCCTTCAGCCGGTAATAGCGATGCGAGAGGCGGGGATAGGCGGCCTTGACCGCGTTGCGCAGCGCCTCGACCACCTCGGGTTCGACATGGTTCGAGAGATGCCGTCCGGTCTGGGGCGTGGGCATCTTGCGCCATTTGTCCTCGATCGCCTTTTCCTTGGCGAGCGTGTTGTGGATGCGGGCGAAAAGCTTGATGTTGCTACCGAAAACGGCGGCCAGGGCGCGGGCGCCCGCCTCGCGCCGGGCGCGGTCGTGGTCCGAGAGCAGGTTCAGCGTCGCTTCGATTCCCATCTCGTCGCCCTCGACATCGAAGGTCAGGCCGGCGGTCGTCTCGTCGAACAGGCGGTTCCAGGCGGCGGCGCCGACCACGGAATTGTCGTGCAGGAAACGCTCAAGCTCGTCGGAAAGCTGATAGGGGCGCAGCGCGCGCATGCGGTCGAAGACCGGCTTGTAGCGGGCGGGGCCGTCGGGCTGGGCAAAGATCTCGTCATAACGCTCATCCGAGATGCGGTTGAACTCCAGCGAGAAGAAGACGAGCCTGGTCGTGGCCTGGGTGATGCGGTCTTGCAAGTCGCTCAGCAGTTTCGCCCGCGCGCCGTCTGTGGTGTTCTGGTAATAGCGCAGCCCGGCATAGGACATGATGCGCCCGCTCAGGATGTCGATCCGCTGATAGCGTTCGATGCAGTCGAGCATCTTGGGCCCGTCGAGCGAGGCGAGGCGGCCGTCGTAATCGCGGGCGAACTGGCAGCAGGCGATTTCCAGCGTGGTCAGATCGGCCTGAAGCTCTGGCGCATCCGGTGCCGGGTAAAGGTCGTCCAGGCTCCATTCCGGCAACTCGCCCAGATCGGGCTGGGCGGCGACGACGGGGCGGGCGTTTTCATCGCGCACCGGCGCCTTGCCTGGGCGCGGTGCGAAGGGAAGGTGGGAATGCGAGATGGTCATGGTCGATCCTTTCGGTTGACCAAGATGTGTCTCTTTACGGCCCAGGCTTCAACCCTTGGCACGCGGGCTTCAGCCCGGCGGGCCGAAATGTCGCAGGCAGGCTTGCATGAACTCCTCGCGCAGGCGGGGCTTTTCCATCATCGGTTCGTGCCGGCAGGCGGGCAGTTCCAGAAGCCGGGCGCCGGGCCAGGCGGCGGCGCGGTCGCGGATGGCCTGGGGCGAGACGATCTGTTCCTCGGCTCCCAGGGCGACCAGCATGGGCAGGCCGGGCGAGGGCAGCGCGGCCAGGCGCCGGCATTCGTTCAGCGCCTGGAGCAGCCAGTGATAGGTGACGCCGCCGATGGCATGGTCGGGCCAGGCCGCCGCCTCGGCAACCCTGCGGCCCCAGATCTGCCCGTCCGTGGTCAGCGGGTTGTCCAGGAACCCGTGCTGTAGCACGAAAGGCTCATGGCTGCCCGAACCCATGGCGATGCGGTGCTGGCGGCGCGCGGCGCAGGACAGCACCGCCATGCCGCGGGCGATACGGGTCATCGCCTTGCCGAGGTTCAGCCCCCACATGGGCGAGGAAAACACCGCAGAGTCGACCGGCAGCCCGCCTTCCAGCGCCGCCAGGCCGATGGCGCCGCCCATGGAATGGGCCAGCAGGTGCCAGGGCCGGGGCAGGTCCAGCTCCTGCGCCGCGACGATCAGTTCGACCACGTCGCGCTGGTAATCGGCGAAGCTTTCGACATGGCCGGGCCGGGGATCGGGCAGCAGCCGGTCCGACATGCCCTGCCCGCGCCAGTCGAGGCTGAGCACGTCCAGGCCCGCCGCGTTCAGATCCAGCGCCACGGTGTCGTATTTCTCGATGTATTCGGTGCGGCCGGGGAAAAGCAGGACCGAGCCTTGCGCCCCTCCGGCCGCCCAATGCGCCGCGCGCAGGCGCAGCCCGTCCTCGGTCCGCAGCCAGAAGGCGCGGGCAAGGGGGGGCGGGTCGCCCGGCAGTGTGTTGAAGGGCGCCGGCGTCATCGTGGCGCTAGCCCAGCAGCGCGCCCAGTTTGATCGCCGTGCCCATCGCGCCGTCCACCTTCAGCTTGCCGGTCATGAAGGCCATGGTCGGGTTCACGTCGCCCGAAAGCAGGCCCTCGAAGGTTTCGCGGCTGGCGGTCAGGGTCACTTCGGCCTCGTCATCGGCGGCGCGGGCGCCGGCGGCGTCGATATAGACCGCGCCTTCGCCCTCGATCACGAATTTGGCGGTGCCGTCGAAGCCCTTGGCCTTGGGATCAAGGGCCGCCACCGCGGCATCGACCACTTTGCTCATTTTCTGTTTCCTCGTTCTGTCTCTGGAAATGGGTTGGGTGGAAAGTTACATAGGCATCATGCATTGGCCAGTCCCCCATTTCCAGAATGCCGTGACGGCAGGGTTGATCCTGGGATCGCTTTTGGTTCCGGCTTTCGCCCAGGGTGACCCGCAGCCGCTTCGGGTCCAGGCCGAGGCGCCCGACGCGCAAGCGCCTGACACACAGCCCCCCGAAGCGCAGGACCCCGAATCGCGGGCCGGTCGCTCGGCGCTGGAAACCCCCGCCGCCCCCGACGAGCCGACCGCCGAGGCCCGGCTGCGCGCGCGCGAGGATCTGGATGCGCTGTTCGCCGAACTGGCCCAGCCCGAGGGCGATGCCTGGGCGCGGGCCGAGGCCGACATCCTGCGCATCTGGTCGCGCTCGGGTTCGGCGGCGATGGACCTTCTGGCCAAGCGCGGCGAGGCGGCGATGGATGCGGGCGACCTGGACGCCGCCATCGGCCATCTGACCGCGCTGACCGACCACGCACCCGACTATGCCAATGGCTGGTATCTGCGCGCCGTCGCCTATGAGCTTTCGGGCCGGACTGGACCCGCCGTCGCCGATCTGGCCCAGACCCTGGCACTGGAGCCGCGTCATTTCCCCGCGCTGACGCAACTGGGCGCGATCCTGGAGGAGCTGGGACAGGAAAGCCAGGCTCTGGCCGCCTATCACGCCAGTCTGGAAATCAATCCACATCAGCAGGATGCCGGCGATTCCTTGAAACGGCTTGAAGCCAGCGGCAAGGGCACGGACGCCTGACATGACGGACGCCTGACATGGGGGACAGATCACGGGTCACGGCCGTTCTTGGCCCGACCAATACCGGCAAGACCCATTACGCCATCGACCGGATGCTGGCCCATCGCACCGGGGTCATCGGGCTGCCGCTGCGGCTGCTGGCGCGCGAGGTCTATGACCGTATCGTCAAGGCGCGCGGCCCCAGCGTCGTGGCGCTGATCACGGGCGAGGAGCGCATCGTCCCCGAGCGGGTGCGGTATTGGGTCGCCACCACCGAGGCCATGCCCGAGGTCGGCGCCGATTTCGTCGCCGTGGACGAAATCCAGCTTTGCGCCGATCCCGAGCGCGGCCATGTCTTCACCGACCGGCTGCTGCATATGCGCGGCCTGCACGAGACGCTGTTTCTGGGCAGCGACACCATGCGCCCCGCCATCGCGGCGCTGGTGCCCGGCGCGCAGTTCATGCGGCGCGAGCGGTTTTCGGCCCTGTCCTGGGCGGGGTCGAAAAAGATCAGCCGGATGCCGCCGCGCTCGGCCATCGTGTGCTTTTCTGTCGATGAGGTCTATGCGACGGCGGAACTGATCCGGCGCCAGAAGGGCGGCTGCGCGGTGGTGATGGGGGCGCTTAGCCCGCGCACCCGCAACGCCCAGGTCGCCATGTATCAGAACGGAGAGGTGGATTACCTGGTCGCGACCGACGCGATCGGCATGGGGCTGAACCTGGACATCCGGCATGTCGCCTTCTCGGCCACCGAGAAATTCGACGGGCGGCGCTATCGGCCGCTTTTCCCCCATGAGCTGGGCCAGATCGCAGGCCGCGCCGGCCGCCATACCGAGCCTGGCACCTTCGGCGTGACCGGTGATGCCGGCCCGCTGGACGAAGGGCTGGTCGAGGCCATCGAGAACCACCGCTTCCAACCGATCAGCCGGCTGATGTGGCGCAACCCGGCGCTGGAATACGGCACGGTCGAGCGGCTGATCCAAAGCCTGGAAACCTCGCCGGAAAGTGAGTGGCTGGCGCGCGGGCGCGAGGCGGACGACCTGCGCGCGCTCAAGGCACTGTCGGTCATGCCCGAGATCCGCGACCGGCTGCGCCATCCCAGGGACGTGCGCCTGCTGTGGGATGTCTGCCGGATCCCGGATTTCCGCTCGATTTCGCCGGTCGAGCATTCGACGCTGCTGGCGCGGATCTTCGGCTTTCTTCAGGATGGCGGCGTGCCCGGCGACTGGCTGGCCGAACAGGTTTCCCGCATCGACCGGGTGCAGGGCGACATCGATACTTTGTCCAAACGTTTGGCATATATCCGCACCTGGACCTATGTGGCGCAGCGTTCGGGCTGGGTTTCGGACGAAAGCCATTGGCGCGTCGAGACGCGCGCTGTAGAAGATCGCCTGTCGGACGCGTTACACGCGGCGCTGACGCAAAGATTCGTGGACCGGCGCACTTCTGTGCTGCTGCGCCGGCTCAAGCAGAAGGAGAGCCTTTTGGCCGAGGTGAATGACAAAGGTGAAGTGACGGTCGAGGGCGAGTTCGCCGGCCGTCTGGAGGGATTCCGCTTCCGCACCGATCCGAATGCGACCGGGGAGGAAGCGAAGATGCTGTCCCGCGCCGCCTATGAGGCGCTGCGCCCCGAGTTCCATCTGCGCGCCGACAGGTTCTACAACGCGCCGGATACCGAACTGGACTTTACCGAGCAGGGCGGCCTGATGTGGGGCGCCTCGGCCGTGGGCAAGCTGGTCAAGGGCACCGAGGCGCTGAGGCCCGGCGTCGAGCCTTTCGTCGATGAGGAGGCCGGTCCCGAGATCGCCGAGAAGGTCCGCCGCCGCTTGCAGCACTTCATCGACCGCAAGACCGCCACCGCCTTCGAGCCGCTGCTGGCGCTGAAGAACGACGAGGCGCTGAGCGGCCTTGCGCGCGGCTTTGCCTTCCGCCTGGTCGAGGCGATGGGCGTGCTGCCGCGCGAGGGCGTGGCCACCGAGGTCAAGGAACTGGACCAGGAATCGCGCGGCCTTCTGCGCAAGCATGGCGTGCGCTTCGGTCAGTTCACCATTTTCCAGCCCGCGCTGCTGAAGCCGGCGCCGACCCGGCTGCGGCTGGTGCTGTGGGGCCTGGACCAGGGCCTGAGCGAGTTCCCCGAAAGCCCGCCCGCCGGGCTGGTCACCATCCCGAACCTGGCCGATGTGCCCAAGGGCTATTACACGCTCTCGGGCTATCATCCGGCGGGGGAACGGGCGATCCGCATCGACATGCTGGAACGGCTGGCCGACCTGCTGCGCAACCAGGACAGCCGCGCCGGGTTCGAGGCGACGCCGGACATGCTCTCGATCACCGGGATGACGCTGGAGCAGTTCGCGGGCCTGTTGCAGGGCCTGGGCTACCGTGCCGAGAAGGCCGAGCGTCCGAAGGCCCGTCCCGATGCCGCCGCCGCGCCGGCCCCCGCGCCCGAAGCCACGGATCACGAGCATCCGCTGACCGAAGAGGAAAGCGTTCTGGTCGCCGAGACCCGCGCGAAGTGGGAGGCCGAGCAGGCCGCCCGCAAATCCGCCCAGGACGAATCGGGCGACGAGGCGACGTCGGAGCCTGCCGCGCCCGAGCTTGAGACCTTCTATACCTTCACCTGGGCGCCGCGTCCGCGTGGCCAGCGCCGCCCGGAACGTGGTGAGCGCGGGGGCGAGCGTCCCGAGCGGCAGGCAACTGGCGACCGCCCGGATCGCGGCCCGCGCCGTGAGAACCGGGGCGAAAACCGCAGCGAAAACCGGGGCGAGCAAAAGAGCGAGGATGGCGGGCGTCCCCGCTTTGAGGGCAAGCGCCGTGACGAGAATCGTGGCGAGCGCGGTCCCAAGGGCAAGCCGCATGGCGGCAAGGGCGGCAAGCCCCGCCACGAAGGCCCGAAAAGCTTCGAGGCGCGGCCGCCCAAGGCCGAGAAGAAGATCGATCCCGACAGCCCCTTCGCGATTCTTGCGGCGCTGAAGAACAAGTCGTGATCGGACCCGGCGCGTGAGCGTCCCACAAGCGGCAGCCGGCATCCGCCTGGATCGTTGGCTGCATCACGCACGGTTGTTTAAGACCCGGACGCTTTCGTCCGAGGCGATCCAGCATGGCGGCATCCGTGTCAATGGCCGGCCCTGCACCAAGCCCGCCCAGATGCTGTGTCCCGGCGATGTGATCACGGTCTCGGCCCATGGGCGGGTCCGGGTGCTGCGCGTGGTCGATCTGGGTGAAAGGCGCGGTCCCGCCACCGAGGCCGCGGCACTTTACGAAGAGGTCGCGGACTAGGCACCGGGTGCGCGCGCCGGAATTTCGTTCCGGTCGCGCCGTGCGATTCGGAACGGGCATTCGCTGGGCTGGCCGGCCTCTCGGATGCGGGTCTTTTCGTCGCTGCCGGCCTTGAATGATCAACCCACCGAGCGTAACTAGCCGGGCAGGAAACAGGAATAGACCCGCCATGACCTATGTCGTCACTGATAACTGCATCATGTGCAAATACACCGACTGCGTCGAGGTGTGCCCCGTGGACTGTTTCTACGAAGGCGAGAACACGCTTGTCATCCACCCCGACGAGTGCATCGATTGCGGTGTCTGCGAGCCGGAATGCCCGGCCGACGCGATCCGCCCCGATACCGAGCCGGACATGGAGACATGGGTCGAGTTCAACCGCAAATATTCCGAGCTTTGGCCCGTCATCACCCGCAAGAAAGACCCGATGCCGGGCTATGAAGAGATGGACGGCCAATCCGGCAAGCTGGAAAAATACTTCTCGGAAGCGCCCGGCGAAGGGGATTGAGCTTCTGCCGTGACGTTGCGGAACAGCGATCACCGATGATTGAAGATCCGTTGATTCGTCGTCGGTGCGTCATCCGTGGTGTCGATATATCTTGTGCAATTCATTGAATCTCCATGCTAATATAGTGTTTTTTCAGGGCCGGGGCAGCTTTGTTCATGCGCTTTGATTTCAGCCGGAATTTATGCTAAGTATGTGACATAGACCGCAATGTGGCTGCTTTCGTGGCCCGTTTGGCGGTGCTACTTGTCTTGGCTGTCTGCCCGGCCCGGACCTGACATTAACATAAAGTGGCCCATAAGGACCGGACAACCGGCTCTGGGGGCTTTTTGCGCCCTGATCGGCGCCGCTGTGAAGGAAGTTCCATGTCGAAAGCCAAGAAGACCGAGTTCCGCCCCGATGATTTCGTGGTCTATCCGACCCATGGCGTGGGTCGGATCGTGTCCATCGAAGAACAGGAAATCGCGGGTCTGCGCCTTGAGATGTTCGTGATCTCGTTCGAGAAGGACAAGATGACGCTTCGTGTGCCGACCTCGCGCGCGACCGAGATCGGCATGCGCGGCTTGGCGACCCCCGACCTGATCGACCGCGCGCTTGAGACGCTGAAGGGCAAGGCCCGCGTCAAGCGTGCCATGTGGTCGCGCCGCGCCCAGGAATACGAACAAAAGATCAACTCGGGCGACCTGATGTCCATCGCCGAGGTGGTGCGCGATCTGCACCGCAACGACGACCAGCGTGAACAGTCCTATTCCGAGCGTCAGCTTTACGAGGCCGCGCTGGACCGCCTGACCCGCGAAGTCGCCGCCGTCTCGGGCATGGATGAGGCCGGCGCCCAGAAAAAGGTCGAGACCGTCCTGACCGCCCGCGCAGCCTGATCCGGCCCGCGCCGATGTCTTCCAGGGCGTCCCACGGGGCGCCCTTTTTCATGGAGTCCGAAATGTATGTCCCGCCGCATTTCCAGCAGCTCGATCCCGCGCGGATCGAGGGCATCGTCGGGGCCGCGCCCCTGGCCTGCATCGTCGCCCAGACCGGGCAGGGCCTGGTCGCGAACCATCTGCCGCTGCTTTCCGCGCCGGGCGCAAGGCTGATCGGCCATGCGGCGCTGGCCAACGACATGCACCGCCTGATCGCCGAGGGGCAGGAGGTGCTGGCGATCTTTCGTGGCGAAGACGGTTATGTCTCGCCGAATTTCTACCCCTCGAAGGCGGTCCATCACAGCCATGTGCCGACCTGGAACTACGAGGTCGTGCATATGCATGGCCGGATCTTCTTTCAGCACGACGACCATGCCAAGCGCGCCGCCGTGGGCCTGCTGACGCGCAGCCACGAGCGGCGGCTGAACGGCGCCGCCGCCTGGCGCATGGCCGATGCGCCCGCCGATTATTTACAGGGGATGCTGGGCAATATCGTGGCGCTGCGGATCGAGGTCTCGCGGGTTCTGGCCAAGTCGAAGCTGAGCCAGAACCGCACGCCCGAGGATCTGGAGGGCGCGATCCAGGGAATGCGCCGCTCGGGCCAGCAAGAGATCGCCGCGCGTATGCAGAGCGCCCGCGAGGGTTGACGCAGCGGGCCGGAGGCGACGGTCCTCGTGTCCCATGCGTCGGGCTGTCGCCTGCGTTGGAACCCGTGATATTTCCGGTATCGGCGGCGGTCGATCCAGACCGGCACGGGCAATATCGCGGACAGCAGGGTATCGCCCGCATTCTGGGAGGGGTGCCTGCGGTCCGCGTCCCTTTCCCCAGAGGTATGCGGGGCCGACAAAAGGTGTCCCGCCGCCGCCCATGTCGCCACATGAGTCCCGCAGAAAACCCGCAAGAAACCCGCGATCAATCGGCGAAATTCTGGAAGCCGCAGATCGGCGGGATGGCAGAGATGGCGCCCATGCCGCCGACCCGCAGGCCGGCAACCGCGATCCAGACAGGCGGTGCAGGCCCCGGCGCAGGGAACCCGCAGCCCTTGGGGCAAGGGCTTGATCTTGCGATCTGCCCGCCAGCTTGAAAAAGCGGGCCAGATATGGGGAAATCGCCACGGACGGCTGATGATCCGGGCCGGAGCCAGTTTGGGGCGCCGAGGCCCGCGAGGCTTTTCGCCGGACAAGCGGGGGGCAGCCCAAGGCCGCCCCCGCGCGGCTCAGTCGTCGTCGCTTCCCGGCACATCGGCGATGTCGTCCAGCGACACGTCGCCATCGTCATCGTCGTCGTCCAGCAGATCGTCGTCCAGATCGCCGTTATCGGTATCCGAATCCAGATCCTCGTCATCGACCAGGTCGTTCTGGTCCGTGTCGCGCGCCGCGGTTTTTTCCGAGATCAGCGAGCGCGAGCGGCCATTGTTCAGACTGTCGGCCGTGAAGACATTGCCGCAGGCCGGGCAGGTCATCGGGTCGTTCGTCAGGTCATAGAAGCGGGTCGCACAATGGGGGCACTGACGCTTGGTGCCCCATTCCTCTTTGGGCATGGTTTTCTCTTTCCGCCGCAGTTAGGTAAATCCGCTGTCCCCTGCCACAGGTGGCGCAGGCTGTCAAAGCCTTTTCCCCTTGCGCGGCGGGCGCGGTCAGGCGCCAATAGCTAGGGCAATAGGGCCGGAGGTTCAAGGCAATGAGCGTGGAAAGCATCATCGTGGATGGCGATATCCAGGTCGATCTGCGCCGCTCGGCGCGGGCGCGGCGCATGGTGCTGCGGGTGACGCGGGCCGAGGGCAGGGTGGTGCTGACGCTGCCCCCGCGCGTGACCCTGGCCGAGGGGCGCGCCTTCGCCCAGTCCCGCGCCGAATGGCTGCGCCAGGCGCAGGCCGAGATGCCACTACGGGCGATGGTCCAGCCGGGCGCGCTGCTGCCGGTCGAGGGGCGCGCGCTGCGCCTGACGCCGGCTCCGGTCCGCGCCGCCCTGATCCGGGACGACGCGCTGCTGCTGCCTTGCGCCGCCGATCCCGGCCGGGCTGCCGCCGCCTTCCTCAGGCATCTGGCCCATGCGCGCCTGCTTGCCGCTTGTGATCGCCATGCCGCCGCCCTAGGCCGCGACTTTCGCGCGCTGACGCTTCGCGACACCCGTTCGCGCTGGGGAAGCTGCACCCAGGACGGGCGGCTGATGTTCTCCTGGCGGCTCGCCATGGCACCGCCGGGGGTGCTGGATTACGTTGCCGCCCATGAGGTCGCGCATCTGGCCCATATGGACCATTCGCGGGCTTTCTGGGCCGCCTGCGCCCGCCTGATGCCAGGTTTCGCCCCGCATCGGGCTTGGCTCAGGACCCATGGCCAGGAATTGATGGCCTGGCGCTTTCAGGCGGATTGACGATTGACGCCGCCCGCGCCCGTGATCACAAATATCGCCATGAACATACACCCGAAACGCCCCACCGAGACCGCCGCGCATGAGCGTCTTTATCGTGGCCTGCGCGGCCGGATCATGCTGGGGGAGCTGGCGCCGGGCCAGGCGCTGACCCTGCGCGGCATCGCTGCCGAGCATCGCGTCTCGATGACCCCCGCGCGCGAGGCGGTGCGCCGCCTGGTGGCCGAGGGCGCGCTGACGCTTTCCTCCTCGGGCCGCATCGCCACGCCGGAGCTCTCTGTCGAGCGGATCGAGGAACTTGCCGCGCTGCGCGCCCTGATCGAGCCGGAGCTTGCCACCCGCGCCCTGCCGCGCGCGCATCTGGCGCTGATCGACCGGCTGGCGCTGATCAACGCCTCGATCGGCGAGGCGGTCGAAACGCATGACGCGGTGGCCTATATCCGCACCAATCTGGAATTCCACCGCACGCTTTACCTGCGCGCTCAGGCGCCGGCGATGCTGGCGATCCTGGAAACGGTCTGGCTGCAACTGGGGCCGACCATGCGCGCGCTCTATGGCCGGGTGAAACGGCACGAGCCGCCGCGCCACCATCGCATGATCCTGGCCTCGCTTCGCGCGGGCGACGAGCCCGGCTTGCGCCTGGCCGTGCGCGCCGACGTGACCCATGGCCTGCGCCACCTGTCGCCGACCTGACGCGCGCGTTCCCGGCGCCGTTTTCCGAATACCTTCGCGACCGCGCCCAAGTTGCCCGCATCCCGATGTCTTTAGACCGCTCGCCGGATCATTTTCCGATCATATCGGAACATGTCCTGCCGCCGCGAAGCGGTTTCGGCATTGGTCCGGCCAAAGGTCGATGCCAGCGCCGATTTCGTCCCGGCGGCTTTGCCGGACAGGGTCATGGCGCTTGCAGGCGGTCGTCCCCGCCGGTGGTTCCTCTTGCCGAGGAAAGCAGTCCTCATCGTTGCCGTCGGTCCCGGCGCCTCTCGGAGCCTCGCGCCGGGCCGTGATGGCCGGCGGCGCCTTGAAGACGGCGGCCAAGGGGGGGGCAGAGAGGGGCGGGCATCCTTGCACCGCTTCGGCAGGCGGGGTTCTGCCATTTCGCGGGATGATGGGCGGCGGCGGGATGACAGGGAACCCCACGCTTCCTATCTGGGTTTTCAGATGGCGCCTCTCGCAGCCGGCGCAGCAGGAAAGGACAAGGCAGTCCCAGATGACCCAGCATACCCCGATCCCGGCCCGCCAGGCGGTCCTGCCGCCGATCACCGATCCCACCGTCCATGCCGAGATCGACCGGCTGGCGCGGCGCTATCTGAAGGCCGGGGGCGTCGCGATGGAGCTTCTGAACGCCGTCGGCGGCCGCGCCGAGGGGCTGATCGAAAAGCTGCCCGCGCCGGTGCGCAAGCGCATGGACGGCGTCACCCATGCGGCGCTGGACCGTGCCTTCGACGCGGCCTCGCGTTCGCGCGGGATGGTTCGCGACCGCGGCGACTGGTTCAACCGGGTGCTCTCGACCGCCTCGGGGGCGGCGGGCGGGCTTGCCGGGCTGGCCGGGGCGGCGATGGAATTGCCGGTGACGGTGACGCTGCTTCTGCGCGCAATCCTGGACATCGCCGCCGAGCATGGCTTCGACCCCGACAGCGATGCGGTTCGGCACGAGGCGCTGCATGTCTTCGCCTCGGCCGGGCCGCTCGCGCAGGATGAGGGCGCGGATCTGGGCCTTCTGGCGGCGCGGATGACGATCACCGGGCAGACGATCCAGACGCTGATCGCCAAGGTGGCGCCGCGCCTGTCGGCCTCGTTGGCGCAGAAACTCGCCGCGCAGGCGGTGCCGATCCTGGGCGCGGTCGCTGGCGCGGGGATCAATTACAGCTTCACCCGCTATTATCAGGAGATTGCCCGCGTCCAGTTCGGCTTGATGCGGCTTTCCCAGGAATCCGGCCTGCCGCGCGAGGCCCTGGTCGAGGCGCTGATCCTGCGCATGGAGCAGATCCGCCCCGGCTCGACCCGGCGCGGCCTGCCGCATCGGCGCTAGCTGACGCATTCCCTACGTGCTCCGCGCCATTGCCCAAGGGATGCCGGTGATGGCGTTTTCGCGGCGCTGAAGAATTATATGTAATAATTTGATCTTTTTAAATAAATTATCGACTTGATGTCGCTCTTCGTGGGGCGCGGGGCGGGGACGACTTTCCGCATGGCCTTTGCTGCGCTCGATCCGGGGCGCTGACTCACTGACCCACTGGGTCGCCGGCGATGAAGCGCGGTGCCCCTATTCTCTTCGGCATTCGCGACGGCATGGCCAAGCGCCCCTCGTCACTTGGTATGGGGGCTCGATCATCGTGAAAAGCCGCTTGTCCGCATCTGCGCGGTTCCGATCCCCGGCTTTGCCGGACAGATGCGTGCCTGCCGGTCCATGGGCAAGCGTCCGCTTTCTCCAGGATCGTCCCCCCTCCGCGATCTCGCGGCGGCACTGGGCAAGGATCGAATCCTCGAATGAAGATGCCGCCTAGTCGTCGGAAGCCAGTTCCAGCGTCGAGGGCGCGCTTTCCAGATGCGCGATTCCCAAAGGCGCGCCTGGCCGTGCCAGGCGGGCGCGCACGACCCAGTGAAGACGCTCCTGCGCGCGGGTGATCGCCACATAGGTCAGCCGCTTCCAAAGGGGAATGCCCGCCTCGGTCCGGTTCGACCAGGCGGCGGCGGCAATGTCGGGTGCAAAGACCTGGACATCGGGCCATTGGCTGCCCTGGGCCTTGTGGATCGTCACCGCCGCGCCGTGCAGGAAGGTGGCGCCCATGCGGGCGGCATAGGGGATGAAGGGCTCTTCGACATCCGGTATCTCGATCTTGACGATGCTCGCGGCCGACAGGCGCGGATCCTCGGCCCCGACCACATGCAGCCGCGAAAAGCCGGGCTTGCGTCCAGGTCCCAGATAGACCACCTGCGCCCCCTTGATCAGGCCGCGCGCCTCCAGGTCGATGCGCTTCTTGCGATGCTTCAGGGGTAGCTCAAGCCCGTCGCAGATCAGCGGCTCGCCCGGCAGCAGCGCGTCGCCCGGCGCGCCATAGGCGGAACGGAATGCCTGGATCAGCTTGATGCGGGTGACGTTGCGCCAGACCAGGACGGGGCTTTGCGCCATCAGGTCCGATTCGACCCGCTCGGCCCAGATTACACGCGGATCGCGCCGCGCGGCATCCTGCACCATGCGCTCGAAGGCGGGGAAATCCAGGGCCGGATCGGCCAGGGCATGGGCGAGATCCAGGATCGGGCTGTCGTCCTTCTGGCGGTGGATGCGGTTCAAGACCAGCTTTTGCGGCGCGGAAAGCCGGTCGAAGACCATCTCCCCCGATTGCCCCACGGGCGCAAGCTGCGCCGGATCGCCGAACAGGACCAGAAGCGGAAAGATCTCGCGCAGATCATCGAACTGCCGCTCGTCCAGCATGGATGCCTCGTCGATCAGCCCGACATCCAGGCCGTCCTCGCGCCGCTTCCAGCCCCGGATGAAGTCCGAGCCGCGCAACCCCGCCGCGGCCAGGGCGCCGGGGATCGAGGCATGCTGTTCGTAAAACGCCTTCGCCCGGTCCAGCGCGGCATCTGTCAGCCCGGCGACGATTCCTTCGACCACGGGACGGTCTCCCGCTCCGGTCAGCCAATCCGCGATCCGCTCGTAATCGGGATCATAGACGGGGGTATAGAGAATACGGTGGATCGTCGTTGCCGGCACCCCGCGCATGCGCAGCACGAATGCCGCCTTGTTCGTGGGCGCAAGGATCGCGACGGTCCGCCGCTCCTTGCGCTTCCTGCCTTCGTAATCGCCCGAGATCAGCTCGACCCCCGCCGCGCGCAGCGCCTTGGTCAGCCCCGCCAGAAGCAGCGTCTTGCCCGAGCCGGCCTTGCCGATCACGGCCATGACCCGTCCCTTGCCATCGACGGCCGGGGCGACCTCCTCGGACAGCAGATCGATCCCCGCCGCATCCAGCGCGGCGGCAATGGCATCCCAGGCTTCGGCCTGGTCGGGGGAAAGGACGGGCAGGGTCATACGCCCTTGTTAGCCCGTGGCGCGAGGGGCCGAAAGCCCGTTCGGATGGCGCCGCCGCGTTCTGGGTATTTGGAAAACGAAGAAGCACAGGCGCCGCGCCCATGATCCTTCTTCGTTTCTCAAATACCCATGCCAAGCCTGCGGCGGGGCGGGGTCGCGGCCGGTTCAGGCGCGTTCGTCCTTGGGCGAGTTCATCACCACATGCGTCGTGATGGTCGAGATCTGTGGAAAAGCTCCCAGCACCTCGTTGTGAAAGCGGCGATAGGCTTCCAGATCGCGGACCTCGACGCGCAGAAGATATTCGACCGAACCGGTGATGTTATGGCATTCGCGCACCTGCGGCGCGGCCATGCAGGCATCTTCGAACGCCTTCTGCGCCTCGTTGGAATGGCGCGACAGGCCCACCATGACATAGGCGGTAAAGCCCGCCTCGCGTGCGGCGGGATGGATCACGGCGCGATAGCCCATGATTGCACCCCGGCGCTCCAGTTCCTGCACCCGGCGCAGGCAGGCCGAGGGGGAAAGTCCGATCTCGGCGGCCAGTTGCTGGTTCGGGATGCGCCCGTTGCGCGCCAGCACCGCGAGGATGCGGGCCGAGATCGGGTCTTTCTCGGGGGCGGGTAGGTTCATCTGGCGGTCCGACGGCAAGGGCCTTTCGGGGGATGATGGCGCGGAACCCAGGCCCCGTGCAAGCGGCGTGATCAGCCGCTGATCGCGATCAGGGCGGCGACGCCCAGCACGATCAGCGCCATGCCCAGGATCTGGCGGGGGCCTGCCCCTTCGCGCAGCACCCGCCCCGAGACGATCTGGGCCATGACCACCTCGACCAAGGCAAGCGTGCGCACGTTCGCGGCCGAGGTCAGCGCGAATCCCAGGAACCAGAAGAGCGAGGCGAAGGCGCCCAGGAAGCCCGCCCGCAGCGACGGCTTCCAGGCGCGCGCGATGCCGCGCAGGGCCGCGCGGTCGCCCAGGCCCAGCCAGGCCAGCATGGTCGCGCTTTGCAGGCTCAGGCTGATCAGCAGGATCGTTGCCGCGCGCGTCGGTTGGTCGCCGAAGGGCAGCGCCAGGATCGCGCCGCGAAAACCGATGGCCGACAGCCCGAAAAGCCCACCGGCCAGCACGCCCAGGCCCACCGCCCGCCAGCCCGCGCCGCGCCAGTCGGTCCCGGACATCAGCACGACGCCCAGCGTCGCCGCGCCGATGGCGGTCAGGCGGGCCGGTCCCAGCGGCTCGGCCAGGACCAGGCCGCCGATCAGGGCCAGCGTTACCGGCTCGGTCTTCAGAAGCGCCGTGGTCACGCCGAAGCCGCGGCTTTTCATCGTCACCAGCATCAGCGCGGTCGCGGCGATCTGCGCAAGGCTTCCCAGCGCGGTCCAGCCCAGCACCTCCAGGTCGGGCGCGGGGACGCTGCGATACAGCGACCACAGCGCCAGGAACGCCGCCGCGAAGGGCAGCCCGAACAGGAAGCGCACCGCCGTCGCGCCCATCGTGCCGACCTGCGCGGTCAGGCTGCGCTGGGCCGCATTGCGCGCCGTCTGCGCGGCGGCCGCGATCAGGGTCGCGAGGATCCACATGAGTTGCTTCCCTTGGGATCAGCCCCGGATCGCCGCGAGCATCAGATGCACGTTCTCGGGATCGGCCTCGGGGGTGATGCCATGGCCCAGGTTGAAGATATGTGGTCCGCCCGAAAAGGCCCGGACGATGCGTCGCGTTTCGGTCCGCAATTCATCCCCGCCCAAGACCAGCAGGCGCGGGTCCAGATTGCCCTGCACGCAGGTGTCGGGCTGGACATGTTCGGCGGCCCAGTCGGCGCCGACGGAATTGTCCAGCGCCACGCAATCGGCGCCGGTCGCGCGGGCGAAGCCCTGATAGCGCGGCCCCGCCTCGCGCGGGAAGGCGATGACCGGGATGCCGGGATGGCGGGCGCGCAGGGCCGCGATGATGCGTCGCGTCGGCGCCAGCGCGAAATCGTCGAAATCCGCGCCTTTCAGCGAGCCGGCCCAACTGTCGAAAAGCTTGACCACCTCGGCCCCGGCCTGGATCTGGGCCGAGAGATATTCGATCGTCGCCTCGCTGATGCGGTCGATCAGCGCCGCGAAGGCCGCGCGGTCGGCTGTCTTGAAGGCATGCGCCGGGCCTTGGTCCGGCGTGCCGCGCCCGGCGACCATATAGGTCGCGACCGTCCAGGGCGCGCCGGCGAAGCCGATCAGCGTGGTTTGGGGCGGCAATTCGCGGGCCAGGATCCGCACCGTCTCATAGACCGGGGAAAGGGTGTCATGGATCGCCTCGACCGGCTTCAGGGCAGCGACCTGCCCGGCATCGGTCACGGTCGAAAGGCGCGGCCCCTCGCCCGTGGCGAACCACAGATCCAGTCCCAGCGCCTGCGGCACCAGCAGGATGTCGGCGAACAGGATCGCCGCGTCGAAGCCATAGCGGCGGATCGGCTGCAAGGTGACCTCGGCGGCCAGGTCGGGCGTATAGCACAGCGACAGGAAATCCCCGGCCTGCGCCCGCGTCGCGCGATATTCCGGCAGATAGCGCCCCGCCTGGCGCATCATCCAGACCGGAGGAGTAGGCAGGCGCTCGCCCGCCAGGGCGCGCAGGATCGGTTTTTGGGTCATGTTCACCTCGCTCGTGCCCTTCATGGCGGGCCTGTCCCCGATGTCAAGCGGCGAGCCATGCCAGAAGCGCCAGTCCCAGCATCGCCATTGCCCGGCGGTAAAGCGCAAGGCCGCGCCGCAGATCCCGCGGGCCGGGATCGCGGGCCGTGCCGTTCAGCCATGGCTCGGGGGTCTCGACGCCGCCATAGCTGCGCGGGCCGGACAGGCGCACGTTCAGCGCGCCGGCCATCGCCGCCTCGGGCCAGCCCGCGTTGGGAGAGCGGTGGCGGCGCGCATCGCGCCGGACCACCTGCCAGGCGCGCCCCTTGGCCGGGGACGCGGCCAGCAGGAACAGCAACGCCGTCAGCCGCGAGGCGGGTAGGTTCACCAGATCGTCCAGCCGCGCCGCCACCCGCCCGAACAGCAGATGGCGCGGGCTGCGATGGCCGATCATCGAATCGAGTGTGTTGATCGCCTTATAGGCCGCGATCCCCGGCAGCCCCGCCACGGCGGCCCAAAGCACCGGCGCGACGACTCCGTCCGAGGTGTTCTCGGCCAGGCTCTCCAGGGCGGCGCGGGCGATGGGCGCGGGAGCGTCGGAGAGATCGCGCCCGACGATCATCGCCACCGCCCGCCGCGCGGCCGGGGCGTCGCCCGCCGCCAGGGGGTCGGCCACCGCCCTCACATGGTCATGAAGCGAGCGCGTGGCGACCAGCGGCCAGCCGAGCAGCCCCAGCAGCACCGCGCCATGGGGCAGGGGGGCCAGCCACGCCGTCAGCGCCAGCGCCGGCAGAACCGCCGCAAGGATGATCACCGCCACCGCCGCCGCGCCACGCAAGACGCGCGCCCCGCCCCGGTTCCAGCGGCGGTCCAGCGCCCCGATCAGCGCCCCGATCCAGACCACGGGATGCGAGATCCGGCGGTAAAGCCAGCCCGGCCAGCCGATCAGCGCATCCGCGCCGAAGGCGATCAGGGCGACGGTCAGGGTCTGGGACGAGAGGATCATGGGGCGATGCGGTTGACGGCCTCGACCGCCCAGCCGCCGGGGCTGCGCGTCAGGATCGTCAGCGACAGGGGCGCCACGGCGAAGGACAATGCTTCCGGCCCGACCGCCAGGGCCAGCGCCGCGCGCACCGTGCCCGCATGGGCGACGATGCCGACAGTTCCCGACTGGCGCAGCAGCACCGGCTGGACCCGCGCGGCCATGTCGAGAAAGCTTTCTCCGTCCTTGGGGCGATGGGCGGCCAGAGCCTTGGGCGGCAGGGGGCCGAGATCGGGAAAACCCTCGGTTTCCCAGAGTCCGAAATCCTGTTCCCACAGGTCCGCGACTGGCTCGGCCTCGCGTCCCATGGCGGCGACGGTCTGGCGGCAGCGCAGGGCGGGGCTGCACAGCAGGGGCAGGCCGGAAAGCTGCTTGCCCAGCCAGTCCAGCCCCGCCCGGTCGCCGCAATCGGCGGGCAGATCGCGCCGTCCCGCAAGCCCCGGCTGGGCAAGCGGCGCATGGCGCGCGAGCAGAAGGCGGCAGGCGGTCATTTGGCACCCCGAAACAGCGCCCCTGCTTGGCCCGCCCCGCTTCCGCTGTCAACTTGCCGGATGGCCCCGCCCGGCGCGGCGTTCTCTGGATGCTTTCGGCGCAGCGGGCCGGCCATGGCGTGGGCCGAGGGCCTAAGGATGCGATCATCAGCCGCCTTTTCGGCGATGCCAAGCTGATGGGATCGGGGCCGGAACCCTGGAAATCCGTCGCATGCTGTTCGGGGATCAACCGATGGAGATCGCCCGATGCGCCCGTTCCTGCTTCTTGCCGCCCTTGCCCTGCCGCTTTCCGCATGGGCCGGGGGCCAGTCTATGACGACAGGATCCTGCCCGTCTGCCTTATCGGCGAGGCGGCGACCGTCTGCGTGGCCCGGCCGGGCGGCGACACCACGGCGGGCATGGTCGATTGCCTTGCCGTCGAGGGCGCGGATTGGGACAAGCGGCTGAACCTCTTTTACGAGCGGGCAATGAAGCAGGCCGCGCCGACCGCGCCGGTGCTGAAGGCATCCCGGCGCGACTGGCCTGCCTATCGTGATTGCAGTTGCCATTTCCAAGCCATCCGCTTTCGGGGCGGCACCAAGGGCGGTTCCGTCGCCGCGACCTGCCCGATGGAACTGACCGGGCTTTGCCGGGCGGCGCTTCGGTCCGGGACGTGGTGAAGGCCCGGATCGCGGCCTAGAACTTCATCACATAGCTTACGCCCGCAACCAGCGGATCGACATCGACCTTGCCGATCTTGGCGCCGTTCAGTTCGACATCCGCGCCGATATCGACCCAGCGCAGATCGGCCCGGATCGCGGCGCGGTCGCTTATCCAGTAATCCCCACCCAGATGCGCGGCCAGGCCCCAGCTGTTCTTGACGCGCAGCCTGCTGCCCGAAAGCGGCCCCTTCGCCTCGCCATCCCAGAAGCCGGTGAAGTTCACGCCGATCCCCACGAAGGGCTTGAAACGCGGCGTGGCGTCGAAGTGATATTGCAGCGAGATCACCGGCGGCAATTGCTTGACCGTGCCGATCTGGGTCCCGTTCGAGCGGATCGCGTGCTTGAAGGGCAGCGCCCCCAGAACCTCGATCCCCAGATTGTCGCGGATGAAATATTCGAAGGTCACGGTGGGGCGGGTGCTGTCGCCGATGCGGGCCGGAACCGTGCCTTCTGCCAGCGCGCCATTGTCGGATTTCGGGTTCACATTGGCGATACCCAGCCCAAGGGTCCATTCCCCCTGCGCCTGGGCCAATGCGGGGCCGGCCAGGGCGACCAGCGCGGTCGCAAGCAGCATCTGTTTCATGACTGTCCTCATCTTTTGTCTTGCGGCGCGAGACATGGCATCGCGCAGGCCGGCCTAGCCTTGATCTGCGTCAAGCCCCGGCCGTCATGCCTGCGTCAGTTTGGCGCGGTTCATGGGGAGGGCGGCGAAGATGAGGCCCGCCACCTTGCTCCTGCCCTTGTCCGAAGGTTTCCGCGCCAATCGCGCGGCGCATCCGGCGATGCTGGATACTGTCGCCGGGGGGCTGGATGTCGTGCAGGACGTGATCGCCAACCGGGGCGAGATCGCCGGCCCATCGGCATCCGCATTGCCTTGATTCAACCCTGGGCCGCCCGCCATGTGGCCCCGGTCGATCACGCCGTCCGGGGCTGAAAGAGAAGCGGCTTCGGCCTGAAGCATATCGAGACGGATCACGGGGCTGCATTCCTCGATGATTTGCCGAATCTTCTTCGCACGGGGACAGTATATCGTGACCGCCAGGGGCTTCCGAAACGCTATATCGTTGACGACGCCGATCCGGCGCACGTAGCGGTTTTGCGCGAGAAATGGGACGATCAGAAGAAAAACTGGGTGGTCACCAGCTTTGATGATGATGTCGGGGATTTTGCTGATCGGTCCCAGTGGGAAGCGTTCCGGGTCACTGAGCCTGGCGAGGAACGGACTCCACCCCCGACCGATCAATCCAAGGATAATCCATCACGCGCAACAAAATCAATCTGATGATGTCGATCAGGCAATGCAGCAGGCCAAGCGCAATGAACCAACTGCCGACTTTGGCGACGGGAAGGGGCCGCGCTCCATTGCTTCTGTTCTTGATGAACTGGATGCCGACGACGAATTCGCTGCGGTGATCGACCTGTGCGGCAAGGGTCGCATGAAGAAGGGGGAAGCCTGATGAGTTTTTTCGATTGTGTCGCGGCGGCGGTCGCAGATGGTCATGCTGACAAAGAGCGCGGGGCGCGGGCGCAGGGCCTTTGGCAGGAACTGAAGGATCGCTATGTGCAGCAGGGCCATCCCGAGGACGTGTCCGATGCCATGGCGGCAGAGGATGTGAGGCGCGCGCTGAAGAAGGAGGCCGGCGACAAGCGGCACACCTATCTTGCACGCGTAAAGATCATGCGACGACTTGAGGCGGATGTGAACGGCGCGGTCGATCTTGCCACGCTCGCCACTAACAAGATCGAGCATATGGCGGCAGGGGCAAACCCTACCACTCCTGGCGGATGAGGGGAAAAAGCTTCCGCGCGAATGGGGATCCGGTTGCTTCGTGCTCGGGCAAGGGCGCGCGTCAGCATTGCGCCTGCTGCATGGCGGCTCTGCGGCGGGTTGTGCATGACGGCGGGCGGGCGCATCTGTTAACGCAACCATATCATATTCCGCCCCCTCACTTGCCCGGAAAGACCCGATGTCGCCCCAGCCGAACCTCAAGCTTGCCATCCTGGCATTGGCGCTTGGCGCCTTTGCCATCGGCACCTCGGAATTCGCCGCCATGGGGCTTTTGCCCTGGTATGCCCTGGACCTGGGGATCAGCGAGCCGCAGGCCGGCCATGTCGTCAGCGCCTATGCGCTGGGCGTGGTGGTGGGCGCGCCGGCCACCTCGATCCTGGGCGCGAAACTGCCGCGCCGGCGCTATCTGGCCGGGCTGGTCGCCGCCTACGGGTTGATGAACCTGCTGGCGGCGGTGCTGCCGGGCTATGGCAACCTGGTCGCCGCCCGCTTCCTGGCGGGGCTGCCGCATGGCGGATTTCTGGGCGTGGCGATGCTGTTTGCCGCCGACGCGATGCCGCGCGAACAGCGTGCCAAGGGCGTGACCCAGGTTTTGCTGGGCCTGACGGTGGCCAATATCGCCGGGGTGCCTTTGGCGAGCGCGCTGGGGCAGGGGCTGGGCTGGCGCTGGGGCTTTGCCCTGCCGGGCGTGCTGGCGCTGCTGGCTGGCTGGCTGATCCTGCGCGTCGCGCCCCGCGTCGGCGCCGATCCCCATGCCAGGCCCATGGCCGAGTTGCGCGCATTGGGCAATCCTGCGGTGATGCTGACGCTGCTGGTCGGCGCCATCGGCTTCGGTGGGCTTTTCGCGGTCTATTCCTTCCTGTCGGCGGCGATGCTGGCCACGACCCAGCCGCCCTCCTGGGCGGTGGCGGTGCTGCTGGGCGCTTTCGGCGTTGGCGGGACGCTGGGCTCGCTTCTGGCGGCGCGGCTTTCGATCCGGTTGGGGAACTTCCGCGCCGCGCTGGTGCTGATGCTGTTCATGGCGCTGACCCAGGCGCTGGCCTCGGCCGCGGTGGGGAACTGGGTGCTGATGATCGGCTCGTCCTTCCTGCTGGGGCTTGGCTCGGGCATGGTGGTGCCCTTGCAGACCCGGCTGATGGATGTCGCGGGCGAGGCGCAAAGCATGGCCGCCGCGATGAACCACGCCGCGTTCAATGCCGCGAACGCGCTGGGGCCTTGGCTTGCCGGGCTGGCGTTGGGCGCAGGCTGGGGCTGGCGCAGTTCGGGCATGGTGGGGGTCGCGCTGTCCCTGGCCGGGATCGCCGCGCTGGGACTGGCCTGGTGGCAGTCGCGCGGCGAGCTAGAACCGTTGCATCACGACCCGGCGCGAGCCTGAGGCGAATTCACGCCGCAGCGTGATCGCCAGGACCGTGCTGGCCGAGACGAGCAGCGCCCAGGAACCGACCAGCCAGCCAAGCGCCCCCAGCGCGAAATAGACGCAGCGCAGGCCGGAATTGAAGCTTTTCGCGGCGGTGATATTGATCTCGGCCGCTTGGCGCGCGCGGGGATAGGCCAGCGGATCCTCGGGGTCGTTCGGGACCGCCGCCATCAGGATGGCGCAATAGCCGAACAGGCGATGCGCCCAGATGAAACGCAGCAGCGCCACCGCCACGAAGAACAGCACGACGACGATCTTGATCTCCCAAAGCAGGGTCGGGATATGCGCCATGTCGAACTGCCGTGCCACGCCGGCGATCTGGTCGGTCTTGCCGATCAGGGCCAGTCCTCCCCCGATCGCGATCATGCAGGCCGAGGCGAAGAAGGCCGTCCCCTCGCGCAGGCTGCTGAGGATGTTGCCGTCGAAGATGCGCGGCGCGCGCGTGACGAAATGCCGCATCCATTCGCGGCGATAGTCCTTCATCAGCACCGAGACCGAGGGCCGGCTTTTCGGCGGATGCTCGATGATCCAGGTCGAGCCTAGCCAGGACAGGAAAAGCCAGGCGACCGCGATGAGATCGACAAGCGTGAAGGCGGCGCTGAGCGAGACGGTGCTATCCATGCCCATGTTCTAGCCTGCCCCATGGCCGGTTGCCAGATCCGCGTGCGAAGGCTATCCCTCGGAACGGCCCCCTTGCCTTTGGAGAAAGCACCATGGCGGCACCGCACGCAATTCACGAAGAGTTCCCCGATCAGGCCGGGCGTATCCACGAACTGAAGCTGAAGGATGCGCATTTTCAGCGGTTGCTGAACGAATATGACGCGGTCAACGACCAGGTTGCCGGGGCGGAAAGCCGCCAGACGCCGATGTCGGACGAGGCCGAGGCCGGGCTGCGTCGCAGCCGGGCCGCGCTGAAGGACCAGATCGCCCGCATGCTGGCCGGGGCGCATTGATGCGGATGCCCGCGCCCGATCCCCAGGTGCTGGCGCGCCGCGCGGCGATTGCCGGGCGGCTGCGCGCGGTCCTGCCGGGCGCGGTCATCGACGATCCGGCCGAGACGCGGGCCTATGAATGCGACGCGCTTTCGGCCTATCGCTGCCCGCCTTTGGCGGTGGTCCTGCCATCCACGACCGAAGAGGTCGCGGCCGTGCTGCGCATCTGCCATGACGAACGCGTGCCCGTGGTGCCGCGCGGGGCGGGGACCAGCCTGGCCGGCGGCTCGATGCCCACGGCGGATGCGGTGGTCGTCGGGCTGGCGCGGATGAACGCGGTGCTGGAAACCGACCTTCAGGACCGCTTCATCCGGGTGCAGGCGGGGCGGACGAACCTGTCCGTTTCGGGCGCGGTGGACGCGGCGGGGTTCTTTTACGCGCCCGATCCGTCAAGCCAGCTTGCCTGCGCCATCGGCGGCAATATCGGCATGAACTCGGGCGGGGCGCATTGCCTGAAATACGGCGTCACCACCAACAACCTGCTGGGCGTCACCCTGGTGCTGATGGATGGCTCGGTCGTCGAACTGGGCGGTCCCATGGGCGAGGCGCCGGGGCTGGACCTGCTGGGCGTCGTCTGCGGCTCGGAAGGTCAGCTTGGCATCGTGACCGAGGCCACGCTGCGCATCCTGCCCAAACCCGTGGGCGCGCGGCCCGTTCTGGTGGGCTTCGACGCCTCGGAAACCGCCGGGGCCTGCGTCGCCGCGATCATCCGCGCGGGCGTGCTGCCCGTCGCCATCGAATTCATGGACCGCCCCTGCATCCGCGCGACCGAGGATTTCGCTAAGGCCGGCTATCCCGATTGCGAGGCGCTGCTGATCATTGAGGTCGAGGGCACGCCCCCCGAGATCGACGAACAGCTGCGCCTGATCCGCGCCATCGCCGAAGGCTTCGCCCCCGTCGAATTCCGCGAAAGCCGCTCCGAGGACGAATCGCGCCGCATCTGGCTGGGCCGGAAATCGGCCTTCGGCGCCATGGGCCAGATCAACGATTACATGTGCCTTGACGGCACCATCCCGGTTTCGGCGCTGCCGCGGGTGCTGGCCGGGATCGCGCGGCTCTCGGGCGAATTCGGGCTGGACGTGGCCAATGTCTTTCATGCGGGCGACGGCAACATGCATCCGCTGATCCTTTACAACGCCAACACGCCGGGCGATCTGGAACGCTGCGAGGCGCTGGGGGCCGAGATCCTGAAGCTTTGCGTCGAGGTCGGCGGCTGCCTGACCGGCGAACATGGCGTCGGCGTCGAAAAGCGCGAACTGATGACGACCCAGTTCAACGCCGACGACCTTGAGGCGCAGATGCGCGTCAAGGACGTATTCGATCCGCACTGGCTGATGAACGCGGCCAAGGTGTTCCCGCTGGCCGTCTCGGCCCCGCGCCGCGAGGCGATCCGCAATGCGGCCTGAATCCGAGGCCGAGCTGGCCGACATGATCCGCGCCGCCCGCGCGCCCCTGTCGCCCTTGGGCGGCGGCACCCGCCTGCGTCCGGGCGAGGGGGCGGGCACGCCGCTGGACCTGTCGGCGCTGTCGGGCGTGGTGCTTTACGAACCGGCCGCGCTGACGCTGGTGGTCCGCGCGGGCACGCCGCTTTGCGAGGTGCGGGCGGTGCTGGCCGAGGAACGCCAGATGCTGGCCTTTGAACCCGACGCGCGCGACGGCTCGACCATCGGGGGCGTGGCCGCCGCCAACGCCAGCGGTCCGCGCCGGGTGCAGGCGGGGGCCTGCCGCGACGCCATGCTGGGCCTGCGCCTTGTCGACGGGCAGGGGCAGGTCGTCAAGAACGGCGGCCGGGTGATGAAGAACGTGACCGGCTATGACCTGGTCAAGCTGATGGCGGGATCGCGCGGGCAACTGGGCGTGCTGACCGAGATCGCCTTCAAGACCGCGCCGATGCCGCCCTGCGCCCTGACGCTGGCGCTGCCGGCCCTGGACGCCGCCGGTGCCGTGCCGGCCCTGACCGCCGCGCTGACCGGGCCCTATGACGTTTCGGGCGCGGCCTGGCTGCCGGGGCAGGGCGCGCTGATCCGGCTGGAGGGGCTGGCCGGCTCGGCCGCGATCCGCCGGCAGGCGCTGGAGCAGCGGCTGGCCCCCTTCGGCGCCGTGGCCGAGGGCGACCCGGCGGCCTGGGCGCAACTGGTCCCGCGCGAGGCGCCCGGCGATCTGTGGCGCATCCTCTGCCGCCCGTCCGAGGCGCCGGCGCTGCTGGCCGCCCTGCCGGCGCCGCTGGCCCTGGACTGGGGCGGGTCGCTGATCTGGGTCGCCCTGCCCCCCGGCCAGCCGCCGCGACTTCCCGCCTGGTCCGGCCATGCCACCCGCGTGACCGGCTCCGCCCCCCTGACCCTGCCCGCGACGAACCCGGTCGTCGCGCGGCTGAACGCCAGCCTCCGCGAGCGGTTCGATCCGCGCGCCATCCTTGCCAGCGACGGATCATGCAAACCCATTTCACAGATGAGCAGCTAAAGGACCCGCTGGTCGCGCGGTCGAACAGGATCCTGCGGGCCTGCGTCCATTGCGGTTTCTGCACCGCGACCTGCCCGACCTATCAGGTGCTGGGCGACGAACTCGACAGCCCGCGCGGTCGGATCTACCTGATCAAGGACATGCTGGAAAACGGCAGGGCGGCGGATGAAAAGACCGTCAAGCACCTGGACCGCTGCCTGTCCTGCCTGTCGTGCATGACGACCTGCCCCTCCGGCGTCGATTACATGCACCTGATCGACCACGCCCGCATCCATGTCGAGCGCACCTATCGCCGGCCCTGGCGCGACCGGGCGCTGCGCTGGCTGCTGGCGCGCGTGCTGCCCCATCAGGACCGTTTCCGGCTGGCGCTGCGGGGCGCGCGGCTTGCGCGGCCCTTCGCGCGGCTGATGCCGGACGCGCGGCTTCGGGCGATGCTGGACATGGCGCCCGCGCGCATCCCGCCCGCCAGCCCGAACGATCGCGGGCAGGTCTTCGCCCCCATCGGCGCGCGCCGTGCCCGGGTCGCGCTGATGCCGGGATGCGCGCAAAGGGCGCTGAACACCGACATCAACGACGCGACCATCCGCCTGCTGCGCCGCGCGGGCTGCGAGGTGGTGATCCCGGAAAGCTTCGGCTGCTGCGGCGCCCTGACCCACCATATGGGCCGCGAGGAGGACGCGCTGCACGCCGCCCGCGCCACCATCCGCGGCTTTCTCAAGGCCGATGCGACAGCGCCGCTTGATGCGATCATCATCAACACCTCGGGCTGCGGCACCACGATCAAGGATTACGGCAAGATCTTCGCGGGCGATCCGATGCAGCCCCAGGCCGAGCATGTCGCCCGCCTGGCCCGCGACGTGACCGAGTTCCTCGACGCGCATGGCCTGCCCCAGCGCCCCGCGCCGGGCGCGCTGCGCGAGGAAGAGCCGCATTTCCCCGATCTCGACCATGCCGCCGCCACCCTGCGGCCGTCCATGGCGCATGGGCAGGGGATGCGCGTCGCCTATCACGCGGCCTGCTCGCTCCAGCACGGCCAGCAGATCCGCTCGGCCCCCAAGGCGCTGCTGGCGCAGGCCGGCTTCCAGGTGGTCGAGCCCGAGAACCCGCATCTCTGCTGCGGCTCGGCCGGAACCTACAACCTGCTTCAGCCCAAGCTTTCGGGCGAACTCAAGCGTCGCAAGGTCGCAACGCTTCAGGCGACGAAGCCGCAGGTGATCGCCGCCGGAAATATCGGCTGCATGATGCAGATCGGCACGGGCACCGCCCTGCCGGTGGTCCATACGGTCGAGCTTCTGGACTGGGCGACCGGCGGTCCAAGGCCGCGCGCGCTGGCACCGTGATCGGCTTCTTCGTTTTCCAAATACCCAATCCCGCCCGCGCCGCAGTCCCGAAGCCGGGGTCTTGAAACCGCGCTTTCCGCCTCCCAGATTCCTTGCGTCGGAAGGCCGCCAGCGGCGCCGATCCTCGCCCCGCCAGGACTGGGGGGCAAGAGCTTGTATCGCTTTACGAAAAGGATGCGAAAATGCGCAACTTCGATCTGACCCCGCTTTATCGTGCCAGCGTCGGCTTCGACCGCATGGCGGATGTCATGGACCGTGCCCTGACCGCCGATATTGCCAGCTATCCCCCCTATAACATCGAGAAGACCGGCGAGAATACCTATCGCATCGCCATCGCCGTCGCGGGCTTTTCCGCCGAGGACCTGACGGTCGAGGTCAAGGATGGCGCCGTCATCGTGTCGGGCCGCAAAGCAGGAGACGAGGATGGCCGTACCTTCCTGCATCGCGGCATCGCCACCCGCGCCTTCGAGCGTCGCTTCACCCTGGCCGATCATGTCCGCGTCGAGGGTGCGAGCCATGTGGACGGCATGCTGAACATCGACCTGCTGCGCGAGATCCCCGAGGCGCTGAAGCCGCGCCGCGTCGAGATCGCGAAGCCCGCGAGGGCGGTCGAGAAGCTGGACGCCTGAAAGGGCCGAGCGCCCGAGAGGTCGGGGGCTTTGCCCCTGACCCTTTGGAAAGCGGCCGTATCTCGGGACGACCCTGATCGTGACGGGCCAAAGCCCGATAGCCGGTGGCCAAGGCGTTCCTGGGGATGATCCCTCACGGATCGGCTTTCGGCTGCTGGCCGCGCGTCTTGCAGGATCACGCGTCTTACAGGATCACGGGCCGTCGCCATGCGCCGAATTTCACCCGATTGTAATCGACGAGGCCGGTCAGGATCCGCACCCCGCACCCGCCATGTCGGCCAGGGCCATGCCGCAATCGCAGGCCCAGGCGGCTTCTTGCGGCGTCAGCCTCGTGCCGTAGCGCATGCGCCGGGCCTTGCCGCCGATGATCGCCTTTGCCGGGATCGCATGGGATTGCTTCGCTGGCGGGATTTCCCGATGACATCCCGCGACGGCGGGGTCGGGGGCGCCGCCGCGATCACGGCGCCCGCCGTCCGGGGAATGGCGCGGCTGATGTGGCGCGGCCCCAGTGATCAGAACTTGCGGCGCGCGCGCAGGGCCGCGGTGATGGTGCCATCGTCGAGATAGTCCAGTTCGCCGCCGATGGGGACGCCCTGGGCAAGGCCGGTGACGGCGACGCCGGTGGGGGCGATGGCCTCGGCGATGTAATGCGCGGTCGTCTGGCCCTCGACCGTCGCCGAAAGCGCAAGGATGACCTCGGCGATGTTTTCCTCGGCGATGCGCCCGATCAGTTGCGGGATGCGCAGATTCTCGGGGCCGATCTCGTCCAGCGCCGAAAGGTTGCCGCCCAGAACATGGTAGCGTCCCCGGAAGGCGCGGCCGCGTTCCAGCGCCCAAAGGTCGGCCACCTCGGTCACGACGCAGATCTCGCCGGTGGCGCGGGCCGGGTCCTGGCAGATCGGGCAGATATCGGCGCCAGTCACATTGCCGCAGACCAGGCATTCGCGGGCATGTTCGGCCACATGGGCCATAAGGCCCGCCAGTTGCGCCATCTGGCCGCTGCGGCGCCGGATCAGGTGCAGGACCAGGCGGCGGGCCGAACGCGGACCCAGGCCCGGCAGGCGGGCCAGGGTGGCGATCAGCGCCTCGATCTGGTCGCCGGACGCGGCGCCCGAGCCGGTCATGTCAGAAGGGCATCTTCAGATCGGCGGGCAGGCCCATCTCGCGGGTCAGGCGGGCCATTTCCTGCGCTGCCTTTTCCTGCGCGCGGCGCTGCGCATCCTTGATCGCGGCCAGGATCAGGTCCTCGACCACCTCCTTGTCCTGCTCGCGGAAGATCGAGGGGTCGATGTCCAGCGCCGTCAACTCTCCCTTGGCGGTGGCCGTGGCCTTGACCAGACCCGCGCCGGCCTCGCCGGTGACGGTCAGGCGGGTCAGCCCCTCCTGCATCTCGGTCATCCTGGTCTGCATCTGCTGGGCCGCTTCCATCATCTTCGACAGATCGCCCATGTCGCCCAATCCCTTGAACATCGCTTATTCCTCGTCCTCGAAGGGGTCCCATTCCTCGACCTCGGCCACGGGGCCTTCGGTCAGCTCATGGGGGGATGTATCCTCGCCCACGGGCTTTTCAACCGCGACCGGCTGCGGCACGGGGCGGATTTTCGTGATCTTGGCGCCGGGGAAGGCGGCGAAGATGGCCTGGACGGCGGGGTTCTCCATCACGCGGGCGCGGGCCTGGACCTCGCGCGCGGCGCGCTGTTCGCTGATCGTGGGACGGCCGGGTTCCGAGACCACGACCACCGCCCAGCGTCCGCCGCCGGTCCAGCCGCGCAGGCGTTCGGCCAACCGCTGGGCGAAGTCGCGCGGAGCATTGTCGGTGGGCTGGAACTCGATCCGGCCCGGCGCGTAGCGGACCAGGCGCAGGTGATCCTCGACATCCAGCAGCAGCTTCATGTCGCGCATCCGCCGGATCAGTTCGATCACCGATTCGAAATCGGGATAGGCGGCCAGGGCATCGGGCGAGACGGCAATGGCCGCCGCCGCGCCATCGGGGCGGAGGGCGACCGGCGCGCGCGGGGCCGAGGCGCGGGGCGCGTCGGTCCGGCCCGCCGAGGGGGCGCGGGTGAATTCGCCCGCCGCGACGCTGGCCTGGACCTTGCGGATCAGCGCCTCGGGGTCGGGCAGGTCGGCCACATGGGTCAGGCGGATGATCGCCATTTCCGCCGCCATCATCGCGTTCGGGGCCAGTCCCACCTCTTCCAGGGCCTTCAGCAGCATCTGCCATAGCCGGGTCAGCGCGCGCATCGGCACCTTTTCGGCGATCTGCTGGCCGCGCGCGCGTTCGTCGGGGCCGATGGTCGGATCGTCCAGCGCCTCGGGGGTGATCTTGACGATGGAAATCCAATGCGTGATCTCGGCCAGGTCGCGCAGCACGGCCATCGGATCGGCGCCATCGGCATATTGCGCCTGCAATTCGGCCAGCGCCTCGGCCGCGGCACCGCGCAGGATCATGTCGAACAGGTCCAGCACCCGGCCGCGATCCGCCAGGCCCAGCATGGCGCGCACCTGCGGCGCGGTGGTTTCGCCCGCGCCGTGGCTGATCGCCTGATCCAGCAGGCTGGTCGCGTCGCGCGCCGATCCTTCGGCCGCCCGCGTGATCAGCGCCAGTGCGTCCTGGGTGATCTGGGCGCCCTCGCGCCCGGCGATCCTGGACAGCAGGCCGATCATCACCTCGGGTTCGATCCGGCGCAGGTCGAAACGCTGGCAGCGCGACAGCACCGTGACCGGCACCTTGCGGATCTCGGTGGTGGCGAAGATGAACTTCACATGCGGCGGCGGTTCCTCAAGCGTTTTCAGAAGCGCGTTGAAGGCGCTGGTCGACAGCATGTGCACTTCGTCGATGATATAGATCTTGTAGCGGGCCGAGGCCGCGCGATAGTGAACCGATTCGATGATTTCGCGGATGTCGTTCACGCCGGTCCGGGATGCGGCGTCCATCTCCAGCACGTCGACATGGCGGCCCTCGCTGATCGCCACGCAATGCTCGCAGATGCCGCAAGGCTCGGTGGTGGGGCCGCCCTTGCCGTCGGGGCCGATGCAGTTCAGGCCCTTGGCGATGATGCGGGCGGTGGTGGTCTTTCCGGTGCCCCGGATGCCGGTCATGATGAAGGCCTGCGCGATCCGGTCGGCGGCGAAGGCGTTTTTCAGCGTGCGCACCATCGCATCCTGGCCGACCAGGTCGGCAAAGGTTTCGGGGCGGTATTTCCGCGCCAAGACTTGATAGTGCTGATCGTCGCTCATCGTCCGGTCCTGCTTGGTCGGCGAAGCTTAGCGGCGCGGGACGGGGGCGGCAACCAGGTCAGGGCTTCCAGTCGAAGGCCAATTCCTCGCGGAAGGCGAAGCGGGCGATGTGACTGTCCACGATATGGCGCATATGGGCGGTGGTCTCGGCCGGGGCGTGCAGCACGATCTCCAGCGCGGCCGGGGTCGCGGTCAGGGTCACGGCGCGGTCCTCGGGCATCACGATGCGGCCCTGATCGGCGTCGAACTGGACCTGGAACTTATGCGCCCAATGCTTGCAAAGCTGTTGCAGATAGCGGCTGGCATGTTCGGTGGCGACGGTGCAGGTCGAAGTGGTGCAGGTCGAAGTGATGACGGTCATGGTCGGTCCTGTCCTTGCGGAGGCGGCGTGCGGTCCGGCTGGCGGCGGCTGGCAAGACGGGAGGTGCCGCGCGAAGGAGAAGACGCGGCGGTTCCGATATAGCCCCGATCCGTCCCCGTGCAAGGGCGCCCCCCCCTTGAAGTGCCCCCCTTGAAGTGCCCGGCTGTCGCGGCCCGTTGACGCTGCATCCGGCGCGGCCTATCTGGCGGGGCATGGCACGCGCACCGCTTTTGCAATTGACCGACATCTCGCTGACCTTCGGCGGCACCCCCGTTTTCGACGGCTTGAACCTGACTGTCCAGCAGGGCGACCGCGTGTCGCTGGTGGGGCGAAACGGCTCGGGGAAATCCACGCTGATGAAGGTCATGGCCGGGCTGGTCGAGCCCGACGCCGGCCAGGTCATCACGCCCGCCGGGGTCAAGGTCGGCTATATGGAGCAGGACCCCGACCTGTCGGGCTTTGCCACGCTGGGCGATTTCGCCCGCGCGGGCTTGGACGACGCCGAGGGCTACCGCGTCGAGATGGCCGCCGAGGGGCTGAAATTCGATCCAGACCGTCCCGTCGCCACCGCCTCGGGCGGAGAGCGCCGCCGCGCCGCGCTGGCGCGCCTGCTGGCCGAGGCGCCGGAACTGATGCTGCTGGACGAGCCGACGAACCATCTGGACATCGAGGCCATCGGCTGGCTGGAAGACCAGCTTTCGACGACCCGTGCCGGTTTCGTGCTGATTTCGCACGACCGCGCGTTTCTGCGCGCGCTGACCCGCGCGACGCTGTGGATCGACCGGGGCGAGGTGCGCCGGCAGGATCGCGGCTTTGAGCATTTCGAGGATTGGCGCGAAACCCTTTGGGCGGCCGAGGATGATGCCCGCCACAAGCTGGATCGCAAGATCAAGGCCGAGGCCCGCTGGGCCGTCGAAGGCATCAGCGCGCGGCGCAAGCGCAACCAGGGCCGCGTCCGCGCCTTGGCCGCCTTGCGCGACGAGCGCGCGGGCCAGATCCGCCGCCAGGGCGCGGCGGCGATGGAGCTGGATTCGGGCCAGCAATCGGGCAAGCGGGTGATCGACGCCAAGGGCATCGCCAAGGCGTTCGGGGACCGGGTGATCCTGAAGCCCTTCGACCTGCGCGTGCTGCGCGGCGACCGCGTGGCCTTTGTCGGCCCGAACGGCGCCGGCAAGACCACGCTGATCAAGATGCTGACCGGCGAGATCGCCCCCGATGCGGGTGAGATCAAGCTGGGCACCAATCTGGACGTGGCGATTTTCGATCAGGCACGTTCTGCGATTGATGAGACCGTCAGCCTGTGGGACGCGCTGGCGGGCGATCCGGCGATGGGCGTCTCGGGCCGCGCCGATCAGGTCATGGTGCGGGGCAATCCCCGCCATGTCGTCGCCTATCTGAAGGATTTCCTGTTCGACGAGGCACAGGCCCGCGCCCCCGTGGGCAGTCTGTCGGGCGGCGAGAAGGCGCGGCTTTTGCTGGCGCGGATCATGGCGCGGCCCTCGAACCTGCTGGTGCTGGACGAGCCGACCAACGATCTGGACGTGGAAACGCTGGACCTGCTGCAAGACCTGCTGGGCGAATATGACGGCACCGTGCTGCTGGTCAGCCACGACCGCGATTTCATCGACCGCGTGGCCACCAGCACCGTGGCGATGGAGGGCGACGGGCGCGCGGTGATCTATCCCGGCGGCTGGTCGGATTACCGCAGCCAGCGCCCCGAGGTGGTGGCCGAGGCCGAGGTTATGAAGCCAGCCGTGGCTGCAAAGCCCGAAGTCAAAGCCACGTCCGAGCGGTCTGGCCTGAGCTTTACCGAGAAAAAGCGCCTGGACGCGCTGCCCGGCGTCATGGAGCGCCTTGAGGCCGAGATCGGCAAGCTGGAGGAGTTCCTGGCCCAGCCCGACCTGTTCCAGACCGCGCCCGCGAAGTTCCAGAAGGCGAGCGAGGGTCTGTCAGAGCGCCGGACCGCGCTGGCCGCGGCAGAGGAGGAATGGCTGGAACTGGCCGGGAAGGATGAGGGTTAGGGCGCTCTGGTCGGCTCGGAGACAAGAGCTTGTCGCTTTGAGCCCTTAGCGGACGGTCAGGTCGGTTTCCTGCGCTTGGACCGGTAGTCGCCTACCTTGCCTGGATATGCTGTGTTTTGTCGGGCAGCCATGCCGGACGCTTATCCGAGGTTACCAGTATCGAGACCTGAGCGAGAGGGGCGATACCCCATGGGCTGACCCTGCCCAGCTTGTCGGAGGTCGCCAGAACGACAGTTTCTCCGGCCGCTTCGATCAGCATCCGCTTCAGTTCCGCCTCGTCGCTGTCGCCTGTGGTCAGCCCGATTTCCGGGTGAACGCCTGTGACACCCAGAAGGCAAAGATCAACCTTCATGCGGCCATAGGCGCGTGCGGTTTCCGGGCCTAATGCCACCATCGAATGGCGAAAGAGCCGCCCGCCCATCAGGATGATGTCGATCTTTGGATGGAGCTCGAAGCTGGCGGCCACAGATGGGCTGTGTGTGACGATGCTGCATTGCCGGGTCTGAGGAATGGCCGCGGCAAGGTTGAGATGCGTTGTTCCACCGTCGACGATCACGATCTGGCCGTCGTTGATAAGACGAGCTGCCGCCTCGGCAAGCGCGGCTTTCTCCGCCTCATGCAGGCCCCGTCTTGCTGCCAGCGGCAGATGGGTCGGGGAGGCTGGCAAGGCGCCGCCATGCACGCGCACCAGCTTTCCTGCCGATGCCAGATCACGCAGATCCCTGCGCAAAGTGTCTTCAGAGAGACCCAGTTCGATGGCGAGAGGGGTCACGATGAGCTGGCCGTCACGTTCCAGCCGATCCAGAAGCAGAGCTTTTCGTGCTGTTGTTAGCATAGCCATTCTGCATGAAGTTGCGCTATACTGAATGATATTGCACGAATCGTGACATATCAAGACGGAGTCCAATATGACCAAATCCATGATGATCCTGATAGCTGGCCCCTACCGGTCCGGTACTGGCGACGATCCCGACAAAATGGCCGCCAATCTGGCCCAGCTGGAAAGCATGGCGCTGCCAATCTTTGACAAGGGGCACGTTCCGATGATCGGAGAATGGGCGGCCCTGCCGCTGCTACATGCTGCTGGCGGCGGCCAGCCCGGTAGTGCGGCCTACGACCGCATCATGCACCCGACCGCCCATCGGCTCCTGACCAAATGCGATGGAGTTCTGCGCCTGCCTGGTAATTCAACCGGTGCCGACAATGATGTTCGCATCGCGCGTGAGCGCAATATCAATGTCTGGTTCGACGTTAACGACATCCCGGCAGCTGGTTGATAACGCACGGACCTGCAACGACCGCTTCGTCCGCATAACTGCCACGTCGTAACTTTACCACGCATCCCCAAACGAAAAGGCCGCCCCTTGCGGGACGGCCCAATCTTCATCCTAAGCGGATGCTTACATCATGCCGCCCATGCCGCCCATGTCGGGCATACCGCCGGCCGGAGCCTTGGGCTCGGGCTTTTCGGCGATCATCGCTTCGGTGGTGATCAGCAGGCCGGCGACCGAGGCCGCGTCTTCCAGCGCGGTGCGCACGGCTTTGGCCGGGTCGATCACGCCGAACTTGAACATGTCGCCATATTCCTCGGTCTGGG
>NZ_JASGGO010000018.1:0-78862 GCF_047605025.1 Paracoccus sp. (in: a-proteobacteria) | reverse complement strand
CCGCGCTGCCGCAGCCCCGTAACCTCACAACGTTGCCGTCGTTCGGTGAAGCGGTGTTTACGGCTTGCGCACGGGGCTTGCAAGAAGAAAAATCTGGAAACACAAAAGATTTTTGCCAACACACTGAAATTTAGTTATTTTTATGTATCCATTTTGGGCAGGGCATGGGCCCGATGCGCGGGATGACAGCAGTTATGAAATCCGATTCCGGCGATCCGGGCGTGAATCACCCGTGATTCCGACTCGCTCCGAGGTGGCTTGACGGGCGCGGCGGCCGAAAAAGCAAAAACGCGGCCCCAAGGGGACCGCGTTTTGCATTCGCATGAAAGGCGGATCAGCGCTTCGAGAACTGGAACGACCGGCGCGCCTTCGCCTTGCCGTATTTCTTCCGTTCGACAACACGCGAGTCGCGGGTCAGGAAGCCCGCGGCTTTCAGCGCAGGGCGCAGCGACGGCTCATGCAGTTGCAGCGCCTTCGAGATGCCATGCTTGACCGCACCAGCCTGACCCGAGAGGCCACCACCAGCAACAGTGGCATAAACGTCATACTGACCGGCAACGCCGGCCACATCGAAAGGCTGGCGCAGGATCATTTGCAGCACGGGACGCGCGAAATATTCGGACATATCCTTGCCGTTCACGGTCACCTTGCCCGAGCCGGGCTTCACCCAGACGCGGGCAACCGCATCCTTGCGCTTGCCGGTGGCATAGGCGCGGCCCTGAGCATCGCGCTGCGCGGTGCGGAGGGGCGCTTCGGCGGCGGCGACGGAAGCGACCGATTTCAGGTCGTCGAGGGTTTTCAGATCTTCGGCCATGATCATGCGCTCCGGGTGTTCTTGGCGTTCATGGATTTGACATCCAGAACTTCGGGCTGCTGAGCCTCGTGCGGGTGCTCGGCACCGGCATAGACGCGCAGATTGGTCATCTGCTTCTTGCCCAGCTTGTTGCGCGAGATCATGCGCTCGACCGCCTTGGTCACGACGCGCTCGGGATGGGCGCCTTCCAGCACCTGGCGCGCGGTGCGGTGCTTGATGCCGCCCGGATGGCCGGTGTGCCAGTAGTATTTCTTGGCATCGCGCTTGTCGCCAGTCATCTGCACCTTGTCGGCGTTGATGATGATGACATTGTCGCCCATGTCCATGTGCGGGGTGAAAGTCGGCTTATGCTTGCCACGCAGGCGCATCGCGACGATCGAAGCAAGACGGCCCAGAACGACGCCCTCGGCGTCAATCAGGATCCATTTCTTCTCGATCTCCGCCGGTTTCGCGGTATAGGTTTTCATCGGTCGTCCCTTTGGGGGTGTGAATTCGAGATGCCGGTATATCGGCGAAAGCCTCTTGCGAATCAAGCCCCGCAATCGCCAAATAATTCATATATATCAATTTGTTACAAAATAGGTATTTAATTACCTCATGCCAAGGCCCGGTTTTCGGGGGATTTTGGCGGAATCGAATAGGTCATCGAACAACGGGCGACGGCTTCGGCCTGCCCCTCGGACCGGATCAGACATTCACCCACGGCCAGCACTCGTCCCAGCTTCAGGATGCGGCATTCGGCCAGCAGATCACACCCAGAGACAGGCTTGCGCATGAAATCGATCGATGCATTCGTCGTCACCGCAAGCGCCACCTCCCCGATGCGGGCCAGGATCGCCAGATAGATCGCCACATCGGCAAGCGCGAACATCGCCGGGCCGCTGACCGTGCCGCCCGGTCGCAAATGCTGGTCCTGAACACGAAGCCGCGCAACCAGGCGATCCCGGTCCAGGCTCTCGACCATCACCTGCCCCGCGACCTGAGGAAAGGCACGGTGCATGAAGGCATTCAGCTCTTCGCGATTCATCGCCAAGCTCATGCTTCCTCCCCTGGCCCACCCCGGCTAGACTGGCCCGCAAGGCAAGGGAATGGCAATCGGCATTCGTGCCGCCGCCGCATCGCCTGAGGAGGGGGCAAGGATGAAGGACGAACACACCCTGCCGCTGGTCCAGCGGAAGGATCATGGCGCCGTGGCCCGGCTGGAGCTGAACAGCCCCCAGAACCACAACGCGCTTTCGATGCCGATGATCCTGCAATTGGGCGCGGCGCTGGACGAACTGGCGGGCAATCGCGACATCCATGTCATTATCCTGGCCGCACGAGGCAAGGCATTCTGCGCCGGCCATGACCTGCGCGAGATCCAGGCCGCACGGAAGGACGAGGATGGAGGCCGCGCCGCCTTCTCGCGGCTTTTCTCGCGCTGCGCCGAGATGATGCTGAAACTGCCCGCCCTGCCCCAGCCCGTCATCGCCGAGGTTCAGGGCATCGCCACCGCCGCCGGCTGCCAACTGGTCGCCAGTTGCGACCTTGCGGTCGCGGCCGAAGACGCACGCTTCGGCGTCAATGGGGTGAATATCGGGCTGTTCTGCTCGACCCCCATGGTCGCGCTCAGCCGCGCGATCCCGCCCCGCGCCGCCTTCGAATTGCTGGTGACGGGTGATTTCATCGACGCCGCACGCGCATGCGAACTTGGCCTGATCAACCGGACCGCCCCCGCGCCGGCCCTGTCCCAGAAAGTGATGGAGCTTGCCCAGCAGATCGCGGCCAAGCTTCCCGCGGCGGTGCAGATGGGCAAGCGCGCCTTTCAGCACCAGCGCCACCTGGGTCTGGCCGAGGCTTATGTCTCATCCGGCGCCACCATCTGCGAGAACCTGATGCTGCCCGACACCGCCGAGGGGATCCAGGCCTTCCTTGAAAAGCGCAAGCCCGGCTGGACCTAGCCCAGCCGCGCCAGCCAGGGGAATGTCTCAAGCAGCCAATAGGCGAAGACCGGAAAGGCCCCCGTCACCAGCGCCAGCCCGACGACGATCAGAAGCGCGCCCATCGCCCGCTCGATCAACTTCAGATGCGGCTTGATGCGGCTCATCAACCCCATGGCGCGGTTGATGAAAACCGCCGAGAGCAGGAAAGGGACGCCCAGGCCCAGGGCGTAAAACGCCAGCAGCGCGGCCCCGCGCCCGGTTTCGGCGCCCGTGGCGGCCAGGGACAGGATCATGCCCAATTGCGGGCCAATGCAGGGCGTCCAGCCGAAGGCGAAGGCCAGGCCCAGCACATAGGCCCCAAAGGACGAGCCTCCCTTGTCGCCCGCATCCAGCCGCGCCTCGCTGTCCAACAACGGGATACGGATCACCCGCAGGAAATGCAGGCCCATGATCACGACGACCAGGCCGGCCCCTTTGGCCAGCCAGTCCTGATATTGCAGGAACATCCGCCCGAAAGCCGAAGCCGCCATGCCCATCAGAAGAAAGACCGTCGAAAGCCCCAGGACGAAGAACAGCGCCGGGACGATGGCGCTGCGCTCGCCCGCGCGCAGGCTGCCGACCCCTACCCCGGTCATATAGGCCAGGTAAGGCGGCACCACCGGCAGCACGCAGGGCGACAGGAACGACAGCACACCCGCAAGCAGCGCGGCAAGGGCGGCGGGGACAAAGGCGGCGTCTGCGATCTCGATTCCGAACATGCTCGAAGATTGCGGCATGAGAAAGGCGCGGGAAAGTCCCGCGCCCCTCAAAGTTCCGTCATGTGGCGGGTTTAGCCGACCGACCACCAGCCCCGGCGCTTGGGACGGGCCGAGGCATCCTCGGCCATGGCGGGCTCGGGCAGCTCTTCCTGGACCGGCTCGAATACCGTTTCAGGGGCCGCCGGCTCCTCCTCAGGCTCTAATGCCGCTTCCGTCCCCAGCGCCTCGTCCGAGGCGTTGTCCGCGGGCGTCTCCGCCGCGACCTCCTCGGGCGGAGGCACCTCGGCGGCTTCCGTCATCGACAGATCGACCGGCGCGGCCTCGGCAAGAGGCACGTCGTCCTGGACCGATTCGGGCGTTTCCTCGGCAGTGTCGGCCAGGGGCAGACTGCTCGGCTCGACGGTTTCGGCGACCTCCACCTCGGGAAGTTCGGTCGAAGCCTCTTCCGCCGGCTTGCGGCGGCGCGAGCGGCGGCGGCGCGAACGGCCTTCCTCGCCGCCGGCTTCGGCCACGGCTTCCACGGCCTCAACCTCGTCCGAAGCAGCCTCCTCCGAAGCATCCTCGGCAGGTTCGTCCTCGCTCTCGTCCGACGCCTCGACGGCATCGTTTTCGTCGCCATTGCGGCCGTTCCGGCGGCGGCGACGGCGGCGGCGGCGCTTGCCATTGCCTTCACCATGCTCGCCATGCTCGACCTCAACCGCCTCGGCCTTATCCTCGGGGGCATCCGCTTCGTCGATGATGTCCTCGGCCTCTTCCAGATCCTCCTCGATCTCGGCATCCTGGCCTTCATCGTCGATCTGGGCCATCAGCCGCGCATCGACCGAAACCACGGGGCTGGTCACCTCGGGCACGTTCCGCGTCGCGGTCTTGAACTTCTCGATGGCGTAATCGGGCGAGATCAGCGAGGGATCCGCCTCGACCCGCACGGCCATGCCATAGCGCACCTCGATCCCGGCGATATGCTCACGCTTGGCGTTCATCAGGAAGTTGGCCACCGCGATGGGCGCCTTGACCAGCACCTCGCGCGAACGCTTGCGCGTGCCTTCTTCCTCGATGGCGCGCAAGATGGTCAGCGCCATGCTGTCATCGCTGCGGATCAGGCCGGTGCCGTGGCAATGCGCGCAGGGCTGCGTCGTCGATTCCAGCATCCCGGGACGCAGACGCTGGCGCGACATCTCCATCAGGCCAAAGCCCGAGATGCGGCCGACCTGAATGCGTGCCCGGTCGGTTTTCAGCTTGTCCTTGAACCGCTTCTCGACGGCGGCGTTGTTCCGACGCTCTTCCATGTCGATGAAGTCAATGACGATCAGCCCGGCAAGGTCGCGCAGACGCAACTGCCTGGCCACCTCGTCAGCGGCCTCAAGGTTGGTCTTCAGCGCGGTGTCCTCGATCGAGCCTTCCTTGGTGGCCCGGCCCGAGTTCACGTCGATGGCGACCAGTGCCTCGGTCACGCCGATGACGATATAGCCGCCGGATTTCAGTTGCACGACCGGGTTGAACATGCCGCCCAGATAGCTTTCCACCTGGAAGCGCGCGTAAAGCGGCATCTGGTCGGTGTAATGCTTCACGTTCTTGGCATGGGACGGCATGATCATCTTCATGAAGTCCTTGGCGGTGCGATAGCCCCGCTCACCCTCGACCAGGACCTCCTCGATTTCCTTCGAGTAGATGTCGCGGATGGTCCGCTTGATCAGGTCACCCTCTTCATAGACAGGCGCCGGGGCGATGGACTTGAAGGTCAGTTCACGGATCTGCTCCCACAGCCGCATCAGATATTCATAGTCGCGGCGGATCTCGGTCCGGGTGCGCTGGCTGCCGGCGGTGCGGATGATCAGGCCGGCGCCTTCCGGCACCTCCAGTTCGGATGCGATCTCCTTCAGCTTCTTGCGGTCGGCGGCGTTGGTGATCTTGCGGCTGATGCCGCCGCCCCGCGCCGTGTTCGGCATCAGCACGCAATAGCGGCCGGCCAACGACAGATAGGTGGTCAGCGCCGCACCCTTGTTGCCGCGCTCTTCCTTGACGACCTGGACCAGCATGATCTGCCGGACCTTGATCACTTCCTGGATCTTGTAGCGGCGCGCGCGCGGCTTTTTCGGCACGCTGATTTCTTCGGCGACATCCTCCTCGGCGACGGATTCGATCCCGTCATCCTCGGCGGCGGCGTCCTGCGCCTCGTCGAAACCATCGTCCTGCGCCTCATCCTCGGCCTCGACCGGCGCGGCATGGGCTGCGCCGAACGTCTCAGCGGCATCCGCACCGCCTTCCGAGGGGTCGACGACCCCCATGCCCGCGATATCTTCCGAGACCACGGCATCGCCGGTTTCGGCCTGGGCGGGCTTGGCGGGCTTGCGGCGGCGCGGGCTGCGCTTGGAACGCTCGCCCTCATCCGCCTCGGCGGCGGCGGCCTGGCGCTCTTCCTCGATCAGCGCCTGCCGGTCGGCGGCAGGGATCTGGTAATAATCGGGATGGATCTCGGCAAAGGCCAAGAAGCCATGGCGATTGCCACCGTAATCAACGAAGGCGGCCTGAAGCGAAGGTTCGACCCGCGTGACCTTGGCCAGATAAATATTGCCAGCAAGCTGCCGCTTGTTGACCGTCTCGAAATCAAATTCCTCGACTTTGGTTCCATCGACCACGACCACCCGAGTCTCCTCGGCATGCGTGGCGTCGATCAGCATTTTCTTTGACATGTTTCCGTGTTCCAAACGGCCGGCCAAGCCCGCGCAAGCGCGGCGCCGGGGTCCGTCCGTTCATTTGGGGAACGCGACGCACCGCGCGGACAACAGCAATCGCGGCACCAAGGGCTTCCCCCTGGCACCGTCTCCGATCAAGCTGCGCTGCGCGATCCATCGCGTCTGTTTACCTTTCTTGGCCCCGACCGCAGGCGGCTAGGGCGGCGATACGACTGCCCAGAGGCCCCTTGGGGCATGGGCGCTGATTTTCCGCGCGATGAGCAGCCGGCACTTTTCGGGTGTCGCGGCAGACTTGCGCGCTGCGAAACTGATGGAGGCGAACAACCAAAGATTGCAGGGCCGCCCCTTGAGATTCACGATAGCGGGGAAGTCGGCGCGGTTACAATGGGTTTTTCGCCCAAATCCGCGCTTCCTCAACGAGCGACGGCCCGAAAAGTCGCGGGATCAAAGATAATCGCCCCGGCTCAGCCCGTATTTTGCCATCTTTTCGTTCAGCGTCCGGCGTGGCAGGCACAGCTCGTCCATGACGGCGGCGATGCTGCCCTTGTGGCGGCGCATGGTATTGTCGATCAGCATCTTCTCGAAGCTTTCGACATATTCCTTCAGAGGCTTGCCCTCGGTGGTCGTGGCCTCCTGCGTCTCCTCGCCATCCGCCATCAGCAGCGAGGCGATCGAGCCCGAACCGCGCCGGTTCTGCAAGACTGCCCGCTCGGCCACATTGATCAACTGCCGGACGTTGCCCGGCCAGGGGGCTTGCAGAAGCTGCGCGGCCTCTTGCGCGGTGACCTGCGGCGGCTCGCAGCCATATTCCTCGCTGAACTGTTCGGTCATGCGGGTGAAAAGCGCCAGGATATCCTCGCCGCGCGAACGCAGCGGCGGTAGGGTGATCTTCAACGCGGTCAGGCGATAGAACAGATCCGGGCGCAGCGAATCCTCGGCGCGCCGCCCCTCGCCCCGCGCGTTCGAGATCGCGATGATGCGCGTGTCCGCCGGCGTCCCCTGCTCGGCGATGAAGGCCAGAAGCCGGGCCTGCAAGGGGTCCGAAAGCGCCTCGATATCCTCAAGGCACAACGTCCCGCCCCGCGCCTCCTCGACTGCGGGCAGGCCGGTCTCGACGGGGCCGAAAAGCTTCGCGGCCAAAACCTCGTCGTGATAGGCGGCACAAGAAATCGGCACGAATTTCTTCGAGGCGCGCGGCCCCACCGCGTGCAGCGCATGTGCCACCAGCGTCTTGCCGGTGCCGGTCTCGCCATCGATCAGCACATGGCCATCGGCCTGGCCCAGATCCAGGATATCCTCGCGCAACCTGTCCATGACCGGGCTGGCGCCGATCAGCTTGGACATGACCTGCTGGCCTTCGCTCAGGTCGCGGCGCAAGGCACGATTGTCCAGGGTCATCCGCCGCGCCTGGCCAGCCTTCTTGACCAGTTCCGTCAGACGCTCGGGGTTGAAGGGCTTTTCCATGAAATCCATGGCCCCGATCCGCATCGCCTCGACCGCCATCGGCACGTCGCCATGGCCGGTGATCATGATCACCGGCAGACCCGAATCGATCCCCATCAGCCGCTTCAGGAAGGCCATCCCGTCCATGCCCGGCATGCGGATGTCCGAGATGATGACGCCGGGCCAGTCGGCATTGACCACCTTCAGCGCGTCATCGGCGCTGGCGAAAGTCTCGGCGTCGAAGCCCGACAGGGCCAGCCATTGGCTGATCGATTCCCGCATGTCCGGTTCATCGTCAACCACTGCAATTTTCATCGTGCGGCTCATGCGCGCCTACCTTTCTTCATTCCGCCGCCAAGCGCGCCTCGGCCGCTCGGCCGGGGTCATGCAATGGCAACTCAAGCTCGAACACAGCCCCACGGCCGCCTTCATCATCGGCGTTATGCGCGGTCAGGCGCCCACCGAAATCCGCCGCGATCCCCGACGAGATCGCCAGCCCCAACCCCGTCCCCTCGCCTGGCTTCTTCGTGGTAAAGAAGGGCTCGAACAGCTTTTCCAGGTCCGATACGCCCGGACCGTTATCCCGGACAGACAAGAATGCGTGAGAGCCGGAGCTGACGGTGATCTCGATCCTCGGCTCGCGCACGGATTTGATCGCATCGACGGCGTTGCGCAGCAGGTTGATGATCACCTGCTCAAGCCGGATGCGGTCGCAATAGACCATCACCGGATAGCGCGGCACCTGGCGCTGCAACTTGATCGTGCGCGAGCGAAGCTGCGGCTCCATCATCATCAGCGCGCCCGACAGCGCGGCGCGCAGATCGACCGGCTCGAACGCCTCGCCGCCCTTGCGGGCATAGGATTTCAACTGCCGCGTGATCGCGCCCATCCGCTCGACCAGGTCGTCGATGCGCTGAAAGCTGGACAGCGCCTCCTCGCCCCGGCCGCGCTGCAACAAAAGCCGCGCGCCGGCCAGATAGGTCTTCATCGCGGCCAGGGGCTGGTTCAACTCGTGGCTGACCCCCGCCGACATCTCGCCCAGAGCGGCCAGCTTGCTCGATTGCTGCACGGTCTGCTCGGCCACGCGCAACTCGCGCTGCACCCGCTCGCGCTCGGCGATCTCGCGGGTCAGGCGCTGGTTCAAGGCGCGCAGATCCGCCGATTCCCGCATATAGGCCGCCGATTCCACGCGCGCCCGGCGCGACAGCAGGTAAAAGGCCGCCGCCAGCAGGATGGCGAAACCCATGATCACCAGGGCCAGGACCGCGTTCACCCGCTCGCGCACCGAATCATAGGTGGTAAAGGCGATCATCTTCCAGCCGCGGAAGGGGATGCGCGTCTCGGCCTGCATCACGGCCTTGCCCTCGACATAGGCATCCGCCGGGGGCGAGGCCCAGTCCGCCGTCACCTGAAAGGCCCGCGCGATGGCCGAGGGCGCGGAACGCACCGCCAGGGCCTCGGGCATGGTCAGCCCCCGCCAGCGCGGCTCGGTCGAAAGCACGATCCGCCCTTCGCTGTCCGTGACCGCGATCGCGTCCGAGATCCCGGCCCAGGACCGCACCAGCCGCGTCAGGTCCGCGCCCACGACGACCACACCCATGGTCCGCCCATCCGCCACCACCGCCCGCGAATAGGCGAACTCGTAGGCCCCCTGCGGCGACGGCGACACGGTGAACACCGTATCCTTCGCCCGCAGCGCCTCGACAAAGAACGGCTCCTGCACATAGCTCGTGCCGATCAAGTTGCGATCCGTCGATCCCACCGTCCGCCCCGAAGCGTCCAGAAGCCGGATCGAGGACGCCCCGATCTCCTTCTGGGCCGAGATCAGCCTCGCCGAAGTCCCCGAGAAGTCATTTCCCGACAAGGCCGAGATCAGCGCCGGATCCCGCGCCAGCAATTGCGGCACGACCGAGGTGCGCTGCAATTCCGAAAGCAGGTTCCCGGTATAAAGCGCCGAGCGTAGCTCGGTCCGCACCCGCACGTTTTCCGAGAACCGCGCCGACAGCCAGCTATTGGTGAACCAGATCGCCCCCACCGCCAACACCAACAGCGCGGCGATGACCACGCGCAGGCCCCAACGGCCCGCGCGCTCCGCCCTGCCGCTTTCCATTGGTCCGGTCGATGGGGCGTCCCGCTGCATGATCCTCCGGCACGGTCCTGCGAAAGCATCCCGATCAGGGATGGCCTACTCTAATGCCCGGCCTTCATGCACTCAAGCAGCCTGCGCGGCCTTTTCAGGCGCTAATAAGGCTTCCAGTCAACGATGCAAATAGTCGCGCGCCATGAGTTCCGCCATGGGTTGCGTCGGCCGCGCGTTCAGGATGCGGCATCAGCCCCAGGACGCGGCGATTCTCTGACAGTACGCCCGCGATATCCTCGACCGAGCCATTGATTCCCGGCGCATAGGCAAAGGCGATGCGGTCCTGGTCCTGCAATGCGGCAAGCCCCTCGGCATCGATCTGATAATTGCCGTCGTGATGGGCGACGGGCAGGCGGATCTCCTCGCCATTGGCGAAACCGGCGGTATAGGGGCTGTCCTGGCTCGCTACCTTCAACGCCACCTCTCGGCAGATGAACTTCAGCCCGGCATTGCGCATCAGGGCGCCCGGCAGCAGGCCCAGCTCGGTCAGGACCTGAAACCCGTTGCAGATCCCCAGCACATAGCCCCCCTTCGCGGCATGATCGCGAACCGCGCCGGCGATCGGCGAATGCGCGGCGATCGCCCCGCAGCGCAGATAATCCCCGAACGAGAACCCTCCGGGCACCGCCACCAGATCGATGCCCTCGGGCAGCGCCTGGTCCTTGTGCCAGACCCGGACCACGTCGGCCCCCGCCCCGCCAAGCGCCACGGCCAGGTCGCGGTCGCAATTCGATCCGGGAAAGGTGATGACGGCGGCTTTCATGGCGGCACTCCGGGTTTTGCTTTGCCCCCCATACTCCAGCACGGCAGGACTGTTAAGCCGGGATCGCGGCTTTCTTTGCTTCACAAATACCCGAACGCGGCGGCGCTATAAGCGAAAAGGGCCGGGAATCCCCCAGCCCTTCGCCATTTTGCAATCCGAAAGGATCAGGCCAAAGCCTTGTTCAGGTATTGGTCGACCGTTTCCAGGTAACCCATGGTGGTCAGCCATTTCTGGTCCGGCCCGACCAGCAGCGCCAGGTCCTTGGTCATGTGACCGTCCTCGACCGCCTGCACGGTGACCTTTTCCAGGGTCTGGGCGAAATTCAGCAGCGCCGCGTTGTCGTCCAGCTTCGCGCGGTGCTTCAGGCCGCCGGTCCAGGCAAAGATCGACGCGATCGAGTTGGTCGAGGTCTGGTTGCCCTTCTGATGCTCGCGGTAATGGCGGGTCACGGTGCCATGCGCGGCCTCGGCCTCGACGGTCTTGCCATCGGGCGTCATCAGCACCGAGGTCATCAGCCCCAGCGAGCCGAAGCCCTGCGCCACGGTATCGGACTGCACGTCGCCGTCATAGTTCTTGCAGGCCCAGACATAGCCACCCGACCATTTCAGGTTCGAGGCCACCATGTCGTCGATCAGGCGGTGCTCATAGGTGATGCCGGCCTTCTTGAACTGATCGGCGAATTCGGCGTCGAACACTTCCTGGAACAGATCCTTGAAGCGGCCGTCATAGGCTTTCAGGATGGTGTTCTTGGTGGACAGATAGACCGGATAGCCCCGGTTCAGCCCGTAATTCATCGAGGCGCGGGCGAAATCGCGGATCGAATCGTCCAGGTTGTACATGGCCATCGCGACGCCCGAGGACGGGGCCTGGAACACCTCATGCTCGATGGTCTCGCCATCCTCGCCGACGAACTTGATCGTCAGCTTGCCCTTGCCCGGAAAACGGAAATCGGTGGCCTTGTATTGGTCGCCGAAGGCATGGCGGCCGACGATCACGGGCTTGGTCCAATGCGGCACCAGGCGCGGCACGTTCTTGCAGATGATCGGCTCGCGGAAGATGACGCCGCCCAGGATGTTGCGGATGGTGCCGTTGGGCGATTTCCACATCTTCTTCAGGCCGAACTCCTCGACGCGGGCCTCGTCGGGGGTGATGGTGGCGCATTTCACGCCGACGCCGTATTGCTTGATCGCCTCGGCGGCGTCGATGGTGATCTGGTCGTTGGTGCGATCACGCTCCTCGATGCCCAGGTCGTAATATTTCAGGTCCACGTCCAGATAGGGCAGGATCAGCTTCTGCTTGATGAAATCCCAGATGATCCGGGTCATCTCGTCGCCGTCGAGTTCGACGACGGGGTTCTCTACCTTGATCTTCGACATGGGTGGTCCCTTTGGTTAGGATTGGGCGATTAGGATTCGGCTGCCTCGCTATAGCGGCAAAACAGCTTCTAGGAAAGCCCGGTATGCAATCGCATACCGAAATTGCGCATAGCAGGCCGCGCCGTTCTAGCGTGCGAAACAGCCCTGCGCGCGGCCATCAAGCCAGGTCCACAAGGCCGGAGCGCCCCGCGCGATCCGGGTGCCGACGCGCTCGACCAACTGGGCATAGCTCACCTCGTATTCGATCCAGGTTCCACCGCCCGATGCGATATTCTGCATCACCGGCTGCGCACGGTCCAGCGACTTGGCAAAGATGGCGTCCGGGGTCTCGTTCGCCTCGAACTCTGCCCAAAGCGCACGCAGATCGCGCCCCAGCGGCGCGGGCAGCAGGCCGAACAGCCGATCCGCCGCCGCATCCTCGGCCGCCATCTGCGCGGCGCCGTGATGGGCGGCGCCGTTCGCAGAATGGATCGGCACGTCGCCGGTGTCGATCTCGACCAGATCGTGCAGGATCAGCATGCGGATGACGCGGCCCAGGTCGACGCCCGGCACGGCGGCGCCATGCAGGATCAGCGCGTAAAGCGCCAGGTGCCAGCTATGCTCGGCGCTGTTTTCGCGGCGCGAGGCGTCGCAAAGCGTGCTGGCGCGATAGACCGATTTCAGCCGGTCGGCCTCGGCCAGGAAGGCCAGCGGCCCGGCCAGGGCACCCGAAACCGCGCGCCCCGCCAGCATCGCATCGGCGGCAGCCATCGCCTCGGGCCATTCGCGCCGCAACCGCGCCACGCGGCCCTGCGCCATATTGTCGCGCACCACGGCCAGATGGTCGGCCCGCGGCCGGGGCGAGGACAGCACCTGAAACAGCGGCTGGACGTGATCCATGCGCTTGGCAAAGCGCGCATCCGGGGTCTCGGCCGCCTCGAACTCCAGCCACAGGTCCAGAAGGCCCCCACCCTCGGGCAGCAGCCCGAAAAGGCGCCGCGCGGCGGCGGCTTCGGCGGCGGCCACGGCGGGCAGATCATAGGGCAAATGGATCGGATGGTCGCCCACGTCAATCTCGACCAGATCATGCAGCAGGATCATGGCGATGGCGCGGTCGCTGCCGCCGAAGACCAGGGCATGAAGCGCGACATGCCAGCTATGCTCGGCGCTGTTCTCGGGACGAGAGCAATCCATCAGCACATTGGCGCGATCCACGGATTTCAGCCGGTCGGCCTCATTCAGGAAAGCGAAGCAGGCGGTCAGGTCACTCATCGGCGGGCCTTGCGAAAGGGGGACCGGACGGGCCGGCCCCGTCGGATCAGCGCGAACTTTCGGTCAGCCGGCGCCGAACATAGGTCTGCACCGTGTCGATCATCGGCTTCATGTGAACCTCGTCGTCGCGGAAGAAATGATCCGCGCCCTCGATTTCCTCATGGGTGATGGTGATGCCCTTCTGCTCGCGCAGCTTGCCCACCAGCGTATGGGTGTCCTTGGAGGGCGCCACGCGGTCGGCGGTGCCGTTGATGATCAGCCCCGAGCTTGGGCAAGGCGCCAGAAAGCTGAAATCATACATGTTCGCGGGCGGCGCGACCGAGATGAACCCGGTGATCTCGGGGCGGCGCATCAGAAGCTGCATGCCGATCCAGGCGCCGAAGGAAAAGCCCGCGACCCAGCAATGCTTGCTGTTGGGGTTCATCGCCTGCAAATAGTCCAGCGCCGAGGCGGCGTCCGACAATTCCCCGATGCCCTGATCGAACTCGCCCTGGCTGCGGCCCACGCCGCGAAAGTTGAACCGCATCACGGTGAAACCCATGCGGTGGAAGGCATAATGCAAATTGTAAACGACCCGGTTGTTCATCGTCCCGCCATATTGCGGATGCGGGTGCAGCACGATGGCGATCGGCGCATCGGGATTGGCTTGCGCATGATAGCGCCCCTCAAGACGACCTTCGGGACCGGGGAAAATCAGTTCGGGCATGGGCTTCCTTTGAAACTCGGGTTCCTTGACCCTGTGACGGCGCGGCTCTAGATCGTCAATCTGGGAAGCCCGCCAGGCACAGGCAAGACGCAGCCAAGGACGGCTCTTGGGAATTAGCCCGAAGCCCTTCCAGCGTCAATGCCGGCCCAAGAGCCGCGGAAAGCAGGGGATCACGATGAAACTTTCGACCAAGGGCCGCTATGCGATGGTCGCGCTGGTGGATCTGGCCATCGCCAAGGGCGAAGACCTGACCTCGCTGGCCGAGATTTCCAAGCGTCAGGACATCTCACTGCCCTATCTGGAGCAGCTTTTCGTGCGGCTGCGCCGTGCCGGGCTGGTGGAATCGGTGCGCGGCCCAGGCGGCGGCTACCGGCTGGCCAAGCCCCCCGAAACCATCCGCGTGGCCGAAATCCTGGAGGCCGTCGACGAGACGGTCAGCGCCATGCATGTCGGCGCGGGGGTCTCGGGCGGGATCTCGGGGTCGCGGGCGCAGACGCTCTCGAACCGCTTGTGGGAAAGCCTTTCGGCGCATGTCTATGTATTCCTGCACAACCACACCCTGGCGGACGTGGCCAAGAACCAGTTGCTGCCCTGCCCGGCCCTGCCCAAGATCCTGTCGATCGTGGACGACTAGGGCGCGGCCCCCGGCGGGGACCGCGCGGCGTTTCTACTGTTCGGGCAGATCCTCGAACAGGGTGCCGATGGCGATGGTCTTTTCCGGGACGTTCAGGTTCGGGTCAGAGGCGATCATCACCGGATTGGGCACATCGGGCAGGATCGACAGGATGCCGTTGTCGCCGATGGCCACGCGCTTCTTGTGGTAAAGCCCGATCGAGGGCATCAGCGCGACCCCCTCGAAGCCTTCGGGAACGGTGAACTCCATGGTCACGGTGCCGTTCTTGCCCTCGGGCCTGTATTCCGGGATGCTGGCATAGATGCCGGTCGACTGGCCGCTGGTCTTCATCAGCTCGCCCCACAGGGTATAGGGATAGCCCTCGACCAGGTTTTCATACGCCACCTCGGCCACGATCCTGCCGCCCGCGCCCGGAAGCGCCCGGTCGCCGTCCGCGGCGTCCCTGGCGGTCACCGCGACACGCTGGATCGCGTGGACCTGCAACACGACCGCCTCGCTTTCGGTGTCGCGGATCTGGGCGACGGGCGTGGCGTCGGCCAGGTTCGACGCATCGACCCTGCCTTCGTAAAGCGTCAGGTAGACGGCGTAGTCGATGTTGTAGCGGGTGCGGTTCTGCGGCACCGGGAACAGAAAGCTGGTCTTGCCGCTGGCTGCCTCGGGCGTCAGTTCGGCAAAGGCCGGCGCGCCCACCACCTGCTTGTCGCCGATGTGGTAAAGCTGCGCGACCAGCGTATAGGTCTGCCCGGCAGTCAGCCCCTCATAGGTCACATCGTCGCGGGCAATCCCGCCGGTGCGCATGAAAAAGCGGTTGCCGTCGGAATCCTCGACCACGGTGCTGGTTAGCTTGACCGCGCCGTCCTGGGCCAGGGCCGGGTGAACAAAGCCGGCAAGCGCCAGAACGGCGGCGATGGCGATCTTGCGGGCATCGAGTGTGTTTTGTGCGTTTTTTGTCATACCGCCCCGCTAGACAGATGCCCGAGGCGGTTCAACCCGGTTGTTCCGGCACAGGCGACACGGCGCCGAATCCGCCGAATCCGCCGGCAAAATCCGGCTGAAACACCGCCCGCCCGCCATCGGTCCGGGCCCTCATGGCAGCGTCACCCTTCCTTGCGAAATCCACGGGGTGCCCCTAAATGGACCCTTTCATCCGACCGATCCGCCACGGGATACGCGCCATGTCCGATCTGCAAACGCCCTATTACCTGATCGACCTCGCCAAGCTGCGGGTCAACATGGAGCGGATCCAGCATCTGCGCCGGGAATCGGGCGTGAAATGCCTGCTGGCGCTGAAATGCTTCGCCACCTGGTCGGCCTTCGACTTCATGCGCCCCTTCATGGACGGCACCACCTCCTCATCGCTTTACGAGCTGCGCCTGGGCCATGAGGAGTTCGGCGACGAGACCCATGCCTATTCCGTCGCCTGGGCCGATCACGAGATCGACGAGGCGCTGGGTTACGCCGACAAGATCATCTTCAACAGCCTGGGCCAGCTAGACCGCTTCGGGGACCGCGCGGCGGGCCGCGAAGTCACCATGGGGCTGCGGCTGAACCCACGCTTCTCGACCTCGGGCTTCGATCTGGCGGACCCGGCCCGGCCCTTCTCGCGCCTGGGGGAATGGGATCTGCCCCGGCTTGAGGCGGCCCTGGACCGCATCTCGGGGGTGATGATCCACTACAATTGCGAGAATGGCGATTTCGACCTGTTCGACGCGCAACTGTCGCGCATCGAGGCCGAGTTCGGCGGCTTCCTGGAAAAGCTCGACTGGGTGTCGCTGGGCGGCGGCATCCACTTCACCGGAGACGGCTATCCGCTGGACCGTCTGGCGGCGCGGCTGAAGGCGTTTCAGCGGAAATTCGGCGTGCAGCTTTTCCTGGAACCGGGCGAGGCCAGCATCACCAGGTCGACCTCTCTGGAAGTCACCGTCCTGGACCTGATCCATAACGGCAAGGATGTGGCCATCGTGGACAGCAGCATCGAGGCGCATATGCTGGACCTGCTGATCTATCGCGAGACCGCGAAGCTGCCGCGGGACGGCGATCACCCCTATCAGATCGCGGGCAAGACCTGCCTTGCGGGCGACATCTTCGGCGAGGCGCGCTTTCCCGCACCCCTGAAGGTCGGCGACCGCGTCAGCATCGCGGACGCCGCAGGCTATACCATGGTCAAGAAGAACTGGTTCAACGGCGTCGCCATGCCCGCCATCGCCATCCGGGACGAAGACGGAACGATCCGCGAGGCCCGCCGGTTCGGTTACGACGATTACAAGTCCAGCCTGTCCTGACCCCTTCGAAACCAGTCCCCCCTTCCCAGCCCTCGAAAAGGAGATCGAATTGGCCAAGAACGTGCTCATCATCGGTGCCGGCGGCGTCGCGCAGGTGGTCGCGCATAAGGTGGCGCAGAACGCCCGGGAATTCGGCAGCCTGCATATCGCAAGCCGGACCGTGACCAAGGCCGACAAGATCATCGAGAGCATCCGCGCAAAGGGCCATCCGGTCGACTTCACCGCCCACCCGCTGGACGCCATGGACAGCGCCGCCGTCGCCGCGCTGATCCGCGGGATCGACGCCGGCATCGTCATCAACGTAGGCTCGGCCTTCGTGAACATGAGCGTGCTGCAAGGCTGCATCGAGACGGGCGCGGCCTATATCGACACCGCCATCCACGAAGACCCCGCCAAGATCTGTGAGACCCCGCCCTGGTATGGCAATTACGAATGGAAGCGGCGCGAGGATTGCGAAAAGGCCGGCGTGACCGCGATCCTGGGCGCGGGCTTCGATCCGGGCGTGGTCAACGCCTATGCCCGGCTGGCCGAGGACGAATATTTCGACAGGATCGACAGCATCGACATCGTGGACATCAATGCCGGCAGCCACGGCCGCTGGTTCGCCACGAATTTCGACCCCGAGATCAATTTCCGCGAATTCACCGGCACGGTCTATTCCTGGCAGAGGGGTGCCTGGCAGGAAAACCGGATGTTCGAGGTGGGCCGGGAATGGGATCTGCCGGTCGTGGGCAAGCAGACCGCCTATCTGTCGGGCCATGACGAGGTGCACAGCCTCTCGGCCCGCTATAAGCAGGCGGATGTGCGCTTCTGGATGGGCTTCGGGGCGCATTACATCAACGTCTTCACCGTGCTTCAGAACCTCGGGCTGCTGTCGGAACAGCCCGTGAAGACCGCCGAGGGACTCGAGGTCGTGCCGCTGAAACTGGTCAAGGCGGTGCTGCCCGATCCGGCCAGCCTTGCCCCCGACTACACCGGCAAGACCTGCATCGGCGATCTGGTCAAGGGCAGCCTGAACGGCAAGCCGGGCGAGGTCTTCATCTACAACGTCGCCGACCACAAGGACGCCTATACCGAGGTCGGCAGCCAGGGCATCAGCTACACGGCGGGCGTGCCTCCGGTCGCGGCGGCGATCCTGGTCGCGCGCGGCACCTGGGACGTGAAGCGCATGGCCAATGTCGAGGATCTGCCCGCGCGGCCATTCCTGGAACTGCTGGGCGATCTGGGCCTGCCCACGCGGGTGATCGACGCCAGCGGCGACCATCCGCTGTAAACCCGACGGCGGGCGGCCGGACTCGGCCGCGCGACACTCTGGCGCGGCGGCGCAACTGCTGTCATGATCGCGACACAAGCCATCGTTGATTCGCGTCATGACCGAGCCACCCTTTCCACCCGGCGTGACCGAGGTTCCGCGTCTGCGCATCGGTTTCCTGCTGGCGCCGCGCTTTACGCTCTCGGCCTTCGCGACCTTCGTGGACGTGCTGCGGCTGGCCGCCGATGACGGCGACGGCTCGCGTCCGATCCGCTGCCGCTGGGCGGTGCTGTCCCATGACATGGCGCCGATCCAGTCCTCATGCGGGATGCGGATCGAGCCGGACGAGCGGCTGGGCGATCCCGGCCGCTTCGATTACGTCATCGTCGTCGGCGGGCTGATCGACGCGGGCCAGGGCCTGCCCGTGGAACTGGCCGCATTTCTTGGCCGCGCGGCCCAGGCGCGGATCGGCCTTGGCGGGCTTTGCACCGGGGTCTTCGCCTTAGCCCGGCTGGGACTGATGGGCGGCTATCGCTGCTGTGTAAGCTGGTTCCACCACCAGGATTTCCTGGCCGAGTTCGAAAGGATGCGCCCGGTCTCGGACCAGATCTTCGTGGTGGACCGGGACCGGCTTTCCTGTTCGGGCGGGGTCAGCGCGGCGCATCTCTCGGCCTTTCTGGTGGACCGCCATCTGGGCCGTGCGGCCGCGCGCAAGGCACTGTCCATCCTGATGATCGACGAGCCGATGGAGGGCGACCGCCCCCAGCCCGGCCTGCCGCTGGAGTTGAATGCCCGCGATCCCCTGGTCCGCCGCGCCCTGCTGGCGATGCAGCAGAACCTGCACGCACCCCTGTCCATCGCCCGCATCGCGCGCGACCTCGGCGTGGGCCGGCGCAAGCTTGAGCGGCATTTCAGCGCCGATCTGGGCATTCCCCCCGCCGACGCCTCGGTTCGCATCCGCCTGGCACAGGCACGAATGCTGCTGGCACGTACCGACCGCACCGTGACCCGCATCGCCGATGAGACGGGCTTTTGCGACGCCTCGCACCTGATCCGTGTCTTTCGCGAGACCGAGGGCGTCACCCCCGACATCTGGCGTCAGGAGCATCCGCAAAACGGTTCGTAGCCCTGGACTTGAGACTGGATCCCCCGCAGGTGATGATGGCCGCGAGCGCGAGCGCCAAGGCGAATTTCCTTGCGAGCCCGCCGTATCGGGTGGCAATCCCGCGCCCCTCCCTCGGGCGGCGAAAGCCCGTGCGACGAGGATGGACGGGCAGTTCTGCCGGTGGCGGTCGCCCACAAGGCATGGACCATGCCGCCGGTCATCCACGCCGCGTATCCCCGCCCGCCCGTTGGCAAAAGCCGCTCGATCACAGCCCGGATCCAATCTGACAGCCGATAACCCGCCACCGCATCCAATCCTGGACCGGGCGAAGCACCGCATGAAAACGGTATCGACGGGATGATCGGGTTTGAAGGCGCGCCTATTCCGCCCCGCCCTTGCCCGCCGATTTCGGCGCCTGGATCATCGCCACGCCATGCCCGTCGCGGGTCCAGCGCATGAAGCGGAAGGGGTGATACAGGCTCATCATCCGATGGATGTCCTGCGCCTCGGCCTCGCGGCCCAGGCTTTTCGCCAGGTCATGGCGCCGCTCCCACAGGTCGGCGCGATAGGGCGCGACCCGCAGCGCCTGGGCCAGATGCGCCAGCGCCACCTGCGGATCGCCCTGCGCCAGCGCGGCATCGGCGGCCAAGGCGCAGATCCGGGCGCAGCCCTGCGCATAGGCCGGCTTTTCCGCCAGCAGCGCCAGGGCCTGTTCGGGGCGCTGCCGCTTCAGCGCCTGAGCCATGCCCCGATTGGCCGCCCGATAGGCATCGGGATCGACGATGATCGCGATCAGCCCTTCCAGCCGGTCGATGGCCCAGGCGGACATGGCGATGCCGGCATGGCCGTCCTCTTCCATGCTGGGCACCTCATCGGCCTGCGTGTCGTGATCGGCGAAGAAATGCATATATCTCGCCCCCGAGACCGAGGCATGCATGTTGAAATCGCCGAAACGGTGCCGCGCGGTCTGAAGATGGCTCAGTTCGATGAACCAGGCGCCGGGCCGGGCATAGGTCATGTTCGCGAAGCCCGCGCCATGGGCCGAGACGAGGATCTCGGCATCCTGGCAAAGCTGCGCCTGCTGGCCGGGGGAATAGTCCTCAAGGTAGACATGCGCAAAGCCGTAGCGGGCCAGCATCGCGACCAGCGCCTTTTCGCCCAGCAGCGGGCGATCCTTGCCCGCGCCGGGCCTGCGGCCGACGTAAAGCCGCCGCCGCTCGGTGCTGGGCAGGCCCGCAAGCACCTGCTCGCGGTGCCGGTCGATATATTCATCGCGGCTGTTATTGTAGATGAACTTGTAATTGTCGACCGTGGCCGGGCGCAGCGCGCCAGGCGTGTCAATCCTGGCAAAGCCGGCCTCAAGCTCGATATCGGGAAACCGCTCCGCCGTGGTCTGATGATAAAGATGGTTCGTGTTGAAGGGAATGATCGCGCGCGGCACCGACAGGCTACCCACCTTCATCTCTACCCGGTCGGCAAGGTCGGGATAGAAATCCCGCACCGCCTTGCGGATGAACGCCTTCCCCTCTCGCCGGCTTGAGGTGAACAGCCAGATCGGCCCAGTCAGCCCGTAATCGCGATACATTTGCAGATAGATCAGCGATTCCGTGGTGAAATGGTAGAAATTGAAGAAGTTCCGGCACTCGATCAGAAAAGGCAGACCCAGATCACGCGGTTTCAGGAAGGCGCGGCGATGCAAAGGATCGGTGCCATCGGCCTGCCGCCGCGCGCCCAGATCGGCCTCGACCTCGCCCTCATCCAGTTTCTTGGCCAGCTTCATGCGCACCCGCAGCGCCGAGGCGCCCGACAGGATGATCTGCTCGCGTGCCATGGGGATCTTGCCGTAATATTCGAAATTCTCGACCAGCACGGGAAAGGACTTGAACAGCACGCAGTTCCGCGCGGTCTTGAATTCGCGATAGCCGCGCACGAAGCGATAAAGGTCCAACGCATGGGCCTCGTGCTCCGAGGCAACGATGGCCCCCAGCCAGGGCGCGGCGCGAAATTCGGGCGCAATATCCGTGCTTCGCGGGGCGGGCCGAAATCCCCGCGCCGTGCCGGGCATGAGAAAGGCCAGGCCCTCGTCGAACTTTGCCAAGATCCACCTCTCGGGTTTCAGACCGCCTTCAGGCTTCGCGCCCCAGACGACAGCGATGAAATTGCGCTATAACCCCAGACGCCGAAGGGCAAGGCCGCATTCCCTCCAGGCAGCGAAACCGGGCGTCAGCAGCCTGTTATCGTCTATTGGCGTTCAGGTTTCCCTGGCTTTGTTGCGCCACCACATCGGTTTACGGATTCATGATTGTTAATCAGTGTATTAAGATAACTTCACGAGCAAATCTGTCCCCGTTTCCCGCACGGCGAACTGCTCCAGCTACAGCCGGTCCCTGAAGCGGCGTGGCTTTGTGCTGATGTGCTTTGATCCTGAGATGGCCTGGTTCGCGGTCCCGAGCGGCAAGGCGGGTCATCCCGAGAGGTTCTCGGCGGCGACCATACAGCTGCCTCTCGATCAAGGTTTTGTTCGGAATACCACCACGAAGAAACGCCTCGGGCTGGCGGGAGCATGATCGCGGTCTGCAAGCGCGCAACGAAGCGCATGGCGGTGGCGCGCCGCCCGCCGCGTTCGGAGCCGGCGAAGAGCCAGGACTTTCGGCCCAGAGCCACGCCGCGCAGCGACCGCTCGGCGGCATTGTTGCTAAGGCAGCCCCGGCCGTCGTCCAGGAAACGGGTGCCTTTCGTCTGCACCACGAGCTTCGTTGAAAAGCTGGACCCGGCAACGCAGCGGCGCTTCACCTTCCGCATCCGCTTCGACTGGCTGGCGCCCGCGCAACTGCCGCTGGCCTGGGCCGCGCATTTCGGGGCCGGGTCGCCGACGGGGCTGCTGGCGCTGGATCGCCTGACCCCAGGAGGTTTCGCCAATGTCGCCCGCAGGATGCGCGCGCTGGACGAAGCCGATCCCCGCGCGATCCTTGCCCAGCCTGCCCGCGAGGTCGAGGCCAAGGCGGGGGCACCCCGCGCCATCGGCTTTGGCCGTTGACCGTTGACCGTGCCCCGGATCCGCCAACTCTGCCCTGGGACGAGGATAACGATGGCGCGTTTCGGAAGGCACGAGGATCTTTTGCGGCTGGCGCTGATGATGCAGGACTCGGCCGAAGGGGTTTCGCTGACCGATATCCAGACCGCATTCGCCATCTCCCGCCGCACCGCCGCGCTGCTGTTCGGCGAGGGGCGGCAGTATCTTTTGCATGGAGCGAATATCAGGACAAGCTGCGGCTGTTTTCCCTGGCCGGTTTCAAGGCGATCCGCCTTGAGCCGAACACCTATGAGCGCCCCGAGGGTTTCGATTTGCAGGACTGGCCGGCCGAAAGCTTAGGCATCTGGCGCGAGGAACCTTTCGACGTGGAATGGCGGTTCATGCCGCAAGTGGTTGACGAGACTGCGACATATCTGCTGACACCATGGCTGCGCAGAGGTTAGCGCACCGGCCGATTGGCTCACAACCGTAGCTGACGCATTCATTCTTTCGCCCAATTTCGCCGCCACCTTCGCTGATCGGTGGTGGCGGTTCCCAGCGGGCAATCGCGATTGCATGGAAATCCGTCACGCGGACCCACGGACCCCGCTCACCTCCTCCCCGATCCCTCGCCCCCCACCATCCGCTGCAAGCCCGATGGTGGCGGCATCAACGCCTCCAGTTCCACCTGATCCGGGGTGACCGGCGTGAAATCCCATTGATCGACGCCGACATTCACCTGCCCCTCGGCCCCGCGCCAACGAGTGTGGACATGGCCGAAAAGCTGCACCACACCCGCCCGCGCGCCATTCCAGGCAAGAAGCGGATAGTGGCAAAGGACAAAGCGCCGCTCGCCGATGCCGATCTCGACCAGGTCATGGACCGACGCCCAGGGCAGGGCTTGGACCAGCCAGTCGGGATCGTGGTTGCCGCGCACCAGATGCTTGCGCCCCGGCAGCGCGGCAAAGGCCGCCTGCGCCGCCATGCGCCCGGCCTCGGTTTCGCAGGCCGCGAAGTCGCCGACGATCCACTGGTCGTCATCGACCCCAACCACGCCGGCGCGCGCGATCATCGCGGCATCCATCGCCGCCGCCGATGCAAAGGGCCGGCCGAAGAACCGCCGCACCGGGTCATCGGCGAAATGCGTGCCTGCGGTGAAGGAATGGGCCATACGCGCTCCTTCGGACTGGCGTGGGATCACCATAGCGATGCGCGGCCCCAGGCAAAACACCTCGGTCACGGGCTATGTCCGAAACTGACGCATGGGGTGGCCAGAACAGAGCAGACAGTAGAAGAATCACCCTCGGCGGAACTGCCTTGCACACGCGCCGAATATGAGGCGATGACCATGCAGCCTGCCGAAGCGCTGGTTCAGCGCAGCGACATGACAAAGCGCCTGGAGCAGTTGAATGCCGGGTTATTGCGCAATGCCAAGGTGCAGGAAGGCGATGAACCCGCCGAGGATCCGGTCAGCCTTCTGGCCGAGCATGATCGCCCGGATCAACCGCACCAACAGCCGGACGGCCTTCGACGGCGGCGTCCTGACCGATGCGCTGGCCGCCCGCGACGTGTTACGGCTGCGGCAACGCGCCTATCGGGATCTGGCCGAGGAAGCCACAGCGACATGGATGGTCGGCACCCGCAGCAAAGTGCGCCGCGCAAGGGCGTCGGTCGCTTGAATGAAGGCGGTAGCCAGGAGAAGGTGAGTTTTTCCAGAGGATGCGGGAGAGGTGGGGCTCGCCCAGCCGGTGGCGCTGGCGCAAGCCGCCGCACCGGCCTCCGGCCCTATTGCCGGGCCAGCCAGTCGATGATGATCGGGCGCAGATTGATCTCGCCCGAGGCACGCGCATCGTCGATCACCCGCCTCAGCGTCGTCAGGTCGGTGCGGCGAATCAGGTGCTTGACCGGCCCGATCGAGGCCGGACGCATCGACAGCCGCCGGAAACCCAGGGCGGCAAAGGTGACCGCCTCGATCGGACGGCCCGCATCCTCGCCGCAGAACGAGACCGGCACATGCGCGTCCGCGCAGCGTTGCAGGATCTGGTCCAGAAGCGACAGGAACGAACTGCTCAGCGCGTCATAGCGGCGGCGCACGCGCTCATTCTCGCGGTCGGCGGCAAAGAAGAACTGCTTCAGGTCATTGCCCCCGACCGAGATGAAATCGCACATCTCGAAGAACTTCTTCGGCGCGAAGGCCAGCGAGGGCGTCTCCAGCATCGCCCCCACCCGCACATCGGTCGGCATCGCATGGCCCAGCCGCTGCTCGCGCGCGATCTGCTCCATCAGCAGGCGATAGGCTTCCTCGAACTCGTTCATCTCGGTGATGAAGGGGAACATGACGTAAAGCGGACGGCCCACGGCCGCGCGGATCAGCGCCTGCAACTGCATCCGCAACACGCCGCGCTTGTCCAGACCCACCCGGATCGCGCGCCAGCCCATGGCGGGGTTCGGCTCGTCCTGGGGCTTCATATAGGGCAGCACCTTGTCCGACCCGATGTCCAGGGTCCGAAACATCACCGGCTTGCCAAGCGCGCTGTCGAGCACGCGTGTGTAAAGCGCCGCCAGTTCGCCCCGGCGCGGCACATGGGTGCGGGTCAGGAATTGCAACTCGGTGCGAAACAGCCCCACCCCCTCGGCGCCCGAATTCTCAAGGCTGGGCAGGTCGGCCATCAGGCCCGCATTCATGTAAAGCTGCACGGTCTCGCCGCAGGTCGAGGTCGCGGGCAGATCGCGCAAGCCGGCATAGCGGCTTTGCGCTTCGGCCTGCATCGCCATCTTGTCGCGGAAAGCCTTGGCGACGCTCTCCTCGGGGCGCAGATGGACGGCGCCGGCGTCGCCGTCGACCAGGATGTGATCGCCGTTCAGCGCCTCGGTGGTAATGCGCTCGGCATGGATCACCAGGGGAATGGCCAGGGCGCGCGCGACGATAGCGGCATGGCTGCCGACCGAGCCCTCCTCCAGCACCACGCCGCGCAGCTTGCGGCCGTAATCCAGCAGTTCCGCCGGGCCGATATTGCGCGCGACCAGGATCGGATTCTCGGGCATCTCGGCCCCGGTGTCGCGGCCCTGCCCGGTCAGGATGCGCAAAAGCCGGTTCGACAGATCGTCCAGGTCATGCAGCCGGTCCCGCAGATAGGGATCGGCGGCGCTTTCCAGCCGGACGCGGGCCTGGCTTTGCTCTTTTTCCACGGCCGCCTCGGCGGACAGGCCCAGGTCGATCGATTCCTCCATGCGCCGCAGCCAGGAACGGGAATGGGCGAACATGCGATAGGTCTCCATGACCTCGGCGCTTTCACCCTTGCCCATGTCGCTGGCGGCCAGCATCGAATCGACGGTGGTGCGCAGCATCGCCACGCCCTCGTTCAACCGGGCCTTTTCGCGGAGCGGGTCGTCGGCGACGGGATTGGTGACGACGACCCGCGGCTCGTGCAGCCAGACGCGCCCCTCGGCCACGCCCTCTTGCCCGACGGAGCCGCGGAGCAGGGCCGGAAAGCGATGGGCCAGCGGCATGCTGTCGGCCTGGCTGCCCAGAAAAGCGCCCAGTTCGGCCATCTCGGCCAGGACCATGGCCACGACCTCAAGGCCATAAACATCGTCCTCGGAAAACTGCCGCGCCTCTTGCGACTGCACCACCAGCACGCCCAGTTTTTCGCCGACGCGCTGGATCGGCACGCCCAGAAAGCTGGAAAACACCTCTTCGCCGGTCTCGGGCATATAGCGGAAGCCCGGTTCGGCGGGGGCGTTGGCGGTATTCACATGCCGGCCCGTGCGGGCCACGCGGCCCACCAGCCCCTCGCCCAGCCGCAGCCGGGTCTGATGAACCGAGGCGGCATTCAGCCCCTCGGTCGCGCAAAGCTCAAGCGTCTCGGCATCGCGGAAAAGATAGATCGAGCAAACCTGAGTCCCCATCGAATCGGCGATGTGATGGGTGATCTGATCCAGTCTGTCCTGGCCGCCGCCCGGGGCAGCCAAGGTTTCGCGCAGCCGCAGCAGCAGCTTGCGCGAATCACTGTCCTTGCGTTCGGCCACGCAAACCTCCGCTTGCGGCCAGGCTATGCCTCAGGCCTTATCCAGCTCGAAAGCATCATGCAGCGCCTGAACTGCAAGTTCCATATATTTGCGGTCGATCAGCACCGAAATCTTGATCTCGCTGGTGGAGATCACCTTGATGTTGATGTTTTCCTCGGCCAGTGCGCGGAACATATGCGCGGCGACGCCGGCATGGCTGCGCATGCCGATGCCCACGACCGAGACCTTGGCGACCTCGGTATCCACGATCAGTTCCTCATACTCGATGGCTCCGGCGGCGCGGGCCTCTTCCATGGCCTTCTTGGCGCGGGCAACCTGGTTCACCGGGCAAGAGAAGGTCATGTCGGTGACCGAGCCGGAATACTCCTCGTAATCCTTTTCCGAGATGTTCTGGACGATCATGTCCACGTTCACCCCGGCCTCGGCCAACGGCGCGAAGATCGCGGCCGAGATGCCCGGCTTGTCCTCGACGGTGACGAGCGTGATCTTGGCCTCTTCGCGGGAATAGGCGACGCCGTTGACGACTTTCGATTCCATGATTTCATCCTCATCGCAGACCAGGGTGCCGCTGGTCTCATCGGTGTCCTCGAACGAACTCAGCACGCGCAGGCGCACCTTGTAGCGCATCGCCAGCTCGACCGAGCGGGTCTGCAAGACCTTGGCGCCAAGGCTGGCCAGTTCCAGCATTTCCTCAAAGGCGATCCTGTCAAGCTTGCGCGCTTTCGAGGTGATGCGCGGGTCGGTGGTATAGACCCCATCCACATCGGTATAGATGTCGCAGCGTTCCGCGCCGAAGGCAGCGGCGAAGGCGACGGCGGTGGTGTCCGAACCGCCCCGGCCCAGCGTGGTGATCCGCCCCTCGGGCGACAGGCCCTGAAAGCCCGCGACCACGGCGACCTTCATGCCCTTGGCGAATTTCGCGTCGATATTCTTGCGCGGGATCTCGACGAAACGGGCCGAACTGTGCTGCGCGGTGGTGTTGATCGGCACCTGCCAGCCCTGCCACGAGCGCGCGGGCACGTCCATCTCTTGCAGGGTCAGCGCCATCAGACCGGCGGTCACGTTCTCGCCCGAGGCGACCACCGCATCGTATTCGCGCGCGTCGAACAGCGGCGAGGTCGCCTCGACCCAGCCGACCAGTTCGTTGGTCTTTCCAGACATGGCGCTGACGATGACGATCACGTCATAGCCGCGTTCGACCTCGCGCTTGACCTTCAGCGCGGCATTCTTGATGCGGTCCAGGTCGGCCACCGAAGTGCCGCCGAATTTCATCACCAGAAGCGGCATTCCCTACCCCCAGGATCCACAGGATTTCCGGGGGGCCTTCTATGGGCCGCGCCCGGAAAGGGCAAGGGCAAGAACGACATGGGCAAGGGAATCTGTCCGCACCCCACGCCGGCGGCGGCGCGCCCGGATGGATCGACAGCACATCGCTTTCCCTTGGGCCGCAAGCCGGCCATGCCTGCATAGAGACAGGTTGACCTTGCGCGGCGACCACAAAAAACATCTTTCGCGTGCGTGTTTTTGCGGCGACATTATCAGCTTTCAGTTGTTTATCGAATTTCGCATCCATAACATGGGTATATCGAACTTAATGATTCAGGCGGAACGCTTATGCCCGACCCATGCTTTGATGCCGTGACCTCGCAGGTCAAGCTTGTGATCTGGGATCTGGACGAGACATTCTGGACCGGAACCCTGTCCGAGGAGGGCATCCGCCCGATACGGGAACATGTGCGGATGATCCGCGCCCTGGTCGATCGCGGCATCATGTGCTCGATCTGTTCCAAGAACGATTTCGACCAGGGCCGCGCCGCGCTGGAGGAATTGGGCATCTGGGATCTGTTCGTCTTTCCGCATATCGCCTGGTCGCCCAAGGGCCAGGCCATCGCCCGGATGATCGAGGAAATGGGCCTGCGCGACGAAAACGTGCTGTTTCTGGACGACAACCACCTGAACCTTGAAGAAGCGGTGTTCTTCAACCCCAAGCTGATGGTTCTGGACGCCTCGAAGCTCCAGCTTCCGGGGCTTCTGGACCTGCCGCAACTCAAGGGCAAGGACGACCACGGCCATTCGCGCCTGGCCCAATACAAGGTGATGGAGCAAAAAAAGGACGAGCGCGAGAGTTCGGGCCTCTCGAATACCGATTTCCTGCGTCAGTCCCAGATCAAGATCAAGATCATCACCGATGTGGAAAACCACATGGACCGGGTGCTGGAAATCCTGAACCGGACCAATCAACTGAACTTCACCAAGATCCGCGCCAATAGCGAGGAGGAGCGCGCGGCGCTTCGCGACCTGCTCTCGGTTTCGGGGATGCATGCGGGCCTGGTTCAGGTCCAAGACCGCTACGGCGATTACGGCGTGGTGGGCTTTTTCTGCGTGCGGACCAAGTTCTCGGGCACCACGGTGCATCATTTCGCCTTTTCCTGCCGCACCCTGAACATGGGGGTCGAGCAATGGGTCTGGCAGCATCTGGGACGCCCCGAATTCGATGTCGTCGGCCCCGTCGCAGCCAGGCTGAGCGATCAGGGGGACGTGGACTGGATCACCGAGGTCACCGATTTCGAGACCGGCGCCAACCAGTTGGAAGAGCGCCGCCTGTGCCTGGTGGGCGGCTGCGATCTGTTGCAGGTCTCGTTCTATTGCGGCACCAATCGCGACGAATTCGTCAACAAGCCCGACGAGCAGGGCCTGCTGGTGCGTCATGACGACGTGGGCTTCATCCTGAACCCGCGCGACAAGTCGCTGAAGCACAGCTTCGCGTTGAAATATCTGGTCGGCCAAAGCTATGCCGATATGCTGGCCTTCGACGCCTCGGTGCAACAGGCCGATCTGGTGCTGCTGTCGCTGTATTTCTCGGTGCCGTCGGACCTGTTCTTCACCTATGGCGGCACCAAATGGGGCGGGGAATACTGGGCCACGATCCCGCCGCGCCGCTTCAAGCGGCTGATGAAGAATCCCGAACTTGCCGCGCGTTTCTCCAAGGAGATGTTCCACCGCCGCCTGACCCTTGACGAACGGCTGGACCTGACCCGGCGCTGCTTTGACCGCGTGCATGGGATGCGCCGCGCCGATGCGCCGCTTTTCGTGCTTTCGGCCGCCAGCGAGCACGGCGAACAGGCCAAGCGCACGCAGGAAATCCGCCGCGCCTATAATGCGATGTGCCGCGAATTCTGCGAGGAGGCCCTGAACGCGCATTTCATCGACATCGACCGGCTGCTGCAACCCGAGGAATTTGTCGACAGCGACCATTACACCCGCACCGGCTATTTCAAGGTGGCCGAATTCGTGAACAGCTTCTCGGCCAAGACGGCCGGCGCCACGCCGGCCCAGGTGCATGCCGCCTGAAGCCAGATCGCCCCGATCCATGGGGCAAAACAAAAGGGCTTGCTCATGCTCCACTCCCGGCCTCGGGATGCGCGGGTTGTCCCGTCGACGCCCGAGCTTCTGTTCGACGGCGCGCATCTGCAACTGATCCATCTGCCCGGCCTGGCGCCGATGACGGTGATCAGCTTCGACATCATGCATGCGCGCGCCAATGGCCGGAACGCCTTTGCCCGCAAGCTTTGCCAAAGCAACGGGCTGACGCTGCTGGGAATCGTGCCGAAATATCCCTGCTGGTATCCCGAAGCCGAGATGCAGCAAATCGCCGCGCTGTGCCGCGACCTGATCCGAGGGACGGCCATCGCCTATGGCGCCTCGATGGGCGGCTATGGCGCACTGCGCTGGGGCCGGCTTCTGGGGGCCGAGCGGGCGCTGGCATGCAGCCCGCAGTTCACCATCGACCCGGCCGTGACGGGGACCGAGGATCGCCGCTACGGCGCGCATTTCTCGGCCAGGCACCATGCCGGGATGCAGGTCAGGAACGAGCATGTGCCGCCGGGCAGCATGGCGCTGTTCGATCCGCATTTCCGCCCCGACCGCTTCCAGGCCAGGCTGGCGCGCGGCCTGTCGCATCTTCAGGCGCTGCCCCTGCCCCATATGGCGCATGGCACGGCCGGGTGCCTGCGCGGCTCGGTGCCGGCAATGGCCGCTTTCGACTGCCTGCTGAACGGTGATCCGGGGGCGCTGCACCGGCTCTGCCTTCGCCGCCGCCGCCAGACGGATACCTATTTCCTGGAACTGGCCGCCACCGCCCTGCGCCGGCACCGCCCCGATCTGGCGAAAACCCTGGCCACGCGGGCAAGCCAGGCGAACCCGGCCGGCTATCACATGCTGATGGCCCGGATCGCCACCCAGGCGGGCGATCCAGGACAGGCCGAGGCCGAATATCTGCGGGTGCTGGCCTGCAAGCCCGGCCACCGCATCGCCGAAATGCGGCTGGAACAGATCCGCGCGCGAGACCTGCCGATTCAGCACCGAAACTGAGAGGCGAAAGAGTTCCCCCTGACAGGTTCACCTTGTGAACGCGGGATGGCCGGCCTTGGACCATGAGCGACGCGCGACCTTGGGCCGGCAAGCCCGGGAATCGGCCAGCCTGCGGCGAAGCGATCAGGCGCCGTGGCGGGCTGACGCCCCGGCGCGATCCCGGCATGACATGGGAAGCCGCGCCCATCGGCAGGCGATGGCGGTCGGCCTGGGCCGGAGCCGAAAGGAACCCCCACCCGCACGGGCCGGTCGATAAAGCACAGCGTCCAGGGGATCGAGAGATATGCGGCATTGTCGCCCAGAGGAGCGTCCGGCAATCTAGCCGGAAAGGCCCGGACCCGGAACGAAGCCGCAAACCGGAAACCGGAAACCGGAAATCGTCAAAGTAGGATGATCGCTGGTCGGGGCGAGAGGATTCGAACCTCCGGCCTACGGTACCCAAAACCGTCGCGCTACCAGGCTGCGCCACGCCCCGAACCTGGGGCTGCATAGCCTTTGGCGAGGCCGGGGAAAAGGGGGAATCGCCGCTACCGCCTTAATCGCAGGGACTTAGCGCGTGGGCCTGCGGCAGGCGGGGATGGCGCAGCACCATGCCGGGATGGATCCCCAGCCGGGCGGCATCCCCCCCCGCGACCTCAACCACCATCAATCGCTCGGGCGCGGGATCGCCGACGGCGGCGCCGGGAATGGAACGTTCGTCCATAGGGCGGGCATTGGGGTGAACATAACGCACCTCGCCCCTGGCATCGATGAAGATCATGTCGAGGGGAATATAGGTGTTGCGCATCCAGAAGCTGACCGGCTGCGGCTGCTCATAGATGAAAAGCATGCCGCTGCCGGCCCTCAGGTCACGCCGGAACATCAACCCCCGAGCCCTTTCCTCGGGGTTGTCCGCGATCTCGACCGAGACCGCGACGGACTTCTTGCCGCCCGTGAAGATCGCCTTGTCCGCCTGACAGGCGGCAGCCTCAGCCCCGGAGGGCAACGACTGGACGAAAAGAAGGAACAATCCTGCAGCTTGCCATTTCATACCGCGCCCGCGACCAGCCGCAGTTTAGCGAGCGCGGCCGCTCCCCCCGATTGCGTTCCTCGGGCCTCCAAGGCCGCACGCTCCCAGGTGAGCACTTGCGCGGCCATCATGCCGCGTCGACCATCGACCACCCGAAGGGCGACCGCCTCACCAACCGCCAGGTCGGAAAAGCCCGAGTGCCGAAGCACCTCGATATGCAGAAACACATCCGCCTTCTGTTCGAAGATATTGGCGAAGCCGAAGCCCTTGGCCTTATCGAACCATTTCACGCGGGCCGGAAGCAGCGGCAGCTTGGCCACCTCCTCGGGCGTCGCGGCGCACAGGTCGGCGATCGCGGGCATCGGGTCGGTCGCCGGCGGCTCGATCAAGATGATCTCGACCGCCTGAACCCCACGTGGCGTCTTTTGCACCACCGCGCGGACGCGTGACCCTTCGGCGACTGAGCTTTGGCCAAAATTCCGCAAGACATTGGCATGCAGAAGAATGTCGGCACCCCCATCAGGGTCGGTCAGGAAACCAAACCCCTTATTGCCGTCGAACCATTTCACGACGCTGGCGACTTCTCGCGGCTGATCGTCGTTCTCGCTCATTTCACTCTGCTATCCCATACGAAAGAAAAACCGATTAACCGCACCCCCAAGACAGGCGGCCTCGACACTCAGGACAAGGCACATAGGCCGGGGGGCTACGGCAGTCAGGTTTTCCTTACCATGGATAAATCCAATCCTTTCATCAAGGGCTAAGACGGCGGACGGTCCAGAATCTTTCGTCCGGCGACGCAGGGGCATGATCGAGACTTCTAATTTCGTTGAGATAGTCCCTGCTGATCCATTGAAAGCGGTCGTGCAGGCGGAATGCGCCATCGGCCCAGAACTCGATCTGAAGGGGCATGATGCGAAATCCCCCCCAGTGTGGCGGACGCGGCGGGTTCAGCCCAAGACTGACGCCCAGCCGCGCCACCTCCGCCATCAAGCCCCCCCGCCCCTGTAAGGGCCGGCTCTGCGCCGAGGCCCAGGCGCCAAGCCGCGATTGCAGCGGGCGCGAGCGATAGTAAGCGTCGGCGACCTCGGGCTCGACCTGACTGACGCGGCCCCGCACGCGGATCTGGCGGCGCAGCGATTTCCAATGCATGACAAAGGACGCCACGCCCGTCTGCGCGATCTGCTGGCCCTTGGCGCTGTCGAAATTCGTGTAGAAGACGAAGCTGCCCTGTTCCGGGCCGCCCTCGATGTCCTTCAGAAGCACCATCCGCACGTCGGGCAGTCCCTGCGCGTCGACGGTGGCCAGCGCGATGGCGCCGGGATCGTTGACTTCGACGCGCTCGGCCTCGGCCAGCCAGGACCGCGCGATGGCAAAGGGGTCGTCCCCGGCGAAAATTCCGTCACGATCACTCATGCCCGCGCCCTTGCCGCCACTTGATGCCCCCTTGCAGTTGTCCTAATCCTGCGAAAACCGAAAAAGCGCGAGAGGCAGCAACATGTCAAGTGAAGCCGGTCAAGGGCTGATGAAAGGGCGGCGCGGCCTCATCATGGGTCTTGCCAACGACAAGTCCATCGCCTGGGGTATCGCCAAGGCGCTGGCGGAACAGGGCGCGGAGCTTGCCTTCTCGTATCAGGGCGAGGCGCTGAAACGCCGGGTCGAGCCGCTGGCGGCGCAACTGGGCTCGGACCTGCTGGCCGAATGCGATGTCTCGGACGAGACCTCGATCGACGCGCTGTTCGCGGCCATTGGCGAACGCTGGGACAACATGGATTTCATCGTCCATGCCATCGGCTTTTCCGACAAGGACCAATTGCGCGGCCGCTATGCCGACACCACGCGCGACAACTTCCTGATGACGATGGATATTTCCGTCTATTCGTTCACCGCCGTCGCGCGCCGCGCGGCCGCGATGATGACGAATGGCGGCAGCATGGTCACCCTGACCTATTACGGGGCCGAGCGCGTGATGCCGCATTACAACGTCATGGGCGTCGCCAAGGCCGCGCTGGAAGCCTCGGTGCGCTACCTGGCCGAGGATCTGGGCAAGGACGGCATTCGCGTCAACGCGATCAGCGCCGGCCCGATCAAGACGCTGGCCGCCAGCGGCATCGGCGATTTCCGCTATATCCTGAAGTGGAACGAGCTGAACTCGCCCCTGCGCCGCAACGTCAGCCAGGACGAGGTCGGCAAATCGGCGCTTTACCTGCTGTCGGACCTGGGCTCGGGCGTGACGGGCGAGACGCATCACGTCGATTCGGGTTATCACATCGTCGGCATGAAGGCCGTGGACGCCCCCGACATCGCCACGACCAAGAAGGAATAGCCCCCGCGATGAGCGCCGAGCAGGTCATCGCGCTTGTCTCGGCGCTGTCGCTGGCGATCCTGACGCCCGGCCCGGCGATCATCGCCACGGTGCAGACCGCCTCCGCGCATGGCCGGGGCCGTGCCCTGCCCTATGGGCTGGGACTGGCCTTCGGTGCCTCACTCTGGTGCGTCGCGGCGCTTCTGGGGCTGGCGGTGGTGTTCCGGCTGCATCCGGGTTGGTTCGCCGCGCTTAAAATATTGGGCGGGCTGTATCTTTTCTGGTTCGCCTGGGGGCTGTGGCGCGCCTCGACCCGGCCGCTGCCGGCGGCGGCCAGCGGCGCGCGCGGCTTTCTGGGCGGGGTGGCGCTGAACCTTTCGAACCCCAAGCCCGCGCTGTTCTATGCCGCGCTGATCCTCTCGGTCTTTCCCGAGCCGATGGGTCCGGCCCGGCAGGCGCTGCTTTACGGCATCTGCCTGGGGATCGAACTGTTCTGGTATGCGAGCGTTGCCGTTCTGATGTCGACAGCACCCCTTCGGGCGCGCTATTTTGCCGCCAAATTCTGGATCGACCGGGCCGCCAGCCTTGCCATGGCGGGTCTGGGTCTTTTGCTGATCGCCACTCACTAGGAGCCAAGACAGATGAACGACCGCCTGCCCCACGAACGCGGCTTCCATATCAGCTGGGACCAGATCCACCGCGATTCCAGAGCCCTGGCCTGGCGGCTTGAGGATCGGAACTGGCGCGCGATCCTGGCCATCACCCGCGGCGGGCTGGTCCCGGCGATGATCGTCGCGCGCGAACTGGACATCCGCGTGATCGACACGATCTCGGTCAAGTCCTATCACGGCAAGGGCGGGCAAGAGCGCGGCAGCGTCACCGTGCTGAAGGCGCCAGATCCGGCGGTGATGCTGGACGGGGACGGCATCCTGGTGGTCGACGACCTGGTGGATTCGGGCCGCACCCTGGAACATGTCCGCACCATGTATCCCAAGGCGCATTTCGCCACTGTCTACGCCAAACCCAAGGGCCGGCCCATGGTCGAGACCTATGTGACCGAGGTAAGCCAGGACACCTGGATCTTCTTTCCCTGGGACATGGCGCTGCAATATGTCCAGCCCTATCGGGGCACGGACTGATTTTCCCTTGCCGATCAAGCATATCCGGGGGCGCCCTGGGGCGCTTCACTGGCTGTTCGAATCGACGCTTCTGGTCAAGGCGGTGTTCGCGCTTCTGGAGCTGGCGGCGGGGCTGGGGCTTTGGCTGGTCCCGCATCGCCGCATCGCCGATTTCACCGGCTGGCTGACCCGGAACGGGCTGATCGAGGGCCATCGCAGCCCGATCTATAACAGCATCGCCGAAGCCCTGGCCCAGTTCAGCCTGGCAAGCCAGCATTTCTATGCCTTCTACCTGATGGGCCATGGCGCGCTGAAGCTGGGCATCGTCCTGCTGCTGATGCGTCAGGTGGCCTTCGCCTATCCGCTGGGGATCGCGGTGTTTTCGGGCTTTATCGCCGTGCAGGTGACACGCTGGACGCATAGCCACTCGCCGGCGCTGCTGGCGCTCAGCCTGCTGGATGCCACCGTCATCTGGCTGACATGGCGCGAATGGCGGGGCAAAGCCTAGCGTGCGCAACGACTGTACACAGGGGGACACTGGAATGTTGACACCCGAGCAGCCGTACCGTCAACTACCCGATCCTGACCCGAACAGCGCGGTTAGAAGCCGGGCGATGTCGCTGCGGCTGCGACTTTCGGTTTTGTCGAGCACTGCCCTGACCTGATTGCGCACGGTATGCACACTGGTTTGCCGCTGTTCCGCCATCTCGGCGGTGCTCAGGCCAGCGGCCACGAGCCGTGCGATGGAAACCTCGGCAGCGGTCAGCCCGAAACGACGCGCCAGGAGCAGCTCGGGCGTTTGCTCGTGGTGTGCCGGCGACAGGGCGAAGACCACGCGCGCGGCGCCGACCGGGCTGACGGCACCCGGAAAGATCGGCGAGCCGTGCAAGAGCGTGGGATCGTCCCGCGAGGCAAGGCTGGCCCGGATGCGCCAAGGCCGGCCGTCATGAAGGATGCCGATCTGTGGCGAGACGCGCGACGATCCTGCCTGCCGCTGCAGGGCAAGCGCCCAGTTCTGCGCGCCCTCGTCGGTGAATCGCAGGGCCCCCAGCAGGTCGATATGGAACAGTCGTCCGTTCAGCATCGCCGCCTGGGAACAGGTCCATGTCACCCGGCCGGATTCGTCGGTGATGATGATGCCGCCCTGCGGCGCGCCATCGTCGCCAAGGCGGGAAAGACGCGACCGCAGCCCGGAGATGACCTCGCCTATCTGGAACGCATGATCGACATGGGGCGCCAGGCTTTCGAAAACGCGTTGTATTTGCGGTTCCAGATGATCGCGGTCACTCCGGCGGATATTGGCGGCAAGGACCAGCGTGCGCCCGTTCGAGGGCGGCAGCTTCAAGGCGACCGCGCCAAAGAGGTCGCCCTGCGGGCGCAGCCAATCGTTATAGAATTCGGACCGGGCCAAGGCGTCATCGGGAATGTCCAGATAGGATCGGCGCACGCTGCCGAAGGGCATGGCCTGCGAGGCGGCCACGAACGGATTGAGCGCGTGGAAATATGCGCCAGATAGGCCGACTGCGCGGGCGTCTGAAAGCCGCTGTGCGCGGCCAGGAACACCGCTCCGCTCTGAAGCTCCAACCCATGGATCGAGAAGGTGACACCGGGAAACCCGCGCTGGAATTGCGCGATGACCTCTTGCCAGCAGGCGGGGTTCAGCGCCGCGTGATGAAGGCGCTGAACCATGATGTCATGAAAGCGCGAATCGTCGTCCATGGCCTTATTCTAGCGCTGAATGATCAACGGACAGCCTGGTCCGTTCATGGCCGCGCCAGGACTATTTCGGGAGCAAGCAAAGCGGTTTCTGACCGTTGATCGGGGTCAGGTCGCAGATGAAGAGACGAAACCGATAGGGCGGCTTTCCGTCGGCGATAAACAGGTCCTTCCCACCTGGCGCCATCTTGTTCGAGAGGCCCCATCGCACGGCGCTGCCCGCATCACAGTTCGGATTATACTTTTGCCTGTCGCTGGGCACGGTGCAGAACTGGATCTCGACCGGGCGGCCGCAATCGTTCCGGACCCAGACGTGATCGTAGTCGAAATTGCTCTTGCCCTGCTTGATCACCCGCACACAGGAGCGTTTGATATAGGGTGCCCTCGGGGATGATTTGTTCGTCTTGGCTATCTGGCGTTTCGGCGCCGGGGCAGGCGCCGACTGGCGCGCCGCAGGCGCCTGATAGCTTGGCTCGTCATAATCGCTGGAGGCGGCGCTTTCGGCCATGATGCCCAGGATGGTCCCGAAGACCATGGCGGCGGCGGCGCCGTCGGACATGCCACCCCCTCCGCCCGAATAGCCACCGCAGCGACCACTATCTAACTCACAATAATCCCCTGCAACGGCAACATGCGCGTCCACCAAGGAAGCCAGTGCGGTTATCAAAAACAACTTCTTCAAGGAACTCTCCACCGATTCCGCTACAGAACCAGCGATTCTTAGCCGAAGCAGCGCACCCCTTCATGACGCAAGCGCGTCATACATAGACCAAATACCACAAGCGCAGCACGGCGAGGCGCATCGTCCGCACGAACGGAAAGCGGCCCCCTAGCCGTTGCCGCTGCGCACAAAGCGCGCGGCCTCTTCCGCCGCCCGCTGCAAGGCCCGGCTTTTGTTCACGGTTTCCATGAACTCTGCCTCGGGGTCGCTGTCATAGACCACGCCGCCGCCGGCCTGGATATAAAGCGTGCCGTCCTTGATCACGCCGGTGCGCAGCGCGATGCACATGTCCATTTCGCCATTCGCCGCGAAATAGCCGACGCCGCCGGCATAGACGCCGCGCTTTTCGGGTTCCAACTCGTCGATGATCTGCATGGCGCGGACCTTGGGCGCCCCGGACACGGTGCCGGCGGGCATTCCCGCCAGCAGCGCCGAAAGCGCATCCTCGCCCTCGCTCAATTCGCCGACCACGTTCGAGACGATATGCATGACATGGGAATAACGCTCGACGATGAACTGCTCGGTCGGCGTGACGGTGCCCATCTTCGCGACGCGGCCGACATCGTTGCGGCCCAGGTCCAGAAGCATCAGGTGCTCGGCCAGTTCCTTCTGATCGGCCAGCAGATCGGCTTGCAGCGCGTCGTCCTGTTCCGGGGTCGCGCCGCGCGGGCGGGTGCCGGCGATGGGGCGCACCGTGACCTGACCGCCGCGCAGGCGCACCAGGATCTCGGGCGAGGCGCCGCAGATCTGGAAGCCGCCGAAGTTCAGATAGAACATGAAGGGCGAGGGATTCGTGCGCCGCAGGCTGCGGTAAAGCGCGAAGGGCGGCAGCGGGAAATCCATCGACCAACGCTGCGAGGGCACGACCTGGAAGATGTCGCCCGCGCGGATGTAATCCTTGGCCTTCTCGACCGCGGCCAGATAGGCGGGCTTGCTGAAATTGCTGCGCAACTCGCCCACTTTCAGGTCATGGCCCAAAGCGCGCGGCTCCTGCGGCTGACGGTCGAGCGAGCGCAGCGCCTCGGCCAGGCGCTCGGCGGCCTGGGCATAGGCGGCGCGGGCCGGGATGCCGTCCTGCGCCCAGGCCGGGGCGCAAAGCGCGACCTCGCCCTTGACGCCATCCAGCACCGCCACGACCGAGGGGCGCAGCATCATCGCATCGGGCAGGCCCAGCGGATCGGGGTTCACATCGGGCAGACGCTCGACCAGCCGGATCATGTCATAGCCGAGATAGCCGAAAAGCCCCGCCGCGCCGGCCGGCACGCCCTCGGGCATGTCGATGCGGCTTTCCGCGATCAGGGCGCGCAGGCTGTCCAGCGCCGGGCGGTCATCGTCCTGCCATTCCTCGGCATAGCGGGCCTGGCGGTTGATCCGGGCCTTGCCGTCGCGGCATTCCCAGATCAGGTCCGGCTTCATGCCGACAAAGGAATAGCGCCCCCGGATCTCGCCTCCGGTGACGCTTTCCAGCATGAAGCTGTTCGGCGCCGCCTCGGCCAGTTTCAGCATCAGGCTGACCGGCGTGTCCAGGTCGGCCGCCAGCCGCATGGTCAGAAGCTGGTTGCGGCCCGCGTTCCAGCCGCGTTCGAATTCGGAAAAACCAGGAGAGATGTCCATCATTGAACCTGCGCATTGACCGCATCCACGGCGGTCTGGTTCACCGTGATGCCGGCCTGGGCCTGAAGGGCACGGCTGAAATAGTCGAACACGTCCTGGCGCAGCGAATCCGAGAGGCGGTGCCGGATGCCGTCGCGCAACTGGCCCGCATCCTCGCCCGTGGTCTGGGCGGTATGGATCTGGTCCAGCGTGACCAGGAACACGCGGTTCTCGGCCTCGACCACCTCGGTGGTGCCGGGGGCCTTGATCTCGAACGCCTGGGCGACCAGGCCGGCGGGAGCGCCGCTGATGAAGCCGCCGCGCGGCAGGCCGATCTCGGGCTGGCCCATTTCGGGGACGGCCGGGGCCGGGGCGCCGACATCGGCGGGAACGGCGCCGACCGCCTGGGCAACGGGCGTGGTCGCGGCCGGCAGCGGCGAGACGGCCTGCTCGGCCGCCGCGTCGGCCTGGCCCTTGCGCTCCTCGGCCAGGGCCAGAAGCTGGCGGTGGGTCTCGTTGCGGCGCCAATCCTCGGCCACGCGGTCCTTGACCTCGGCGAAGGGGATCAGCGCCGGCGCCAGCACCTTGTCCAGGCGCAGGGCGAAGACGCCGCCATCCTCGAACTGGTGCAGTTCCGGGAAGTCCTTGTCCCCGACCGCCGCCGCCTGCTGGCGGAACTCGGGATAGGCGGCGATGCTGTCGGGCGCGGCCTCGTCCTGGCCGGTCCAGTCGATATGCCCCAGCTTCAGCGGGGTTTCCTTGGACAGATCCTCAAGCGAGGCACCGCTGGCGATGCGGTCCGAGAAATCGCTGGCCTGGTCGTCGATCTGGCGGCGCGCGCGGTCCACGGCGGCCTCGACGCGCAGATCCTCGCGCGCGGCCTCGAAGGGCACGTCCACCGGATCCAGGATCGCGTTCATCGAATAAAGCGCCGGGCCAAGGTCGCTGTTCGCCGGCCCCGCGATGCCAGGCTGATCCAGCGCGAAGACCGCATCCCCCGCCCCGCCAAGCTGGGCCTTCGTCACCTCGCCCAGATCGATGTCGTTCAGGGTCAGCCCGCGTTCGCCGGCCAGTTGCTCGAACGTGGCCTGGCCCTGGTCCAGCCGGGCCTTGGCCTGTTCGGCGGCAGCCATGGTCGGAAAGACCAGACGCTCGACCATGCGGCGCTCGGGCTGGCGATATTCGTCGATGCGGGTCTGGTAAAGGTCGCGCAGCGCCTGCTCGTCGACCTGCACTTCGTCCTCAAGCATCTCGGGGGTCAGCCAGACATAGGTGATCTGGCGCGTCTCGGGACGGGTGAAGCGGTCCGCATTGGCCTTGTGCCAGGCTTCCAGGGTCGCATCGTCGGGCGTGGCGACGGGCGCGGCCAGATCCGCCTCGGTCACTTCCTGCCAATGAATGTCGCGGGTTTCCAGCAGCCAGCCAAGCGCATGATCGGTCACCACCTCGGGGGCGGTCACGGCGGCCAGCGAGGCGCGTTGCAGGATCATGCGGGCCTCATCCATGCGGATGTCATGTTCGAACTCGGCCTCGCGCACGCCCTGCTGGCGCAGGATATCGGCATAGCGGGCGCGATCGAAGCGGCCGTTCGCGCCCTGAAAGGCCGGGGCCTTGGCGATCTGCTCGCCCACGGCCTTGTCGCCGACCGAGACACCCAGCCGGTTCGCCTCGGCCTCAAGCGCGGCCGAGAGGTAAAGCCGCGACAGCGCCATCTGGTCGATGCCGATGGCCTTGGCCTGGGCGCCGGTCAGTTGCTTGCCGGTGCGGGCCGAGAAGTCCTGCATCTCGTTGCGCAGCGCGCGGGCATAGTCCTGGGACGAGATCTCGACCTCGCCCACGGCGCCGATATCCGAGGTGCCGCCCGAGAAATTGGTCACGCCGAAGCCGCCAAGGCCCAGGACCAGCATCCCCATCAGCACCCAGACGATGGTCTGTTTTCCCTTGCCGCGCATCTGTCCGCCCTGCCCTTTTTTCGTCCTGAGCGCAGTCTTTAGGGGTATGCGCCCCCGGCGGCAAGGGCCGGAGCCGGACGAGGCCCCGCCCCCGCCTCACAAAAGCGGGGGGCGGGGGAAATCAGGACCGCCAGTCGCGCAGGCGGTCGGCCATCCGCGCGATCCCCTGAGGATCGGCATTGGCGAAGGCGATGCGGAAATGAGCGGCACCTTCGGCATCGCCCTCGGGCATGAACATGGTGCCGGGCAGCATCAGGACACCCGCCTCGCGCACCAGCCGCGCGGCGAGTTCGGCCGAGCTTTCCGCGAAGGGGTGGCGGACCCAGGCGAAATAGGCGCCGCAGCCCTTGACCTGCCAGCCCGGAAGGCCGGCCATGGCCTGGACCATCGCATCGCGCCGGCGCAGGATCTCCAGGCGCTCGCCCGCGACCCAGTCGCGCAGGTTGCGCATGCCCCAGACCGCCCCGATCTGGCCGATCTGGGCCGCGCAGATGGCCACCGTATCGAGGAACTTCTCGATCTGGACCATCCGCGCGTCGCTGGCGATCAGCGCACCGACGCGGTGGCCGGTCAGGCGATACGCCTTCGAGAAGCTGTAGAGATGGATCAGCGTGTCGCTCCAATCTGGATCCTGGAACAGCGCATGCGGGGCACCGTCGCGGCTGTCGAAATCGCGATAGGTCTCGTCCACGATCAAGGCAAGGCCCCGCGCGCGGGCCAGGTCAAGGAAGGCGCGCAGCGTCTCGGCCGGGTATTCCGCGCCCGAAGGGTTGTTCGGGCTGACGAGCACGATGGCGCGGGTGCGCTCGGTGATCAGCCGCGCCGCCGCCTCGGCGTCGGGGATCATGCCCTGGCCGCAATGCAGGCCCACCGCGCGGATGCCCTGCATGTCGAGCCACATCTTATGGTTGAAATACCAGGGCAGAGGCAGGATCACCTCGTCCCCCGGCCCGGCCAGTGTCTGGATCGCCGCGCAGAACGCCTGATTGCAGCCCTGGGTGATCGCGACCTGGCCGGGGTTTATGGTGCCGCCATAGGCCGCGCTCCAATCCTGGGCGACCGCCTCGCGCAGCTCGTCGCGGCCAAGGACGGGACCGTAGAAATGCGCGTCGGGCTGGTTCAGCGCCGCCTCGGCCATGGCCCGGCGCAGAGGTTCGGGCGGGGGATCGACGGGCGCGGCCTGGCTGACATTGATCAGCGGGCGCTCGGGGGTGAAGGTCACTCCTTGAAGCCAGCGCCGCGCCTCCATCACGGGGGGGCGGAAGGTGGCGGCGATGGCAGGGTTGAGTGGGAGCATGGGCCTATTCTCGGGCTGGGGTCAGGTTCAGGGCGCCGAAATCCGGCGGCGTGGTCAGGTCGGGGGCCGGAACTGGCGCGGCCTGAACGGGCCGGGCCTGAGCGGGCCGGGCCTGAGCGGACGCCGCAACGGCCACCGGCGCGGCTGGCGTCATCGATGCCTGGCCGGGCGGGACGGCGGCCACGTCGCCCGGCGCATCCTGGTCCTTACCCGAGCCGGCATCCCCTGGGGGCGCGGTCGGCATGGGTATTTGGGAAACGAAGATGGGATCGGGCGCGGCCTTCCCGGCGGAAGCGGGCTCTGTCGGCGAGGAGTGCTTGGCCGTTTCCGCCGGGACCTCTTCGATGGCCGGGGGATCTACGGGGGAAGCGGCGTCCGTCGACGATGGGGCGTCGGGCGGGGTCGCGGGCATGTCGGGGACGGCCGCGATCCGGGCGGGGGCCGGGTCGGGATCGGCGGCCAGCGCCGGAGTGGGCATGGAGCCGCCAGCCATGGGCGCGGCGGGCGCGATGCTGGGCGCCGGAGCGGATTCGGCAAGCGCGGGAGCGTCGGGCGGCGCGGAGTTTTGTGATGGCGGGTTTTGCGATGGCGGGTTTTGCGACAGATTTCGCAGCGGGGGGATTTGCGGGAGAGATCCCGGTGCATCGCCCATGGCCTCGGGGGGGCGCGCCGAGGCCGTGGCCCGCGCGCGCTCATCCGCCGGAGCGGGGATGGGCGCGGCGGGGACCGGGGACGGTCCCGGCGTAGCGAGCGGGGCGGGCAATCGCGGATGCAGATCCCCGGTTCGGGCGAAAGCGGAATTCTGGGGCAGGTGCAGATCGGCTGTGGCCGGCGGGGCGGCGCTTTCATCCGCCGATTGGGGCGCATCGACGGCCGGGACCGCAGTGGACGGGGTGGTGGCGGGCGGGGCCATGACGGCAGTTGGGCCTGGGGGGGCGGCCGCATCCCGCGAAGCCGAAACGGGGGCGTCGGCGGGCCGGGCCGTGGCCGCTTTCGGAGCGGAGATGGAAGGCGTGGCATCCGAAGCAGCGAGGAGCGGCGGCATGGGCTGGGCCTCGCCCGACGGCGCCGGCTCGGGCGGGGACGAGGGTCGAGACGAAGGGGCCGGTTGGGACGGGGCGGCGGATTGGGGCGCCTCGGCCGATGCCGGGGGCGCCGAGCGCGGCGGCTGCGGCGCGATCAGCGACAAGGCCGCCAATCCCGCGGCACAGACCAACGCCCCGTGAAACAATCCCGCAGCGAATCCCTTGGCCATGCCCGCGCCCCGTCCGAACCTGTTTTTATTGCCTCGCGGGCTTGACCCCCCGCAGGGCTTTGGACCATCTATAGCCCCAGAATTTCCGGGGTTCCTCCCCAACATGCAAGGCCCATAAGCGCAAAGGCCCGTCCCGATGATCCTGCTTATCGACAATTACGACAGCTTTACCTGGAACCTCGTCCATTACATGGGCGAGGCCGGGGCCGAAGTCGTCGTGCGCCGCAACGACGCGCTTTCCGTCGAGGAGGCGCTGGCCATGGGCGCGCGGGGCATCGTCATCTCTCCCGGTCCATGCGATCCGGCGCAGGCGGGGATCATCGTGCCGCTGATCAAGGCGGCGGCCGCGCGCGGGGTGCCCCTGTTCGGCGTCTGCCTGGGCCATCAGGCGATCGGCGAAGCCTTCGGCGGCAGGGTCGTGCGCGCGAGCCGCATCGTGCATGGCAAGACCGACGCGATCAGCCATGACGGGACCGGGATATTCACCGGCCTGCCCTCGCCCCTGACGGCGACACGCTATCACTCGCTAACGGTCGAGCCCGAGAGCCTGCCCGACTGTCTGCGCGTGACCGCGACGGCGGGGGACGGCACGATCATGGGGCTGGTCCACAAGAGCCTTCCCATCGAGGGGGTGCAGTTCCACCCCGAGAGCATCGCCTCGGAATACGGCCATGACATGATCCGCAACTTCCTGCGCCGCTGCGGCAATCTGGAGCCCGCGGCATGAGCGTCACCGATATCCGCCCGCTGATCGGCATCGCCGCCAGCCGCGCCCTGACCGGGGCCGAGGCCGAGGATGCCTTCGGCGCGCTGTTCGAGGGGGCGGCGACGCCCGCCCAGATCGGCGGGTTGCTGATGGCGCTGCGCGTGCGCGGCGAAACGGTCGAGGAAATGGCCGCCGCCACCCGCGCCATGCGCGCCCGCATGAACCGCATCAAGGCGCCCGAGGGTGCCATGGACATCGTGGGCACCGGCGGCGACGGCAAGGGCACGCTGAACATCTCGACCGCGACGGCCTTCGTGGTGGCGGGGACGGGCGTGCCGGTGGCCAAGCACGGCAACCGCAACCTGTCGTCGAAATCCGGCGCCGCCGATGCGCTTACCCATCTGGGGCTGAACGTGATGATCCCCCCCGAGGTGGCCGAGCGGGCCCTGGCCGAGACCGGCATCTGCTTCATGATGGCACCGATGCACCACCCGGCTATGCGCCATGTCGGGCCGGCGCGGACCGAGCTTGGCACGCGCACGATCTTCAACCTGCTGGGACCGATGACCAATCCCGGCTCGGTTCGGCGGCAGTTGACCGGCACCTTCGACAGGGTCTGGAACCGGCCCATGGCCGAGACGCTGCGCGCGCTGGGTTCGGACATGGCCTGGCTGGTCCATGGCAGCGACGGCACGGATGAGATTTCCATCGCCGGGCCGACCTGGGTGGCCGAGCTGAAAGGCGGCGAGATTTCCGAATTCCAGATCTCGCCCGAGGATGCGGGCCTGCCGGTCCATCCCTTCGAGGCGGTTCTGGGCGGCGATCCGGCCCAGAACGCGCGGGCGCTGCGGGCGCTGCTGGCCGGTGAGAAGGGGGCCTATCGCGACGCGGTGCTGCTGAACGCCGCCGCCGCGCTGCTGATCGCCGGAAAGGCCGCGGATCTGCGCGAGGGGGCCGAGCGCGCCGCCGAATCCATTGATGGCGGCCAGGCCGCGGCCAAGCTGGCGGCCCTGGCCCAGCAGGTCGGCGCCCCCGAGCCGCAATGATCCCCGAAGCCTGGGCCGATCTGCCCTTTTTCCGCGACGACTGGCCGGGGATCCACGCACGGCTTTCAGGCCGGGACTGGCTGCCCGGCCCCGAGCAGGTCTTTGCCGCGCTGGCGCTGACGCCCCCCGAGACGGCGCGGGCGGTGATCCTGGGCCAGGACCCCTATCCAACGCCGGGGCACGCCGACGGGCTGGCCTTCTCGGTCACGCCTGACACCGCTCTGCCCCGCTCGCTGAGAAACATCTATGCCGAAATGCAGGGCGACCTGGGTGCGGCGCCCGTGAACGGCGATCTGTCGGGCTGGGCGCGGCAAGGGGTGCTTTTGCTGAACACCTCGCTGTCGGTGCCGCCCGGCCAGGCCGGCGCCCATGCGAAATGGGGATGGCAGAAGCTGGCGCGCCAGGCCGTGGCGCGGGCGCAGGCCCGGCGGCCCCTTGCCTTCATCCTTTGGGGCGCCCATGCGCAGAAGGCGCTGGCGGGGCTGCCGCGCCCGCAGGATCTGGTGATCGAAAGCGCCCACCCCTCGCCCCTGTCGGCGCGGCGGGGATTTCTTGGATCACGGCCCTTCAGCCGGGTGAATGCCTGGCTGGCGGCGCGCGGAGAGGCGCCCATCGACTGGGCTCTTTCCGAAACCGCCCCGTCGGAGTAAGGACAGGCATGGATATTCTGGACCGCATCAAAGCCTACAAGCTTGAGGAAATCGCCGCCGCCAAGGCCGCGCGCCCGCTGTCGCAGGTCGAGGCCGCCGCGCGCGAGGCAGGCCCGACGCGCGGCTTCGCCCGCGCCCTGACCGGCAAGGCCGCGCAGGGCCATGCGCTGATCGCCGAGATCAAGAAGGCCAGCCCCTCGAAAGGACTGATCCGCCCCGATTTCGATCCGCCCGCGCTGGCGCGCGCCTATGAGGCCGGCGGGGCGGCCTGCCTGTCGGTCCTGACGGACGGTCCCAGCTTTCAGGGCGCGCCCGAATTCCTGACCGCCGCCCGCGCCGCCTGCGCGCTGCCCGCGCTGCGCAAGGATTTCCTTTACGACACCTATCAGGTCGCCGAGGCCCGCGCCTGGGGCGCCGACTGCATCCTGATCATCATGGCGAGCGTCGAGGACAGCCTTGCCGCCGAGCTTGAGGATGCCGCCCTCCACTGGGGCATGGATGCGCTGATCGAGGTCCATGACGAGGCCGAGACAGAGCGTGCCCTGCGCCTGAAATCGCCGCTGATCGGGGTGAACAACCGCAATCTGAAGACCTTCGAGGTCAGCCTTGAAACCACGCTGCGGCTGGCGCCCATGGTGCCGGACGAGCGCGATCTGGTCTGCGAGAGCGGGCTTTTCACGCCCGCCGACCTGGACCGCATGGCCAAGGCCGGGATCGACCGCTTCCTGATCGGCGAAAGCCTGATGCGGCGGCAGGACGTGACCGCCGCGACGCGCGAGATCCTGGGCCTCGCCGCATGAGCCTGACGCATTTCGATGCGGCGGGGCAGGCGCATATGGTCGATGTGTCGCAAAAGCCCGACACCGCGCGCGAAGCCGTGGCCGAGGGGCTGGTGGTGATGGCCCCCGAGACGCTGGCGCTCGCGCAAGGTGGCGCCGCCAAGGGCGACGTGCTGGGCGTGGCGCGGCTGGCGGGGATCATGGGGGCCAAGCGCACCTCGGACTTGATCCCGCTATGCCATCCGCTGCCGATCGCCAGGGTCTCGGTCGATCTGGCCGCCGATCCCGCCCTGCCGGGCATCCGCGTCACCGCGACCGTCCGCACGACGGGCAAGACCGGCGTGGAGATGGAGGCGCTGACCGCCGTCAGCACCGCCTGCCTGACCGTTTACGACATGCTCAAGGCCGCGCAGAAGGATATGCGGATCGAGGGCATCCGGCTGCTTTCGAAAACCGGCGGCAAATCGGGCGATTTCCACGCGCCCTGAAAGGGGGAGATGATGATCGGCGTCGATGAGGCCCGCGCCCTGGTGCTGGCGCTTGCCATGCCTTCCGAAACCGAGGAGATCGCCGTCGAGGATGCGCTGGGGCGCGCGCTGGCGCGGCCGGCGTTGGCGCGGCTGACGCAACCGCCCTTCGATGCCTCGGCCATGGACGGCTACGCGCTGCGTGGGGCCGACCTGCCCGGACCGCTGCGGGTGATCGGAACGGCGGCGGCGGGCGCGCCCTATGACGGCCCGACGCCCCCCGGCACGGCGCTGCGCATCTTCACCGGCGCGCCCGTCCCGGCGGGCTATGACCGGGTGATCATGCAAGAGATCGTCACCCGTCAGGGCGACGACATCACCATCCCGGTCTCCGGCCCCGGCCTGAACATCCGCCCCCAGGGCAATGATTTCGCGCGGGGGCAGGCGTTTCATCCGTGCCGTCCCCTGCGCGCCTCGGACCTGGCGCTGATCGCGGCGATGAATGTCGCGCGGGTCGCGGTGGCGCGGCGGCCTCGGGTGGTGGTGCTGGCCGGCGGGGACGAACTGGTCCCCCCCGGCACCGAGCCCGCGCCCGGCCAGATCGTCAGCAGCAACGACATCGCCATCGCCGCGCTGGCCCGCGAGGCCGGGGCCGAGGCCGCGATCCTGCCGCTGGCCCGCGACAGCGCGGAAAGCCTGCGCGAGCGTTTCTACCAGGCCGAGGGTGCCGATCTGATCGTGACCATCGGCGGCGCCTCGGTCGGCGATCACGACCTGATCGCACGGGTCGCGGCCGATCTGGGCATGGCGCGCAGCTTCTACAAGCTGGCCATGCGGCCCGGAAAGCCGCTGATGGCGGGGCGGTTGGGAACGGCGGCGATGCTGGGCCTGCCGGGCAACCCGGTCTCGGCCGTGGTCTGCGCGAAACTGTTCATGCAGCCCCTGATCCACGCCATGCAGGGCCTGCCGCCGGGGCCTTGGCCCGCCCATGCGCGCCTGGCCCGCGACATCCCCCCCGAGGGGGACCGCCAGCATTACCTGCGCGCGCGCCTGCATCCGGGCGACGACCTGCCCCTGATCGAGCCCTTCGCCGATCAGGACAGCGCAAGGCTGTGGCTGCTGGCCCAGGCCGATGCGCTGCTGATCCGCCCGGCCCACGATCCGGCGCGAAAGGCGGGGGAAAGAGTTTCGTTCCTGGCGCTTTAACCGCTTCTTTACCCGAATCGGCATAGTGATTGACGCAAGGGATCGGGTCGTCTAGAACATTCAAGGAACACGATGGCATTCGCAGAACAGCAGGGACAGACAATGCTGACGAAGAAGCAAATCCAGTTGCTTGAATTCATTCAGGCGCGCATGGCCCGCGACGGGGTGCCCCCCTCGTTCGACGAAATGAAACTGGCGCTGGACCTGCGCTCTAAATCGGGAATTCATCGCCTCGTGACCGCCCTTGAAGAACGCGGCTTCATCCGCCGCCTGCCGCATCGTGCCCGCGCGCTGGAAATTGTCCGCCTGCCCGACAGCCTCAGCAAGGGCACAAGCTTTCAGCCGCGCGTGATCGACGGGGATGCCCCCGATCAGCCGGCGCCCCTGCCGCGCGGGGCGATGCCCATCTCGGTCTCGGCGGTAGATCTGCCGGTGATGGGCCGTATAGCGGCCGGCGTGCCCATCGAGGCGATTTCCGAGATCTCGCATCACATTGCCGTGCCCGGCTCGATGCTGGCAGGCCAGGAACGCCATTATGCGCTTGAAGTCAAAGGCGATTCGATGATCGAGGCGGGGATCAACGACGGCGACGTGGTGGTGATCCGCGAACAGGACACGGCCGAAAACGGAGAGATCGTCGTGGCCCTGGTCGAAGGGTCCGAGGCGACGCTGAAACGCTATCGCCGCAAGGGCGGCATGATCGCGCTTGAGGCCGCGAACCCAGCCTATGAAACCCGTATCCTGCCCGAGGACAAGATCCGCGTCCAAGGCCGTCTGGTCGGGCTGATCCGCAGCTATTGAAGCGCACTGGTGCCTTGCAGGGGGCAAGCGGTTAGGGGCGGCAGGATCGCACCGCAGGCACGCAGCGGCATCGCCGCGACGCCCAGGTCGCGCGGAAAAATGGGGGGACGGGCCCGCGGCCCGTGGCCTCGCAACCATAGGCTGTTCAATTCGCCGGCAGGCCCGGCCTGCCGCGTTGCGGGCCGGCCCCTACTGGGCTAACCATAGCGGTCAGAACGACTTGCCAAGGACGATACCATGCGCGCTCTGCTTTTCCGCATCCTCGCCTTCACCCTGGTGCTGGCCTTGCCCGCGCGCGCCTTCGACACGAATGCCTCGGCCGCCTGGGTCTATGACCTGGCGACCGGCACCGTGCTGATGGAAAAGAACTCGGACCAGCCGCTGCCGCCCGCCTCGATGTCCAAGCTGATGACGCTGAACATGCTGTTCGAGGCGCTGCATGACGGGCGCGTGGCCATGGACACGACCTTCCCCGTCTCGAACAAGGCATGGCAGATGGGCGGTTCGCGCATGTTCGTCGAGCCGGCCGACCGCCCCACGGTCGAGGAGCTGATCCACGGCATCATCATCAATTCGGGCAACGACGCCTGCGTGGTCGTCGCCGAGGGGCTGGCCGGGACCGAAGAAGCCTTCTCCCGACTGATGAACGAACGGGCACGGCAATTGGGAATGACGAATTCGCATTTCGCCAATGCCTCGGGCTGGCCGCATCCCGATCACCGCATGAGCATGCATGACCTGGGCATCCTCGCGACCCGGCTGATCACCGCATTCCCCGAGCTTTACAGGAATTTCGCGCTGACGGAATACAATTACAAGAACCGCGTGCCCTCGAACGCCAACAACCGCAATCCGCTGCTGCGGCTGGGCGGTGCGGATTGGCGGGCGGATGGGCTGAAGACCGGGCATACGCAAGAGGCGGGCTATGGCCTGGTCGGCTCGGCCGTTCAGGGGGATAGACGCATCGTCTTCGTCATCGCCGGCCTGCCCAGCGACCGCGCCCGCGCCGAGGAGGCCGAGCGGATCGTGAACTGGGCCTATCGCCAATTCACCATGCGCACCATCCTGCCCCAGGGCGAGGTCGTGGCGCAGGCGCCGGTCTGGCTGGGCGATCACGGCCGCGTCGGGCTGACCACCAGGGACGGCGTTCGTGTGCTGATCCCCGCCGGCTCGCAATCCGGCGTGACCGCCGAGGCGGTGTTCAATGGCCCGATCGAGGCGCCGATCACGAAAGGAGATCAGTTGGGCGAGCTTCTGGTCAACATCCCTGGTGCCGGCCAATCGCGCCTGCCGCTTCTGGCGGCCGAGGACATCGCCCGCGCGGGCGTGGTCGGGCGGCTGCAAAACGCCGCCGTGCGGCTGGGGCATCGCGCGGTTCAGGCCGTCTCGAACTGATCCGATGTTCATCAGTTTCGAGGGAATCGACGGCTCGGGCAAATCGACCCAGGCGCGCAGGCTGGTAGCTGCCCTGGCCGCGCGCGGCCAGGACTGCATTCCCACGCGAGAGCCGGGCGGCAGCCCCGGCGCCGAAGAGATCCGCCGCCTTCTGGTCGAGGGGGGCGGCGAACGCTGGTCCCCCGAGACCGAGTTGCTTCTGTTCAACGCCGCCCGCCGCGACCATGTCGAGCGGCTGATCCGTCCGGCTTTGGCGCGCGGCGCCTGGGTCGTGACCGACCGTTTCGCCGACAGCTCGCGTGTCTATCAGGGCCTTGTCCGCGCCGAGAACCGCCGACTGGTCGAGGCGCTGCACGCCCTGGTGATCGGACTTGAGCCGGATCGCAGCTTCGTCATCGACATCGATCCCGCCGTCTCGCTGGCACGCGGCCGGTCGCGGGGCGGGACCGAGGACCGTTACGAAAGCCTGGGCGTGGAATTCCAGCAACGGCTGCGCCACGGCTTCCTGGACCTGGCCGCGGAATTCCCCGACCGAATCCGCGTGATCGACGGGCGCGGCTCGGAGGAGGAGGTCGCCGCGCGCGTCCTGGCCGCGCTATGACCGAGGAGACGCCGCCCGAACCCGACCGCGTGCCCGGCGCGCCGCATCCGCGCGATGCCCTGCGGATCCTTGGCCAGGACGCGGCGGTGGGCGATTTCCTGGCCTCGGCCCAGGCGGGACGGCTGCACCATGGCTGGCTGCTATGCGGCCCGCGCGGCACCGGCAAGGCCACGCTTGCCTGGGCGATGGCGAAATGGCTGCTGGCGGGCGGCCCCCCCGACCGGCTGGAAACCGACCCCGAGGCCGCGCCCGTGCGCCGCATCCGCGCCTTGTCCGAGCCGCGCCTGCTTCTGGTCCGCCGCCCGGTCGATGAAAGGACCGGGCGCGTCCGGGCCGAGATCACCGTGGACGAGATCCGCCGCTTGCAGAGCTTCTTTCACATGAGCGCGGCCGAAGGCGGGCGCCGTGTCGCCATCATCGACGCCGCCGACGAGATGAACCAGGCCGCCGCGAATGCGCTGCTGAAACAGCTTGAAGAGCCGCCACGGGACGCGGTTCTGATCCTGGTCGCGCATCAGCCGGGGCGGCTTTTGCCCACGATCCGCTCGCGCTGCCGCGAATTGCGGCTGCATCCGCTGGACCCCGCGCAGATGGCGCGGATCCTGGCCGATCTGGGCATCACGGACGACGCGGCACGGCTGGCGGCGCTGGCCGGCGGCTCGGTCGGCGAGGCGGTGCGGTTGACGGGCCAGGACGGCCTGGCGCTTTACCATCGAATCGTCCGGCTTTTTGCCGATTTCCCCCGCATGGACCGGCGCGCGGCGGCGACCCTAGCCGAAGCGGCGGCAGGCCGCGCCGGAGCCGAGGGTGATCCCTTCGACCTGATGGTGACGCTGCTGGATCGCTTCCTGACCCGCGCCGCCCGCACCGGCCTGCTGGGCGCCCCCTTCCCCGAAGCCGCCGAGGGCGAGGCCGAGACCCTGACCCGCCTGGCCCCCGATGCGGCGGCCGCGCGCCATTGGGCCAGTGCCCAGGCCGAGCTTTCGGCGCGCGCACGCGCCGGGCGGGCAGTCAACCTTGACCCGGCGGCGCTGGTGATGGATATGCTGATCGGGCTTGCGAACCAGCCTGTCCCGCAAGCCTGAGCCGACAGGAACCCCGATGTCCGACAGCCCTGCCCTTCCCGACTTGGTCGACAGCCATTGTCACCTGGATTTCCCGGATTTCGAGGGCCAGACCGCCGAACTGATCGCCCGCGCGCGCGCCGCCGGCGTCACCCGCATGGTCACGATCTGCACCCGCATGCCGAAAGAGCCGGCCGTCCGCGCCCTGGCCGAGGCGCATGAGGGGCTGTTCTATGCCGCGGGCGTCCATCCGATGCATGCCGCCGAAGAGCCTCTGATCCGGGTCGAGGAACTGGTCGCCCTGGCCCGGCACCCGAAATTCGTCGGCATCGGCGAAACGGGCCTCGACTATCACTACACCGCCGAAAGCGCGGCGGTTCAGGCCGAAAGCCTGCGCCTGCATATCGAGGCCGCGCGCCGCACCGGGCTGCCGCTGATCGTCCACTCCCGCGATGCCGATGCCGACATGACCCGCATCCTGACCGAAGAGCACCGCGCCGGCGCCTTCTCCGGCGTGATGCATTGCTATACCAGCGGGCCGGAACTGGCACGAGCGGCGCTGGATCTGGGCTTTTATCTTTCGATGTCGGGAATCGCGGCCTTCCCGCGCTCGGCCGAGATCCGCGAGATCTTCGCCGCCGCCCCCCCGGACCGCATCCTGGTCGAAACGGACGCCCCCTATCTGGCCCCGCCACCCCATCGCGGCAAGCGCAACGAGCCGGCCTATGTCGCCCATACCGCCCGGATCGGGGCCGAGGCGCTAGGGCTGGACGAGGCCGAGTTCCGCGCCCGGACCAGCCGTAACTTCGACCGGCTTTTCAGCAAGGCCGCCGCATGATCAAGGCGACGATCCTGGGCTGCGGGTCGTCCGGTGGGGTTCCCAGACTGGGCGGGCATTGGGGCGAATGCGACCCCTCCAATCCCAGGAACCGCCGCCGCCGCTGCGCGCTTCTGCTGGAGCGCGAAGCCGAGAACGGAGTGACGCGGGTGCTGATCGACACCGGGCCCGATCTGGTGCCGCAGCTTCTGGATGCGGGGATCGGCCATCTGGATGCCGTGGTCTATACCCATCCCCACGCCGACCATATCCACGGCATCGACGATCTGCGCCAGATCGTGTTCAACATGGACCGCATGCTGCCGGTTCATGCCGACGCGGCCACCGCCGAGGTGCTGGCGACGCGCTTTGGCTATGTGTTCCAGACGCCGCCCGGCTCATCCTATCCGCCGATCTGCCGGCTGGTGCGGATCGCCGGGCCTTTCGCGGTGGCCGGGGCCGGGGGCGAATTGCGGATGCGGCCCTTCGAGGTTTCGCATGGCGATATCCACGCGCTTGGCTTTCGGATCGAGGCCGAGGCGGGCGGGCTGGTCTATCTGCCGGATGTGAAGGCGATCCCCGAAGCGGCCTGGCCCGAAATCCGGGGCGCCGAGATCTTTGTCTGCGACGCGCTGCGACGCCGCCCGCATCCCAGCCATGCCCATCTGGACCTGGCGCTGGAATGGATTTCCCGCTCGGGCGCGCGGCGGGGGGTGATCACCAATATGCATTTCGACCTGGACTACGACGCGGTCATGGCCGAGACGCCCGCGCATGTGGTCCCGGCTTATGACGGAATGGAACTGCATCTGACATGACCGTTCTGATCGATGTCATCCTGCCGGTCTTTCTGATCATCGGCTTTGGCTATCTGGTCGCATGGCGCAAGGTCTTCAGCGAGGTGGCCGTCGACGGGCTGATGCGATTCGCCCAGAATTTCGCGGTGCCGGTCCTGCTGTTCACGCAGGTGGCGCGGCTGGACATGGCCGAGAATTTCAACCTGGGCATGTGGATCGCCTTCTATACCGGGGCGTTCCTGTCCTATTTCATCGGCTGGACGCTGGCGCTTTTCTGGCTGAAGCGGCCCGCCATGGATGCGGTGGCGATCGGGTTCTGCTGCCTGTTTTCGAATTCGCTGCTGCTGGGTATCCCGATCATGGAGCGCGCCTATGGCGCCGAGGCGGTGGCCGGCAACATCGCCATCATCGCCATCCATTCGCCGCTGCTTTACACTTTCGGCATCACCATGATGGAAATCGCCCGCGCGCGGGGGCAGAGCCTGGCCGTGGGCCAGATCGCCATGCGCGCGCTGTCGGGCGTCCTGCACACGCCGCTGATCATCGGCATCCTGTGCGGGGCAGCGACGAATTTCCTGACCCATGCCGGGCTGGTCCTGCCGCAGGGTTTCTGGGCCGCCGCCGACATGATGGCGCGCGCCGCCCTGCCCGCCGCGCTGTTCGGACTGGGGGGCGTCCTTTACCGCTATCGCCCCGAGGGGGACAGCACCGCCATCGCCATATGCTGCCTGTGTTCGCTGGTGATCCACCCGGTCACGACCTATGGGCTGGGGCATCTGTTCCAGCTTCCCACCGGGGCCATGCGCTCGTCCGTGATCACCGCCAGCATGGCGCCGGGGGTGAACGCCTATCTGTTCGCCTCGATCTACAATTCGGCCAAGCGGGTGGCGGCTTCTACGGTGCTGGTCTCGACCGCGCTATCCATCCTGACGATCTGGTTCTGGATCCTGGTCCTGCCGTGAAGGCGCCTCCGGCGGGGGGTATTTGTGAAACGAAGAAGCCCGAGAGAAGGCCGCCCCTTGAGGGCGGCCTTGGTCAGTGGGGCGTGATGCCGCGCAGGCGTTCCGAGCGGCGCCGCAGGAGCTCCACCACCGCCAGCAGCGCGATCGAGAAGATGACGAGCAGCGTCGCGACGGCCAGGATCGCGGGGCTGATCTGTTCGCGAATGCCGTTCCACATCTGGCGCGGGATGGTCTGTTGATCTGGACCGGCGATGAACAGGACCGCGACGACCTCGTCGAAGGAGGTCACGAAGGCAAAGAGCGCGCCCGAGATCACGCCCGGCAGGATCAGTGGCATGATGATGCGGAAGAAGGTGGTGCGCGGGTTGGCGCCCAGGCTGGAGGCGGCGCGGGCCAGCGACTGGTCGAAGCCGATCAGCGTCGCCGTCACCGTGATGATGACGAAGGGAATGCCCAGCGTCGCATGGGCCAGGATCACGCCCAGGTAGGTGCCGGCGAGCTTGCCGCATTGCAGGTTCAGCCCGATCCAGGTCAGCGGCTCGCAGGGGTTCGAGTAGAAGAAGAACATCCCCGTCGCCGTGATGATGATCGGCACGATCATGGGCGAGATCAGCATCGCCATGATGATCCGGCGGAAGGGCATTTCCGGGCGCGACAGGCCCAGCGCCGCCAATGTGCCCAGCACCGTCGCCAGGATCGTCGCGAAAAAGCCCACGATGAGCGAGCTTTTCGTCGCCTGGATCCATTTCGCGTTGTGCCAGGCATCCGCCCACCAGCTTAGTCCGCGCGCGGTGTCGGGCTGCTGCATGCCGAAGGTCAGCAGGCTGTCATACCAGCGCATCGAATAACCGTCGGGATCGAAGGAGAGCATTTTGTCGGTGAAGGTGAAATAGGGCTCGGCGTTGAAGCTGAGCGGGATCACCACGACGATGGGCGCGATCAGGAAGAAGAAGATCGCCCCGCAGATCGCCAGATAGGCATAGTGCCAGGCTTTCTCCAAGGGCGAGGCATAGGTCGGAAGCGCCATGGTGATTACCCCAGTTTCAGGTTGTCGATGCCGACGAGCCGGTCATAGACCCAGTAAAGGATCAGGACGCCGCCCAGCAGAAGCGCCGCCAGCGCCGCCGCCATGGACCAGTTCAGCGTCTGCGTCATATGCATCGCGATCATGTTCGAGATGAGCTGTCCGCTGGAGCCGCCGACCAGTGCCGGTGTGATGTAATAACCGACCGCCAGGATGAAGACCAGAAGCGCCCCAGCGCCCAGCCCCGGCAGGGTCTGCGGGAAATAGACCCTACGGAAGGCCGTCCAGCTTGTCGCGCCCAGGGATCGCGCCGCCCGGACGTAGCTGGGGTTGATCGTCCGCATCACCGAATAAAGCGGCAGGATCATGAAGGGCAGCAGGATATGCGTCATCGCGATGATCGTGCCGGTCTGGTTGAAGATCATCTGCAATCGTTGATTGTCGCCGATCACCCCCAGCCAGACCAGGATATCATTGACCACGCCCTGCTGTTGCAAGAGCACCATCCAGGCGGTGGTCCGCACCAGGAGCGAGGTCCAGAACGGCAGGAGCACCAGGATCATCAGCAGGTTCGACTTGCGCATCGGCAGCGTCGCCAGCAGATGCGCGATGGGAAAGCCCAGCAGGAAGGTGGTGCAGGTGATGACCAGCGAGAGCCAGAAGGTGCGCAGGAAAAGCTTGACGTAGATCCGCTGCTGCTCGGGTGCCTGGACGATCTCGCCCTTCTCGTCCCGCGCGCGGTCGATCGCCGCGAGATAGAAATTGCTAGTATAGGGAGAGGACGCCTCGCGCATCACCGACCAGAGCTTGGGATCGCCCCATTTCTGGTCCATCGCCAGGACATTCTCGCGGTAAGGGGGCTGGATGCCGTCCCGTGCCTTGCGTCCCGCCGCCGTGAAGAGCGAGCGCGTGCCGGGCAGGTCGTAATTGATCCGGGTGCCGACAATGCCGATGGTGCGCGCCTGGGCCACCGCTTGCAGGTCCTGGGCAAGCGCCTGCCAGCCTGCATCGTCGGGGGGCGTGCCGGCCGGATTCTCGGCGAACCAGGCGCTGAGCGCCGGCATATTGGCCGAGAAGCCGTCATTCTTGACCGAGCGTTGCAGCATCTGCCCGATGGGCACGATAAAGGTCAGCACGATGAACAGCAAAAGCGGCAGCACCAGCAGGAAGGCCCGGCGCCGGGCGCGGCGGGAACTGCGCGCCAGCGCCGATTTCAGCGGCCGTCCGTCGGCGGTCTTCAGCATCCCGCCATCGTCAGGGCCGCCGGCCTGGGTCGCGATGGCGGCATGGGGGTCAAGCGCGTTGGCCATCCTGGGTGCCCTTGTCGATCTGCTGGTTATTCGAAAACCCTGTGGCCCGGCCGGAACCGAGCCACGGAGCGCGCGGCAGTCAGTTCGCGGCCAGCCAGGCGTTGAACCGTTCGGCAAGCTCGGCGCTGTGATCAGCCCAGAACTCCGGGTCGTCCATGACGGCGGTTTTCATATGCTCGGGACTGGTCGGCATATGCGGCGCCATCTCGGTCTTGCCGTCCTTGTAGAGGCCGACCAGCGCCGCCGAGGATTTCCGCGACGGGCCATAGGCGATCCATTTCGCCTGATCGGCCAGACGCTGGGTGTCGGTCGAGAACTTCAGATATTCTAGCGCCGCCTCGGGGTTGGGCGCGCCTTTGGGAATGACATACATGTCCATGTCCATGTATTGCCCGTCCCAGATGATCTCGAAGGGCTTACCCTCGCCTACCATGGCGTCGAAGATCCGGCCGTTATAGACGGTGGTCATCGCCACCTCGCCATCGGCCAGAAGCTGCACCGGCTGGGCGCCAGCTTCCCACCAGACCACGCTGGACTTGATGGTGTCCAGCTTGGCGAAGGCGCGGTCCACGCCCTCGGGCGTGGCCAGGGTCTCATAGATCTTGTCGGGCGCCACGCCATCGGCGATCAGCGCCAGATACAGCGTGCGCTTGGGGTTCTTGGGCAGGCCCCGCTTGCCCGGGAACTTGGCGGTATCAAAGAAATCGGCGGCGGTCGCGGGCTTGGCATCGCCGAACTTGGTCTGATCGAAGGCGATGACCGTGCCCCAGAAGATATTCGCCACCGCGCAATCCAGCAGCGCGCCGGGGATGAAGTCGTCGATCGCGGGCGTGCCGTCGGGCGCGGGCGGCAGGCTGGCCGGGTCGATTTCGATCAACGCGCCCTCGTCGCACATGCGAATCGCGTCCGAGACCTCGATGTCGAAAACGTCTCCGGTGATGTTTTTCGCCTCGACCTGCGCCTTCAGCGGCGTCGCCGGGTTGTCGGCGGCGATCATGTTGACCTTGATGCCGGTCTTCGCGGCGAAGGGCTTGTTATAAGCCTCGACCTGGGACGTCTCATAGGCGCCGCCCCATGAGACGACGTTGACCTCTTTGTTCTGGGCATGGGCCGCGAAGGCCACGCCGCAAAGCGCCGAGGTCAGAATAAAAGTTTTCTTCATGGTCTTTCTCCCTTTGGTGGCTTGCGGCGCATTGGCCGCCTTTATTGGCATCCGGGGATGCGGACCGGATCGCGGCAAGGGGGACGCCGCGATCCGAAAAGGCTTAGTTCGCGACCAGCCAGGCGCTGAAACGCTCTTTCAGCTCGGTATCGTGATCGGCCCAGAAGTCGGTGTCGATCGCCAGCGAGCCGACGAGGTTGTCGGCATAGGTCGGCAGGTTCGGCGCCATCGGCACATCGGTGCCCACGACATTGCCGACAATCGCCGCCGAGGATTTGCGCGGCGGGCCATAGCTGATGAACTCGGCCGCATGGGCCTGCGGCTCGGTCGAGGTCGAGAAGGCCACGAATTCCTTCGCCGCCTCCAGGTTGGGCGCGCCCTTGGGGATCACCCAGCCCTCAAGCTCATAGACCTGGCCGTTCCAGACGATCTTGAAGGGCTTCTTCTCTTTCAAGGCGGCGTCGAAGATCCGGCCGTTGAAGGCAAAGGCCATGCTGACCTCACCATCGGCCAGAAGCTGCGGGGCCTGGGAGTTGGCCTCATACCAGATCACGTCCTTCTTGATCGTGTCGAGCTTTTTGAAGGCGCGGTCGACGCCCTCGGGCGTGGCCATGACCTCATAGACCTGCTCGGGGGGCACGCCATCGGCCATCAGTGCCAGCTCCAGGCCGAATTTCGCGCCCTTGCGCATGGTGCGCTTGCCGGGGAATTTCTCAAGATCGAAGAAATCGGCCGGGCCGGTCGGCTTGGCATCGGGAAACTTGGTCTCGTCATAGGCGATGACCGAGGAATAGACATCCGTGCCCACGAAGCAATCGGTCACGGCGCCGGACAGGAAGTCGTCCTGGGCCGAGGTGCCGTCGGGCGCCGGGGTCAGGATGGCCGGGTCGATCTGCTCGACCAGCCCCTCGTCGCAAAGGCGCACGGCATCGGCATATTCTACCGAGGCGACATCGGTGGTCACGTTGCCGGCCTCGACCTGACCCTTGATCGGGGTGGCGGGGTTATCGGCATCGACCATCACTGCCTTGATCCCGGTCTTGGCCTCGAAGGGCTTCAGATATGCCTCGACCTGCGCCGCGCCATAGGCGCCGCCCCAGCCCAGAATGGTCAACGACTTGTCCTGGGCCTGGGCGGCTGCACCCATGACGATCAGGGCGGTGCTCAGCAGAAGGGTAGTTCTCATAGTGGCTCCTGGCAGCAAAAGAGGAAAGTCATACCGGGTCCAGCGCGCGGGCATCCTCGGGGTGCCAGCCGATGCGAATGCTCTGGCCGGGGCTAAGCCGGACCTGACCCAAGGTATTGCGGTATTTCATCACGAAGTCGTCCTGGCCCGCAACCTTCAACCGCGCCCGCAGGATATCTCCCATATAGATCACGTCGCGGACCTGGGCCTCCAGCGTATGGGCGCCGGGGGGCATCAGGTCGGGCTTGAACTCGACCCGCTCGGGCCGGATCGAGACGGTCGTGGCCTGCCCGGTGTCGTGAATGTTCACGGCCGTCGCGTCGATCAGATCGCCATTGCCCAGCCGCACAAGGGCGCGGGTGCCGTCCAGCTTTTCGATCTTGCCGCGCAGGGCGTTGTTCTCGCCGATGAAGCCGGCGACGAAACTGTTCTCGGGCTGTTCGTAAAGCACCGGCGGCGGCGCCAGTTGCTGGATGCGGCCATCGTTGAAGACGGCGATGCGATCCGACATGGTCAGCGCCTCGCCCTGGTCATGGGTGACATAGACCACAGTAATGCCCAGCCGGTCGTGCAGGGCCTTGATCTCAAGCTGCATATGCTCGCGCAACTGCTTGTCGAGCGCGCCCAGAGGCTCGTCCATCAGGACCAGTTCCGGGTCGAAGACCAGCGCGCGGGCCAGCGCGATCCGCTGCTGCTGGCCGCCGGAAAGCTGGGCCGGGCGGCGGTTCGCGAATTTGGACATCTGCACCATATCCAGCGCTCTCGCGACGCGGGTATTGCGTTCCGAGGAATCCATCCCCCGCACTTCCAGCGGAAAGGCCAGATTCTCGCCCACGGTCATGTGCGGGAACAGCGCATAGTTCTGGAACACCATGCCGATCCCGCGCTTGTGGGGCGGCACGTCATTGATATTGCGGCCGTTCAGCCGGATCTCGCCATGGGTGGCGGTCTCGAACCCCGCCAGCATCATCAGGCAGGTGGTCTTGCCCGAGCCGGACGGCCCCAGCATGGTCAAAAATTCGCCCTGGCCAATCCTGAGGTTCAAATCCTTAACCACAAGCGTCTGGCCATCATAGCTTTTCTGCACATGATCGAAGACGACGAACGCGTCATTACCGGCTGCGATTGCCAAATGCGGGCCCCCTGTTCAATTTTTGTTGTTCCGCTGATCAAGCCTAAGCGGCTGCCCCGCGCTATTGCAACCGGCATGTGCACGACTTGGGCAACCATGCCGGCATTGCCTAGCATCAAGGCACCGAGTGCCGGTTCCGTGCCATTCACACCCACCGCAGGATCTGGAAAAAGCTCGCAGAATCGTCCCTTTCCGGCTGCGCGGAGGCGTCGGGCACTGCTTTATGGCGCAGCTTTCCCCGCGTGTCATCGACGCGAAACCGCAGGCATGTCGCAATTATGCAATTTTAGTGTCGCAGCGAATTGCGAATTGGCGGGTCCTAAACCAAACGGACAGGTTCAGATCGGCAATTTCACGCAGCCATGCGGCGGAAACGTGCCAAATCTGGTCCAATTGAAGGAAAGCACGATGAAGTGCTAGCGATTCGCGGAATCAGGGGTTATCGATCCCTTGATGTCACTAGCGTCACGGGAATATTATAAAATAAACTCCCGTAAAAGATGTATCTGCATGCCACTCGACGGTCCATCAAGGTCGCCGGATATGGTTTGTTGTGTCCTGATGCCGCGCCCTTCGCGCGGCGTGGTTAACGATGGGGTCAATGTGAACCGACCAGAACGCGGCGAATCCGCGATTCTGGTCCCTCTATAGTCATGATTAATATGAAAAACATCCTATAGGCGATCCGTGCCGGCCCCACCTCCCCATGCGATCCAGAACCGGAGAGCAATCAACCAGGCCAAATAAAGGGCCAAGCATCGTTGCGAGGGTAACTTGCCTACTAATTCAGACGATAAGATCACCATCATCGCGAACCAGACCGTCTCGGGCCTGAATGGCGCGGACGAATTCTATTACACCAGCGGTAATGCCACCATTCATGGCGGCGATCTAAACGAGCGTTACGACAGCAATGTCTATGGTGAGAAAACCGGCGGCGACCGCCTGTATTTCAAAACCAGTCCCGTCTCGCTGACCTTCAGCACCAGCGAGGACGGCGTCGCGACCAGCAGCAAGGGCCGGCTGACCTTTACCGGGATCGAGCGCATCCACCTGGGCGACGGCAACGACACCGTCAACGCCGCCAGCGCGACGCTGGAATCGGCGCATGGCGGCACGCCCGTCCACGGCCTGACCCTCTATGCCGGGGGCGGCAATGACAGCATCATCGGTAGCCGGGGCGGCGATTTCATCGATGGCGGTTCGGGCAATGACACGATCCGCGCCGGTGCGGGTGACGACTTCGTCCAAAGCTCGACCGGAAACGACCTGATCTTCGGCGGCGCGGGCACTGACAACATCCGCTGGGGTCAGGGCAATTTCGATGAGGTCGTCGGGAACGACACTATCTATGGCGGCGCCGGCTCGGACGTGATCAACATCTGGATCAAGGCCGGCTGGGAGAATTCGGCGGGTGTCGCGACCAACATCACCAGCATCGCGGCGGACGGCTCGACCGCGGGCAATGCCGCGACCAATATCGGCGGCGCGCGCAGCACATTGACCTATTCCCAATTCGAAACCGTCTGGACCCATGAGGGGCGCGACACCATGACCGGGGCGAATGCCACGATCAGCTCCACGGGCACGGGCTTTCACGGCAATACCCGCTGGGGCGACGATGTCCTGATCGGCTCGCGCGGGAATGACACCTTGGAGGGCGGCGAGGGGCGCGACACCATCACCGGCGGCGCCGGCAATGACCTGATCAGCGCGAACGGCGAGTTCTACAACAGCTACGCCCCCGGAGACGGCGACCGCGACACGCTGATCTTCCGCGGCGCGTTCGGCAAAGACACGGTCCTCGGCTTCGATGCCGGGGTGGACGTGATCGACCTGGGCGGCGCCTCCTATCGCGAGACGGTGACCTCGCAAGGCACGCTGATCACGGTCGGCACCAACACCATCCTGCTGGCGCATGTCTTCGACTGGTAAGGCACCTCCGGCGGACAGGGCATAGGGTTAACCCTCGGGCCGGTGCGATCCCTTCGCACCGGCCTCTCCCATGGCCGCGCGCCCCGGATCCGCGAAAGCCCCGCCTTGCAGCCGGGCCACGATATCACCGCGCGCCCGACCCGAACCCAGAACGAGCCTCTGCCAAATGGACGTATCGGGAAAGCTCGCTGTCCTGACGGTCGGCCCCAAAGCGCCATGGCGGACAACGCGCCGGCTAGGGCGATACCCCCGGCAAAGGCCGCTTTGGCGCCGGCGCCAGGATGACAGGCATGTCGACCCCATTTCCCCCGCAGGATCGGCGCGCGCATTTGAACCCTGCCTTCCGCCAACAGGCCGGCCCCACCTCGATATCGAACCGCGCGGTGATGACCCTTGCGCCCTTGCCATGCCCACGCCGTTCGCGAAAGCGATGGGATCAGCGATCCAGCAAGTCCATCCGACCTCCCGTCCAGCAATGGCTCGGGACAAGACCATTCTCCACATGCGCCGGATGCCGGCACATATCGGCACGAAAGCCCCCCTCGGCCCGCCAAGGCCGGCCCACCGACAAGCCCGCCAGGCCACCCCAACAACGCATACCCCCGGCTCCGTCTTTCTTGCCCGAACATCCTGGGGGAGCGCGGAACGCGCGGGGGCGAAGCCCCCAGCCGCGCGCTCCGAATAAAATCGGACACAAGCTCAGGCGGTTCGCCATGTCGCGACGAGTTTCTCGCGGCCCTTCGTCCCCGCTACCCCCAATGCCCCCTGCGAACGGCCCTTCGCCCCATCCGACCGGCGCCGCCTGGCTACCCCCGCCGCACTCTCATCCTTCGCACGCCACCCCCGCCGCGCATCGTCTGTCCTCGGGCGTTTCCCGTCCCTCCGCCCAAGGCCGAAAACGCAACCGGAACGCCGCAAGCCGGACGGGACTGTCAGGATAGCCGATCCGGGTCAGGCTGTCTTCCAGCGGCAGGTCGGGACCGGACCTTGAAGGCCAGATCGCCAGCCCCTGCAACGCCAGCCGGCGCCAGTCGAAGCGCGGGCCTGGATCGATCTTGCGTCCGGGAGCCATGTCGGAATGGCCGATGACCCCCGCCGGCACGATGCTCCAGCGCGCCATGATCCCGCGCAGAAGCCCCTCCAGCGCGGCCATCTGCGGTTCGGGGAAAGGGCGGTCGCCAGGATTGACCAGTTCGATGCCGATGCTGCGCGAGTTCACGTCCCCGCGCCCCTGCCAAGCGCCCGCGCCCGCATGCCAGGCGCGGCGGTCCTCGGGGACCAGGGCCTCGCTCCGGCCATCCTCATGGATCAGCCAATGCGCCGAGACCTCGGCAAGCGGATCGCAAAGCCGCGCGCGGGCCGAGGCGCCATCCGCCATGCCGGTGTAATGGATCACGACCAGTTCGGGCCGCTGCCCGCGCCGGTCGCCATGATTGGGCGACAGGCTCACCGCAGCGGGCGCGGATCCCAGCCGCAGGCGAAACCATCGCCGTCCGGGTCCATGCCACGCGGGTCCAGGACCGGCCCGCCCGCCGCGATGAACGCCCGCTGCGCCGCATCCGCCGAAGGATAGCCCGCGCAGTTTCGCGACGCCGCCGCGCCCGTGCCGCCCGTGCGCCGATAGACCTCGGTTCCCGGCGCCTGCCGCTCGCGACGCGCATAGCCGCGCAGATCGGGCGCGACCACCACGCGCTGCGCCTTGCCCCCGCCCGGCTGCTTCCAGATCGGCAGGCCGGAAAGATCCGTGGCCGTCGGCGCCTGCGCCGGCAGTTCGACCGGGATTACCGGCGGCACCGCGCCCCTGCCCTGCAAGGCGGCCTCGCGCTGGTTCATATATCCAGCGTAACCCGAGCCGTTATGCATGGCGCTGTAATTCGGATTCCAGCCGCCATTCTCGCCGCAGGACGCCAGAGCCAGCAGCGGCGCCAAGAAGATCACCAGTTTCCGCATCGCTTCGCCTCCAGGGGGCCGGTCACCACCAGCGTTTGGGTTTCGCCAAGAAGCCTGCCGCAGATTCCAGCGCCTGCGCAAGGTTCAAGAGCGCGCCTTCCTCCCAGGGACGGCCGATCAACTGCATCCCCAAAGGCAGGCCCTGCCCGTCCAGCCCCACCGGCACCGAGATGCCCGGCAGACCGGCAAGGTTCAGCGTCACGGTAAAGACATCGTTCAGATACATCTCGACCGGGTTGCTCTTGTCGGACGAACCCAGCGCGAAGGCCGCGCTTGGCGTCGTCGGCGCCAGGATCGCGTCGATGCCGCCAGCATAGGCCAGATCGAAATCCCGCTTGATCAGCGCGCGGACCTTGCGCGCGCGGTTGTAATAGGCATCGTAGAAACCCGCCGACAGCACATAGGTGCCGATCATGACACGTCGCTGCACCTCGGGACCGAAACCCTCGGCACGGGTCTTTTCATACATCTCGACCACGCCGTCGCCCGCGCCCAGCTTGGCGCGGCGGCCATAGCGCACGCCGTCATAGCGCGCCAGATTGGACGAAGCCTCGGCCGGCGCGATGACATAATAGGCCGGCAGCGCGTATCGCGCATGGGGCAGGCTGATGTCGACGATCTCGGCGCCGGCGTCGCGCAGCATGGCGGCGGTCTGCGACCACAGCGCGTCGATTTCGTCCGACAGGCCCTCGATGCGGTATTCGCGCGGAATGCCGATGCGCTTGCCGCGAATGTCGCCGGTCAGCGCGGCCTCGTAATCCGGGACCGGGCGGTCGGCGCTGGTCGAATCCCTGGGATCGACCGAGGCCATGGCCCCCAGCATGATCGCGGCATCCCGCACGGTCTTGGTGATCGGCCCGGCCTGATCCAGCGAACTGGCATAGGCGATCACGCCCCAGCGGCTGACGCGGCCATAGGTCGGGCGCAGCCCCACGGTGCCGGTGAATGCCGCCGGCTGCCGGATCGAGCCGCCGGTATCGGTCGCAGTCGCCCCCAGGCACAGATCCGCCGCCACCGCCGCCGCCGAGCCGCCCGAGGAACCGCCCGAGGTCCGGGCCACGCCGTCCTCCAGCTTCCAAGGGTTGACCGTCGCGCCATAAACGCTGTTCTCGGTCGATGAGCCCATGCCGAATTCGTCCTGGTTCAGCTTGCCCAGCATGACCGCGCCCTGATCCCAAAGGTTCCGGGTCACGGTCGATTCGTATTGCGGCAGGAAACCCTCCAGGATGCGGCTGGCGGATTGCGAGGGCACGTCCCGCACGCAGAACAGATCCTTGACGCCGACCGGAATGCCCGTCATCGGCGCCGCTGCGCCCGCCTTGATCCGGGCGTCGGCGGCCTCGGCCATCTCGCGCGCCTTCTCGGGCGTGTTATGCACAAAGGCGTTCAGCGCGCCCGAGGCGTCGATCGCCGACAAACATGCCTCGGTCAGTTCGACCGCCGTGGTCTCGCCCTTGGCCAGCGCGTCGCGGGCATCGGCGATGGTCAATTGGTTCAGATCGCTCATTCCACCACCTTCGGCACGGCAAAGAAGCCCTCGCGCGCATCGGGCGCGTTCTTCAGGATCAGGCCCTGGATCTCGCCATCGGTGACGACATCCTCGCGCCGCTTCAGGCGCATCGGCTCAACGCCGGTCATCGGCTCGACGCCCTCGACATCGACCTCGTTCAACTGCTCCATGAAATGCAGGATGCCGTTCAGCTCCTGCGCCAAAGCCGGCAGGTCCGCGTCCTCGACCGCGATGCGCGCCAGATGCGCGACCTTGCGGGCCTCATCCTGAGTAATAGCCATGGGGGTTCCTTTCGCTTGGGCGGGTTTTACAAAGCCGGCCCCCAGGGGGCAAGCCATGGCGGCGCCGGAACTTTACGACCACCCCGGACCTTGGCAGGATATGGGCGTCACGCGAAAAGGAGTCCCCGCGATGAAACTCACCTGGCTCGGCCATTCCGGCTTCAGGCTTGAAATCGAACAGGCGGTGATCCTGATCGACCCCTGGCTTTCGGGCAACCCGGTTTTCCCCGAGGACCGGCGCGGCGAGGCGATCCAGGGCGCGACCCATGTGCTTCTGACCCATGGGCACGGCGACCATAGCGGCGACACACTGGCCATCGCCCGCGAACTCAAGATCCCGGTCGTGGGCATCTACGACCTGATCTCGACCTGGCAGACGCATCAGGGCATCCAGGGGATCGGCTTCAACAAGGGCGGCACGGTCGATCTGGGGGGCGCGAAGGTCACGATGGTCAACGCGACCCACAGCTCATCCATCGAAGGCAATGAGGGCCCGATCTATGCCGGCCACGAATCCGGCTACATGATCGCGGGAGAGGGGCATGTGATCTATGTCACCGGCGACACCGACATCATGGCGGACATGGAATGGATGGGCGAATATCACCGGCCCGATATCGGCATCCTCTGCGCCGGCGGCCATTTCACCATGGACATGAAGCGCGCCGCCTGGGCCGCGAAAAGATATTTCGACTTCAAGACGGTGGTGCCCTGCCACTACAAGACCTTCCCGCTGCTCGAACAAAGTGCCGACGCCCTGCGCGCGGGCCTGCCCGGCGTCGATGTCATCGAACCCGAGGTGATGACCCCGCTGGAACTCTAGCGCATGCGCTGCGTCCCAAACTGGGCCGGATGCGGTCACGATATGCCTACCGATCCGCGGCGGAGAAGGTTCGCGCCGCATTCCCTGGACAGGCCAGACGCCCCTGGACGCGGCGGACGAAACAACCCGCGGCCTCCGGCGGCGCCTTGGACCCTGCCTAGCCAGCCCATGGCCCGCCCGAACGGTCCAGCCACCAAAGCACGCCGCCCGCGACTGGCGGCAGACCGATGCTCGCAGGCCCATATTCGATGCTCCGCCGGATAAGCCCGCCCGGAACATGCCCTGGCCGCTCCCACGCGCATAAGGTCCAGGCAACCATGGCTTGGGCAACGCGGGCCAGCCCCGCGCCGACAACATCGCGATACCACCGCCAACGCCGACACCGCCCCTCGACGGCTATCCGCCCCCGAATTAAGCGGCCCGCTCACGATCTCGCGACATACCGCCCGCACAGAAATTCAGGATCGGCGCCAAAGAGGCACCCGCAATCACCCCGTCGAGAATAGGTTTCACATGCATGAAGAATCCAGGCACCCGCCGGGATCCAGTTCGGCCCTTCTTCGTTTTCCAAATACCCATGCATCCGCGCCGCCATCCCGCCCGGACGCCGGGCGCGGCGAAAAACGCGGCTCCGAAGACCGCGCTTCAGATCAAGCGGGGATAAGCCTCAGGCGGCCCGGCGCAATTTCGCGGGCTCGGCAATCTCGAAGCTGAAATAGCCATACATCTGATCCAGCACGGCCAGCGCCTCGGCGGCTTCGCGGTCGGCGGCGGGCTTTGGAACGGCCGGCATGTTCTTGGGCGTCATCTGTCTCTCCGGGGTCGAATGTCATTCCCCCCGCCCCGACAGATAACGCCGCGACGCAGCAAATTCCAGTGCTGCGTCGCGGCGTAAAACCCATGGCACCCATGCACCGCACGCGCGGGTCAGACGATCCGGTCCACCATCATATGCTTGATCGAGGCGATGGCCTTGGCCGGGTTCAGCCCCTTGGGACAGGTATTGGTGCAGTTCATGATCGTGTGGCAGCGGTAAAGCTTGAAGGGATCCTCAAGCGAATCCAGCCGCTCGCCCGTGGCCTCATCGCGCGAATCGATGATCCAGCGATAGGCGTGCAGCAAGGCCGCCGGACCCAGGTAGCGGTCGCCGTTCCACCAGTAGCTGGGGCACGAGGTCGAACAGGACGCGCACATCACGCATTCATAAAGACCATCCAGCTTCCTGCGATCCTCGATCGACTGGCGCCATTCCTTGGCCGGAGTCGGGCTTTCGGTGATCAGATATGGCTGGACCGAGGCGTGCTGGGCATAGAAATGCGTCAGGTCGGGGATCAGATCCTTGACCACGGCCATATGCGGCAGCGGATAGATGTTCACGTCGCCCTTGACCTCATCAATGCCATAGATGCAGGCTAGATGGTTGCCGCCGTCGATATTCATCGCGCAGGAGCCGCAGATCCCCTCGCGGCAAGAGCGGCGGAAGGTCAGCGTCGGGTCGATCTCGTTCTTGATCTTGATCAGCGCGTCCAGAACCATCGGGCCGCATTTGTCCAGATCGATGAAATAGGTGTCGATCCGAGGATTCTCGCCGGTATCCGGGTCCCAGCGATAGATGTTGAAGCGGCGGGTGTTCTTGGCTCCCTCGGGCTTGGGCCAGGTCTTGCCGACCCGCATGCGGCTGTTCTTGGGAAGGGTAAGTTGGACCATTGGGTAGCTCCTATGAGAGGTTTCCTTGGGGCCGAAAATCAGCGTTGAACAAGGGTTGGCAGCGGGCGACAAGGCGGACGACCTTGTCCCGAGCATGGGGGTTCAGGGGCGCCGCGTTGACCTGGCGCAGGAATTCCAGGGCACCCGCGTTCAGCCGGGCCATCGCGGGCTGCTCCAGCGGCGCCAAAGCCGCCAGCATGCCCGGCGCAAGGCCCGCCAGCCGCAGCAGCGCATGGCCGGGGCGCAGGGGATCGCGCTCCTCCTCAAGCGGCAGGCGGGTCACGCGATCCGCGCCGATCCGGGCTGCCAGCCGCGCGGTCAGGGCGTCCCAGCCGGCATCCGGGCCGGTTTCCAGGGCCGCCGTCTCGGCCAGGAATTCGGGCAAGGTCCGGCAATAGCCGTCCGTGCGCACCGCCTGCGCCCAGACGCTTTCCCGCCAGGCCGGCATCGGGCGGCTGTAATAGGCGAAATGCGGGTCGAAGCCCGGCGCCATCTCGGTCAGAATCGCCGCGATCCGTGGCAGCATCGGGAAAAGCCGCGTCTCGCCGCCATTGCCGGGCATCGCGCCGGCCAGGTTCTCATGCGTCAGCAGGACCGGCAAGCCGTTATCCGGCAGCGCGGCCAACAGATCGGCGAAGGCGCCGCGCAGATCCGCCTCGCGCGGGGCGTCGGGCGACAGGCTATAGGCGATGGCCGCGCGCCCGATGGGGCGCATCGGGATGCCGATCAGCTCGTTCGGGATCACCAGATCCTTGGCCAGGACCTGGGCATTGCGCTTGATATAGTGATGGAACGAGGTCGAGCCGGTCTTGGGCAGTCCGACATGGACCAGCAATCGGCGAGGGGCCTGGGACATCAGCGCGCACCCCACCCCGGTTGGTCGTAAAGCGGACGCGTGGGCTTCTGCCCCGAGCGGCGCTGAACGCAATCCGCGAAGACCTTCGAGGGATCGCGCCCCATGATGTAGTCCGAGGACAGGCCGACCTGGACAAAACCCCCGCGATAGCCGCCCGAGCCGATTCCCATGCCCATTTCGGTGCGCGGCCCGGTCGCGTCGCGGGCCTGGTCCAGGCAGACCCGCTCGGCCTGATCGACGGAAAGCGGCGCGCAGGCCACCAGCGCCGGCAAAGCCAGCCCCAGAAGCGGAAGCGCGCCGCGCCCGGTCATGTCAGACGGTCCGCTTGGCCGCGGCGGCGGCCCCGGCGATGCATTGCGTCGTCGCCGGACGGCCGACGACGGCGGCCACCGCGCCGCTGGGATCGGCGGCATCGGCGATCCCAGCCATCTCGGCCGTGGTCGCGTTCTGCATCACGCAATCGGTATAGGGTGCCACGTTCGCCCCCGGCAGACGCCGCGCCATCTCGCGGTTGACCACCACCCGCGCGGAATTCCGCACGGCGATGTCGGGATTGGGCGCGGCCACCGGCGGCACCGGCACCGGCCCGGGCGCGATGCTGGCCGGGCTTTGCACCACGCAGCCCGACAAGGCCAGCGTGGCAAGGCCCATCGAGACGGGCAGGATCAGGGAAAGACGCATCAGTAAACCCTCGCCTTTGGTGCGATCTTCTTAAGGTCGATCCCGCCCTCGTCCTGCGTGGTCAGCGGGTCAAGATGGACGGGCCGATAGGCCAGCTTAACATCGTTGCCCTCGATCCAGGCAAGAGAGTGCTTGCGCCAGTTGGCGTCATCGCGATTGGGCCAGTCCTCATGCGCGTGGGCGCCACGGCTTTCCTTGCGCGCCTCGGCCGCGACGATGGTGGCCAGCGCGTTCGGCATCAGGTTGGTCAGTTCCAGCGTCTCCATCAGGTCGCTGTTCCAGATCAGGCTGCGGTCGGTGACCTTCACATCGTTCAGCTTGGCCGCGATGACCTGCATCTTGCCCATGCCCTCGGCCAGGGTCTTGTCGGTGCGGAACACGGCGGCGTCAGCCTGCATGGTGCGCTGCATCTCAAGCCGCAACTCGGCGGTCGGGACCGAGCCGTCGGCAAAGCGGATACGGTCGAACCGCTCCATGATCGCGTCGACGGCGGCCTGGTTGGTGGACGGGATCGCCGATTTGCGGTCGATCACCTGCCCCGCGCGGATCGCGGCGGCGCGGCCGAACACCACCAGGTCGATCAACGAGTTCGAGCCCAGCCGGTTCGCGCCATGCACGCTGGCGCAGCCGGCCTCGCCCACCGCCATCAGGCCGGGGAAGATGCGATCCGGGCTTTCCTCGGTCGGGTTCAGCACCTCGCCCCAGTAGTTCGTGGGAATGCCGCCCATGTTGTAATGCACCGTCGGCAGGATCGGGATCGGCTCACGCGTGACATCGACGCCGGCGAAGATCCTGGCCGATTCGGAAATGCCCGGCAGGCGCTCGTGCAGGCTTTCCGGCGGCAAGTGCTGAAGGTTCAGGAACATGTGGTCCTTGTGCTCGCCCACGCCGCGACCCTCGCGGATCTCCAGCGTGATGCAGCGCGACACCACATCGCGCGAGGCCAGGTCCTTGTAGGTCGGCGCGTAGCGTTCCATGAACCGCTCGCCCTCGCTATTCGTCAGGTAGCCGCCTTCGCCGCGCGCGCCCTCGGTGATCAGGCAGCCCGAGCCATAGATGCCGGTCGGGTGGAACTGCACGAATTCCATATCCTGCAAGGGCAGGCCCGCGCGCGCCACCATGCCGCCGCCGTCGCCGGTGCAGGTATGGGCGCTGGTCGCGCTGAAATAGGCCCGCCCATATCCGCCCGTCGCCAGCACCACCATCTTGGCGTTGAAGATATGCATGGTGCCGTCATCCAGCTTCCAGCACACGACGCCGGTGCAGCGGTCATCGGTGATGATCAGGTCCAGCGCGAAATATTCGATGAAGAACTCGGCCTTTTCCTTCAGCGACTGGCCATAAAGCGTGTGCAGGATGGCGTGGCCGGTGCGGTCGGCGGCGGCGCAGGTGCGCTGCACCGGCGGGCCTTCGCCGAATTCGGTGGTATGGCCGCCGAAGGGGCGCTGATAGATCTTGCCCTCTTCGGTGCGCGAAAACGGCACGCCGTAATGTTCCAGCTCGTAGACGGCCTTGGGCGCCTCGCGCGCCAGGTATTCCATCGCGTCGGTGTCACCCAACCAGTCCGAGCCCTTGACGGTGTCATACATGTGCCACTGCCAGTTGTCCGGCCCCATGTTCGACAGGCTGGCGGCGATGCCGCCCTGCGCCGCCACGGTATGGCTGCGGGTCGGGAACACCTTGGTCACGCAGGCGGTGCGCAGGCCCTGTTCGGCCATGCCCAGCGTCGCGCGCAGGCCAGCCCCGCCGGCGCCCACGACAACCACGTCATAATCGTGCGTTTCGTATTTGTAAGCAGCCATGGCGAAACCTCAGAGAACGATGATCGCGCCCAGGCCCATGCGGGCCAGCGCGTAGACGGCGGCGGCGATGACCGCCCAGCCGAAGATGACGGAGAAGATGATCGCGCCCTTGCGCGTCGCGCCCTGGAAATAGTCGTCGATCATGATGCGCGTGCCCTTGATGAAGTGCAGCATGCCCACGATCACGAAAAGCGCGGTGATCAGCGCCGGCAACGGGCGCGCGAAATAGGCCAGGACCAGTTCGCGCGGCAGGCCGATGGCGCGCGCGACGGTGATCATGAAAAGCGGCGTCAGGATCAGCAGCGCCACGGCCGAGACGGTCATGGCCCAGTGATGCTTGGTGCCGGAATGGGCCGAGCCGAGACCCTCGGCGGCTTTCAACGGGGTAATGAAACGCATGTCCGGGCCTCAGAACACAAAGAAGATGATCAGGGTCAGCAGCGCCAGCCCGACCGAGCCGGCGATCAGCGCATAGCTGGACTTCTTGGCTTCGGCGATCTCGAAACCATAGCCCGCGTCGTAAAACAGGTGCCGCAGCCCCGCCAGCAGGTGATACCACAAGGCCCACATCGAGCCGGTCAGCACGATGAAGCCGATCCAGGACCGCATCACCCAATCCGCGCAGGCGAAGGCGCCGGGCGAGCTGACGGCGGCGACCAGCCACCAGACGATCAGGACGATGCCCGCCACCAGCGCATGCCCGGTGATGCGGGTCATGATCGAGGTGACGGCGGCGATGGGCAGGCGATAAACCTGCAAATGCGGTGACAGCGGCCGGTTACCCCGGTTGACGTCAGCCATGGTGCGCTCTCCTGCGTATCAAAGGCCCTTGCATCGCATTGCGCAGCTTTGGCTGGCGGCAAGGGCTGGCCGAGATTTTGGGTCTGCTTCTAGTCGTTTTGTCGCATCTGTCACGGGCCGAGACCAGACGGAACCCTGAAACTGGTCAATTTTTCCGCTTTGTGATCACGCAATCCCGGCCCGTGATCACAGTCCGGCGGACTGATTGCGCTAACGGCACCCTCCGACGCCGAAGTCCTTGGATAATCCCTGTTTTCCGAGAGTTTTACCCGGAAATGCCTTACCCGTTCAGGCATCGAATCCCTCCCCCCATCTTTGGCCTAGACCGGCATCAAGGCCCACAGGTCCAGGTCCAGAAGCACATGCGGCAGATATTTCCCCGCCTCGTCCTTCAGCCCCCGATCACCGGCCGCCCCTTTATGCGCGACCAGCCGCAGCCGGATCGCGCCGATGCCGGGCACCTGGGTCGGGGCCTTGTCCAGCACCTCGGACCAGGCGCGCACGGTATCGCCCGCGAAGCAGGGATTGGCATGCGCCCCGCCGTTCAGCGCCACGATCATCTGCGCATTCGCCAGCCCGTTGAAGGACAGGGCGCGGGCCAGGCTGATGACATGGCCGCCATAGATCAGCCGCCTGCCATCCTCGCGGAAGGTGGCGTCGAAATGCACCTTGGCGGTGTTCTGCCACAGGCGGGTCGCCAGCATGTGCTCGGCCTCTTCGATGGTGACGCCGTCCACATGGTCGATGATCTCGCCCACCGCGTAATCGCCCCAACGATGCGGCTCTCCGGCCAGTTCGAAATCATAGGCGCTGAAATCCAGCCCCTCGGGGACGACCAGGGCTTCGGGCGGCACGACCCTGGCCAGATCGGGCAGCAGGGCTTCCGGCGCGGGGGCGGATTCGTCGCGCTTGCGCACCATGACCCAGCGGACATATTCCAGCACGACCTCGCCCATCTGGTTCAGGCCGCGGGTGCGGACATGGACCACGCCGGATCTGCCGTTCGAGTTCTGCTTAAGCCCGATCACCTCGGATTCCGCGCGCAGCGTGTCGCCGGGCCAGACCGGGCGCAGCCAGCGGCCCTCGGCATAGCCCAGATTGGCGACCGCGTTCAGGCTGATATCGGGCACGGTCTTGCCGAACACGGTATGGAACGCGATCAGGTCATCCATGGGCGAGCCGTCCAGCCCGCAGGCGGCCGCGAACTCGTCCGAGGAATAGATCGCGTGCCGTGCCGGATAAAGCGCGTGGTAAAGCGCCCTTTCCCCTTCGGCCACGGTGCGGGGAACGGCGTGGCGGATCACCTGGCCAAGCTGGTAATCCTCGAAGAAGCGGCCCGGATTGGTCTTGCTCATTGCTGCCCCAGTTTCATATCGGGATGGTAATCGTCGGCGATGTCCTTGGTCACGGCCTGGGCGCAGCGCATCACGCCGCGCGCCGCGTCGAAGGCCATCGCGGGGGAACCATGCAGGTCCCAGCCCCTGGACAGCGCCAGGCTGACCTTGTGGCAGAAATCCGAGGTGTCGTCCTCGGTCAGCAGGCGATAGATCCTTGGCATGTTTCCCTCAACTCCCGAACGGGTTGTAGCCGAACCAGCGGTGGATCAGGCCCACGACCAGCAACAGGACGACCGCGCCGACGGCGGCCATGATTTCGCGGCGCATCGGGAACGGCCCCGAGGGCGGCACCCAGGCCGACGCGGCGCGGTTCAGGGCCGCCATCTCGGCCAGCGCCCAGGCCAGCAGCCCACCGAACAGCACGAGGCTCGGCAGGTCGCCATTGACCAGCATATGCGCCCCGGCCCAAAGCGCGAAACCCGTCAATTGCGGGTGGCGGATGCGGGCCGCGATCCGCGTCTTCATCCCGTCCGCCGCGAACAGGTAGAAGGCCCCCAGCACCAGCAGGTTGTTGATCCCCTTGAGCGGCGCCGAGACGCCCCACCAGTAAGGCCCGTCCGCCATGCGATAGCCGACGATCATCAGGACGATCGCGGCGATCAGCGCGCCGGCGACCAGCCCCCTGCCCTTGTCGCCCAGCCGGGCGCGGGCGCGGGGCGCGAGCCGCTTGAAGAAATGCGCGCCCCACCACAGAGCCACGCCAAGGATCAGGATCGTCATCTGGCTTTTCTCCTGCTGGATGCGTCTGTCAGCAGGTTGCGCCTAGCCGGCCAGTCGCGCAATCGCCTCGGCCTTGGCCAGGGTGGCGCGGGCGGTCTCGACATGCAGGTTCTCGACGATGCGGCCATCGACCACGGCAACGCCCTTGCCCTGCGCCTTGGCCTCGGCGAATGCCTCGATCTGGCGGCGCGACAGGGCGATCTCGTCCTCGGACGGCGCGAAGACCTCGTTCGCGACGGCAAGCTGGGCGGGATGGATCAGGGTCTTGCCGTCGAAACCCATGTCGCGGCCCTGGACGCATTCCGCGCGCAGGCCCTCTTCGTCCTTGAAGGCGTTGAAGACCCCGTCCACGACCACCCGCCTATGCGCCCGCGCGGCCAGAAGGCACAGACCCAGCCCCGCCATCATCGCCAGCCGGTCGGACCGGAAGCGCGAGCCAAGCTCTTTCGCCAGGTCGTTCGTGCCCATGACCATGCCGGCCAGACGCGGATGCGCGGCGATCTCGGCCGCGTTCAGCATGCCCTCGGCCGTCTCCATCATCGCCCAAAGCGGCGCATTGGGAATCAGCGCGGCAACGCGGTCCAGGTCGGTCGCGCGGCTGACCTTGGGGATCAGCACCGCGTCGGCGGTTCCGGCCAGGGTATGAGCAAAGGCGCGCGCATCGCCGTCGAACCATTCCGTATCCAGCCCATTGATCCGCACGATCCGCGCCCGGCCACCGTAATCGTTCAGCAGCGCCTGGCCCAGCAATTCTCGGGCCTGCTGCTTTTCGGCGGGCGCCACCGCATCCTCAAGATCGAAGATGATGGCGTCGGCGGCCAGCCCCTGGGCCTTTTCCATGGCACGGGCATTGGCGGCGGGGATATAGAGAACGGAGCGATAGGGACGGGTCATGCGGTCCTCAAGCAATAAAGTTGCGAGAACCTGCCCTGAAAAGTTCCGAGTGACAAGACCGTTTCGCCGCGCCGCAGCGTTACAGCGCGTCCCAGATCAGCTTGGCCGAAACCAGCACCAGCGCCCAGGTGATGAAGCGATAGAAGAAATCGGCGGACATGCGCTTCAGCAGCCATAGCCCCGCCAGCACACCCGACACGCCCGGCACCATCAGCACCAGCGCGACCGAGAGATTGTGCAGCGACAATTGCCCCAGCGCCGCATAGGGGATCAGCTTCACCGCGTTGCAGATGGCGAAAAAGATCGTCGTGGTGCCGGCGAAGCGCAGCGGCGGCAGGCCCAGCGGCTGCGCATAGATCTGATAGGGCGGCGCGCCGGAATGGCTGACGAAGCTGGTATAGCCCGCCAGCATCCCCCAGAAGCTGCCCCGGCCCCAGCCGGGCGCGCGGCCTCGGGCGCCCCGGCCCGGCCGCAGCAGCGCGTTCAGGGCGAAGGCCAGGCCGATCACGCCGACGATCAGGCCCACCATGCGGTCATCGACCACATGCGCCGTGGCCCAGCCCAGGGCGATCCCGGCCACCGCGCCGGGCAGCAGCGTCGCCAGCACGCGGCGGTCGAAGCTGCGGCGAAAGGCGATCAGCCCGCCGATATCCGAGACGACATAGACCGGCAGCAGGATGCCCGCCGCCTGGACCGGCGACATCACCAGCGCCATCAGCGGCACCGCGATCATGCCGACCATCGCCAGCCCGCCCTTCGACATGCCGACCGCGAAGGCCGCGATCCAGGCCAGAACCCAGCCGGAAAGATCCAATCCCATCGCGCTTCTCCTTGTCCTGGGGCCGGCCCGGCGCGACCTAGCCGCGCCTCAATCCCGACTGCTATCGCTAACTGCGTAAAATCGCGGCGGCAAGCCCGGTGAAATCACGGCGATGCGACTGGCCGGGCTTGCGATTTTCCCTTCCAGCAGCTACCCAACCGGCCGAACATCATGGAAATCGGAGGTTACAATGGCCCGACCCAAGATCGCGCTCATCGGCGCGGGGCAGATCGGCGGCACGCTGGCGCACCTGGCCGCGATGAAGGAACTGGGTGATGTCATCCTGTTCGACATCGCCGAGGGCACGCCCCAGGGCAAGGCCCTGGACATCGCCCAGTCCGGCCCGTCCGAAGGCTTCGACGCCGCCCTGCGCGGCGCGAACGACTATGCCGACATCGCGGGCGTGGATGTCTGCATCGTGACCGCCGGCGTGCCGCGCAAGCCGGGCATGAGCCGCGACGACCTGCTGGGCATCAACCTCAAGGTCATGAAATCCGTGGGCGAAGGCATTGCCAAGCACGCCCCGAACGCCTTCGTGATCTGCATCACCAACCCGCTGGACGCGATGGTCTGGGCGCTGCGCGAGTTCAGCGGCCTGCCGCATGAGAAGGTCGTGGGCATGGCCGGCGTGCTCGATTCGGCCCGCTTCCGCCATTTCCTGTCGCTGGAATTCGGCGTCTCGATGCGCGACGTGACGGCCTTCGTGCTGGGCGGCCATGGCGACACCATGGTGCCGCTGACCCGCTATTCCACCGTCGCCGGCATCCCGCTGCCCGATCTGGTCAAGATGGGCTGGACCACGCAGGAGAAACTGGACGCCATCGTTCAGCGCACCCGCGACGGCGGCGCCGAGATCGTCGGCCTGCTGAAGACCGGCTCGGCCTATTACGCGCCCGCGACCTCGGCCATCGAGATGGCGGAAGCCTATCTCAAGGATCAGAAGCGCGTCCTGCCCTGCGCCGCCTATGTGGATGGCGCCTATGGGCTGGAGGGGCTGTATGTGGGCGTGCCGACCGTGATCGGCGCGAACGGCATCGAGAAGGTCATCGCGATCGACCTGCAAGACGAAGAAAAGGCCATGTTCGACAAATCGGTCGATGCGGTGAAGGGTCTTGTCTCGGCCTGCAAGGGTATCGACAGCTCGCTGGCCTGATCCCCACCACGCGAAACGTCACACGAAACGCCCCGCGGGATCCGCTCCCGCGGGGCTTTCTCTATTGGGGGTATGTCAGTCAACAACTATGATCTTGTGGTCTGCTTCGCGGGACGAAGCAGCCATTGACAGGCCGTGAGGCAATGGAAACACTTCAAGAACGATCTGCTATCTGTAGTTCGAATCGGAGGCCGAGGAATGCTGAAGTATACCTACCCGGACGGAACGCACTGCTATCGGGCAATTCATTCTGCTCACGCCGTTTTTCGGGACTCTGAGGGCAAGCTGATCGCGAGAGCCGAGAAGGCAGACCGCTCGGGCATGTATGAGTTTGAGATAAAGGGGTTTGAGATATTGGGGCCGGGAGTGGTCTACCACTGATAAGGGCTCAAAGCACCTTCAACCTGGGTTCGCAGTCCGCCTGTGTTTGTGACTGCCTCACCGCCCATGGCGGTTGATCCCGGCAGGTGTCTTGCTTCTCTCCGAAGTCGGCACCGGGCCGCTTCATGATAGGGTCGCAAGGAGAGGCATCCCAATCTTTTTGCGAACCGCGGCATGGGCCGCGTTCAAGCCTCGCTCGGGGTTATACCTGCCCACCCGTCCCTGCGCGGGGCCTTTATCCGTGCCTTGGCGCGAATGCAGAAGGCCGGCTCGCGCGGTCCGCGGTTGCCAGCGGTATTCCGTGCCGTCGATCCACATTCGATGCAGGATCACGGCCAGCCGCCGCGCCGCCCCGACGAGCGCCTTGGCCGGCCCACGCCGTTTCGCCAAGGCCATGCCGCACACCTTCAGCGGGGAACTCTTGGTGTTCTGTCGCAGGATAATGCCCGCCGCTTCCAGCAGCGAGGCAACCGACGTAAGCGCGGAGTTGAGGCCGTTCAGGGTTTGTAATTCCATGGCATGAGTGCG
>NZ_JASGGO010000017.1:0-83379 GCF_047605025.1 Paracoccus sp. (in: a-proteobacteria) | reverse complement strand
CGCGGCACGCCGGCGAACACGCTCAGGGCCTGGGAAAGCGATCTCGGCTATATCGTGGCCTGGCGGCAGGCGCGCTTCGGCGCCGGGCCGGGCTGGCCCGAGCGCGAGGAGGTGGCGCTGGCCTTCGTGCTCGATCACAGCCGCGATCTGGCCGAAGCGGCGGAGGACGATCCCGCCCGGCTGGCGGCAGAGTCGCTGATCGGGGCCGGGTTGCGCCGCGGGCTCGCCTGCCCTGCCCCCTCGACGCTCGACCGCCGCATCGCGTCGTGGCGGGCGTTCCACCGCATGCGCAACCTGGCCTCACCCTTCGAGGCGCCGATCCTGCGCCAGGCCCGGCAGAAGGCCCGCAAGGCGGCCGATCGGATCCCGGCCCCGAAATCCGCCCATCCGGTCACCCGCGATGTGCTGCGCCAACTGCTCGACGTGTCCGGCCCCGGTCTGCGCGGGCTGCGCGACCGCGCCCTGCTCTGCCTGGGCTGGGCATCGGGCGGAAGGCGGCGGTCCGAGATCGTCGCCCTCGATGTCGAGGATCTGGATCTGACGGACCTCGCGGCAAAGGGCCTGATCCGGCTGCGCCTGCCCGGCACCAAGACCACGACAAGGGGCGATACGCCGCGCCTGGTGCTGCAAGGCACGCCGGCGCACGCGGTGACGGCCTGGATCGACGCCGCCGGGCTGACCACAGGGCCGCTGTTTCGCCGCATCACCCGCCACGACACCATCGGCCGCAACCGGCTTTCCGCCGCCGGAGTGTCCGAGATCCTGCGCCGGCTGCTGCGCGATGCCGGCCTGCCCGCAGGCTTCGCCTCGCCGCACGGGCTGCGCTCAGGCTTCCTGACCCAGGCGGCGCGGGACGGGGCGCCGCTGCAAGCGGCGATGAAGCTGTCGCTGCACCGCTCGCCGCAGCAGGCGCAGAAATACTATGCCGATGTCGAGATCGCCGAAAACCCCGCGGCAAGCCAGTTCGACGCGGGCTAGCGCGACCCTGGCGAAAGCCCTCGCCGCGTCCTGCGGCGGTGCGGCGCAAACCCCGCCAGGGTCTTGGGCAGGCAACGGGCCGCGCCTTGCCACGCAGTCCTCATGCGCATAGCATATGCGTATAACCCAAGGATGCGCCATGCCCCCTGCCCCCGAAAGCCCGCGCAAACCCGCGAACCTGTCGCTGGACCCGGCATTGCTGGCCCAGGCCCGCGCGCTTGGCATCAACCTGTCACGCGCCGCCGAGGCCGGGCTGCGCGATGCCGTGCGCAAGGCGCAAAGCGAGGAATGGCGCCGCGACAACGCCCCGGCCCTTGCCGCCTCGAACGCCTGGGTCGAGGAAAACGGCCTTCCATTGGCGCCGCATCGCCCGTTCTGATGGCGCGGTTCCAGTTCTATCCTGCGCCCGGCAGCCCCGGCTATCTGCTGGACGTGCAGGCCGACCTGCTGGACGGGCTGAACACGCGCGTGGTGGTGCCGCTGATGCCGGTGGCGCGGGCGCCCCGGCCGGCGGCGATCCTGAACCCGGTCTTCGACATCCTGCAACAGCCGCATGTGATGGTGACGCAGTTCCTTTCCGCCGTGCCGGCCAGCCTGTTGCGCCAACCGGCCGGCTCGCTTTCCCCCCGGTCCGCGCATATCATAAGGGCGCTGGACTTCCTGTATCAGGGCTTCTGAGCGCCGCGAGACCGGCCGCAGCCGGCGGATTTCGAAAAACTTCTTGTCAGAATCGCCGCTGTCGCGCATTTAATTACGGAACAAACAGAATAAGACGGTCGAAAGCGTAACAACCGGCCGCAGGCGATGAGGACAGGATGCAGCGAAAGACTCGCATCGACAAGCTCGTGGGGGAACATGCCCTTGCGCTTTCCAGCCGGCTGCAAGCGCATCGCGCCCAGCTATTCCCGCCCGATGCCAAGCGGCAATTGCGCAAGTTCACCAGCGGCGAGGTCGCCGAGCTTCTGGGCGTCAAGGACGCCTATCTGCGCAAACTGGACCTGGAAGGCCGCGGTCCCAGCCCGGAAACCCGCGCCGGCGGCCGACGCTATTACACGCCCGAAGACATTCAGGCGCTGCGCGAAATGCTTGAAAAGGGTGCGAAATCCCCCGGAACCTATCTGCCTGGCCGGCGCGGGAACGACCATTTGCAGGTCATCACCGTCATCAATTTCAAGGGCGGCTCGGGCAAGACCACGACCGCCGCGCATCTTGCGCAGAAGCTGGCGCTGGACGGCTATCGGGTGCTGGCCATCGACCTTGACCCGCAAGCCAGCCTTTCGGCGCTGCATGGCGTGCAGCCCGAATTCGACCTGGAAAACGGCGGCACCATCTATGACGCGATCCGCTACGCCGATCCGGTGCCGATCAGCAGCATCATCCAGAAGACCTATTTCACCAATCTCGACCTGATTCCCGGCAATCTTGAGCTGATGGAATATGAGCACGAGACGCCGCGCGCGATCATCGAACGCAGCGGTAAGATTTTCTTTACCAGGATCGGTGACGCTCTGGCCGAGGTCGAAGCTGATTATGACGTGGTGGTGATCGATTGCCCGCCGCAACTGGGGTTCCTGACCATGTCGGCGCTGTCGGCCGCCACCGCCATCCTGGTGACGGTGCATCCGCAGATGCTGGACGTGATGTCGATGTGCCAGTTCCTGCTGATGACCTCGAACCTGCTGGGGGTGGTCGCGGATGCGGGCGCGGATATGAACTATGACTGGATGCGTTATGTCGTCACCCGCTATGAGCCCGGCGATGGGCCGCAGAACCAGATGGTCAGCTTCATGCGCTCGTTGTTCGGGGAAAACGTCCTGAACCATCCGGTGCTGAAATCCACTGCGATCTCGGATGCGGGCATCACCAAGCAGACGCTCTATGAGGTTGAAAAATCCGCATTCACCCGTTCGACATACGAGCGGGCGATGGAAAGCCTGAACGCGGTCAACGGCGAAATCGAGTCATTGATCCAACAGGCATGGGGCCGCAACGGCACGGGAAAGGGTGACTGATGGCACGCAAGGATCTGCTCAAGGGCCTGATGCAGGCCGCAAGCCCCGCCCCCGAGGAAGAGGCGGCCGCCCTGCCCCGCTATAGCCGTGGCGCCATCGGCGCCGTGTCGCGCGGGATCGACGATCTGAAGCGCCGCGCGATCAGCGACGTGCCAGCCGACATGATCGACAATGCCGGCCTGCGCGACCGGCTGGACCAGGATGCCGAGGGCATCGAGGCGCTGAAGGAATCCATCCGCGAATACGGCCAGCAGGTGCCGGTGCTGTTGCGCCATCACCCCAACATCGAGGGCCGCTACGAGGTGGTCTATGGCCGGCGCCGGGTCGCGGCGCTGAAGGCGCTTGGCCAGCCGGTCAAGGCCATGGTCCGTCACCTTGACGACCGCGCGCTGGTGATCGCGCAGGGCCAGGAAAACAGCGCCCGCAAGGATCTGTCCTTTATCGAGAAGGCGCTTTTCGCGCAGGCCATGACCCGCCAGGGCTATGAGCGCAAAGTGGTCTGCGACGCGCTGATGATCGACAAGACCGTGCTGTCGCGGATGCTGACCGTGGCGGACAACCTGCCGCAAAAGCTGATCGCCGCGATCGGCAGTGCGCCATCGGTCGGGCGTGACCGCTGGCTGGCCCTGGCGCAGCGGGTGCGGGACCGGGACCTGGAGGCGACGGTCGCCTCGGCTCGGGGGAGCAGTTCGGATGAGCGGTTCGAGGCGGTTTTCATCGCGACGGCCCCTGCCCGCCGCCCCGCGCCCGCCCCGCGCGAAGTCACCGATCCCGCTGGCAGGCGCATCGCCGAAATCCGCGGCAGCGGCCGAAAGACGGTGATCGAACTGGCCGGCGACGACCGCGAATTCGGCGACTGGCTGGCCCGCAATCTTGAAGAGATTCATCGTAACTGGCTGAAAGAAAAGGGCCAGAACGGCGAATGACAGGCTGAAACCATCACAGGAGGCACGATTACGGCAAAAAAGAAGCCCCCCAGGACATGACATCCCGAAGGGCCGCTCTTTCGATCTAGCACCTCGAATTTAGCGGCAAATGTTGACAGCTGTCAACAGCGTCTTTTCCAGGCGATGGCTGATTTTTGTCCGCGTGAAATCACATGCAGCACATTTCAATGACGCCCTTTGGGCGGCAGCCGGTGACGGCTGGCCTGTTGGCAAGTCATGCGCTTGCGGGCAGCCCTGCCCCGCTGGCCGCAGTGGACAAATGGCACCTGCTGCGCGACCTGACCGCCGCCCGCAAAAGCTATGGCATCAGCGACCGCGATCTTGCCGTGCTTTCGGCGCTTCTAAGCTTTCATCCGCAGCGCGCGCTACAGGATGATGCGGCGCTGGTGGTTTACCCATCGAACGCCTCGCTGTCCGAACGCGCGCATGGCATGGCGGAAAGCACGCTACGCCGGCACCTGGCCGGGCTGGTCAATGCCGGGCTGATCCTGCGCCGCGACAGTCCCAACGGCAAACGCTTTGCCCGGCGCACGGTCTCGGGCGCGAAGCAGGCATTCGGTTTCGACCTGCGGCCCCTGCTGGCCCAAGCCGGGACCATCGCGCGGAATGCCCAGATCGCGCATGAGGCCGCAACAAGCCTGCGCCTATTGCGCGAGGAAGCCGTGCTGCTGCTGCGCGATGCCGCCAAGCTGATCGCCTGGGGCCAGCAACAGCTTCCCGGCAATTGGGACCGTCTAAGCGACGCCCTGGCCTTGACGCAGCGCGGCCTGCGCCGCAAGCCGGACGCCGATCTGCTGCACCGCCTGATCGCGGCCTCGCGCGAATTGCTGGCCGATATACGGTCCCAATTGCCCCATGAAGCACAGGAACCAAGCGGCAATGACGCCCAAAATGAGCGGCACCAACAGAATTCAAACCCAGAATATCTTGAATCTGAATCTGGCGAAGAAACGGCGATTGCCCAAGCTCCGGCCAACCTGCCCCTGGAAATCGTGTTGAAAGCAACCCCCGAGATTCAGGTTTACGCCCAGGAAAGCATCCGTAGCTGGCGCGATCTGACCCATCTTTGCGATTTCCTGCACCCAATGCTGGGGATCCCGGAACAGGTCTGGGCACAGGCTTGCGGCGCAATGGGCCGCGAATGCGCCTCGGTGACGCTGGCCTGCATAATGCAGCGCCTGACCAGTATTTCACGCCCAGCGGGATACCTGCGGCATTTGGCGACCAAGGCCAGTTCGGGTGATTTCAATCCGGGACCGATGGTGATGGCGCTGCTGCGCACCGAATCCGCGCCAGCGTGCTAATGCCGGGGCTCGCGACCAGTATCGGTTGCGGCTAGGACTGAACCCCGGTGCATTGTGGGGTCAGGGCAGGGCCGTGACGCGGAGGACAGTTTGACGGTCAAAGAAAGTTGACAGCTGTCAACTTCGCACCAAGGCGGCTAACCGATCATGACCGCCGCCTGGCAAGCTTGGCATAGGGCTGTAGCAAGCAGGCGCGCCGATGGTCTGGTCATGCGGCTTGGGTCTTTGGCCCAGCCTTGGGCGCAAGGTGTCGCAGCGGACGGGCAGGGTGCAGGCGTCCCTTGCAAAGGGTATCCAGGCAGGCCCCAAAAGAACGGCATGGCCGATCCGCAAAGAGGCGATGCGCTTGGGGTCATGAAGAATAAGGCGTGAAGAATAAGCGGCCCCAGAGGGCGGTCATCGTGATGCGGGCTGCCGATTGCAGCGGGGCAGGGGGCGTGGCCGGGATAAATGCCCGAGCATCCGGCTTCAGGGGGCGCCTCAACCGCCGATTTCGGCAAAGCTTCCAGGCTTGGGACAGCGGGAAGGGCAGGGGAGTTATTATCGTAAAAGGAGAGTTTGTTTTAACAATAACACCCATACGGATATGCGCCTGACCTTGCGGGAAAGGGGCGGCATGTCGTCAAGCTTGCGGTGATCACGAAACTGTGGCCAGCGGGACACAGATCACCCGGTCGGTTCCGGTAAAAGGCCGTGGCGACTGACTTTTCCAATAGATTAGTGCAATAGCACATAAGCTTTAGCATGATCCTGGGACCGCGCGCGTTTTTTGCGTCCCAAGGGGTCGCTTAGCCAAACATCACCATAAGCACCAAGCCGGTAGCCGGGTTTTCGGCCTGCCCTGCCACGCAGTGGCAATTAGCCAGGATGCTCATTTTAGTCAATTGAAAGGGTATCAACCTATGCGAAGAACACGGACGCATATCGTTTCGACGACCACCGCGATGGGGATGGTCCTGTCGCTGTCCGCCTATGCCGGGCATGCGCAGACCGCGGCAGAGGATACAGACGCAAGCGGTGTCGTCACGCTGGATACCGTCGTGTTGACCGGGACCGGCGATGCCGAGACCGCCTATCGCGCCGACAGCACCATCGGCCGGGTCGCCACCGATCCCAAGCATGTCGCCCAGACCATTACCTCGGTGACGGCCAAGCGCATCTCGGACCAGAACATCCGCTCGAACCTGGACCTGCTGCAAAGCTCGCCGGGTGTCGACGTGACCGGCAACGAAGGCTTTACCCGCGTGCGGGGCTACAGCGCGCAAAGCGCCATCGACGGGATTTCGGTGGGCAGTTTCGTCGGCCGCACCAGCGCCGACCTGACCCCCTTCGAGCAGGTCGAGATCCTGAAGGGCCCCGCATCGCTGTTTGCCGGCAGCGGCTCGCCCGGCGGGACGATCAACTATACCTTCAAGCGGCCGCGCGACGCGGAATCGCTGGAATTCAAGCTGGGCGCCGGCGATCCGTCCTCAAAGCTGATCACGATGGATTACAACTTCGCCCCCGCGATGGACGGCCGGCTGCGGGCGCGGGTCGTGGGCTCCTGGGAAGATCGGGACCTGACCGCCCACCCGGAACGTTTCGACCGGCTGTCGGTCTATGGCGTGACCGAATTCGACCTGACCGACCGCACCACCTTCCGGCTGGGCTATTGGCACCAGCGCGAGGATTCCGTCCGCAGCTTCCGCCAGGCGCTGCCGGCCTATAGCGATGGCGGGCTGATCGACTTTCCAAAGGGCACCACGCCGACGCAGGACTGGAACCTTTACAAGTTCCGCGCGAACTGGCTGAACCTGGACCTGGAACACAAGTTCAACGACCGTTGGAGCGGCAAGCTGTCCTTTCGCAAGGGCTCGTCCGAGCATCCCTCGATCTATGCCGTCGCCCGCAGCGGCATTTGCAGCGGGCCGAACGCGGATATAGGCTATATCAGCACCGGCATCGACCGCGCCAATCCCGATGGCCGCCAGTGCTTCGGTGCGGAATGGTGGAGCGATTACAACGACAATGAAATCTACGACGCCACGCTGACCGGCTCGGTGAATGCATTCGGGCGCAGCCATGATGTCGTGCTGGGATTTACCCAGGAAAACAGCTGGTTCCGCCGCGTCGATGGTCTTCATGCCAATCCGGCGGACGAGTTCATCCTGGACATCTTCAACCCCAATTCGCATGTGCGCGGGCCGCTGCCGATCGGGCCGATGGAGGCCCTGGAGGCGAAAGGCACGCCAAGCGAGAAATACAACCTGTTCGGCCAGATCACGATCAACGCGACGGATCGGCTGCGCTTTCCGGTCGGAGGACGCTTCACCTGGCTGAAGACCTCGGACGGCGATTGGACGGCGAAGGGCGAGTTCACCCCCTCGCTGGGCGTTGTCTATGACGTGACCCCCGAGATCACCGCCTATGCGCAGTTCTCGCGCATGTTCACCGCCAATACGTCCAGCTATGGCTGGAACCCGGCATGGGAGTCGGGCGAGGCGCATGCCGCCGAGGATGGTGTCCTGCTGCCGAACGTCACCGGCACGCAGAGGGAAATCGGTATCAAGGCCGATGTCTTCGGCGGGCTGGCGCTGGCCACGGCCTCGATCTTCGAGATCAAGGAGCAGAACCGCGCCCGCGAGGATACCGATCCCGATCACCCCTATCTGGGCAGCAGCCCCTTCCGCGTCGCCACCGGCGAGACCCGCAGCCGCGGCGCCGAACTGTCGCTGGTCGGTGAAATCCGGCCGGGCTGGGACATCGGTATCGGCTATGCCTATATCGACGCCAAATATATCAAGGACGATTCGGTTCAGGGCGTGGCCATCGGCACGGCGAAGCATTCGGGCAATATCTGGACGAATTACAACTTTACCTCGGGCAGCCTGGACGGGCTGAGCCTGGGCGGCGGGCTGCGCTTTTCGGGCAAGTTCAAGGGTTCGACCACCGACGCGGATGATACCAACCGGGTCAAGGCGCCGGGTTATGGCGTGGTCTCGGCTCGGGCCGGTTATCGGATCAACGACAATTTCACCGCCGTGCTGAATGTCGATAACCTGTTCGACAAGACCTATTACGAGATCGCGGGCAGCGTCGGATCGGGCAACTATCACGGCGAGGGGCGCCGCGTCTCGCTTAACCTGACCGGCCGCTTCTGATCATGGGCCGGCCCGCCATCATCCTGTCTTGGATGGCGGGCCGGTTGATCGTCGGGAAAACACCGACATCAACAGACCTCAATGGCCTGGCGCGGTCGTTCAGAGCCAGCCAAGGAAGTGCCTCGCCAATGGCATGGAAATTGTTGACAATTATAATCGGGAATATATTGCTGCGCAGGACCGAAGCCAGACCGGATCGCCGGCCGCGCCCTTAACTTCCCAATCCCAAGGAGATCCGCATGATCACGAACCCGCGTCACCGAACCCGCACGCTGCTGGGGACCTCGCTGCTGGCGCTTGGCCTTGCCGCCGGGCCGGTGCTGGCCGACAGCATTTTCACCCCTACCTCGGATGTGTTCGCCGGCTCGATCAGCGCCGATGCCAGCGAGCGCGGCGCTTCGATCTATCCCGGCACCGAAGTCACCATCAGCGGCGAGGACCTGATCCCCGGCCAGCGGATCACGCTGATGCGGGGCAATACCGTGCTAAGCGCCGACGGCCCGCTGACCGTCGATGCCGAGGGCAAGATCAGCTTCAACCTGACCGTGGACAGCGCAGCCGCGACCGGCGTTCAGCCCATCGTGGCCATCGCCGAGAACCCAGCCGCTGCCACGGTGGTGGAAATGAAGGTCTCGCCCCAGATCCCGCTGTCGGGCGAGGAGAAGTTCACTATCGAAAGCAAGCCGGTGACACGCGGGCTTTATCAGGTCGCCTACAGCCCGAAATCCGATGCGCTGTTCGTGACCGCCGCCGTGGGCCGCCCGCCAGTCGCCGAATCCTCCGTGAGCAAGCTTGACCCGAAGACGCTTGAGGTCGTGGCCTCGATCACCCCGCCCGCCGCGCCGGCCGGCGCCGATGGCAGCGATGGCGGGGTCTTCGCCGTTTATGGCGTGGATGTGGATGACGTGAACGGCAATGTCTGGGTCAGCGTGACCCGCCAGAACAGCGCCGCCGTCTACAAGCAGGATGACCTGTCGCTGGTCAAGCAGTTCGACGCCGGTTCGGTCGCCCACCCCCGCGACGTTGTTGTGGACGAGGCCCGCGGCCGCGCCTATTTCAGCACCAGCTTCGAGCCTTATGTCGCGGTCTTCGACACCGCCACGCTTGAGCCGCTGGACCCGATCCAGATCGCCTCGACCATCCGCCGGGAGACGTTCGGCGTCCGCAGCGTCCAGGTGGATGAGGCGGCGGGCAAGCTGTTCGCGGTCAGCATCAGCACGCCCGAGGTGGCTGTGGTCGACCTGAACAGCGGCGCGGTTCGCGTCCTGGCGCTGAAAAACCTGCTGGCCGGGTCGGATGCGGCCTATGATCGACAGGAGGGGCTGATTTTCGTCGTCGGCCAGGACAGCGACAACCTGCTGATCGTCAAGGAGGAAACCGGCGAGATCCTTCATGACATCGAGGTCGGGGCCAACCCGCTGAGCGTCAGCTTCGATTCGGACAGCCGGCTGGCCTATGTGGCGGTTCGCGGATCGGATACGCTGACCGTGGTCGACCCGGAGGGCAAGATCGTCGCCAACCTCGATGGCGGCAGTCTTCCCAACCAGGTGCGCGTGCTGGAAAGCGGCATCTACGCCACCAACAAGTCGCGCGGCGAGAACGACGCGCGGGGTGACCGCATTGCGCGCATCAGTCCGGCGCAATAACCTTGGCGGGGCGCGGGCGGCATGGACCGCCCCGCCCGACACGAGCAGGGGCGGCCGATGAACGCCCGGCCCGCGTCGAAGCCGGCAGAGCCTGCCGCCGACATGCCTGGAACGGGAAAACCCCGGCTTGGGCGCGGCGCCACCCCCGGCTTGCCTGTCAAAATGGGCATGTTCCTGTGGGCATGACGATTTGTCAGGCCCTCCCGGAGGGCTGCGGGCGATCACCGTAAAGCGGCACCACCGCCCGATGCGCGCGACTGCCGTTCTGGATCCCGACGATCCTCACCGGCAATCCGTAGAGCGTGGCGATGCGGTCTTCGGTCAGGATCTCGGGGCAGGGGCCGAAGACGGGCGCCGCATCGGGCAGCATCAGCAGCGCCTTGTCGGCGATGGCCAGCGCGTGATTGGGCTGGTGCGTGGTCATCATCACCGCCAGCCCGCGATCCGCCAGCCTACGCGCCAGCGCCAGCACTTGATCCTGATTGCCGAGGTCCAGCGCCGAGGCCGGTTCGTCCAGCAGCAGTGCCGCGGGCTCGGCGACGATGGCGCGGGTGATCAGCACCATCTGGCGCTGGCCGCCCGACAGCGCGTCGAAATGCGCCCCGGCCAGATCAGCCAGACCGATGACGGAAAGCGCCTCCATCGCGGCCTCGCGGTCCTGCCTTCCCGGCATCCGCAGCAGTCCGATATGGCGGGCCCGACCCATCAGCACCATGTCGATGACCCGGTAGGGAAAGGCGCGGGCGAAGTCCTGCGGCACCAGCGCCGTCCTGCCCGTCACCGTGACGCGACCCCGCGAGGCTGCGCGCAGCCCTGCCGTCACCCGCAGCAAGGTGGACTTGCCGCAGCCGTTGGGGCCCAGCACGGCCATGACCTCGCCCGGCTGGACGGCGAAATCCAGGTCGCGGAACTGCCAGCGCCTTGCGTCCCAGGAATGGCCCGCGCCTTCGGCAAGGATCAGCGGTTTAGCCATCCGTCCGCCTTTCCCGCATCCGCCACAGCAGCAGCGCGAACATCGGCGTGCCGATCAGGGCGGTCAGGACGCCCAGCGGGATTTCCGAGGCGCTGATGCCGCGCGCCGCATCGTCCACCAGCAGCAGGAACGTGCCGCCCATCAGCGCCGAGGCAGGCAGCAGCACCTGGTGATCCGCACCGACCAGCATCCGCGCCAGATGCGGCACCACCAGCCCGACCCAGCCGATCATCCCGGAAACCGCCACCTGCGCCGAGACGATCATCGCCGTCAGCACCAGCAGCAGCCAGCGCAGCCCGGCGACCGGCACGCCCAGGGCGCGGGCATCCTCGTCGCCCATCGACAGGATGTTGATCCGCCAGCGCAGGGCCAGCAGCACCATCCCACAGGCGATGACCGGCCCGGCCAGCAGCAGCGCCTTGCCCGCATCGGCGGTGGCGAAGCTACCCAAGAGCCAGAAGACGATCACCGGCAGCGTGTCCTGGCTGTCGGCCATGAACTGCACCAGGCTCACCAGCGCGCCGAAGAAGCCCGAGACCACGACCCCCGCCAGCACCAGCACCAGGATATTGCCGCGCGAGACCGCCGCGCTCAGCAGCCAGACCAGCACCAGTGCCGAGAGGCCGAAGACGAAGGCTGCCCCCACCAGCCCCAGTTGCTGCCAGCCGGCAAGGATCGCCAGCGTGCCGCCGAAGGCCGCGCCCGAGGAGACGCCCACCACCTGCGGCCCGACCAGCGGGTTGCGGAACAGGCCCTGCAAGGTTGCCCCGGCCAGCGCAAGCCCCGAGCCTGCCAGCACCGCCATCAGCACGCGCGGCAGGCGGACCACGACGACGACGCTCCATTCCACCGGCGCGACCGGCTCGGCGGGGGGCAGCCATGGCGACAGCAGGATGCGCACCACCCGCCCCGGCGGGATGTCGAAGCGGCCGATCCCCAGCGAGGTGATGGCGCTGGCGGCCAGCAGCGCCGCCAGCGCCCAGAGGATGCGCCTCTCGCGCCGCGCCGGGTTCACGGCTGGTAGGGCACGCGGTAGAAGCGCTGGTAATAGGCATCGGCGCGGGCATCCATGTCGATGTCCTCGAACCGCTTGGGATAAAGCGTCTTGGCCATCCACAATTCGCCCAGTGCCATGGCCTCGGGCATCGGATAGCCCCAGGCCTTGGCATATTCCGGCATCAGCCAGACCCGGCCGTTCTTGACCGCGTCGATCGGCTGCCAGGCCGCGCCGGTCCTGATCTCGTCCACCACCGCGGGATAGCGGTCCTGCACGAAGATCACCTGCGGGTTCCAGCCAAGGATCTCCTCCATCGTCACCTGCTTGTAGCCATGGATCGACTCTGCCGCGACGTTCTTCGCGCCGGCATAATCCATCATCAGTCCGGTATATTTGCCGGTGCCATAGGTGGTCAGGTCCGGGTTCGCCATGTAGGATCGGACGCGGCCGCCCTGTGCCACATCCGCCAGCCGCTCCGCGACCAGCGCCCGCGATTCCGTCGCCGCGGCGATCAGTTCCTCGCCCGCCTCGGCCTTGCCGAGGATGTCGGCGATCAGCCGCACGCCCTGACGAAAGCCGTTGTCATAGGCCGTGGCCTCGTCGCCCGCCACCTCGGGGCTTTGCTTCACCGCCTCCTCGGGCGGCACTTCCAGCAGCGAGATCGCGACCACCGGCAAGCCGACCGCCTCGATCTGCCCGCGCATCTCGGCGGGAGCATAATTGGTGACGAAGACCACATCGGGCTTGAGCGCCAGAAGCTCTTCGATGTTCACGCTGGTCAGGCCGCCGGGCGTGCCCAGGGTCTCGATCCCTGGCGCCAGCCGGAGGAAACCGGGGCCGAGCTGCTTTTTCCATTCCTCCAGCACGCCGACGATCTGGTCCTGCGCGTCAAGCTGCACGGCGATGTTCAGCGTCTGGTGCTGTAGGATGACGGCGCGCTTGATGGTGTCGGGAAGGGTGACATCATTCCCGATCTGGTCGGTGAAGCTGCGCTCGGCCAGCACGGGCGCCGCAAGGCCGACGGCCAGCGCGAATGCAAGCGACGAGATCAGGCAGCGATCAAGCTTCGACATCGGTTCCCCCAGAAGGTCTATTGAGTGCATGTGATTCGATATGTTCAGTCAAACATATCCAACCGAAAGGCACAGGACCAGAATGCCGGAGATCATCCTTGCCAGCGCGGGCAGCCTCGCGCCTGCCCTGTCGGAGTTTGCTGATCGGTTCGCTTCGGAAGCCGGCCATGCCGTCCGCCTGCGGTCCGGCCCCGCCGGACTGCTGACCCAGGAAATCCTGAAGGGCATGCCGGCCGATGTCTTCGTCTCGGCCAGTCCGCAGGGACCGGCGGAACTGTGGCGCAAGGGTCTATATGGACAACCCAGGACCATCGGCCGCAACCGGATGGTGCTGGTGGTGCATCCGGATGTCGAAACGTCGCGAAACAGCGCCCGCGCCCTGCTGGCCGATCCGCGCTGGCGCATCGGCATGTCCACCCCCGGCGCCGATCCAAGCGGCGACTATACGGCAGCTTTCCTTGACCGGCTGATCGCAACCGATCCTTTCCGCTGGCGCGGCCTGCGCGATCGCTGCGTCAGCCTTTACGGTGCGGCGCTGCCCGATGGTCCCGCCCCACCGCGCAGCCCGGCGGTGGAGGCCCTGTGCAGCCGCAAGGCCGATATGCTGATCGCCTATGCGACCACGGCCGGCCGGATCGCCGAGGCCCTGCCCGGCGCAAAGATACTGCCCCTGCCGCCGGAGATCGCTCTTCCGACCGAAATCTGCGCCTGCGTCCGGTCCGGCGCGCCGGACCCGGCACGGCGGTTGTTCGAGGCGTTGCAACGCCCAGAATGCGCCACGATCCTGCGGCGGCATGGCTTCATCGCCGCTTGAAGGACCGGGGCGGGCACAACTTTTGACGATGTCTGCCCCCATTGCGGGAAGGGGCAATGACATGCTCATTTCGCTGATCTGCTGGTGGGCGGAAGCCACCGGCAGCGACGCGCCCTGGCCATGACTGATCTATATCAGTCTGGAATTAATATAGAAATTCTTCTTACCAAGAACGTCTGCAACGATTATTTGGCAGCAGATGACGCTTCCCCTATTATTTTCATTCAGCATGAAAATAATAGGGGAAGCGCGTTGGAATCGTTATCCGCCAATGCCGCGGGGCTGATAAGGGAACTCATCCGCAACTGCGGTGTGACCCGGCTTGGCCTTCAATCGGCATTGGGCGCCACGCTGTTGTTTCTCACCCAGAACTGAGCCGTTTAAGCGCATAATTTTCACTGAGAACTGAGCCATGTGAACCTTCCCCCAACGCGGTGAGCGGCGGGGGCAACGGAGTGATCCACATGGGACTTTTGAACATCATCCATCGAACTGGTCAACGCCCTCGAACAGGAAAAGGCCAAGGGCAAGGCAGGGCAGATCGCCGAGGGGCTGACCAAGCTCGACCTCGTGATCCTGGATGAACTTGGCTATCTGCCCTTCAGCGCCTCGGGCGGGGCGCTCCTGTTCCATCTGCTGAGCAAGCTCTACGAGCGCACCAGCGTGGCGATCACCACCAACCTCAGCTTCAGCGAATGGGCCACGGTCTTTGGTGATGCCAAGATGACCACTGCCTTGCTCGACCGCCTCACCCACCGCTGTCACATCCTGGAGACCGGAAACGACAGCTTCCGCTTCAAGGCAAGCTCAGCCGCTGCAGCCCGGAAAAAGAAGGAGACAAACCCGCCCTCGACCCCAGCTTGAACCAAAATCCATAATCAGAGGTGGCCCACTTCTCGGTGATAAAACCGGCTCAGTTCCGTGTGAGATTCAACAGCTCGGGATACCCCGGAAATTCTGATACAAGCCTGCTTTTCTGCTATGCATGTGCCATGCGGTCCCGAAGCCTTCCCGCGGCCGGGCCGCTGTGCCAAAGGACATCGGAATCCCCGCAGGGGTCCATCAACCGGAGACCAGATGCTCATACGCTATGGATACGAGATCACCGTCACCTGCCCAGCCCCCACGCCGCTGGTCTGCCTGTTGGCGGTTCATGAAGAGCGTGCCAATGATCTGCGTACCCCCGAGACCTTCTTCACCACGCCGGCCGGGTTGCCCAACTGGACCTATCTCGATCTTTTCGGCAATCGCTGCCGCAGGCTGACCGCGCCCGCCGGCGATCTGACGATCTGGGGCGATGCGACCCTTATCGACAGTGGCCTGGCGGACCCGATCCTGCCGGAAGTCCGTGAGGTGGCGGTGGCCGAGCTGCCGGACCATTGCCTCGTCTACCTGATGGGCAGCCGCTATTGCGAGACCGACCGGCTGAGCCAGATCGCCTGGGATCTGTTCGGCGCCACGCCTCCGGGCTGGAACCGGGTGCAGGCGATCTGCGATTACGTCCATGACCATATCAAGTTCGACTATATGCAGGCCCGCGCCACCCGGACCGCCTATGAGGCATGGCAGGAGCGTATCGGCGTCTGCCGCGATTTTGCGCATCTGGCCGTGGCGCTGTGCCGTTGCCTCAACATCCCGGCCCGCTACGTCAACGGACATCTGGGCGACATCGGCGTGCCGGTGGTCGATCCGATGGATTTCAGCGCCTGGATGGAGGTCTGGCTCGACGGTGGCTGGCACAGTTTCGATCCGCGCAACAACAGGCCCCGCATCGGCCGGATCGTGGTGGCGCGCGGGCGCGACGCGGCCGATGTGCCGCTGATCAACTCATTCGGGCCGCATGTCCTGAAATCGTTCCGCGTCTGGACCTATGAGGTGTCGGAGTAAGGGGGAAAGCCAGCAGCCCGGACCAGAGCCGATGCCATTCATGCCACCGCGCGCGGGGGCATCGAGGTCAGGACCGCCCGGCGTCGGCTGCTGATCGTTCGGGCACGCACTGATCGGGTGGCGCGCGGCCAAGACGCATTGTTGAACGCGGCGCGATGGCATAAGCTCACCTCTGTCAAACCGGGGGACTTCGGCATGTTACTGACTGACGAGGGGCACCTGCGTGTCGCGGAAATCGCACAGCGGCACGGGTTCAGCGTGTCCGCGACAGAGGCGATGCTGGCCGCCATGGTTCACGGCAACGGCAGCCAGGCGCAGTTCAACCACCCGGAATTCGGCGGCATGGGCCAGTGGTCCATGGGCGGAATGCTGATGATCGGCGATATGTTCAACAACGGGCTGAAGTTCCGCGTGGACGGGCTGGCGCAGGAACTGTCCGGCCTCATCGGTTCGTCCTCGTTGTTTCAACCCGCGCGCGCAGCCGGGGCCGGTTTGTTTGCCGCGTCCTCGATCTGGCCGGCCGAGCTTGGTGCGCCATCATCGAGCGGCGCGCAGAACGACATGCAATATGCGGTCTTCCCGGCGCACCACCGGCTTGCGGTGATGCAGGGCGGCAGAATGGCCCTGTATGACACCGGCAATCATTTGATCGGCGGCGTGTCCCAGCAGCAGGGCGGCGGCAATGCCCTGCTGTTTTCAAGCCAATATGGGCCGGTCTCGCTGGACAGCCTGACCCCCGTCGCCCTTCCCGGCACCACGCCGGCCACGGCGCCCAAGCCCGCTGAAACGCCGGCAGAGCCACCCGCCCTTACAGCATCCGATGTCGCCTCTCCTGTCCCCGCCTATGCGCCGACCGCTCCGGCGCCCCGCACGACAACCAGGCCCGCTTCAGATGATGGCTCGATCTTCGCCATCATCGAGCAGCTTCATGGCCTGTTCAGCCGCGGCATCCTCACGCAGACCGAGTTCGAGGCCAAGAAGGCTGAACTGCTGGGCCGTCTGTGACGTGATCCCGCGGGCGACAATACCCCGTTTCTCGCATGCTTGAGCAGGTTGAAGAAGCTCTCGGCGGCCGCATTGTCATGACGGTTGCCGCATCGCGACGCCGTCCTGGCAGCGGCAGAGGTCCGCTGGATTGCCATGCGCGGCATGACCGGAAGCCGTCGAACCCTTCCGCGCCTGGCAAAGACGCTGATCGACCATATGGCCTGGCGCAAGTGATGATCCGCGCGAATGCCGATTCCGACATTATCGTGCCGGAGCCGAACCAATATGAACCAGCATGATCGGCCCTTGCTTCGACCGCTCCGCTGACACGGAAGGCTGGACTTGCAGGTGGTCGAATCTTTCAGGGCAGCGCCGGGTTTCACCGTAGGCATCCGGCGTAGGCCAGAGTTATGCGGCTCTGTCGATCGGGCTGTGCTTCCAGTTCCAGGAAAGAGGTTCCGGCAGGCGTGACAGGGATATTTCTGGCGTCCGGGCAAGGATGTCAGCCAGCCATGCCCGGGGAGCCATGTCATTCACCCTGGCGGTGACGATCAGGGAACACATGAAGGCAGCACGTTCGCCGCCACGCGGTGATCCGGCGAAGAGCCAGGCTTTCCGGCCAAGGGCGGCACCGCGCCCTTGGCCGTCAGCGGCACGGTTGTGTCGTAAGCGCTGTCAGCGCATCACCTTCCGGTCCCTGTCCTGATCGCCTCATTGGAGGTGTATGTTCGTCGATCAGCCGGTCCCCGCCCGCCAAAGCCCCCCCGGCCCGGCAGAGCAAAGGAAAAGCCGCTCATGTCACTTCCATCGTCGCCTTCACGGCCTTTTTCCATCGCTCATAATGCGCCTGTCTGTCCGCTTCCGCCATCCCCCGGCTCGAAGCGGCGTTCCAGGGCCCAGGTGCGGGCAAACGCCTCGGGGGGGCGGGCAGAGGCCCGTGCCCAGGCCCGCCAGATAGGCAGCACCCAGCGCAGTGGTCTCGGTCATCTGCGGCCGGTCCACCGGCGCGCCCAGAATGTCCGACAGGAACTGCATCGCCCAACCGCAAGAACGCCCTTTTCGCTGGCCATGACGCCGGTGCGGAAAACCGGGCTGTCATCGCTTCGCCTTCATGGCTCCAATATATATGGCAGTTCAGCCACCTTCTGGCTGCTGCGAAAGGCAGCGAGGCGATGGACGGCTTTTTGTGCGGAGAGTTCCAGGTGCCTGACCAATGTTTCGCGCACCGTGGCGGGATCTTGCGCCCGCAGCGCGGCCAGGATTTCGAGGTGTTCGCCCGTGAAGGGATCGACGCGGGCCTCGGCGCCCAGTGCGAGCTGGATATGCTTTCCGGCGACCAGGATGCAATGGCTGCGCTTGAGCGTCTCGGCGATCTCGGGATTGCTGCCATGGCCCAGGCAGTCGATATGCAGGTCGGCTTCCAGCAGGTCCAGCTCGCCCACGGTCAGGCGGGGGAAACGCTGCTGGGCGCGCAGCAGCCGGGCCTCGATCCTGTCCAGACGCTCGTCCGGGATGCGGCCGATGGCGCTGGTCATGGCCACGGGTTCCAGCAGGATGCGCAATTCGTAAAGGTTTTCGAACCGCGCCTCGTCCAGCGGCACGATCCACCAGCGCGACCCGTCGTCCTTGTAGACGATCCCGACCTCGCGCGCGTGGATCAGCAGGTCACGGGCCACGGTGCGGCTGACCTCCAGGTGCCGGGCCAGCGCCAGTTCGTTGACCCGCGCCCGGCCGAAGACCGAGCGCAGGATGATCTCGCGTTCGAAATCGTAGTAATGCGGCTGCCAGGCGAAGCTTTTGGCGCTGATGCCGTCCTCGCCGTCCAGCAGCAGCATGTCGGGGACGATCTTCACGCGGCGCGGGATTCCCTTGTTGCCGACCAGCAGCCCGCGCCCGTCGAAGCGGCTGAGCAACCCCTCGTCCTCAAGCGCCGCGAGCGCGCGTTTCACCGGAGAGCGGCTGGAGCCGAACAGCGCGGCCAGCGGCCCCTCCAGCAGCACGGTGCCGTCCGGCAGGGCGCCCGCCGCGATGCTCTGGCGGATGCGGGCCTCGATGGTGGCATAGGCCGGGCCCGCGATCATGGCGGCGCCGGCCGGGGTTTGCGGGGGCTGGACGGTCAGGTTACGGCTCCGATCTGCCATGGCACGAATTCATTGTCCCCAAAGCCGTAATCCTCGCTTAGCGTATGCTCGCCCGAGGCGACCGCCAGGATCTTCTCGAAAATGCGCCTGCCCGCCGCCTCGATCGTATCGGTGCCCTGGACGATGCCGCCGCAATTGATGTCCATGTCGTCGCTCATATGTTCATACATCTGCGTATTGGTTGCAACCTTGATGCAGGGCGCCGGCTTGAACCCCGAGACCGAGCCGCGCCCGGTGGTGAAGACGATCACGTTGCAGCCGCCCGCGACCTGGCCGGTGACCGCCACCGGGTCGTAGCCGGGCGTGTCCATGAAGACGAAGCCGGTCTGGTCGATGATCTCGCCGAATTCATAGACCGCTTCCAGGGGCATCGTGCCGCCCTTGGCCACCGCGCCCAGGGATTTCTCCAGGATGGTGGTCAGCCCGCCCAGCTTGTTGCCATGCGAGGGGTTGTTGTTCAGTTCGGCGCCGTTGCGCCGTGTGTATTCGCGCCACCATTCGATGCGGTCCATCAGCTTCTGGGCCACCTCGGGGGTGACGGCGCGGCGGGTCAGCAGATGCTCGGCGCCATAGATCTCGGGGGTTTCGCTGAGGACGGCGGTGCCGCCATGCCGCACGATCAGGTCGGCCGCGTAACCCAGCGCCGGATTGGCCGAGATGCCGGAATAGCCGTCCGAGCCGCCGCATTGCAGCGCGACCTTCAGCCCGGCCAGGGGCAGGGCCGTGCGTTCGGCGGCATTCGCCTCGGGCAGCATGTCGCGGATGATGCCGCAGGCGATCTCGACCGTCTTGCGCGTGCCGCCCAGGTTCTGGATCGTCATGGTGCGCAGATGCGGCCCCTCCTTCAGCCCGAACCTGCTGACGATGGGGTCGATCTGGTTCGTCTCGCAGCCCAGGCCGATGAACAGGATGGCGGCGAAATTCGGGTTGCGGGCATAGCCGGCCAGCACGCGCTGAAGGTAAAGATAGCCCTCGCTTTGCATGTTGATGGCGCAGCCGGTGCCATGGGTCAGCGCCACCACGCCGTCCACGTTGTCGAAACCGTCCAGCCCGCCGCCGCGATTGAAGTGGTCGGCGATGGCTCGGGCGACGGTGGCCGAGCAGTTCACCGAGGTGACGATGCCGATGTAATTGCGCGTCCCCGCCTGCCCGTCGGCGCGCGCATAGCCCTGAAAGCCGCGGCGCTGCCCTTCGGGCAAAAGCGGCGTGGCGCGCGCGTCCTGCGCGAAGTGATGCGTCACATGGCTGTCCTGCATGGCCAGATTGTGCAGGTGGACATGATCGCCGGGCGCGATGGCCGCCGTCGCGATGCCGATGACCTGGCCGTATTTCAGCACCGGCTCGCCCGCAGCGATGGGGCGCAGCGCGATCTTGTGGCCGCTGGGGATCTCGGCCAGCGCGGCCAGCGTCGCGCCGTCGATCACGACCGGGGCGCCCTGGGCGATGGCCATGCGCGCGACGCCGACATTGTCCGCCGGGTTGAGCAGGATCACAGGAGAGACGGCTTCCGCTTTCATGGTGGCTTCCAGAAATGATTATTGCGCGCATAAATCAATCATGCTATGCCCCCTCAAGTCAACCGGCTGTTGACCAATAATTGGCCATGGGGAGGAGACCCGGACCGATGTGCAACACACAAATAAGCAAACAATTGGAATCACTCGGTTTCCAGACCGACAAAGACCACGCTGCACTGCGGGCGGACAGCAATGTATGAGTTCGACTTTTCGTTTCTGAACGAATACCTGCCGGACCTGATCCATGGCATCTGGCTGACCATCGGCATGACGGTGGCCTCGATCCTGCCGGGTTTCGTGCTGGGCACGGCGGTCGCGGTGGCCCGGCTGCGCGGCCGCCCCTGGGTCAAGCGCGTCGCCACGGTCTATGTCGAGGCGATCCGCAACACGCCCCTGATCATCCAGGTGTTCTGGCTGTTCTTCGGCCTGGCCGCGCTTCAGGTCCATATCGGCGCCTTCGCCGCCGCCGTCATCGCGCTGGTCATCAATGTCGGCGCCTATACCGCCGAGATCATGCGCGCCGGCTTTCAAAGCATCCCGCGCGGCCAGCTTGAGGCGGCCGACTGCCTGGCGCTCAGCCCGTTCCAGTCGCTGATCCAGATCGAGGTGCCCCAGGCGGTCGAGCGGGTCTATCCCGCGCTGGTCAGCCAGTTCGTGCTGATGATGCTGGCGACCTCGATCATGTCGCAGATCTCGGCCGAGGAACTGACGGGCGTGGCCTACATGATCCAGTCGTTCACGTTCCGCGGCTTCGAGGTCTATCTGGTCATCGCCGTGTTCTACCTGGGCCTCGCCTCGGCCCTGCGCTTCGTCCTGATGGGCATAGCCGAGGTCTCGTTCCCGCGCCGCCGCCGTCTGCGCACCCCGCTGTAAAGGTCGAAACCATGCTGGGACTTACCATCCAACAGATCGCCTATATCTTCCAGGGCGCGGGCTGGACCATCATCCTGTCGCTTCTGGGCTTCGTCGGCGGCACCGTGCTGGGCCTGCCGATCGCGCTGGCCCGGTCCTCGAACAGCATGGCGCTGCGGGTTGCCTCGTCGCTTCTGGTGCAGTTCATCCAGGGCATCCCGCTGCCGGTCATCATGTTCGTCGTCTATTTCGGCATCAGCATCGGCGGTTTCGAGGTTCCGGCGCTGGTCGCCGCCGGCCTCGCCATGACGCTTTATGCCGGCGCCTATCTGGGCGAGATCTGGAAGGGCTGCATCCAGGCCGTGCCGAAAACCCAGTGGGAAGCCGCCGAATGCCTGGCCCTGAACCCCGTGCAGCGCTTCGTCTATGTCATCCTGCCGCAGGCGCTGCGCATCGCCATCCCGCCGACCGTGGGCTTCATGGTGCAGATCGTCAAGAACACCTCTTACGCGGTCGTCATCAACTTCTTCGACCTGACCTATTCGGCCAAGGTCATCAACAACTCGACCTTCATGCCCTTTACGGTCTTCACCCTCGCCGCCGCGATCTACTTTGCCATCTGCTTTCCGATGTCGGTGCTGGCCCGCCGCTACGAACGCAAGCTGCACCGGAGCTAGGCGATGAACCAAGCCGCAATTCACAGCAAGGATATCCCCGCCATGTCAGGCTCTACCCAACCGATGGTCCGCTTTCATGGTCTGCGCAAAAGCTATGGTGCGGTCGAAGTGCTGAAGGGGATCGACCTCGAAGTCTCGCCGGGGCAGGTGATGGCGCTGATCGGCCGCTCGGGGTCGGGCAAAAGCACGGCGCTGCGCTGCGTGAACGGGCTTGAACGCTTTCAGGCGGGCGCGTTGCACGTCTGCGGCTACGACCTGTCAGCCAAGGACCTGAACCTGCGCAACCTGCGTCAGGACGTGGGCATCGTGTTCCAGAGCTATAACCTGTTTCCGCATCTGACGGTGGAACAGAACGTGACGCTGGCGCCGCGCAAGGTCAAGGGCGTGGGCCACGCCGAGGCGCGCGCCCTTGCGAAAGAGGTGCTGGCCCAGGTCGGCCTGTCCGACAAGGTGGATGCCTATCCCGAACAGCTTTCGGGCGGCCAGCAGCAGCGCGTCGCCATCGCCCGTTCCCTGGCGATGAAGCCCAAGCTGATGCTGTTCGACGAGGTGACATCGGCCCTGGACCCGGAGCTGACCGGCGAGGTGCTGCGCACCATCGAGCGGTTGGCCGCCGACGGCATGACGATGATGCTGGTGACGCATGAAATGGCCTTCGCGCGCTCGGTCGCCGATCAGGTCGTGTTCATGCATCAGGGCCGGGTCTGGGAGACCGGGCCGGGCGATATGCTGCTTGATCCGCAGACGGTCGAACTGCGCCAGTTCGTTGGCAGCGGACTGTAGAAGAACCAATCCAACGGAGGAGAAAAGATGATGAGTTTCAAAACGGCCGCCACGGCCGCCGGCCTCGTGCTGGCTGTCGCGATGGGGCTGGCCGGCCCCGCCGCCGCCGCCGATGTGCCCGCCGCGATCAAGGAACGCGGCAAGGTGCTGATCGCCATCGATGTCAGCCACCCGCCCTATGGGATGCTGGACGCACAGGCCAAGGAGACCGGCTCGGATGTCGAGACCGCCAGGCTTCTGGCCGAGGACATGGGCGTCGCGCTGGAAATCGTCCCGGTCTCGGGCGCGAACCGCGTGCCCTCGCTGCTTAGCCGCAAGGTGGATATGGTGATCGCCTCCTTTTCGATCACCGAGGAGCGCAAGAAGGTCATCGACTATTCCCGGCCCTATGGCGTGATCCCTGTCGTGATCTCGGCGCCTGCCGACATGGCCATCGCGGCCCCCGCCGATCTGGCAGGCCAAGCCCTTGCCGTGGCGCGCGGCACCACCGCCGACATCGAACTGACCCGCATCGTCAAGGAAAGCGGCGTGGACGCGAAAATCGTCCGCTACGAGGACGAAGCGACCACCAACACCGCCGTCGCCACCGGCCAGCAGAAGATCCTGGCCGCAGCACTTTCCACCGCCAACGAGGTGGCCGCGCAGAACCCCGGCCTGAACATGAAGGTCAAGCTGGACATGGCCTCCTATCCGATGGCCGTCGGCCTGCGCAAAGGCGACGACGAACTGAAGGCATGGGTCGATGAATGGGTCGGCCAGAACCTGAAAAACGGCAAGCTGAACGCGATCTACGAAAAATATTTCCACCAGCCCCTGCCCGAGGTCATCCCCGAGGGCTGAGACCGCCTGTCCTTGCCGGGCGCCGATTGTGCCCGGCAACCCGCCGCATCACTCACGTCATACAGGAACCATCCATGACCAGTCCCGCGCCCTACAAGGGCCTGTTCCCCGTCGCGCCGACGCCGTTTCTTGAAAATGGCGACATCGACATCGAAGGCCAGCGCCGCGTCCTTGACTGCATGATCGATCAGGGGGTCGATGGCATCTGCCTGCTGGCGAACTACTCCGAGCAGTTCCTGCTGACCGACGAGGAACGCCGCATCCTGACCGAGGACAGCCTGGCCCATGTCGCAGACCGCGTGCCGGTCATGGTGACATGCAGCCATTTCAGCACCCGCGTCGCGGCCCTGCGCGCGGCCCATGCCCGCGACCATGGCGCGGCCCTGCTGCTGATGATGCCCCCCTATCACGGCGCGGGCGCGCTACGCGTGGACGAACAGGCGATTTACGACCATTTCGCCCGCGTGCAGGACGCCGCCGGGATCCCGGTCATGGTGCAGGACGCGCCGCTCAGCGGGGTGCATCTGTCGGTGCCCTTCCTGGTCCGGCTGGCGACCGAACTGCCGTTGGTGCGCTATTTCAAGATCGAGGTGCCCGGCACCGCCGCCAAGCTGCGCGCCCTGATCGCCGCCGGCGGCGATGTGATCGACGGCCCCTTCGACGGCGAGGAGGCGATCACCCTGATGGCCGATCTGGATGCGGGGGCGACCGGCGTGATGTCCAGCGCGTTGCTGCCCGACCTGATCCGCCCGGTGATCGAACATCACGCCGCCGGCGACCGCGACAAGGCCGCGGCCGCCTATCAGCGCATCCTGCCGCTGATCAATTACGAGAACCGCCAATGCGGGCTGCGCGCCGCCAAGATCGTGATGGCCGAGGGCGGGGTGATCGGTTCGGACACCGTGCGCCACCCGCTGGAGCCCGTGCATCCCGCCACGCGCGCGGGGCTGCTGGAACTGGCCCGCGACGTGCAGCCGCTGGCGCTGAACTGGGGGAAATGAGATGACATCGACCCTGACCGGCGCGCTGTTCATCGGCGCGGCCCGCCGCCCCGGCAGCCATGGCCAGATCCTGGCCACCGAGGCCGCGACCGGCGCGCGTATCCAGCCCGCTTTCGGCGGCGCCTCGCCCGCCGATCTGAACGATGCCTGCGCGCTGGCCGCCGCCGCCTTCGACGCCTTCCGCGCGCTGCCGCTGGAACGCCGCGCGCGGTTCCTTGAGGCTGTGGCGCAGAACATCCTCGACCTGGGCGATGAGCTGATCGAACGCGCCATGCAGGAAACCGGCCTGCCCCGCGCCCGCATCGAGGGCGAGCGCGGACGCACCACCGGCCAGTTGCGCCTGTTCGCGGGCGTGGTGCGCGACGGCGGCTTCCTCGACCTGCGCATCGACCCGGCCCAGCCCGACCGCCAGCCGCTGCCGCGCCCCGACCTGCGGCTGCGCAACGTGCCGCTGGGTCCGGTCGCGGTCTTCGGCGCATCGAACTTTCCGCTGGCTTTCTCGGTCGCGGGCGGGGATACGGCCTCGGCCTTCGCGGCGGGTTGCCCGGTGGTGGTCAAGGCGCATTCGGCCCATCCCGGCACCTCGGAACTGGTCGCCCGCGCGGTGGCGCAGGCCGTCGCCGGCTGCGGCCTGCCCGAGGGCGTCTTCTCGATGATCTTCGCCGAGGATCGCGGCGTCGCGCAGGCGCTGGTCGCCGATCCGCGTATCAAGGCGGTGGGCTTCACCGGCTCGCGCGCCGCCGGCACCGCCTTCATGGCGATCGCAGCCGCGCGCCCCGAACCGATCCCGGTCTATGCCGAGATGAGCAGCATCAACCCCGTCCTGCTTCTGCCCGCTGCCCTGGCCGCGCGGGGCGCACAGATCGGCACCGCCTTCGCCGCCTCGCTGACCATGGGCGCCGGGCAGTTCTGCACCAATCCCGGCCTGATCCTCGCCATCGAGGGCGCGGGTCTGGACGATTTCCTTGCCGCCGCGAGCAAGGCGATAACCGGGGCCGCCCCCGCGACCATGCTGACGCCCGGCATCCTTGCCGCCTATACGCGCTGCGCGGCGGCGCTGCGCGACCATCCGTCGGTTCAGACCGCCGCCACCGGCGCACCCGCCGATCTGAAGGCCAGCCCGGCGCTGTTCGTCACCGATGCGGCGACTTTCCTCGCCCGGCCCGAACTGCACGAGGAGGTCTTCGGTGCCGCCTCGCTAATCGTGTGCTGCCCCGACCTTGCCGCGATGACGGCGGTGATCGAGGCGCTGGAAGGCCAGTTGACCGCCGCGCTGCATATGGACGAGGCCGACCACGGCACGGCGCGCGGCCTGCTGCCGCTGCTGGAACGCAAGGCCGGGCGGATTCTGGTCAACGGTTTCGGCACCGGGGTCGAGGTCGCCCATGCGATGGTGCATGGCGGGCCTTTCCCCTCGACGGCGGACGGGCGTTCCACCTCGGTCGGCAGCCTGGCCATCGCCCGCTTCCTGCGCCCCGTCTGCTATCAGGATCTGCCGCAGGCGCTGCTGCCGCCGGAACTGCAAGGCGATGGCGCGGGCCTGCCCCACCGTCTGGACGGGAGGCCGGTGCTGTGAACACGCGCGATCTGACCGAAATTACCGGCAGGACCCGGGTTCTGGGCATCCTTGCCGACCCTATCGGCCATGTGAAGGCCCCGCCCGGCATCAACGCCATCGCCATCCGGCGCGGCCGCGACGCGGTGATGGTGCCCTTCCAGGTCGCGCCCGAGGATCTGGCCCGGTTCGCCGATGCGCTGCGCCGGCTGAAAAGTTATGACGGCGGCATCGTGACCGTGCCGCACAAGGGGGCCATGGCCGACATCTGCGACGCGATCACGCCACGTGCCCGGATGATGGGCGCCGTGAACGTGATCCGGCGCGAGGATGACGGGCGGCTGGTCGGCGATATGCTGGACGGCGCGGGCTTCATCGCCGGACTGGAATCGCAGGGCATCGCGGTCGCGGGCCGGCGCGTCTATCTGGTCGGCGCCGGCGGCGCGGCCAGCGCCATCGCCTTTGCCCTGGTCGAGGCGGGCGCGGCGCATCTGACGCTGGCCAATCGCACCGCCGCCAAGGCGCAAGAGCTTTGCGACCGCATCCGCGCGGCCTTTCCATCGGCCTCGGTCTCGGTCGGCGACGCGGACCCTGCGGGCCATGACATCGTGGTCAACGGCACTTCGCTGGGAATGCGGCCGGGCGATGCGATCCCGCTGGATGTCGCGGGACTGACCCCCGGCATGGTCGTGGCCGAGGTCATCATGGACCCCGAGATCACCCCGCTTCTGGCCGAGGCGCAGGCGCGCGGCTGTCGCATTCACCTGGGCAAGCCCATGCTGGAGCAGCAGCTTGAGCTGATGGCCGACTTCTTCAAGCTGTAGACGGGGATGGAAAGGCAAAACATGATCGACGACCCTTCCGGCCTGTGGCTCGGCCGCGTCTGGCTGCCCGAGGCAGCCGGCCCTGCCGTGGTCACGTTGCGAGACGGCCATCTGGTCGACGTGACCGCGCCCGGCGCAGCCACCGCCGCGGATATCTGCGAGATGGAAGAGCCCGCCGGCTGGCTGCGCACCGCACCCGGCCGGGTGCTGGGCCGGCTTGACGACATCGCGGCCGCGCCAGTCGGCGACATGTCCCGCATCCACCTGCTGGCGCCCTGCGACCTACAGGTCATCAAAGCCTGCGGCGTGACCTTCGCGCAATCCATGCTCGAACGCGTGATCGAGGAAAAGGCCGGCGGCGATCCCGCCCGCGCCCAGGCGATCCGCGGCCGTATTGCCGCCATCATCGGGGAATCGCTGCGCGATATCCGCGCCGGCTCACCCGAAGCGGCGGCAGTCAAGCAGGCGTTGATCGGCGAGGGCATGTGGTCGCAATACCTGGAGGTCGGGATCGGCCCCGACGCCGAGGTCTTCACCAAGGCCCCTGTCCTCAGCTCGGTGGGCGCGGGGGCCAAGATCGGCCTGCACCCGATCAGCCGCTGGAACAACCCCGAGCCCGAGGTGGTGCTGGCCGTCTCCGCTTGCGGACGCATCCTTGGCGCGGCGCTTGGCAATGACGTGAACCTGCGCGATGTCGAGGGACGTTCGGCACTGCTGTTGGGCAAGGCCAAGGACAACAATGCAAGCTGCGCCATCGGCCCGATGATCCGGCTGTTCGATGACGGGTTCTCGCTGAACGATGTGCGCCGGGCCGAACTGACGCTGACCGTCGAGGGCGAGGACGGCTATGTCCTGCATGGGCGTTCATCCATGGCGCAGATCAGCCGCGACCCCATGGATCTGGTCGCCCAGACCATCGGCGCCCATCACCAGTATCCCGACGGGTTCATGCTGTTCCTTGGCACCCTGTTCGCCCCGACAGAGGATCGCGATGTCAAGGGCGAAGGCTTCACCCACAAGCCGGGCGACCGCGTGACGATCTCATCCCCCGGACTTGGCCTGCTGACCAATACCGTGCGGCTGTCGACGGAATGCCCGCCCTGGAGCTTCGGCCTGCGCGACCTGATGCGCAATCTATCCAGCCGGAATCTGTTGTGACCACCAGGTTGAGAGCCAATGCCTCCAGATTGCAGGGCTTGTTCGGACTGATACCCGAAGCAAATGCCAATGGGGATATATCAGCCAGACGGCTGGGGCATCATGGCGTGACCAATACATAGAGCTTGTCGTAATTTTGCGCAAACAGGCGTTGGCCCCGCTCCGGGGCGGCGCTGTTTCGCAAATCAGCTGAGGACCGCAATTCCCCATCCTCCATATACATTTATCTCAGGGCCGCGGTGACCTGTATGCCGAGAGCAGTGAAGCGATTCATGGCCGGCGCGCGGGAAATGCTGGCGCTGAAAGGGGGTGATCAGGTCGGGTTCTGATCGGCGCGGCTGCGTCAGCCCCATGTTTCCCGGATCCATGTATGCGGGACAAGCCGGGGGCAGGGCTGGAAACGCCATCCCAGCCGCATGGGATGGCTTTCCGAAATGGCGCGAATTTATGCACTGACTGCACGAAAGCGCAAGATCTGCGACATTATAGCAAAACCACAAGTTTGACTGATAAGAAGTTTTGTTTCCTATGACGCAGGGGCATGATGGCGGCACCTGCCAATCCAACATGGGAAAGACAATGAAACCAAGATACCTGTTTCCATTGACCGCCGCTTTGGCGGCGCTGCCCTTCGCGGCGGCGGCACAAGAGGCCGAGGTCGTGCTTTCCGCGGGCGATACCGCCCTGGTGGCCACCTGCGCGCTGATCGTCATGCTGATGATGCTGCCCGGACTGGGGCTGTTCTATGCGGGCATGACCCGCAGCAAGAACGTGCTTTCGGTGCTGACGCAGATCTTTGCCTCGATCTCGTTGATCATCGTGCTGTGGGTGGCCGTCGGCTATTCGCTGTTCATCGACGGGACCGGCCCGTTCATCGGCGGTCTGGGCAAGATCTTCCTTTCCGGCGTGACCACCGACAGCCTTACATCTACGATCCCCGAGTATATGTATGTGCTGTTCATGGGGATGTTTGCGGCAATCACGCCCCCGATCATCGTTGGCGCCTTTGCCGAACGGATGAAATTTTCCGCTGTGCTGCTGTTCATGGGCATCTGGTTCATGATCAACTATGTGCCCATGGCGCATATGGCCTGGGGCGGCGGCTGGGTGTTCAATGTGGGCGTGCTGGACTTTGCCGGTGGCAACGTCGTCCACCTGAACGCGGGCATGGCGGCGCTGGTCTGCGCCTTGGTGCTGGGCCCACGCAAGGGCTGGGGCACGACGATGATGGCACCCCACAACATGACCATGACCTATACCGGCGGTGCGATGCTGTGGGTGGGCTGGCTGGCCTTCTGCGGCGGCTGTGCGCTGGCGGCCAACGGCTTCTCGTCGCTTCTGATGCTGAACACCTTCCTTGGCGGGGCGGCGGGCGCGCTTGGCTGGATGGTGACGGAATGGATCCATCGGGGCAAGGCCAGCACCTTCGGCCTGCTGTCGGGCGTCATCGCGGGCCTTGTCGCCATCACCCCTGCCTGCGGTTTCGTCGGGCCGGCCGGTGCGATTGCGGTCGGTTTCCTGGCCGCCCCGGTCTGCCTGTTCGCGGTCGAGGTGGTGAAGCCGAAACTGGGCTATGACGACAGCTTTGACGTGTTCGGTGTGCATGGCGTGGGCGCCGTGATCGGCGGCATCCTGACGGTGGTTTTCGCCGCGCCCCTGCTGGGCGGCATGGGCTATCCCGAGGGGCGCGGCATGATGGGCCAGATGATACCGCAGTTGGCGATCATGGGCTTCAGCATCCTGTATTCGGTCGCCACCACCTGGATCACCCTGATGATCGTCAAGGCCGTGCTGGGCCTGCGCGTGGACGAAGAGGCCGAATATGAAGGGCTCGACATCTCGTCGCATGGCGAGGCGGGCTATCGGTTCAGCGACGGGGTGTTCAGCGGTTCGGCGCTGCATTCGGCGGCCGAGGGCCATGCCCCGGCTTTGGCCACGGCACGGCTGAACAACGCCTGAGGATCAGGGCGCGGGTGGCCAGCCGCCCGCGTCGCCTGCGAAAGGGTCGGGCCGCAACCTGCGGCAAGGTCTGGCGGGGAAATGAAGGTGGTGGATGCGGCATATCCCCGATCCGGTTCCAGCGGATCGCGATGATGGCCGCACCCCCTTGGCCCCGACGCCGCGCCCATGGCGACGCCGGGACACCATCCGCCGGATGGCAGGTCCGACGGATGGGCACAGGGGCCGGCGCAATTCCCTGCGCCGGCCCTTGTTGCTTTGCGCCCCGTCAGTCGTCGGGGAAAATCCCGGCCGAGGTCGGCGCGCCATCGTCGAACCGCGACAGGTAATCGACGATCAGGGGCCGGTTCACCGAGAACCCCTTGTAATCGGCCAACTCGTCCGGCAGGTCGCGCAGCACCCGGTGCAGACGGCGCCCCCATTTCGGCACCGTCACCAGATCCTCCAGCGACAGAAGATAGCAGCGGATCGGAAAGGCGATGGCGTTCGAGCGGGGCAACCGCCAAAGGGTCTGCAACTCCACCCGCAGATACTGTTTCGCGCCGACGTTTTCGGCGGTCAGCGTGCGCTTTTCCGGCCCCCATTTGTGATAGTTCTCGGGGCTGGTATCCAGACGCGGATTGACCGTCATCGTCCAGTTCAGCCGCCGCACCGGCGCGCCCTGTTGCAGGTTCAACAGGAATTTCAACGCGCGCTGGAACACGCCCAGTTCGTGCGCCTTTGGCACCGGGGCGTGCCATTCAAAGAAGTTCATGCCGATGTCGAAGTCGAGGCTCCAATCCGCCTGGGCCGTGACCATGCCTGCATCCATCCAAAGGTTGCCCTCGCGCTGATCCAGCAGCGCATGGTCGCCCTGGGTCTGGCGGGTGATGTATTCCATCGGCCCGCAAGGCAGGGTGGTCGCATCCAGAAACGTGAACCGCTGGTCGATGTTCAGCGGCCGGTTGATCCAGTGCCAGTGGTCGCCGTCACGGTGCAGGGTGAACAGATCCGGGTAATCCTCGGCCTTCGAGGTCATCACCAGTTCCAGAAAATCCCAGCCCGCCAGTTCCATATGCGGCAGCGACTGGCAGCGCAGCGGATCGTCGCGCAGCGTGATGTCGCGGTCGCGCATTTCGCTGACATAATGTTCGTCGACATCGAAACGGTGCTGGAACACCGACCCGGCAGCGCCCCGGCGGTGCGGCTCGATATTGACCGAATACATGTAGCTGTCCTGATCGAACGGGAACGGGAACCGCCGCACGGCCTTGGCCGAGTTGTGGAAAGTATAGTCGTCGCGAAAGGTTTCGTCGTTGAACCGGATGGTCATCTTGGCCCCCTAGCGGTCGATGGTCAGGTCGTCGCCCTGAAAGCGTGAAACGCAGGGCATGATCTTCTGCTGCCCGGCCTTTTCGGCATCGGTCAGCCAATGGTCGTGATGTTCGATCCGGCCCTTGCAGGACAGGACAGCCGTTTCGCATTGGCCGCAGGCCCCGCCCCGGCACAGCCAGGGGGCCTCGACCTGGGCCTCTTCCATCGCCTCCAGCAGGCTTTGGTGCGGGCCGACGGTGATGGTCTTGCCCGACAGCGCCAGCGTCACCTCAAAGGCCGCCCCGGGCGGCGGCGACAAAAATGCCTCGGCATGCAGGGCATCGCGCGGCCAGCCCAGACGGGCGGCGGTGGCGGCGACGGCGGTGATCAGCCCTTCGGGTCCGCAGGTATAGACATGGGTTCCAAGCGGCTGGCCCGACAGCACCGCGCCGATATTCAGCCGGTTGCCCTCGTCCGAGATATGGATGTGAACCTGCGGCAGATCGGGCAGCAGGCGCAGGCCCGCCGCCTCGGCCCGGCTGCGGGCGGAATAGTGCAGTTCAAACGGCAGTTGCAGGCGTTGCAACTGGCGGATCTGGGCGGCAAAGGGCGTGATGCCGATACCGCCCGCGATCAGCACATGCCTGCGCGCGCGCAGGTCCAGCGAAAACAGGTTGACCGGCGCGCCCACCCGCAGCAGATCGCCCGCAGCCACCCGCCCGTGCATGAAGCGCGAGCCGCCCCGGCCCGCATCTTCGCGCCGGACGGCGATTTCATAGCCTGACCCGTCCATCGGGTCGGATATGAGCGAATAGGCATTGCGCCGCAGCGTTCCGCCGTCGGGCATTTCCACCACCACATGCGCTCCGCCCGAAAACAGCGGCAATGCCCCGCCCTCGGGGCATTCAAGGCGAAACCGGCTGACCAGGGGCGACAGTGGCGTGACCTCGGCCACGCGCAGCATCCGGGCGGTCATGGCCTGATCTCCTGTGCCGGGGGAATGACGCCGGGGGTTTCGGCATCTATGCAAACCCCCTGAAAGGCCGCCAGACGGCGCGAGTAATGGTCGCGCACGAACAGCACCAGCCCGCAATGCGAGCAAATGAAGGGGTCGGTGGTGACGCCCTCTGTCATGCCCTTGCAATGGACGCATTGCATCCGCCGCGCGATCGAGCCGCGATGTTCGGACTGGATGGCGCCGGGCGGCAGGCCCGCCGCCATGGCCTCGGCCATGGCCTGACCGATCAGCCCTTCGGTTCCGGCCAGATATAGCGTGGTGCCCATATGTGCATCCAGCAGGGCCTTACGGAATCGTTCCAGCACGGCCGGAAAGCTGGGGCTTTCGTGATATATCCGGGGCGACAGCGCCCGCAGCCGCGCCCCGTGGCCGGTGCCGGCGGGGATGAACATCAGATGCGCCCGGTCCATGACCGAAGCATCGCGGGCCACAAGGTCGATGATCGCCTCTGCCCCTTCGGCCTCGGCCAGCATGATGGCGGGGACCGAGCCCTGCGAGACAAGCCCAGGATAGACCGGACGGGACAGGATCGAGGCTGAGAATTGGGTTCCTGGCATGGCATTTCCCTTGTCTCGGCGGGGCGACGCCGATGCCGCCCCCTGCCGGTTGCGTGTCAGCCCTTGGCGGTGCGGATCTTCTTTTCCGGGTCCAGGAAGGGCATGGGCGAGGTCACGGCGGCGATGTCCCCGTGTTCTGCGCAACTCACCACCAGAGCGGTGCCCGCATTGGCGCAATCGACCGGCAGGCGCGCGATGGCGACCGTCCAGCCGTTCACTGGCGAATGCATGGCCTGGGTCACGACGCCCACCTGCACACCGTCACGCAGGACCGGCGCACCATTGCCGGGGGCCTTGTCGCCCTCCAGCTTCAGGCCCCAGATCTTGAAGCGTTCACGGCCCTTCAGGCGGTAATGTTCCTCGGCGCCGCGAAAGCCGACCTTGCCGGGCGACACGGTGAAATCAAGGCCCAGCTCCCACAGCGTATCGCCGCAAGGCTCATCCTCGAACGGATAGATTTCGGAATTGTCATAGGGAAAGAACAGCAGATAGCTTTCGGTCCGCAGCAGGTCCAGCGTCGTGAACCGGCAGGGGATGATCCCCATCTCGGCGCCCTCGGCCAGAATGCGGTCCCAGATCATCGGCGCATCCTGCCCGCGGACGAACAGCTCATACCCGCGCTCGCCGGTGTATCCGGTGCGGGTGATCATCGCAGGCACCCCGAAAAGCGAGGTTTGCAGGATGCCGAAATAGGCCAGATCGCGAATGCCCGGCACATATTTCGCCAGATAATCCACCGCCAGCGGCCCTTGCAGCGACAGATCATGCAGGTTGTCGTCAAAGCGGACCGACACATCCCGGCCCGCCGCCGCCATGGTCAGTTGTTCAAAGCCCTGGCCCGAACCATGCACCACCAGAAATGCGTTCGGCGCGGTGCGATAAATCACGCAGTCATCGACGAACTTGCCCGCGTCGTTCAGCATGCAGGCATAGACGGCCCGGCCCGGCATCAGCCTTTCAACGTTGCGGGTCGTGGCGCGGTCGATCACATGGCTGGCGCCGGGGCCGGTGATGTGAACCTTTTTCAGGCCCGACACATCCATCAGCCCGGCCTTGGTGCGGATCGCGGTATATTCCGCCATCGGGTCGGCATCATAGCTCCAGGCCGTGCCCATGCCCGACCAGTCTTCGAGGTTTGATCCAAGCGCGCGGTGGCGGCTGGCGAGTGCTGAAAATCTCCACGATGCGGTCATCATCTGTCTCCCTGTTCCTGTTCGCGTGGTGCCCTGGTCACGACCGGGGGCGTTCCTTCTGCGGGTCGTAATGCGGAAAGGGGGAAACCCTTGCCGCGAAGCGTTTGGAATGGCCGTCCAGACGGCCGACCTCGACCGGGGTGCCGGGGGCGGCATGGGCCACATCGATGCGAGCCAGCGCGATCAACCGGCCGGTGCGGGGGCTGCGCATGGCCGAACAGACCTCGCCCACCTGGGCGCGCCCGATGCGGATGCAGTCGCCGTGGCCGATGGCATCCTGTCCCTCGACCTCCAGCCCGACGAACTTGCGCGAAGGGTGCTCCTTGCGGCGGATCAGCGCCTCGCGCCCGACGAAATCGGCCGACTTCGACTTCAGCGGGACTGTAAAGCCAATGCCGGCCTCGAACGGGTCGGTCTGGTCGGAGAAATCATGGCCTGCAAAGACAAGGCCGGATTCGATCCGGCACAGGTCCAGTCCCGCAAGGCCCATGGGCCGGATCCCCAGCGGCCTGCCGGCCTGCCAGGCCGCGCGGAACACCGCGTCACCGTCCTTGGGGTGGCAGAAGACCTCGTATCCCAATTCTCCGGTATAGCCAGTGCGCGACAGCACGACCGGCACTCCGGTCGGGCCACCGATCCGGCCCACGGTGAACCGGAACCAGCCGATATCGCCCGCAACAGGCTGATGCGGGGCGGTCCAGACGATCCGGCTGACCAGATCACGTGATTTCGGGCCCTGTATCGCCAGATTGTGCAGTTGGTCGGTGGAGCTGCGGATCATGACGTTCAGGCCCAGACGCGCGGCCTCTTCGCGCATCCAGACGCCGCCTTCGTCGGACCCGCCGATCCAGCGGAAGTTCTGCGCGCCAAGGCGGAACAGCGTGCCGTCGTCGATCATGCCGCCATGGGGATGGCACATGGCGGAATAGACCACCTGTCCCTGACCCAACTTCGATACGTCGCGGGTCAGCACCCAGTTCAGCAGAGCTTCGGCATCCGGCCCCGTCACTTCGAACTTGCGCAGCGCCGACAGATCCATGACCACGACGCCCTGCCTTGCGGCCCAATAGCTTTCGACCGGATCGCAATCGGGAAAGGAATTGGGCAGCCAGAAGCCTTTGTAATCCACGAAATCGCGGGTCAGTTCGGCAAAGTTCGGGTGAAAGGCGCTTTCGCGGGTCATGATCGGTTCCGCATCAAGGGTTGCGCGCCAGGCCGAGGCACGGCGGAAGGTTTCCGTCGCGGCATAGCTGCGAACGTGAATATCGGTCAGATGCCAGCCGTTCGCGGCACTGGTGTCATCCGGGCAGGAGGAGTTCACGCAGACCAGATCGGTCAGCGCCCGCATCAGGACGAAATCGCCCGGTCGGCTCCATGGCTCATCAGCGACCATGACGCCGTGGGCATCGATTGCCGTGTTGAAGAAGAGGTTCGCGGCCATCCAGCCCGCGCGTGGCGCGATGCCGTATTCGGCCAGCGCCCCGTTGAAGTTGTCGGTGCAGTTGACATGGCCGGGATAGCCGATGTCGTCATAATATTTCGCCGAACAGGCCAGACCGAAGGCATCGTGACGGCCACAGGTGTCCTGCACCACCTCGACCAGCGGCGTCATGTCGTGGTCATAGTATTTGGAATGCAGGCCGGGAATGGGATAGGCATGGCCCATCAGGCTGCGCGTGGTGGTCACGTCCAGTGGAAGCGCGACGCCGCGATCCACCTTGCGGGCGTCGAAGCACTGGAAATCGGTGCACTGGCGGCCATCGACATCAATGATCTGGATGTATTCGCCCGCGCGCACGACATAGGCTTCGGCGGTGGCCGAGGCCACCCGCAGATCCAGGACGGGATCGGCCAGCGGTTCGGGCATGGCAAATCCTGCGCGCGCGCGCGCAGCGGCGCGGGTGATGGTCAGCGTCAGCGGCGTCGCGGTGTCCTGCGCGCCGGGATCCATCGGTGCGGCGGGCGCGGCGGCGATCAGCCAACCCTCGCCCTGCGCGACAAAGCTTACCGCAGCGCCCGCGCCTGTATCCGCGCCAAACAGGCCGATGCTGCGCGCGCCGTCCAGTCGGATGCCCAGCCGTTCCAGCCGCAACCGCAGCCCGCGCAGGCTGGCATCGCCCCGCGTCAGCAGGTCGCGCAATCCATCGGCCGGACCATCCGCTTGTCCGCCCAGAAGCCCGCAATCCAGCCGCCCGTCGGGATGAGCCGCCAGCAGCTCGGCGCGCTGGCCACCTTCGTCATTGCGGATCTCGATCCGGTCGCCGGGGCGGATCTGCACGGCCAGCGCACCGGCGCCCGGCAGGCTGTGCCTTTCAGTCCGGGGGCCTTGGCGAAACACCATGGGCCGCCCTGCGACCGAAGCGCGGGGAGGGCCGGGACGAAAGATCGTCTCTGGGGGCGGTGTCAGCATCGGCGCGTCCTGAAATCGGGGAAAAGTGGGGGGCCTTCAGCCCCCGAATGTGTCTCAGGGAAAGGATCGGCTCAGTTGGCCAGATAGGATTCCATGCTGTCGTCAAGCGCATCCTTCCATGGCGTGTGGTGAACGGGTGCCATGGTTCCGGTGATGACCGACCGATAACTGTGATTGCGGAAGGCCATGATATCCTTGGACTTGTGCTTCTTCCATTCGTGGAAGGCCGCGCAGGCGCCATCGACATCGAAGCTGGGATAGTCGGTTTCCGCGATCAGTTCCTTGACGTAATCGCCCTGATACCTGATCGCGTATTTCACATCGTCCGACGCCTCTTCGCGGGCCTCGCGCTCCGACACGTCGGCTATCAGCGCCTGTTTGTCGGCGGGCACCCCGATCCGGCCAAGGATGATGTCGCGCACATACCATGCCTGGGCGTCGAACATGTTGAAGGTGAACCACTGGTCCTGCATGCCCAGATAGAACATCTTCGGATTGTGGACATAGACTACACCTTTATACAGATCCGCCGTCGCCAGCCGGTTTGCGGTTTTCAGCCGCAGGTCATCGGGCAGAAACGGGAAATAGTGCTTGTAGCCGGTGCAAAGGATGATCGCATCGATATGTTTCGACGACCCGTCCTTGAAGAAGGCGGTCTTGCCCTCGACCCCGACCAACCCCTGCTTTTCTTCCCAGTTGTCGGGCCATGCAAAGCCCATGGGGGCCGAACGATAGCACGAGGTGACCGATTTCGCCCCGTATTTCCAGCATTGCGAACCGATGTCCTCGGCCGAATAGGAAGAGCCGACGACCAGCACATCCAGCCCCTCGAACTCGCGCGCATCGCGGAAGTCGTGGGCGTGGACGATACGGCCGAAATAGTGCTCGAACCCCGGATATTCCGGCACGTTCGGGCTGGAGAAATGGCCCGAGGCCACGATCACATGGTCGAAACGTTCCTTGTAGACATGATCGTTTTCCATGTCGTGCACGGTGACGGTGAAGTCGTCGGCATCGCGGTCAAAATCGACCCAGCGGATGACCGAGTTGAAGCGGATCCAGTCCCGGACCCCGGCCTTCAGGACCCGCCCCTCGATATAGTCGACCATCACGGCGCGCGGCGGATAACTGGCGATCTGCTTGCCGAAATGTTCCTCAAAGGAATAGTCGGCGAACTCCAGCCCCTCTTTCGGGCCATTGGTCCACAGATAGCGATACATCGAGCAATGGACCGGCTCGCCATTCACGTCCACGCCGGTGCGCCAAGTATAGTTCCACAGGCCCCCCCAGTTCGACTGCTTCTCGAAACAGACGATCTCGGGGATATCGGCACCTTTCTGGGCAGCGGACTGAAAGGCCCTTAGCTGGGCAAGACCCGAGGGGCCTGCACCGATGATGGCAATGCGCTTCTTCATGTGTTGCTCCCTGCTGTCCGGCATGAACCAGTTTTCCAAAGCGGTTCTTTCGGTATGAACCATGCGGAGCATCCGGTATACTTTTGGTCAACAAATTTTCTTCTGTGGAATGCCGGCCTTCTGTTTTTTCCGCGTTTCGAACCGGAAATTTGGGGCTATAGCTGAAAACATGCGCACAACGTCACTTGCCCAGCAGCTTGCGGTCACTGGTTCCTTGCCAAAACTGGGCGCGAGGAATCGCGCGCCGGTCAGGATCGGCTTTCTGACGCCGCTGTCGGGCGATCAGGAATACTGGGGCAGGACGGGGCTGGACGGGGCGCGGCTGTGGGTCGACTGGATCAACGATCGCGGCGGAATGCTGATCGCGGGCAAGCGTCACCGGGTCGAGGTTGTGGCCCATGACAGTGCCGCGGGCGCCGATGCGGTTCTGGACGCCGCGCAAGAGATGGTGAACCACGACCGGGTAAAGCTGATCCTGACGCTGGGTGGCGACGGTTTTGCGCCGGCCCTGCCATGGCTGATGGCGCGCCGGGCGCTGGTGGCGACGCTGCTGCCCTCGGACCTGTCACCCGACACTCCCTATATGATCGCGCCGGCCGAGGTTCATCCGCTGTTCAACGTGACCGGCGTGGACTGGCTGGCTCGCACCCGGCCCCGCGCGCGGCGCGTGGCGCTGTGCAGCCAGACCGACCTTCTGGGCCTGCCGTCGCTTGCCGTCTACCGCGCGGCGTTCGAGGTGGCGGACCGCCAGATCCTGCGCGAGATCCGCTATGCACCGGGCGAGGCCGATGTCGATGCGATGGTTGCCGCGATGCTGGCGGATGCGCCCGATCTGCTGTGCTGGTGCAGCTCGCCCCCGCCGATGATCCAGGCCCTGACCGAGGCCGCCTTCCGGCAGGGATTCACCGGACAGATCCTTTCCTGCACCGCCGACGACTACCCCCGGATGATCGCCCGCACCTCGCCCGCCTTCATGGAGGGTTATACGTTCCAGTTCCCGGATTTCGACGATCCCGAACTGGCCGACACGGCCTTCTTCTTCAACCGGCCGAAAGCCTTCTTTGACAGCTATAACGCGCGCTTTCCGGGGCAGTGGTCGGCCGTCAGCTGGGAATATGCCTCGATCCTCGACCTGTGGCAGAACGCCGTTGAAAGCGCAGACACGACCGAGCCTGTCACCGTGCTGGCCGCGATGAAGCGTGGTCAGCAGATGGAACATGCCTTTGGCCCAGCCCGCTGGTGGGGCACGGGCATCTTTGGCATCGATAACGCGCTGGTGGGCGACTGGCCGGTGGTCACCATCTGCGACGGGCGGGCGCGGATCGCCGAGTTCGGATCGGTTCCCGATTGGCTGGCCCGCAATGAAGCACTGCTGGAACGCCACATGGCCGCACTAGGCCAGATGTGGCATCAGCGCATGCGCCCCGGCTTCAATCTTCCTGCATGAGCAGCTTCTGATCCTCGATCAGCGCAAGCTTCATGAACTCGGTCGCTTCTTCGATGTCGCGGGCGGCGATGGCGTTGAACAGGGCGTTATAGGCGCGCTGATAGGCGGCGATCCGGCTGGGGGTCAGATGACGGCGATACATCGCCGCGCGGAAAGACTGCCGCCGGGCGTCGATCACCAGGTTGTAGCACGCGATCAGCAGCGGGTTGGCGGTGCCGGCGGCAAGCTGGCGGTGGAACTCTTCCTCCAGCCGAACGAAGTCATTGGCGTCGGTCTGCACCGTCTCCATCCGCGACAGGATCTCGCCCAGGGCATCGATGGCGCGGGGCGGCATGGTGATGATGGCAAGGCGAACCATTTCCGGCTCGATGATGCCGCGCACCACCTGCAATTGCAGCGGCCCCGTCTCGGCGGCAACCGGGGCCAACGAGGTGCTTTCGCCCAAAGGATCATAGGTGACGAACGAGCCGGACCCCGCGCGGCGTCGGATCAGGCCGCGTTCCTCCAGCCGGTCCAGCGCGTCGCGCACCGTATTGCGGGCAACCCCCAGATCCTGCGCAAGCTGGCGCTCCGACGGCAGGCGCTCGTCCACCGCATATTCCTGCGACACGATGCGCGTCGTCAGCGTATCGATCACATGCTGGACAGTGGCGCCAAAGACGGGTGAGCCCAGGGCAGCGGCGGCAAGGCGACGGGGCGGGGTCGACACAGAGCGGGGCCTTCCTTCATTCCGGCCCGAAACGGGATCGGGCCGTGGGGCAGGATAGCCCGGCGGAAGGGTTCTGTTCCAGCCCCGGCTTCTTCTTCGCTCAGCCCATTCTTTCGCTGGCATGGCTTCCTGGCGATGCGGGGAAGATGACGGTCTTGTTTCCGTTGAGGAAAGCCCGGCGGTGGATATGGGCGTGGATGGCACGGGCCAGCACCTGGCTTTCCACGTCGCGGCCCAGGCTGACGTAATCCTCGGGCGATTGCGCATGGGTCACGCGGATGGTGTCCTGCTCGATGATCGGGCCTTCGTCCAGATCGGCGGTGACATAATGGCTGGTCGCGCCGATCAGCTTCACGCCGCGCTCATAGGCCTGCTTATAGGGGTTGGCGCCCTTGAAGCTCGGCAGGAACGAGTGGTGGATGTTGATGATCCGCCCCGACATCCGGCGACACATCTGGTCCGAGAGCACCTGCATATAGCGCGCCAGGACGATCAGCTCGGCCCCGGTCTCCTCGACCAATGCCATGATGCGGGCCTCGGCCTCGGGCTTGTTGTCCCTGGTGACCTTGATGCAATGGAAGGGAATGTCGTGATTCACCACCACCTTCTGATAGTCCATGTGATTGCTGATCACCGCCACGATGTCGATCGGCAGCGCCCCGATCCGCCAGCGATACAGCAGGTCGTTCAGGCAATGACCGAAGCGGCTGACCATGATCACCACCTTCATCTTCTCGGCCTCGTCATGGATGGCATAATCCATGCTGAACTCGGACGCCGCCTCGGCCAGGCCCGCGCGCAGCGCCTCGACCCCGACCCCCGTTTCGGCCAGGAAGCTGACGCGCATGAAAAAGCGGCCTGTCTCGGTATCGTCGAACTGGCTGGAATCGGTGATGTTGCAGCCCTGCCGGGCCAGATAGGTCGAGATCGCCGCCACGATCCCGCGGGTCGAGGGGCAGGTGACGGTCAGGCAGTATTTGGTCATCAGGCGCTCCACTGCGGGCCAGGGCCCATGCTTCTTTCTTGTGCAAATATCCTGGGGGGAAGGTTTTCCCGACCCCATTGAGGGGTCGGAAAAACCTGGGGGGCAAAGCCCCCCGGCCCCGGTTCAGCCAGGCCATGCAGGATCGGGCAGGCCGCTGATCCGGCAGCAAGCGGTCAGCGTATTGGCCAGAAGGCAGGCGATGGTCATCGGCCCGACGCCCCCCGGCACCGGGGTGATGGCGCCGGCGACCTGGACGGCCGCCTCGAAGTCCACATCCCCCACGAGCCGGCTTCTGCCTCCCTCCACGATGCGGTTGATGCCCACGTCGATCACCGTGGCGCCGGGCTTGATCCAATCCCCCCGGATCATCCCTGGCCTGCCCACGGCCGCGACCAGGATATCGGCGCCGCGGCAGATCGCCGCAAGATCGCGCGAGCGCGAATGGGCGACGGTCACCGTGCAATTCTCGGCCAAGAGCAATTGCGCCATCGGCTTGCCCACGATGTTGGAGCGCCCCACGACCACCGCGTTCTGCCCAGACAGGTCGCCCAGCCGGTCCCTGAGCATCATCACGCACCCCAGCGGCGTGCAGGGCACCATCGCCTTCTGCCCCGTCCCGAGCCGGCCCACATTGCCGATGGTGAAGCCGTCAACATCCTTTTCCGGCGCGATGGCGTTGATCACCGCCTCGGCGTCCAGATGCGCCGGCAGCGGCAGTTGCACCAGGATCCCATGCACCGCCGGATCCGCGTTCAGCCCCCCGATCAGCGACAGCAGCACCTCCTGCGAGGTCTCGGCCGGAAGCTTGTGCTCGAAACTCGCCATCCCCGCCTCGCGCGTCTGGATGCCCTTGTTGCGCACATAGACACCCGAAGCCGGATCCTCACCCACCAGAACAACCGCCAAGCCGGGAACAAGGCCATGCCTGTCCTTCAGGCAGGCGACATGATCCGCGACCCGGATGCGAATATTCGATGAAAACGCCTTGCCGTCGATGATCGCGGTCATGTGGTCACCTCCTGCCGTTGGGCGGCCTCGACCAGCGCGTGCCAGATGGTGCCGGCGGCCGTGCGCATCCCAAGCACGGTCAGCCGGGTTTCAGCACGGCGGATAACAAAGACGCTCATGTGATGAAGGCCCGTTCGGGTGGCCGATCCGGGGGCGAAGCGGCCGGCGTCCAGGTTGACCAGCTTTTCCAGCAGGGCGACCAGGGCGGGGGCGGGGCCCTCGATCTCGAAGGCGACAAAACCGTCGGTCTGTTCGGTGACCGAAAGGCCGGAGTCGCAGATCAGCGCCGCCACGTCCTGATCGGCGCGGCCGGGGAATTCGACCATCCATTGATCGGGGCCGGTCCAGAAGGCGCTGATGCCCTTGCCCGCCGCCCAACCGCCGGGGCCGGGCAGCGACAACAGGCCCAGGTCGGGCGCCGTCGCCCCGCGCCGCAGCGCCAGTGAGGCCAGGCCAAGGCCCGCGTTTTCGGTCAGGGTCAGCGCACCGATGCGGCGGCTTTGCGGGGCGGTGCCGCCAAGGGCGCAGATCGGGGTCAGTTCAGGCACGGACACGTCCTCCCTCGGGGTCGACGAAATGGGCCGGGACGACGCGCAGCCGCACGCTTTGGCCTTGCAGGGGGTTGGCGGCGACGATGGTTTCGCCCATCCGCTTATCGCCGTTTTCCAGGAAGCCAAGGCCGATGGCGCGGCCGACATGCGGGCTGAAACAGGCCGAGGTGATCCAGCCCTGATCGGTCCAGGTGCTTTGCGCCGCGCCTTCGGTGAACAGGTGCGAGCCCGCCACCACCGGGTCGGCGGCATCGACGGGTTGCAGCCCGACCAGCCGGCGGGCGTCGGCCATCAACCCCTCGCGCCGCGACATCACCGCGCCGATCGAGTCCTTTTTCGTGCTGACCATGCGGCCCATGCCCAGCATCTGCGCCGAGGTCTGGCCGTTCAGTTCGTTGCCGGCGGCATGGCCCTTTTCGATGCGCATGACGCCAAGCGCCTCGGTGCCATAGGGCGTGGCGCCCAGGTCCAGGCCCGCCTCGACCAGCCGCGCCATCAGCGCATGACCATAGCGTGCGGGCACCGCGATCTCATATGCCAGTTCGCCCGAGAAGCTGATGCGGAAAAGCCGTGCCCGCAGCCCGCCGCAGACGGTCAGTCCCGCGCAGGCCATGAAGGGAAACGCCTCGTTCGAGAGGTCGAACCCGTCCACCACCCGCTCCAGCAGCTTGCGGGCATTCGGGCCGGCGACGGAAATCTGCGCCCAGGCGTCGGTGGTCGAGATCAGTTGCACATCCAGTTCCGGCCAAAGGCACTGGCGGCAGAACTCCATGTGGCGATAGACGGCGCCCGCATTGGCGGTAGTGGTGGTGACGACATACTGCGTTTCCCCCAGCCGGGCGCAGGTGCCGTCGTCCCAGGCAAAGCCGTCCTCGCGCAGCATCAACCCATAGCGGACCATGCCGACCTTGAGCGATTTCATCGCATTGGCATAGATCCGGTCCAGGAATTCGCCTGCATCCGCGCCCTGCACGTCGATCTTGCCCAGCGTGGTCACGTCGCAGATGCCGACGCCGGCGCGGGTAGCCAGGACCTCGCGGTCCACGGTCTCGCGCCAGGTGGTTTCACCCGGACGCGGGAAATATTGCGCCCGCATCCACTGGCCGACCTCGACGAAAACCGCGCCCTGCGCCTTGGCCCATTCATGCGTGGGGGTCAGGCGGCGGGGACGGAAGTGTTCGCCGGTATCGCCGCCGCCCAGCACGGACAGCGCGACCGGCGTATAGGGCGGGCGAAAGATCGTGGTGCCGGTCTCGGCCATGCCTTGCCCGGTCAGTTCCGCCATCACCCCGATGGCGGTGACATTCGCGGTCTTGCCCTGGTCGGTGGCCATGCCGAGCGTGGTCCAGCGCTTCAGATGCTCGACCGGGCGCATGTTTTCCTGATGCGCCAGCTTGATGTCCTTGACGGTGACATCGTTCTGGAAATCGACCCAGGCGCGGGACTTGCCGGGAACGTGCCAAAGCGGCGAAAGGTTCATCGCGCTGTCCTCGGCCTGCGGCAGATCCGGCGGATGCGCGGTCATGCCCAGATCCGACAGCGCCGCGACGGCGGCCTCTGCGCCCGATGCCAGCGCCTGCGCGGTGCTGCCCTGGCCGGCCGCCGCGCCCGCCGGGACCAGCCCGGCCGGGCCGCCGGGACCGGCGAGAAAGGCTTGCAGCCCCGGATCCCAGACCGGCCGGCCGCGATGGTGCGAGGCGATCTGGATATTCGGGTTCCAGCCGCCCGAGACGCCAAGCGCGCCGCAATCCAGCCATTCGCTTTGGCCATTCGCGGTGACTTCGATCCGGGTCAGGCCCAGCCGGCCGCGCGTGCCGGTGACCTGGCCCGAGATGGTGCGGTAATCCGTGCGCGGCGTTTCGCCGCGCGCGTCGATGACGGCGGCGATCTCGACGCCCTTGGCCAGCAGGTCGCGGGCGGTGCGGTGGCCGTCGTCATTGTTGGTAAAGATCGCCACGCGCCGCGCCGGGCTGACCGCCCAGCGGTTGGCATAGGCCCGCATCGCGCCCGATAGCATCACGCCGGGGCGGTCGTTGTCGGCAAAGGGGATGTGGCGTTCCGTCGCGCCGGTGGCGAGGATCGCGCGTTTCGCGGTGATGCGCCACAGCGTCTGGCGCACGCGCTTGCCCGGCGTGGCGAGATGGTCCGAGACGCGCTCGACCGCGCCATAGACGCCATGGTCGAAGGCGCCCCAGACGGTGGTGCGGCGCATGACGCGCAGGTTGGGCAGGGCGGCGAATTCGGCCTCAAGCGCCGCGATCCATTCGGTGGCCGGACGGTCCAGCGGATCGCGCTCGGCCAGCAACCGGCCGCCCAGGCGAAAGTCCTCATCGGCCAGGATCACACGGGCACCGGCGCGGGCGGCGGTCAGCGCGGCGGCAAGCCCCGCCGCGCCGGCGCCGATCACCAGCAGATCGCAATGCAGGAAACCCGCGTCATAGGCATCGGGGTCCGCTTGCATCGACAGGCTGCCAAGCCCCGCCGCGCGGCGGATCGCCGGCTCATACAGCTTTTCCCAGAACGCCTTGGGCCACATGAAGGTCTTGTAATAGAACCCCGCCGCGAAAAAGGGCGACAGCAGGTCGTTCACGGCCAGCAGGTCGAAGCTTAGCGGCCCAAGGTGGTTCTGGCTGCGGGCCATCAGCCCGTCGAACAGCTCGATGACCGTGGCGCGGGTGTTCGGCTCTTGCCGGGCGCCGCTGCGCAGTTCCACCAGGGCGTTGGGCTCTTCGGAGCCAGAAGTGAACACGCCGCGCGGGCGGTGATATTTGAAGCTGCGGCCCATCAGCCGCACATTGTTGGCCAAGAGCGCCGAGGCCAGCGTGTCGCCGTCATGCCCGGTATAGCTGCGCCCGTCGAACTGGAAATCCAGGCTGCGGTCGCGGTCGATCAGGCCGCCGGAAAGACGGGTCATGCCGCACCGCCCTTCAGCTTGACGTTACGCGCAAGCTCCGCGCCAAGAATTTCATGGGTCAGCGTGTCGCGGGTCACGACCAGCCAGCTACGGTCGCCCTGTTCGTGGAACCAAAGCTCGCGGTGCAGCCCGGCCGGATTGTCGCGCAGGTGGACATATTCATGGAACCGCGTCGCCGCGCCCTCGGCCATGCCGTCGGGGCGGTCCAGCAGGGCGGCATCGCCCAGATAGGTGAACTCGGACGCATCGCGCAGGCCAAGAAGGGGATGGGGGATCAACATGTCGGGGCCTTAATGCAGGTTGGGCGTCGCGCCCACGCCTTTTTCGTCGATGGGATAGCCGCGCTCGAACCTGTCCAGGCGCATCAGGCGGGCGGTGTCATGCGGGGTGTCGGTGGCCAGCAGATGGGCGAAGGCATAGCCCGAGGCCGGCGTGGCCTTGAAGCCGCCATAGCACCAGCCCGCGTTCAGATAGAGGCCCCGCACCGGGGTCTTGTCGATGATCGGCGTGCCGTCCATCGACATGTCCATGATGCCGCCCCAGACCCGCAACAGCCGCGCCCGGCCGATCATCGGCATCAGGGCCATGCCGCCCTGGGCCACATCCTCGATCACCGCCATGTTGCCGCGCTGCGCATACGAGTTGTAGCCGTCGATATCGCCGCCAAAGACCAGCCCGCCCTTGTCGGATTGGCTGACGTAGAAATGCCCGGCGCCGAAGGTGATCACGCCGTCGATGACGGGCTTCAACCCCTCGCTGACGAAGGCTTGCAGCACATGGCTTTCGATCGGCATCCGCATCCCGGCCATGGCCATGACCCGGCCGGTCGAGCCCGCCACCGCCACGCCGACCTTGCCCGCGGCGATATAACCGCGCGAGGTCTCGACGCCGCGTAGCGCGCCGTTTTCGATGCGAAAGCCGGTGACTTCGCAGTTCTGGATCAGGTCCACCCCGGCAAGATCGGCCCCGCGCGCATAGCCCCAGGCCACGCCGTCATGGCGCGCGGTTCCCGCCCGGCGCTGCAACAGCCCGCCCTTGACCGGAAAGCGCGCATTGTCGAAGTTCAGGAACGGCGCCATCGCCCGGACCTGTTCCTGGTCCAGCAGTTCCGCATCCGCCCCCGCCAGCAGCATCGCGTTGCCGCGCCGCCGATAGGCATCGCGCTGACCATCGGTATGGATCAGGTTCAAAATCCCGCGCTGGCTGACCATGGCGTTGAAGTTGAACTCCTGCTCAAGCCCCTCCCACAGCTTCATAGAAAACTCGTAGAAGGGTTCGTTTCCCGGCAGCAGATAGTTCGAGCGGATGATCGTCGTGTTCCGCCCGATATTGCCCGAACCCAGCCAGCCCTTTTCCAGCACCGCGATCCGCGCCTGCCGGAAGGCGGTGGAAAGATAATAGGCCGTCGCCAGCCCATGCCCCCCGCCGCCCACGATCACATAATCATAGGCGGGTTGCGGTTCGGCGTCGCGCCACAGCGGTTTCCAGCCCGTATGGCCCCGAAAAGCCTCGGAGATGACTTTAAGTGCTGAGAAACGCATGTGCGACCCCGTGCGAAAACGACCTCGCCAAAATAGGGTCGATAGCAGCGGCATACTTTATCCAGGACAGACACTTTCTTATCTTGTTGCGCCACCCCTGCCGATTTATGATGAAGGCCATGGAGATCGGTTTTTTATTGCTGCCCGGTTATGCGCTGATGTCGCTGGCCTCGGCGGTCGAGCCTTTGCGTGCCGCCAACCAGCTTGCCGGATCCGAGCTTTATCGGCTGCGCTACTTTGCCGCCGAAGAAAGGTTCGTTCCATCCTCTGCCGGGGGTGGCTTTAGTTGTGCGGCATTGCGTGATGCGCCTTTGACTCTGGATTTGTTGTTCACCGTCGCGGGTGGCAATCCGTTGCAACAGGACGATCCAGAGGTGGCGCGTCACCTGCGCCAGCTTGCACGGCACGGGGTCAAGCTGGGCGGCATCTCGGGCGGGTCGGCGGTGCTTGCACGATATGGGCTGATGGGGGGACGGCGTTTCACCGTCCATTGGCTGCATATCGAGGAGTTGGAGGAGCTTCTTCCAGACCTGCTGATCGAGCGTGCGCTTTATGTTATCGACCGCGACCGCTATACCTGTGCCGGGGGCGTCTCGTCCTTTGATATGATGTGTGCCCTGATCGCCACGCGACAGGGCGCCGCTTTCGCCCGCGAGGTGGGGGACTGGTTCATCCATTCCCGCGTCCGCACCGCAAGCGAGCCGCAGCAACTGGATCCAGCCAGACGCTACAACCTGCACCACCCTATACTTGAGGCGGCAGTGCGCTTGATGAGCTCGCATGTCGCGGATCCGCTGTCCCCCGAACAGCTTGCCGAGCTTTCCGGGTGTAGCCTGCGGCAGCTACAGCGACGCTTTTCCGGCCATTTCGGTTTGTCCATCATGGAGTTCTACCGAAGGCTGAGGCTGGAAAAGGCGGATGAACTTCTGCTCCATTCCGCGCTTGCGATAGCCGAGATCAGCGGGATGACCGGATTTTCCACCGTCCAGCATTTCAGCCGATGTTTTGCGCAAGCCTTCGGTGTGCCGCCGGGGCAGCGCAGGCTGCAAGGGCTGGGGGCACCCGGATCGGGCGTCAGCGACAGGCGCGCATAGTGCCCGCCCATCGCAGGTGTCCGGGAATCCGTCAGATATCCAGGGTATTATCCCGCTCCCACTGGGATAGGTGGGCGGTATAGGCGTTCCATTCCTGTGACTTCATCTTCAGATAGGCGACCGAGAAGTCCTCGCCCATCGCCGCCTTCAGCCCCGGATCGGCATCATAGGCGCGGATTGCATCCAGCAGGTTCAGCGGCAGCCTGGGCGCATCCTTGATGGTGTGGCCCTCGGCATACATGTCGATGTCATGGCGCTTGCCCGGATCGGCCTTGGACTTCAGTCCCGAAAGACCCGCGGCGATGATCACGGCCTGCAACAGATAGGGATTGACCGCCCCGTCGGGCAGCCGCAGTTCAAAGCGGCCGGGGCCGGGCACGCGCACCATATGGGTGCGGTTGTTGCCGGTCCATGTGACGGTGTTGGGCGCCCAGGTCGCGCCCGAAACGGTGCGCGGCGCGTTGATGCGTTTATAGCTGTTCACCGTCGGGTTGGTGATCACTGCCAGGGCCGAGGCGTGCTTCATGATGCCGCCCAGGAAATGGCGACCCTGATCCGACAGGCTCAGTTCCTTGGTGTCGTCGGCGAAGGCGTTCTTGCCGTCTGCGGTCCAGACCGAGATATGGGCATGGCAGCCATTGCCGGTCAGGCCCATGATCGGCTTGGGCATGAAGGTGGCCCGAAGCCCGTGTTTTTCCGCGACCGAGCGGACCATGAACTTGAAGAACGAATGCTTGTCGGCCGTGGCCATGGCGTCGTCGTATTTCCAGTTCATCTCGAACTGGCCGTTCGCGTCCTCGTGGTCGTTTTGATAGGGTTCCCAGCCCAGTTCCAGCATGTAGTCGCAGATTTCGGCGATCACGTCATAGCGGCGCATGACCGCCTGCTGGTCATAGCAGGGTTTGACCGCCGTATCGGCGGGGTCCGAGATTCCGGTGCCCTCGGGCGTCAGCAGGAAGAACTCGGGTTCGACCCCGGTTTTCACCGTCAGCCCCATGCCGGCGGCTTCGCCCACCAGCCGGGTCAGAACGTTGCGCGGAGCCTGATCCAGCGGGCCGCCCCCGGCCATGATGCAGTTCGACGCGACCCAGGCCACATCCCTTTTCCACGGCAGCTGGATGACCGAAGCCGTGTCGGGCACCGCCAGCATGTCGGGATGCGCGGGCGTCAGGTCCAGCCAGGTGGCAAAGCCCGCAAAGCCCGCACCGTCGCCCTGCATATCGGAAATCGCCTGCGCGGGCACCAGCTTGGCCCGTTGCGCACCGAACAGGTCGGTATAGGAAATCATGAAATACTTCACACCCTTTTCGCGGGCGAAACCGGCAAGGTCGATCATGTGGACTGTCCCCGTTGGAAGAGAAGAAACTGAGCGGGGCGGGATACAATGTCCCGCCCTCTGGTCGTCGGATTAGAAGCTGCCCTGACCCGGCACCCAGTTGGTGCCGGCCAGCGGAACACCGGCCATGGCGGCGGCTTCGATGGTCAGGGCGCAAAGGTCTTCGGGTTCCAGATTGTGGACATGGCTTTTGCCGCAGGCCCGCGCGATGGTCTGGCATTCCAGCGTCAGCACGGCCAGATAGTTGCGCAGCCGCCGCGACGCCTCGACCGGGTCGAGCCGCGCCATCAGTGCCGGGTCCTGGGTGGTGATGCCCGCCGGATCGCGGCCTTCATGCCAGTCGTCATAGGCGCCTGCGGTGGTGCCAAGCTTCCGGTATTCGTCTTCCAGATGCGGGTCGTTGTCGCCAAGCGCAACCAGTGCCGCCGTGCCGATGGCGACCGCATCGGCCCCCAGGGCCAAAGCCTTGGCCACATCGGCGCCGGTGCGGATACCGCCCGACACGACCAGCTGCACCTTGCGGTGCATGCCCAGATCCTGCAACGCCTTTACCGCCGGGCGGATGCAGGCAAGCGTCGGCTGGCCGACGTTTTCGATGAACACGTCCTGCGTGGCGGCCGTGCCGCCCTGCATCCCGTCCAGCACCACCACATCGGCCCCGGCCTTCACCGCCAGCGCGGTGTCGTAATAGGGACGCGCGCCGCCGATCTTGATATAGATCGGCTTTTCCCAGCCGGTGATCTCGCGCAGTTCCAGGATCTTGATTTCCAGATCGTCCGGCCCGGTCCAGTCGGGGTGACGGCAGGCCGACCGCTGGTCGATGCCTACGGGCAGGTTGCGCATGCCGGCCACGCGCTCGGTGATCTTCTGGCCCAAAAGCATGCCGCCGCCGCCGGGTTTTGCACCCTGGCCGACCACGATTTCAATCGCATCGGCGCGGCGCAGATCGTCGGGGTTCATGCCGTAACGGCTGGGTAGATATTGATAAACCAGCGTTTCGGAATGGCCGCGCTCTTCCTCGGTCATGCCGCCGTCGCCGGTGGTGGTCGAGGTGCCCGCCATGGTTGCGCCCCGGCCAAGCGCCTCTTTGGCATTGGCCGACAGCGCGCCGAACGACATGCCCGCGATGGTAACCGGGATCTTCAGGTGGATCGGCTTTTTCGCGAACCGCGTGCCCAGGACCACATCGGTCGCGCATTTTTCCCGATAGCCTTCCAGCGGATAGCGGCTGATCGAGGCGCCAAGAAACAGAAGGTCATCGAAATGCGGCACGCGGCGCTTGGCGCCACCGCCGCGGATGTCATAGATGCCGGTCGCCGCCGCCCGGCGGATTTCCGAGTTCACTTCGTTCGAGAAGGTCCAGGACTGACGCGGAACCGTCTGCGGGATTTTCTTTTCCATGGCCCTGACCTTCAGTAAGCCGACGCATTGTCGACGTGGAAATTGTAAAGCGTGCGGGCCGAGCCATAGCGCCTGAACTCTTCGGGCCGTGCATCGGCGCCTGCGCGATCCAGCAGATGGCGCAGGATCTCGATATGTTCGGGCCGCATCTCTTTTTCGATGCAGTCCGCGCCCAGCGATTTCACCGAACCGCGCACGAACAGCCGCGCCTCGTACAGGCTGTCGCCAAGCGCATCGCCCGCATCTCCCAGCACCACCAGATTGCCCGATTGCGCCATGAAGGCCGACATGTGGCCGATGCTGCCATGCACCACGATGTCGATGCCCTTCATCGAAATCCCGCAGCGCGAGCTGGCATTGCCCTTGATGACCAGAAGCCCGCCTTGCCCGGTGGCCCCGGCATACTGGCTGGCGTCGCCCTCGATGATGACGGTGCCCGACATCATGTTTTCCGCAACACCCGGCCCGGCCGAGCCGGTGACCTTGACCGTCGCCTGCTTGTTCATTCCGGCGCAGTAATATCCGGTCGAGCCCTTGACCGTGACTTCGATCGGCGCATCCAGCCCCACGGCGATGGCATGCGCGCCCTTGGGGTTGATGATTTCCCAGGCGGTCTGGTTCGTGGTCTTGGCCTGGGCCTGCAATGCCGCGTTCATCTCGCGCAGCGGCGTGGTGGTCATGTCGATGGTCTGCATGATCAACGTTCCCAGAAATAGACGGTGGCGGGTTCGGGTTCCCAGACGCGGGCGGTGTCGATCCCGGGCAGGTTGGCCAATGCGCGGTATTCGCTGCCAAAGGCCACATAGTCGTCGGTTTCGGCCATGACGGCGGGCTTGCAGGCGACCGGATCGCGCACGACGCCAAAGCCGTTCCTGGTGCCGACGACAAAGGTGAAAAAGCCGTCAAGGTCGGTCAGCGTGCCTTCCAGCGCCTCGCCCAGATTGGCGCCCTCGGCCAGGCGCGAGCTGATGTAGCAGGCGGCAACCTCGGTGTCGTTCTGGGTTTTCGGGGCAAAGCCCTTCTGGGTCAGCACCCGGCGCATCTGGTTGTGGTTGGAAAGCGAGCCGTTATGCACCAGGCATTGGTCGTCGCCGGTCGAAAACGGATGCGCGCCAAGCGTGGTGACGGCGCTTTCGGTTGCCATGCGGGTGTGACCGATCCCATGGCTGCCAGCCATCCGCCGCAGGCCGAAGCGCGCCGCCACATCCTTGGGCAGCCCGATTTCCTTGAAAATTTCCATCGACTGGCCCGTGCCCATGACGCGGATGCCGCGTTCGGTCATGAAGGCAAGGGTGGCCGCTTCGGCATCCGCGGGCAGGGTCAGCACGGCATGGGTGTCGACCACCCGCATCGCGACGCGCTGGCCCAGAACCTCTTCCAGCGCGCCTTCCAGCCCTGCAAAGGCAGTGGCGGGCGTGTCGGACTGGATGGTCATCTTCAACCCGATGCCTTCGTCACCATAAATCGCGATCCCGGCACTGTCGGGGCCGCGGTCGGTCATGGTGATCAGCATATCCGTCAACAACGCGCCCAGACGGGGGCGCAGGTCTTCCTTCTTAAGGAACAGGCCAACGATGCCACACATAGCTTTCTCCGCTCAGATCCGGCACGAGGCCGTTACGGATTAACTAAAAAGAAACTAGATTTCCTTCCAGTATAATTTTTGCTGTCGGATAATTATTCCCGCTCATAGAGATGACGCCTAAAAGATAGGCGGGAATGGCCCGTCAGAACGCGATCTGCACAACCGGCGGGCGGAACCTGGTCAGGCGCTTTGCGGATAGCAGATGATCGACAGGTAGCGTGCGGGCAGTTCGCGCAGATTTTCCGGCCCATGCGGGGCATCCGAGTCGAACAGCAGGCTGTCGCCGGGTTCAAGTTCATAGATCTGGTCGCCGTGGCGATAGTCCACGCGCCCTTCCAGCATATACAGCATCTCGATTCCGTCGTGCTGGAACGTGGGGAAGCGGTCGCTTTGCGTGGTCAGCACGATCAGGTAAGGCTCGACCACCACCCCCGAACTGTTCGAGCCGATATGGCCCAGCAGATGATACTGGTGGCCCGCGCGGGTGCCCGCCCGCTCGATCTCGACCGCCTCTCCGGCCTTCACATGCATGGCGCCTCGCGGTTCCTCATAGCCGGAAAACAGCTGCACCAGCGGCACCCGCAGGGCATTGGCCAGCGATTGCAAGGTGTTCAGCGAAGGCGAGATCACGCCGTTCTCGATCTTGGACAGCATGCCCACCGAAAGGCCGGTCTGCACCGCCAGATCGGTGCCGGTCATACGCTGGCGCTTGCGCAACTCGCGCACCTGACGGCCGATGGCCACCTCAAGGTTGCGTTCGCGCACCTCATGCACGGCATGGGGGTTCTGAACCAGCCGCACCTGCGCCGTTTCGCTGTTTTCCGCCATGCCGATGCCTTCCATTTCTTGCCTGCCCATGTTCCGCCCGACGGGTGCGGAGGTCAAGCAAGGCGCATATGGGAAAAGCCAGCGGCCTGACGCCATGCGAACACATCGGCGGCATCGACCAGCCCGGACCCTGTCCGGCAAAAGCCAGGACCGGCCAGCGCAACCGGCGAAACGCTTTCAGCCCGTCTTTGCCGCCATCAGCGCGAAGGGCAGCGCGTTGCGTGCCAAATGCTCTGCGGCGGCAGCATGTTCGCGCGGGAATGAAAGCGGTCGGGCCTGGAGCGGCAGGTCGCGCCCGCCATCTTGCTTATCATCTGATTGCTGTGCTGGCGGTGCCTGAAGCCCTTATATTGCAGTCTTTCCGCCTTGGTCAGCAGCCCTGAATGACCGCGTTCCCGTCACGCCGGCCGCCGTTGCGCATTTCTGCCGTGACGGGATGATGATCGGTCTATGGTGTCACCGGCCCTATCCGCGTTCATTCATCACCTGGCAGCGCGCTCTCACCTTCGCGCCAGTTCAGCCCGGCCAGCAACTCGCCCGAGACCATATCCACCGTGGTGCGCCGCTTCATGGCCAGTTGCCGCAGCATCCCGTATGCCTCTTTCTCCGACTGGCTGTCGGTCAGCATGATTGCCAGCTTGGCGCGCTCAATGATGCGGCATGAGTCGAGCCTTGCCTGAAGCCGGACCAGGTTCTGCCGCAACCGTCTTTCCCGGCGGTGATTATTGACCGCCGCCAGCAGGTTGGTCAGGATCCCGAAAGGCCGGATCGGTAGCCCGATCACCGCATTGACCCGCATATGCAGCAGGCGGTCAATCGAAAGCGGGTTCTCATAATCAATCACCGCGATCAGCACTGCGGATGGGTTCTCGGCCTGCCAGGTGAAGGAGAGCCGGCTTTCGATAAGGCGGTCAAGCATGACAAAAACAATGTCTGTGGTCTGGTCATATGAGACAGGCGGGGGCCAGATTTCCTGCACCTGACAGCCGATCCGTTCCAGATGCGAGCGCAATGCCTGATCGGCGCCATTTTCGGGCTGGACAATAAGGATCTTCAGAAGCCGCAAGTCTTTGATAAGGACGGGATGCTCCTTATCTTCGACAAAAGGCTCGCTCCGTCCAACATGCATCTCAGATCCCTTTGTCCTGAAAGCCTTTGCCTGGTTTGATCGTCCTTCCGTCGGTTCGGACACTTATGTCCATTCCGCGGCATGGGGCGTCATCGCACTGGCGACTTCGTCTTCGCTGCCAAGGGAATAGGTCGTCCTGTAAGGGTCGGGGCGAATGGCAGTCTCTGTTTCCGCGACGATGTCGAACTGGCCATCGGCGCGCGCGACGCCGATTTTCGGCCAGACATAGCAATGCAGATTGGAGGGATCTATCGCGATCCGGCCCTGGGGGGCCTCGAACGAGGCATCCAGAATCCCGGCCCGGATCGAGCGGATACTGTCGGTGCGCCCCTTCCGCATGGCCTGCGCCACCATATGAGTCTGGGCATAGGCCGCGTCCCAGCACATATTCGCCGGGACCGCCTCTCCCCGCGCGGTCCTGTATCGTTTCAGCAGCGAAATATTGGCCGGGTTGGTTTGCGAGGCGAAATAGGTCGCGGCGGTGATGTGGCCCTCGGCCGCCCCACTGGTGATCGCCTCAAGGTCCGCTTCGCTGGTCGTCAGGCTTGCCACCCCGATCCTGCCGGCATCAAGGCCATTGCTGACATAGGCGCTGTAGAAATCCAGATTGGACTGGCCGACGAAGTTGTTGAAAATCACATCCGGCCGCAGCGCTATGATCTCTTTGAGCAGAGCGTCGAACTCTTCCGCGGTTGCCTTTTCGCCGAGATAGGTTTCACCCAGGATCTCTCCGCCGCCCGACCTGATCAGGTCGCCCATGATCCGGCCGGATTCACGGGGCCAGACATAATCCGATCCGACGATATACAGACGCGGCGGGTGGTCTTTCAGAAGATATTGCGCGAGGAAGAGGCTGTTCTGGTTCGGAACCGCCCCGAAATAGAGAATACTCTCTGAATATTCAAATCCTTCATATTGCGCCGGATAGCATAGCAGCCCCGCTTCCTTATCGAGGACCGACAGGACCGCCTTGCGCTGGCTGGACGTGTAGCAGCCCAGGATCACCTTGACCTGGCCTTCGGAGAGCAGACCGGCCGCCATGGCCTGATAGGCCGCAGGCTTACCGGCCGGATCGCGGTAAACCGGCACCAACTCGCGGCCGTTGATGCCGCCGGACTGGTTGATTTCCTCGATCGCGAAGGAGCTGGCGGCCAGCATGCTTCTCTCTGTCAGAGCGGTCCAGCCCGTTTTCGAGAACATAACTCCGATACGGACCGGGTCATCTCTTCTCATGTCGTGCAGCCTTTTCCTTCTGAGAATGCGGTGATCAGGAGTTCAGCCACCCGCTGGCACTGATGTTTCGGGCCGCATGGAGAATGCTAGGCACCCCCTGCAAATGAGGCAAGAAACAGTGCCGGCGGGGGCCGATGCGAGGCGGGCGACACTGCCCGCCCGCCTTTTCTTTGGGCATTTCCGCCGGGATGCCGTCACGCCGCGAGATGAACCCGCTCTTTCGCTTCAAGGCTCAGCACGGCGAGTGTCTTGCCCCAATAGGGCAAGACGCGGCGCTTCATCATCTCGCGGAACTGGCGGGTGGTGTTGGCCAGCAACTCGCCATTGCCCCAGTCCAGGATGACGCCATATTGCCGGACACAGTCCATCTCGGTGATCTCGCCCGCGCGGTAACGTGCCGCGATGGCCGCCGCATCCTCGTCCAGCCAACCCGGACGCGCTGCGGCGATACGGGCCCGCTCTGCCAGAGTCGCCGTCTCATCGACCTCAAAGCGCGCGAGATCGGCGTCGATGACGCGGATGACGACGCCATAGTCGATGCGGGCCCGCGCTAGGCTGACATATTCGTCGGCGACATCCTCGCAGACCAGGGCCGGATCGCGCAGCAGCGGGTCGCCGACACCGCCGCCCCCGGCCGAGGGACGGGTGAAGACATCGTCCAGCTCGATCGGCAGGTTCGAGAAGATCGAACCGAGATAGCGTTCCTTCTGGGTGCCTTTGTTCAGCCAGACGCCATGCGGGATCGAGGGCAGCCCCCCCCACATGCCCCAGGTGACCGAGCGCTCGCGGTCGCAGCAATAGGAGACGACGATCCGCTCGCCCTCAAAAACCGAGCCGCCCTTTTCGGCGCCAAGCCCACCACGCGCCTCGCCGGGGCCGGCGGAATCCTGCACGAAATCATGGCATTTGGTCAGCACCGGCGCGAGCCGCTCCTGGCCCTCCAGCGGCTGGATTCCGTATTGCGCGCCAAAGACCGGCGCGGTGGCGTTGAACCCGTCGCGCCCGTTACGGCCGCCCCAGCCGCCCGCCATCCAGTCATACCACATGAAGTAAGGCTTGCCCTGAAGACGGGTATCACGCCCGCCGACCAGCAGATATTCAAGGTTGAAGGCGCAGCCCATGGTGCGTTCGGGCATGATATCGGCCCAGAGCCCGAATACCGAGTTCATCAGCTTTTCAAACGGGCCGGAGCAGAACCCGGCACAGGGGCTGGGCCAGTCCGCATTCACCACGGTGCCCGGTTCGCCGACATTGACGGTTACCGCGCGGTAGAGGCCGGAGTTCAGCGGCAGATCCGGGAACTGGTATTTTGTTCCCGCCACGATCCCCGCGAAAGACCCGCCATAGGCCGCATTCAGAAACGTCGAGATCTGTGGATGCGAGCCGGAAAGATCGTAATGTGCGTGATTTCCCTCAATGGTGAACTTGATCTTGATCGGGATCAGGCCCTCTTCGAGTTTGGGGTCTTGGTCGATATAATCCTCGGCATACCAGGTGCCGTCGGGAAGTTCGGCAAGGCGCTGGCGCATCAGCACCTCGACCCAGTCCTGCACCTCGCGGAAGGCGATCTTAATGGTCTCGACGCCATATTTGCCGCAAAGCCGCAGGATCTCGCGTTCGGCGACGGCGGTCGCCTCGGCCTGGGCCTGCATATCGCCGATCACATCGCCCGGATTGCGGGTGTTGTTGGCGATCATCTTCGCCACGTCTTCCAGCCAGACGCCTTTGCTCCAGACACGGGTCGGCGTGATGCGCAGCCCTTCGCCCATATGATCCAGCGCGGTGATGTTGAACGAGCCGGGTGTTGCCCCCCCCATATCGGCCCAGTGTCCATTGGCCTGGGACCAGCCGATCAACTCGCCCTCATAGAACATCGGGCGCAGGATGCGGGTATCGTTGAAATGGCTGCCACCGCGGAACGGGTCATTGACGATGAAGACGTCACCGGGATGGATGTCGCCCGCAAAATCCTCGATCACCGCCTTGCAGGTGTAATGCAGCGTGCCGACATGGGCCGCGATATCGCCGGTGCCCTGCATCACCAGATTTCCATCGGGATCGCTGAGGCCAGATGAGAAATCGCGGCAATAGATCACGAAGGAATAGCAGGTGCGCAAAAGCTGTTCGGCCATCTGGTCAACGATATTGACGAAGGCATTGCGCAGCACCTCGAAAGTGATCGGGTCAAGCTGCGATTTGAACTCGGTCATCCGCTGATCTGGCGGCGGCGGGAACTGGATGCCCTTGTCGGAAAGGCTGAGGGATTGTTTTTTGCCGGTCATGCCGGGATCCTCCTATAGTTTGGGAGAGAGCGCTTATGCCGCGCCGAGCCTGATCTGGATGTTGAGCCATTCGTCTATATAAGCCGTGTCGCCCGGCGGGATGACGGTAGTGGAATCGAGTTGGTCGATGATGGCGGGGCCCTTGATCGTGACGCCGGCCGGCAGGGTCTCGCGGTCGTAAAGCGCGGTGGTCAGTGCGGTCGGGTGGTCGTGGAACCAGGCCTCACGGGTGCCTTTGGGAACCGCTTTCGCATCGGGGTCGATGGTGATCTTGGGGAAAGAGGGCTTCGGCGTGACGCCGATGGCGCGCACGGTCAGGCGGTAGATCTCGACCGGGAAATCCTCGCGGCGGAAGTTGTGGGCCTTTTCATATTCGCTGTGGAAGATCGCCAGAGCCTCACTGATCGAGGTGATTTCCCCCGGCACCGGCACCGCGAGCGAGCGCCACTGGCCCCGGTAGCGCATGTCGATGAAGCGCTGGAAGGTCATGTCGCCCGCCTTCACGCCGTCACGTTCAAGACGGTCGCGGCCCTCCATCTCCAGCTTGTGGAACCCGGCTTCGACTTCTTCGGGTTTCGCGCTGGCCGCATCCTCGAAATACATCTGGGTGACGTCATGCTGCACATCGACCAGCATACAGCCCACCGCCGAAGTCACCCCGGGATTGGGCGGCACGATGACGACAGGGATGTTGAGTTCTCTGGCAATATCAACACCATGCAACGGACCTGCGCCGCCGAACGCCACCAGCGAAAAGTCGCGCGGGTCATGGCCGCGGGCAATCGAGATCAGCCGCACCGCATCGGCCATATTGGCATTTGCAACGCGCAAAGTCGCCAGCGACGCCTCGACCAGATCGAGCTTCAGCGGATCGGCGATTTTGGCCATCGCCTCCAGCGCGGCATCGCGGTCGAGTGCCTTCTTACCCCCCGCCAGCGCGGTGCCGACGCGGCCCAGGATGATATTGGCATCGGTATTGGTCGGCTCGGCGCCGCCCGCCTTGTAGCAGGCAGGGCCGGGAACAGACCCCGCCGATTGCGGCCCGTTGCGCAGCGATCCGGCCTTGTCGAGCCAGGAGATCGAGCCGCCGCCCGCGCCGATGGTCAGCACTTCGATAGAAGGGAAGCAGATCGGATGGCCCCAGTCGACCTCCCATTTGTCGGTCATTCGGATATTGCCTGCCTCGGCCAACGAGATATCCGCCGAAGTGCCACCCATATCGAGGCCGATGGAGTTCTGGTAGCCGCAGAGCTCGGCAAAATATTTGCTGGCGATGGCCCCCGCCGCGATCCCCGATGCCGCCAGACGCGCGGCATATTTCTCGGCGGTGGCAGGTGTCATCACGCCGCCGCCGGAATGCAGTAGCAGCACATCGGCCTCATATCCGGCTCCGGTCGTGCGGCGGTCGATATCGCGGGCATAGGGGCGGATGATCGGGGCGAGGATCGTATTCGCCACGGTGGTCGAGAATCGGTCATCCTCGAAGATCTCGGGATGGGTTTCATGCGAGGTCGAAATGGCCACATCCGGCCCCAGAACCTCGGACAGGATTTCTGCCATCCGCTGTTCATGCGCGCCATTGACATAGGCATTGATGAAACATACGGCCACGGCATGAACCTCGCGCTTTTTCAGGATCCGCGCGATTTCTCGGGCGCGGTCCTCGTCAAGGGGTTCCAGAACTTCGCCGCGAAAATTGATCCGCTCTTTCACCGCGAAACGGTCGCGGCGGCGCACATAGGGGGGAGTTCCCTCTTTATATGCGTCCCATGGATCTTCACGAGTGCCACGGCCGATTTCAAGAACGTCGCGGAAACCCTCGGTGGTCACCATTGCCACAGGTTTGAAGTTTCGCGTGATCAGAGCATTAGTTGCAACCGTGGTGCCATGGGTGAAAAGATCGACATCGTGCCAGTCTATATTTGCCGACTCCGCGCCATTCATAATGGCGTCAATCGGGTTTGACGTGCTGGGCACTTTCGCAACTGTCTGATTGCCGTTTTCATCCAGCACGAAAACATCCGTAAAGGTTCCACCAACATCAATTGCAAGCCGAACGCGCGCATGCTTCAACAACGGACTGGCGCCCGCTCCATCCATATTCATCGGGAGTGTCCTTTTGATTTGTGCAGGACATGACCGGCCAGGACAGAGGAATTACGTCCTGCATACGCCTGATCATGCGTTGCGAATTTATATCATGGGGAGAGGAGATCACCCATTGCATCGGGGGCGGGGTGATTCTGTGCATTCGGTGCTGAACGCGTCCTTCAACACTAAGCGAAGAAAATCGAAAACCACAAGATCTTTTTTTCAGCCGCGGCGAATCTGGCGCATTTCCTATGTAAGTCAATACATATCAATATGTTGCGCGCATGCCCGTCATGCTGTGACGCAGCATGGCCTGAGGAGTCGATCGCTTATTTGTAAGACGAGATCTGCACCACATATACGCGAATGGCCTTGTGCGGATCATGGAATCAGCCGCTTTGTCATCTCTGTATTACCTGAAGATCTGGCTGGGCAGGGACCGCGATATACTGTGATTTGGCAAGGCCGCGCCGCACCCGCAGGCGACCATAAAGCGCGCAAATTGTATGCAGAATCCAGGTCTGCTGCCCGGCAGTTAATCTTTCCCAGGCGCAATCGAAGTTCTGGCTGCCAAAAATGCTGCCTGGTCGAAAATCCTGTTGACCGATCCGATGGATTTCGTCGATGCGCTGTTGAACGAGCAGGTTCGAAGTATTGTCACCAGTTCGTTTCGCCGGTTCAGAGCTGGCATCGTCATCGATCCAGCAAAGGGCGTCCCGGACGCCCATGCCGCAGGGCATAAAGGCACAACAAGGTGCCAGCGGTCAGCCCAGATTGCTACGGCACAGTAACGTGCTGTCATGCGATGTTGCGCCCCTTGCGGGAAAGGGCGGCGCAACCTTCGGGCCCCTGTTCTCCGAACATCACATCTGTCCGCAGCGCGCGAACCTGACTCCGGCCTGCCGGAATCTCCTCTGAAATAACAATACTGATAACAGGGACTCCATCATGAAGAATATGCAGCGCAGACACTTCCTTGGCCTTGGGGCCGCCGGACTTCTTGCTTCCCCGTTCATTGCCCGCCCCGCGCTTGCTGCTGCCGGTAAAATCCAGGTAGCGGGCATTCACGATGCTTCCGGGGGAATTGATATCTATGGTAGGCCGATGATCAATTGCCTCAATCTGGCGGTGGACAAGCTCAACACCGCCGGCGGGGTGCTGGGGCGCGAGATCGAGTTGGTCAGCTATGACCCGCAATCCAATATGCAGCTTTATGCACAATATGCGACAGAAGCGGCGACGCGGCAGAAGGTAGCAGTGGTTTTCGGCGGTATCCTCTCGGCCTCGCGTGAGGCGATGCGCCCGGTGCTTGACCGCTACAAGACGTTGTATTTCTACAGCCTGCTTTATGAAGGCGGGGTCTGTGACCGCAACACTTTCTGCATGGGCTCGACCCCCGGTCAGACGCTTGAGAAATTCACTCCCTATGTGATGCAGAAGTTCAACGGCAAGAAGGTCTATGTGCTGGCAGCCGACTATAATTACGGCCAGATCACTGCGCTGTGGATCGAAAAATTTGTGAAAGAAAACGGCGGCGAAGTGGTGCGTGCCGATTTCTTCCCGCTTGATGTCAATGATTTCGGATCGACCATCCGGCAGATCCAGGCGGCGGAACCCGATATTATCATGTCGGTTCTGGTCGGCGGTGCGCATAACGCCTTTTACCGGCAATGGCTTGCCTCGGGGATGAAGGACCGGATTCCGATGGCCTCGACCACTTTCGGCATCGGCAACGAACAGGTTCTGACGACGCCTGAGGAGCATAACGGTATCATCGTCTCTTATGCCTATTTCGACGGGATCAAGACCCCGGAGAACGAAGCCTTCAAGGCTGAATATTACGCAAAATTCGGTGACAAGGCGGATGCGATCACCGAGGGCGGCGCCATGACCTATCACGCGGTCAATCTCTGGGCGAAGGCGGTGGAGATGGCGGGCACCATCGAGCGTGACCCGGTGATCGAAGCGCTGGAAAGCGGGCTTTCCTTCTCGGGGCCGGCGGGACTGACCACGATCAACGCGCAGACCCATCACAACACGCTCGACAGCTATATCGCCGAGGTGCGCGACAATAATTACGTCGTGCTGGAAAGCTTCTCGCAACAGCCGCCCAGCGATACCCTGGCGGTCTGCGATCTGAAGGCCAATCCCGGTGATGCGACGCAATATGTCGTCGAGGTGCCGAAGTGACGCCGCAATAATGCCTCGCCCCGCCGCGTGGCCCCTGACAGACGGGCGGTGCGGCGGGGAAATCCTGCCGTCTGCGCAACCGGGAGCGCCCTATGGACTATATCGCGATTATCCTTTTCCAGACCGCGATCAGCATTTCGAACCTGGTGCTGATCAGCGCCGGTCTTGCCGTCATCTTCGGCATGATGCGGGTGATCAACTTCGCCCATGGCGAGTTCCTGATGCTGGGCGGCTATACGGCGGTCATCGCCACGCAAAATGGTGTGCCGCTGCTGATTTCCTGCTTCATCCTTGCGCCGCTGCTGGTGGGGCTGGTGGGGCTGATCGTCGAATATCTGGTGATCCGCCATCTTTATGGCCGGCTGCTCGATACGATGCTGGCCAGCTGGGGGGTGAGCCTGATCCTGATCGGTCTTGTCACCGTCATCTTCGGCAATTCGGTCTCGGGAATATCGACTCCCTTCGGCAGCCTTTCGGTCGGGCGTTTCAGCATCGGGCTTTATGAACTGTTTCTGGTGCTGGTCACCCTGGTTCTGGTCGCCTCGGGATATCTGGTGATGCGCTACAGCCGGATCGGCCTGATCGCCCGCGCCACCATGCAGGATCGCGAGATGGCGGCCTCGCTTGGGATCAATCAGCGCGCCGTCTATCGCGCAACCTTCGTCACCGGCGCGGCGCTGAGCGGGCTGGCCGGCGCGCTGATCGCGCCCATCGCCGGGGTAGTGCCGACCATCGGCGCCTCCTATCTCGCGAAATGCTTCATCACGGTGATCTCGGGCGGGCCGGCCATCATCGCGGGCACGCTGTCGGCCTCGGGGCTGCTGGGCGGTGTCAATGTGATCATGACCTTCCTTGCCACGCCCGTTCTGGCCGAGGTCGCATTGCTGGCGGCGGCCGTCGTGCTTTTGCGGATATTGCCGCAGGGGATCACCAGCAAGTTCTTCCGGAGATCGCAATGAAAACGTCACTTCTGACCCCTGCACGTCTTGGCATTGTCGCGATGATTCTCGCCAGCGCCTGGGCGCTGTTCATCGTGCCCTCAAGCGGGGATATGACGCTGATCCTTTCCGGCTCGATCTATTGTGCCTTTGGCATTCTCGCGCTGTCGCTGGCACTGATCTGGGGATTTGGCGGCATCCTCAGCTTTGGCCAGACCGCGTTTTTCGGGATCGGCGGCTATGCCTATGCGGTGCTTGCGCTGAATATCGGCGACACGACCATCGCCGCCCTGCTGGCGATCCCTGTCGCGGCGGCGGTGGCGGCGGCCATCGGCTATTTCATGTTCTGGGGGCGTCTTGGTGATGTCTATCTGGGCGTGATCACGCTTGTCCTGTCGCTGATCCTGTTTCGCTTCATCAACCAGACATCCGGCGCCGAATGGAAGATCGGGGCCGCTCCACTGGGGGGATTCAATGGCATTCCCTCGACCCCGATCCTGACCGACCTGAATGGAGACGTGCTCTGGCCCGAGGATATCTATCTGCTCTGTGTGCTGGCGCTGATCTTGTCCTACATCTTCTGCCGCCTGCTGCTTGGGACCCTTTTCGGCCGCGTCGTCGTGGCCCTGCGCGAGAATGAACTGCGCGCCGAGCTTCTGGGCTATGATACGCGGCTCTATAAGCTGGGGATTTTCACTATCGCCGGCGGGCTGGCCGGGCTGGCCGGGGTGCTGTTCGCCAATTGCGTTTTCGTCAGCCCGAATATGTTCAGCCTGACGACAAGCTCGCAGTTGCTGGTCTGGGTGATCGTCGGCGGGCTGGGGACGCTGGCCGGCCCGGTGCTGGCCTGCTTCCTGCTGATGGCATTTTCGGCCTGGCTGGGCACAGTGAATGCAGGCGGTTGGCTGGATCCGAACCTGATCATGGGCCTGGTGCTGACGCTTTTCGTGATCCTGCTGCCCAAAGGCATCCTGCCGCTGCTTCAGGCCGGATGCGAGCACGCGCTGGCGTTTGCAAGAAGGCCGCGCCCGGCGCCTGATCTGGTGCGGGAGGACGCGAAATGAGCGACGGATATCTGCTGGAGGCCCGCGACCTGACCATGCGCTTTGGCGGCGTCGTCGCGGTGAAGGATGTCAGCCTCGTGCTGCGCGAGGGAGAGCTGCATTGCCTGATCGGCCCGAACGGTGCCGGCAAATCCACCTTCTTTCGGATGCTTTCAGGCCAGTATCGCCCGACCTCCGGCGAGGTGCGGTTCCGCGGGGAGTCGATCATCGGCCAAGGCAGCGCGAAAATTGCGCGCGCCGGGATGGGGATCAAAACCCAGGTGCCCTCGGTCTTCAACGCGATGACGGTGCGCGAGAATGTCATGCTCGCGGCCCAGCGGGTTCTGCCGCCCGGTCTTGCCCGCACCCGCAGCGACGAGGTGATGGAGCAGATCGGGATCAGTTCCCTGGCCGGCGAAAAGGTCGGGATTCTTGCCCATGGTCAGCGCCAGCTGGTCGAGCTTGCAACCGTTATCACGCCGCGCCCGGAGTTGATCTTGCTGGATGAACCCGCTGCCGGGATGACCGGCGACGAGGTCCATGCCCTTGGCGATCTGCTGGTCGGGCTGGCCCGCAGTTGTTCGGTCATCGTGGTCGAACACGACATGACCTTCATCCGTCGCATCGCGCGCAGCATCACGGTGTTCAACCAGGGCGCGGTCCTGGTCGAGGGGCCGGCCGATCAGGTTCTCGCCGATCAGCGCGTGCGCGATGCCTATCTGGGAAAAGAGGTGGCATGATGTTGGATCTGGTGAACGTCAATTCGGGATATGGCCAGATCCCGATCCTGCGCGACATCACCCTCAACGTTGCCGAGGGCGAATTCGTCGGCATCCTCGGCCATAACGGGATGGGCAAAAGCACGCTTCTGATGACGATCGGCGGCGCCTTGCCCGCGACCGCCGGCAGAATCGCAATGAGCGGCACCGAGATCACCCGCCTGCCGATACACCGGCGTGCAAGGATGGGCCTTGGCTATGTCAAGCAGGGTCGGCGGATATTCCCGCGCCTGACGGTGCGCGAGAACATGCAGGCGGCCTGCCTGGCCGGCGGGCAGCCGCTGGCGCGGGTCGACGAGATGATCGCGCTGTTCCCACGTCTCGCGCCGATTGCCGAGCGTCCAGGCGGGGTGCTTTCGGGGGGCGAGCAGCAGATCCTCGCGCTGGCCCGCTGCCTTTGCACCGCGCCGCGCCTGGTGATGCTGGACGAGCCGACCGAGGGGATCCAGCCCTCGATCCGCGAAGAGATCGTCGAGGCACTGCTGATGCTGCGCGACAGGCTGCGGCTGACCATGCTGCTGGTCGAGCAGAACGAGGCCTTTCTGGGCGCGCTTTGCACCCGCAGTTATTACCTCGAAAAAGGCCGGCTGCTTGCATGACGAGGGCATGCTGACAAATGGCGAAGCCATAACCTGATACAGGCGATCTCTTCGACCTCGGAACCGCCCGGTTCCTCGCCGATCACGATGGCCGCCCTTGGGCCGCAGGCCCTACTTGGCGAACTTCCGTGCGCCCGCGACGCATACCACGACCGCCACAGTCACGATGAGCATGATCGTGCTTACCTGTTCGCGCAGCAGGCTTGCGGCCAGGGTGAGGCCGAAGAAGGGTTGAAGCAACTGTAGTTGCCCCACGGCAGCTATGCCGCCCCGCGCCAGTCCGCGATACCAGAAGACGAAGCCGATCAACATGCTGAACAGCGATACATAGGCGAGGCTCGCCCAGGTCGCCCCGCTGATCCCGGCGAAAGTGGCCGGCATGGTCGCGAAAGTCAGCACCAGCATGATGGGCAACGACAGAACGAGCGCCCAGGAAATCACCTGCCAACCACCCAGCCGCCGCGACAGCTTTGCACCTTCAGCATATCCAAGGCCGCATACGATGATTGCGGCCAGCATGAGCAGGTCGCCAATGGGAGAGACGGTCATTCCTTGCGACAAGGCGAAGCCTGCGACGATGGCGCTGCCGAGACAGGAGAAAAGCCAGAAGGCAGGGCGTGGACGCTCGCCGCCGCGCAAAACCCCGAAAATCGCCGTTGCCAGCGGCAACAGGCCGATGAAGACAATCGAGTGGGCGGACGTGATGCGTTCGAGCGCCAGCGCCGTCAGCAGGGGAAAACCCACCACGACGCCGAGCGCCACGATCACCAGAGAGAACAGGTCGCCCCGCGCCGGTCGCCTTTCCCCGAACACCAGCAGGAGCGCGACCGCGAGCATCCCGGCAATGGCCGCACGCGCCACGGTGAGAAAGACGGGATCGAACTCCATCACCGCCACGCGCGTTGCCGGCAGCGATCCGCTGAAGATCAGCACTCCCAGGAACCCGTTGATCCATCCGCCCGCCGTCTTGTCCACCACACGCTCCGCTGTTTTTGCCCTTATCGGCGGCGATGGCTGGCGTTGCCAGATACAATACAATACAATTCGTCAATACTGTTATGGTTCTGATAGCAATACGGATGGACGAACGAACCCGCATAAGGGGAAAGGGTGAAACGCTGATCGGCGGCGTCATGGGGACAATCCGCCAGCGGATTGCCGCGCGCAATCTGATGCCGGGCGCGAAGCTGCCATCCATCCGGGCCTTCGCAAAGACCATGCAGGTTTCCACCTCTACCGTTGTCGAAGCCTATGAACGGATGGCGGCGGATGGCATCATCCGCGCGCGGCCCGGTTCCGGTTTCTACGTTTGCAACCCGCTCGCGCCTTTGGCCTTGTCGGAGATTGGCCCGAAGCTGGACCGAGAGGTTGATCCGCTTTGGGTGTCCCGCCAGTCGCTCGACGCTGGCGACGATATGCTGAAACCAGGCTGCGGCTGGCTGCCGGCATCATGGATGCCCGAAGGGGGATTGCGCCGGGCGCTGCGGACCCTGGCACGCGCCGATAACGCGGCCCTTACCGACTACGGCACGCCGCTTGGCCTCGCGCCGCTTCGCCAGCTTTTGGCCCGGCGCATGGGCGAACGCGGCATCGAGGCGTCGCCGGACCAGATCGTGCTTACTGAATCGGGCACACAGGCCATTGATCTGCTTTGCCGATTCCTGATCGAGCCCGGTGATGCGGTGCTGGTCGATGATCCCTGCTACTTCAATTTTCATGCGCTGCTGCGCGCGCACCGGGTCAAGATAATCAGCGTTCCCTATACGCCATCGGGACCGGATATGGAGTTGTTCGCGCAAGCGTTGACCGAACATCGGCCGCGCCTCTACATCACGAACTCGGCGCTGCACAATCCGACTGGCGCGAGCCTCTCTCCCGTCGTTGCGCACCGCCTGCTTAAGCTGGCCGAGCAATCGGACCTGACAATCATCGAAGACGACATATTCGCCGATTTCGAGCAGACTCCGGCGCCGCGCCTGGCTGCCTTCGACGGACTCAGCCGGGTCGTCCATATTGGCAGCTTCTCCAAAACGCTTTCGGCATCCGTGCGCTGCGGCTTCATCGCCGCGCCGCGCGACTGGATCGAGGGCCTGGCCGATCTCAAAGTAGCAACGTCCTTCGGGGGCGGCCGGCTTTCGGCGGAACTGGTGCTGACCCTGCTCAGGGACGGAAGCTATCGCAAACACATAGAGGGGCTACGACTGCGACTGTCACGAACCATGAGCGAGACAACCCCCCGCCTCATGGCGATCGGCATCACGCCCTGGCTTGAACCGCCGGCTGGCATGTTCCTCTGGTGCCGTCTGCCCGAAGGCATCGACGCGGCCCATATCGCGCGGCATGCGTTGGCGGAGGGTATCGTGCTTGCGCCCGGAAATGCATTTAGCCTCTCGCACTCGGCCAGCGGTTTCCTGCGCTTCAATGTCGCCCAATGTGGCGATGAGAGAGTTTTCAAAGTGCTGGGAAGCGCGATCAGGCATTGCGAGGAATCGCGTCATTCCTAAGGCTCCAGGCTTCGGTAACGGGGTCGCCCCAGCCAAGCGGTTTTGCGCATACAGGATGTGCAGCCGGAGCGCGCGGCCTTGTTCTTTGATCAAGCGATCTGCTTTCCTGTTCGGCAGCCTTCGCCTGGCCGACCCGAGTGCGTGCTTCGGTCCGTGGTCAGCGCGGTGGCTGCCCACATGATGCTGGTTCAATGCAAGTCCGATGTGCCCATCTCATTGGCGTGCTCGATACGATCGGCATCGGTCCTGAGCACGGCATCACCGGAACCGCGTCCCGTGGGGACATCGAAGGCCCGTGATCAGGCGGGCAGCAGTCTGGAACCTGTGTCTTCGGCCGGCATGAAGCGCGGGAATGCCGAAGCGGAAGTCGGTGTCATCCTTCCACATCCGGTGCAGGATCACGGCGATGCGCCGGGCCAGCGCATGCGCGCCCATCCCTGAGCCGTCGGGGGCAGCAAGCTCCGGGTGAACCTGCTGCCCCCGATTGGATCAGTGCGTCAGAAAGTCGAGCACCATGCGGTTGAATTTCGCGTGGTGCTCCCACTGCACCCAATGGCCGCAATTGTTGAAGATATGGAGTTCCGAATTCGGCAGTCCCGCCACCAGCCGCAACCCGACATCCATCGACACGAAGCGGTCGTTGCGGCCCCAGACTATCAGCGTCTGGGCCTGGATCTCGCCCAGCCGATGGCCGACATCGGGGAATTGCTTCGGATTGGCCGCCGAGCTTTTGACGAAGTTTTCCAGATGGTCGCGCCGCGCCAGCAGGTTCGTCAGCCGGGCGTTGAACAGCTCTTCGGTCAGATCGCTCGGATCATAGACGAAGACGTTCATCATCCGCTTCAGGTTCTCGATCGTCGGGTCGCGGTAGAGCGCGCCGATCAGCTTGATCCCCTCGGTCGGCATTGGCACGAGGGGGCTGACGCCGCCGGTGCCGCCGCCCATCAGGATCAGCTTGCCGACCCGCTCGGGCCAGGCCAGCGCAAAGGCCACCGCGCTGTGCCCGCCCATCGAATTGCCGATGATATGCACGCGGTCAAGCCCGAGGTGATCCACCAGCCCCTTCAGCATCCGCGCGTTGAGTTCGGATCGCGAGCCGGTGTTGATGATCGTGTCGCTTTTGCCCCAGCCAGGGCAGTCGAGCAGCACGACGCGGTAGCCCGCATCGGTCAGCGGCGTGATGTTGCGGTTGAAATTCGCCCAGCCGGTCGCACCGGGGCCCGAGCCGTGCAGCATGATCACGGTTTCCGTGGCTGCTTCCGGGGCGCAGTCGTTGAAATGCAGTTTCAGCTCGGCCCCGCCCTCGGCAAGGGCGAAGAACCGGCTGGTGGCGGCTTCGGTGAAGTCCATCGCGATCTCCTGCGGTTGCGGGGCGCGCATGATAGATGCCGCCCCCTGTCTCCCTGTGCGCGGTCTCCTCTCCGCGCGGCGATTTCCAGCTAGACCACCCGCGCGGATACCCGCAACATTGCCGCGCGGGCGGTGCACTTGGTGCACAAGCAAGATGGGGCCTGCCGTTTCTTGCTTGTGCATCCGCAGGCTGCGGAAGCTGCGCCCCGCCATGCGGGTGCACTTGGTGCACCGGGCACGCATCGGCGTTGTCGCAAGTGGCCCAGGGTTGATAGCACTTCACCGTGGCGCAAGGGAGGCCGGAGCGGTTCCGGTTTGGCGCCAACCCATGACGACGACATCGCGATGCCCCGCGCGCTTCGGTCGCGGCCTGCCCGCGCATGTCCTGACCGATCACTCAGGAGGAGACCATGACCCGTCTTTCGGATCACTACGACCCCGGCCCGCAGATCGCACAATGCGGCACCATCAACCTAGGCACCAAGGACATCGAGAAATCGCTGGTCTTCTTTCGCGACACGCTTGGCATGGAAGAGGTCGAGCGGCGCGGCAACGTATCCTATCTGCGCTGCTATCAGGAACTCGGCCACCATTCGCTGGTGCTGACCGAGCAGGACGAGGCGGTCGTCAATTCCTACAGCTTCCGGGTGAAGCGGCCGCAGGACGTGGAACTGTTCTATCAGGATCTGCAACGGCAGGAGATCGAAGTGCTGGAGGTCCCCGCCGGCACCGAGGCCGGTCGCGGCACGGCGGTCCGTTTCCTGCTGCCGGGCGGCGAGCATCCGTTCGAGCTTTACTACGACATGGAAAAGCCGCTGGCACCAGAGCCGATACGCTCGCGCCTGCCGTCGAACAGCTCGAAGCGGCGCGGTCTTGGCGCGCGGCGGATCGACCACTTCAACATCCAGACCTCGCCCGACACGATCAATCAGGCCGAGCAATGGGTGCGCGACAATCTGGGCTTCAAGCGCCGCGAATTCGCCTATCTGCCCGAGCGGCGCGATACGGTGATGGCGTCGTGGATGTCGGTGACGCCGCAGGTGCATGACCTGGCCATCGTCGCGAACCGACTGGACAAGAAGGCGCGGCTGCACCATGTCGCCTTCAACTTGCAGGATTTCTCGGATGTGCTGACGGCTGCCGACACGCTGCGCGACCTTGACGTTTCCTATGGTGTCGGCCCAGGCAAGCACGGTGTGGGGCAGGCGATGTATCTTTACATCCACGATCCGGGCTCGGATCACCGGGTCGAGCTTTATGCCGGCGGCTACCTGATCTTTGACCCGGACTGGGAGGCGATCGAATGGACGCCCGAACAGTTCCCCGAAGGCATGACCTGGTATGGCGACCCGATCGACACCACCCCAGGCAGCCGTGGCCGCGATACCACCGGATCGGCCGGGCTGAAGGGTGCGGCCAAACGGCTCGCCTAAGCCATGTAAGACACGGGGGCCGGGAAGCCGGCCCCTTTTTCATTCCGGCGGATTGGCGAGGTAATCCTCGATCTTGCGGGCTGCGGCGTTGAGCGGGGCCAGATACTTCCGGCGCGCCTCGCTTAACGTCAGTGCCGAACGCAGCATCACGATGTTGATGCACCCTGCCACCCGCCCCGCATGAAACACCGGCATCGCCAGGGCGAGGATCTTCTTTTCGGTCAGCCATTCGCCGTTGTTATAGGCATGTCCCGACTCTCGATGCTGGTCTAGGAATGCCTCGAAGGCCGCGCGGCCCGCGCCCTGTAGCACCGGCTCGCCCTGTTCCTCAAGCCGGTCGAGCAGCGCCGCACGCTCGTCCGCTGGGCAAAACGCCAGATAGGCCCGCCCCATCGCCGTCATCGGCAGCGTCAGCCGCCGCCGCACCGTGACCTTGTGGAAGGACAGCGGGCTATAGCGGTGCGTGGTTTCGCGCACCCGCATCGACAGGCCATCCAGCGTGGCGAAATCCGATGGCCAGACCACCTTCAGCAGCAGATCGCCCAGCACCGGAGCCGCCACCTGGCTGATCCATTCCTCTTCCAGGAAGCCGTCGCTCAGCGCCCGCACCTCATGCGTCAGCCGGTAGCTGTCATCCGAGGTCGAGCGCCGCACGACGCTCTCATTCTGCAATGTTTCCAATAACCTGCGCACCGTCGTGCGGTGGATTCCGGTGGTGTCCGCCAGTTCGCGCACCGTGGCCCAGCCGCCCTCTGCCTGGTTCAGCGCCCTTAGAACCGATAACCCCCGGCTTAGGCCCTGCACCTGCTTATAGGGTGATTCCCCGTCCCGCGTCATCGCGCAACCCGCTCCGCTTCGTGCACTATATGCACCAAAATGACATGCCCGTTGTCTGTTTGGCAATGGCTCTGCAAGGTGCCTCCATCGCGAAGCGGCGGGACGGAGGCCGCATCGCGCCAGCCATCAGGAGGAGAGCACCCATGACGGAATGTCATTCCATCAGGCATGTCCCGCGCAGAAGCGTGAAGGGCGTCTGACGCCGTTCTCCATTTCGCGACCACACCCAGGCCCGACGCCCCGGCCCCCGCAGGGGAGGCCACCGGATGCGTATGGCCCCAGCCCTTGCAGGATTTGCCATGCCCGCCACCGAAACCCTTTCCGAAACCCTTTCCGAAACCGCGCTCAAGACACAGGTGCTGATCATCGGCGCCGGACCCGTGGGGCTCACGCTCGCCAATTACCTCGGCACCTACGGGATCAGGACTTTGGTGGTCGAGGCGCTGCCCGACCTGATCGACTATCCCCGCGCGATCGGCATCGATGACGAGGCGATGCGCACCATGCAGGGCATCGGTCTTGCCGGACTGATCGAGCCGCACACCACGCCCCTGCACTGGATGAAATTCCTGACGGCAAAGGGGCGGGTCTGGGCCTCGCTCGAACCCAAGACGGACGAGTTCGGCTGGTCGCGGCGCAATGCCTTCATCCAGCCGCAGGCTGACCGGATCTGTTACGAAGGGCTTGCGCGCTTCCCAAACGTGGAGGTCCGCTTCGGCACGACCTTCGAGCGGCTGGAGCAGGATGCGCAGGGCGTGCGCGTATATCTGACCGGGCCCGACGGCGCCTTTACCGTCGCGGCGGATTACCTTGTGGGCGCGGATGGCGGCCGCAGCCCGGTGCGCGAGGCGCTTGGCCTGACCTTCGACGGCAAGACCGCACCAAACCAGTGGATCGTGGTCGATGTCGAGAACGATCCCATCGGCACGCCGAATGTCTACCTGGGCTCCGATAACCGCCGCGCCTATGTCTCGGGCGCGCTGCCCCACGGTGTGCGCCGGTTCGAGTTCATGGTGCTGAAGGGCGAGGATGAAAGCCATTTCAACCGCCCCGAGGTGATGTGCGGGCTGTTGTCGCGGGTGCTGGACAAGCCGGAACAGGTGCGGATCATCCGCCAGCGAATCTACAACCACAACGCGCGCCTGGCGAACCGCTTCCGCGTCGGGCGTGTCCTGCTGGCAGGGGACGCCGCGCATATCATGCCGGTCTGGCAGGGGCAGGGCTACAACAGCGGCATCCGCGACGCGGCAAACCTCGGCTGGAAGCTTGCGAAGGTGGTAAAGGGGGAACTCGGCCCCGAACTGCTCGATACCTACCAGACCGAGCGGCGCGACCATGCCAAGGCGATGATCGACCTGTCGGTTCTGGTCGGCAAGGTGTTCAACCCGCCTTATCGCTTCCTCAATACGCTGCGCGACGGGGTGACGCGGCTGCTCAATTTCGTGCCGCCGGCGAAACGCTATCTGCTGGAGATGCGCTTCAAGCCAATGCCCCGCTTCCATGCCGGCGCGATCGTGCCGAGCAAGGCGGGCGACCCGAAGACCAGCCCGATCGGGCGGCTGTTCATCCAGCCCCGTGTGCGCGGGACCGATGGCACTGTGCTGCGGCTGGATGATGTGGTGGGGCCGAATTTCGCCATTATCTCATGGGCCTCGAATCCGGTTCAATACATGGATGCGGATCAGGTCGCGCTGTGGCGCGGTTTGGGCGCGGTCTTTGTCTGCGCGAAGCCCGATGTGCAGCTTGGCGCGACGCCGGACCCGCGGCTTGGCTTCCGCACCGACCCGATGAAGGGCGTGGTGCAGGTCGGCGACGTGCAGGGGCGGCTGAAGGACTGGTTCGGCGCCTGGCCGGAATCGGTGGTCTTCCTGCGGCCCGACCGGATGGTCGGCGCGACCTCGACGCCTTTGGCCATCAACGGGGTGTCGCGCGCGATGCTGCATGCGCTGGCCTGTCCGCCGCAAATCATGCCCGCCCCGACCCCCGGACTGGTCGCAGCGGAATAACCCAAGGAGAAACCCGGATGACATCCCCCGAACTGGTCGCCCAGCTTGCGCGCGAATTGCGCGACGCCGAAGCGAATGGCGTCGCGATTCCCCCGCTGCGTCCACGCATGCCCGATGATGACGGGGCCACGGCCTATGCCGTTCAGCAGGCGAATATCGACCTTGCCGTCGCGGCGGGGCGGCGCGTGGTCGGCCGCAAGATCGGCCTGACCGCGAAGGCGGTTCAGGCGCAGCTTGGCGTCGACCAGCCCGATTTCGGCGCGATTTTCGCCGATACGATCTATGGCGACGATGATGAGATTCCCTTTGCCCGGCTGATGCAGCCGAAGGCCGAGGCCGAGGTGGCGCTGGTGCTGAAACGGGGCCTTGATGCGCCGGACGCAACGCTGACCGAACTGATCCGGGCGGTGGATTTCGCGCTGCCGGCAATCGAGGTGGTGGGCTCGCGCATCGCGAACTGGGACATCCGCTTCAACGACACCGTGGCGGATAATGCCTCGTCGAGCATGGTCGTTCTGGGGGGCGTGCCGGTGCCGCTGGCGGGGCTCGACCTGAAGCTGTTGCCGATGGTGATGACCTGCAACGGGGCCGAGGTGTCGAAGGGCATCGGCGCGGCCTGCCTTGGCCATCCGCTGAACGCGGCGCTTTGGCTTGCGCGCAGGATGGCGGCTTTCGGCACGCCGCTTGCCCAGGGTGATCTGATCCTGACCGGCGCGCTTGGGCCGATGGCGCCGGTCGCGCCGGGCGACCGGTTCGAGGCCCGGATCGAAGGGCTGGGCTGCGTGCGCGCGGCTTTCGGCGCGACTTGACCATACGGCGCCGCGAGGGAGCGCGGCACCGACAATTTCCAAGGGAGGTTTCCATGATCAGACGTCATTTCCTGCTGGCGGGCGCCGCCGTGGCCGTGCTGGCCGCAGGCCCGGCACTGGCGGCCGATACGGTCAAGGTCGGCATCCTGCTGCCGATGTCCGGCCCGTTCAGCCAATACGGCAAGCAGATGCAGAACGGCATCGACCTGTTTCTGAAGCAACACGGCGACAGCGTCGCGGGCAAGCAGATCAAGGTCATCATCAAGGATGACGGCGGTATCGCCCCCGACCGCGCCCGGCGCGCGGCGCAAAGCCTGATCGTGCGCGACAAGGTCGACGTGCTGGCGGGCTTCACCTTCACCGCCTCGGCCATGGCCGCCGCGCCGCTGGCGAAAGAGGCCGAAAAGGCGATGATCGTGATGAATGCCTCGTCCTCGGGGATCACCGCGGCGAACCCCTATATGGTGCGCGTGGGCCAGACCCTGCCGCAGATCACCGAACCCGCAGGGCGCTATACCGCCGAGCAGGGGTTCAGGTCGATCTACACCGTCGTCGCCGATGTCACCGCCGGCCATGACGCCGAAGCGGCCTTCATTCGGGGCGTCGAGGCCGGGGGCGGCACGGTTGCGGGCTCGCTGCGGGTGCCCGCCCAGAACCCGGATTTCGCGCCCTTCGTCCAGCGGATCAAGGATGCCAGGCCCGATGCCGTCTTTGCCTGGCTGCCGCCCGGCGAAGCCGCGATCAACTTCCTCAAGGAATTCGATCAGCGCGGGCTTGGCGCGGCGGGGATCACCATGCTTGGCACCGGCGACCTGACGGATGAGCTGACGATTACCCAGACCGGCGATGCCGGATTGGGCGTCGTCACCACCGGGCATTATTCGATGGCGCACAAATCGGCGTTGAACGACCGTTTCGTCGCCGAATACCTTGCCGATTATCCGGGCGAGAAATGGCCGAACTTCCTGTCGGTTTCAGCCTATGACGGGATGGCGGCGCTTTATCGGGGGCTGGAGAAGACCGGCGGCGATGCGACCGGCCCGGCACTGGCCAAGGCACTTGCAGGCGAGACGCTGGAAAGCCCGCGCGGACCGATCACGATCGACCCCGAAACCCGCGACATCGTGCAGACGGTCTATGTCCGCAAGGTCGAGCGCGTGGGCGACCGGCTGATGAATGTCGAGATCCACGAATTCCCCGAAAGCCGCGACAGCGCGGCGGCGAAATAGGGGGCGGCAATGGCAAATCTTCCCGGCATCCTCTTTGACGGCCTGGCCTATGGCAGCCTGCTGTTTCTCGTCAGCATCGGGCTGTCGATCACCATGGGGTTGATGAATTTCATCAACCTCGCACATGGCGCTTTCGCGATGCTGGGGGGCTATGGCTCGGTCTGGCTGACGGGGCGGCTCGGGCTGCCGTTCCTTGGCACGCTGCCGCTGGCCTTCCTTGCGGCCGCACTGGCGGGGCTGGTGGCCGAGCGGCTGCTGTTCCGTCGCCTGTATCGCGCAGCGCATCTGGATCAGGTGCTGTTCACCGTGGGCTTCACCTTTTCGTCGATCGCGGCGGCGCATTATCTCTTCGGCGCCGGGCAACAGATGGTTTCCCTGCCCGAGGCGCTGCGTGGGCAGGTTCAGATCGCGGGGGTGGACCTTGGCCGCTACCGGCTGTTCCTGATCGGCACGGTCGCGGTGATGACGCTGGCGCTGCATATGCTGATGACGCGCACCCGCTTTGGTGCGCAGGTGCGCGCGGCGGTCGACAACCAGGACGCGGCCGAGGGGCTGGGCCTGAACGTCGGGTTGGTGTTCAGCCTGTGCTTCGCGCTCGGCACCGGGATGGCGGGGCTGGGCGGCGCTCTCGGCATCGAAGTGCTTGGCCTCGATCCAAGCTTCCCGCTCAAGTTCATGGTCTATTTCCTGCTGGTCGTCGTCGTGGGCGGCGCGGGCACGCTTGGCGGGCCGCTGGTTGCCGCCGCGATCCTCGGCATCTGCGACGTTGCCGGCAAATATTTCGTGCCGCAGGCCGGAGGCTTCATCATCTATGTGCTGATGATCGTGCTGCTTCTGGCCTTCCCCTCTGGCCTTGGGGGGAAACGTGCATGACCTCTTCACCGTTTCAGGAAACCCTTCGCATGACCACGCAATCCGCCGCCGTCCGCCGCCTTGCCAGCCCCGTTCCCCGGCCGCTGGAAATCGTTGTCTGGCTGATCCCGGCGGCGGCCTTCTTCCTGTTCCCCGACAATCTCGGACTCGGGGTCTCGATCATGACCTATGCGGTGGCGGTGCTGGGGCTTGACCTCGTGCTTGGATATGCCGGGATCGTCTCGCTCGGCCATGCCGCATTCTTCGGCATCGGTGCCTATACCGCGGGGCTGCTTGCGGTCCACGGCTGGCGTGAGCCGATCACCGGGTTGCTTGCCGCAGGGGCCGTGGCGCTGGTGGCCGGATTTCTCACCAGCTTCCTCGTGGTGCGGGGCAAGGATCTGACCCGGCTGATGGTGACGCTGGGCATCGGCCTTGTCGTCTATGAGATCGCCAATCAGGCCAGCGGGATCACCGGCGGCATCGACGGGCTTTCGGGGATCGAGATGGACCCGATCCTTGGCCTGTTCCACTTCGACATCTACGGCCGCACGGCGTGGTGGTATACCTATGCGGTCTCGCTCGTGGTCTTCGTCTACCTGCGCTTTGTCGTGGCCTCGTCCTATGGGCTGTCGCTTGCCGCGATCCGCGAGGGGGTGAAGCGGATGCCTGCGCTTGGCGTTTCGGTCGAGGGGCGGCTGCGCATCGCCTTCGCCTTCTCGGCGGGCATCGCCGGGATCGCGGGCGGCCTGCTTGCGCAGACCACGCAATTCGTCGGCGTCGACGCGCTGTCGGTGAACCGGGCGGCGGATTTCCTGGTGATGCTGGTGCTGGGCGGCACAGGGCGGCTTTACGGCGCGCTGATCGGGACCGCCGTTTTCATGGTTGCCAAGGAATACCTCGCGGATCTCGACCCGGTCTATTGGGAGTTCTGGATGGGAGTGATGCTGATGGCGGTGGTGCTGCTTGCACGCGGCGGCATCGTCGGCGCGCTGTTGCGCCTGCCGGCCCTGCGCGGCAAGATGGGGAGGGGCGCACGATGAGAGCCGCGAGCATCCTTTCCCCGGACGCCGACATCGCGCTGTCGACCGAGGGGCTGACCCGGACCTGGGGCAGTTTCGCCGCCAATTCCGACATCGACTTCCGCCTGCCGGTGGGCGCGCGCCATGCGCTGATCGGGCCGAATGGCGCGGGTAAGACCACCTTCATCAACATGTTGACCGGGGTGCTGGCGCCGTCCTCTGGCCGGGTGTTCCTGCAAGGCGAGGATGTCACCGCCCTGCCGCAGGAGGCGCGCGTGCGCAAAGGCATCGCCCGCACCTTCCAGATCAACACGCTATTCCCCGGCCTGACGGTGCTGGAAAGCGTGCTGCTTGCGATCCTCGAACGCAAGGGCCTGGGGCTTGACTGGTTCCGCCCGTTGCGCGGCCACCGCGCCGAGATCGCAGAGGCGATGGACCTGATCCGCGACCTGGGGCTGGAACCGCAGGCGGGCGAAAAGGTCGAGACGCTGGCCTATGGCAAGCAGCGGCTGGTGGAAATCGCGCTGGCGCTGGCGACACGGCCGCGGATCCTGCTGCTTGACGAACCGGCGGCCGGCATCCCGGCGGGCGAGAGCACCGAGATCTTTTCCGTCATCGCGGGGCTGCCCTCGGATGTGTCGATCCTGTTCATCGAACACGACATGGAACTCGTGCGCCGGTTTTCCGACCAGATCACGGTTCTGGTGGCGGGCAAGATCCTGACCGAGGGCCCGCCCGAGGCGATCATGTCCGATCCGCGCGTGCGCGAGGTCTATCTGGGGGAGAGCGAGCATGTCTGACCTGCTTACGGTTGAAAATCTTTCGGCGGGCTATGGCGATGCGCGGGTGCTGGACGGGATCAGCTTCGCGATGGCGCCGGGCGAAAGTGTCGCGCTTCTGGGCCGCAACGGGGTCGGCAAGACGACGCTGATACGCTCGCTGATCGGGCTGACCCGGCGCCATGACGGCACGCTGCGGTTCAACGGCACGAATATCTCGAATACCGCGCCCTATCGGCGGGCGCGGGCGGGAATCGGCTGGGTGCCGCAGGAACGCGCGATGTTCCCGTCGCTTACGGTCGAGGAGCACCTGACCACGGTGGCGCGCCCCGGCGCCTGGGGGCTGTCGACCGTTTACGACATCTTTCCGCGCCTGCGCGAGCGGCGCGCCAACATGGGCAATCAGCTTTCTGGCGGCGAACAGCAGATGGTCGCCATCGCCCGCGCGCTGATGACCAACCCGCGCCTGTTGCTGCTTGATGAGCCGATGGAGGGGCTGGCGCCGATCATCGTCCACGAACTTGCCGCCGTGGTCCGCCGGCTGATCGCGGAAAGCGGGCTTTCGGTGATCGTCGTCGAACAGCACGCCCGCCTTGCCCTGTCGATGACCGGCCGCGCGATCGTTCTGGATCGCGGTCGGATCGTGCATGCCTCATCCAGCGCGGAATTGCTGGAAGACAACGAAAAACTGGGCCGCCTCGTCGCGGTCGCCGCCTGACAAAAGGAAACGCCATGACCAAAGTGAAATGCGCGATCATCGGGTCCGGAAATATCGGCTCGGATCTGATGATCAAGATCATGCGGAATGCGAAGGCCCTTGAAATGGGCGCTATGGTGGGGATCGACCCGGCCTCGGACGGGCTTGCACGGGCCGCGCGGCTTGGCATCGCCACCACCGCCGAAGGCATCGAGGGGCTGACCAAGCTGCCCGTCTACAAGGACATCCAGGTGGTGTTCGATGCGACCTCGGCGGGCGCCCACATCCGCAACAATGAAATCCTGCAACGCGACGGCAAGAAGGTGATCGACCTGACCCCCGCAGCAATCGGCCCCTTCACCATTCCGGCGATCAACGGCGATGCGAATATCGATGAGCCGAACGTCAACATGGTGACCTGCGGCGGGCAGGCGACGATCCCGATGGTCCATGCCGTCGCGCGGGTGTCGAAACGCACGATCTACGGCGAGATCGTCGCCTCGATCTCGTCGAAATCGGCGGGGCCGGGCACGCGGGCGAACATTGACGAATTCACCGAAACCACATCCAAGGCGATCGAACTGCTGGGCGGGGCCGAGCGCGGCAAGGCGATCATCGTGCTGAACCCGGCCGAACCGCCCCTGATGATGCGCGACACGGTTTTCGTTCTGTCGCAGGGCGCCGAACCCGAGAAGATCGAGAGATCCGTCGCCGAAATGGCGAAGGTGGTGCAGTCCTATGTCCCCGGCTACCGGCTGAAGCAGCAGGTGCAGTTCGAGGTGATCGGTGACAACAACCCCGTCCGCATCCCCGGCATCGGCCCGGTTTCGGGCCTGAAGACCACGATCTTTCTGGAGGTCGAGGGCGCGGCGCATTACCTGCCGGCCTATGCCGGAAACCTCGACATCATGACATCCGCGGCGCTGGTAAGCGCAGACCACTGGGCCGCCAAGATTCTTTCGCAGGAGGCCGCCCAATGACCCGCCCGAACCCCGACAAGCTTTATGTGCAGGATGTCACCCTGCGCGACGGCATGCACGCGATCCGCCACCAATACAGCCTTGATCAGGTGCGCGCCATTGCGGCGGCGCTTGATGCGGCCAGGGTGGACGCGATCGAGGTCACCCATGGCGACGGTCTGGCCGGTTCGACCTTCAACTATGGTTTTGGCGCGCGGGACGATGCCGAATGGATTGCCGCCGTGGCCGAGGTCTGTTCGCATGCCGTGGTGACGGTTCTGCTGCTGCCCGGCATCGGCACGGTGCATGGGTTGAAGCAGGCCCATGCCGCCGGGGCGCGTTCGGTCCGCGTCGCGACCCATTGCACCGAAGCCGATGTCTCGCGCCAGCATATCGAGGCGGCGCGTGCCCTTGGCATGGATACGGTGGGCTTCCTGATGATGGCGCATATGGCCGATCCGGCGACGCTGCTGGCACAGGCGAAGCTGATGGAGAGCTACGGCGCCGAATGCGTCTATGTAACGGATTCCGCCGGGGCGCTGCTGCCCGCGCAATATGCCGGGCGGATGAAGGTGCTGCGCGACGGGCTGAAGCCCGAGACCGAGATCGGCGTGCACACGCACCACAACCTGACCCTTGGCGTGGCCAATGCGGTGGCCGGGATCGAGGCCGGTGCGATGCGGGTCGACGCCTCTCTTGCCGGGATGGGGGCGGGGGCGGGCAATGCGCCGCTGGAGGCCCTGATCGCCGTGCTCGACCGGATGGGGGTCCAGACCGGCTGCGACCTGTTCCGGCTGATGGACGCGGCAGACGACCTCGTGCGCCCGTTGCAGGACCGCCCGGTCCGGGTCGACCGGGAGAGCATGTCGCTTGGCTATGCCGGGGTCTATTCAAGCTTCCTGCGCCATGCGGAAAACGCCGCGAAGATCTATGACATCGACGCGCGCGAGATCCTGATCGAGCTTGGCCAGCGCAAGATGGTCGGCGGGCAAGAGGACATGATCGTCGATGTGGCGCTGGATCTGCTCAAGAACCGCGTTTCGGCTAACTGACAATCCAGCCGGCGGCTCACCCGGATGCTGTTCCTGGGGGTGGTGTGGCTTCCCCAGGCCGATCCGGGTCGCGGCCGCCGTGCTGAAGACATCGGGGATCCTTGCGCAACATACGCCCCCCCGCATGAGCGCCTTGGGCAGGTTGTGTGCATCATAAAAACATTTGCTACACGCCATCAATGCGGGTATCAGATTTTTATTTGCTGCACACAGCCAATGCGAAGGTATCAGATGGATCCGACATCGCACTCCCGCGCAGCCCAGGTCGCTTATCAGGACCTGCTGCGCATGCATCTCGACGAAGCGGCTTCGGAAGTGGTGGGCAGCATCGAAGAGCGGCAGCGCAACGGGCGGATCTACCTTTATGACCGGTTCCGGATCGGGACCGAGATGAAGAGCCGCTATCTCGGTGAAGATAGCCCCGGCTTGCGTGATCGCCTGGCACGCGTTGCGGCGCTGAAGGCGGAGACGAAGGAGCGAAAGCAGCGCATGTCGCGCCTGGCACGCGTCTTGAGGGCCGAAGGGATGATCGGAACCGACCGCGAGACAGGCTCGCTGCTGCTGGCCTTCTCGCGCGCTGGTGTCTTCCGGCTGGGCGGCACGTTGATCGGGACCGGAGCCTACGCGCTCTATCAGGGAGAGCTTGGCGTTCGCTTCGATTCCGACGAGCTTGCCCAGACGGGAGATATGGATTTCGCAAGCTTCGAGCGGCTCTCCGTGGCCTTGGGCGACCGTGTCGAGGAAGAGCCGGGGGACATTCTTCGGTCGATGAAGTTCGAGGCTGTTCCAGGGATTTTCGGTCGGCAGGTCTGGAAATGGCGTCAGAGCGGCGGTGAGGCCATGGTCGAGTTCCTGACGCCGGCTTTCGGAGAGGAAGGAATTAAACCGCTTCCGGCTCTGGGCGTAAGCGCGCAGGCACTGAACTACCTCAATTTCCTGATTGCGCAACCGATCCACGCGCTTGCACTTTACCGCTCCGGTGTTCTTGTGCAGATTCCACGCCCCGAGCGCTTTGCGATCCATAAGCTGATCGTGGCCAGCAGGCGGCATGGCGGCCCGGAGGAGGCGAAGGCGCGCAAGGACAGAGCGCAGGCCAGGTTTCTGATCCGCATCCTGGCGCAAGATCGGCCCGACGATCTCGCTGAGTCCTACGAGCACGCGATGTCGCAGGGTCCCCGGTGGCGCGACCGGATCGCATCGAGCCTCGCACGCATGCCAGCGACCGAAGACCTCCTACGCGGTCTCTCGTGATCCGGTGCGGATGCTGGTGGCTTTGATCGAGCCGTTTCCTTGGCGCAACGAGGGACTTCGTTTGCGGGGGCATCGGCATGAAGAACCGGGGCGTCGCCGGCCAGAACTCCCGCCTGCCGGGGATGGGCCATAAGGCGGAAGGCCGCCCGCAAGCGGAGTCCGCCGTCGCACATGCAACGGCGAGAGCAGACGAAGAAAGCCAATGCCATGCCACCGGCACCAGTTCGAAAGCATCCCCGGCGCGGAACGCCCACAGCGGCATCCGAAAATATTCGCTGTCGCTGCGGATCGACAGGCGGCTTTGCGGCTGGCGCGCAGGATGGCCGCGTGGTTGGTCGCGATGTTCACGCGGCGGGATGGAGTGCCCCGGGGCAGGCATTGCGCCTTGAGGGGGCAGCGCGCGCAGTCGTGCCGATCAGCACGGTATCGCTTGCCTGTTGCCGAACTGTCGCGGGGCGTGAGCCGTTTCCCGGCCGGACAGCGGACCACATGGTGATGGGGGTCGAACTTGAACCGTTCGGTCGGAAAGCCCTTCCGGCACTGCCGCACGACGCGTGTGAAAACCTGGCGGAAGACGTCTGTACCCCATCGCTGCCGGATGCGCGTCAGCGAGGAGTGAAGGTGAACGGATCTCTGGTTATCGTCCTGCATGGGCAGAGATTCGCACGGCAACCCTTGATCGGTCCAATGACTTTCCCGAATCGAACCGATGTGGATCGATTCGTTTCGCTGATGGGTTCCGGTCCGGCGGCATTACGGCTCAGGGAACAGAACCGCCTCGTAATCCATTGCGCCATTCAGCACATGGAGAACCGTGATCTGATCGGTGGAGATGCTGTAGAAGATCAGATACCTGCCATGAACGCGGCGCCTGATCCCTTGGGTCTCATAGCGCGGCACCAGTTGCCAAGCTTGCGGCATCTCCGCGATCTCCTGACAGCAGCGCTCCAATTCGCGAATGAAGC
>NZ_JASGGO010000016.1:0-90819 GCF_047605025.1 Paracoccus sp. (in: a-proteobacteria) | reverse complement strand
ACGCACTCATGCCATGGAATTACAAACCCTGAACGGCCTCAACTCCGCGCTTACTCTCTTCCTGCGGGTCTTCCCCCCGTGCCACGTCGCCGAGCTTGATCTGCGCTTCGCGCCTCGCCAAGTCGGGGGTCACCGGCCCATGTTCGCCGATCTTGAAGAAGCGCTGCCTTCCACCATGACGATACCTGACCAAGTAGACCTTCTTGCCGCTGGGCCAGACGCGGATGCCGAATCCCGTCAGGTCTTCATCCCATTCTGTATAGTCCTTGTTAGCCACCGACAGGGCATCGACCGTCCGCTTGTTAATCTTCATCTTCGCACCGCTCCGCAATCTTGGTTGCTCACTGCGCAGATCGAATCCGAGGACTTTCGCCAGAACAGTGAGCGTATAGTGAGCAGTTGGAAGCCAACTTAGGCAATCCCCATCCTCATGGGGAAATCTCACGGAACATACATCGCGCTGATTTCTATTGAACAATATCGCAATCGCCATCTCGGGCGATCACCCGAAAACTGCATGCACGTTTCTTGCCAAGGTTAGGGTCGTGAGTTCGAATCTCATCGCCCGCTCCAAAATCTTCCCAAGGAAGAAAACGACAAGGCGGTCCATCGGGCCGCCTTCGTTTTTTCCGCGTTAATCTTTTCCGCGCCGGTTGATCCGCTCCCGATGCACGCCAATATCCCTTTCGTATGGCAAGCAAAGCCACGCCTGCGCAGAGGTGCGACATGGCGGCCCTGGACCGCATCATCCGCTCAAAGCTCGATACTCTTGCCGTGCCCCTGGGCGTCCGCCTGCCGGACGGCCGGCGGCTTGGCCCGCCCGACGCCGAGGTCGAGATCGAGTTCCACGACCTGACCGCGCTGACGCCCCTGGCCAGCGGAAACCTGGGCGCCCTGGGTGGAGAGATCGTCTCGGGGAAGGTCTCGATCCACGGCGACATGCACCGGCTGATGCAGGCCGTGGCCGCGCTGGTGCCCGACGACGGCCAGCCCCAGCGGCCCCGCGCCTGGCAAAGGGTGTGGTGGAGCCTTGTCTCGGTCCTGCGGCACCATCGTGACCGGGACGCGGCGCAGATCCGTTTTCATTACGATGTGTCGGATGATTTCTACCGCATCTGGCTGGACCCGCGCCGGGTCTATTCCTGCGCCTATTTCGCCGATCCCACGATGGACCTGGCGCAGGCGCAAGAGGCCAAGCTGGACCTGATCTGCCGCAAGCTGGACCTGCGCCCCGGCGAACGTTTCGTCGATATCGGCGCGGGCTGGGGCGGACTTCTGTTCCACGCGGCCGAGCGTTACGGCGTCGATGCGACCGGCATCACCCTGTCGCGGAACCAGTTCGAGCATGTGACCCGGATGATCGCCGAAAAGGGGCTTCAGGACCGCGTGCGCATCCATTTGCGGGATTACCGCGACCTGGCACCCGAGCGGCCTTTCGACAAGCTGGCCTCGGTCGGTATGTTCGAGCATGTAGGCCGGACCAATATGCCGACCTATTGCCACAAGCTTTTCGATCTGCTGCGCCCCGGCGGGCTGGCGCTGAACCACGGCATCACCGTGACCGGGCTGGACGAGGCGATGGTCGGCGGCGGACTGGGCGATTTCATCGAGAAATACGTCTTTCCGGGGGGCGAGCTGATGCATGTCAGCCAGGCGATCCGGCAGTTGTCGCGGGCCGGGCTGGAGATGGTCGATACCGAGAACCTGCGCCCGCATTACGCACGCACGCTCTGGTGCTGGTCCGACAATCTGGAGGCGCGGCTGGACGAGGCGCGGGCGGTGCTGCGCGCCTCGATGCGGCCCGAGCGCGCCGATGAGGTGCTGCGCGCCTTTCGGCTTTACCTTGCGGGCTGCGCGCTGGCCTTCGAGGAGGGCTGGACCTCGCTTTACCAGATCCTGCTGGTCCGCCCCGAGGGCGCGGCGCTGGCCCCGGACCTGCCCGGCGCCTCGGCCAGCTACCCCTTCCGGCGCGACTACATTTATCGGCAGGGGACCTGAACTCCATCACGGGCCTTTCGCGAAACCCCGTCTTGCGCCGGGACCGCGAAGCCGCTAAACCCGATCACGGCTCCGGCGGGTTGGCGGAGAGGTTACGCAGCGGATTGCAAATCCGTGAAGACCGGTTCGATTCCGGTACCCGCCTCCAAATCCTACCAAACATGCACGATAGCAAGAGAGACGCCCGGAAGGACGCTTTGGTCAGTAACAGCCGATGCGCGCGATGCGCTGATCGGGGCCGGTCTCGACATTCAGCCGGGTCGGGCGGAAATCCATCGTGACCGCTTGGCTGGGGCCGATGACGCGCGTGCCCTTGGGCAGCTCCATGCGCGCCAGAACGGCCTTGGGTTGGCCGACCAGACCTTGCAGCCGCGAGGCGCCGCATAGGTCATGATCGGGCTTGCTCGGCTCGGACGGAACCGAGCAGGCCGCCAATAAGACAACTGGCGCAAGCCGGGACAGCGGCCAGATCTTGCGGCCCATGGTATCAACCGCAGTCGATATTGTAGATATTGCCCGCCGCATCCAGCCGGAACACGATCCGCAAGGGGTTGTATTCCTGCGGCTCGATTCCGCGATACTCGACCACGCGATATTCGCGCGTCACACCCAGCGAGGGGATGACGGTGCCCGGCTGGCCCAGTGCCTGGATATAGGTCTTGGCATGACAGGCATCAGGCTCGCGCGATTCAAGACCGCTGACGCCGCCCACGGGGGTCAGGGGCACGGGATCGATGACAGGCGCGGGCGCGGGCGCCGGGGCCGGGGCCGGGGCACAAGCGGCCAGCGGCGAAAGGGCGGCAAGGACGAGAAGAGGTCGAAGCATCACGAGTTCATCCAGCGTGCAGAAATCAACATGCCCGCATCATAGAAACACATGCGGGAAAAGAGAACCCGTCCAAAGGCTTCATTCGGCATCGTGACCCCGCCCAGATCGGAACCGCGGCGCCGGCATCAGGCGATGACCACGGGCGATCGGCCGCTCTGGCGATAACAAGCCAGAAACATCCGCACCGCGCCCTTGTTGATGCGACGCAGCAGATGCTTGTCCACCGACTGGCTGCCCAGGAACAGTGCCCGGTCATGCACGGTGGTGCTGGCAAGCTCGATCAATTGATCGGCCGCCAGTTCGAAGTCGTCGATCTGAAGCTCGCCCTTGGTGACGCAATGGCTGAGATAGGTGACGAGTTGCCGCCGCAACATCGCCGGGCCGGATTCGTAATATTCCCGCGCCAACGAAGGGAAACGCTCGGCCTCGCCGACACTGATCCGATAGATGCGCAGGCCGAAATCCGAGATGACATGCGCCGAGATGATCTGCACGATGAAGGGCAGGATCTGCTCGACGGGAAGATCCACCTCGAACAAGGCGCCGGCATCCGCCACCTCGCGCGCGAGCTCGGTGCGGAAAACCTCCATGAACATCACACGCTTGTCGGGAAAATAGCTGTAGAGCGTCGCTTTCGAGACATTGGCCTCACGCGCGATATCATCGACACTGGCACCCTCGAAGCCTTCGCGAAGAAACACGGTCCGGGCGCCTTCCAGAACCTGAAGGAACTTGCGGCCCCGCGTCACCGGCAAAGCTTTTGCCATCAATCTTAACCTCCCTGCGCAATTCTGCCCGCAGCGTTGGCCAGGTAAAAACTCGTAAAAATCAAAATATCCTCACTTGAGCACAAGCATATTGGGGTTATCGACATATGCAAGACCTTCACCCATAGGTGGTGCCAGCCATGGTGCCTCGCCGCTCCGTTCTTGGCCTGGAAAGAGGGAAGCAACTGATATGGATGATGAAATATAGCGCAGGCAAAGGCCCCCCGGGCGAGGCGGCAGTCGCATGAGGGGGAGGGCGCACATCGCCCAGGCGGGCAAACCCATGGAGGCCGATCAACGCGGAAAACCCTAAGTTTACGCAGATATCGCCACTCATCCTCAAATAGATTCGCGGGATTTCCTGACAAGCGCAAAAATGATCAAGAATGCGCACATGATGAGAAGATTCGGCTAAAATCCGCCACAGGTGATAAAGTTTGCGCAATAAACTCGCTTGAGAGCGGATTGGCCCATGCGCGGATTTTCGCCCATGACTGCCATCCTCCGCTGAAGCCGGGATGGCGAGTAGTTGCCACGCCCGCAACCGGCCGGATCTGCGCCGAAGGGCGAATCACCTGCCGAGGCATCGGGGCCTGCCCGGCCGCCCGCATCAGTCGGGCTGGCGTTTCTGGCGGGCTTCGGCCTCGGCCTTGCTCATATCCCGGCATAACGAGTTCAGCACCTCGCTGCGGCCGAACTCTCGAAGGGCGGCGCGACGGGCAGCCTCAAAGCCGGGCAGCATCTGGCGCAACTCGGCCTCGGCCCGAAGCAGGGCGCGGCTGCGCTCACCCGCCAATGTGTTGGCCAAGCGGGCCTCGGCGACCGAAAATGCCTGGGGCGCGGCGTATATCTGCCGCATCTCGGCCTCGATCGCGGCGATGCGGCCGCGCGCAAGCTCGACATGTTCGCGATAGGCCGCGAAGCGCCGCATCTCGATGTCGGATTTCAACTTCGCCAACCGCTGAAGGCGCTGGATCGCATCGGCCTTCTGGCCCATTTCGCTGTCTCCGGTCAGTCTTGCATGTCAGGTCTTGCTTTTGGACAAGGGCGCCCCCCAGCCCGCGCGGGCCTTCTTGCGCACGGCTTCCGCAAAGCGGATGGCAGCCGCGACAGGGGCGAAATGCTCGGCATTGATCTCGGTCCCTATCTCGACCGTGGCGTGAAGCGCGCGGGCGCAGGGGGGATCGGACCAGATCGGCACCTGATGTTCCCGCGCCTTTTCGCGGATCCGGCGCGCCACCTCGTCCACCCCCTTGGCAAGGCAGACCGGCGCCCGCCCGCCGCCGCGCTTCCATTCCAGCGCAACGGCGTAATGGGTCGGGTTGACGATGATCACATCCGCCTTTTCGACATCGGCCAGCATCGAGTTCAGCACCAGATCCACGCCCTTTTGCCGCCTGGCCTGCTTCATATGCGGATCGCCCTCGCTTTCCTTGTATTCGTCCTGCATCTCTTGCCGGGTCATGCGCTGGCGCTTCATGAACTCCAGCCGCTTCCACAGCAGGTCGATGGCGGAGAAGACCACGCCGACCGACAGCGCCAGAAGCACCGCCCGGCGCAGGATCAGGCCCAGGCCCGCCACCCATTGCAGGTCCTGCATCGCCTCGGCCGTCATCATCCAATTCAGAAGCGAGCGGTAAAGAAACCAGCCGCCGGCCGCGACCAGCCCCACCTTGGCCAGCGAGATGGCAAAGGTCACCAGCCCCGAGCGGCCGAATTTCTGGCCCGCATTCTTGATCGGATTGATCCGTTTCGGGTCGGGAAGCAGCTTCTTCGGGGTAAGGACGATCGCACGCTGCACCACCAGCCCGACCAGAATCGGCACCCCGACGATGGCGACGAAGCCCAGCGTGGACAGCGCCGCCTGCCCGGCCAGGGCATGGGCCAGGCCCATCGCATCGCGGCGCCTTCCATCGGGCCAGGGCTCTGCCCCCAGAGCGCGGGCCGCCATGATCAGCCATTTCGGCACCGCCCAGGCCGCCGCGAAGGCCAGTGCCAGCCAAAACCCCAGATAGGCCAGCGCCGCCGGCAACTCGGTCGAGCGGGGGATGTCGCCCTGTTCGCGGGCACGGCGCAGCTTCTGCTCGCTGGCCTCGTATTGCTTGTCGCCCGCCTCCTGATCGCTCATGGCAGGTCGGTCTTCATCATGTGCAGCAGCGCCTCGGCCCAGACCGAAAGGATCGAGGGCGTCAGCAGCACCAGCGCCAGAAGCGCCAGCAGGATCGCGCCCGGCGCCGCAATGAACATCAGCGGCAGCGCCGGCATCACCTTGCTGACCATGCCGGACAGAAGCTGGAACAGAAAGCCGCCCAGGATGAAAGGCGCGGCCATCAGCATCGCCAGCACGAAGCTGCGTCGCAGGATGGCCACGGCCAAAGGCAGCAGTTCCGGGATCTGGATCCAGTCGCCCACGGGACGCAACTGAAAGCTTTCCCGCAGCAGGTCGCAGACCAGCAGCGGGAAGCCCATGGCCATCACCAGCGCCATCCCCGCCAGGTGCATCAGGTTGCCGATCGGATGGGGCGAGAATTCATTGGCGACCCCCACGATCTGCGACAACGACGCCGTCGCCGCGATGGCCGAGGCCGCCACGTCGATCGCCAGCGCGAACAGCCGCACCAGCCCGCCCAGGGCCAGCCCGGTGACGATCTCCGCAGCGCAAAGCAGGCCCAGCCCGGCAAGCGACTGGGCACCGTGGCGCAGCAGCGCGGCCTCGGCCAGAAGCGGGGTCAGCGACATGGCCACGGCGACCCGCACACGGACCGGAACCACGCGCATGGAAAAGCCCGGAAGCGCCAGCAGGCAGGCCTGGACCCGGCAATAGGTCAGCAGCATCGCCACAAGCAGCGTCGCAATACGCGGATCAGCCATCAGCGCGGTCATGGCTGGATCGTGCCCACCAGCCTGATCTTGGCCATCGGATCGATCTCATCCAGACCCATGACCGGCACCGACACCCCCGATGAGGCCAGCATCAGCCGGATCAGCCGCCGGCGGTGATCGGGCACCGCCAGCACCGCTTCGGTCGTCGGCGGCAGCCCGGCCAGCGCCTTGCGCAGCGCATCCGCCAGGCGCTGCTGAAGCTGGGGCACCGGCGCGCTGCCGGTGCGCCCGGCCTCGGCCTCGGCGCGGGTGATCTCGGCCTCCCATTGCGGATGCAGTTGCAGGATGTCCAGATAGCCGTCGACGGTGGCGTATTGTTCGGTGATCTGGCCGCGCAGGCGGCGGCGCACCTGCTCGTAAAGCGCCTCGGGGGTGGGGGCGCCGCGCGCCTCGTGGACGGCATCGGTGATCAGCACCAGGTTGCGGATCGACAGCCGCTCCTCCAGAAGCCCGCGCAGCACGGCAAGCAGCGTCTCGGGCGCGACCTTCTCGGGGACCATGCCGTCGAAGAAACGCTGATTCAACTGCGCGCGATGCTCGTCGGACAGGCTGCAAAGCTCGCGGATCATGCGCTGCATCGCGGAAAGAGTCAGCAGCGCCGGCAGGTTCGAGCGGACGACCTCCATCAGATGGGTCGAGAGCACCTCCATCGGGATCACCACGGTCGCCCCGGCCAGCGCGGCATCGTCCTGGTCCTGACCCGCGATCCATTTCGCGGCGCTGCCATAGACCGGCTCGCGCACCTCTTCGCCGTTGAGGTGGCGCAGCATATCCTCGGGGCCAAGGGCCAGGATCAGGCCGGGCACCAGCCGGCCGCGGCCACGGATGACGCCTTGCAACCGGATGACATATTCACCGTCCTCAAAGCCGGTGCCGTCGGTGATGCGCACATCCGGCAGGATCACCCCATAGGCGCGGGCGATATGCAGCCGCAGATTGGTGATCCGCTGGCCCAGCCCGCGCCCCTGGTCAAGCGCGCTGACGATCAGGCCCGGACCGATCTCGATGCTGATATCCTCGGTATCCAGCACATCGCCGATCCGGGCCTGGGCGGCAGGGGCCGGGCCGGCCTTGGGCTCTTCGGCCTGGGCGGGCGTCCTGGCCGCGTCCTCGCCCTTGCGGGTGCGCCAGGCCACGGCACCCAAGCCGGCCGAAATGGCCAGGAAGACCGGCATCGGCATGCCGGGGATCAGGCTGATCACCAGCATGCCCCCCGCGCCCACCGCCGGCACCTGCCAATTCGTGGAAAGCTGCCGCGACAGCAGATCCGCCGTCGTATCCGTGGCGCCGCCCCGCGATAGCAGCAGCGCCGCCGCCATCGACGTGATCAACGCCGGGATCTGCGTGACCAGGCCATCGCCGATGGTCAGGCGCGAATAGGTGTCCAGGGCTTCGGCTATCGGCATGCCATGCATGACGATCCCCGCCGCAAGGCCCACGAACAGGTTGATCAATGTGATCACAAGCCCGGCGATGGCATCGCCCTTGACGAATTTCGAGGCCCCGTCCAACGAACCGTAGAAGCTGATCTCGCGCTGCTCCTGGACCCGGCGCCGCTTGGCCTCATCATGATCGATGGCGCCCGAATTCAGGTCTCCGTCGATGGCCAGCTGCTTGCCCGGCAGAGAATCCAGCGCGAACCGCGCCGAGACCTCGGCCATACGTCCCGACCCCTTGGTGATCACCATGAAATTGACGACCGAGATGACGGCAAAGACCGTCAGCCCGACCAGCAACGAGCCGCCGGCGACGAATTCGGCGAAGCCGTTGATCACATGACCGGCGGCGGTCGGCCCGTTCTGGCCATGCGTCAGGATCAGCCGGGTCGAGGACACGTTGAGCGACAGCCGGATCAGAAGCGAGACCAGCAGCAGGATCGGAAACGCCTGGAAATCGGTCGGCCTCTCGACCAGGGCGGCCATGACCAGGATCAGCGTGGCGGTGGCGATGGACAGCGCGATGCCGAAATCCAGCAGCGCGGCGGGCATCGGCAACAGCATCGACAGGGTGATCGCCACCAAGAGCCCGGTGATCAGCAGGGACCGGACCGGGAATGCTCGGGCGGCGGGGGCGGCGGCAAGGCTCATGGCGCGGATACCGGGGGCTGGGAGGCGGGTGCGAGCAGGTCGTCGGCGCTCCAGTCCGGCCCCTTGAACATGCCCGAGCGGCGCAGAAAGATCAGCACGCGCAGGCGGTCGGGCGGCTCAAGCGCGCGCAGGTCGCGGTTCAGGTCGGGCGGCAGGGCCTTGCCCTCCAGAAGAAGCTGGGTCACCTGCGCGATCAGCGCATCCGCCGGCGCCATGGTGGGCGCCGTGGCCAGTGCCGAGGAAAGCAGCGCGGCCAGGATCACGCTGCCCTCTTCAGATCGCGCAGCGCGGTTTCCAGCTTGCCGAAGCTGGGCCGGACATGTTCGGGCGCGGCTTGCCGGCCGACCTCGACGCAAAGATTGGTGGCATGCTGGTGCAGGCCGGCGATCAGGACCGATTTGATTACGACATAGAAGGACTGATCCTGCTTGATCACCCCCTGCAACCGCTGGGCAAAGGGCGCCACGATCGCATAGGCCAGGAACACGCCCAGGAAGGTCCCCACCAGCGCGCCGCCGATCATCTTGCCCAAGACCTCGGGCGGCTGGTCGATGGCGCTCATGGTCTTGATCACCCCCAGCACGGCAGCGACGATGCCCAGCGCGGGCAGCGCGTCCGCCATGCTTTGCAGCGCATGCGGGGCATGCATCGCCTCTTCGTTCATCAGTCCGATGCGCTGCGACAGCATTTCCTCGACCTGATAGGGGTCGTCATAGTTCAGGCTGGCCGAGCGCAGCGTGTCGGTGATCAGATGCGCCGCATGCTCGTCCTTCAGGATGCGCGGATAGGCCTGGAAGATGGGCGAGCTTTCGGGATCCTCGATATGCGTTTCCAGTTCGACCGGGTTGGCGCGGGCGATGCGCAGCAACTGGAACATCAGGCATAGAACGTCTTGCAGATCGGCCTCTTTCCATTTCGGCCCCTTCAGCGATTGCCCGACACCCCCCAGCGCATGCTTGATCGTCGCCGTCTCGTTCGAAAGCAGGAAAGAACCCACGGCCGCACCCCCGATCATCATCATCTCATAGGGAAGGGAATGCAGGATGACCCCCATATGACCGCCGGCCAGAAGATAGCCGCCGAAGACCATGGCGAAGGTCAGAACGATGCCGATGATGCCGAACATGGGAAGCTTCCTTCAGTTCTTCGGGGCCCGGATGGCACCCATATACGAGGTAAGGACGGCGGCCTGGCCCGGCTCGACCGCGGCCATGATGCGGGCGCCGGTCTGAGGCTGGACGCGGGCCAGGATCTGGGCCGCGAAGTCCGGCGGAAGATTGGCAAGAACCATCGCCGCCTGCTCGGGCTTCATCTGATCATAGACGGCGATGATGCGGGCGATATCGTCGGTCTGGCCCTTGGTGGCGCTGCTGCCGCGGTCGCTGAGCTGCTGGCGGATCCTGCGCAATTCGACCAGCCTTTCGGTGATCTGCTGCTGAGCCACGGCCAGTTCGGCCTTACGGCGGTCGATATCCTGCATGTAACGCTCGATCCGCAGCCCGCGCTGGCGCAGCGTATCGGCCAGGGCCACGGCCTCGGGAACATCGGTGCAGCCCGCCATCAACTCGGCCGGCTCGGCATGGGCGCGCAGCCGCGCGCTGCCGTCGATCATCATCACCACCTGGGTCGCGGCCAGAAGGACGGTTGCCGCCCCCAGGACCGGAAGGATCAACTTAAGCATTCAGGCCATACTCCTCGGGGCGGCGGCGGCGGCGCTGCACACGGGCGGGCTTGCCGCCCTGCGGCGCGCTTTCGGCGAATTTCTGCTGGAGCAGCCAGAAGGCGCGCTCCTGCTTGGCGCGCTCGACCTCTTCGGCCAGGCCCTGGGTGGCGCTGAGCGCCTCGGCCTTGGCCGCCTGGATCGAGCGTTCCAGCCTGCCGATCTCGCTGGTCATGACGGCGATGGCACCGCCCAGACCCGTCTCAAGGTTGTTCAACCGCCGCAAGCGCCGCGACAGAAGAAGGCAGAAAAAGGACAGGCCGACCGAAAACGCCAGAAGAGCCCCCTGAAGCACATGCGCGACGGTCATTGGATGCGGAACTCCGTGATGAGAATGTCGCTGAAGGCATCCTTGCCTAGAACGAAGACGGCGCGGGTGGCCAACTCGTCCCGGATGATGTCAAGGATGCCCCGCTTCTCGAAGGCCGAGGGGGCGATATCGGCCAGGAAGCTGTTGAAGGCGTCCGAAAGACGCGGGCGCAGATGCTCGACCGCCGGCTTGTGCGCGGCGTCGGTCTCGATCTGGACGGCCATCACCAGCATGCGCATCTGCGGGCCGGCCAGGGTCAGCGCGATCTGGGGCAGGCTGACGAACTGCGTCTCGGGAACCGCCGCTTCAGGGGTCTCATGCGCGGGTGAGGGCTTTAGCAACGCCATCGGCGACCAAAGGCCCAGGAAGGTCGAGGCAAACCCGCCCCCCAGCATGACGAACACCAGCAGGATCGGCAGCAACTTCCTAAGACCGCCCTTCGGAGGCGTTTCGGCAGGGGAAAGGGCGGCATCGGTCATGGTGATTCTCCATCGGATTGCCGATTGGATAACACCCGTGGGCTAACCAATAATTAATCGCCCCTGTGCCATGAAGAACCCCAGAGATGACCAGGCCGATTCGAAGGGGGCGGTTTTGCTGAAGCTGCAAGACTATTGGCGCGACAGAAACGCGAAACAAAAGGGAATTCTGGTCGCGGCCTTCCTCGCGACCTTCGGCATGATCGCGGGCCTGTCCTGGCTGGCGGCCCGCCCCGACATGGCGATGCTTTACGGCGGGCTTGATCCGCAGCAATCCGGCGCGGTGATGGCGGCGGTCGAGAAATCCGGCGCCCGCTACGAGATCCGGGGCGATTCGATCTGGGTCGAGCGCGGCCAGCGCGATGCGATGCGCATGTCGCTGGCCGGCGAGGGGCTGCCCTCGTCCGGAGGCACGGGCTATGAGATCCTGGACGGCATGTCCGGGTTCGGCACCACGTCGCAGATGTTCGACGCCGCGTATTGGCGCGCAAAAGAGGGCGAACTGGCGCGCACCATCCTGGCACTGCCGAATGTCAAGACGGCGCGGGTCCACCTGGCCGTGCCGACCGGGCGCGGTTTTCGCCGCGATGCCCAGGCCAGCGCCTCGGTCACGCTGACAACGAACGGCATGGCGATCAGCCGCGGCCAGGCCAAGGCGCTGAAGTTCCTGGTCTCGTCCGGCGTGCCGGGCATGTCAGCCGAGAAGGTCAGCGTCATCGACAGTGAGCGGGGCGTGATTTCCTCGGACGACGATCTGGCCGGCGAGGATCGCCAGGCCGAGATGAAGCGCAATGTCGAGCGCATCCTGGAGGCCCATGTCGGCAATGGCAACGCCATCGTCGAACTGAACCTGGACGTGGTGACCGAAAGCGAGCTTCTGACCGAACAGCGTTATGACCCCGAGCAGCGCGCCCTGATCTCGCAGGAGAGCGAGGAATCGGCCGATCAAAACACCAACGCACAGGCGGGGACGGTCACGGCCGCCTCGAACCTGCCGGAGGGCCAGCAGGACAAAGGCCAGCAGAACCGCTCGCAACGCTCGGAAACGCGCCAGCGATCGAATTTCGAGGTCAGCAAGATCACCCGCGAAATCAACCGCCAGCCCGGCGCCACGCGGCGGCTGACCGTGGCGGTGCTGGTCAATGGCGTGACCGAGACCGCACCCGACGGCACCGCCCGCCTGGCTCCCCGCGAAGAGGCCGAACTGCAATCCCTGCGCGAGCTTGTCGCCTCGGCCGTGGGGTTCGACGAGGCGCGCGGCGACGCGATCACGGTGAAGTCGCTGCCCTTCGCCCAATTGTCCGATGCCGGCACCAGCGCCGGCGAGGGTGGGCTGCTGTCGCGGCTGGACCTGAACGGCCTGATCAAGCTGGCCCTGGTCGGGTTCTTCGCGCTGGCCTTGGCGCTCTTCCTGCTGCGGCCCGCGCTTCGCGCACGCGGATCCCAAGCGCAGGCCAAGCTGGACGGCAGCGCCCCCCTGCCCCTTGAGCCCCCACCGATGCCACCACTTTCGGCCGCCGTGCCCGAGATCGACTTTACCCCCTCGGGACAGCCCGAGGATCCGGTCGCACGCCTGAAAGAACTGATGAAATCGCGCAAGGATGAAAGCCTCAAGATCCTGTCCGGCTGGATCGAGAAACCCGAGGATGCGCTGTGATGGCCGCCGCATTACGCCTTGATTCCTTTGCCGTGCCTCTGCCGGCCGCGGGGGCCCCCAGCCAGGCCGATCTGGACCGCGCCTATCACGACGGGCTGGAACAGGGCCTGCATCAGGGCCGCGAGGCCAGCCTGGACGCGCTGACGGCCGAACTGTCCCGCCTGCGCCAGGGACTGAAGCTGGCCGATGCCGACGCCCGGCAGATCCGCCACGAGGCTCTTCAGGCCGTCGCTCCGGCACTGGCGCTGATCATCGACCTGCTTGGTCCGGCGGGCGCGCGCGAGCGGCTGCTGGGGGCGCTGCGGCAGGAACTGGCCCACCTGGTCGATCATGCCGAGGGCGCATCCCTGCGCGTCCGCTGCGGCCCCGACCTTGCGCCGGATGTGCGGGAATGCCTGCGCCGCGCGGGATTGCACGCGGATCTGGTCATCGACCCCCATCAGGCCGGGATCGAGCTTGGGGTGAATGGCGGCGCGATCCGCTTTGATCCGGCGGCGCCAGCCAAGCAGCTTCACGCCATCATAGACGAACTCAACGCGAGGGAATGACGATGAACGACCTCACCAGCCTGATCACCACGGACCAGATCCAGGTCGAGATCACGATCCGCCTGGGCGCGACCCGGCTTTCCGTGGCCGAGCTTTCGCGCCTTCGTTCAGATGACGTGCTGACGCTGGACCAGCTCATGTCCGACGGCGTGGATATCTGCGTCGGCGACAAGGTCATCGCCAAGGGCGAACTGACCTCGGCCAGCGACGGAAGCAACCGGCTGTGCGTGCGCATCCTGTCCCCGGCCACCGCATCATGATCCGCCTGGCCTGCCTTTTCCTGATCCTGCCCCTGGCCGTCCATGCCCAGGATGCGGCCGGGCTGGACCAGGCGGTGGACGCGGTGGCGAATGGCGTCGGGCGCAACGCGATCACCCTGATGGCCGTGATGACCGCGCTGTCGCTGGCACCCGGCATTGCGATCATGGTGACCTGCTTTCCCTTCATCGTCACCGTGCTCTCTATCCTGCGTCAGTCGATCGGCTTGCAGCAATCGCCGCCGAACATGCTGATCGTCAGCCTGGCCATGTTCCTGACCTGGTTCGTGATGAATCCCGTCCTGACCGAGGCATGGACCGTCGCTGGCGCCCCCTTGCAGCAGGGATCCATCTCGGTCGAGGAGGCATTCCAACGCGGCATCGTCCCGTTTCGCGCCTTCATGGAGGCCCGCGCCAGCCCCGAGATGATCGCCACGCTGGCCGAGATCGCGCCCGAGCCGCAGGCCGCCCCGGATCGCCTGTCGGTCCTGATCCCCGCCTTCATGCTGAGCGAGATCCAGCGCGCCTTCGAGATCGGATTCCTGGTCTCGCTGCCCTTCCTGGTGATCGACCTGGTGGTCTCGGCGGTGCTGATGTCGATGGGCATGATGATGGTGCCCCCCGCCGTGGTCGCGCTGCCCTTCAAGCTGGCCTTCTTCGTGGTCGTGGACGGCTGGGGGCTGATCGCCTCGGCTCTGGTGCGCAGCTATCAATAGGGATCCAGGGGCAAGCCGGACCCCAAGCCTTCCGCTACGTCAACAAGCCGAAGGCTTCCCTCGGGTCAGGATCTCCGGCATGAAGACGAAGAATGTTGCAAGGGTTCACATTGTTGCAAAGGCTCACATGCGCCTGCTTGCCTGCCTACTGATCTGTCTTGCCGGCCTGCCCGCGCGCGGGGACGATTCGTTGGGCGTCGAGCTGGTGACCCTGAAAGAGACCACGCTGACCTTCGATGCCGAACTGACCGGGACGATCTATGCCAGCGATACCGTGGATGTCGGATTTCGGCAGGGTGGCAAGGTGACCGAGGTGCTGGTCCGCGAAGGCGATCAGGTCCGTCTGAATCAGCCCCTGGCGATCACCGATCCATTGCAGCAGCAGCAGTCGCTGCGCGTCGCCGAAGCCTCGGTCTCGGCGGCGCAGGCGGCGATGGACCAGGCCGAGCAGGCGCATGACCGGGCCGTGGCCATGATGCAACGCGGGGTCGGCACCCGTGCCGATACCGACCGCGCCGCGCAAGATCTCGCCACCGCCGCCCGCGTGCTGGCACAGGCGCATTCCGCGCATGAACAGGCACATCGGGCGGTCGAGGATACCGTCCTGCGCGCGCCCGCCGATGCCATCGTCACCCGCCGCATGGCCGAGCCGGGGCAGATCGTCGGCGCGGCCCAGGTCGTCCTGTGCCTGGCTTCGTCCGACGGCCGCGAGGCGGTGTTCCAGATCCCGGACGGTCCCTTGCTGCGGGACGCCATCGGCGCCTTGGTCAATTTGTGGGTAATCGATGCGCCGCAGCTTTACATGACCGCCCGCGTCACCGAGATAGCGCCCCTGGTCGATCCCTCGACCGGCTCGGTCACGGTGCGCGCCCGGATCGACCAACCGCCGACCGACGCGGATCTGCTGGGGGCTGCCGTGCGGGGAGCGGTGCATTTCCCTGCGGGGCCGGGCATCGCGGTGCCCTGGACCGCGCTCACCTCATTCGAGGGCGGTCCCGCCGTCTGGGGCGTCGATGAGACCGGCCATGTCAGCCTGCTTCCGGTCCAGATCCAGCGTTTCACCGAGGGCACGGTCATCCTGAGCGGAGGGGTCACACCGGGCCAGACCGTCGTTGGCGCCGGTTCGCAACTGCTTTACCCCGGCCGCAAGATCGTGGGCCTGCGGCCATGAGATGCCTGGCCCCACTGATGGCGCTGCTGCTTTCGCTCCTGCCTTTCGCCGGACGGACCCTTCCCTGGCAGTCGCCCCCCGAGGTTGCGGCCCAGCCCCGGCCGGTCGTCAGCATCCAGGTCCTAGACCAGATCACGCAGGGCGCGGCCATCCCCGGCGAGATCAAGGCCAGGTTCGAGGTCGATCTGGCCTTCCAGACCCTGGGCCGAATGACCCGCCGCAATGTCGATATCGGGGATGTGGTCACGCGCGGCCAGATCCTGGCCACCCTTGACCCCGAGGACATGCAGGCCGAGGTCCGCTCGGCCAAGGCGGTCGCCGAATCCGCCTGGATCGAGATGGAAACCGCCCGCGCCACAGCCAGACGCACCCGCGCGCTATACCAGCGCAACGTCGCGACCGAGGCGCAGATGGAGCAGGCGGATCACGGCCTTGCCGCCGCGCAGGCAGCGGTCCAGCAGGCGGAATCGCAACTGATCCGCGCCCGCGACGCCGAAGCCTATACCGAAATGCGCGCGCCCTTCGACGGCGTGATCAGCGCCGTCGAGGCGGATTCGGGCGCGGTGGTCAGCGCCGGCCAACCGATCATGCAGCTTTCGTCCCAGCAGGGCCTGGAAGCGGTGATCGACCTGCAACCGGCCATGCTTTCGCGCATCTCGCTGGGCGACCCCTTCGAGATCTGGTCCGAGAACCACCCGGACATCCGCGGCTCGGCCCACGTCGCGCGGATCGAGCCGGTCGCGGATACCGCCACCCGCACCCGCCGCGTCCGGCTTGAACTGGAAGGGCCGCAAGAATTCCGCCTGGGCGCCCTGATTCGCGCCGCGCCGGCGCTTGGCCAGGTGCAGAACGTCACCGTCCCGGCCGGTGCCGTATTTACCGCGAACGATCAGGATCATGTCTGGGTGGTCGCGCGCAGCGCCGATGACCCCGTGACCGGCACCGTGGCGCGGCGCGCCATCCGTGTCCATGGCCCTTCGGCCAATGGCATGCTGACCGTCGCCGAGGGACTTCTTCCTGGCGAAGAGGTCGTCATCCGGGGCGTCCATTCGCTGACCGAAGGCCAGAGCGTGGGCCGGAGCGTGACGCCATGACCCCGCGCGACGGCTTCAACCTGTCGGACTGGGCGCTGAAGCACCGCTCGCTGGTGTGGTTCCTGCTGATCGTCTCGATTCTGGCGGGCACGCTCAGCTATATGCGGCTGGGACGCGAGGAAGACCCGAACTTCACCATAAAGATCATGGTGATCCGCGCCTCGCTGCCGGGGGCGACGATCCAGGACACGCTGGACCAGGTCACCACCCGGATCGAGACCAAGCTTGAGGAGCTCGACGAGCTGAAATACACCCGCTCGGTCACCATGCCGGGCCAGTCCATCGTCTATCTGGAACTGGACCCGACCACGCGCGGCGGCGCCGTGCCCGAGGTCTGGAAGCGGGTCCGCAACATGATGGCCGATATCCGCGCGGAATTTCCACAGGAATTCGAGGGGTTCCAGTTCAACGACGATTTCGGCGACGTATTCGGCAATATCTATGCCTTCACCGCCGACGGCTTCACCCCGCGCGAATTGCGCGACCGGGTCGAGAATATCCGCAAGCAGGTCCAGGCCCTTCCCATGGCCGGCAAGACCGCCCTGCTGGGCTATCGCGAGGAAAAGATCTATCTGGAATTCCTGGTGGCGCGGCTGACCGCCATGGGCCTGAACCACAATCAGGTGGTCCAAAGCCTGGCGACGCAGAACGCCATCGCCCCCTCGGGGATCGTCCAGGCCGGGTCCGAACAGGTGCTGGTGCGTGTCGGCGGCCAGTTCGACAGCGCCGCCAGCATCACGGCGGTCAACCTGCGCGTCGGCGACCGCTTCTTCAACCTGGGCGATGTCGCGACCGTGCGGCGCGGCTACGAGGACCCGCCGAGCCAGCTTTTCCGCTTCAACGGCCAGGACGCCATCGGCTTGCAGATCGGCATGCGCGAGGGCGGCAACATCCTGGAATTCGGCAGGCAGGTCGATGCGCTGATGCAGGGCGTCGCCCGTGACCTGCCCATCGGGATCGAGATGGCGAAATTCGCCGACCAGCCGCATGTGGTGGATCAGGCCGTCGGTCATTTCGTCAAGGCCCTGGCCGAGGCGGTGGCCATCGTCCTTCTGGTCAGCTTCGTCAGCCTGGGCCTGCGCGCGGGCCTGGTCGTGACCATGACCATTCCCCTGGTCCTCGCGATCACCTTCGTCGTGATGGAGATCTACGGCATCACCTTGCAGCGCATCTCGCTGGGCGCGCTGATCATCGCGCTTGGCCTTCTGGTGGACGACGCCATGATCGCGATCGAAACGATGATCTCGCGCCTGGAACTGGGCGAAAGCCTGACCCGCGCCGCCAGCTACGCCTGGACCTCGATCGCCTTCCCGATGCTGACCGGCACGCTGGTCACGGTGGCGGGCTTCATCCCCATCGGCCTGAACAACTCGGCGGCGGGCGAGTTCACCTTTTCGCTTTTCGTGGTGATCGCGGTCTCGCTGGTGGTCAGTTGGATCGTCGCCGTGCTGTTCGCGCCGCTTCTGGGGGCGACGCTGCTGCCCCGCACCCTGCCCCGGCACAAGGCCGGATCGGGCTGGCTGCGCCGGGCCTTCCATCGTATCCTGGTCCTTGGCATGCGCTTCAAGTGGGGCACCATCGGCATCACCCTGGCGGCCTTCCTGATATCGGTTCTGGGCCTGGGCCTTGTCGAGCAGCAATTCTTCCCGACCTCGGACCGGACCGAGGTGCTGGTGGACGTGACCGAGCGGGCCAATGCCTCGATCACCAAGACCAGCGCGGACATTGCCCGGATCGAGACTTTCCTGGCGAAGCAGGAAGAGACGCTTTTCGTCAGCGCCTTCGTCGGACGCGGCGCACCGCGCTTCGTGCTGTCCATGGATGTGCAGACCCCCGGTCCCTATTTCGGGCAATTGCTGATCCAGACCCCGGATCTGGCGGCGCGCGACCGTCTGAAGGCCAAGCTGGCCGAATTCAGCCGCAACAAGCTGATCGGCACCGATGTCTACATCAAGAACCTGGAAATTGGGCCTCCGGTCGGCAAGCCGGTGCAATATCGCGTCTCTTCGCCCGATCCCGACGAGGCGCGCGATGCGGCACGGAACCTGGCGGCCGTTCTGGCAGGCGAGCCGCGGCTGCGCGAGATCGCGCTGGACTGGAACGAGCCGGCGCGCGTGGTGCGGCTGCGCGTGAACCAGGATCAGGTCCGTCAAGCCGGGATCAGCAGTGCCGATATCGCCGGCGCGCTTGCCGGCACCTTCACCGGGCGCGATATCACGCAATTGCGGGACGGGATCTTCCTGATCCCGGTCCTGGCGCGCGGTTCGGATGCGGATCGCGAATCGCTGGCCTCGATCCAGAACCTGCAACTCGCGACCGAATCCGGGACACCGATCCCGCTGGCCTCGCTCGCGCAGTTGGAATACGGGATCGAGCAGCCCTTGATCATGCAGCGCGACGGGCTGCCCACCGTGACCGTCAAGGCCGACATCGCCACCAAGGACCAGCCCGCGACCCTGATCGCCGACCTTTCGGCCAGTGTGGCCGCGTTCCAGAAGACCCTGCCCGCGCAGGTCCGCATCACCGTGGGCGGCACGGTCGAAACCTCATCCGAAAGCCAGGCCCCTATCGCGGCGGTGGTGCCGGTGATGCTGCTGATCATCGCCCTGCTGGTGATGATCCAGATGCAAAGCTTCCGCCTGTCGCTGATCGTCTTCGCGGCGGCCCCGCTGGGGCTGATCGGGGTGGTGGCGACATTGCTGCCTTTCGGCGTGCCGATGGGCTTCGTCGCCATCCTGGGGGTGCTGGCCCTGATCGGCATCCTGATCCGCAACTCGGTCATCCTGGTGCATGAGATACAGTTGCTGCTCGCGCAGGGACACAGCAAATGGGACGCGGTGTTCGAGGCGTCCGACAGCCGCGCCCGGCCCATCCTGCTGACGGCGGCGGCGGCCAGCCTGGCGCTGATCCCCATCTCGCGGCAGGTATTCTGGGGACCGATGGCCTATGCGATGATGGGCGGGATCATCGCCGGCACGCTGGTCACGCTGATCTTCGTCCCGGCGCTTTACTGCGCGGTCTTCGGAGTGAAGGCGCCCCCCGGCGACGGTATCCCCAGCGCCCAGGACCGCGCCGCCGCCACCGCGCGCCGATAGGATGCCGGGCGGTGGACAGCCATCGCGCAAGGCGCCGCAATATCGGGCCTAGGGGCGCCACCCCTTCGGCCAAGGCGCGATTGCCATTGCGACCACGCGCCAACAGGGCGGCCGCCAGGATCACCAAGCTTGCCGCGACCGGCAAAGCGGGGACCGCGGATCCCCGGTCTTTCGCTTGCGCGAAAGCCCCGGCAAGCGGAAGACCGCATCCGCGCCTGCGTCAATCCACCTGGATCTCGGCCAGGAAAGCGGCCCCGAAGCGTTCCAGCCGGGCGCTGTCCAGGTAGCGCGAAAGATCGCGAGGGCGGTCGCGGGCGATGCGGCGCAGGACGCCCGCGCTGATCGAAAGCGGCTTCTCGGTCCCGTCGAGACCCCGCGCCAGCCGGTCCTGCGCCAGGGCCAGCCGATCGAACAGCGCGCCGGCGGGCTGACCCGCCAAAGCCTTGCGGGCGGGATGCATCGGCACAACCTCGCCCGCGACCACGCGCAGGAATTCCAGCCCGTAGCTTTCCAGCTTTTTCGCGCCGACACCGCCCACCTGGGCCATCTGGTCCAGGCTCTGGGGCCGCCTTTGCGCCATCTCGATCAGGGTGCGGTCGGGGAAGATGACATAGGCGGGCACCCGCGCCGCCTCGGCCAGGGCACGGCGCTTGGCCTTCAGGGCGGAAAGCAGGGGCGCGTCCTCATCGTCCACCTGGGCACGGACCACGGTGGTGCTGCGGGCGCGGCTGACCAGATCGCGGCGCAGCGTCACGCGGGTTTCGCCGCGCAGGACGGCATGGGCGGCGGCGGTGATCGCCAGCCCGCCGTGACGTTCGGGGTCGGGACGGATCAGGTCGCGGCCCAGCATCTGGCGGATGATCGCCTGCCATTGGCCCTTGGGCAGGTCGCGCCCGACGCCGAAGGTCGGCAGCCGGTCATGGCCGCGCGCCTGGATCCGGTCCGTCGCGATCCCCAGCAGCACGTCGATGATATGGCCCGCGCCATAGCTTTGCCCCGTGCGCAGCACCGCCGAGAGCACCTTTTGCGCCGCCTCGGTGCCGTCGAAGGTCTCGGGCGGGGCATCGCAGATGTCGCAGTTGCCGCAGGGCGCCGCCGCCTCGCCGAAATAGGACAGCAACGCGACCCGGCGGCAGGTCGGGCTTTCGGCAAGGCCCAGAAGCGCGTTCAGCCGGGCATGGTCGGCGGCCTTGCGCTCGGGCGGGGCCTGGCCCTCGTCGATCTGGCTGCGGCGCAGGCGGATATCCTCGGGGCCGTAAAGGGTCATCGTCTCGGCCGGAGCGCCGTCGCGGCCGCCCCGGCCGATCTCCTGGTAATAAGCCTCGATGGATTTCGGCAGGTCGGCATGGGCGACCCAGCGGATATCGGGCTTGTCGATGCCCATGCCGAAGGCCACGGTCGCGGTGACGATCAGCCCGTCCTCGCGCTGGAAACGGGCCTCGACCTCGCGCCGGGCCTCGGCCTCCATGCCGCCGTGATAGGCCACGGCGGACAGACCGGCCTCGTTCAGGGCACCCGCCAGCGTCTCGGTCTTGGCGCGGGTGCCGCAATAGACGATGCCCGACTGTCCGCGCCGGGCCGAGGCAAAGTCCAGCACCTGCCGGCGCGGCCCGTCCTTGGGCTGAAAGGCCAGGTGGATGTTCGGGCGGTCGAAGCCGCGCAGGAAGATCTGCGGCCGATCGCCCTGAAACAGCCGCGCCACGATCTCGTCGCGGGTTTCGGCATCGGCGGTGGCGGTGAAAGCGGCCAGCGGCACGGACAGCGCCTGACGCAATTCGCCGACGCGCAGGTAATCGGGGCGGAAGTCATGGCCCCATTGGCTGACGCAATGCGCCTCATCGACGGCGATGGCCCGAACGCCCGCGCGGCGCAAAAGCGGCAGGGTCGCGCCCGAGGCCAGACGCTCGGGCGCCATGTAAAGCAGCCGCAGATCGCCCGCCGACAGCGCGCGCAGCACCTGGCCGTTCTCATCCTCGGAATTGCCGCTGGTCAGGGCGGCGGCGGCGACGCCGGCCTCGGTCAGCGCCCGAACCTGGTCCCGCATCAGCGCGATCAGGGGCGAGATCACCACCGTCAGCCCGTCCCGCATCAACGCGGGAAGCTGATAGCAAAGCGACTTTCCGCCGCCGGTCGGCATGATCGCCAGGACATCGCGGCCCGAGGCCACCGCCTCGACGATTTCCTGCTGGCCCGGCCTGAAACCGTCGAAACCAAAGACCTGACGCAGCAGGGGCGCGGCGGACACGATCAGAACCCGTAGAAGAAGCCAGCGTTATTGGCGAGCGCGCGCTGCGCGATGATGATGATGACGAAGACGATCAGCGGCGCCAGATCCAGCCCCCCGGTATCGGGCAGGATGCGCCGGATCGGGGCATAGATCGGCTCCAGAAGCCGCGAAAGCCCGTTCCAGATCTGCCAGACCAGCGGCTGGCGCAGGTTCAGCACCTGGAAATTGATCAGCCAGGACATGATGATATGGGCGATCATCACGAACCAGACCAAGTTCAGGATCATCATCAAAGCCTCGAACAGCGTGCCCATCTTGTCCCTTTCCCGCGTTTCCCAGCGACAGGTAAGGGACCGGCCCCCCTTTCGCAAGCTTTGACGCCGCAGCGTCCCGATTGACGCCCGCCGACGCCTTGGCTAGCCCCGGCCGGGAAGGAGCCCGCCATGTATCCCATCCTGCGCTTTGCCGCCCAGATCCTGAAATACCGCAAGGCGCCCCGGCTGGGCATGCTTCAGGCCCATGTCTCGCAACATCGCTGCTGGCCCTGGGATCTGGATCCCTGGATCGAGCTGAACAACGGCCGCACCCTGACGCTTTACGATCTGGGCCGGGTGCCCATGGCGATACGGGCCGGGATCATGGGCACGCTGCGGGAACGCGGCTGGGGCATCACGGTCGCCGGCAATTCGGTCCGCTATCGCCGCCGCATCCGCGCCTTTCACCGCTTCACCATGGTCTCGCGCACGCTGGGCTGGGACGGGCGCTTTCTCTACATGGAGCAAAGCATGTGGCGGCGCGGCGAATGCTGTAACCATATGCTGCTGCGCGGCGCGATCACCGGGCCGCAAGGCATCGTCGCCCCCGCCGAGCTGATGCGCGCGGCGGGCGAGAACCCCGAAAGCCCCGCCCTGCCCGGCTGGGTTCTGGCCTGGATCGCCTCGGACGGGCAGCGGCCCTGGCCTCCGGTCCTGCCCGAACTGGCCCCCGGCGATCCGAAAGACGACTTGCCAGCCTGATCGCGCTTTGGCCTTATGCGCGCAACCGCCGGGCAAGCCCGCGGATGCCAGGGCAAGGCCAAGGAGACCGGCATGGAGCGCAAGAGGATCTGGGGCTGGTGGTTCTTCGACTGGGCAAGCCAACCCTTCGCGAACCTGCTGACCACCTTCATCTTCCCGGTATATTTCGCCGAGGTCGCCCGCAACCACCTGGCCGCGCAGGGCATGACGCCCGAGGCCGCCGCCGCGCAGGCCCAGACGATCTGGGGCTATGGGCTGTCGATCTCGGGGGTGATCATCGCGGTGCTGGCCCCGGTCCTGGGCGCCATCGCCGATACCAGCGGGCGGCGCATGGTCTGGGTCTGGGTATTCTCGGGCTTCTATGTCGCGGGATCCTGGGGGCTGTGGTATCTGCTGCCCGACCAGCCAAGCCTGTATTGGGCGGTGTTCTGGTTCGGGATCGGCCTGATCGGGGTCGAATTCGCCACCATCTTCACCAATGCCATGCTGCCCGACCTGGCCCCGCGCGAGGAAATCGGGCGCATCTCGGGGTCCGGCTTCGCCTTCGGCTATCTGGGCGGCGTGGTGGCGCTGTTCCTTGTCCTGCTGTTTCTGGCCGAAAGCGCCCAGACCGGGCGGACGCTGCTGGGCATCCCGCCGATCCTGGGCCTGGACGCCGCCGCGCGCGAGGGCACCCGCGCCGCCGGCCCGCTGACCGCGATCTGGTATGTGGTCTTCATGGTCCCGTTCTTCCTGTGGGTGCGCGAGACGCCCCGCCCCCGCCACCCGGTGCGCCTGCGCCTTGCCCTGCACGAACTTTGGGTCCTGCTGAAAAGCCTGCGGCGGCGGCGCTCGCTGGCGGCGTTCCTGCTGTCCTCGATGTTCTCGCGCGATGCGCTGAACGGGCTTTACGCCTTTGGCGGGATCTATGCCGGGGCGGTGCTGCAATGGCCGGTGGTCCTGTCGGGTATCTTCGGCATCATCGCCGCGATCTCGGCCACGGTGATCAGTTGGCTGGGCGGGCGCGCGGATCGGCGCTGGGGACCGAAGGCGGTGACGGTGGCCTGCACGCTGATCCTGATCCTGGTCTGCACGCTGCTGGTGGGCATGGACCGCAGCCAGATCTTCGGCCTGCCCGTCGCGCCCGGCTCGCACCTGCCCGATACGCTGTTCTTCCTTTGCGGCGCCCTGATCGGCGGCGCGGGGGGCGTCGTCCAGTCGGCCGGCCGCACCCTGGTCGTCCTGCATACCGCCCCGGCCCGCGCGACCGAGGTGTTCGGGCTTTACGCGCTGTCCGGCAAGGCCACGACCTTCCTTGCCCCCTTCCTGATCGCGCTGTCCACCTATCTGACCGGCAGCCTGCGGCTGGGCATCTCTCCTCTGATAGGCATGTTCATTCTGTCGCTGATCTTGCTAAACTGGGTCAAAGCAACAGGAGAACCCGAGCAGTGATCCGCAAGACCCTTGCCGCCGCCTTCCTGGCGGTTGCCGCAACCCTGCCCGCAAGCGCCGATCCCCTTGCAAAAGACGTGTTCGGCAGCGTCCCCGGCCCGACTGCGGGCGCCCCCGCCGCCATCGGCTTCTATTCCAAGGGCTGCATCGCGGGCGCGGTGCAACTGCCCGAATCCGGGCCGACCTGGCAGGCGATGCGGCTGTCGCGGGGCCGGAACTGGGGTCATCCCGAACTTGTGAACTTCCTGATCGGACTGTCGCAGGCGGCCCGCCAGGCCGGTTGGCAGGGGCTTTACATCGGCGACATGGGCCAGCCGCGCGGCGGCCCGATGACCAGCGGGCATGCCAGCCACCAGATGGGGCTGGATGCCGATATCTGGATGCTGCCCCCATCCAGCCTGCGGCTGACGGCGGCGCAGCGGGAAAAGATCTCGTCCCAGTCGGTGGTGAACCGCGCGGGCACCGCGCCATCGCCACTATGGAGCGCGTCCCATATGGCGATCATGCGCGCCGCCGCGCGCGATCCCAGGGTCGAGCGCATCTTCGTCGATCCCGTCGCCAAGGTCGCGATGTGCCAGATGGCAAGCGGCGACCGCGCCTGGCTGCGCAAGATCCGGCCGATCAACAATCACGATTATCATTTCCACGTCCGGCTTGGCTGCCCGGCGGGCTCGGTCTGCCAGAACCAGGACCCGCCGCCCCCCGGAGATGGCTGCGAAGAGGCGGCGGAATGGATCCGCAACCGCATCGACCCCAGCCGCGTGAAGCCCGTGCCGCCCGATCCGAACTATCGCCATCCGCGCAGCTATCGCCTCAGCGAGATGCCGCGCCAATGCCAGGCGGTCGCCACCGCGCGCTAGGACGATCATGAAACACCGAACTCCCCTGCGTGCGGGCCTTGTAGCCGCCATGGCGCTTGCGGCCATGCTGGCGCATTCCTGCGCGGCCCAAACCAGCTCCGAGGCGGACGGCGCCCAGCTTAGCGCCGAATATGTCGGCAGCTATGTCTGGAAGCTGGACGAGCCGGATTTCGGTGGCTATTCGGGCCTTGAGGTCCAGGAAAACGGCCAGAAGTTCACCGCGCTTTCCGACCGCGCCACGCTGCGCTGGGGCCGTATCCAGCGCGACGAACAGGGCGCCATCACCGGGCTTGAGACCGAGGGCGAGGCCAGGCTGCACGACAGCCGCGGCCAGCCGCTGAAGCCTGGCCACCAGGGCGACAGCGAGGGGCTTGCCATCGGCCAGGACGGCACGATCTGGATCAGCTTCGAGGGGCTGACCCGCGTGGCGGGCTATGCCACCCCGCAATCCAATGCCCAGGTGCTGCCCCGCCCGCCCGCCTTCAGGCAGATGCAGCGCAATTCATCGCTGGAAACGCTGGCGATCCTGCCCGACGGCACCCTGCTGACCGTGCCGGAACGTTCGGGTTCGCCCACCACGCCCTTCCCGGTCTATCGCTTTCGCAACCACCGCTGGGATCAGCCCTTTTCCATCCCCAGGGATGGCGACTGGCTGGCCGTCGATGCCGAGATCGGCCCCGATGGCCGCTTCTACCTGCTGGAGCGCGACTTTCTGGGCCTTCTGGGCTTTCGCTCACGCGTGCGCCGCTTCGACATCAGCGACACGGCGCTTAGCAATCCCCAGGTGCTGCTGGCGACCCGCCCGCTGCAATACGGCAATCTTGAAGGGTTGTCGGTCTGGGACGACGGGCAGGGCATTCGCCTCAGCATGATCTCGGACGACAATTTCAACATGCTGCTGCGCACCGAACTTGTCGAATACCGCCTGGTGAAGGCCCCCGCGCCATGACGCTGTCCCACGCCATCGCCGCCATCGACAGCGGCATCGACCGCTATACCGCAGCCGGCGAGGTCGTCGGTTGCATGGTGATCCTGGCACAGGATGGCCGGGTGGTGTTTTCCCGCGCCGCCGGGTTCGCCGATCGCGAGGCCGGCCGCGCGATGACACCCCGGACCTGGCTGCGCTATGCCTCGGTCAGCAAGCCCTTCACCACCGTCGCGGCGCTGCGGCTGATGGCCGGGCGCCGGCTGTCGCCCGAGGATCCGGTGACGCGCTATCTGCCCGACTTCGCCCCCGCCCTTCCCAACGGCAGCCGTCCCCCGATCACGGTCGGGCAGTTGATGGCGCATATGGCGGGGCTGGATTACGGCTTCGCCCAGCCCGCCGGCGGCAGCTATCACCTGGCCGGGATCTCGGACGGGATCGGGGAAAGCGGGATCACCCTGGCCGAGAACCTGCGCCGCATCGCCTCGGTGCCGCTGGACCTGCGACCCGGCGAAAGCTGGCGCTACTCGATCGCGACCGATGTGCTGGGCGCGGTGATCGAGGCGGCGGCGGACCGCCCCCTGCCCCAGGCGATGCGCGATCTGGTGACCGAGCCGCTGGGGATCGAGGCCGCGTTCACCGCCGATCCCGCGCATCTTGCCGCGAATTACGCCGATGGCGCCCCGCCCCGGCGCATGGAGGGACCGACGCAGGTGCCCGTTCCGCGTCAGGAAGGGCTGCATTGGCGCTTCCTGCCCCAGCGCAGCAGCGACCCCGCCGCCTATCCCTCGGGCGGGGGCGGCATGTCGGGCACCGTGCCCGCCGCGCTGACACTGCTGGAGACGCTGCGGGACGGCGCTTTCATCCCCGAGGATCTGCGCCTGGCCGCCCGCGCGAACCGGCTGACGGGTCCGCACCCCTCGCGCGGGGCGGGCTGGGGCCATTCCTGGGCCGGCGCCGTGCTGGATGACCCGGCCCAGGCCAGGATCGGCCTGCCGCCCGGCGCCGTCAGTTGGGGCGGCATCTACGGCCATAGCTGGCTGGTCGATCCGGCGCGCGGGCTGACCCTGGTGGCGATGACCAATACGACGCCGCAAGGGGTGAACGGGGCATTTTCGCTGGAAATGACCGCGGCGCTGATGGACTGACCGTTGACAGCCGAGGCCATGGCGGCTTATGCGGCCTTGCCCCGCCTGCCGGGGCCGAGTCTCCGCGACCTTGCCAAAACGGAAAATCCAAATGCCGCGCATTCTTCCCGGCGTCATCGCCATGGCCATCATCGTGGTGGCTTCGAACATCCTGGTCCAGCACCTGCTGGGGAACTGGCTGACCTGGGGGGCCGTGACCTATCCGGTCTCGTTCCTGGTGACCGACATCATGAACCGTGTCTATGGCCCCCAGGCCGCCCGCAAGGTGGTCTTCGCGGGCTTCGTGACGGGCGTTCTGTGCTCGGTCATTGCGGCGGGAATGGACAAGACAACGCTTCGGATCGCCATAGGATCCGGTGCCGCCTTCCTATCTGCCCAATTAATGGACATTTCGGTCTTCAACCAGTTGCGAAAATACAACTGGTGGCTACCACCCCTGGCGGCCAGCGTGATCGGTTCGATCATCGATACCGCCGTTTTTTTCACCATCGCCTTCTCGGCCACGCTCAGCCCGGTCTTTCCGCAGGACGATGTTTCTTGGGCAAATGAATTGGTTCCGCTGCTGGGCCACGGCCCGGTTCAGCCGCTGTGGGTTTCCTTGGCAATTGCCGATTGGTTGGTCAAACTGGCCCAGGCGGTCCTGGCGCTGGCCCCCTTCAGGATCATCGTTGGAAATTTGATCCAGAAGCGTGTCCAAACTCATTGACTGTTAAGGTGCATGTGGCAGGCTGAACTCATACGGCAACACATGAAAGGAGGTGGTCCAGTGTCGAGAGTGATATTGGAGAGAGGTGTCGGGACAGTCAGGGGGGCCGTGGCCTAAGGGCAGCCCCAAGGGTCGTGAACCCTGGCTGGGACGGTGGGCACCAACCCTAACCGGACCATCTCCGTGGATCTCGCGGGTCGTTTCCCAGGAAGCGGCCCGTTTCCTGTTAAGGCGGCGTCGCAAGGGTTACCGCTTCGCAAGGACGAATACGGCCTTCCCATCCGCCTCCTTCCCGCGCGGCAAGACCGCGCGGAAGCGCCGAAAGCCCCCTTCCGGTTGCCGCATCGCCAAGAATCGGGCGTGCATGCCGTCAGCCAACTCCGGCCGATCCCAGGAAAAGCGGCGCGGGCGGGCCATTGGGGGGAAACCTTTTCCAGCGACCACGGCTGAAAACTGGCCCACGCGCGCCGGACGCTTGGCTGCGGATGGCTTAGATACGCTCGATGGCAAGCGCGATGCCCTGTCCGCCACCGATGCACATGGTGACCAGGCCGCGACGGCCCCCGCTTCGCAGCAATTCATACATCGCCTTGACGGTGATGATGGCGCCGGTCGCGCCGACCGGATGGCCAAGCGCGATGGCGCCGCCATTGGGGTTCACCCGCTCCGGGTCCAGATCCAGCGCCTGGGTCACGGCCAGCGCCTGCGCGGCGAAAGCCTCATTCGATTCGATCACGTCGAAATCGCTTGCGCGCAGGCCGGTTCGGGCCAGCAGCGCCTGGACGGCGGGGATGGGGCCAATGCCCATCACCTCGGGGCGCACGCCGGCAAGGGCATGACCCAAAAGCCGGAACAGCGGCTTGGCGCCGGCGACGCGGGCGGCATCGGCGCGGGCCAGCACCAGCGCCCCCGCGCCGTCATTGATACCGCTGGCATTACCCGCCCATTACCCGCCGTGACCGAGCCGCCCTTGCGGAACACGGGCTTCAGCGCGGCCAGCTTTTCAAGGCTGGTCGCCTTGGGATACTCATCGGTATCGAACAGGGTGATACCCTTGCGGGTCTTGATCTCGACCGGAACGATCTGGTCGCGGAACCGGCCTTCGGCGATGGCGCGGGCGGCGCGAGCCTGCGATTCCAGGGCAAAGGCGTCCTGCGCCTCGCGGGTGATGCCGTGCTCGGCGGCGACATTCTCGGCGGTGACGCCCATATGGCCGGTGCCCATCGGACAGGTCAGCGCGCCGGTCATCATGTCCAGCATCATCGCATCGCCCATCTTGGCACCGAAGCGGGCGGCGGGCACCGCATAGGGCGCGCGGCTCATCGATTCGGCGCCGCCGGCCAGGGCGAAATCCGTCTCGCCCAGCATCAGCGCCTGCGCGGCCGAGACGATGGCCTGCGCCCCCGAGCCGCAAAGCCGGTTCACGTTCATCGCCGGCGTGGTCTCGGGCACACCGGCGTCCAGCATGGCGACACGGGACAGATACATGTCGCGCGGCTCGGTGTTCAGGACATGGCCAAAGACCACCTGGCCGATACGCTCGGGCGCGATCCCGGCGCGGTCGATCGCGGCGCGGGCCAGCATGATCGGCGCAACCCCCGCCAGGCTTCCGCCAAAGGCGCCGATGGCGGTGCGAACCCCGGACAGGATGACGATTTCATTCTCGGCGATGCCGGCGCCCCCCTTTTGGGCGCGCCAAGGCTAGCGCACCGGCGCGACCCTGCCCAGCCCTTGCCTGCGCGCCACCATCTGCCAGAATGCGGCGCATGAGCGATGCGAACCCATCCGATCCGCGGCTGAGCCTGCGGCTGCATTACGCCCAGGGGCTGACCTTCGGGCGGGGCAAGGCCGATCTTTTGCAGGCCATCGCGGCCGAAGGCTCGATCTCGGCGGCGGGACGGCACCTGGGCATGAGCTATCGCCGCGCCTGGGCCTTGGTCGAAGAGATGAACCGCCATTTCCGCCTGCCTTTGGTCGAGAGCAGTCGCGGCGGCATGCGCGGCGGGGGCGCGCAACTGACCGATCTGGGCCGGCAGGTGCTGTCCGATTACCGCGCGCTTGAGGATCTGCTGCGCGCCGCCCCCCAGCTTGCCGCCCTGGGCGCGGCGCTTGGCGATATGCCTGACAGGAAATAACGCTTGCGGCGGCGGACGGTGCTTGGTTATGTCTGTTGAAACATAACGAAGGGACCGACCCCATGCGCCCCGGCCTGTTCGCAGCGGCTTTCCTGGCCCTTGCGCCTCTGCATGCTCCGGCCGCGATGGCCGACGACATCACCGTCTTCGCAGCGGCCAGCCTGAAGGATGCGCTGGACCGGATCGCGGCGGATTGGCAGGGCAAGCACCCGGACAGGATCGTCATTTCCTATGCCGGCAGTTCGAAACTGGCCAAGCAGATCCAAGAGGGCGCGCCCGCCGACATCTTCATCTCGGCCGCCGCGAACTGGATGGATGCGGTGCAGGAATCGGGCGATATCGACCCTGCCACGCGCCAGGACCTGCTGGGCAACACCCTGGTCCTTGTCGGACATGGCAAGCCCGAGCCCGCCCAGGTCGCCGACCTGCCCCGGCTGCTGGGGGATGGCAAGCTTGCCATGGCGCTGGTCGACAGCGTCCCCGCCGGCCAATATGGCAAAGAGGCGCTGACCCATCTGGGCCTTTGGGACAAGATCCAGGGCCAGGTGGCGCAGGCCGACGACGTGCGCGCGGCGCTGAAGCTGGTCTCCTCGGGCGAGGCGCCGCTGGGCATCGTCTATGGCTCGGACGCGGTGGCGGATCAGGGCGTGGGCGTGGTCGCGACCTTCCCCGCCGACAGCCACAAGCCGATCACCTACCCCGCCGCGATCACCAAGACCGCCGCCACCCCCCAGGCCAAGGTCTTTCTGGACAGCCTGAAGCAGGATCCGGCAAGGTCGATCTTCGAGGCGCAGGGCTTTACCGTCGCGCCCTAGGACAGGAACGCGCGTGGCCGACTGGCTGGGACCACAGGAATGGCAGGCGATCACGCTGTCGCTGAAGGTCTCGCTGGTGGCGACGGCGGCCAGCCTGCCCTTCGCCATCGCCATCGCCTGGCTATTGGCGCGGCGGCGCTTTCCGGGCCATGACCTGCTGAGCGGGCTGGTCCACCTGCCGCTGATCCTGCCGCCGGTGGTCACGGGCTATCTGCTGCTGACCACCTTCGGCACCAAGGGTCCGGTCGGCAGTCTGCTGCAACCCCTGGGCATCGTCTTCGCCTTTCGCTGGACCGGCGCGGCGCTGGCCGCCGCGATCATGGCATTTCCACTGATGGTCCGCTCGATTCGGCTCGGCTTCGAGGCGGTGGACCCCAGGCTGGAACAGGCCGCGGCGACCCTTGGCGCGCCCAGGCCCTGGATCTTCCTGACCGTGACCCTGCCCCTGATCCTGCCCGCGATCCTGGCGGGCGTCACCCTGGGCTTCGCCAAGGCCATGGGAGAGTTCGGGGCCACGATCACCTTCGTCTCGAACATCCCCGGCCAGACGCAGACCCTGCCCTCGGCCATCTACGCGCTGCTTTCCACCCCCAGCGGCGAGGGGCCGGCGATGCGGCTGGTGCTGATCTCGGTCGCGATCGCCATGGCGGCGGTGCTCGTCTCGGAATTCCTGGCCCGGCGGATGGCGCGGGCATGAGCCTTTCGGTCGCCTTCCGTCACCGCTTTCCAGGGCTGGAACTGGACGTGAGTTTCCAGGCACCGGGGGGCGTGACGGCGCTGTTCGGTCCCTCGGGCTGCGGCAAAAGCACCACGATCAACGCCATCGCCGGGCTGATGCGGCCCGACGGGGGCCGGATCGCGCTTGCGGGGCGGGTGCTTTTCGACGGGCACACGAACCTGGCGCCACAGGCCCGGCGCATCGGCTATGTCTTTCAGGACGGGCGGCTGTTTCCGCATATGACGGTGCGGGCCAATCTGCGCTATCCCGCGCGCTGGCGGCGCGATGCGGCGCGGGATTTCGACCGCGTGGTCAAGATGCTGGCGCTGGAACCGCTGCTGGACCGCCGCCCCGCCACCCTGTCCGGCGGCGAGCGGCAGCGCACCGCCATCGGCCGGGCGCTGCTTTCGGACCCCGCGCTTCTGGTCATGGACGAGCCGCTGAGCGGGCTGGACGATGCCCGCAAGGCCGAGATCATGCCCTGGCTGGAGCGGCTGCGGGACGCCTCGGGCCTGCCCATCCTTTACGTCAGCCATTCGGTTCCCGAGGTGCTGCGGCTGGCCAATACCGTCGTGCTGATGGGACGGGGCCGGGTGATCCATGCCGGGCCGCTGGCGGAACTGCTGGCCGATCCCGATCTTGCCCCGCAATTCGGCGAGCGCGAGGCCGGCGCGCTGATCCGGGGCAAGGTCCGGGGCAACGATCCCGACGGCATGGCCCGGATCGCGACCGCCGCCGGGCCGCTGCTGCTGCAAGGCCCGCTGCCCCCCGACGCAAGCCTGCGGCTGCGCATCCTGGCGCATGAGGTGATCCTGTCGCGCGACGCGCCGCAGGGGCTGTCGGCGCTGAACGCCTGGCCCGCCACCGTCATCCGAATCGACGGCGGGCTGGTCCAGCTTGCCGTGGGAAATGAGCGGATGCTTGCCCAGATCACCCCTAGATCGGTCCATGCGCTTGATCTGGCGCCGGGAATTTCCTGTCACGCAGTGATCAAATCGGTCTCGGTCCTGACAAGCTGAACCGCTTGAAGCCTTTGTCATTTGCCTGCCCCCACCCGATTCCGCTATGTTCGCGGGTAAAAAGAACATGAGGGCAGTATGAACAGGTTTCTGAAGCTGGCCATTGTCGGGCTGGTCGCCTCTTGCGGGGGCGGCGGGAACTACAAGGCGCCGCGCAATCTTGAAAACGCCTGCCTGCTGGCCGCCGAACGCCCGGCCTATATGCAGGCGATGAAGGCGACCGAGCGGCGCTGGGGCATTCCGGTCCACGTCCAGATGGCGACGATTCACCAGGAATCGAAATTCATCGGCGACGCCCGGACGCCGCATCGCTATGCGCTTGGGATCATTCCGATAGGGCGGCAAAGCTCGGCCTATGGCTATAGCCAGGCGCTGGACGGCACCTGGGACGACTATCGCAAGAAGACCGGCAACCGTGGCGCGCGGCGCGACAGCATCCGCGACGCGACCGATTTCATGGGCTGGTATATGAACGACACGACCCGCATCCTGGGGATTTCCAAGCTGGACGCCGGCTCGCAATACCTGGCCTATCACGAGGGGCGCGGCGGGTTTAACCGCGGCTCGCACCGCCAGAAGCCCTGGCTGATGAGCGTCTCGGCCAAGGTGCAGGCGCGGGCCGAGCTTTACCGCCTGCAACTGGCGCAATGCGGACGCTGAACGGCTAGCGGATCACGAATTGCGAGGCCGGGATCGACACCCCGGTCCGCATGTCGCCCAGAATCACCGTGGTGCGCCGCCCGGCATCGTCCGTCACCACCCATTGCCGCAATTGCGTCGGTTTGGCCGAGAACACCATCTGGATATTGCCGTATTCCGGGTGCTGCGGATCCTGGGCGGTCACGACCGTGCTGTTCTTCTTCTCGGCATAGCCCGTCACCATGCGCGCCTGGCTCAGGTTGATGTTCGGCGCCAGGATCAGCGACAGCGGCGTTTTCGACAGCGGATATTGCTGCGGCCCGCTGCGCGATTTGCCGTCATAGACCGCGACCTGCCCGGCCGAGGCCAGGACCAGCGACTTGTCGCCCTTGTATTCGAAGCGCACCCGGTTCGGGCGGTGGATATAGACCGTCCCGGTCGAGATGCTGCCATCCGCGTTGACCTGGGTAAACTCGGCCTTGGCGGTCTTGATGCTGTTGAGATAGCGCGAAATCTCGTTCAGCGGGATTTTCTCGGCCAGGGCCGGAAAGGCCATGGCAAGGACAAGGGCGGGCGCAAGGGCGAGCGATCTAAGTTTCATGACCGGAATGATACCGCTTGTTCAGTGACTTGCACATCACGTTCGCTTGGATGCGCGGGCACGGAACGCTCACGCGGGCGTGAAGTTCCTAAAGGGGCTTTCCGGCCAGCAGACGCGGCATCGGCCTCAGCCGCAGCCCCGCCGCCTGGCGCATGAAGCCGCGCCGCAGGCCGGGCACGGCATCGACCAGCCCCATGCCGACCTCGCGCGCGGCGCGCAAAAGCGGGTTGCGGTTGGAAAACAGCGCGTTCACCCCGTCCATGCCCAGCGCCAGCATGGTCGCATCGGGGCGGCGCCATTCCTGATAACGGGCCAGCACCTGGGGATTGCCGATATCCTCGCCGCGACGGCGGGCATCGACCAGCACCTGGGCCAGGGCCGCGACATCGCGCAGGCCCAGGTTCAGGCCCTGGCCCGCGATGGGATGGACGCCATGCGCCGCATCGCCGACCAGCGCCACGCGGGGGGCGACGTAATGCTCGGCCAGGGTCAGGCTCAGCGGATAGGAAAAGCGCGGCCCGGCCAGGGCGATCGGCCCCAGGAAATCCCCGAAACGCGGGCGCAGCACCTCAAGGAACTGCGCATCGTCCAGGGCAAGGACGGCCTGGGCGGCGGATTTCTCCTCGGACCAGACGATGGAACTGCGATTGCCCGGCAGAGGCAGGATCGCCAGCGGACCGCCAGGCATGAAATACTGATGCGCGGTGCCTTGATGCGGCAATTCGTGATCCACCGCCGCAACCAGCGCGACCTGACCGTAATCATGGCCCAACCGCCGGATGCCCGCGCGCTCGGCCACGCCCGAATTGCGGCCATCCGCGCCGACCAGAAGCCGCGCGCCAAGGCGGCTGCCATCGGAAAGCATCACCTCGACCCCAGCCGGGCCGATATTTTGTCCCGTCACGGACAGCCCCGGCAGATGCGTGACCCCACCCGGCATCGCCCCACCCGGCATCGCATCGCCCCGCATCGCCCCCAGAAGCGCGCGATAAAGGAAACGATCCTCAAGCATATGGCCCAGCCGGCCCTCCTCGATCTCGGCGCTGTCGAAATAAAGGCCGAAGGGACCGGCACCCTCGCCCGGCATGCCCTGGCTGGCCTGGACCTTCAGGATCGGCTGCGCCCGCGCCTCCAGATCCCGCCACAGCCCCAGCGCCGCCAGAAGCCGCTGCGAGGCCAGGGCCAGCGCATAGGCCCGCCCGTCAAAGGCGTCGCCCGCGCGCAGGACGGCGGGGCGGGCATCCACCACGGCCACCCGCAGCCCGGCCTGGGCCAAAGCCAGCGCCAAGGCGGGGCCGTTCAGCCCGCCGCCTGCGATGATGATGTCTTGATCACGTTCCATGCGCCGCACTATGCCCGAGCGGAGAGCAATGTCCATGCGGCACCATTGCGAAGCCCGCCGGGCGGGTCTAGCCTTGCGCCTTGCAGGGCGTTACCGGGGAAACTGGCATGGATTGGCTGAAGGCATCGGCGGCGGAGCAGGGCCGCGCGATTCTGGCGGGGCTGCTGAGCCCGGTCGAACAGACCGAGGCTTATCTGGACGCGGCGGCGCGGCACAATTACTCGGACCGGATCTTTGCCCGCCTGACCACGACCCGCGCACGGGCCGAGGCCATCGCCGCCCATGACCGGGCCAAGGCCGGGCTGCGCCGCGGCCTGCTGGACGGCGTGGCGATCAGTTGGAAGGACAATATCGACAGCGCGGGCATCGCGACCGAGGCCGGCTCTCGGCTGCTGGCGGGGCGGGTTCCGGCGGGCGACGCGCGGATCCTGGCCAATGCCACGCTGCAAGGCATGGTGTGCCTGGGCAAGACCCATATGACGGAACTGGCCTTTTCCGGGCTGGGGCTGAACCCGATGACGGCGACGCCGCCGAACAGCATCGACCCGGCGCTGGTGCCGGGGGGGTCAAGTTCAGGGGCGGCGGTCTCGGTCGCGCTGGGGCTGGCGGCGGCGGCTGTCGGCTCGGACACGGGCGGCTCGATCAGGGTGCCGGCGGCCTGGAACGGGCTGGTGGGCTTCAAACCGACGCAGGGCACGATCAGCGACGAGGGCGTGGTGCCGCTTTGCCGCCGCTTCGACGTGGCCGGCCCCCTGGCCCGCACCGTCGAGGACTGCGCCGAAATCGACGCCGTGCTGCGCGGCGACAAGACCCCGGACCTGACGGGCGCCGATCCGCGCAGGCTGCGGCTGCTGGTCCTGGACGGCGTGCCCTTCGAGGATGCCCGCGAAGGCCCGGTCGCGGCCTTTCAGGACGCGGTGGACCGCCTTGCCCGCGCAGGCGCGCGCATCGGCCATATCGCGCCCCCCTGCGTGGCCGAGGCCATGGCACTGGCCCCCACCCTTTTCGCCCCCGAGGCTTACGGCCTTTGGCAGGACCAGATCGAGGATGCGCCGGAGCTGATGTATCCGCCGATCCTGGAACGCTTCCGGGGCGGGGGCGACATCCGCGCCGCCGATTACATCGCCGGATGGGAACGGCTTTCCCGCATCCGCGCCGATTGGGCGCGGCTGGTCGCGGGCCATGACGCGGTGATCCTGCCGACCTCGCCCATCCTGCCGCCCGATGCGGCGCGGCTTCTGGCGGACCCGGCCTATTTCGCCCGGGAAAACCTGCTGACCCTGCGCAATACGCGGATCGGCAACCTTCTGGGCCTGCCCGTGATCAGCCTGCCGACCGGGCATCCGGCCTGCGGCATCATGCTGATGGGCACGGCCGGGCGCGACCGCGCGCTTCTGGTCGCGGCCAGCGCCGCCGAGGCTGCCTTGCGTTAGGCCCGCGGCCCAGTGATTTCCCCTGAAACTCTGGACGCAAGGGGGGTTTGGCTTTATCCTTCCCTCGGAACGGGGCGGCACGACCCCGATTGAGAGGCAGTCATGGCAATACCCGAGCGGTTCTCGAACCTGCCGGAATACGCGTTCCCACGCCTGAGGACGCTGCTTGCGGGCATTTCCCCCGCGGCGGATCCCGTCATCATGACCATCGGAGAGCCGCGCCACGCGATTCCCGAATTCACCGCGCGCATCCTTGCCGACAGCATGGCCGAATTCGGCAAATACCCCCCGAACGAGGGCACGCCGGAATTGCTGGCCGCGATCTCGGGCTGGATCGGGCGCCGCCACGGGATCGAGGTCGAGCCGGCGCGGATCACCTCGCTTAACGGCACGCGCGAGGGGCTGTTCAACGCCGCCCTGGCGCTTTGCCCCGAGGGAAAGGCCGGCGGGCGGGCGGCGATCCTGATCCCGAACCCGTTCTATCAGGTCTATGCGGTGGCCGCCGCCGCCGTGGGCGCCGAGCCGATCTTCGTTCCCGCCACCGCCGAGACGGGCTTCCTGCCACGCTACGGCGATCTGGACCCTGCGGTGCTGGACCGGGTGGCCATCGCCTATCTGTGCTCGCCCGCGAACCCGCAAGGCTCGGTCGCGGACGAGACCTATCTTCAGGACCTGATCGCCCTGGCCGAGCGCCATGATTTCCTGGTCTTTTCCGATGAATGCTATTCCGAGATCTGGCGCGACGCGCCCCCGCCCGGCGCCTTGGCCGTGGCGACCCGCATGGGGCTGGCCGACCGGGTGGTGATGTTCAATTCGCTGTCCAAACGCTCGAACCTGCCGGGGCTGCGTTCGGGCTTTGCGGCCGGGGGGGCCGGCCAGATCGCGCAATTGCGCCGCCTTCGCAGCTATTCCGGCGCGCCGGTGCCGCTGCCCGCGCAACGCGTCAGCGCCACCGCCTGGGCGGACGAGGCCCATGTCGATAGGAACCGCGCGCTTTACCAACAGAAATACGCCGTGGCCGACCGGGTGCTGGGCAACGTGCCGGGCTATGCCCCGCCGCAGGGGGGCTTTTTCCTGTGGCTGCGCGTGCCCCAGGCCGTCGGCACCGGCGAGGACGCGGCGAAAAAGCTTTGGGCCGAGGCGGGCATCCAGGTGCTGCCCGGCGCCTATCTGTCGCGCGACACCGCCCAGGGCAATCCGGGCCGTGACTATATCCGCGTCGCGCTGGTCGATCCGGCCGGCCCGACCGAGACGGCGCTGAACCGTCTGAAGAACTGTCTATATCAAGGGGGCTGACGCATGGCGAGCTGGCAGGCAAAACACCGCGATCCGCTGTTCGACCAATCCACCCAGGCGGCGCTGGAACGGCGCGGCAAGGAATTGCTGGGCGCGGGGCTGGTCGTGCTGGGGCTGCTGATCGCGATGATGCTGATCAGCTATACCCCCGACGATCCCAGCTTCATGTCCGCGACCGACCAGCCGGCCGAGAATTTCCTGGGCCGGCCCGGCGCCTATGTCGCCTCGGCGCTGTTCATGATCACCGGCACCGGCACCTGGGTCCTGGTCCTGGGCGCCGTGACCTGGGGACTGCGCCTGATGCTGCACCGGGGCGAAGAGCGCGTCATGCGCGGCATCTTCCTGCCCATCGGCATGGTGCTGGTATCGCTTTACGCGACCTCGATGACGCCGCCCGCCGGCTGGACGCAAAGCTTCGGCCTGGGCGGGCATCTGGGCGACATGCTGATGGGGGCGATGCTCTCGATCCTGCCGGTCAAGGCCGCGATCGGGATCAAGGTGCTGGCGCTGCTGACGGCGGCGGCGGCCCTGGCCTTCCTAAGCTTCGTCCTGGGCTTCGACCGCAAGGAGCTGGGTATCATGGGCCAGTTCCTGCGTGACGGGCTGGCAACCGCGCGGCTGATGCTGCTGCACGCCGTGGACAAGGGCGCGCGCCTGTCCTCGGGCACCGCGCGCGGGTTGAAAAGCCGCGCCGATGCCCGCCGCGACCGCGTGGCCCGCGCCGACGCGACCAGCCTGCCCGAGCCGGAAGCCGAGGCCGCGCCCCGCCGCGTCTTTGGCACCCCGCCCCCGGATTTCGCACCCACGCCGCTGGACGGGGACGAGGCGCCAGACCCCGCCGTCGCGCCCCGCGCCGATCTGGCCGAAAAGCCTTCGGCCCTTGCCTCGGTCACGGCACGGCTGACAGCGCGTGTCGCCGCCAAGCCCCAGCCCGAATACGAAGCCCAATACGAAACCCAGCCTCAGGCGCAACCCGAGCAGGACGAGGATCGGCCCTTGCCCGAATCCGCCGACGGCCCGCGCGTCATGCCGCGCCCGCGCCCGATCCCGGCCAGCCCCCTTTCCCGTCCCGCGCCTGCCGCCCTGGCCAGCCATTACGAGCATCCGCCGCTATCGCTTCTGGCGGCGCCCTCGGATACCGGCCATCACCAGCTTTCGCCGGATGCGCTGACCGATAATGCCCGCATGCTTGAGGCGGTGCTGGACGATTACGGCGTCAAGGGCCAGATCACCGAGGTCCGCCCCGGCCCCGTGGTCACGCTTTACGAACTGGAACCCGCGCCGGGGCTGAAGGCCAGCCGCGTGATCGGCCTGGCCGACGACATCGCGCGCAGCATGTCGGCGCTGTCGGCCCGCGTCTCGACCGTGCCGGGCCGCTCGGTCATCGGGATCGAACTGCCGAACCTGCGCCGCGAAAAGGTCGTTCTGCGCGAGATCCTGGCCTCGCAAGCCTATAGCGACGGCACCCAGCCGCTGCCTTTGGCGCTTGGCAAGGACATCGGCGGCGGTCCCGTCGTGGCGAACCTGGCCAAGATGCCGCACCTGCTGATCGCCGGGACCACCGGCTCGGGCAAGTCGGTCGCGATCAACACCATGATCCTGTCGCTTCTGTATAAGCTGACGCCCGAGGAATGCCGGCTGATCATGATCGACCCCAAGATGCTGGAACTGTCGGTCTATGACGGCATCCCGCATCTGCTGTCCCCGGTCGTCACCGACCCCAAGAAGGCCGTCGTCGCGCTGAAATGGGTCGTGGGCGAGATGGAGGAGCGTTACCGCCGCATGTCCAAGATGGGCGTGCGCAATATCGAGGGCTACAACGGCCGCGTCCGCGAGGCGCTGGACAAGTCCGAGATGTTCCGCCGCACCGTGCAGACCGGCTTCGACGAGGATACCGGAGAGCCGATCTTCGAGACCGAGGAATTCCAGCCCGAGACCTTCCCCTATATCGTCGTCATCGTCGACGAGATGGCCGACCTGATGATGGTCGCCGGCAAGGAAATCGAGGCGTGCATCCAGCGCCTCGCGCAGATGGCGCGCGCCTCGGGCATCCATCTGATCATGGCGACCCAGCGGCCCTCGGTCGATGTGATCACAGGCACGATCAAGGCGAACTTCCCGACCCGGATCAGCTTTCAGGTCACCTCGAAAATCGACAGCCGCACCATCCTGGGCGAACAGGGGGCCGAGCAGCTTCTGGGCCAGGGCGACATGCTTTATATGGCGGGCGGCTCCAAGATCATCCGCGTCCATGGCCCGTTCTGCTCGGATGAGGAGGTCGAGGAGGTGGTGAACCACCTGAAGTCCTTCGGCCCGCCCAGCTATATGTCCGGCGTGGTCGAAGGCCCGGACGAGGAACGCGCCGACAGCATCGACCAGGTGCTGGGCCTTTCCTCGGGCGAGGGCGGCGATGCCGAGCTTTACGACATGGCCGTGGCCATCGTCGCCAAGGACCGCAAATGCTCGACCAGCTATATCCAGCGCAAGCTGGCCATCGGCTATAACAAAGCCGCGCGCCTGGTCGAGCAGATGGAGGAACAGGGCGTGGTCAGTTCCGCCAACCATGTCGGCAAGCGCGAGGTGCTGGTCCCCGAAGTGTGATCGCCAGCGGATCGAAGGCTGGGATCCAAAGGCTGGGGCCGGGCGCGATGCCCGGCCTTTTTCGTTGCCCGGCTTTCATTGCGCCGCCGCGCCCGGATCACTCCTTGGCGCAGCCGCCGCCCTCGCGATCGCGGGGACAGCGACGCTTCAGCGCAAAGGCCGGGTGTCCTGGTGCAATGCGATTTCATCGCCGCCCTGGCCGAAGGCGGACAGGCCGCAGCTTGGGCAGGAATGCCGCCCGGCATAGGCGCCGGTTTCGCCACGGATCTTCATGCGTCCCGCGCAAGGATCGCAGCGGGATGAAACAGCGCGCCGTGATGCTTGCGGCAATCAAGGCGATGGCGAAGCCCGACCCGAAAGGGCCGCCTAAAAGCCCGGATGCGAACCACCCCGCAAAGGCACCCGCCAGCCCCCTCGCGCAGGCCGGTTGCAGGGGTGGACCCGCGCCCGGCCTGGGCAAGCTGGAAAAGCGCCGCGCGACATCATGCGCCCTCATTCGGCCCAGGGGCAAATGCGGGAAGCCGACCAGATACGACCGGCGACAGTATCAAGGGCGAATGCGGCCACCCGAAGGCTGGCGCCGGATCGCCCCCAACGGCCTTGCCCGCCATTCCGTTGGCGGGCAAAGATTGCGCCCCTGGCCCGTTCTTTCCTGGGCTTCGGGCCAGGGCTTCGGGCCAGGGCGCCGGGGTCAGCCCTGGGCGGCCCAGGGGCCGTGGGGGGCGTCGCGGCCGTCCAGGCGCTCGAACCCGTGCGCGCCGAAGAAATCGCGCTGCGCCTGAATCATGTTCGCCGTCCCCCGCGCCGTGCGCATCAGCTCGAACCACGAAAGCCCCGAGGCCAGCGCCGGAACCCCGTGCCCATGCAGCACCGCCTCTGACACCGTCCGCCGAAGCGCCCCGAGCCCCGCGCGGATCTTCCCGGCGAAGAACGGCGCCAGGATCAGGTTGCGCCCCGCATCCTCGGCCAAGGCCCCCGCCATGTCGTTCAGCATCTCCGAGCGGATGATGCAGCCCGCGCGCCACACCCGCGCGATCGCCGGCAGGTCCAGCCGCCAGCCGAAGGCCCGGCCCGCCGCCTCGATCATCGCGAAACCCTGCGCATAGCACAGGATCTTGCCCGCGATCAGCGCCTGCTCCAGCGCCGCGATGTCCAGATCCAGCGCCTCGGGCGCGGCGCCGTAGAACGCCTCGCCCGCCCGCCGCTCATCCAGCCGGGCCGAGACGTTGCGCGCCATCACCGCCGCCTCGATCACCGGGATCGGCGCGGCCAGGTGCTGCGCCTCGATCGCGGTCCAGCGCCCGGTGCCCTTCTGGCCGGCGCGGTCCAGGATCGCGTCCAGCATCGCCCCCCCCGTCAGAGGGTCCACCGCCCCGGCCACCGCGCCCGAGATCTCGACCAGATAGGACCGCAGCACCCCCCGGTCCCAGTCGGCGAAGACCTGGCCGATGGCCGGCGCGTCCAGGCCCAGCCCGTCGCGCAGCAGCCCATAAATCTCGGCTATCATCTGCATGTCGGCATATTCGATGCCGTTATGGACGGCCTTGACGAAATGCCCCGCCCCCGCCTCGCCCATCCAGGTGGCGCAGGGCGTGCCGTCCTCGGCCCGCGCGGCGATGGCCTCCATGACCGGCGCGATGCGCTCCCAGTCGGCGCGGTCGCCGCCGCCCATGATGGCGGGGCCGTGGCGTGCCCCTTCCTCGCCGCCCGAAACGCCCATGCCCAGAAACCGCATCGGCAGCCCGGCCGCCGCGCGGCGATTGGTGTCGTGGAAATTCGCGTTGCCGGCGTCGATGATCAGGTCGTCGGCCTCAAGAAGCGGCGCCAGCGCCGCGATCTGGTCGTCCACCGCCTGGCCCGCGGGCACCATCAGGATGATCGCGCGCGGGCGCGCGATGGCCGCGACCAGATCACGCAGGCTTTCCGTCGGCGTGATCCGCTCGGCAAGCGCCCCCGCATCGGCATGAAAGCGCCGCGTCACCTCGGTCGTGCGGTTCCACACCGCGATCGGAAACCCCTTCTCCGCGATGTTCAGCGCCAAGGCGGCGCCCATCGTCCCAAGACCAATAAGGCCGATTTGCGAATGGCTCATGGTCATTCCTTTCTTCAATAGGCCGCGCAGGAAGACCCGCCGGCCATTCCAGACGAGAGGCGCAGCCCCCAGGACATGCGCCCTTGCGAAATCTCGCTGAGGTCAGGTGAAGGCGATCTGCGCCTTCATGGCCTGGCTACGGTCCGAGGCGAGACGGAAGGCATCCTCGGCCTGAGACAAGGGTAGGGTATGGCTGATCAGCGGGCTGACATCAATCAGGCCCTTGCGCATCATCTCGACCCCCATCGGGAATTCGGCATGGAAACGGAACGAGCCGCGCAGGTCCAACTCCTTGGAGGTGATCGCATTGACCGGCAAGGTCATGTCGCCGCCCAGGCCCAGTTGCAGGATGATCCCGCGCGGCTGAAGCGCGCCGATGCCCGCGATCAGGGCCGGGGCCGCGCCCGAGCATTCGTAAAGCACGTCGAAATGGCCCTTGCCCGCCGAATATTCGGCAAGGCCGTCCGGCTCGCGCACCAGATTGATGCCCCGGTCGGCGCCGATGCGCCGCGCCATGTCCAGCGTGAAATCCGACAGGTCCGTCGCCACGATCTGCGCCGCGCCCGCCCGGCGCGCGGCCAGGATCGAAAGCATGCCGATGGGACCGCAGCCCGTGACCAGCACGCGCTTGCCCATGATGTCGCCCGCGCGGCGCGTGGCGTGCAGCGTGACGGCCAGAGGCTCGGCCATGGCGGCCTGGCCCGGCGTCAGCCCGGTCGCGTCGGCGCATTGGCTGGCATCGGCGATCAGCACCTCGCGGAACGCGCCCTGGATATGCGGAAAGGGCATGGCCGAGCCATAGAACCGCATGTTCCGACAGTGATTCGGCAGGCCCTGCTCGCAATAGTCGCAATGATGGCAGGGGCGCGAGGGGGACACCGCGACCAATTGGCCGGGGGTAAAGCCGGTCACACCCTCGCCCAGGGCCTCGACATGGGCCGAGACCTCATGGCCCAGGATCATCGGCTCGCGCAGGCGGACGGTGCCGAAGCCGCCATTGTGGTAATAGTGCAGGTCCGATCCGCAGATCCCGCCCGCCGCCAGGCGCAGGCGCAACTGGCCGGGGCCGGGCTGCTCCTCGGGGCGCTCCTCGACGCGCAGGTCATGGGCGGCATGGATGACGATGGCTTTCATGGCATGACCTCACAGCACCGGAGTCGGCAGGGGCTGGCCGGCGAAATGCGCGGCCAGATTGTCGCGCACGAGCTGACCCATGGCCTTGCGGGTCTCGATCGTGCCCGAGGCGTGATGCGGCTGCAACAGCACATTGTCCAGCGCCAGGAAGCGCGGGTTCAGCGCCGGCTCTCCCTCGAACACATCAAGCGCGGCCGAACCAAGCCTGCCGCCCTCCAGCGCGTCCAGCAGCGCCTCTTCGTCGATGTTCGACGCGCGCGAGATGTTGATGAGCATCCCTTCGGGACCAAGCGCCTCGATCACCGCCGTGTTGACGATATGGCGCGTCGCGGCCGAGGCCGCCAGCGTCACGAACAGGAAATCCGAGCGTTCGGCCAGTGCCACCGGATCGGCGACGAATTCCCAATCCGGCGCGAAGTCCTTGGCCGCGACATCGCTATAGGCGATCTGCATGTCGAAGCCGGCCAGGCGCTTGGCGACCTCATAGCCGATGCGGCCCAGGCCCAGCACGCCGGCGCGGCGGCCCCAGACCCGGCGCTTCAGCGGATAAAGCCCCTTGGCGGCCCAGGAACCGTCGCGCACCCAGGTTTCCGCCCCGATCATGCCGCGCGACTGCACCAGCATCATCGCCACGCCCAGATCTGCCACGTCATTGGTCAGCACATCGGGCGTATTCGTCACGCGGATGCCGCGCGCGCGGCAGGCGGCCAGGTCCACCGCATCGAAACCAACGCCATAGACGCTGATCACCTCAAGCTTCGGACAGGCCGCGATGATCTCGGCATTCGCGCCCAACTCGCCCCGCGTGGCGATGGCGCGCACGCGGGGGCCGACCTCGGCCAGGAAGGCGGCCTTGTCCGACGCCTCGAAATAGCGATGCGCCTGGAAAGCCTGGTCCAGCGGCCCCTGGTCCCATTCGGGATAGGGACCCATTTGCAGAATCTCGGGTTTCGTCATTCTTTTCCTCCTCGCGCCAAGACGCTCCGTCATCTTGACTTTGTATGTTAACGATACCATAGCTTAACCCAGCGATTTGTCGAGGGGCCTTTTCACGCCTCCGGCATGAGGGAGGGGACAGGATGGGCAATTCACTTTTCGACCTGACGGGCAAGCGCGCGCTGGTGACGGGTTCCTCGCAGGGGATCGGCTTCGCGTTGGCCAGGGGGCTGGCCGAGGCCGGCGCGCAGGTGGTGCTGAACGGCCGCGATGCGGGCAGGCTTGCGCAGGCCGCAGCGGAAATTCCGGGCGCCGGGACGCTGGCCTTCGACGCGACCGACCATCAGGCCGTGCGCGCCGCCGTGGACCGTTTCGAGGCCGAGCATGGCGCCATCGACATCCTGGTGAACAATGCCGGGATGCAGCATCGCAGCCCGCTTGAGGATTTCCCGGCGGACGCCTTCGAACGGCTGTTGCAGACCAATATCGCCAGCGTCTTTCACGTCGGCCAGGCGGTGGCGCGGCATATGATCGGGCGCGGGCATGGCAAGATCATCAACATCGCCAGCGTCCAGACCGCCCTGGCCCGGCCCGGAATCGCGCCCTATACCGCGACCAAGGGCGCCGTCGGCAACCTGACCAAGGGCATGGCGACCGACTGGGCCAAGCACGGGCTGAACTGCAACGCCATCGCGCCCGGCTATTTCGAGACGCCCCTGAACGCGGCGCTGGTCGCCGATCCGAAATTCACCGAATGGCTTTGCGGGCGCACGCCGGCGGGCCGCTGGGGCAAGGTCGAGGAACTGGTCGGCGCCTGCGTCTTCCTGGCCTCGGACGCGGCGAGCTTCGTCAACGGGCATACGCTTTTCGTGGATGGCGGCATCTCGGTGTCGCTATGATGCGCATCGTCCTGATGGGGGTGTCCGGCTCGGGCAAGTCCAGCATCGGCGCGGCACTGTCGAAGCATCTGGGCATTGCCTATGTCGATGGCGACGACCTGCACACCCCCGCCAATGTCGAGAAGATGCGCGCCGGCATCCCCCTGACCGACGAGGACCGCTGGCCCTGGCTGGACCGCGTGGCCCGGGTTCTGGCCGATCAGGCCCCGGTGATCATCGGCTGCTCGGCCCTGCGGCGGGTCTATCGCGACCGCATCCGCGCGGGCGCGGGCGGCACGGTGCGCTTCGTCCATCTAAGCGGATCGCGCGAGGTGCTGGCCAAGCGGATGGCGGCGCGGCCGGGGCATTACATGCCGGTCTCGCTGCTGGACAGCCAGTTCGCGACGCTTGAGCCGCCCGCGCCCGAAGAAAAGGCGCTGACCGTGGACATCGCGCGGACCCCGGCGGAACTGACCGCCAGCATCGCCGCATATCTGCAAGGAGCCGAGGAATGAGCGGACATATCGCCCTGATCGGGGCCGGGGCCATGGGCGGCGCCATCGGCGCGCGGCTGGCGACGACCGGGACCGATCTGCACGTCTTCGACCTAGACACGGCCAAGGTCGCCGAGCTGACCGCCCTTGGCGCGCGAGCGACCGCCAGCGCCGCCGAGGCCGCGCGCGGCGCCCGTGCGGTGGTCCTGTCGCTGAACGCGGTGCGGATCGTGCGCGCGGCCATGTTCGGCCCCGGCGGCGTGGCCGAGGGCGCGGGCGCGGGCGCGCTGATCATCGACATGTCCTCGATCGACCCCGAATCGACCAAGGCGCTGGCCGCCGAGGCGGCGGAACGCGGCCTGCGCTGGGTGGACAGCCCGCTTTCGGGCGGGGCGCCCAAGGCGGCGCTGGGGCAGTTGACGCTGATGCAGGGCGGCGCCGAGGCCGATGTGGCCGAGGCGCAGGCCGTGCTGGCGAACGTCGCCTCGAACCAGACCCGCATGGGCGGGCCGGGCGCGGGCCAGACGACCAAGCTGATCAACCAGGTCCTGTGCGGGCTGGGCTTTCTGGCCGTGGCCGAGGCGACCGCGCTGGCCGAGGCCGCGGGCGTGGATGCCGCCAAGATCCCGCAGGCGCTGAAGGGCGGCCGCGCGGACAGCGCGCTGTTGCAGGAATACATGCCGCGCTATGCCGCGCGCGATTACCGCAGGACCGGACGGATCGACAACATGGTCAAGGATCTGGACGGCGCGCGCGACCTGGCGCGGCTGACCCATACCGCCATGCCGCTGACGGCCATCTGCGCCGAGGTCCACCGCATGCTGACCGCCGCCGGCCTTGGCGGCGAGGATCAGGCCGCGCTGATGGAATATTTCAAGGGTCCAGCAAAGGAGAATTTGCAATGATCACCCGCTATGCGCTGTTCGAGGGCAAGATCCATGAAGGTCAGGAAGCGGCCTTCCGCGAGGCCGTGCTGGCCGAGGTCCTGCCCAAATGGAAAGCCTTTCCCGGCGCGCTCGCCGTGCGCATCGGCTTTGCCGAGTTCCGCGACGAAGGCGCCCCGGAACTGCCCATGGTGCTGGCGATCAGCTATCCCGACCTGGACACCGTGGAAAAGGCCCTGGCCAGCCCCGCCCGCACCGAGGCCAAGGCCGCGACCGACGCGGTGCTGGCGCGGTTCTTCACCGGGCGCATCCATCACCATGTCACCGAGGCGCATGATTTTCCGCTGTGAGCGCGGGGAAACTTGCGCGGCGGCTTGAACTTGGCAGGCCCGGCGGCTTTTCTGGTTTCCAGAAAAGCCACACCAAGGCCCAGCCATGACCGCACGCAAAGCCCCCACCATGATCGATGTCGCGCGGCTGGCGGGCGTCTCGCCGATGACGGTCAGCCGCTCGTTCAAGGGCGGCGGCACGGTCAGCGCCCAGGCTCGCGCGGCGGTCATGCGCGCGGCGGATGAGCTAGGCTATGTGTTTGACAGCACCGCCTCGAACCTGCGCTCGCAGCGCACGGATTTCGTGGCGGCGACGATCCCCTCGCTGAACAATGCGAATTTCGCCGAGACGCTGCGCGGTCTGACCGACGGGCTGAAGCAGCACGGCTTGCAGATCCTGCTGGGCTATACCGATTACGACATCCGCAAGGAAGAAGAACTGATCGGCCAGTTCCTGCGCCGCAGGCCGCAGGCCATCGTCGTCACCGGCGGCAAGCACACCCCCCGCGCGCGGCAGATGCTGCTGGGCGCGGGCATTCCCGTGATCGAGACCTGGGACCTGCCCGCCGCCCCCATCGGCCATGTGGTGGGCTTTTCCAACGCGGCGGCGGTGGGCGGAATGGTCGATCACCTGGTCGCGCGCGGCAAGACCCGCATCGCCTTCATCGGCGGCGACGCACATCGCGACACGCGCGGCACCGACCGGCGCGCGGGCTTCATCGCGGCAATGCAGCGCCACGGCCTGCCCACGACGCGGCTGATCGACGCGGGCACGCCCCCCATCTCGATGCGCGAGGGCGGCGAGGCCATGGCGCGGCTGCTGGAGCGGATGCCCGATACCGAGGCGGTGATCTGCGTCTCGGACCTTTCGGCCTTCGGCGCGCTTTGCGAATGCCAAAGGCGCGGGGTGCCGGTGCCCGGCCGGGTCACCATCGCGGGCTTTGGCGATTACGAAATCGCCGGGGTCTGCGTTCCCCCGCTGACCACCATCAATCCCTTTCCCTATCGCATCGGCGAAACCGCCGCCGGACTGATCGGCGATGCCCTGGCGGGCAGGCTGGACGGACCGAAGACCATCGAGATCAGGACCGAATTGCTGCTGCGCCAGTCGGCGTCCTGAATTGAAAAGGCGGGGCACGCGGCCCCGCCTTTCCCGTTTTTCCCGCAGCTTGTCACTGAAGCGCCGCGATCGCCTTCACAACCGCGTCGCCGTTCTGGGCCATATAGGAATCCCAGACCGGCTTGACCTTTTCCTGGAAGGCGGCGGAATCCACGTCGTCATTGACCTCCATGCCGTCGCCTTTCAGTTCCTCGATCATGGCGGCCTCTTTCTCCTGCGCCAGCTTGCGCTGCATGGCGATGGACTCGGCCGCGACCTCGGTGATCACCTTCTGCTCATCCGGGGTCAGGCTGTTGAATTTCGTGTCGTTCATCACCAGGGCCAGGGCCGAATAGGCGTGCTGGGTCAGGGACAGGTATTTCTGCACCTCGAAGAACTTGAAGGACAGCACGATGCCGATGGGATGGTCCTGGGCATCCACCACGCCGGTCTCAAGCGCGGTGTAAAGCTCGGCCACCGGGATCTGCTGCGGCGTCGCGCCCAGGATCTGGAACATGTCGCTGAGCGCGCGCGAGTTGTTCACCCGCATTTGCAGGCCCGCGACATCCTCGGGCTTGACGATGGGGCGGCGGCTGTTCGTCATGTTGCGATAGCCGTTCTCGGGATAGCCCAGCATCTTCATGCCGTGCTGGGTGAACTGCGCCGAGACGCCCTGCCCGATCTCGCCGTCCAGGACCTTGTAGGCGAATTCCCGGTCCGGGAAGATAAAGGGCAGTTCGAACGCGCCCGCGTCCGGCACCAGGCCGGTGAAGTTGTTCAACCCCGACATGGCGATGTCGATGATGCCCGCGCGGGTGCCGTCGATCATCGCCGCATCCGTGCCCAACTGGCCCGAATGGAAGATGTTGACCTTGACCGAACCGTTCGTGCGCGCCTCGACCTGTTCCTTGAAGAACAGGGCGAGGTTTTGTTGCAGATCGGTATCGGGCGCGGCATGGGCCAGCTTCAGCGTGGCATCGGCCCAGGCCGAAGTTGTGCCAAGCGCCAGCGCGGATGCCAGCGCGACAGCCTTGAAAATGGTCTTCATACGGTTTTCCTCCCTAAGAATTCAGATGGTCAGCCGGCCAGGTATTTGGCCGGCACGGTGATCAGTTCAGGCACCAGGATGAACAGGAACATCAGCAGCGTATAAGCGATCATGAAGGGCATCACGCCCCGCAGCGCCGAGGACATGCTTGCGCCCCCGACACCGCAGACCACGTTCAGCACCGTGCCCACCGGCGGCGTGATCAGCCCGATCGAGCAGTTGATGACGAACATCAGCCCGAAATAGACCGGATCGATCCCGGCGGCGTTCACCACCGGCATGAACAGCGGCACCAGGATCAGCACCGTCGGGCTAAGATCCATGGCGGTCCCGACCACGAAGACGATGATCATGATGACCAGCATCAGCATGCGCGGACTGTCCATGAACGGCTCAAGCACGCCGGCAAGCTGCTGGGGCAGTTGCGCCACGGTGATCAGCCACGAGACGACCATCGCCGCGCCGACCAGGAACATCACCATCGCCGTGGTGCTGACAGCGCTGATCAGCGTCTCCAGCAGGTCGCGCCAGCTCATTTCCCGATAGATCACCATCGAGACGAAGATCGCATAGACCGCCGCGACCACCGCCGCCTCGGTGGCGGTGAAGATGCCGGTGCGGATGCCGCCGATGATGATGACCGGCATCAGCAGCGCCCAGAAGCCGGATTTCAGCGCGACCAGCGTATCGGGCCAGGTGGCGCGAGGCAGGGACTTCATGTCCTTTTTGCGCACGATCCACCACCAGGTGGCGACCAGCACCAGCCCCATCATCAGGCCAGGCGCGATCCCCGCCATGAAAAGCTTGCCGATCGAGATATTGCCCGAAACGCCGATCAGGATCAGCGGCAGCGACGGCGGAATGACCGGCGCGATCAGCCCGCCCGAGGCCAGAAGGCCCAGGCTGCTGTCCTGCGGATAGCCCGCCTTCTTCATCATCGGATAAAGGATCGAGACCAGCGCCGCCGCATCCGCCACCGCCGAGCCGGAAAGCCCCGCCAGCACGACCGAGGTAATGATCGCGACATAGCCCAAGCCCCCCTTGCGATGGCCGATCAGCATCATCGCCAGGTTGACGATGCGCTGCGACAGGCCCCCTCGGGACATGGCCTCGCCAGCGACCAGGAAGAAGGGAATGGCCAGCAACGGGAAGCTGTCCACGCCGTTGATCAGCGACTGCGCCATGATGTCGACGCTGAACATGTCCAGTTGCAACATCATCGCGACGGCAGAAAGCAGCAGCGCGAAGGCCACCGGCAACCCGATCAGGATGCCGCCCATCAGGACGCCCAGGAAGATGATCAGCGTCATGCGATGTCTCCGCCATGCTGTGCCGGCTCTTCGGAATCGGGATTGACGAGCCGGAAGATGGAAATTCCGGCCATCATCATCCCCGAGACCAGGCCCGACAGGAAGAACAGCCCGTTCGGCAGCCCCGTGATGGGCGAGATGTTATGCCAGTTGGACAGGGTGGCGCGCCAGCAACCCCAGGCGATCATGACCGAACAGCCCAGCACGACCGCCCAGTTGATCCGCTTCAGCACGGGCAGGAACGGACGCATATAAGCCTCGGCGAACTCGGGCATGCCCAGATGCCCGCCCCGGCGCAGGATCGAGACCGAACCGATCATCACGATCCAGACGAAAGCCAGCCGCGACAGCTCGACCGAGGCGCGCAGCCCCGACGCAAAGCCATAGCGCAGCACCACATTGGTAAAGACAAGCAGGATCATGGCCAGCAATAGCCCGGCGATGATCCAATCTATGCAGCGCCATAGCGCCACGAGAAAATCCTTCATCTCCTCTTTCCTCCCAGAAGATGAGATCGGTCAGCCTTGCGGACCGCCCCTCGACAGCCTATTTGGTAACGTTACCATTTCAGCAAGTCAATCATTCCTTGGGCGCTTCGGAAAAACTCGTTTCAAGGCGGCAAAGCGTGGTGGCCACGGAGAGAGGCGCCGGGGCAAGCGGCGGGTCGATGACCGGCGAGCTTTAAGCGGAATCGTCTTCATCAATCGCAATGGATTGCGGTGCCGCCGACGCTTATGGCACGCCCAAGACCCTCTACAACCGCACTAACCCCACCACGTCGCCGATGCGGAATATGTCAGGGACATGTAGGGACAGGGGCGCTATCTCAGGGACATCTGCTGATCGCAATCGATCATGTCGGGACGGCTGGCGTCACGGCCAAGGCGCGTCCGTGATCAAAGCCGCTTGGATCGAAAAGGAAAGCGCCCTCATTCAGGGGGCCGCGCGAAATCAGCCGATGAAAGCGGCGGCACGCAGCCGCCGCGGGCGAAGGGTTCGTCTTTCGGCAAGCGGGACAGACCGAATATCCCGCTTGCGCCGAAAGCCCGGATGAGCGGCCGAAGACCCGGCCCGCGGGTGGGCCTGGTCTTTAGGGCGCCGTCAAGGTGAGATCACTCCTTGATCTGGGCAAGGTAGCCGTCAAGCCTTCCCTTGTTCTGGAACATGCGGCGGGCGTGGCCGGGCAGTTCCTCGCGCACCTGGTCGATATTCGAGGCGGCGCCGACCTGGATCACGCCGACCATGCTCATCATCATGTGCGGCGGGCAGGCATAGACATAGACGCCCTCCTGGGTCAGGGTGACGGTATAGGGCTGGTCCAGCTTGCTTTCCAGCGGGTCGGCGCCCTCGGGCTGGATCAGGCCCTTGACCCAATGGCCGGAATTGGTCGGCTGAAAGGTGACGGTATCGCCGGGCGCGACCTTCAGGAAGCCGGGCTCGAAGACCATGCCGCCCTGTTCGCCGAAGTTCAGCATCTTGATTTCGTGATTGGCGGCATGGGCCGAGGCGGCTGTCAGCGTCAGTGCGGCGGAAAGAAGCAGGGTCTTCATGGTTTCACTGTCCAATCGGTTGCAGGGGCTGGCGGGCCATCGGACGGATGACCGGATGGCCCAGGCTGTCGGTCAGCCGCTCGACCGCGACGCGGTAAAGGGGGCCGATGATTTCGGGGGTCAGCACGTCATGGGGGGCGCCCTCGGCGACGACGCGGCCCTCGCCCAGAAGCGTGATGCGGTCGGCGAATTGCGCGGCAAGGCTAAGGTCGTGCAGCACCATCACCGTGATCAGGCCGCGCTTGCGGGTTTCCTCGCGCACATGGTCCAGCAGCACCATCTGGTGGTGCATGTCCAGCGCGCTGACCGGCTCGTCCAGCAGCAGCACCTGCGGGTCGCGTAGCATGACCTGCGCGAAGAGCGCAAGCTGGCGCTGGCCCCCCGACAGGCTTTGCACGTCGCGCTGCGCCAGATGGTCGATGCCGACGGCGCGCATCGCCGACAGCGCCGCGTGCAGGTCGTCATCGCCCAGATGCATGTGCAGCGCGTCCATCCGGCCCAGCAGCACCACGTCCAGCGTGGACAGCGCCGCCTCGACCCCGGTGTCCTGCGGCATATAGCCGATGATCCGGCGCCAGCGATACAGGCTGCGGCGCGACAGCACCTGATCGCCCAGACTGATGCGGCCGGCCTTGGGCGTCAGCTCGCCAAAGATCGCCTTGATCAGCGAGGATTTCCCGGTGCCGTTCGGCCCCAGGATCGCACAGACCTCGCCGGGCCGGAAGCTGAGCGAGACATCCCGCGCGGTGCAGGTCTGGCCGCGCATCAGCGTCAGGTCGTGGATGGCAAGCACGCTCATTTCGCCCTCAGCATGATCCAGAAAAAGAAGGGCACGCCCACGAAAGATGTCACGATGCCGACCGGAAACAGCGCGCCGGGGATGACGACCTTGGACAGGACCGAGGCCACCGACAGGAAGGCCGCCCCCGCCATCATCGCGCCGGGCAGGAAAAACCGCTGATCCTCGCCCAGCAGCATCCGCGCGACATGCGGCGCGACCAGCCCGACAAAGCCGATGATGCCGACGAAGGCGATGGCCGTCGCCGTCATCACCGCGACGATCACCAGCGTGGTGAAGCGCAGCCGCGCCACATTGACCCCCAGAGAGGCCGCCCGCGTTTCCCCCAGCTTCAGCGCCGTCAGTTTCCAGGCATCGCGGAACAGCAGGACGACACAAGCGGCGGTGACGACGGTGGTGACCGACAGGTTCATCCATGTCGCCTTGGTCAGGCTGCCGAACAGCCAGAACAGGATCTGCTGGCTGACCTCGGGGGCGGACAGGTATTGCACCAGCGACAGCATCGACTGGAACAGGAACAGCAGCGAAATCCCCGCCAGCACCAGCATCGAGGATGAAATCCGCCGCAGCGAGGCCAGCCCGAACAGGATCGACGCGGCGATCATGGTGACGGCGAAGGCGCCCACCGGCACCGCCACGGCCAAGGGCAGCCCGAAGGTGCCGAAGGCGATGACCAGCGAGGCACCAAGCCCCGCAGCGGCGGCCAGGCCCAGGGTATAGGGGCTGGCCATGGGGTTGTTCAGCAGCGTCTGGATTTCCGCCCCGCCGACGCCAAGCGCCGCGCCGACGACCAGCGCCATCAGCGCCATCGGCAGGCGCAGGTCGTGGACGATAACCATGGTCATCGGCTCGACCCCCTCGCGGCGGAACAGGGCGGCCAGCACATCGCGGACCGGCAGCATCGAGGGGCCGGTCGCCACATCCAGCACCAGGCTGATCAGGCAGATCACGGCAAAACCCGCCACGATGCGCCAGCGCCGGAACTCGCTCCGGCGCTGGTCGGCGATGGCCGAGGCAAAGCTCTCGGGCAGGCTCACCTCATTCGCCAAGCTTCAGGGTGAAGGTGCCCTTCGGCGTGATGGGCAGGTATTTCTGATGGAAGGCCAGATACTCCGCCTCGGGGTTCAGATCCGCGAACAGGTCGGGATAAAGCGCCTTGGCGATGAACTGGACCATCGCATAATCCGCGATGGTGCGCGAGGCGCCCTGATAAACACCATAGACCTGACCGTTCTGCACGGCGGGCAGTTCGGCCCAGCCGGGGCGCTTGGTATAGCCTTCCAGGCGGCGTGCCGCCTCGGCCTTGTCGATGTTCACGCCCATGACCAGGGCTTCCTCGTTTTTCTTCAGCTCGGTCTCGCGCCCCGCCAGCAGGACCACCTCGGGCTTTGAGGTCAGCACCTGCTCGGGGTTCATCGGCCCCCACCATTCCACGAAGGGTTTGGCGATGTTTTCCGCCCCGGCCGTGTCGGACAGCGCGCCCCACATGTTCTTGCCATAGGTGAAGCTGTATTCCGCCGGACCCTTGTTGGCGAATTCGACATAGAAGCGCGGCTTTTCGCGGCCCGCCTCCGCGATGCGGCGCTGCACCTCGGTGACGGCGGTTTCATAGGTGCCGGCGATTTCCTCGGCGCGCGTGGTGTTGCCGGTGATCTCGCCGAAAAGCCGGGTCGAGGCCAGGTGGCGTTCCAGCGTCTCGGCATTGTAGTCGACCACGACGACCTTGATGCCGGCTTCCTCGATCCGGTCCACGTCGGGACCAAGCGCCATGAACTGCCATTCCGCCAGCACCGCGACATCGGGGTTCAGCGCCAGCAGCTTTTCGACCGAGAAGGTGCCCGCCTCGACCTCGCCCACATCGGGCAGTTCTTCCAGCTTGGGCATGGCGGCGCGATACAGATCCCATTGCGCCGGCGTCCAGCCCTCCCAGACCTCGCGCGAGAAGCCGACAACCTTGTCGAAGCTTTCGACCCCGCCGACGGCGATATAGTCGGGGTAGTAGAAGCCCAGGAAGACCCGCTCGGCCGGCAGGTCCAGCGTCACCTCGCGCTCCATGATGTCGGTGATGGTCTTCTCATCGGCGAAAGCCGCACCGAAAAGCGCAGGGCACATGGCAGTCAAAGCAACGGCACTTCGGCGCGTCCAAGCAGAAAGGGTCATTATATCCTCGTTAATCCAGTTACTTAATGGATGTCCCGCATATCAGTAAAATTACTTATTTTTTTGTCAAGTAATGTGCCGGCATAGAGACGCTGGCCAGACGCGCTTGCCGCCCCGCCGAAAGCCCGTCAGGATCCTTTGCTATGCGTTCTTGTGGAAAGGGCAGGGAAAGGCGTGAGCGAGGGCTGAAAGAGGCTTCGGCCTATATCGTGGTCACCGCGATGAACCGCGACGGCAAGTGGCCTTGATCCCGCCGATCACGACGCGGCGCTACATGCCGGAACCCCAGATGCTCGAAATCCCCCAGAAGCGAATCTCGGCGGGGTGGTCTGGATCTTCACATGCAGGCAATGGGTCATGCTCTACGATACCGATGTCGCAGCATGGCTCTGGGGCTGGGATGACAAGCCACGCAGGGCTTTCGGCACAGCATTCACGGCGCGGATCCGTTCCAGCCTGCCGGCGTTGGTCAGGATGGAAGCCGCCAGAATCGTCGCCCCGATGAAATAGCCGCCGCCCACAGGAATGAAACAATGGCCGGGCCGGGGCCTGCCGAGGGCATCGACCTCATGCGCATGAAAAAACCCCGTGCCATCGTCACGGGGTCCGTTCATTGCTGATGGTCGCCTTAAATGCCGCGCGCAACCCGTTCGATATCGCCGCGGGTCAGGCCGATATCGGTAAGGTCATGATCCGACAGCGCGTTCAACTCGCGGCGGGTGATGCGGGCGTCATTCCAGGCAGCGATCATTGCGGTCACGCGCGCGAAGACCCCACCAACGCCCGTAGTGGCAGCATGGCTATGGTTCATTTCGACAACGGACATCTCGGCACCTTATTTTCATCTTGCCCAATCATTGGGCCAGTTTCGGACAAGACGGATATAATCCGGGCAATCCCGGAACAGTAGGCATGATTCCGCAAAGCCGTCATGCAGCCCACGCCGCAGCGTCACCAAAGGCTCCCGCACTCTTTCTGCGGGCTGGCGCATGGATGACGGCCAGGCCCGCTCCGGCCTCGGCTTGCGGGCCAGCGAAGTGCGACACTGGATGCGGCGGCCAACCTTTCCCTCAGCGATTGCTGTCGATCCAGCGTGAGAGCAGCCCCCGGTCACGAAAGCATTCGTCCGGCACCGCGCGGCGCTTGATGCGGGCGATCCGCTCGGCAAAGGCCACCTGCCGCGAAGTCGGCTCGTTTCCGGCGACAGGCTTCAGCCTGGCCTGGGCGTCGATCCAGGCACTTAGCGAGCGGCGATCCTGCTGAACATCCCAGGGCAGCAGCGTCCGGTTCCGCATGGCCAGAGAGCGGGCATAAGCGATCTGACGCGGCGTGACCGGCAGGGCAAAAGGGGTGATTTCCATCGGCGATCTCCCTTCTCTCGTCTATGAACCCGATATAGAACATACAGGGAACAAAATCAACCGGAACAGCCAAGAGGAAGCGACCAGGCGGGGCGGAGGCGGCTGTCTGCCAGGTATCGCCAACGCCTGGAAACGACGCCTGCATGCCGGCAAGGCAGGGGTTGCAGCCTGCTGCGATGCAGAGCAGAAATACTCTGATCTAACTTTTCTGCCCCTCTCTCTCCCCCAAAGCCCGGAAGTGCATCTGAATGACCAGTCAAACAATCGAACTGCTTGCCAAACGGCGGACGCAATATGCCCTCGGCAAATCCATCCCTCTGAGCCATGATGAGGTTGAGGGCGTGATCAAGCAGGCGATCCGCCTGTCACCTTCCTCTTTCAATTCGCAAAGCTCACGCGCCGTCATCCTGTTCGGTGAGGAAAGCGAGAAAGCCTGGTCCCTGATCGAAGCGGAACTGCGCAAGATCGTGCCCGCAGACGCCTTCGCCTCGACCGAGGCAAAGATGAAAAGCTTCGCGGCAGGCGCGGGCACCGTGCTGTTCTATGAGGATCAGGACACGATCCGGGACTTGCAAGAGAAATTCTCGCTTTACGCCGCTGCATTTCCGGGCTTCTCCGCCCACTCGGCGGGGATGGCGCAACTTGCCGTCTGGACCGCGCTGGCCGAGGCGGGGATCGGCGCCAGCTTGCAGCATTACAGCCCGATTGCCGACGATGCCCTGGCGCAGGCTTTCGGCGTGCCCTCAAGCTGGAAGCTGATCGCGCAGATGCCTTTCGGCACAAACGAGGCTGAAATCCCGCCAAAGACCTTCATAGACGACGGCGAGCGATTCATCACGCTGGGGAAATAACGATCAAAAGAGGGCCTGGCGGCCCTCTTTTCATTTCGACTCAATGATATGAGTGGCGTGGCCCGGCACGGTCGGCGCCGCCCCTGGACGCGCGTTGGCGATGAAAGAGAACCATTGTTCCAACACGCCGCCCGAACTGGAAAATCTCTCTCAAGACATGCGTCATTCGAGAATGGTTCACCGCCAAAATCTCGACTAACTCTGTAGTGAATAAAAATGCGCCAACGGCCCATCAGCGAGTTAGAATAATGACACTTCGGACATTCTCGGCCTCTCTTGCCCTTGCGGCACTTGCCACGGGCATCTCGGCCCCCGCCTTCGCCGACACCCTCCGCATAGGGTGGCAGCAGATCGTCGAACCATCGCGGGTGCCCCAGGCCGACAAGACCTATGAGGCCGCGACCGGGGTCGATGTGAAATGGCATCTGTTCGGCAGCGGCGCGGATGTGATCGCCGCCATCGCCTCCGGCTCGATCGACATCGGCTATGTCGGCTCTTCGCCGCTGACCGCCGCCGCATCGCAGGAACTGCCGATCTCGACCATCTATGTCGTCGGCAATATCGCATCGGCCGAGGCCCTTGTCGTGCGCGGCATCGAGAAACCCGAGGATCTAAATGGCAAGAAGATCGCCACGCCCTTCGTCTCGACCGCGCATTATTCGCTGCTGACGGCGCTGAAGCATTGGGGGATCCCGGCTTCCTCCGTCAGCCTTCTGAACCTGCGCCCGCAGGAAATCGCCGCCGCCTGGGAGCGGGGCGATATCGACGGCGCCTATATCTGGGACCCGGTCCTGAACCAGGCGCGCACGACCGGCGGAACCGTGCTGGCCGACAGCGCGGACGTGGCCGAATGGGGCGGTCCGACCTTCGACGCATGGATCGTGCGCAAGGATTACGCCAAAGAGCACCCCGATATCGTGACCGCCTTCGTCAAGGTGACGGGCGAGGCGACTGACAGCTATCTGGCCGATCCCGACGCATGGGGGGCCGACAGCGGGCAGGCGAAAAAGATCGCGGAACTGACGGGCGCGCCGGCGGCGGATGTGCCGGCCCTGCTGAAGGGCTATGACTTTGCCGGGCTAAAGGATCAGGCTTCCGAAAGGTTCCTTGGCGGGGCCACGGCCGCGGCCATCGCCTCGACGGCGACCTTCCTGCAAGAGCAGGGTTCGGCCAAGGCTCTGAACGACTATTCGCCCTATGTCGATGGCAGCTTCGCCGAAGCGGCCGCAAAGTGAGCCTGGACACCAAACACACGGACACACCCACCATTGCTGGCGCGGGCATCTCCGAGCTTCGCCTGTCGCGGGTGTCGCTTGCCTATGACAATGGGCAGACGGTCCTGCGCGACGTGACATTCACCCTGCCTCGCGGCGGCTTCATCTCGGTCGTGGGTCAATCCGGCTCGGGCAAGACCTCGCTGCTGAACCTCGCCGCCGGATTCGTCGCGCCCACATCCGGCAGGATCGCGATCGACGGCCAGCCTGTCACCGGACCGGGGCCTGACCGTGCCGTCGTCTTCCAGGACGACGCGCTGCTGCCATGGCGCAGCGTCGGGGAAAACGTGGCCCTGCCGCTGAAACTGGCGGGCATGCCGCGTGCCGCGCGGCTGGAGCGCGCAAGGCATTGGCTGGCGCAGGTCGGGCTGGCCGAACATGAGGGGAAACCCGTCTGGCAGCTTTCGGGCGGGCAGCGCCAGCGCGTCGGCATCGCGCGCGCCCTGGCTGCCGAGCCCGCGTTTCTGCTGATGGATGAACCGCTTGGCGCGCTGGACGCGATGACCCGCGACCGCATGCACGAATTGCTGCTGAAACTATGGCGCGAAAGCCATGCGGGCGCGCTGCTGATCACCCACAGCATCGAAGAGGCGGTGTTTCTGTCCACCTCGGTCGTGGTTCTGGCGCCGGGACCGGGGCGAATCGTCCTTCAGCAGGACCTCGACTTCGGGCGGCGCTTCCTGGCCGGCGAGGACCCCCGCGCCCTGAAATCCGAGCCGGCCTTCATCGACGCCCGCGAACGCCTGCTTGCGGCCATTCACGGAGATTATGACTGATGACCGACGCGACATCGATTCCCGCCCCGGCCCCCCGACCCGCGCGCCGCCGCCTTTCCCTGCGGGGATGGCCCACGCTGGCGACCATCGCCGCGTTGCTGGCGCTGTGGACGGCGGCATCGGCGCTAGGCTGGGCCTCTCCGGTTTTCCTGCCCTCGCCCGGCCGGGTCTGGGCGGCATTGCAGCGGGCGGCGACCGACGGCTATGCCAATGCGACACTTTGGGCGCATATGGGGGCCAGCCTTTGGCGGGTCTTCGTGGCGCTGGTCTGCACATTGGCCGTCGGCATTCCGGCGGGACTGCTGATCGCCACATCGCGTATCGGGCGGGGCATCCTTGACCCGCTGGTCGAGTTCATCCGCCCGCTGCCGCCGCTGGCCTATCTGCCGCTGATCATCATCTGGTTCGGCATCGGTGAGCCGTCCAAGGTGCTGGTCATCGGCATCGCCATGCTGGCGCCGATCGTGATCTCGACCGTCGCGGGCGCCCGCGCGGCGACCGAGGGCCAGATCCGCGCGGCCCGCGCCTTCGGCGCCACGCGCGGCCAGATGATCACCGAGGTCATGCTGCCCGCCGCCCTGCCCTCGATCCTTTCGGGCGTCCGCATCGCGCTTGGCACCGGCTGGACCACACTGGTCGCGGCGGAACTGGTCGCCGCAACCCGTGGGCTGGGCTATATGATCCAGTCCGCCGCGCAATTCCTGGTGACCGACATGGTGATCGCGGGAATCCTGGTGATCTCGGCACTGGCGATCATTTCAGAACTGGCGCTTCGCTATATCGAGCAGCGTTTCCTGCCCTGGATCGGCAGAACGTGAAAGGAACGGCGGCCCGTCCCGCAATCCTTTGATCTCCACAGGTTCAGCCAAGTGCGCCGGCTGGACCATGGCGGCCCGCTGAATCCGGCCGCCGGGACACGGGCATCGCGCCAGCCCTTGCCGATCACGGCATCGGCCATCCCAGACGCGATGCCGCAAACGCCTTACTCCCCCGGTCCGCCCAGGCCGATGCGACTGTAAGCCTCGGGCGGCGCATCGTTTTCGATCATCAGCTCTCGCATCCTTTCGATCAGACGCACCTCTGTCCGGGGATCGTCCAAAGGCTTCCCCTGCCCAGGATCGCTATCGACATCGTAAAGCCGGGTCTCGCTTTCCAGCAAGGAACCGGGGCCGTAATTCGTATAGAAGGGCGAACGGTGGATGACCGGCACCTTCAGCACGGGAACCCCTTTCGTCCAGGAAAAGGGCGGGTGCAGCGTCGCCCCGGCAAGTTCCCTGGGGGTAAAGCGGGTTTTCAGATGCGTCGGCATCAGGGTATATTGGTGGATCTCCTGATCCTCGATGCTGTCGGGATAGCGGTGATAGGTATGGTGCCCGTCGGTGATGTTCACCGCGCCCCCGAAATAGCCGAAGATCACCGCGTCGTGATGCGCCTCGCCCACCAGAGAGCGGCCCTTCATCTCGGGCGCGGGGGGCAGGCCGAACAGCGCCAGAAGCGTGGGCGCGATGTCGATGGACTGCGTGACATCCCGCACCCGGCCAGCCTGAGGCGCGCGGGGATCGTGAATGAACAGCGGAATATTGGCGATCTCCTGATAGATCGTCATCCGGTTCTTGGCCCAGAAATCATGCTCGCCCAGAAGGAAGCCGTGATCCGTGGTCACGATCAGCGCCGTATCCTTCCATAGGTCATGCGCATCGAAGGCATCCAGGACCTTGCCCAGCAATTCGTCGCAATGGGCCAGCGTGGCGCGATAATTCGCGCGCAGTTCCTCGGCCTCGCCCGGATCGTCATTGCCTCGGCCATAGGTCGGCCAATCGCGGATCGGACCGTTCCAGCCCGTGCGGAAGGCATCCTTGAAGCGATCCGGCGCATGGAATGGCTCATGGGGATCGAAGGTCTCGATCTGCAACAGCCAGTTCTCGGCCGCATGATTGCGTGACAGGAAGTCCAGCCCCCGCGCAAAGGTGCGGTGCGAGGGGAAGTCCTGTTCCTCGGTGATGAACTCGCGGTTCACGATATAGGGCTCGTAAATGCCCTTGACGCCGCCGCCCCGCTGCTTGGGATGATATTTCCGAGAAATCTCGTCCAGCGGCTTCGACTTGTCCACCTTCCACGGATCGGCCTCTTGCCCGCGAACGAAATCGAAGCTCGTATAGCGGTTGTGATAGGTCGCGCCGCCATCTTCCCAATAATGGTAATGATCGGTGACCAGATGCGAATGCACGCCGGCGTCATGCAGGATTTCGGGAAAGGCATTGTCGAACGGCTCAAGCGGCCCCCAGCTACGATGCAGGAACGACAGCCGCCCGGTCATCATGTCCCGCCGCGCGGGCATGCAGGGCATCGAGCCGACATAGTGCTTGTCATAGACCTGCGAACGCGCGGCCAGGCGGTCGAAGCTGGGCGTGGGCTGCTCGGTGCCGCCATAAGGGCCAAGCGCGCGGCGATTAAGGCTGTCGAACAGGATAAAAACCACTTTCATCGTAGTCAGTCCTTCACGGGTTCAAGGGTGGTGCCGGTGGCGGCATCGAAAAGATGGACGCGCGCGGGATCTGGGCGCAGCCAATGCGTCTGGCCCGTGCGGCCATCCGAGCCGGGGCGGCGCCAGCAGATCTGGCGACCGTCGAGATCGCCGAAGAAATAGGTCTCGGCCCCCAGATGCTCGACGATCCGGGCGCGGACGGCGAACGATCCGGGACTTTGCGGCTGGGCCTCGGCCAGATCCTCGGGGCGGATGCCGATATCGACGGCCCCGTCCGCCTCTTGCAGAAAAGCCAGGAGCAGATCGCCCAGATACACCCCGCCGCCCCTGATCCGCCCCGGCAGGATATTGATGCCGGGCGCGCCCACGAACTCGGCGACGAAACGGTTCGCCGGACGCGCGTAAAGGTCGAGCGGTGCGCCGATCTGCATGATACGGCCCCGGTCCAGGACCACGATCCGGTCGGCCATGGTCATCGCCTCGACCTGATCATGGGTGACATAGACCGAGGTGGCGCCCAATCGGTCATGCAGGCTGCGCACCTCGGTCCGCATCTGCACCCGCAGGCGGGCGTCCAGGTTCGACAATGGCTCGTCGAACAGGAACAGCGCGGGCTTGCGCACGATCGCGCGGCCCATCGCGACGCGCTGGCGCTGACCACCGGAAAGCGCGCGTGGCTTGCGATCCAGAAGGTCCCGCAGGCCCAGCAGGTCCGCCGCATCCTCGACCGCGCTGGAAATCCCGGCGCGAGACAGGCCCGAGAGCTTCAGGGCGAAGCCGATATTTTCGCGCACGGTCATATGCGGGTAAAGCGCATAGGACTGGAACACCATGGCGATATCACGCTCGCGCGGCTCAAGCCCGGTGACATCGCGCCCGGCGATATGGATGCCCCCCGCATCGGCGTCCTCCAGCCCCGCGATCAGGCGCAGAAGCGTGGACTTGCCGCAGCCCGAGGGACCGACCAGCACCAGGAATTCGCCGTCGCGCACTTCAAGATCGATGCCGGCCAGCACCTCGGCCTTGCCGAAGCTCTTGACGATGCCGGTCAGATTCAGGTTTGCCATGTCATGTCCTATTTCACCGCACCGCCGGTCAGGCCCTGGACCACGAAACGCTGCCCAAAGATCATCAGCAGCAGGGCGGGCAGGATCGCGATCATGGACGCGGCGGCCATCGGGCCGTTCTGGATTTCGAATTGCTGGGCGAATTGGGCGATGCCCACCGGCACCGTCGCCGCCTTGCGCGAGGTCAGCGTCAGCGCGGTCGAGAACTCGTTCCACGAAAAGGTGAAGGCCAGCACTCCGGCCGCGATCAGACCGGGCACGATCAGGGGCAGCACCACCCTGAGAAAGACCTGCGAAGGCTTGCAGCCGTCGACGCGGGCCGCCTCTTCCAGTTCGGGCGGGATGTCGCGGACGAAGCCCATCAGCAGCCAGACCGTCAGCGGCAGGTTCAGCGCCAGATGCGTCAGCACCAGGGCCGCCGGAGTGTTGTAAAGCCCGACACCCCGAAACATCAGATACCAGGGCCCGGCCAGCGCCAGCGTGGGCATGATGTGAAAGATCAGCGTCCATCCCAGGAACAGCCGTCCGATCAGGCGCGAGTATTTCAGACGCTCCAGCGCGTAGGCGGCCAGCAGCCCGATCACCAGCACCAAAGCGGTCGAGATCGCGGCCACGGCCAAGCTGTTCCACAGATTGCGCGGAAAATTCGAGCGGCGGCCGAACAGGACCTGTTCATAGTTCGCCAAGGTCGGCGTGAACCGGATCTGACCCGTCGCGATGGCGATTTCGGTCTTGAGCGATGTGGCGAGAATATAAAGAAACGGCGCCAGCGTGAAGATGACCGACAGGGCCAGCAGAACGTGGCCAAGGATCAGGCTGCGCCCCCGAAGCTCAAGCATGACGGGCCTCCGTCGCGCGTCGGGCGGTCCATGCCGTCAGCAGGAAGGCCAGGATGATGGCGATCGTCATCACCGACAGCAGCGCACCATATCCCATGTTGTTCTGCTCGAAGAAGACCTTGTAAAGCCGCAGGCTCAGCACTTCGGTCGATGTGCCGGGGCCGCCCCCGGTCAGCAGGACGATCTGGTCGAAGACCTTGAAGGCCGCGATGGCGCGAAAGATGAAGGCCACGGCGATGGCCGGGGCCAGCAAGGGCAGGATGACATGGCGCAGCAGTTGCCAGCGTGTCGCACCGTCGATCCGCGCCGCCTCGATCACGTCGCGCGGCAACCCCTCGACGGCCGCGAACAGGATCAGGAAGACAAGCGGGGTCCAGTGCCAGATGTCCACCACCACGACCGACAGCAGCGCGATCGAGGTGTCGGACAGCCATTGGACGCGCGACAGCCCCAATCCCGCAAGGATCTGGTTGAGCAGACCGAAATCATAGGAATACATCAGCCGCCACATCGCCCCGATGGCGACGGGCGATACCAGGATGGGCAGGATCGTGATGGTTCGGATCACCCCCTTGCCGCGTCGCACCGAGGCGGCAAGGACGGCCAGCGCGATGCCCAGCGCCATCTCGGCCGACACGGAAAGCACGACAAAGACCAATGTGTTCCAGATAGCCGTCAGGAACAGCCGGTCCCCGGCCAGCATGGCCAGGTTCCTCATGGGGGCAAAACTCCAGTTCAGGCTTCCCCGGCTGAAGCTGATCTCGGCCATGGCCATCAGCATCAGGTTGACCACCGGCACCACGGTCAGCAGCACCAGCACGATCACCGCCGGCAGCAGCGCGAAACGCCGAAAGGCCCGCAATCCACGCGGATCCCGGCGGGGCGCGGCGGGGCGCCCCTGTTTCGTTTCCGTCAAGGTCATCGCGCCGCCCTTATTCCGGCAGATCCGGCAGACGGCCGGTCTTGCGGCCCGTCCGCTGGAAGATCGTCTCGATCTCGCGGGCGGCGGTGTTCAGGGCCGCCGTGGTGGTGATCTCTCCGATCAGAGCCTGGTTAAGCCGCAGGCCAAGAACATTGTCCACCTCGGCCGCTTCCGCATAGCCATATGGGCTGAAAGCGTCTTGCAGGTTCGCAAGATAGCCGTCGATCCAGAAATAATCCGGGTCGCCCTTCAGCGCCTCAAGCACATCGGCCCGCACCGGAACGCCGCCGGCCTCGGCATAGGCTTCCTGCGCGGGCTTGGATACGAACCATTTCAGGAAGGCCAACGCGGCCTGCTTTTCCTCGGCCGAGATATTCTGCGGGATCACCGAAACCCAGTTCCCCAGCGGCGAGGGCAGTTTCGTATCCCCGGCACGCGGATTCGGCACCGCGCCCAGCTTGCCCGCGACAACGGATTTCGCGGGATCCGTCAGGCTTGACATGGCTGCGACGACCACCTGGATTTCAGCGGCCTTTCCGGTCTGCATCAACTGGATCACGTCGTTCTGCGTCAGCGCCGCCACGTTCTCGGGCCCGCAATCCCGGATGATTTCGATGAATTTGTCCAAGGCCGCCAAAGCTTCGGGGCTGTTGATGGTAACGGTATAGTCGCCGTTTTCCATATCGGCGGCGATATTGCCGCCATATGCCGCAAGATAGGGCGAGAACTCGAACCGGATCGAGCCGCGCTCGCCTCGGGTCACATAGCCATAAAGGTCCGTCGCCTTCTGAATGGCCTTGCAGCTTGCCAACACGTCGTCGACCGTGGCGGGGGGCGTCAGGCCGGCCTTGTCGTAGACATCCTTGCGATAGACCTGCATATGCGTGTTGCAGTTCGGAGGCACGCCAAAGATCGTCCCGCCCTCGGCCGTGCGCCAGCGTTTAGCGGCGTTCCACCAATGTGTCTGGCCGCACTGGAAAACCTGTTCCGGCAGGCTGAAATCCGGGTCGATCTGCTTAAGCGGCGTCAGTGTATCGGATTCGTAGAATTCGACTAACCAGGCGGCGTCGATATTCAGAAGCTGATGCGTGCTTTCCGCACCCCGCACGGCGTTACGCGCCTTTTCCAGCATTCCCGAATAGGGCGTTACGTCCAGATCAATTTCGTTCCCGGTCTGCTCGGAATAAAGCGCGACCGCCGCCTCGTAACCGGAAAACCAGGGCGAGGCATTGATCAGGATGGTGATCGGCACCTGCTCTCCGACCTCGGGGAACTCGTCGGCCAGCACCGGACAGGCGACGAAAGCAGTAGCGGCAAGCACCGCACCCAACCGCACCGCGGCCTTGATTTGACGGGTCATCTCTTGTCTCTCTCGATTGGCGCCACAAACACGACTGGCGCGATAGATATTATTGACAAAGCTCAACCCTGGGGGTGAAGTAAAATGAAATCGGATGGCTTCGGCCATAACTTCTGGGAATGAGATGGACAGAAATCTGCGAGCCTTTCTTTCCGTGGCACGAAAAGGCAATCTGACCGCCGCTTCCGAGGAAATTGGTCTGACGCAGCCCGCCGTGACGAAAACGATCCGGCGGCTCGAATCAGAGCTGGGAACCACGCTTTTCGAACGGACCGCGCGCGGAATGTTCCTGAACGAGGCCGGAAAGTGTTTCCTGAGCAGAGCCGAATCGATCGAGAACCAGTATCGTTTCGCCGCCGAGGAAATGACCGCCCAGTCGCGTGGTCAGAAGCCCGTCCTGCGGATCGTGGCCGGGGTCGCCTATCTGGCGGGTATCTCAATGGCGCTGGCCGCCCGACTGCACGAGGAATTTCCCGACACGCAGATCGACCTGCGCGCCGACCTGACAGAACCGAACATGCCCGACCTGATCCGGGGCGACGTGGACATGATCCTGGGCGCTCTGGTCGGTCCGCCTCCGCCGGGCATCGCGGTCCATCCGCTGCTGCGCGTGGATGTCCACGTTTTCGCCGGACCGAAGAACCCGCTTTTTCACCAGCCGGCGGCAAGCCTGGCCGAAACGGCGCCTTACCCCTGGGCGACCTTTCACCGCGACAGCTTCACCGAGGATCGCCTGGGCCGCGCCTTCGCGGATCTTCGCCTGGCGCCTCCGCGGATCGGCTTTGTCGCCCACAGCATCGAAGCCTGCCTGGATCTGGTCTCGGCATCCGTCGCGCTGATCGCCGCCGCCCATCCGATCGGCGATCTCGCCAGGGAACGCGGCCTTAGGCGACTTGCCCTGCCCGGCCCGCTCTGGAGCTTTCAGTCCGGCATCTGGCTGCGCGAAAGCGCGCGCGGCTTTCCGGTCATGCAGCGGGCAATCGCGTTGCTGGACAAGCTTTCGACACCATTGCGCCATGAATTCCAGTTATGACAGGCGCCCAGCCATTTCATTTCCGCCGCACCATCGCGCGGCATAGGGTCCGCCACGATCCCAAGCCGGAGCCGGTAATGTCCCGCCCCAATGTCATCGTCTTCTTTACGGACCAGCAACGGTTCGATACCTCGGGCCTGCATGGCAACCCGATGGGGCTGACCCCGAATTTCGATCGCATCGCCCGCGAAGGCACGCATGTCGCCCAGGCTCTTGCGTGCCAACCCCTTTGCGGCCCGGCACGCGCGGCGCTGCAAACAGGACGATACGCCACCTCGGCCGGGGTCTGGCGCAACGAAATCGCACTCTCGCCGCAGATCCCCACCCTGGCACAGATCTTCGCCGAGGGCGGCTGGCGCACCGGCTATATCGGCAAGTGGCATCTTGCCGGAGCCGATCCCGTTCCCAGGGATGCGCGCGGCGGCTATCGGGACTGGCTGGGCGCGAACCACCTGGAATTCGTCTCGGACGCCTATGATACCCGCCTGACGGACGGCGACGGCATCGAGCATAAGCTGCCCGGCTATCGCGTGGACGCGATGACGGACGCCGCGATCCGCTATATCGACGCCCATCAGGCCGAACCGTTCCTGCTGTTCGTCTCGTTCCTTGAACCGCATCACCAGAACCATACCGACGACTATCCCGCCCCGACCGGGTATCGCGAGGAAATGCAGCGCGACCTGTGGACCCCGCCCGACCTTCAGGCATTGCAGGGCACGTCAAGCTGGCATCTGGCGGGCTACTACGGGATGGTCAAGCGGCTGGACGAAGCCTTCGGGCGCCTGCTCGATGCGCTGAAAAGCCTTGATCTCGCCAGGAATACCATCGTGCTTTTCACCTCGGATCACGGCTGTCACTTCAAGACGCGCAACGACGAATACAAGCGATCCTGCCACGATGTTTCGATCAGGGTGCCCATGGCCCTGACCGGACCAGGTTTCGACAGCGGCGGACAGGTGCGGGCGCTGGTGAATACCACGGACATCGCGCCGACGCTGATCGACGCCGCCGGCCTGACGGTGCCAAAGGGAATGGAGGGCCGTTCGATCCTACCGTTGCTGCGCGATCCCAAGACCGACTGGCGCAAGGAAAGCTTCATCCAGATCTCGGAAACCGAAACCGGCCGCGCCATTCGCACGCAGCGATGGAAATACGGCGTGACCGCGCTGGATTCCCGAACGGACGAGGCGGCCGACAGCTATAACGAAAGCTTCCTATATGATCTGGACGCGGACCCCTATGAGATGGTGAACCTGATCGGCTTTCCGGCATTTGCCGCGGTATCCGCCGATCTGCGCGTTCGCTTGCTGGACTGGATAGAGCGGGTCGAACGACGCCAGCCCCGGATCGCGGCACATCCCGAACGCGAGCAGCGGCAGCATCGCCTGCATCCGGCGCAACTGCTGGACGATTACCGCAAAGGTCTGGTGGGGCGCAGCCATGGAGGCGCCTGAGCGCAAGACATGCTGCGCACCGGGCCGGGGGGGCTTGCCACGGCCTGCCGCCGAGCCGCTGCCGCACTTTTCCGCCGGGCATGACCACGGCGGCATGGTGCTGATCCCCGCCGGCCCCTTCCTGATGGGCGAGGACAGCGGCGAGGGCTTTGATGCGGACGGCGAAGGCCCGGTGCGCGAGGTCGATCTGGATGCCTTCCTGATCGACGAAACAGCCGTGACCAACGCCCAGTTCGCGCGTTTCGTGACCGCGACCGGGTATCGCACCGATGCCGAGACCTTCGGCTGGTCCTATGTCTTCTACGCCGCGCTGCACCCAAAGGCCGCCCATGCCGTGATGCGGGCTTCCGTTCCCACGGTGCCCTGGTGGCTGGCCGTCTCGGGCGCCTCGTGGCAGGCACCCGAGGGGCCGGGATCCTCGACCGACGACCGGCAGGATCACCCCGTCGTCCATGTCTCGTGGCGCGATGCCGTGGCCTATGCCGCCTGGGCCGGAAAGCGTCTGCCGACCGAAGCGGAATGGGAAAAAGCCGGCCGAGGCGGGCTGCACCGTCAGCGATTCCCCTGGGGCAACGATCTGACGCCGGACGGCGGGCATCGCTGCAATATCTGGCAGGGAGACTTTCCGGCCAGCAATACCGCCGAGGACGGGTATCTCGCGACCGCCCCGGTCCGCAGCTTTGCGCCCAATGGCTATGGTCTGTGGCAAATGTCCGGCAATGTCTGGGAATGGACCGCCGATTACTGGAGCGCGTCCTGGCATGTCCCGGCCCACCCCAAGACCCGGCACAACCCATCCGGCCCCCACGCCGGCCGGGCCCGTGTCATCAAGGGGGGCTCCTATCTGTGCCATGCCTCCTACTGCAACCGCTACCGGCTGGCCGCCCGCAGCCACAATGATGAGGACAGCACCACCGGCCATATGGGATTTCGCTGCGCCGCATCCATTCAGCCGCATAAACCGGCCAGCCAATCCCCGCAGAGTGAACACGCGGGGTTTCAGCGCGGGGAATCATGACCGAATAGCAGACCGCCTTTGCCGGGCATGACCGGCAGCGGGGCGCGAAAGGCCAGGCCACGGACCAGGTTCAAGCCGGCAGCGAACTGCGGTCGGTGCGGCTCTGCGCGCCGCGAAACCGATGATGGAACGCGGCGCCGGAAAGAACTGAACCCGATTTCGCGGCGCGCAAGCTGCGGCCGCGAAACCGAAGCGATCAGGGCTTTTGCACGGTCTTGGCGGCTTCCAGCAGCCGGGCGCGGGTCTCGGGGGACTCGGCCGGTTCGCTGTCGCCAAAGACGGCGGCCATCCAGTGACCGTCGGTCGGGTTCGGGAACAGGATGAAGCGGCGACCGAACTCCTCGCGGTCCTCCTCCATCGCGGCGATGCGGCCCGGCACGTCGCCCTTGAGGTAATACTTGCGCTGGAAATCGTTCAGGTTGTCGCCCAGCAAGACGACGGGCGTATATTTCTCGGCCAGTTCCTTCTGGCGCGGCTCCTTGTTGGAACTGTCGGTCAGGACGGTCAGGTGATCCTCGTCCGCGAAGGGAAGGCCAAGCGCCTTCAGGTTATCCAGCGCGTATTGATAGGTGTTCTCGCCCTGGTCGCGGCTGGTGACATAGAAGACCTCGACGCCCTTTTCCTTGCAATAGTCGAAGAACGCCTTGGCCCCCGGCGCGACGACCAGATCGTTTTGCGGCACCCATTCGTCCCAGATCGCATCGTCGAAGAAATCCTGGCCGCTTTCGATCAGCCGCGCCCAGTAAGGCAGGGGCAGCAGCACCGTGTCGTCCATGTCGGTGAAGACGGCCAGCGGCTTGTCACCCTCTTTCCGGGCGGCCAAGGCGGCGTCCACCCGATCACGGGCGATGTTATAGCCCTGATGGTAGAGCGCGCGATATTCGGCCGCTGTCTGCTTCCAGGCCACCGCGTAAAGCAGCGCGTTCGCCGTCGGATCCGGCTTTTCGTCAGCTTGCGCGGACAGCGTGGCAGCCCCGATCATCCCCGAGGCGACCAGCGCAACCGCAGCCACCTGCCGCAAGACGAAATGTTTTCCTGGCATCATCTGTTTCCCTTCATGTCCATCGCATTGATATTGACCAAAATACGGCGATCAGGGAAGGGGGAACGTCAGGGCCTGCACATTCTTTGGGCGACAACTGCGCGATCACCACCGATGCCCTTCGCTCCGTGCCATGCCGCAAGCATGGGATCGGGCATGCCGGATCAATTCGACAGGCTGAATTCCCGAGCATAAAAATGTCCACAAGGACGCATACAGATTCAGGCAGATGATGTAGATTTTCCTATATGGACACAGCCCGGATCTGCATAATTGCTTTATGCATCCACACAATGATCCAAACCGCCGCACGCGCAATATGGTTTGAAAAACGATTTCTAATTTAAATAATTAACTAACCTACATATAGAATGGATATAATCTCATTGAGATCAGCCTAGCCACAAAAACCGCCCCCATTGCGCCAATCTCGCGGTATAAGGATTCAATAGAATAGCCCATTCGGTCAAAAAGTCGTATCGAACAGGCCGATCCCGCATATCGCTCACGTCGGAGCGGCGCAGGTCGATGCCGATCCTGATCGATCCCAAGACGGGATGGTTTGGCAAACCCGCAGCACCATGATTTCTTTACGATTTCCTTTCGGATTCGTCGGGACCAGACTGAAAGCAGCGTGTCATATTCCGATATGGGCACTCTATTGCATCGATCCACACGGTCGCCCACGGCGGCTGACCGCCCAGGATGCGACCTCAGGCGCAGCCCGCATCCTGCGGGGTCAGCCGGTGATAGCCACGGCCGAAATACATCAGACCCGACACCCGGTCGTGCAGACGCAAACCGTGGATATGGCAGACCAGCACCGAATGGGTGCCCACCTCGATCGCCTGCGCGATCCGGGTGTCCACGGCCACCGCCGCCCCTGTCAGCGCCGGAGCGCCGGTGGTGATCTCGGTCCAGTCCGCGTGGGCAAAGCGTTCGTCCATCGTCAGCGCCCCCTGCCCCGCGAACAGCGGCGACAGATCGCCTTGCCCCGCCGACAGCACGTTCACGCAAAGCGTGCCGTTCCGAAGAAAGGCATCATGCAGCACGCTGGCCCTGCGGATACAGACCAACAGACTGGGCGGCGCGTCGGTGACGCTGCATACCGCCGAAACCGTCAGCCCGATCCGCCCCGCAGGCCCGGCGCTGGTGACAATATTCACCGCCGCGCCAAGGCGGGACATGGCTTCGCGGAACTCGTTCTGGCTGACCGGCGCGGACATGGCGACCCTTTCAAAATAAGATGCACGCATTTTGGGTGTTTTCTTCCGCCGCCGTAAAACGACATATTTGCATCGGCCCATTCCTTCAGGGACTACCACCCCATGCGTCGTCTTATCCCCTCGACCGGGGCGCTGCTGGCTTTCGAGACAGTGGCGCGCCATCTCAGCTTCAGCCGCGCCGCCGACGAGTTGGCACTGACGCAAAGCGCCGTCAGCCGCCAGATCAAGGCGCTGGAAGGACTGCTGAATACCCGGCTGTTCGAACGCCTGCCCAAGACGCTTGCGCTTACGCGGGCGGGCGAATCCTATCTGCCGCTGGTCGTCACCGCGCTGGAGGAACTGGCGACCGCCAGTGCGCGGATCATCAACCTCGACACCACGGAAACCACGGTGCGGATCTGCTCGACTCCCTCGCTCGCCTCCTGTGTGCTGGTGCCGCTGATGGCACGCTTCCGCGCCAGGCATCCACATATCAACGTGGAACTGGTGACCGAGATCTCGCCCAAAGAGCGCCAGGATTCGGCCAATGACATGACGATCACCATCGCCCATGCGGCCTGGCCCGGCACCATGGCCGACGAGTTGGTCACCACCAACAGCGCCATCGTCTGTTCACCGCAATATCGCGACCGGCTGAACCTTGTCGAACCCGCCGATCTGAACCGCGCGCATCTGATCCAGTCCATGACATTGCCCGGAATTTGGGCGGACTGGGCCGAGGTCGCGGGCTTCCGGCTGGACGCGCCCTATTCCGGCTGGCGGTTCGAGCAATACCAGCACGAACTGGATGCGGCCTGCGCCGATGTGGGCGTGGTGCTGATCCCCGAGTTGCTCGCCCGCCAGCAGCTTGCCAGCGGCCAACTGGTAAACCTTTTCGAGAAAACGGAAAAGCTGATCTTCCGCTTCCTGCTGATGGTCCGCAACGACCGCAAGAGCCTGGCCTCGGTTGCGCTTCTGCACGACTGGCTTCTGGCCCAGGAGTTGTGACGGGCCAGCCCGGCGCTATTCCTGAACGGTCTGCGCCCATGAGAATTCATCGTTTGAATGTGTCGGTTGCGCTTCGCAGGCTCGCCTCAAGGTAAACCGAGGTCTGCGATGCAAGTTATGGCGAAACCCCTGGAAACTCCCCCGATTGACGCGCTGGTCGATGCCGCCCGGCGCCTGCGGGTCGAGATGGGCAGAACCGCTGCCGATGTCGACCGCCAGGGGATTTATCCTGCGGCGAACATGAAGATGATCTTCGACGCCGGGCTGGGCGGCATCTGCCTGCCCGATCATCTTGGGGGGATGATCGGAGAAAACCCCCTGCTGCACTGGGAAGAGATCACCGAGATTTTCACCGAACTGGCCACCGGCGAAAGCTCGACGGCGCAGATTTTCAACGTTCACCGCAGCTTGTGCCTGGAAATGCTGACCGGCAGCGGCCTGTCGCCCGAACGCCGCGCCGGGCTGACGCAGGAGGTTCTGGCAGGAACCGCCACCTTCTGCTCTCCTGCCGCCGAACCCACCAAGGTGCGCTTTTCGTTCAAGACGCGCTGCACCCCGGTGGATGGCGGTGTGCTGGTCAACGGGGCGAAATACTTCGCCACCGGCTGCGAAGGTGCTGCCTATGGCGTGGTGCCGATGCTGATGGACGGCTTCGAAACCGTGGAGAACGGCGGGATGCACTGGGCGCTGGTGCCGCTGGATACACCCGGCGTAACCCGCAATTTCGACTGGGACAACATGGGCCAGCGCGCCTCGGGTTCGTCCTCGATCACCTTTGAAAACGTATTCATCCCCGACGGCAGCCACTGGTCGGGCAGCACCGGCCGGTCGAACCCGAACGATCCGAAGTCGATCTCGGGGCCGGCCGGGCAGATCCTGATGGGGGCGATGATCCTGGGCATGGGAATCGGCGCGCTGGATGCGATGTGCGACTATGTTCGCACCCGCGTGCGTCCCTTCGATCCCAACTGGAAGGACGCCACCGAGGATCCGATCATGCAGTTCCATGTCGGGCGCTATTCCACCGCGCTGAACGCCGCCCGCTCCGCCAACCGCGAGGCGGCCCGCGCCGTGGTGCGTTTCTCGCAATACGGTGGCAAGCGCGCCGATGTCTCGCTGGCGATGATGCAGGCCAAGGTCGCCATCGTCGAGGCGGCGCTTCTGGCCTCGGGCGAACTGCACCGGCTTTGCGGCGGCCTTTCGACCTCGAACTCGTTCCGGCTCGACAGGTTCTGGCGCAATGCCCGCACGCTCAGCACCCATGACTCGCAGGATGTGAAGCTGCGCCAGATCGGAGCCTATGTGCTGGGCGGGGTCGAACCGCCTGCGAATTTCGTGACCTGACACAGACCTGCACCGACCGCCGCCACGCTCGGGGGAGGAGGGTGGCGGTCACAGACCTACCTTGACGACCAGAAAGGGAAGCGTTCTTGAACTCGATCACCCCCAGCCTGACCACATCCCCCCTTCCTCTCGCCGGCAACCGCCAGAGTGGTGGCGCAACCGTCGAGTTCGAGAAGGTCAGCAAGTTTTACGACAAATTCGCCGCCCTGCACGGGGTGGACTTGAACATCGCCCCTGGCGAGTTCCTGACACTGCTTGGCCCGTCGGGCTCGGGCAAGTCCACCCTGCTGATGCTGCTGGCCGGGTTCGAGGCGCCGACCGGCGGCACGATCCGCGTCGGCGGACGCGACCTGAACCGCGTGCCGCCGCACCGGCGCAATCAGGGCATCGTGTTCCAGAGCTACGCGCTGTTTCAGCACATGACCGTGGTGCAGAACCTGGCCTATCCGCTGGATGCGCGCGGCATTCCCGCAGCCGAGCAGGACCGGCTGATCAAGGCCGCGCTGGCCCGCGTGCGGATGGAGAAATTCGCCGACCGCTATCCAGCCCAGCTTTCGGGCGGCCAACAGCAGCGCGTCGCCCTGGCGCGGGCGCTGGTCTTCAACCCGCCGGTGCTGCTGATGGACGAATCGCTCTCGGCGCTGGACCGCAACCTGCGCGAAGAAATGCAGATCGAACTGAAGATCATGCATGAGGAACTGGCCACGACGATCGTTTATGTCACCCATGACCAGGGCGAGGCGCTGACCATGTCCGACCGCATCGCGGTGATGCAGGAGGGCAGGCTGGTTCAGCTTGGCACCCCGCGTGACCTTTACGACCGCCCCGCGACCGGCTTTGTCGCGCGGTTCCTTGGCGAATCCGTATTCTTCACCGGCCGCGTCGCACAGGTCGGGGACGGCCGCGCCCGCGTCGCCATCTCCAATGGCGACATGCTGGAGGTGGGCCTGCCCGGCCCCGCCACCGCGGGCGAGGAAGTGCAGGTCATGGCCCGCCCCGAAGCCATCGGCCTTGCGCCCTGCGGTCAGCCCCATGCAGGCAATGGGTCGGTGATGCTGCGCGGGCAGGTGACACGATCAATCTTCATCGGCAACGCCTTCCGCTATTGGGTCGATTGCGGCGGCGGGGTTCAGGTCTTCTGCCTTGTCCCCTCCTCGATGCGCCATGCGGCCATCGAACGCGGCACTTCCGTGGACGTGATCATCCACCCCGACGACCTTCGGATCGTGCGCGGCTGAAAGCACGATTCCCCTCAACGAAAACGACAGCGATCCCAACAGGAAAACATCCCGTGCGCAGAAAGATCCCCCTCCCCCTCGCCTCGCTTGTCTTCGCCAGCGCCACCTTCATTGCGGCCGGATCGGCCCCCGCCGAAGATCTGGTCATCATGATTTCGGGCGGAACCTTCGCAGATTCGCAGATCGAGGCTTTCGTGAAGCCTTTCGAGGCCGAAACCGGCCTCAAGGTCACGGCGATCAAATCCGAGGTTCCGGCCGCCAAGCACAAGCTGGCGGTGGAATCGAGCACCGTCGATTTCGACCTGGCGCTGAAGACCGAGGCCGACGGCATCATGCTGGACAAGCTGGGCTATTTGATCCCGATCGACTATTCCGCCTTCGATCCCGAGGAGTTGTCGGGCATTCCCGAAGGACTGCGCCCGGCCTGGGGTGTCGGCGATGTCACCGCATCCTTCGTCCTGAGCTATGATTCCACCGCCGAAAAGAAACCTCGGAACTACGCCGATTTCTGGAATGTCGCGGAGTTCCCTGGCAAACGCACGCTGCAATCCTTCATCGGCACCCAGGGCCCGCTGGAAGAGGCGCTGCTTGCCGATGGCGTGCCGATGGATCAACTCTACCCGCTCGACGTGGACCGCGCCTTCGCCAAGCTGGACGAGATCAAGCCCGAAATCCGCAAATGGTGGGGCAACGGCAACGAGGTGCTGCAACTTTTCAACACCAATGTCGCCAACATGGGCATGAATTTCGACGGCCGCGTCCATGCCTTGCAAAGCGAAGGCCGCACCACCGATCTGACCTTCAACCAGGCCAAATATTACGGCGTCTACTGGACCGTGCCCAAGGGCGCGCCCCGTCCCGAAAACGCCATGAAGTTCCTGGCATTTGCGACCAAGGCCGCGCAACAGGCGAAGATGGCCGAAATCTCGGGCTTTGCGCCCACCAATACCAAGGCCGTCGCCCTGTTGCCGGATGAAACCGCGCGCAAACTGGTCACCCATCCCGACAACATCAAGAACGCCTACCAGTTGAACGGCCAATGGTATGCCGAGGTTGGCGAGGACGGGCTTAGCAATGCCGAACGAGTCCAGCAGCGCTGGAACGTCTGGATCACCCAATAACCCCCGCGACTGGCGGATGCCCTGCTTGCGGCGGGGCATCCGCGCCTTTGTGATCACAAGCCCACAAGCTCGACGGGAATACCGATGGATGCCACCCTGCCCCGACGCATCGCGACCCTGAAAAACGCGGTCCTCAAACGCACCGACCTGCTGTTTCTGCCGGCGGTGCTGTTCATGCTGCTGCTTTTCGCCTTTCCGCTGCTCAGGATGGCGGCGATCAGCACGGGCGGCGCCGAGTTCAGCCTGGAAAGCTATCGGCGCTTCTTCGAGATCCCCTCCTATGTCGAGGTTCTGGTCCGCACCCTTGTCGCCAGCCTTTCCGTAACCGGCATCTGTCTGGTGCTGGGCTATCCCGTGGCCATGATGCTGGCCAACGCGCATGGACGGATGAAAAGCGTGCTGCTGGCCTGCGTGATACTGCCTTATCTGACCAGCCTTCTGGTGCGAACCTATGCCTGGATGGTGATCCTGGGCGAAACCGGGCCGCTGAACAACATGCTGATGTCGATGGGGCTGATCGACCGGCCCTTGGAAATCCTGTTCACCACCACCGCCGCGATGATCGGCATGGTGCATCTGATGCTGCCCGCCATGGTGCTGCCGCTTTATTCGGTGGTGCAGGGCATCGACCGGGCGCAACTGCGCGCGGCGCAGGCGCTTGGAGGCGGTCCGGCCCGCAGCTTCTTCCGGGTCTTTCTGCCGCAAACACTGCCCGGCCTTGCCGCCGGCTCGACGCTGGTTTTCGCCCTGTCGCTGGGCTTCTACATCACGCCACAGGCGCTTGGCAGCCCCTCGGACCTGATGCTGTCGAACCTCATCACCTCGGTTCTGAACAGTTCGCTGGACTTCCGCTTCGCCTCGGCCATCGCGCTGATCCTTCTGGCCTGCACCGGGCTGGTCTATGTCGCGGCGCGGCTGTTGTTCCGCCGCCGGGCACCCCGCCCCATCAGCCGCGGCCCGCGCCCCGTGCCGGCGTGGCGCGATGCGCTGGCCCGCCGCCCGCTGGTCCCGCATCGCCTGGCGCGAGGGCGGGGACATGCCGCTGGGCCGCATCCTCGTCAATACAGTCGGAACGCTGGCCATCGCCTTTCTGGTTCTACCCAGCATTCTGGTGGCGCTGATGTCCTTTTCGGGCGAAAGCTTCCTGAACTTCCCGCCCCACATCTGGTCGCTGCGCTGGTATCACGAGTTCTTCGGCGATCCGCTCTGGCTTCAGGCGACCTGGCTTAGCGCCAGGATCGCATTGGCCAGCACCGCCATCGCGATGGTTCTGGGGGCGACCGTCTCCTACGCGCTGGTGCGTGGGGCCAGGACGCTGCGTCCGGTAGTCTATGCGCTGATGCTGGCCCCCATGGTGGTGCCCACGGTGGTCAGCTCCATCGGAGTTTACACCGTGCTTGCGCCCCTCGGGCTGGTGAACTCACCCCTTGGGCTGATCCTCGCCATCACGCCGGGCAGCATTTCCTATGTCGTCATCATCCTGGTCGCCACGCTGACCGCCTTTGACGCGCGGCTGGAAATGGCCTCGCAAAGCCTTGGCGCGGGGCATCTGCGCACCGCGCGGCGGATCATCATGCCGGTCATCCTGCCCGGCGTGGTCGCGGCGGCGATCTTCGCCTTCATCCATGCCTTCGACGAGGTGGTGATCTCGTCCTTCATTGCCGGGTCGCGCCTGCAAACCCTGCCGCTGAAAATCTGGTTCGGCATCCAGTATGAACAGGAACCTGTGATCGCCGCCGTCTCGACCCTGATGATGGCGCTGCCGCTGATCGCCTTGCCCTTCTTCGGCGCCCGCACCCAGGTCCTGAAGAAATGAGCAGCGCCGACGAAGCAATCCCCGCGCGGCGGGAGCCCTTTTTCTATGGCTGGGTCATCGTCGCGGCGGGCTTTTGCGCGCAGGTGATCTCGTCCCTGTCGATGCAGGGGCTGGCGACATATGCCACCCCGCTGCGGGCCGAATTCGGGTGGAGCCTGGGGCAAACCGCCCTTGGCCGCTCGATCCAGACCGCCGACACGCTGCTGGGGCCGCTGTCGGGCCTGCTGGTCGACCGTCTGGGCGCGCGGTGGATGATGGTGGCGGGCACGCTGGTCTATCTTCTGGGCTTTGCGGTGATGGCACGCGTGCATAGCCTGGCTGGCTTCTATCTGGCCTGCCTGCTGATGGGCATCGCCAACAGCCTGCTGGGCCTGCTGGTCGTCAGCCAGATGATCAACGCCTGGTTCACCCACCGCCGATCCGCCGCCATGGGCCTTGCCGTGGCGGGCTTTGCCGTCTCGGGCTTTGTGGTGCTGCCGCTGATCGTCTGGGCACAGGCGCAATTCGGCTGGCGGGCAACGGCAATGGGAACCGGCATCGGCATCGTGCTGATCGGCCTGCCCGTCATGCTGATGGTCCGCAGCACGCCCGAGGAGATGGGCCTGCACCCCCTTGGCGCCTCGCCGCAGGCGGGGCGGGCGGCGGCGCTGACCGGCCCGACCCTGGGCCAGGCCCTGCGCGGCCGCGGCTTCTGGATGCTGACCGGGGCCATGTCGCTGGCCGGAATGCATCAATCGGCGCTGATGGTGCATTTCTTCCCCTATGTCGAGGCGACCGACAGCCGGGTCATGGCCGGCATCGTCATCGCGGTGGTGAACCTGTTCAATCTGGCCGGCCGGCTGGGGGGCGGTCTGCTGGGCGACCTGATGCCCAAGAGCCGCTTTCTGGCCCTGGGCGGATTGGCGGCGGGGCTGGGCCTTGCGCTGATGGCGGGACTGTCCGGCCTTTTGCCCGCGCTGATCTTTGCCATGGTCTTCGGCTTCAGCTGGGGTAGCCGCACCGCCGTTTCCAGCGCGCTGACGGGCGAACTTTTCGGCCGCCGCGCCTTTGGCCGCATCGCCGGCCTGTCGCAGACCATCGTGACGCTGGCCACCATAGCCAGCCCGCTGGCATTCGGTGCGCTGGTCGATGCCGGCCTTGGCTATCCGCTGCTGTTCGCCGGGCTGGCGGTCTGCACCCTGGCCTCCTCCGCGCTGTTCTTCGCTCTGCCGGCGGGGCAGTCGGCGGGGCAGGCGGCGGGGCACCCCTGAGCCGCGCAACCTTCAGAAAGGCTCTGCAATCCCTGGGGGCGATCGGGGACATGGGGCTTTCGCCGCGATGATGCCCCGACTGCCGGTCGAAGGCGCCGGGAACAGGACGACCATGCCAGACGCAACCAGCCTCACGGCACCGGGAAACCTCGGTTGGATCGACAAGGGCTATGTCGGCGCCAAGCGCAAGGCCACCCGCCCCCAGTCGAGACCGGCAGGCAAAGCCTCGGGTCACGACCTGTCCGGCATCATCGCGCCATAGCTGATCGCGGGCCGGGTAAAGCCGCTCTGCTCTGGCCGCTTGCAGACCGTCCCAGTCCGCTATCCCGTTCCCCGGCAATGAATTTACCGCAATGCGATCCTCCCAAGCGCCGCGCGATGCCCACGTCCCGCATATGCCCTCGACCGGGCGGATGGCTCATATTATGTATGACCCCATGTCGAGCGCCAAATCCGAACCCCTTGCCGCGCGCATCAGCCGCGAACTGGCCGACCGGATCATTTCCGGCCGGATCGAAGCGGGCGCCCATCTTCGGCAGGATCACATCGCCGAGGAGTTCGGAGCCAGCCATGTGCCTGTCCGTGAAGCGTTCCGGCGGCTCGAATCGCAAGGACTGGTGCAAAGCGAGCCTCGCAGGGGCGTCAGGGTCGCCGAATTCAGCATGGAGGAGGTGCGCGAAGTCGCGGAAATGCGCGCCGCCCTGGAAGTGCTTGCCTTGCGCCAGGCCGCGCCACACCTGACAAAAGCCATCCTTGACGAGGCCGAAGAAGCCACGCGCGCCGGTGATCAGGCGCGGGATGTTCACGCCTGGGAAGAGGCCAATCGCCGGTTTCACCGGCTGATCCTTCAACCCTGCGGGATGCCTCGCCTGCTGCGAACGATTGACGATCTGCACGCCTCCAGCGCGCGTTTTCTTTTCTCGGGATGGCGGGCGGAGTGGGATACCCCCACCGACCGCGATCATCGCGCCATTCTGACGGCCCTGCGCGCCGGGGACACGGCTTCCGCCTCGGCCCTTCTTGCACGCCATGTCCAATGGATCGGGCAGAAACCCGCACGCCAGGCCGCCAGCCGCGCGCCGCGATAAAGCCTTTCGCGGTTCAAGATCCGGCGCCTTGCAGGGTCAAGGCCATCCCTCACACGCCGATTCATCCATGAATGCAAGGAATCCTTGCATCGCCGACGCTTCCGTGGATTCATTCAGAGATAGAATCAGAATATTATCTATAATATGAAGGAGCCTCGGATGACATCAATGACCGCGACCAATACCCGACCGCTGTTCAGCCCGCTCGATCTTCAAAGCCGGCCTCTGGCCTGGAAGATCGCGGCGGTCGCCATCGGCAGCCTTCTTCTGGCGCTCTCCTCTTATATCGAGGTGCCGATGGTTCCGGTGCCGATCACCATGCAGACCTTCGCGGTCACGTTGGTCGGCGCGCTTTATGGCTGGCGCCTGGGCGGGATCACGATTGCCGCCTGGCTGGTCGAGGGCGCGCTCGGCCTGCCGGTCCTGGCCGGCGGCGCCGCGGGTGCCCAGCACTTCGCCGGCCCGACCGGAGGCTATCTGTTCGCCTTCCCGGTTGCCGGCATGTTGGTGGGTTGGCTTGCCGAGCGGGGCTGGAACGGCCGCCGCGCGGGTCTGGCCTTCCTCGCCATGCTGGCCGGCAATGCGCTTTGCCTTCTGCTCGGCGCGGCCTGGCTCGCGGTTCTGATCGGCGCGAAACAGGCGATCATGGCCGGTGTCGTCCCGTTCCTTGTCGGCGGGCTCCTGAAATCCGCGCTTGCCGCGGCAACGCTCAGGCTGTCGACACGGCAGACGCGCGCCGACATATGACGGTGCGGCTGCGCCCGCATCATCTTCTTTGCCTTCTGACCTATGTTGGCAAAGGCTACAGTCCCGCGTTCACCGCCAACATGACGGTGATCGCGCAGCGCCTTGCCATAGGAGAGACGGTGGAAATCGTCGACGGACCAGACGACATCTGCGCCCCGCTTCTTACAGAGATGGAACCCCATTGCCACGGCGCAAGCGTGACTGATCGGGATTTACGGGCAGCCCAGGATATCGGCAGGATGCTGGATACATTGGTGCGGCCCGGATCGAAGCTGATCCTGAACGCCCCCCTTGCAGGCCGCCTCCGCACGGCATTCGCCACAAGGCGGATCCGATCCGCCTGCGCGGGCTGCGACTGGGACGAACTATGCGGAACCATATCCGCAAACGGGTATGATGGAACCATCCTTTGATCCCTTCCGGGTATGCGGGACAGGCGCGTAACCGAGATGATCAGGCGTGGTGATGCGGGTATTCCAAACACATGAATTCGCCGCGCGCGGACGCCACGACCAATCGGCTTTCGTTTTGGCCCAAAGCCGTGTCACAAGGACGATGGGGCTTGCAGGTTGAAACACCGGACGCGCCCGCGCAATGGCAAGATGATATCGCCCGGAATTGACATGCCAACGGCATAGAATATAGGCAAGGCGGGCCGGGCTTTGATGTTTCGCGCCTTTGGGCGCGAAGAAAGGAATACCCGATGACGGACGCCCAGCCCCGTTTCCCCCGGATCCTGCCGGCAGGCGACAGCGCCTTGATCCTTGAGTTCGGCGAAGGCATCTCGACCGGGGTGCATGATCTGGTGGTCGCCATGGATCGCCACTTGTCCGAACATCCGATTCGCGGCGTCACCGAATGCGTGCCGACCTATCGCTCGCTGATGATCTGCCACGATCCGATGGTGATCCGGGGCCGTGCCTTGGGCCAGGCGCTGATGGACGCGGCGCGGGGCTTGCGGACGAATGACGGCACGCGGCGGCGTTGGCATGTGCCGGTGCTTTACGGCCACGAGGCGGGGCTTGACCTTGACGAATTGGCGGCGATGAAGGGGCTATCGACCACAGAGTTGATCGGACTGCATGGTTCGGTGGATCTGCGTGTCTACATGATCGGATTTGCGCCAGGCTTCACCTATCTTGGCGGGCTGCCGGACATTCTGCATACGCCCCGCCTGAAGGTTCCACGCCAGATGACCCCCGCCGGGGGCATCGCGATCGGCGGCGCGCAAGCCTGCGTCGGCGCCCTGCCCGGCCCAAGTGGCTGGCGCTTCCTGGGCCGCACGCCCCTGCGCGCCTTCGACCCCGGCCGGGCCGAAGCCTTCGTCTTCCGCGCGGGCGATCTGGTGCGCTTTCACCCTGTCACCCAGGCAGAGGCCGATCGCCTCGATGCCCGATCCGCGGCGGGCGAAATCTGCGCGGAGCAGGAAATCATGCCCCAGTCCACGCAGCATCCCTGACGCGCGCCCCAACGACCTGCCCGCCTTCCTCGGCGGATCGGTGAAACCGGCACGGCATGAGCCGGGCGGGCACGTCCCGGACGATCAGTCCTTAAGGCTGCGGATCGGGTCGGCCGGGGCCGGCGAATAGCCCACGAGTTCCGTGGTCAGCGTGGCATATGTGCCGTCGGCGACCATATCGGCCAGCGCCTTGTTGATGGCTGCGGTCAGGTTCGGCTTGCCCTTCTTGATGGCAAAGCCTTTCTGGATGCTGCTGACCGGCTCTTCCACCAGGGCAAGCGGCAGGTTGGCTTCCTTGATCGCATAGCCGGCGGCGACGGCATCGGTGATGACGGCATCGACATTGCCGTTCACCAGATCCTGCATCGCATCCGATTCCGCCTTATAGGGCTTCACCTCGGCGCCCAGTTCCTCGGCGATCTTGGTCCAGTTCGATGCGACCAGGCCACCGACGGGACGGCCCTTCACATCGGCGGGTTTGGTGATGTCGCTGCCGGTCTTGACGACCACGCGGCCGCCCGATTCCAGCCACCCGTCCGAGAAGGTCACGGCCTTCTGCCTTTCCTCGGTGATGTCCATCGCGACGCTGACCACGTCATACTGGTCGGCCTCCAGACCGATCAGCACGCTTTCCCACTTTACCAGCACCGGCTCGTATTCCAGGCCGATGCGCTTGGCGATCTCGCCCATGACGCGGACTTCCAACCCGTCGAGCTTGCCGTCCGGCGCGCGCATCGAGAAGGGCGGGTAGGTGCCCTCGGTTGCCGCCAGCAGCTTGCCCTGCTGCAAAAGCTCCAACTCACCCTCGGCCATGGCCGTGGTGGCGAAGGCGGTCGCAAGCGCGGTGATCACACCGAATGTCAGGGATTTCAGGTTCATGGGATCCTCGATGTTGGATGTTCGGTTGCTGGGTCACAGGGCCATGCCTTGCCGCCTTGGCCTCGGCAGGAAGCCCGGCCATGACGGTTGCGCCAAGCAATGCCGTGATCTGGTCCGGCCCGCCGCGAAGCGGGCCCCGCCGGTCCCGCGAGGGACCGCCCCTTCTGGACGGCGCGGCATGGCGCGCATGGTGTCGGGCGCCGTCCGGGCGCCGCTGCGCAACGGAGTGACAGACCTGGAAGGCAGGCCGATAATCGCCGCGTCCGGGTTTTCGGGTGGGATGGCCACCGATGGCCGCCTGAAGCTCGGCATGCCGACAAACCGTTGCGTGGACAGGGAATCGGCATCCAGGGCGGACATTCAACTGAGCCTTGTATAGCGGCGCTCCAGCCAACCGGCCAATTGGGTCAGCAGGGTCGTCAGGACAAGATAGATCACCGCTACCGCGATATAGAAATCGAAGGGCCGGAAAGTCGCCGAAATCAGGGTCTGGGCGTATAGCGTCAGTTCGATCACGGTGATCGTGGACAAAAGCGAGGTGTTCTTCAGCGTCGAGATCGCCTCGTTGGTGATCGAGGGCAGAATGATGCGGAAGACCTGCGGCAGGATGATCGTGCGCATGGTCTGGGCCTGGCTGAACCCCAGCGCCAACGAGCTTTCTGTCTGCCCCTTGTGGATGGCGGACAAACCGCCGCGGATAATCTCGGCCACATAGGCGCCCGAGTTCATGCCAAGCGCCAGAACCCCGGCCGTGAACGGCGAGAGCCTGACGCCCAGCTGCGGGAAACCGAAGTAGACGATGAACACCTGGATCAGCGCGGGTGTCTCCCGGATGAACCAGACGTAGAAACTCGCGAACCCGCGCACCGCGCGATATCCAGACCTTTGCGCCAGGGCAGCGGCCAGCCCGCAGATCCAACTGACGATGATGGTCAGGATGGTGATCCACATCACCAGCCAGGCCGCATGCATGAAGCCCGGACCATAGACGAGGATGTCGTTCCAGATGTCGCGCTTCATGCCCGGTCCTCTCGGCCGAAACCTTCATGAAGGATCCGACCCAGAAACTGGCGAAGCCGGGGGCTTTCGGGGTCTCTCAGAACCTTTTCCGGCGGTCCCTGCTCGGCCATCACCCCCTGATCAAAGAACAAAACCCGGCTGGATACGTCGCGGGCAAAGGCGATCTCATGGGTGACCAGCAGCATCGTCATTCCATCCGCCGCCAGCGAGGCCATCAGGCTCAGCACCTCTTGGACAAGCTCGGGGTCCAGCGCCGATGTCACCTCGTCGAACAGCATCAGGCGCGGCTTCATCGCCAGCGCGCGCGCAATCGCGACACGCTGCTGCTGACCGCCCGACAGCCGTGCCGGATAGCTGTGCCGCTTGTCGTAAAGCCCGATGCGCGACAGCAGGGCCTCGGCCTCGCCCACCGCCTCCGCCCTGGACAGGCCGCGCAGCATTACCGGCGCATGAGTCACATTTTGCAGGACCGTCATATGCGGCCAGAGGTTATAGCTTTGAAACACCATGCCGATTTCGGCGCGCAACTTCTGAAGTTGCTTCTCGGTGGGGTAGCCGCGCGATTCCGGCCGGTAGTCGAAACTGAAGTCGCCGAAATCCATGAAGCCCGATTGCGGCATCTCCATCGCGTTGATCGACCGCAGAAAGGTCGATTTGCCCGAGCCAGAGGCGCCGATGATCGACACGACCTCGCCCTGGTCGACGGACAGCGAGACGCCCTTGAGAACCTCATTCTGACCGAAGCTCTTCCGAATCTCGCGCAGGTCCAGCAGATGCGGGGACGGCCTTTTCATCGCCGCGGCCTTTGGTCCGGGGTTTCGGCATGGATCCCATGCCGTCCGGGACTTGCATCCCCGGTCATCGTCCGACGGCGCATCGGAACGGCCCTCATGCCCGTCCTGAGAAAGACATCGCCGTCGACCAAGCCCATGTGCTTTGGCGCCGAATATTCGAACCGATCGCCCAGAGCCAAGGCCCAAATGCCCGCAGCCTGCGACCCGTGGCGGTTCAGGATCGTGGCGAACTGCCTCGCCCCGAGCGGCAGCGCCGCCCCATCTGAGGCAGGGATCGTGTGGCGGGAGATCGGCATCGGAAATGGGGCTTCGGCTTTGGGGCTGTCGTTGCAGCCGGGTGTGCCGCCTGAGCGGCTGGATGGGAATTCAATTTCGGTATACCGATGGAATTCTTACATGCATTTTTCAAAATGAACATTGATTAGGCTAATTTTATCCGATTTGGGCAGTTAAATGACAGAATGCGCATAAAACCTGTCTGATCTGACAGAATCTTCTTTGTCGGACGGCAAGTTTCGCTTGGCAATTGTAACATGGATACGGTTGGTATACTCAAAGTTCCCGATCCGGCCAGCCTTGCCGCCTTCGCCATGCCGGACGAAGGCGGGCTGCCCGCAGCAGGACCACGAGCAATGCAACGTTACTTCTCTTTGTCGGAATACGAGGATCGCTGGCGTCGCGCCGAAAAGCTGATGGCCGCGCGCGGCTTCGAGACAGCCGTTGTCTTCGGCCGGGGTGGCGGCACAACCGACAATTGCGGCGACATCCTCTATCTGACCAACCACTATTCGGTCAGCGGCGGAACCGATTCGCTGATCTGGTCGGCCCGGTCCTTCTCGGGGGTGATCCTGCGGCGGGGCGAAGAGCCCGAATTGCATATCGACGAACCCGAAGCGCGCGCCGACCGTCTGTCGGTCACGAATGTCCATTGCCACAATCACCCCTTCATCGGCCTGGCCGAGGCGCTGGTCGCAAAGGGGATCAAGGGCCGGGTCGCGATCTGCGGCACATGGTTCATCCCGGTGAAATACTGGAACCAGTTGGTCGGGCGCACGCCGGATATCCAGTGGGTGGAATGCGACGATCTGATCCGCGAATTGCGCAAGATCAAAAGCACGGCCGAACTCGACTGTTTCCGCATCGCGGGCGAGGTCGCGACCCAGGCGACCACGGTGCTGATGCAGGGCCTGCTTTCGGGCATGACCGAACGCGAGGCCGCGGGCGAGGCGGCCCGGATCACGGTGGCGCGTGGCGGCCGGGTGCAGGCGATAGGCACCAATCACGGCGACACGATGCAATACGACTATCGCAATCCCCTTAGCGGCTCATCCGACGATGCCGCCGCGATCGGGGACATGGTGCGGGGCACGGTTCACGCCGCGTTTCATGAGGGTTATTACCTGGACCCCGGCCGAACGGCGGTGCGGGGCACGGCAAGCCCTGACCAAAGACGCCTGATCGAGGCCACCAACGACATCGTCCAGCGCCTTGCCGCAATGATGCGCCCAGGTGTGCGCCTGCTGGACATCGCGGCCGAGGGCGACCGGCTGACCCAGGCATTCGGGGGCAATATCTCGCCCATCATGAAGAACTTTCCGTTCTTCGGCCACGGGATCGGGCTTTCCTTTGAGCAGCCGCGCATCTCGACGGTCATGTCGCGGCCCAAGGATGTGGTGGTCGAAAACATGGTCTTCGGGGTCGAGGCTTTCCTGTCGCTGGACGGCGTGGGATCGGCCTTCTTCGAGGACATCATCATCATCGGACGTGACGGCAACGAGCTTCTGACCCGCAGCCCGCATTATTACTGGTAAAGGATGGACGGGGTGGAGGATTTTGCCTGGCTGAAGGGCCGCGAGGCGGCTTTCGGCGCGGAAGAGTTCGCGGCCCGGCAGGACCGCGCCCGCGCGGCCATCGATGCTGCGGGCCATGGCGCGCTGATCGTGACCGCGCCCGAGAATATCTATTGGCTGACCGGACGGCAGACGGCGGGCTATTTCGCTTTTCAGGCGCTGATCCTGCCGGTAACGGGCGCGCCCTGTCTTCTGGTGCGCCAGTTGGAGCTTGCGGGCGCGCGCGCGAATTGCTGGCTCGACCATGTCGCGGTCTGGCAGGACGGCGAGGATCCGGTGGATGCGCTTCTTGCCCTTACGCGGAAGATGGGCATTTCCGACCCCGCCATCGAGCGCGACGGCTGGTTCGTCGCGCCCACGCAGATGGCCCGGATCGAGGGGGCTTTCGGCGGAAGGCTCGGCGACGGCTCGGGCATCGTCGCGCCGCTGCGCGCGGTGAAATCGATTGCGGAACTGAAGGCGATCCGCCATGCCGCGCGCTATGCCGAGGCCGGGCTGATCGCCGGGATCGAGACCGCGCGCGCCGGCGTGAACGAGAACCGGATCGCCGCCGCCATGGCCTCGGCCGCGATCTCGGCGGGGTCCGAGGTCTGGGCGATGGAGCCGCTCGTCTCCTCTGGTCCACGCAGCGGATTGCCGCATATGACCTGGCGACGGCGCGTGCTGGAGACGGGTGACGGGATCTTCATCGAGATGGCGGCAAGCCATGCCCGCTATCACGCAGCACTGATGCGGTCCGTCTGGATCGGCCCGCCGCCCCCTGCCGCACAGGCGATGATGACCTGCGCCGAAGAGGCGCTGGCCGCCGCGCTTGAGGAATGCCGCCCCGGAAATCCGTGCAGCGCGCCCCATGCCTCGGCCCAGGCGGTGATCGATGCGGCAGGCCATACGGCCGCCTTCCGCAAGCGCATCGGCTATTCGATGGGGGTGGCCTTCGCACCCGACTGGGGCGAAGGAAATATCCTCAGCCTGTTCACCGGCGTTGAAAGGGTGATGGAGCCAGGCATGGTGTTCCACCTTCCAGCCACGCTGCGCGACTATGGCCGCTTCACGGTGGGCGTTTCGGAAACCGTCATCGTGACCAAGGCGGGTTGCGAGCCACTCTCGACCCTGCCGCGCGGCATGACCCTGCGCTAAGAAGCCTTCCGTTCCCAAGGGTGGGGCCCTTTGGCGGGCAGCGGCGGGCGATATCTGGCCCTCTCGCTTGGGCCAGAGCATACCTCAAACTGGATTAACCGCAGGGGGCAACGTCAGCGGCGTTGAGGATGCGTGGGGATGCCCTTGGGTTGGAACGGCGGCGGCGACCAGTCCGCCCAAGCCGTCGCACGCCGCTTGCCGTGATCATTTGCTTCGACCGTGACCTCGGCCCGGAGCAAATCACCGGGCCGAACTGGAGTCAGAAACTTCAGCGTTTGTCCCAAATAGACACTATCATAACCAGGAAGTTGCTCGCCGATCACGGCCGAAATCAGCCCGGCCGCTAGCATGCCATGAGCGACTCTTCCCTCGAAGATGGTGTCCTTGCGGAGCTGTCATCCAGATGACAACCCGCCCGAGCAAGCGGCGGCTCCAGAGTCGAGCCTCCGAAGTTACACGCCCATTGGGAAGACCCGGTGTTCCTTGCTGTCCTTGCGGCGGCGCATCTCCTCCGGCGCGTCGAGCCAGTTCGCTCCCTGGTTGCGCAGCAGGAACACATAGACCACCAGCGAAGCGGCAATCAGCAGGGTCACATAGACCACGAACAACGGAACATACCCGCCGCTCTTCGCCGCAGCGTAGAGAAGGGGCGCCGTCCCGCCAAAACACGAATTGGCGACCGCATAGCCCAGGCCCACGCCCAACGCGCGGATATGCGTCGGGAAGATCACCGCCTTCACCACCGCGTTGATCGAGGTGTATCCGGTCAGGATGACGAAGCCGACCGTCAGGATGACGAAGGCCGTGAAGGCGTTGGTCACCGTCGGCAGCACGAAGAACAGCACCCAGGTGAACACCACCCCGCCGATGCCGAAGAACACCAGCAGCGACCTGCGGCCCACGCGGTCCGAGAGATAGCCGCCCACGGGTTGCAGCACCATCAGGATGGTCAGCGCGATCAGCGTCACCACCGAGCCGGTAACCGGGTTGTCCGCAAAGCTCGACTTGATGATGCTAGGCCCGGTGACGGAATAGGCGTAGAAGGCCACGGTCCCGCCCATGGTGATGAGGAAACAGGCCAGCAGTTCCTTCCAGTAGCTGCCGAACAGTTCGGCCATCGAGCCGGAGCCCTTGGCCTTGCCCGACTTGACGGATTCGATGGCCTCATGGCTCATGGATTCGTCCATGGTGCGGCGCATCCACAGCACGACCAGCGCGCCCACGCCGCCGAGCAGGAAGGCAAAGCGCCAGCCCCATGCGCTGATCGCGTCATGCGACGTTCCCAGCAGCAACACCAGGAACAGCGCCTGCGCCAACACATGTCCGCCCACCAGCGTGACATAGTGGAACGAGGCCAGGAATCCGCGATGCCGGGGCACGGCGGCCTCGGTCAGGTAGGTGGCCGAGGTGCCGTATTCCCCGCCGGTGGCAAAGCCCTGGACCAGCCGGCAGGCGATCAGGACGGCCGCGGCAAGCCAGCCGATGCTTTGCTGCGTGGGTGTCAGGGCGATGACGAAGGAACAGGCCGACATGATGGTGACCGACAGGGTCAGGGCCGCGCGACGGCCGTGGCGGTCGGCAAAGCGCCCGAAATACCACGAACCAACCGGCCTCATCAGGAAGGTCAGCGCGAAGATGGCCCAGATGTAGATGCTGGCGTTCTTGTCGTCGGCACTGAAGAAATGCTGTTCGAACGAGGCGGCGAAGACGGAGTAGACATAGACATCATACCACTCGACCAAGTTCCCGGCCGAACCCTTGATGGTGTTCGAGATGGATCGTCGCAGATTGGTCGGGAGATGGGGGGCATCAAAAGTCGTGTCGATAGATGACATGCTGGGTCTCCTCTAGGCGAATGCGCATCTTTTAGGATGCCTGTTTGCTGAATTTAGCCTATCCAGACAATAACGCTTGAGCCAGCGACATTTTATTACAAGAGCAAGAGCATGCCTGCGACCAGATCACATGGCGTTTCCGGGCTGAGGGTTGCGTTCGTAACACCGGGAGACACGAAGCCTTCACCCCCGAACCTGTCGAGGGCAGCGCCGTTTTCCAAGAACCATAGCCGACCGAAATTGGGGTGGTCGGGTAATCCTCCCCGTTTTAACGGGGCACAGAAGTAGACTTCAGGCAGCCATCTTC
>NZ_JASGGO010000015.1:0-95515 GCF_047605025.1 Paracoccus sp. (in: a-proteobacteria) | reverse complement strand
CGAAGCGTGAGGACGGCGACCGCAAACCCTACGGCAAGCCCTTCGCGAAGCGTGAGGACGGTGATCGCAAGCCCTTCGCCCGCCGCGAGGATGGTGATCGCAAGCCCTTTGCGAAGCGTGAGGACGGCGACCGCAAACCCTACGGCAAGCCCTTCGCGAAGCGTGAGGACGGCGACCGCAAACCCTACGGCAAGCCCTTTGCGAAGCGTGAAGACGGTGATCGCAAGCCCTTCGTCCGCCGCGAGGATGGTGACCGCAAGCCCTTCGCGAAGCGTGAGGACGGCGACCGCAAACCCTTCGGAAAACCGGATCGCGGCCCTCGGCCGGGGGGCAAGCCGGGCGCGAAGCCCATGGGCAAGTTCGGCGGCAATGCCCGGCCGGGTGCGGGGCGCCCTGATCGCGGGCCTCGGCCTGCGGGTAATGGACCGCGCCGCGGCTAAGGCGCGGCGCCATGGCGGCCGGGATCAGCGAAAGCCCGGCCCCGGAATCGGCAAGGCGCGGAGCAAGCTCCGCGCCTTTTGCTTTATCCGAGCCGGCAGAGAGAGAAACACCCGGCCCGAATTCCTAAGGGGAATGCTTATTTCGTCAGGATCAGCTTGCCCGCGCGGGTGATGCGCAGGTTATAGACCTGATCTCCCAGCACGATCAGCGCCTGGTTTCCGCCAGCCGTCAGGGCCTCGGCGTCATATTCGGGAAGGCGCGTCAGGGCGGTCACGCCAGGACGCATGAATTCGGCAGGGCGAGTCGCGGTCATGTCCAGTTCCTCGTATGCTTTTGTGGTCGGTTTGTTTATACGGTCTTGATGGTTGTAATCTGACTAAAATCCTCGGCTATGTCAAAGGAAAAGAGTCGGGAATTTTAAGATCCTGTTATCATATTGATGAGATATGAAAAAACGGGCGCTCCTCTGTGGAGCGCCCGTGTGAATCACGGCCAGAAGATTCGATTCAGTCGCCGGCCATGCAATCCGCGATGGCCGTGGCGAGGCCGCTCAGGATGTCGGCGTAAAGCGTGCCTGAACCCTGGTCATGGCTGCCGCCTTCGGGGTCCAGGGGCGGGCCCAGGCGCGCGCCGCTGCCCTCGATCGCTACCTGGATCAGCTTGGGATCGTGGTTCAGTTCGGGAAAGGCGCAACGGGCATCGCTTTGCCGGATCTGATCCTGGATCTGCTTCAGCCGCGCCGCCGAGGGGGTCGAGGCATCGCCCAGGCTGACAGCAATCGCGGGTTCCAGCCCGTAATGCTGGGTGAAATAGCCGTAGGCGTCGTGAAAGACGACGAAATGCCGGCCCCTTGCCGGCGCGAGCCGCGCCTGAAGCCGGGCGTCCAGATCGGCAAGGGCGTCGGCGGCCTTGCGGGCATTGGCCTGATAGGTGGCGGCGTTCTCGGCATCCTGGGCCGCCAGATGGTCGGCGATGATCTTCAGCCAAAGCTGTCCGTTCCTGGGGTCCAGCCAGGCATGGGGATCGGTGCCCTCATGGTGGTGATCCGCGTCGCCATGCTCGTGCCCATGTTCATGTTCGTGTTCGTGTTCATGTTCATGTTCGTGATCTTCGGCGTCATGGCTGTGCTCGTCCTCATCGCCGTCTCCGGCATATGTGCGGGTGACGGTGCCGGGCTGGGCCAGCAGGGGCAGGGATCTGCCCGGCGCCAGGCTTTCGGCGCTGCGTTGCAGCCAGGGGGCCAGTTCGGGGCCGATCCAGACCAGCAGTCCCGCATCCTGAAGGCTGGCCGCCTGGCTGGGGCGAAGCTGGTAGTGATGCGGGTCGCCGCCCTTGTCCATCAGCACCGTGGGGCTGCCCAGATCGCCCAAGACCTGCTGGACCAGCGCGCCGGTCGCGGGGATGTCGGTGACGATGCGGGGCACCTCGGCCCAGGCGGGAAGCGCCAGCAGCATCGCCGCCGGGGCCAGAAGGCGAAGGGAATATCTGTGGGTCATGGCGTGGTTCTCTTGCGGAAACGGAGAGGTTATTTATGTTATAGCGTAACGCGTCAAGCCTTTTTGTAATGGTATAACATGACAAGCGACCCCGACCATGTTCCCGCCGCCGGTCCGGTGGGGGCGGATCCGTTCCACAGCCACGACCACGCCCATTGCACGACGACGATGCTGGACCGGGCCGAGGCGCGGGCCAAGGCGGACGGCGTTCGCCTGACCCCGGTGCGCCGCCGTGCGCTTGAGATCCTGCTGGAAGCCCACAAGGCCATGGGCGCCTATGAGGTGCTGGACCGGCTGGCCGCCGAAGGCTTTGGCAAGCAGCCCCCGGTCGCCTATCGGGCGCTGGATTTCCTGGTCGAGCAGGGCCTGGCCCATCGCGTGCGGCGGCTGAACGCCTATGCCGCCTGCCTCTCGCCCGAGCGCGACCATGCGCCGGCTTTCCTGATCTGCCGCGTCTGCGAGCAGGTGGCCGAGGCCACCAGCCCCACGCTGAGCGCCGCGGTCGAGGCTCTGGGCCAGGCCAGCGGCTTCACCGTCGAGCGCCGCACCATCGAGCTTCTGGGCCTTTGCGCCCGCTGCGCCGCCGAGGCGCGGGCATGAGTGTGCTGATCCAGGCCCGCGACCTGACCGTCAGCCATCCCGGCGCGGATCGCCCGGTGCTTTCCCATATCGACATGCATATCGCCCCCTCCGAGATCGTGACCGTGGTTGGCCCGAACGGTTCGGGGAAATCGACGCTGATCCGGGCGCTCTTGGGTCAGATCGCGCTGACGCGGGGCAAGGTCAGCCGGATCAAGGGGCTGCGCATCGGCTATGTGCCGCAGCGCGTCCATATCGAGCGCGCGATGCCGATGACCGTGCGTCGCTTTCTGTCGCTGCCGGTGCGGGTCGGCGACGCGCAGGCGGCGGTGGTGCTGGAGCGAACCGGCGTGCCGGGGCTTCAGGGGCGGCAGATCTCGGCGCTGTCGGGGGGGCAGTTCCAGCGCGTGCTGCTGGCGCGGGCGCTGCTGAACGATCCCCAGCTTCTGGTCCTGGACGAGCCGACCCAGGGGCTGGATCAGCCTGGTATGGTCGCCTTCTACAAGCTGATCGAAGAGGTCCGGCGCGAGACCGGCGCGGCCGTGCTGATGGTCAGCCACGATCTTCTGGTGGTGATGCGGGCCTCGGACCGGGTGGTCTGTTTGAACGGACATATCTGCTGCGAGGGCACGCCCCAGGCGGTCAGCGCCGCCCCCGCCTATCGCGCGTTGTTCGGCGCCGAGGCCCAGGGCACGCTGGCGCTTTACCGCCACCATCACGACCATGACCACGACCATGTGGGAGATGCGCATGTCCACGAGGTTCATGTCCATGGCCCGGCCTGTGCGCACGACCATCCTCCCGCAACCTGAAGGTGCCCCATGCTTGACGACTTTCTGACCCGCGCGGTGATCGCGGGGCTGGGGCTGGTGCTGGCCACGGGGACGCTCGGCTCGTTCGTGGTCTGGCGGCGCATGGCCTATTTCGGCGATTCGACCTCCCATGCGGCGATCCTGGGGGTGGCGCTGAGCTTTGCCTTCGCCATGCCCTTTTATCTGGGCACGCTGCTGGTCGCGGTGGGCATGGCGGTGCTGGTGGCCTGGCTGACGGGCCGGGGGCAGGGCATGGACACGGTGCTGGGGGTGATCGCCCATTCGGCGCTGGCGACGGGGCTTTTGGCCGCGAGCTTCATCCCCTCGTTGCGGGTGAATCTGGATGCGTTCCTGTTCGGCGACATCCTGGCGGTCACGCGCGCTGACCTGGCCTGGATCTGGGGCGGCGCGGCGGCGGTGCTTGCGCTGCTGGTCTGGCGCTGGCAACGGCTGGTCACGGCCTCGGTCAACGAGGAACTGGCGCTGGCCTCGGGCATCGATCCCGAGCGCGAGCGGCTGATCCTGTCCCTGGCGCTGGCCGTGACGGTGGCGATCGCGATTCGGATCGTGGGGGCGCTGCTGATCTCGGCCATGCTGATCGTGCCTGCGGCTTCGGCGCGCGCGATTTCCAGAACGCCCGAACAGATGGCCGGTTCCGCCACCCTGCTGGGGGCGCTGGCGGTGATTTGCGGGCTTTGGGCCAGCCTGCGCCTGGATACCCCCGCCGGACCTTCGATCATCGTGGTTTCGGCTGCATTTTATGCAATCTCTCTGGTGATTTACCGAAAATGAGGGCGATTCCCGCCTGACCGTGCCCCGGCGAAGGCCGGCGCGGCCATGGGCAGTTTGTCGCCGAACGGGAAAGGTGTTGGCGAATATGCAACAGTAAGATGAGCCGCGCCGGATGGCGTCTCAAGGGCGCTTCCCAAGCCATTGGCTTTATGCGACTGTCGCATTGATGTTGCTGGAAACGGCAGCCTTCAAAGTACTGAACGGAGCATGATCATGACCAAATTTGCTACCTTTGCACTGGCCCTCGGCCTGACCGCTTCGTCGGCTCTGGCCGGCGGTTACGTTGCCCCCGTCGTCGAAGTCGAGCCGGTCGTCGTTGACGAGAAGCCCGCTTCGTCGAATGCTGGCCTTGTCGTTCCGGCGCTGCTGCTGCTGGGCGTCATCGCCGCCGTCGCTTCGGACGACGACGACAGCTGATATCTAACGGGACGAAAGTTCCGTATGCGATGGGGGGCTGGTCCTTGGACCGGCCCCTTTTCTTTATTGCACGGCGCGGGTTGGGTCGTGCCGGCCCAGGCGCGGCGCATGCGGGCGGACTTGGACCGGGGCGCTGCCCCGGACCCCGGGATATTTAGGCAAGAAAGATGGTGGGCTGCGCCGGAAAGGCGAGCCGGGCGCGCGCTTTCTCGGATTTTATCCGGCATTTTCGGGGGGCTGGGGATGGCGGTTTTCATTGCCCTGGATCCCTGGGTGTCTTGGTGCGCGCAGGGAGTAGAGGCGGACGGGTTGGCGCTGGCGGGGGATAATCTGGGTGAGGCAACGAGTTCGCGTGGCTTCAAGGCGTGAAAAAACCGGCCCTGTGGGGCCGGTTTTCGTCTGTCCGGGGCCTTTCCTGGCCCTTGAGATCAGGGGCGCAGCACCTGGATGGTGACATAGCCCAGCTTCGGTCCCAGCCACTGGCGCGAGACGGGCAGGTGGCCGCCCTGTGGCAGGTAGTTGTTCTGGAAGCTGGCGCCATGGCCCTGGCAGTTTTCCACGACCACGCCGGCCCTGGGGCCGGGGCCGACGCTGCAATTGAAGTCCAGCGGGCGCTCCAGCCCGTCGCCCGCGAAATAGCGCATCACGCGCCTGGCCTGGCCGGTGCCCTGGCGGCGAATCAGGTTTTCGGTGCCTGGCTCGGCGACCGAGAGGTCGTTGCCGAGGCCGCGCGTGCCGATCACCATACCGTCGCGCAGGATCAGCGCCTCTTCGGCGGGGGTCATGTAGGTGCGCAGGCCGCCGTTCTGTCCGGTCATGGCCATGACCTGGTTGCGACCCAGGGATTCGAAGCCCACCAGGATCAGCGGGCCGGAATTGACCCGCATCGCCTCGGCCGCCATCTGTTCGGGCGTGCGTGCGGGCGCCGCCGCGGCCTTGTCGTCGTTGCCGCGGATGCGGGTCGCTGCCGTGCCGAGAGATTTGGCCGCGATCAGCAGCGGGTTTGCCGCCTGTCCGCCGTCATTGTCGTTGCCGCAGGCGGCCAGGCCCGCGACCAGCGCCAGCGTCAGGGCAGCGCCTTGGATACGCGTTCCGATCATCGCCAGAACCTCCCCCAGCCTTGATAGAGTTTCCCGGATTGCGCGTCGCGCACCTTGTCGTAGAGCCGCCCCTCGACATTCACCTTGGCGCCGCCATCGCGCGAGAGCGAGCGCAGATCCGCCGTGGCGCGGTCGCGGGTCGGCGTGCCCACGGCCCAGCCGATCGGGATCGAGAGCGTCACGCCCTTGTCGAACGAGCCCTCGCCGAATTCCTCGGCGCTGAGGTTGGTCTTGGTCGCATAGGCGCCGACGCGCCAGCCATTGGCGAATTCGCGCGTCAGGGTGAAGGTCGCGCCCTTGTCCCCGGCCAGATAGCGGCCCAGATCCAGTTGCGCCGTATAGTCCTGGGCGAATTCGTAATAAAGCGAGACATGCCCGGTCGTGACCTCATAATCGCGGAAGCTGAACGCATCCTCGAAGTCGCGCTTGCGCACGCGGTTCAGTTCGACCCCGACGCCCAGGGCCGAGTCGGCGGGCTTCCACAGAAGTTCCCCCGAGACGCCGCCATAGGCGCGTTCCAGCAGGCCGACCGTCACCCGGCTGTAGACCGAGGGCGTGGGCTGGGCATACCAGGCCAGCGTCAGGACCGGCACCGTGGGCTTGTCGTTTCCGGTATACATGCGCGTGTCCGAGCGCACGCGCGGCACGCCGTTGACATATTCATTGGCCGGATCGGACAGATATTCCTCGGGCGTGTAATGTTCGCCCCGGCTGCCGGAAATGCCCGGACCGCGCTGTTCCATATTGCCCAGGATGCGCTGACGCACCTTGCCCGAGAGCACCAGGCCCGGCATGAATTCATAGCTGGCCTTCAGCTCGGCCCCGGCCTCGTAGCGCAAGGGGTCCTGCGGGTCGAAGACGCCCAGTTCCAGATAGGGGCCGAGCCACCACTTGAAGCGCGGCGAGGCATCGGGGATGCGGCTCATCCCCTCGGGGCGCGGATCGGCATCGCCGAGCGTCGAGACGGCGGCGATCCTGCCGGCCTCGGTATTCTCCAGCCGCTCGACATCCGAGCGGCGCAGCGTCACCGAAGAGGTCGCCATGCCGTTCTGCATCGAGGTGATCACCAGCGTTTCCACCGAGGGCGGCAGGGCGCGGGTCATCAGTCGGGCGGTGCGGCCGATCGCCTCGGATTGCTGGATATAACGGGTGTTCTGGATCCGCACCTCGGCCCGGTTCGCGGATAGCGACATGCCGGTGAGCTTTTGTCCCTCATTGGCCAGGGCCTTGCCCAGCACGGCCTCGATCGCGGGCTGGGCGGTCGGATCGGCGGACCAGGCGCCGGACCAGCCCTCGGGGTCGGCCGAGGGGGCGGGGCGGGGGCGCACCGGGGGCGGGGCCTTTTCCAGGCCCGACGGATAGGGCGCATTGCGCGGGTTCAGCGCGAAGCTGAACTGCGCGCCGAAGGTATCGCCGCCCAGCGTATACAGCCCGACCTGATATTGCGGGTTGAAGACGTAATAGGCGCCCAGGTTCACATGATTGCCCGGGGCCTCCTTCTCGCCCGAGGCGGTCTCACGCTCGTAACGGTCGTTCGAATATTCGGCGATCAGGCGCAGCTTGTCGGTCGCCTGCCATGTGAGCGATCCGAAAGGCTTGACCGAGCCCGAGAACCAGTCGCCGATATTGGGCTTGCCGCCCTCGTCATCGGTGTCGAGGGCGCGCTGCTCGCCCGCGAGGCGGCCCCAGCCGAGGCCGATGCTGGCGCGCAGGCGCGGCGTCAGGGTCTTGGTCGCGACCAGATATTCGCCGGAATAGACGCCCGTGCCCATGAAATCCTGCAAGCCCACCGCGACGGCGGGACGCCAGCCCTTTTCATCCAGGAACTGGAAACGCACATCGAAGCTGCGGTCCCAGATATGGCCCAGGTCGTTATGGTCGTTGATCCCCGAGACGCGGGAATAGCGCAGCGCCGTGGTCACACGGGGATGAAGCTGGAACACCAGATCGTGGCGCCGGCCCAGATCGGTATAGGACAGCGTGCCGCCAAGCGTGCCGTCGGGCAGCATCTCGGCGGTCGGCGTCTCGACCCCGCCGGCAAGGCCGTAGCTGTTCATCACGTCGCCGATCAGCGGATCGGTCCGCGCGGGCGATGCGGCCAGGTTTAGCAGAAGGGCCGCCGGGACGGTCGAGGCCAGCAGGCGGCGGGTCAGGGTCGAATGGGCGCGCATCGGCGGGTCCTTTCAGATCGCGGGCCGCGGGCTGAGGCGCGCGGGAAAGGCAGCGGCGCCGGGACGCCGCTGCGGTCGAGGTTACTGCGAGGGCGTTTCCGGGGTGGGCGGCAATACCACCGGGGCGGGTGCCGGCGTCTCGGGCGCCGCAGTTTCGGGTGTCGTGGGTGCGGCCGGCTCGGGCGTGGTGCTGGTCGAGGTGGTCGCCGCAGGCTCTGGCGTCGCTGGGGTCGTGGCGGGGGCCGGGGTGACGGGTGCCGTAGTGACGGGGGCAGGCGTTGCCGGCTCGGTCGCTGCGGGCGTGCTTGCCGCCGGGGTCGTCGCGGCGGGCTCTTCGGCCGGTTTCGGCACGGCGGGCTTGGCGGCGGGGGCCGCCGTCGCGCTGGGCGCGGCCTTGGGCGTCGCTTTGGGTGCCGGTGGGGCCGAGGACGCCTTGGTCTGGGCCTTGGGCATCGTGTCGGTGGGCACGGCGCAGCCGCTCAACCTTTGGCTGCCGACGCGCAGCAGCGCCGAGAACGGCGCCTTGCCCGAGCCGGTGTCGCATTCCTGCGCCCGCACGTTCAGCGAGAAGACGGCGCCGTTCATGGTGCCGACGAATTCCACGCCACGGCCATAGACCATGCGGCGCACGGTCACGCCCACGGATTTCGCGCCGGCGCGTTCATAAACCGCAGTCTTGTCGGCCGCCGTCACGGTCCAGCCCGCGCCGCCGGCGCGGAACATGGCGGTGCCGACGGTCGATGCCTCGGCGGTGGCGACGGGCTGGCCCGCCGCGCCGGTCTCGATCGGCTGTTCCAGAGGCGACACGCCGGGCGGCCCGGAATGGGCGGGCGCGGCGGCGGGTTCCTCGGATTTCTTCTGGAAGGGCAGCTCGCCGCAAGCGGTCAGGGCCACCGTCATCGACAGAACGGCAAAAGCCGAACGGAATTTCATCTGCTCTGTCCCCGGTTCCTTGTGGGTTTTCCTTATGCCTCTCTGGCTACAGGAAGCCCCGCATTTGGGCAAGCGCCCCGGTCCATTCGGTGCCGTCGCTGTGGCGCGCGCGCAAGGACCCGGCCCGGCTCAGCAGTTGGGGACGTTGACCGCCAGCCCGCCCAGCGAGGTCTCTTTGTATTTCTCGGACATGTCGCGGCCGGTCTGGCGCATGGTCTCGATGGCGGCGTCCAGGGGGACGAAATGCCTGCCGTCGCCGCGCAGCGCCAGGCTGGCCGCCGAAACCGCCTTGATCGCGCCCAGGCCGTTGCGTTCGATGCAAGGCACCTGGACCAGGCCGCGCACCGGATCGCAGGTCATGCCCAGGTGATGCTCCAGCGCGATCTCGGCGGCGTTCTCGACCTGCTCGGGGGTTCCGCCCAGGACCGCGCAAAGCCCCGCCGCCGCCATGGCCGAGGCGCTGCCCACCTCGGCCTGGCAACCGCATTCCGCCCCCGAGATGCTGGCATTGTGCTTGATCAGCCCGCCGATGGCCGCCGCCGTCAGCAGGAAATCGTCAAGCCGGCGCTCGGACGCGCCGGGCACATGGTCCAGCCAATAGCGGATGACGGCGGGCACCACGCCGGCCGCGCCGTTGGTGGGCGCGGTGACGACCTGACCGCCCGCCGCGTTTTCCTCGTTCACGGCCATGGCATAGATCGACATCCAGTCGTTGATCACATGCGGCGCGATCAGGTTCATCGTCGCCTCGGCCTTCAGCGCGTCGTGGATGCCCGAGGCGCGGCGGCGGATCGACAGCCCGCCCGGCAGCGTGCCCGCGGTCGCCAGCCCCCGGTCCATGCAGTCGCGCATCACCTGCCAGATGCGGGCGATGCCGTCCCGGATCTGCGCTTCGCTGCGATGCGCGCGCTCGTTCTGGTGTTTCATCGCGGCGATGGATTTGCCCGATTTTTCGGCCATGGCCAGCATCTCGGTGGCCGAGGCGAAGGGGAAGGGCACGCGGGGTGCGTCGTCCGAACGGGTGTCGTCGCCGCGCGCGGCAAGCTCGGCCTCGGTCATCACGAAGCCGCCCCCGATCGAGTAATAGGTCTGGTGAAAGATCACGTCGCCTTGGGCGTCGGTCGCCATCAGCATCATGCCGTTGGCATGGCCGGGCAGGGCGCGGTCGAAATCGAAGACCAGATCCCGTTCGGGGTCGAAGGCCAGCGCGCCCAGGCCCGGCGGCGACAGAAGGCACGAGGCGCGGTTTGCCGCAAGCGTGGCCTCGGCGGCGTCCGCATCCATCGTCTCGGGCAGAAATCCGGCCAAACCCAAGATGGTGGCGCGGTCGGTGGCGTGGCCCTTGCCGGTAAAGGCAAGGCTGCCGTGCAGGCTGGCGCGCAGCCCATGCGCCCGGAAGGGCTGGCCCCGCAGCGCGTCCAGAAACCGTCCCCCCGCCACCATCGGTCCCATCGTATGCGAGGACGAGGGGCCGACGCCGATCTTGAAGATGTCGAAGACCGAGAGAAACATGCCATGGCCTCCTTGATGCGCCGATTGCCGCCATGGCCTTAGAGGTAATCCTTGGGCGGGGTTCGCGCCAGTGGTGGCTGCGACGCCTCATCTGCATGGCTGCGACATTTGAGCGGACAAGTATTGCACTTTAATTGGACTGCAAGCCTATACTATAGGCAGTTATGCCTTTGTCGCGACCGCCCGCCGATGGGGCAATCGCCGCATTCTTTCGCATTCCCGCGCCCCGTCCTACGAGTTGCCAATGACCCTGCCCGAACCGATCCTTCTTGGTGCGACCCGACTCGGCCCTCCTGTCTTTCTGGCACCGATGGCCGGCATCACCGATCTGCCCTTTCGCCGTGCCGTGGCCCGCCATGGCGGAGCCGGGCTGATGGTCAGCGAGATGGTGGCCTCGACCGAGATGTTGACGCCCCGGCCCTCGACCCGCGCGGCGGTGCGCGCCAAGGCCCTGACCGAGGGCGCGCTGCCCGTCAGCGTCCAGATTGCGGGGCGCGAGGCTGGCGCCATGGCCGAAACCGCGCGGATCGTCGCGGATCTGGGCGCGAGGATCATCGACATCAACATGGGCTGCCCGGCCAAGAAGGTGACGGGCGGGCTTTCGGGCGCGGCGCTGATGCGCGATCTGGATCACGCATTGGTTCTGGTCGATGCGGTCGTCGCGGCGGTGCCCGACCTGCCGGTGACGCTGAAGATGCGGCTGGGCTGGGACATGGATTGCCTGAACGCCCCCGACCTTGCGGCGCGGGCGACGGCGGCGGGGGTGCGGATGCTGACCGTGCATGGCCGCACGCGGGCGCAGTTCTATACCGGGCGCGCCGATTGGCGGCGTATCCGGGCGGTGGCGAACGTGCCGGGCCGGCCGGCTTTGGTCGCGAATGGCGATGTGATCGACGCGGCCAGCGCCCGCGCGGCGCTGGCGCAGTCGGGCGCGGATGCGGTCATGGTCGGGCGCGGCGCCCAGGGCCGGCCCTGGCGGCTGGCGCAGATCGCGCATGAGCTTTGGGGCACGCCCGCGCCCGCGATCCCGCGCGGCCCGGCCCTGGCCGAGGCCGTGGCCCGGCATTACGACGACATCCTGTCCCTTTACGGGACCGAGTTGGGCCTGCGCGTCGCGCGCAAGCACCTGGGCTGGTATGCCGAGGCCAACGGCGCCCCGAACCGGGCCGAGCTGTTGCGCGCGCCCACGGCCGCGGCCGCGCTGGCCGCCATCCGCAGCGGCTTTTCCGATGCGGATGCGGATGCGGATGCGCCGGCCCAGGCGGATGAGATCGCGCAGGCGGGGATCACGGCATGAAGTTTCGCGTCAAGACCCGTTCGCGCGGCGAGAGCGCCGCGCCGCCCTCCGCCGCCTTCGTCCCCGCCGAGGTCGGACCGAACTGGTCCGCGCTGCCGCTGCCCGCCGTCATCGTCGACGCGCAGGGCCGGGTCGCGGGCATGAACGACCTGGCGGAAAGCTTTCTCAACGTCTCGCGCCGCTCGGCCATGGGCCATCTGCTGGAAGGCCCCGAGATGCTCAAGCGGCTGCGTATCGTCCCCTCGATCGGCGAAATCCTGGAGCGCGTGCGCGAGGGGCATGATGCGCTGAACCGTGCCGGCGTGCGCTTCGAGATCGGCGACCGGCTGGGCGGCCATGCCGACCGTATCGCGACCGTTCATGCCGGTCCGGTGCCAAGCCCCGAGGGCGGCGTCGTCATCCTGGTCGCGCCCTCGGACAGCGCCGGACGGCTGGGGCAGGGGCGGGCGGTGCGCTCGGCCGCGCGCTCGGCCATCGGCATGGCCGAGATGCTGGCGCATGAGATCAAGAACCCGCTGGCGGGCATTCGCGGCGCGGCGCAACTGATCGGCATGAGCCTTGCGCCTGGGGATCGCGACCTGACCGACCTGATCGTGGCCGAATCGCGCCGCATCGTCGAATTGCTGGACGAGGTGGAGCGATTTGGCGACACCTCGGCGCCCAAGCTGACCGAGGTGAACATCCATGACGTGCTTGAGCGGGTGCGGCGCTCGGCCCTGGTGGGCTTCGGCAAGGGGCTGAAGATCGTGCCCGACTATGACCCCTCGCTGCCGACGGCGCTGGCCGACAACGACCAACTGGTGCAGGTCTGCCTGAACCTGGTCAAGAACGCCGCCGAGGCGATCAAGCGCCAGGAGCGCGAGGACGGCACCATCCGTATCCGCAGCTTTTATGACGGCACGCTGCGCATGGCCCCGACCGAGGCCGAGCCGATGGGCCGCAGCCTGCCCCTTCAGATCGAGATCGAGGATGACGGCCCCGGCATCCCCGAGGCCATCGCCGATCAGGTGTTCGAGCCCTTCGTTTCGGGGCGCGAGAACGGCACCGGGTTGGGCCTGGCGCTGGTCTCGAAGATCATTACCGACCACGGCGCCTGGATCGCGCTGGATTCGCGGCCCGGCCGCACCGTTTTCCGTATCTCACTTCCCAAAGCCTGAGGTTTTCCCATGGACGGCACCGTTCTGATCGCTGATGACGACCGCACCATCCGCACAGTCTTGACCCAGGCCCTGACCCGCGCCGGATGCCGGGTGCATGCGACAGGCTCGCTGGCGCAGCTACTGCGCTGGGTCGAGGAGGGGCGAGGCGATCTTGTCATTACCGATGTGATGATGCCCGACGGCAACGGCATCGACATGATCCCCGCGATCCGCAAGGCGCGCCCCGACCTGCCTGTGATCGTGATCTCGGCGCAGAACACCATCGTCACCGCGATCCGCGCGACCGAGGCGGCGGCCTTTGACTACCTGCCGAAGCCTTTCGATCTGCCCGACCTGATGGTGCGCGCGAACCAGGCGCTGTCCCGGCGGGCGCGGAAATCCGATCCCGTGCCGCCCGTGCCCGCCATCCCCTCGCCCGAAAGCAACGCCGATCCCGCGCTGCCGCTGATCGGCCATGCGCCGGCCATGCAGAACCTGTTCCGCATGGTCGCGCGGGTGCTGAACGCCGACCTGCCGGTGATGATCGCGGGCGAGGCGGGGGTGGGCAAGACGGTCGTGGCACGCTCGTTCCATGATCTGTCGGACCGGCGGGACCAGGGCTTCGCGGTGCTGACCTCGGCCGATCTTTCCGAAGAGGCCATCGCGCGCGCGGGCGAGCGGGCGACTGGCGGCACGCTGCTGATCGAGGATCCTTCGGGTTTCGGCGCGCCTGCACAGGCGCGGCTGATCGGCCTGATCGAGGCATGGGAGGTCGGGCCGACGCGCAACCAGATGCCGCGCCTGGTTTCGACCACCGGGCCAGAGCCGCAGGCCGATGTCGCGGCGGGCCGGCTGCGGGCGGATCTTTATTATCGGCTGGCGGGGGTCACGATCACCGTGCCGCCGCTGCGTGCCCGCGTCGATGACATTCCGCCGCTCGCGCGGCACCTTCTGGCCCGTGCCGCCGCGCAGGGCCTGCCGCAGCGCGGCCTGGCCGAGGGGGCGACGGCGCTGATCCGCGCCTATCCCTTCCCCGGCAATGTCCGCGAGTTGGAGAACCTGATGCGCCGCCTGGCTCTGACCGCCGGCGGTGCCGAGATCACCGAGGCAGAGGCCCGCGCCGCATTGTCGGAATCGGCCCCCATCGCCGCCGCGCCCAGCCCGTCCCCGTCCCCGCGCAGCCCGGTCGCGGTCGTCCCCGCCGCCAGCACCGCCATCCCCCCCTCGGGCGCGGCGTCGTCCCAGAACATGGGCGCGCTGCCCGACGCCTCGAACGCGCGGCTGGCGCAATCGGTGGAAATGCACCTGCAACGCTATTTCGACCTGCATGGCGACCAGTTGCCGCCGCCCGGCCTTTACGACCGCATCCTGCGCGAAATCGAAAAGCCCCTGCTTGAGATCGCCCTGGACGCGACCGGCGGAAATCAGCTTCGATGCGCCGATTTGCTGGGGATCAACCGCAATACGCTGCGCAAGAAGCTGACCGACCTGAATATCGAGGTGACACGCCGCCGCAAACTGATGTAAAACGGCCACAGATGGCCGCACGTTCGTCGCGCGACGGCCACAGACAGGCCGCGGCACAGCGGCGGAACCGTGAGGTCGGGAGAAGTGGCGGGCACGCTATCGAAAGGCACTTGGGAGCGCGTCGCAAGAATGCGGCGGCTGCGTTTCTGGCGCAATGTGGGCACATTGGGGCTGGCGGTGCTGGGGCCGGTGCTGGCGGGCCTGACCTTCGCCGTCATGGGACCCTTCGCGGATGTGACGCCGGGCCGCTCTGTGCTGCGCCTGGTGCTGCTGGCGGACCTGCTTTATCTGATCGTGCTGACCGGGCTGGTCGTGACGCGGATGCTGGGTATCGTCATGGCGCGGCGGAACTCGGCCGCGGGCTCGCGGTTGCATATGCGGCTGGTGGGGGTCTTCGCCACCATCGCGCTGGTGCCCACGGTGCTGGTCGCGCTGTTCGCCGGGTTGACGGTGAATATCGGCCTTGAGGGCTGGTTCTCGAACCGGGTGCAGCAGGTCGTGAACAGCTCGCTCGCCGCCGCCGAGGCTTACCAGGACGAGCATCGCCGCGACCTGACAAACGACGCGAAGCTGCTTGCGGATGCGCTGACCCAGGCCGCGCGTCAAAAGCCGTTGCTGGACGATGGCGAATTGCGCCGGCTGCTGGGCCAGGGTCAGGTCCAGATCCAGCGCGGCCTGCGCGAGGCTTATGTCATCGACGGGCGCGGCACCATCCGAGCGCGGGGCGAGCGCAGCTATCAATTCTGGTATGAGCGTCCCAGCCCCGAGAATTTCGATCAGGCCCGCGCCCAGGGCCTGGTGTTGATCCAGGACTGGCAGAACAACGAATTCCGCGCGCTGGTGCCCTTGCCGCCGCTGGCCGACCGCTATCTTTACGTCACCCGCGACGTGGACGGGAAACTGCTGGGGCTGCTGGACGATACCCGCCAGAGCGTCGGCGAATATCAGCGCCTGGAAAGCGAGCGGGGCCGGGTGCTGCTGGAATTCTCGTTGCTTTACCTTGGCTTCGCGCTGCTTCTCGTGGCGGCGGCGATGTGGCTGGGGCTGTGGTTCGCGGACCGCCTGTCGCGTCCCATCGGGCGGCTGGCAGCGGCTTCCGAGCAGGTGGGCAAGGGCAATCTGGACCTGCAAATCCCCGAGGCGGATACCGGGGATGAGATCCAGACCCTGGGTGAAAGCTTCAACCGCATGACCCGGCAATTGAAGCAGCAGCGCCTGGAACTGGTCGAAAGCTATCGTATCGCCGACGACCAGCGGCGGCTGTTCGATTCCGTGCTGTCCTCGGTCACGGCGGGGGTGATCGGCCTGGATGCGGCGGGCGAGATCGACTTTCTGAACCGCTCGGCGACGCGGCTGCTGGGCCTTGACCCCGCCACCGCGCATGACCGGCTGCTGTCCGAGGCGGTGCCGGAATTCGCGCCCCTGTTCGAGCGTCTGGGCCAATCGGTCAATGAATGGGTCCAGGACGAGATCCGCCTTGCCCGCGAAGGCCGGGTGGAGAGCCTGCTTGTCCGCATGGCGATCCGGCGTGGCGCGGCGGGTGGCCTTGAAGGCTATGTGGTGGCGCTGGACGACGTGACCGACCTTGTATCGGCCCAGCGGATGGCGGCCTGGGGCGACGTGGCGCGTCGCGTCGCGCATGAGATCAAGAACCCGCTGACCCCGATCCAGCTTTCCGCCGAGCGGCTGAAGCGCAAGTTCTCGGCCGTCGCGGGGGATGAGCGCGAGGCGCTGGAGCAGTTGACCGGCGTGATCATCCGCCAGACCAACGATCTGCGCCGGATCGTGGACGAATTCAGCCGCTTCGCCCGCATGCCCGAACCCGACCGCAAGGAAACCGACATCGCGAAGCTTCTGCGCGACAGCGAACTGATGCAGCGCGACGCCTTGCAGGGGGCGCTGGTCTCGGACATTCCCGAGGTGCCGGTGATCGTCGATGCCGATGAGGGCATGATGCGGCAGGTCTTCACGAACCTTCTGAAGAATGCCGGAGAAGCCATTGAGGAATTTTGTCAAAATCCAGATCCAGGCTGGCAGCCGCAGGTGCGGGTGCAGATGGTCCTGGCCCCGGATGCGGTGACGATCCGCATCACGGATAACGGCACCGGACTGCCCGAGGATCGCTCGCGGCTGTTCGAACCCTATGTGACGATGAAGCCGGGCGGCACGGGGCTGGGGCTGCCCATCGTCAAGAAGATCGTCGAGGAGCACGGCGGCAGCTTCACGCTGACCGACGCCCCGAACCAACGGGGCGCAATGGCCGAAATCAGGCTACCCCGCGAAAGACAGCCCGTCCGGCTGTCCGCGCGGCGCCAGAAACATGAGCAGGAACACGTGACATGAGTGACATTCTGATTGTCGATGACGAAAAGGACATTCGCGAACTGATTTCGGACATCCTGCGGGATGAAGGTTATTCGACCCGGATGGCCGCGAATTCCGACCAGGCCGTGGCCGAACTGAACCTGGCCGAGCCTTCGCTGATGATTCTGGATATCTGGCTGAAGGACAGCAAGATGGACGGGATCGACATCCTGAAGCAGGTCAAGCGCAACAATCCCGATGTCCCGGTCGTGATCATCTCGGGGCATGGCAATATCGAGATCGCGGTCGCCGCGATCAAGCAGGGCGCCTATGATTTCATCGAGAAGCCCTTCAATATCGATCAGCTTCTGGTGGTGATCCGGCGCGCGATGGAGACATCGCGCCTGCGCCACGAGAATACGACCCTGCGCCAGGGAGAGGCCCGTGCCGCCGAGATGCTGGGAGGTTCCGCGCCCTTCAGGCGGCTGCGCGACCAGCTTGACAAGGTGGCGAAGTCGAATGGCCGGGTGATGCTGACCGGAGAGCCCGGCTCGGGCAAAGAGATGGCCGCGCGCCATATCCACGGCCACAGTCCGCGCGGGCGCGCGCCCTTCATCACCGTCCCCTGCGCCACCATCGAGCCGGAGCACATGGAGGAGGTGCTTTTCGGCCGCGAGACGCCCGAGCGCGGGGTCGAGCCGGGCCTGCTGGAACAGGCGCATGGCGGCGTGATCTATTTCGATGAGGTCGCCGACATGCCCATGGGCACCCAGCCCAAGCTTCTGCGCGTCCTGACCGAACAGCAGTTCCAGCGCGCCGGCGGCACCGACAAGGTGCGGGTGGATCTGCGGGTGATTTCCTCGACCAATCGCGATCTGGCGGTCGAGATCGCCAGCGGCCGCTTCCGGCAAGAGCTTTACGACCGGCTGAACGTGGTTCCCATCGCGGTCCCCTCGCTGGCCGAGCGGCGCGACGATATCGCGCAACTGGCGCAGTTCTTCATCGAGCAGTTTCACGCGACCCAGGGCCTGCCCCAGCGCAGCCTGCCCGAGGAAACCGTCGCTGCCCTGCAAGCGATGGGTTGGCCGGGCAATATCCGGCAATTGCGCAATGTGATCGAACGGGTGCTGATCCTGGGCGAGGGCTCGGGACCGATCCAGCCCTCGGAGCTTGAGACCCAGGGCGCGGCCAGTGCCTCGGGCGAGGTGCTGGCGCTGGGTCCGCAGATCACCAGCCTGGCGCTGCGCGAGGCGCGCGAATTGTTCGAGCGGGAATATCTTCTGGCCCAGATCAACCGCTTCGGCGGCAATATCAGCCGCACGGCGCAATTCGTGGGGATGGAACGCTCGGCCCTGCACCGCAAGCTGAAATCGCTGGGCGTGGTTGGTGGCGTCCGCGTCGAAGAGGAAATGATGGGAAAATAGGCGCTTCGCCCTTGCGGGCGTCGCTGCGGCGGCGCCCGAGGGCGCGGCCTGCCCAAGACATGCCGATACGCGATCAGGGGCAATGTCTGGCGGTATCCAAGATGAAAAGTGGCAGCCCGTAGGGGAGTCGAACCCCTCTTTTCAGGTTGAAAACCTGACGTCCTAACCGATAGACGAACGGGCCACTTCTTCACTCCGCCAAGCCCTTGGCCTGCGGTGTGGAGCGGTGTTTAGGCGAGGGGGGGCGGGGGCGCAAGCGGAAAAACGGCTGCCGGGGAAAGTTTTTTTCGCACCTTTCCGCCGGTCTCCGCCCGCCCGCTAGGTCACCGCAGCGGCGTCGTCCAGGCGCAGCCGCACCCGTTCGCGTCCGCCCCATTGCGACAGCTCCAGCTTGCCCGCCAGGTGAAAGCGGCGGCCCTTGGCGCCCAGAAGCGCGGGGCCCAGCGGGGTGCTCATCGCGCCCCAGGCCACGGCCTCGACCACCGGGCTGCCGGGGCTGCGGAAACGCAGGCGCAGGTGGCTGTCGCCCATGGTCCCGGCGCTGTCGATCAACTGCTCGGCGAAAGCGAAGCGCGGTGCGGGCGCGGCCTGGCCATAGGGACCGACGCGTTCCAGCATCTGCATCAATTCGACCGTGGCCCCCGCCGGGTCCAAGAGCCCCGAGATGCGCAGCTCGCCCGAGCCGGGCCGCTCGGCCATCTCGCGCGCGAGAAGCTGCGAGAGGCGCGCCATGGCTTCGGGGATGCGTGCCTCCTCGACCGTCAGCCCCGCTGCCATGGCATGGCCACCGCCCTTCACAAGCAGGCCCTCGGCGGCAAGCCGCTGGATCGCGCGGCCAAGGTCGACGCCGGGCACCGAGCGGGCCGAGCCCTTGCCGATGCCGTTTTCCACCCCGATCACCACCGAGGGAAGGTTCGCGGCCTCTTTCACCCGCGCCGCCACGATGCCGACGACGCCGGGATGCCAGCCCTCGCCCGCGGCCCAGGCCAGCAGCGGATCGGCGCGGGCTTCGACCTGGGCCAGGGCGGCCTCGCGCACGGCGGCTTCGATGGCGCGGCGGTCGCGGTTCAGCGCGTCCAGTTCCTCGGCATAGCGCAGGGCCTGGGTCGTATCGGTGCAGCTTAGGCACCGCGCGCCCAGATCGGCACGACCCACGCGCCCCCCGGCATTGATCCTAGGTCCCAGCAGAAAGCCCAGGTGAAAGGCATTGGGCGCCGCGTCCAGCCGCGCCACGTCGGAAAGCGCCACCAGCCCCGGCCTTTCGCGCCGCGCCATGATCGCCAGGCCCTGCCGCACGAAAGCCCGGTTGACGCCGACCAGAGGCGCCACATCCGCCACCGTCGCCAGCGCTACCAGGTCCAGAAGCCCGATCAGGTCGGGCTGGGGCAGCCCGGCCTCGCGCAGCAGGCGGTTGCATTGCACCAGGGTCAGGAAGACGACCCCAGCCGCGCAAAGATGCCCCAGCGCGCCGTCTTCATCGGCGCGGTTGGGATTCACCACGGCCAGGACAGGAGGCAGGGTCTCGGCGCCCTGGTGATGGTCCAGCACGATCACGTCGCAACCGGCGGCGGCCAGTGCCTCATGGCTGAGCGTGCCGCAATCGACGCAGATGATCAGGTCGTGCCCGGCCGAAAGCCCCTGGATCGCGGGGATGTTCGGGCCGTAGCCCTCATCGATGCGGTCGGGGATGTAAAGCGTCGCGGGCCGGTCCTGGCGGCGCAGCCAGTCGATCAGCAGCGCCGCCGAGGAACCGCCATCCACGTCGTAATCGGCGAATATGGCGATCCGCTCGTGCCGGGTGGCCGCCCGGACGATGCGCCGCGCGGCCACGTCCATGTCGCGCAAGGTCAGCGGATCGGGCAAGAGGTCGCGCAGGCGCGGCTCAAGATAGGCGGCGGTCTCGGGCGCGGGGACGCTTCGGTCGGCCAGCACGCGGCAGACGGGCAAGGGCAGGCGGCTGGCCTGGACCAAAGCCTCGGCCGCGCGCTCAAGCCCCGGATCGGGGCCGCGCCACAGCCTGCCGGTCAGCGATGAGGTCACGGAAAGAAAAGCGGTCATGCAGGCTTCATCCCCCATGACCGCCTTCTGCGCAAGGTGGCGCCTGATTACTTGACCGGGTTGCGATAAATCATGCGCCGGACCGAGCCGGTCTTGGAGCGCATCAAGATGGTCTCGGTGGTCAGATAGCCCGGCTCGCGCTTGACGCCCGCCACGATCAGGCCGTTGGTCACGCCGGTCGCGGCGAAGATTACGTCCCCGGTCACCAACTCGTCGCGCGAATAGATCCGGTCCAGATCGGCGATCCCGGCCTTTTTCGCGCGCCTTCTTTCATCCTCGTTGCGAAACAGCAGCTTGCCCCACATCTGCCCGCCCATGCATTTCAGCGCACTGGCCGCCAGTACGCCCTCGGGCGCGCCGCCCGAGCCCATATACATGTCGATCCCCGTCAATTCGGCCTCGGCGCAATGGATGACGCCGGCCACGTCTCCATCGGGGATCAACCTGATCGCCGCCCCGGTCGAGCGGATCTCGGCAATCAGATCCTCGTGGCGGGGGCGGTCCAGGATGCAGACGGTGATGTCGCTGTCCTTCAGGCCGCGCGCGTCGGCCAGTGCCCGGACGCGCCGCGCCGGGGGCATGTCCAGGCTGATCACGTCCTTGGCATAGCCGGGACCGATCGCCAGCTTTTCCATGTAGACATCTGGCGCGTGCAGCAGCGTGCCGCGCGGCGCCATGGCGATCACGGTCAGCGCGTTGGGCATGTCCTTGGCGGTCAGCGTGGTGCCCGCAAGCGGGTCCAGCGCGATATCGACATCGGGGCCTTTGCCGGTGCCGACCTCCTCGCCGATATAAAGCATCGGCGCCTCGTCGCGCTCGCCCTCGCCGATGACGACGACGCCCTTGATGTCCAGAAGGTTCAGCTGATCGCGCATGGCACTTACCGCGGCCTGATCGGCGGCCTTCTCGTCGCCGTGACCGATCAACTGCGCCGAGGCTTGGGCAGCAGCCTCGCTGACGCGGGCCAGACCCAGGGACAGCATGCGGTCATTGAAATCCTTGGGCGAGGTCATCGGCGGAAAATCCTTGTTGCTGCCTGTCGGGTTCTAAGCAAGCGGACCAATTGCGGCAAGGCTGGGCCCGCCGGTGGCTCAGCCTTCGGCAAGCTCAAGCGCAAGGGCATGGATTCGCGGGATGATGTCGCCCAGGGCGGCATGCACCAGCCGGTGCCGCGCCAGATGGCCCAGCCCGGCGAAGCGAGGGCTGGCCATGCGGATACGGAAATGCGTCTCGCCGCCCTCCTTCCAGCCGCCATGCCCGCGATGGCCCTCGCTTTCGTCGATGACCTCAAGCCGGCTGGGCTCCAATTCGCGCAAGCGTTCCCGTATCTGATCGGCAATCATCCGCAATGCCCCTTTCATGTCGAGCGAAATAGCCTAAACTGCGCGTCCCGTTCAGGACAAGGCAGGGAAATGAGTAATAGCGACCCGTTCGGATTCGATATTTCAGCGGCCTCGGACAAGAAGAAGAAGTCCAGGGGCCGGCGGGGCATGTCCGGCGCCTTCGAGACCTCGACGCGGTGCTGTGACAAAGAGGGTTGTAGCCAGCCCGGCCAGTATCGGGCACCGAAATCTCCGCGCAACCTCGACGAATACTATTGGTTCTGCAAGGATCATGTGCGCGAATACAATCTGAACTGGAACTATTTCCAGGGTCAGTCCGAGGCCGAATTCCAAGAGTTCCTGGACAATGCGACGGTCTGGGAACGGCCCACGAAACCCTTCGGCCGCGCGGCGCAGGAGGATAAATGGGCGCGCCACGGCATCAGCGACCCGCTGGAGATCCTGGGCGCGAACGGAACCAATCCCGAAGCCCGCCGCGCATCGACCCGCAAACTGCCCCCGACCGAGCGCAAGGCGCTGGAGATCCTGGAGGCCAAGGACAGCTGGACCAGGGCCGAAATCCGCAAGCAATACAAATCCCTGGTCAAGGACCTTCACCCCGACATGAACGGTGGCGACCGTTCGGACGAGGATCGGTTGCAGGAAGTGGTCTGGGCTTGGGACCAAATCAAGGACAGCCGCAGCTTCAAGGACTGAGGTTGCTTGGGGGCTTTGCGCCCCCACGCCCGGTCGTCCTGCGGACAACCGAGCTTCCCCCGCAGGATATTTGGACAAGAAAGAGGGGCCTGGATCCAAAGGCCCGGCCCCTTGTTCTTCCTTGACGAAAATATCCTGGGGGAGCGCGGCACGCGCGGGGGCAAAGCCCCCATGCGGCGTTACAATTCGCGTTTCAGTGCTTCGGCGAGATCCGTGCGTTCCCAGGAGAAGCCGCCATCCGCCTCCGGGGCGCGGCCGAAATGGCCATAGGCGGCGGTGCGGCGATAGATCGGCCGGCAGAGGTCGAGATGCTCGCGGATGCCGCGCGGGGTCAGGTCCATGGCGCGCGCGATGGCGCGCTCGATCTCGGCTTCGGGGATTTCCGAGGTGCCGAAGGTGTCGGCATAGATCGAAAGCGGCTTTGCCACCCCGATGGCATAGGAGAGCTGGATCACGCAGCGTTTCGCAAGGCCCGCCGCGACCACGTTCTTGGCCAGGTAGCGCGCCGCATAGGCGGCCGAGCGGTCCACCTTGGTCGGGTCCTTGCCCGAAAACGCGCCGCCGCCATGCGGGGCCGCGCCGCCATAGGTGTCGACGATGATCTTGCGCCCGGTCAGGCCCGCATCGCCATCGGGGCCGCCGATCACGAAGGTGCCCGTCGGGTTCACCCACCATTCGGTGCGTCCTGTCAGCCATTCGGTGGGCAGGACCTCGCGGATATAGGGTTCGACGATGGCGCGGATGTCGTCCGAGCTTTGCGATTCGTCCTTGTGCTGGTGCGACAGGACCAGGCTGGTGACCTCGACCGGCTTGCCGTTTTCATAGCGCAGCGACAGTTGCGACTTGGCGTCCGGGCCCAGCAGAGGCTCGGCGCCCGACTTGCGGGCTTCGGCCAGGCGGCGCAGGATCGCGTGGGCATACTGGATCGGGGCGGGCATCAGTTCGGGCGTCTCATCGACCGCATAGCCGAACATGATGCCCTGGTCGCCCGCGCCGTCGCGGTCCACGCCCTGGCTGATATGGGCGGATTGTTCGTGCAGGTAGTTGTGGACGTGGCAGGTGTTCCAGTGGAACTTTTCCTGCTCATAGCCGATGTCGTGGATCGTATCGCGGGCGATCTGGGTCACGCGGCCCATGTATTCGCCCAGCTTCTTCTGATCGGTCAGCCCGATCTCGCCGCCGATGACCACGGTGCCGGTGGTGGCGAAGGTCTCGCAGGCGACACGTGCCGCCGGGTCCTCGGCCAGAAGCGCGTCCAGCACCGCATCCGAGATCTGGTCGCATAATTTATCGGGGTGCCCCTCGGACACGGATTCCGAGGTGAAGACATAGTCCAGTCTGGCCATGAGAAATGCTCCGTTAAGTTACGCCGCCACGCCAGGAAGCCGTTGTGACGGTCAGGTCCGAGCGATAGATCACGCCCCGGTCGCCGTCAACCTGCGCGCGCGCATGGCCGTCATGAGAGGTCCCAGCGCCAGGATCAGCGCCAGGGCCAGCGCGGGCAGGTCGCCCCAGCGTGACCATGGCGTCGGGGGCAGCGCGGCGGGAAGAGCCGCGTCGATCCGGCCCGCGAGGTTCAGGCCCAGTTCGGCGCGGATCCCTCCGCGCGCGTCGATCACCGCCGTGACGCCGGTATTGGCGGCGCGCATCAGGGGCAGGCCGCTTTCGATCGCGCGCAGCCGGGCCTGGGCCAGGTGCTGCCAGGGCCCCGAGACCTTGCCGAACCAGGCATCGTTCGTCACTTGCAAGAGCCATTGCGGGCGGTCGGGACCGGCGATCAGGTGGCGCGAGAAAACGGCTTCGTAGCAGATCAGCGGCTGGACCGGGGGCAGATTTTCGAAGCGCATGACGCGGGGACCGGCGCCGGCGGAATAGCCGAAGCCGTGCCGCGCGGCGAAGGCGCGGATGCCAAAGCGCGCCATCAGATCGCCCCAGGGCGTGTATTCGCCGAAGGGGACGAGGTGGAACTTGTCATAGACAGGCCCGATCCCTTTCGAGGAAAAGTATGTCAGACTATTGAAATAACGCTCTTCTTCTGCGCGCTGGATGCCCAGGATCACGGGGGCTCCGGTGAAGGCCGCGATGTCCTGCGCGGCGCTGCCTGATTGATCCAGCAGGAAGTTCACCGCCGTTTCGGGCCAGATCACCGCGTCGGGCGCGGGCTGGCCGGGGTCGCGCGCGGCCGAGAGATCCAGCAGGCGGCGAAAGAAGACCTCGGACCAATAGGGATCCCATTTCAGCGCCTGGGCGGCATCGGGCTGGATCAGGCGCAGATGGACCTGTGTGTCGGGGGGCAGGGGGCGCGCCAGCCGGGCGAGGCCGGCGCTGAAGGCCAGTGCGATCAGCAGCACCGAAAGCGCGGCGCCGGGCAGCAGCCCGCGCCAGCCCGGCTTGCCGCGAAAGATCAGCGGCAGCGCGCCCGCCAGCAGGGTCAGCGCCGAAAGGCCGAGCGCGCCAAAGCCGGCCGCGACCTGGCCCGCCGGCGTGGCGATCCAGATATGTCCGGTCAGCGCCCAGGGCAGGCCGGTGAAGATCCAGCCCCGCAGCCAGTCCGAGAAAAGCATGGCCCCCGCGAAAGCCATCGCGCGACCTTGGGCACCGCTCCCCAGCCGCGCCGCGAGCCAGCCGGGCAGGGTCCAGAACAGTGCTCCGCCAAGCGCCATGAGGAAAAGCGCGAAGGGTGCCATCCAGCCGTAGATCTCTGGCTCGACCAGGAAGGGTTCGATGATCCAGGACATGGCCAGGGCGAAATGGCCGAAACCGGCGGCCAGCGCATGCCAGGCGGCGGCGCGGGGGCCGCGTGCCGTGGCGATGCGCCAGGTCAGGAAAACGAAGGCCAGGACGGTGAGGAGCCAGAGGTTCCAGGGTGCCTGTCCCAGCGCGGCGAGCAGCCCCGCCCCCAGGTCCAGGGCAAGCGCGCCCAGCGGCGGGCGCCGCCGGGCGATGTCTTCAGAGGGCGCGGCCGCGCTCATGGCTGGTGTCAGGCTTCGGCCTTGTCATCCGCGCCCGACGCGGGGACGGCCTCGGCCGCCGCAGCTTCGGCGGTTTCGGCTTCCGGCGCGGCCTTCTTGCGCGGCGCGCGGGGTTTGCGCGCGGGCTTGGCGGGTTTTTCCACCGCCCCGACTTCGAAGCCGGCCTCGACAGGTTCGGCAGCCTTCTTGCGCGGGCTGGATTTGCGCTTGGGCTTTGGCGTCTCTTCCGTGGCCTCGGTGGGTTCCGCGGCGGCTTCGATGGGGGCAGCTTCGGCCTGGGCTTCGGCCTGGGTTTCGGTGGCGGCTTCGGCTTCCGGCGCCGCTTCGGCCTTTTTCTTGCGCGCTGCGCGGGGTTTGCGCGCGGGCTTGGTGGCAGGGGCCTCGGCCTCGGCCGCTTCCAGCGGGGCCTCGGTTTCGGCGACGGGTGCGGCTTCCACGACCGGGGCCGCTTCGGAGGCTTGCACCAGCGGATCGGCGGGGGCTTCCTCGGCGCGGGTGCCACCCCGGCGCGCGCGACGTGGTTTCGCGGCCTTTGCCTCGGCGGCGGGCTGCGCGGCCACGGCTTCGGCATTCGCGGCGCCACCCTCGACCGCTTCCACGGCCGGCTCGGCTTCGGCGATGCCCTCGATGAAGCCCGGACGGAAGGTTCGGGTCATGAATTCGGGCATATGTTCGCCCATGCCCGTCACCGGATGGCGGTCGCCGCGATCACGGCGATCGTCACGGTCGCGACGGTCGCGGCGGTTTTCGTGCCGCCCCTCATGGCGGCTTTCCGGGCGATGCTCCTCGCGGCGCTCGGCGCGTTCCTCGCGCGGGGGGCGTTCGGCGGGGGCGGCCTCGGCGCGCTTCTCTTCGGGCTTGCGCTCTTCGCGCTCGTGGCGGGAGGGGCGCTGCTCATCCTCGCTCCGGCGACCCCGGCGGTCGCGGCCATTACGCTCGCGCCGGCCGCCCTCGCGCGGGCGGGGGGCGTCCTGGGCGGCGGCGGTCAAGGAGAAGCCCTCGGGGATTTCGGCGCGGGGCAGAGTCTGCTTGACCAGTGTTTCGATCGCGGCAAGCAGCTTGTCGTCCATCGGCGTTGCAATCGAGATCGCGGTGCCCTTGCGTCCCGCGCGGCCGGTGCGGCCGATGCGGTGGACGTAATCCTCGGCGTGGCTGGGAAGGTCGAAGTTGAAGACATGGCTGACGGCGGGAATGTCCAGCCCCCGCGCCGCCACGTCCGAGGCGATCAGGAAACGCAGCTTCCCCTCGCGGAAATCGTCGAGCGTCGCCATGCGGTGGCGTTGGTCCAGGTCGCCATGGATGGGCGCGGCGTCGAAGCCATGCGCCTTCAGCGACTTCGCGACGATGTCTACCTCGGTCTTGCGGTTGCAGAAGATGATGGCGTTCTTCAGCTCATCGCCCTCGGCGCGGATCAGGGCGCGCAGCAGCTCGCGCTTTTGCTTGGCGGACTGGTCGCGGCGGGTGGGCGTGATTTCGACCAGCTTCTGGGTGATCGTCTCGCTGGTGGTGGCCTGGCGGGCGACCTCGATGCGCTCGGGCGCATGCAGGAAGGTGTCGGTGATGCGCTCGATCTCGGGTGCCATGGTGGCGCTGAAGAACAGCGTCTGCCGGGTAAAGGGGGTAAGCTGGAAGATACGCTCGATGTCCGGGATGAAGCCCATGTCCAGCATCCGGTCGGCCTCGTCCACGACCATGATCTGCACGCCGGTCAGCAGAAGCTTGCCGCGCTCGAAATGATCCAGCAGCCGGCCGGGGGTCGCGATCAGCACGTCGACGCCCCGGTCGATAAGCTTGTCCTGTTCGTTGAAGGATACGCCGCCGATCAACAGGGCCTTGGTCAGGCGGGTGTGCTTGGCATAGATGTCGAAATTCTCGGCCACCTGGGCGGCCAGTTCGCGCGTCGGGCACAGCACCAGCGAACGCGGCATCCGCGCGCGGGCACGGCCCCGGCCCAGCAGCGTGATCATCGGAAGCGTGAAGCTGGCGGTCTTGCCGGTGCCGGTCTGGGCGATGCCCAGCACGTCGCGGCCTTCCAGCGCGGGCGGTATCGCGCCGGCCTGGATCGGGGTGGGGGTTTCATACCCCGCCTCGGAAATGGCTTTCAGAACCTTGGGGTCCAGCTTCAGATCGGAGAACTTGGTCATTCAGGGCTTTCGTGTCACTGCACGAGGCCATGCCCGTGCAAACTGTTTTGCGTCCATCGCCGCCGCTGGCCCCGGATCGTGATATCGGATCGAAGGGTCATCGGTTGCGGTCAGGGACGCAATTTCCGCACGCCCCTCGCCATGCCTGCCGGATGCAGACGCATGCCGCGTAGCCGAAAACCTTCCCTGCGTCAATGTGATCGCGTGCCTTGCGCGTGCAGGATCGTCATTCGGGAAGGCTCGGGCTGCCTGCGGGGGTGCTGGCGGGGCTGTCTGCGGGGGGCTGGCGGGACCGGCGGGGGGTGTGCCCCAGGGAGATCCGCCGCCAGCAGGGTCTGCCGCCGTCGCCGCGCGGCTTTGTCCCGGCCGCGTGGTTGACGGCCCCCTTGGGCAAGGGCTATCCCAGCGCGATCATACGGATGGAAGCCATGAACCTCTTTTCGGAAATCCGCGCGCTGGTCCTGGACGCGCTGGCGCAGATGGAACAATCGGGCGATCTGCCCGCCGGCCTCGACATGGCCGCCGTCACGGTCGAGCCACCGCGCGATGCCGCCCATGGCGACATGGCGACCAATGCCGCGATGGTGCTTTCGAAGCCCGCCGGAAAGAAGCCGCGCGACATCGCCGAGGTCCTGGCGGCGCGCCTTGCCGCCGATCCGCGCATCGCGGGGGCCGAGGTGGCGGGGCCGGGCTTTCTGAACCTGCGGCTGGAACCGGGCGAGTGGCGCGGCGTCCTGCGCGCGGCGTTGCGGGCGGGGACGGATTACGGCCGCTCGGCCTTGGGCGATGGCGTCAAGGTCAATGTCGAATTCGTCAGCGCCAATCCGACCGGGCCGATGCATGTCGGCCATACGCGCGGCGCGGTCTTCGGCGATGCGCTGGCCGCGCTTCTGGATTTCGCGGGCTTCGACGTGACGCGGGAATATTACATCAATGACGGCGGCGCGCAGGTCAATGTTCTGGCGCGCTCCGCCTATGAGCGTTACCGCGAGGCCAACGGCCTGGAGCCCGAGATCCGCGAGGGCCTTTATCCCGGCGACTACCTGATCCCGGTGGGCGAGGCGCTGAAGGCCAAATACGGCGACAGCCTGATCGACAGGCCCGAATCCGATTGGCTGGCCCAGATCCGGGACTTCGCCACCGAGGCCATGATGGACATGATCCGGCAGGATCTGGCGCTTTTGAACGTGCATATGGATGTCTTTTCAAGCGAGAAGGCGCTTTACGGCACGGGCCGGATCGAATCCGCCATTCAGCGCCTGCGAGATGCCGGGCTGATCTATGAGGGCGTGCTGGAGCCCCCCAAGGGCAAGACCCCCGAGGATTGGGAGCCGCGCCAGCAGACGCTTTTCCGCTCGACCAGCCATGGCGACGACGTGGACCGGCCGGTGAAGAAATCGGATGGCTCCTGGACCTATTTCGCGCCCGACATCGCCTATCACTGGGACAAGATCGACCGGGGCTTCGACCAGTTGATCGACGTGTTCGGCGCCGACCATGGCGGCTATGTCAAGCGCATGACCGCCGCCGTGAAGGCGCTGTCCGATGGCCGCGTGCCGCTGGATGTCAAGCTGATCCAGCTGGTCAAGCTGTTCAAGAACGGCGAGCCCTTCAAGATGTCCAAGCGCGCCGGCACCTTCGTCACCCTGCGCGATGTTGTCGAGCAGGCGGGCGCGGATGTGACGCGCTTTCACATGCTGACGCGCAAGAACGACGCGGCGCTGGATTTCGACTTTGCCCGCGTGCTGGAACAGTCCAAGGACAACCCGGTCTGGTATGTGCAATATGCCAGCGCGCGGGTGAACTCGGTCCTGGGTCGGGCGGCGGGGCTGGGGGTCGATGTCGCCGATGCCGCGCTGGCCGGGGCGGATCTGGACCGGCTGGACCATCCGGCCGAACTGGAACTGGCCAGGAAGGTCGCCGAATGGCCGCGCACGGTCGAGATCGCCGCCCGCGCCCATGAGCCGCACCGGGTCGCGTTTTTCCTGTATGACATCGCCTCGGACCTGCATTCGCTATGGAACCGGGGGAATGAGGAAACCGGCCTGCGTTTCGTGCAAGAGGGCGATTTGGCCGCGACTTCGGCGAAAATCGCGCTTGTGCGGGCCGTCGGCGTTGTTATTTCGGCCGGTCTTGGTATCTTGGGCGTGACTCCGGCCAAAGAGATGCGCTGACAAACAGCCGCCTGCCGGGGCAAGCAGAGTAACGAGCAGCATAACATCCGGGCGAACCGGCAGGCAGGCATAGGCATGGCAGTAGTAGATTTCCGCTCTGGCGGGTTCCAAGGCGATCAGTCCCGGCGGCAGCCGCAAGACTTTCCCTATGGCGAGAGCCGGGGCGAGGATTCTCAATTCGATGCCTGGCAGGATCAGGAATGGAGCGGGGACCACGATCCCGCCTTGCTTGGCCCGCCCAGCATGCGACAGCGCCTGTCGCGGTTGACGCATTATCTCGGCGCGCTGATCTCGGTCGGGCTGATCATCGTGCTGGCGGTCTGGGGCTTCAAGCTGGTGGTGCGCGATGTCTCGGGCGTGCCGGTGATCCGCGCGCTGCAAGGCGAGGCGCGGACCGCGCCCGACGATCCGGGCGGCGAACTGACCGACCGTCTGGGCCTGGCGGTCAATACCGTCGCCGCCGGTGCCAAGCCCCGCGATGTGGACAAGGTGGCGATCGCCCCCGGCGCCACCGGGCTTGAGGCACAGGATGTCGCCATGGGCGTTCTGGGCGCGACCGCCCAGGCGCCCTCGCGCGCCGTGGAACTGCCGCCGCTGGAAGAGACCGCCCGCGTCATCGCCCGCCCCGACGGCAGGCCCGCGCCGGTCGAGACCACCGAGGAAGAGGATGCCGTCGCCAATGCCATGATCAGCGACGCGCCGGCTGCCGAGGCGCCCGTGAACGAGGCACTGACCGACCTTTCCGGGCAAGAGCCCGAGGAGAACGCCATCGCGCAGGCCCTGGTCGAGGCGCAGGCCGCCGTGCCCGCCCCTGCGGTGCCGCAATCCGAGCGTCCCGCGCCGCGCCCGCGCCGCGTGGTCGCGCGGGCGACTTCAGCCCCGGTGCCCGCTGCTGCTGCTGCCAGCGCCGCGGCTCCGGCGGTCAGCGAAAGCCGCCCCGCCGCCCCGCCCTCGCGCGCTACCGCCGCCGCGCCCGCCCAGGATGCGCCGCCTGCTGCCGCCCCGGCCAAATCCGCATCGGGGTCGTCCATGGCCCAGATCGGTGCCTTCGACAGCGACAAGCTGGCGCGCGGCGAATGGAACCGTGTCTCGGGCAAGTTCGGCGGACTTTTCTCGGGCAAATCCATGGTGGTGCAAGAGCACAAGGCCAATGGCCGCACCTTCTGGCGCCTGCGGGCGGGGGGCTTCACCTCGAAAGAAGAGGCACGCCGCTTCTGCGCCGCGCTGATCGCCGAGGGCGTGGACTGCATCCCCGCCACCGCCAAGTAATGGCCGGCGCGACGATCCTGGGCGGCATCGCCGGTCCCGACCTGAGCGGGGCCGAGCGCGATTTCTTTCGCGCCGCCGATCCTTGGGGTTTCATCCTGTTCGGCCGCAATATCGACACGCCTGAGCGGCTGCGCCGGCTGACCGGCGCGCTGCGCGAGGCGGTGGGACGCGATGCCCCGGTCCTGATCGACCAGGAGGGGGGGCGCGTTCAGCGGATGCGTGCCCCGCATTGGACCGATTTCCCGCCGCCGCTGGAGCAGGCCGGGCGCGGCGACCGCGCCATCTGGCTGCATCACCTGCTGCTGGGCCAGGAATTGCGTGCCATGGGCATCGACGCCGATTGCGCTCCGGTGCTGGACATTGCCCGCGACGAGACCCATCCGTTCTTAAGGAACCGCTGCCTGGGGACCGATGTGGACAGCGTGGCCCGGCGCGGCCGGATCGCGGCGGATGCGCTTTTGGCCTCGGGCGTGCTGCCGGTGATCAAGCACATGCCGGGCCATGGCCGGGCGCGGGTGGACAGCCACAAGGACCTGCCCGTGGTCGAGGCGCCCTTGCCCGAATTGCAGGACAGCGATTTCGCGCCGTTCCGGGCGCTGGCGGATCTGCCCATGGCGATGACGGCGCATATCCGCTTCACCGCGCTGGACGATGCGCCGGCCACCGCCTCGGCCCCGGTGATCCGCATGATCCGCGACTGGATAGGTTTCGACGGGCTGCTGATGTCCGACGATATCGGGATGCAGGCGCTGCAAGGTTCGCTGGCCGAGCGTGCGGCGGCCAGCGTCGCGGCGGGCTGCGATCTGGTCCTGTCCTGCAACGAGACCTTGGCGCAGATGGAGGGGATCGTCGCCGCCTCGGGCAGGCTGTCGCCTGACGCCAAGCGCCGCGCGGCAGGCGCCCTGGCGCTGCGCCAGCCTGCCGGCGCGCTGGACCTGGCCGAATTGCGGCGGGAATTGCGCGCGCTTGGCGGGCTTGCGGCCTAAGCGGTTGACAGCTTGGCCGCCCCGTCCGATTCTGCCCCGGTGCAAGCGCGTGTCCCTCTGGCCATGATCAAGGTGCCCTATCTGACCCCGGTGCCCGGCGAGGCGCCGCAAAGCGTGGCCGAGCGGCAGGCCGATGAGGTTCTGGTCGTCGATGTCTCGGGCTTCGAAGGCCCGCTGGACCTGCTGCTGACCCTTTCGCGGACGCAAAAGGTCGATCTGATGCAGATTTCGGTTCTGCAACTGGTGGACCAATATCTGAACTTCGTCGATCAGGCACGAGAGTTGCGCATCGAACTGGCGGCGGATTACCTGGTCATGGCGGCCTGGCTGGCCTTCCTGAAATCACGGCTGCTGCTGCCGCCCGATCCCGAGGCCGAAGGTCCCAGCGCCGAGGAGATGGCCGCGCATCTGGCCTTCCAGCTTGAGCGTTTGCAGGCCATGCGCGAGATGGCGGCGCGGCTGATGGCCCGCGACCGGCTGGGCCATCAGCGGTTCGCGCGGGGCGCCCCGGAAACGGTGCTGCGCGCCCGCCGCGTGTCCTGGCAGGCGGGGCTGATCGATCTGATGCGCGCCTATGCCCGGCTGCGCACGCGAGACGAGTTCCGGCCCTTTGCCTTCGACCGGCGCGACATCTTCACCATGGAGCAGGCTTTGGACCGGCTGCGCGGGCTGCTGGGCTATGTCGGGGGGTGGACCGACCTGGCCGAGTTCCTGCCCGAAGGCTGGGGCGCCGATCAGGGCCGTCGCCGCTCGGCCACCGCCGCGACCTTCGCCGCCAGCCTGGAACTGGCGCGCCAGGGCAAGCTTGAGCTTCAGCAATCGGGCACCTTCGCCCCCCTTTCGATCCGCAGGCGTCCCGAATGACCGATCTGGAAACCTTCCCGCCACCGCCTCTGGACCAGCAGGAGCGCATGGTCGAGGCGGTGCTTTTCGCCGCCGCCGAGCCGATGGGCCTGCGCGAGATCGCGGCCCGCCTGCCCAAGGGCTGCGACGTGGCCGAGGCGCTGGCCTGTCTGCGGCGGCGCTATGAGGGGCGGGGGGTGACGCTGGCCCGCGTGGGCGAGGCTTGGGCCTTTCGCACGGCGGCGGATCTGGGTTTCCTGATGCAGGAGGCCACGGTCGAGAGCCGGCGCCTGTCGCGGGCCGCGACCGAGACGCTGGCGATCATCGCCTATCACCAGCCGGTCACCCGCGCCGAGATCGAGGAAATTCGCGGCGTCGCGCTAAGCCGGGGGACGCTGGACCAGTTGATCGAACTGGAATGGGTCCGCATCGGGCGGCGGCGGCAGACGCCGGGCCGCCCCGTCACCTTTGTCGTGACCGAAAGTTTCCTGGATCATTTCGGGCTGGAAAGCGCCCGCGACCTGCCGGGTCTTGCCGAATTGCGCGCGGCGGGGCTGCTGGAATCGCGGCCCCTGGGGCCGATGTCGGCCCAGGTAGAGGACGAGCCGGTCGCCGCCGAGGATCTGTTCGAGGACGAGTAGGAGCGGATGATGAATGCGAATAGACTTTTCGGCATGCTGGCCCGGATATTGACGAACCGGCTTTTGAACCTGGGCATCCGCAAGATGAACCAGTCGGCGGATGGTCGCCAGACGCCCCAGCAGCGCGGGCGCGAAAAGGCCGCGCGCATGGCGGTCAAGCGCGCGCGGCAGGCGGCGCGGATCACCCGGCGGATCGGGAAGTAAGCGGGTTACCCCCCCGATACTGGCTCGGTATTGGGGCAAGCGGAAGGCCGGTCAAGCGAATTGCTTGGCCAGCTTCAGGCCCTGGCCCTGATAATTCGAGGCGATCCCGGCGCCGTAAAGCCGTTCGGGCCGCGCGGCCATGCGCTCATAGACAAGGCGGCCCACGACCTGACCATGCTCAAGGGCGAAGGGCGCTTCGTGGCAACGGACCTCAAGGACGCCGCGCGCGCCCTGGCCCGCCGCGCCATGGCCGAAACCGGGATCGAAGAAGCCGGCGTAATGCACCCGGAATTCACCCGCCATCGCCAGGTAAGGCGCCATCTCGGCGGCGTAATCGGGCGGGATCGCGACCGATTCGCGGCTGACCAGGATATAGAAGGCGCCAGGATCCAGGATGAGCCGGCCGTCGGTGGTGCGAAGCTCGTCCCAGAAGTCGCGGGCCGGATAGGCCCCGATGCGGTCGAGGTCGATCACGCCGCTATGCGGGCGGGCACGATAGCCGACCAGATCACCGCGCGCGGGGCGCAGATCGACCGAGAAGCCCAGGCCCTCGTCGATCAGGGCCTCGCCGCGGACCAGTGGTTGGCGGGCGTGAAGCGCGCGCAGATCGGCATCGCTGAGTTGCGCCTGACCTTCACGCAGGCGAAGCTGGTTCAGGCGCATGCCGGGACGGACGAGGACCGAGAAACTGCGCGGGCAGATCTCGGCATAAAGCGGGCCGTCATAGCCGGGGGGCAGGCGGTCGAATTCGGTGCCCTCGTCGGTCACGAGCCGGGTCAGAAGATCCAGCCGCCCGGTCGAGCTTTTGGCATTGGCGACCGCGTCCAGGCCCTGGGGCAGGGCCAGGCGTTCCAGCAGCGGCACCAGGTAGACGCAGCCCTTTTCCAGGACGGCGCCCTGCGAAAGGTCCATCCGATGCATCTCGAAATCCGCGAGCCGGTCGCTGACCTTGCGGCCATGCCCGGCCAGGAAGGACGCCCGAAGCCGCCAGGCAGTGTTGCCCAGCCTCAGGTCAAGGCTGGCGGGCTGGATCTGTTCGGAGAGGATCCGAGTCTCGGCCCGGATCGCGCCCTGCTCGATCAGGCGGCGCAGGGACAGATCAGGCAGAACGCCGCTCATGCGGAACCCTTTCGGCAAAAGGAAACGCCCACCCTCGGCCGAGGATGGGCGTTTTCGGAATGGTCGGGCCGGCGAGATTCGAACTCGCGGCCTTCCGCCCCCCAGACGGACGCGCTAACCAGGCTGCGCCACGGCCCGACGAGGGGCATATAGAGCGAAGGCGCAGCCAAGCACAAGGGGCGGAGGGCAGAAAAATCGCTCGAAACCAGGATGATTGCCGCGGGGGACGCATAGCCCTGCAAAAGCCTGGATATTCAGGAGCGTGGCCCGGCCGCAAGGGCCGAGCGCAGCGGGGTCAGCGCGGTCTGAAGGTGCGGGGGCAGGTCGTTTCTGGCCCGGAGTCTTGCCCCTGTCGCGGCCAGGCGCGCCAGCCAGAGGGGCGCGGCGGGAGCCGCGCCGGGATCGGGGCGGGATTCGGCTTTCGGACCCGGTAGAGAGGATTCGCAGACCGGGGATTGGGGGGCCTGGGATTCGTATGGCGCGAATGCGCGCGGCGGCGGCGTTTCAATCTGCGCGGGGGCTGCTGCGGGGGCGGGTTTGGTCCTGGCCACCGCCTCGCCCAGGCGGACGGCGCCCAGACGGCGCAACCGCTCGCCCCGGTCGGACGCGAGCATCCGCTTGGCGCCGCGAATGCTCAGCCCCTCTTCGCGCAGGATCTGGCAAAGGCCGGCGGCCAGGCGCACGTCCTCGGGGCGGTAATAGCGTCGGCCGTCGCCGCGCTTGACCGGGGATAACTGGCTGAACTGGGTTTCCCAGTAACGCAGCACATGCGGCGCAACGCCCACCATTCGCGAGACTTCGCCGATCGAGCGGAAGGCGTCGGGCGATTTGACCATCAGCTACCGTTCTTGTTGCCGGCGGCAACCCGGTCCTTCATCAGATGCGAAGGACGGAAGGACAGCACCCGGCGGGGCGTGATCGGCACCTCTTCGCCGGTCTTGGGGTTGCGGCCGATACGCTCGTTCTTGTCGCGCACCGAGAAGGTGCCGAAGGACGAGATCTTGACCTGCTCGCCCCGCACCAATGCGTCCGAGATATGCGCAAGCACGCTTTCCACCAATTGGGCCGATTCGTGCCGCGAGAGGCCGACTTCGCGGAAAACGGCTTCGGCCAGATCCATGCGGGTCAGGGTGGTTTCACTCATCAGAAATACCTCTCTTGTGAAACGAGGATGATCTTCTTTGCCATTCCCTGTCAACAAGCGCCACTGATTCAGGTTCCTTTATGACGGAAATTCGCCCATCATATTCGCGTCTTAGAAGTGCGGTTCGGCTGATGCGGTTTGACGGGCGGAATTTGCGCCTACCTATGGGGCAGCGGCGCGAAAGGGGGCCGGGATCATGGCTGGTGGATGGACCCGCGACGATGCGGTGAACGATCAGATCGATGTCTCGACGCGCGAGGCGATCGAGCGGATGCGACTGCGCAATTCCGCGCGTGTTTCGGGTGAAGGCGCGGAATTCTGCGCCGAATGCGACGAGCCGATTCCCGAGGCGCGGCGCCGGGCATTGCCGGGGGTGCGGCTTTGCGTGGCCTGCCAGTCGGGGCGGGACAAAAAGTTCAAGCCGCAGGCCGGGATCAATCGGCGCGGCTCGAAGGATTCGCAACTGCGCTGATTACCAGCGCAGGACGATGGAACCCCAGGCGAGGCCGCCGCCGATGGCCTCGGCGACCACGATCTGGCCGGGCTGGAAGCGGTTTTGCGAATCGGCGACCGACAGGGCCAGAGGAATCGAGGCGGCCGAGGTGTTGCCGTGCTGCGCCACCGTCAGCACCACCTTTTCCAGCGGCAGATGCATGCGCTTGGCGGTCGATTCGATGATGCGCAGATTGGCCTGGTGGGGGACCAGCCAATCGACCTGATCCTCGGTCAGCCCGGCGCGGGCCAGCGCGCGATGCGCCGTCTGGGCCAGCTTCTCCACCGCGTGGCGAAAGACCAGATTGCCCTGCATGCGCAGGCAGCCCGCCGTGCCGGTCGAGCCGACGCCGCCGTCGACATGAAGCAATTCGCGATATTGCCCGTCGCTGTTCAGATCGGCGGCGAGAATGCCGCGATCCTCGGAGGTGCCGCTGCCTTCGGCGACTTCCAGCACCACGGCGCCGGCGCCGTCTCCGAACAGCACGCAGGTGCCGCGGTCGGTCCAGTCCATGATGCGGCTGAACGTCTCGGCCCCGATGACCAGAACGCGGTCTGCCTGGCCCGCGCGGATCATCGCGTCGGCATTGGCCAACGCGAAGACGAAGCCCGCGCAGACCGCCTGAACGTCGAAAGCGAAGCCGCGCGTCATGCCCAGCCCCGCCTGCACCATGGTCGCGACCGAGGGGAAGGTGAAGTCCGGGGTCGATGTGGCGACGATGATCGCGTCGATCTGGTCGGCGCCCATCCCGGCCTTGGCCAGCGCGGCCTTCGCTGCGGCGATGCCCAGATCGCTGCTGCGCTGGTCGGGGGCGGCGAAATGGCGCTGTTCGATCCCCGTGCGCGCGCGGATCCATTCGTCGGTGGTGTCGAGCTTGTCCTCGAACCAGCTGTTCGGGACCACGCGCTCGGGAAGGTAATGGCCGGTGCCCCGGACGATCGCACGCCGCATCAGCACGCCCCCTTGTTCACTTCGCATTCATATCTTCGTCGTGGGCCTGGGTGGCGGGCGCAAGCGATTGCGCCACGCGGGCGGCCAGCCGGTCGTGAAAACCGGATTGCGCCAGTTGGAAAGCCAGCTTGATCGCGGCCGATACGCCTGTCGCATCGGCCGAGCCGTGCGACTTGACGACGGTGCCGTTCAGACCAAGAAACACGCCGCCATTCACGCGGCGCGGGTCGATGCGCTTTTGCAGCCGCTTGAGCGAGGTCATGGCGAGCAGCGCGGCGAATTTCGACATGATCGAGTTGTTGAAGGCTTCCTTCAGGAAATCCCCCATCAGCTTGGCCGTGCCCTCGCCGGTTTTCAAGGCGATATTTCCGGTGAAGCCGTCAGTCACGATCACATCGGCGCGGGCCGAGGGCAGGTCTCCGCCTTCGACGAAGCCGACATATTCGAAACTGCCCGTCTCGGCGGTCTGGCCGATCAGTTCATGCGCCTGCTTCAGCTCGGCACGGCCCTTGTGCTCTTCGGTGCCGACATTCAGCAGGCCGACGCGGGGTCGGTCCAGCCCCAGCCCGTTGCGGGCATAGGAAGCGCCCATCAGCGCATAGGTCAGCAGATCCTGGGCGTCGGCACGGATGTCGGCGCCCACGTCCAGCATGACGTTGAAGCCCTGCGGATTGCGCGAGGGCCAGAGGCAGGCGATGGCGGGGCGGTTGACGCCCGGCAGCTTGCGCAGGCGCAGCATCGACAGCGCCATCAGCGCGCCGGTGTTCCCGCAGGAGACGGCGACGGTCGCCTCGCCATTGCGGACGGATTCCAGGGCGGACCACATCGAGGTGTCCTGGCCCTTGCGCACGATCTGGCTGGGCTTGTCCGACATGGTCACGACGCCGCTGGCGTCGCGGATATCGCAGCGCGCCAACAGATCGTCACGGCGTGCCATCAGCCGTTCCAGCTCGGTCCGGGGGCCGTGCAGGATGAAGCGGATGTCCGGGTTCTTCAGGGCGCTTTCGGCAATGCCCGCGACAACCGCGGCAGGGCCGCGGTCGCCGCCCATCGCGTCAACGGATATCACCACGCTGCCCCTGGAGTCGGGGGCGCGCGGACTGGTCGTGGCCTTCGGCGATGACATGTCCGCGGTCGGTCCGCTTATGCCGCGTCGTCGTCCAGATCGACTTCATTGGCCTGCGCCACGACCTCACGGCCATCGTAATGACCGCAGGAGGGGCAGACGTGATGCGGACGCTTCAATTCGCCGCAATTGGTGCATTCGTTCGGGTTGCCGGCGACCAGCGCATCGTGCGAGCGACGCATGTTGCGGCGGGACCGGGTAACTCGGTTCTGAGGGACAGCCATGTCACATCCTCAAGGGGTTCGGGGGGCGGCGGAAAGGCGGCCCCGGATTCTGATTTCGGGTCTGGGGCGGGGCATAGGCCAGAAGAGCGTCAGCCGCAAGGCGCGAAACGTATCGCGCGCACGGGGGCCTTCGGTCCGGGTCATCCCCCGCCGGTCGAATGAAGGCGGAAAAATAGCGTTATTTTTCCGTTCCGCAAGGGAAAACTGGGGCTGCGAGGAAGAAAAGCGGCGCGGGCGCGCCGCTGCCTCCGGCGGGGATATTTGGGCAAGAAAGAAGGGCGGAGCGGCGCTTTCAGCGGCCCAGCTTGGCATGGACCTCGGCCAGGTCGATCTCGGATCTGGGGTATTTGTTGTCGGGGTTGTCGAAGTCGTATTTGAAGAGCTGGAAATCCTTCTTGTAGATTTCCCAGACCAGATGCCGGGACAGGTCGTCGAAATATTCGCCGATCTTATGCGCGCGCTTGGGTCCGTGACCTTCGGATTCGTTGAACCTGGGCACCTCGTTCACGTCGAGCTTGACGGGCGTGGGGGAGGCGTTCAGCACCTTCTGCATGCCTTCGTTGAATTTCTCGGTGAAGAAGATCTGATCGTAGCGGCCCCCGTTCACGATGAAGGTGGCGATATGGCCGGACATCGCGGACCAGTGGATGTCGGGTTCCATCGGGCGGCGCCAGCGAATCGTGTCGCGCGCGAAGAGCAGGAAGCGGCGGAAACTGGCGATCTGGTCGAACTGGAAATCGTTCTCGGGGCTGCCCACGTCGATGCCGTAACGCTGCGTCAGTTGCGGCACCAGATTGCCCCTATACCGCTTGCCGTTGCGCTGGACGCCCGCGATCTTGTCGAAGAACGAGGACAGGATGCGCCCATAGGGATTGCGCACGCAGGTGAAGGTCAGGGCCTTATGCTCGCGCACGGACTGTTCGATCAGGGGCTGGCTGGCCTCTTGGTTCCATTTATGCAGCCCCGAGGTCGAATCGTGGATGTCGCCGTCGAAGTAGCGGCCGTGGTCCGAGTAGAACATGATCTGGCCGATGGACGAGCACGCGCATTTGGGCACGACCCGATAGATCATGCTTTCGCTTTCCGTCATCCAGGTGCCTGGAAATCCCATCGCGTTTCGTCCCTTCGCGGTGCCGGTCGGGTTGCCGACCCTGTCAAAATCGTTAGAGACAGAAAGCAAATCATCGGGTGAGATTCAACCGGGTGTGGAAGGGTCGCGGCGCGAGGTCGGGAATGGTCGGATAAATGGCGCGGATTGCCTTCATTCTGCTCTGTCACAAGGACACCAAGGGTGTCATCGCCCAGGCGAACCGGCTGACCGCCACCGGCGATTATGTGGCGATCCACTTCGACGGGCGCGCCAACCCCAAGGATTTCGAGGCGATCCGCGGCGCGCTGGCCGACAATCCCGGCGTGGTCTTCGCGACGCGGCGCTGGAAATGCGGCTGGGGCGAGTGGTCGCTGGTGGGCGCCACGCTTGACACCGCGCGCATCGCCGTCGAGACCTTTCCCCAGGCGACGCATTTCTACATGCTGTCGGGCGATTGCATGCCGATCAAATCGGCCGAATACGCCCATGCCTTCCTGGATGCCGAGGATTGCGACTATATCGAGAGCCTCGATTTCTTCGCCTCGGACTGGATCAAGACTGGCTTCAAGGAAGAGCGGCTGATCTATCGGCACTGGTTCAACGAGCGCAGGCAGCCCAAGCGGTTCTATGCCAGCTATGAGTTGCAGAAGCGGTTCAAGATCACCCGCCCCGTGCCCGCCGACATCCAGGTGATGATCGGTTCGCAATGGTGGTGCCTGCGCCGCCGGAGCCTGGAGCGGGTGCTGGAATTCTGTAGCAGCCGATCCGATGTGCTGCGCTTCTTCTCGACCACATGGATCCCGGACGAGACCTTCTTCCAGACCATCGTGCCCCATGTCGTGCCGAAGAAGGAATTGCGGACGCGGACGCTGACCTATCTGGTCTTCACCGATTACGGCATGCCGGTGACCTTCTATAACGACCATTACGACTTGCTGCGCGGCCAGAACTACCTGTTCGCCCGCAAGATCAGTCCCGAGGCGATTCGCCTGCGCGAAAGGCTGGGGGCGCTTTGGGCGGCGACGGATGTGCATTTTCCGATCTCGAACGAGGCGACGGGCCTTTTCCGCTTTCTGACCGGGCAGGGTCGGGTCGGGCGCCGTTTCGGGGCGCGTTTCTGGGAGGTGGACGGCAGCCTGGGGCGGCAGAAATCGCTGCTGATGGTGGTGTCGAAGAAATGGCACGTGGCCAAGCGCCTGACCGAGGCCATCCGCAGGCGGACGGATATTCCCGCGGTCGATTACCTGTTCAACGAGGTCGAGGCTCGTCTGCCCGATCTGGGCGGGGTCGAGACCACCGTGGCCAAGCGCGAGCGTCATCGCCGCGCGCTGCTGAAGCTGCTCTTCGAGCAGTTCCAGTCCAAGTGGCTGGTGATCTGCCTGGATCCCTCGGCGCTGCATCTGATCCGCGACCTGATGGCCGACAAGGCCGATACCCGCGTGCTGCTGATCGAATCGGATTTCGACGATGATTATCTGCGCGGCCATATCCGCCGGGTGGGGCTGGCCGGACCGCATACCCCGCCCGAGGTGGTCGACCGGCTGATCCCGACCGTGCGGGCCGATCTGGAGCATGAGGGCGAGCGGCTGCGCGATTCCGATTTCGCCAAGTTTCATTCCATCGGCCCCTCGCGCCGGGCCGAGGACAATGCCGTCGAGCTTGCCAACTTCCTGGACATCATGCCCGATGCCGCGCGCGAGATCGCGTTGACCCCGCGTCTGTTCAATGACTGAGAGGAGAGGCTGATGCCGGCCTATGACACGACGAACATCTTCGCCCGCATCCTGCGCGGCGAGATCCCCAGCAAGACCGTGCTGGAAACCGAGCACACGCTGGCCTTTCACGATATCGCCCCCAAGGCGCCGGTGCATGTGCTGGTGATCCCGAAGGGCGCCTATGTCAGCTATGACGATTTCGCCGCCAATGCCTCGGATGCGGAGATCCTGGATTTCACCCGCGCCACCGCCCGGCTGCTGCGCGATCTGGGGGTGGACCTGGACCACGGCCAGGGCTTCCGCGCCATCGCCAATGCCGGTCCCCATGGCTTGCAGGAGGTGCCGCATTACCATCTGCATATCCTGGCCGGGCGCGGCATGGGCCGCATGGTCGAGGACTGAGCCCTATCGTCCCGAAGTGAGCTGGACGAAGACATCCTCAAGGTCCGGCGCCTCGACCGCGATGTCGCGGATGGGCAGGCCGGCGGCGCGCAGCAGGTCGATCAGCCGGTCCGCCGTCAGGTTCGAGGGCGCATAGCTGAGCGCCAGCCGCCCATCCGCCCGCCGCTCGGCCCGGACCGAGGCGGGAAGCGCGGGCAAGGCGTGATCGGTGCCGGTATCGATCACCAGCGTCTTCGAATCGGCCCGGCCAAGCAGTGTCGCGGTCGGCTCGTTCAGCAAAAGCTCTCCCCGGTCGATGATGGCGATCCGGTCGCACATGTCCTGAGCCTCTTCGAGGTAATGCGTGGTCAGGATGACGGTCATCCCCTGCCGGTTCAGCTTGCGCACATTGGCCCAAAGCATTTCCCGCAACTGGATGTCCACGCCGGCCGTCGGCTCGTCCAGGACCAGGATCCGCGGTCGGTGGACCAGCGCCTTGGCCAGAAGAAGCCGCCGCTTCATTCCCCCGGAAAGGTGGCGGGAATAGCTCTCCGCCTGCTCGGTCAAGCCGACCAGGGCCAGGAGTTCGTCGGTCCAGCGTTCGCGCTTGGGCACGCCGTAAAGCCCCGCTTGCAGTTCCAGGCTGGCGCGGGGCGTGAAGAAGGGGTCGATGTTCAGTTCCTGCGGCATGATCCCGATGGCCGCGCGGGACTGGCGCGGGTTCATGTCCTGATCGAAGCCCCAGATACGGACCTTGCCCGCCGTCTTGCGCACGAGGCCGGCCAGGATGTTGATCGTGGTGGATTTTCCCGCGCCGTTCGGTCCCAGCAGGCCGAAGACCGAGCCGGTCGGGATGTTCAGGTCCAGCCCCTTCAGCGCCGCCTTGGCCGGGTTCGCGCCCGAGGCCGCGTAGATCTTGGTCAGGCCGCTGATTTCGATCGCATTCGCACGATCCGTCGCGCTTTCGGGGGCTGGCATCGCGTCCTTCCAGTTATTATGATGCGTGCGGGTTTAACCCCGTTTGTCGTCAAAGCTCAAGGAACCGCCATGACCCTTCCGGCCCCCGAGATCCAGACCGTCACTTCCTGGAAAGTCTGCTGTGATGGCGACGAGAGCCGGGGCCTGGGCCATCCGCGTGTCTGGCTGGCGATCCCGCATAACGACGAGGGTTGGGTCGAATGCGGCTATTGCGACAAGCGTTTCGTCATCGACCGCGCCCACGCCCACGACGATCACTGAGGCCGATTTCATCGCCGTTCCCTTCGTTTCGCGTCTTGCGCCGGTGGTGGGCTTGGCTGCCTCCGGCGGGGATATTTGAACAAGAAAGATGCGGCGATGCCGGGTCTGTCCCCGGTCTTGGCCCCCGTTCCGCTTCGTGCCAGAAGGGGGCTGTATTCGGCAGCGGCAGACGGAGGCATCCATGGACGCGAAATTCGGCAAGGGCCACCATCTTCATCTGATCGACGGCTCGGCCTTCATCTTTCGTGCATATCACGCCTTGCCGCCGCTGACGCGCCGCTCGGACGGGCTGCCCATCGGGGCGGTGGCGGGCTTTTGCAACATGCTGTGGAAATATATCCAGGACGGCTCGGGGTCTGATCAGCCGACCCATGCCGCGGTAATTTTTGACCATAGTTCCAAGACGTTCCGAAACGATATTTATCCGCTTTACAAGGCCAACCGCCCCGAGTTGCCCGAGGATCTGCGGCCGCAGTTCCCGCTGACCCGCGAGGCGACGCGGGCCTTCAACATCGCCTGCATCGAGCTTGAGGGATTCGAAGCGGACGACATCATTGCCGCCTTGTCCTGCCAGGCGCGGGATGCGGGCGGGCGTGTCACGATCATCAGCTCGGACAAGGACCTGATGCAGCTTGTGGGCAATGGCGTCGAGATGATGGACCCGATCAAGGGCAAGTCCATCGGACCAGACGAGGTGCGCGAGAAGTTCGGCGTCGGGCCTGAGCGGGTGGTGGATGTGCAGGCTTTGGCCGGCGATTCAGTCGACAACGTTCCGGGCGCGCCGGGGATCGGGATCAAGACCGCCGCGCAATTGATCAACGAGTTCGGCGACCTGGAGACGCTGCTGGAGCGGGCGGGCGAGATCAGGCAGCCCAAGCGCCGCCAGACCCTGATCGACCATGCCGAGCAGATTCGGGTCTCGAAGCGGCTGGTCGAGCTGGATTGCAACACGCCGCTGGATTTCGGTTTGCAGAGCCTGGATGTGCGAGCGCCCGAGCCGCAGGCGCTGATCGAGTTCCTGAACCGGATGGAGTTCCGCACCCTGACCCAGCGCGTGGCCGAGCGATTCGGGGCCGAGGCGCCCGCGGCCGCCGAGACGGTGGCGGCGACCGTCTCGGCGCCCACGACGACGGCCGAACTGCCGGCCATCGACCGCCGCCTCTATGCCGTGATCCGCGACGAGGCCGCCTTGTGCCAGTGGCTGGACGAGATCGCCGGGAAGGGCGTCGTCGCCTTCGATACCGAGACGACCGGGCTGGACGAGATGCAGGCGGATCTGGTCGGGATCTCGCTTTGCACGGGGCCGGGGCGGGCTTGCTATATCCCTTTGGGCCATGTCGGCGAGGGGGCGGCGGGCGATCTTTTCGGCGGCCCGGCTCTGGCCGAGGGGCAGATGGATGCGGCCCGTGCGCTGGCCCTGCTGAAGCCGATGCTGGAGGACGAGGCGGTCCTGAAGATCGGCCAGAACATCAAGTATGATTTCAAGATCATGGCCCGGCAGGGCATCACGGTCGCGCCGATCGACGACACCATGCTGATGTCTTACGCGATGAATGCGGGCGAGCATAACCATGGCATGGACGAACTGGCCGACCGCTATCTGGGGCATAAATGCGTGCCGATCAAGGATCTGATCGGTTCGGGCAAGGCGCAGATCGGCTTTCAACAGGTCGCCATCGACAAGGCCGCCGAATATGCCGCCGAGGATGCCGAGGTGACCTGGCGGCTGTGGCATCGCTTCCGTCCCGAGCTTGCCCGCGCCCAGGTTACGACCGCTTATGAGGTGCTGGAGCGCCCCATGGTCCCGGTCCTGGCGCGGATGGAGATGCAGGGCATCCGCATCGATGCCGAGCATCTGAAGCGCATGTCGAATGCCTTTGCCCAGAAGATGGCCGCGCTTGAGGCCGAGATCCACGAACTGGCGGGCGGTCCCTTCAATGTCGGCAGTCCCAAGCAACTGGGCGAGATCCTGTTCGAGCGGATGGGCCTTGCGGGCGGCAAGCAGGGTAAGACCGGGGCCTTCTCGACCAATGCCGAGGTGCTTGAGGACCTGGCCGCCGAGGGTCATGACCTGCCTGCCCGCGTGCTGGATTGGCGCGGGATATCGAAGCTGAAATCGACCTATACCGACGCGCTTCCCTTGCATGTGAACCCCGAGACGGGGCGGGTCCATACCAGCTATTCCATCGCCGGCGCGCAGACGGGGCGGCTGGCCTCGACCGATCCGAACTTGCAGAATATCCCGGTCCGGACCGACGAGGGGCGGCGCATCCGCGAAGCCTTCGTCGCGGGGCCGGGGATGCGGCTGGTGAGCCTTGACTACAGCCAGATCGAACTGCGCATCCTGGCGCATGTGGCGCGGATCCCGGCGCTGCGCCAGGCGTTCCGCGACGGCATCGACATTCACGCCATGACCGCCAGCGAGATGTTCGGCGTCCCGGTCGAGGGCATGGATCCGATGATCCGCCGCCGTGCCAAGGCAATCAATTTCGGGGTGATCTACGGTATCTCGGGCTTTGGCCTGGCGCGCAATCTGCGCATTCCTCGCGCCGAGGCGCAGGCATTCATCGATACTTATTTTCAGCGTTTCCCCGAGATCAGGGCCTATATGGACCGCACAATCGCCGGTGCCAAGCAGGAGGGGCAGGTGCGCACCCTGTTCGGGCGGCGGATCATGACGCCGGGCATCAACCAGAGCGGGCCTGCTGCGGGCGGCGCGCGGCGCGCTGCGATCAATGCTCCGATCCAGGGCGCGGCGGCTGACATCATTCGCCGCGCGATGATCCGCATGCCCGAGGCGATTCGCGACCTGCCCGCCCAGATGCTGTTACAGGTCCATGACGAACTGGTCTTCGAGGTCGAGGAATCGGCGGTTGAGGATCTGATCCGGGTCGCGCGCGATGTGATGCAGGGTGCCGCCGATCCGGCGATCCGTCTGGATGTGCCGCTGATCGTGGACGCGGGCGTTGGTGCGAACTGGGCCGAGGCGCATTGATCCCGGCGCCTTTGCTTCGTCATGGCCGCATGGGTATTTCGGAAGCGAAGAATGCAGAGGGGATCTTGTCCTGCGCCGGTCTTGGTCATGGGGTGCGGCGCAGTGCTTCTCCGCTTTCCAAATACCCATGCACCAGTGCCGCAAGGCGGGGCCTTCGTCAGATGGCCGAGGAATGGGCCGAGGACGACGCTTCATAGGCGTCGAACATCCGCGCGATGATCCGCGTCAGCGGGCGCCCCTCGGGCAGGATGGTCAGGCCCTGATCGTCGATCCGCACCAGGTTGCCGAAGTGCCGCGCGACGGGGGTGAGGATCTGGGACAATCGCGCCGGAGAAAGGCCGTGGGCGGCGGTGAATTCGGGGGCATGGATGTGGAAGTCGCACATCAGCGCCTCGATCATCCGGCCGCGCCAGAGATCCTCGGCTGTGAATCGATGGCCTCGGGTGGTCGAAAACCGGCCTTGGCGGATCTGGGCGATATGCTGGTTCGTTGCCGGGGCGTTCTGCGCATAACCCTGGGGCAGACGCGAGATGGCCGAGGCGCCCAGCCCGATCAGCGCCGGGGATCGGTCATCGGTATAGCCCTGGAAATTCCGGCGTAGCCGGCCCCGGCCCTGGGCGCGGGCGAGGCCGTCCCCTGGGCGGGCGAAATGGTCGATGCCAACCTGGTCATAGCCATCGGCCAGGAAAAGCCGGCGGGCGGTTTCGAACAGGGCCAGCCGATCCTGGGCCAGGGGCAGGCTGTCATCCGGGATCATCACCTGCCGCCTGGCCATCCAGGGCACATGCGCATAGCCGTAAAGCGCCACCCGGTCGGGTGAGAGCGCCAGCAGCTTCTGCACCGTCTCGGCGATGCGGAGCGGATCCTGCCTCGGCAGGCCGTAGAGGATATCCGCATTCAGGCTGGCGATGTTCCGGTCGCGGATCATCCGCACCGCGCGGCGGGTCTGGGCGAAGCTTTGTTCCCGGCCGATGATCCTTTGGATCTCGGGGTCGAAGTCCTGGATTCCGATCGAGGCACGGGTCAGGCCGGCCTCGGCCAGCGCGTCCATGCGGGCTTCGTCGATTTCGCTCGGGTCGATCTCGACCGAGAATTCGGCATCCGGCTTTAGCGGGAAGGCGGAATGCAGCGCGGCCGCGATCTCGCGGATCATCTCGGGCGGCATCAGCGTCGGGGTTCCTCCGCCCCAATGCAATCGCGAGAGCGTGATCCCCGGCGCGAGCCGCGTCTTGAGGAGCGCGATTTCGCGGATCAGCGTCTGGGCATAGCTGCGCACCGGGTCCAGCGATTGCGTGCCCTGCGTCCGGCAGGCGCAGAACCAGCATAGCCTGCGGCAAAACGGCACATGCAAATAAAGCGAGATGCTGCCTTGCGCCGGGATCGCGGCAAGCCATTCGCCGAATTCCGCGGCACCGATGGCGGGGCCGAAATGCGGCGCGGTGGGGTAGCTTGTGTAACGCGGGACACGGGTCTTGAACAGACCGTGGCGTTCAAGTTGCGATTGTTGTTCCATGGCGCTAGTTTAATGGGATGGTGCGCGGACTCATTGACCCAGATCAAGCCTCATGACAGCAGATAACGCCCTTCTCGTCTCGCAGCATGCCTGCGCGATCTGCCCGATCCGGTATCGGGCGGTCTGCGCACATTGCGAGAAGGACGAACTGGCCGAGTTGGAGCAGATGAAGTTCTATCGCAGCTTCGAGGCGGGGCAGGTCATCGTCTGGGCGGGGGATCGGATGGATTTCGTCGGCTCGGTCGTTGCTGGCATGGCGGGGCTGACCCAGCAGATGGAGGATGGGCGCACGCAGATGGTGGGGCTGTTGCTGCCCAGCGATTTCCTGGGCCGTCCGGGGCGCGAGATGGCTGCCTATACCGTTACCGCGACCAGTGACCTGACCTTGTGCTGCTTTCGCCGCAAGCCCTTCGAGAAGCTGCTGATCGACAATCCCCGCATCGCGAGCCGCCTGCTTGAGATGACCCTGGACGAGTTGGACGCCGCCCGCGACTGGCTGCTGCTTCTGGGCCGGAAATCCGCGCGCGAAAAGATCGCGTCCTTCCTGGTCATCCTGGCCCGGCGAGAGGCAGCGCTGATCAAGCAGCGCCCCGAGGGCAGGATCGCGGTCGAACTGCCTTTGACGCGCGATGCCATGTCCGATTATCTGGGCCTGACGCTGGAAACCGTCAGCCGCCAGATCAATACCCTGAAGCGCGAGGGGCTGATCGAGCTTGCGGGCAAGCGCCGGGTGATCGTCCCCAGCTTCCGCGATCTGATCGCGGAAAGCGGGGACGACATGGATGGCGGCCTGCCGAGCTAGCGGGCCATCAGCACCGGGACGGTGGCCTTTTCCAGCATATTGCGCGTGGCGCCGCCCAGAATGGCCTGGCGAAAGCGCGAATGGCCATAGGCACCCATCACCACCATGTCGGCGCCGATCTCGGTCGCGCGGCGGGTCAGGATGTCGCTGACCTGGGGCAGGGTGCGGGCCAGGACTGCGATCTCGGCCCGGACGCCATGGCGCGTCAGCATCTGGCACAAGGCTCCGCCGGGGTCCGAGCGTTCCGGCCCGTTGGGCGAAGGATCGATCACCGTGATTTCGACCGCATCGGCGGCCTGGAGAAGCGGCAGCGCGCGGCGCACCGCAGCCATCGCCTCGCTCGACTGGTTCCAGGCGATCAGGATGCGCTTGCCGAAGGGCTCGGTCAGTTCATGCGGAACGATCAGCACCGGAGCGGCGCCCTCGAATAGGGCGGCTTCGGTGATCGCCTCCGCATCGGCCGAGGCGCCTTCGCCATAGGGCCGGTTCAACACCACCAGATCCGAATAGCGCGCCCGCAGCGCCACCAGCGTGGACAGGCCGCCCACCTGCGCGACAGCGGAATCGACCGACCAGCGGATATCCTCGGGGGCCAGCCGATCACGCACTTTCTGTTCCAACTCACCCGCCGAGGCCACGGCTTTGTCGATGGTTTCCTGCAACACATAGGCCGAGGCGCCGGCATAATAATAGCCGACCTGGCTGTGATCGACGCCCAAGCAGAAAACATCCAGATGCGCATTCTCGCGCCGGGTCATGGCGACGGCCGAATCAAGCTGCTGCCGCGCCTCGCCGGTCAGCACGGTCAGAATGGACTTGTAGCCCATATGCCTCTCTCCTTCTTTGCGCCTCTGAACCGAGGCATCCACGGATCTATCCTAGCGGGCCTTCGGGCAAGCGGATTGACGCAGATCAAGATTGGAGCCGCGCGGCTCAAAGCCGATGGCTGCGGGGATCGAAATCGCGAGCGATGGAGTCCTTGGCCGGGTCATGGGCGGCGGCATCGCCATGCAGGTCGGGCATATGCGCGCCGTGGCGGTCGTCGGGGGCCCGGTTGTCGGGATGAACTTCGCCATGCGCGGGACCGGGCGGACGGGTGCCGAAACCCTGACGCGCGGCCGGCTCCGGGCGCCGGTCTTGGGAATTGCCCATCAATTCGCGGATCAGGACCGCGACATCGCCGAATTCGCGGACGATCTGGGCGGCTTGCCCCGCGACGCCGCCAAACCCCGTTACCGCGTGATTGACCGAGCGCATCACGCTGTCCACCCCCTGGCTGAGGCTTTGGGTGTTCTGTTCGATCTCTTGCATCAGGTTGCGGCGGGGCGCGCGGCGGCGAGGCCGGGCGCGCGGCTCGTCCGCCGAGGGGGCGGCGAAACGCGCGGCGCGATCCTGGGCGTCTTGTCGGGCACCTTGTCGGGGGGGACGGTCGTCGCGGGCCGCCTCGGCGGGCATGTGGGGCGGCTTGGCCGGGCGCGGCCCGCCGGCGGGGGATTTGTCGCCATCCAGCAGGTCGGCGACATGGCGGGCGGCATAGACCGTGCCGGCCGTCAGGGCCGCCGCGGCGATCCCGGTGCCGCCCCAGACGATCCACTTCGCCAGCCGGGACGGGCGCGGATAGCTGCGCGAGCCGTCCGGCGAAACATCGCCCGAGGGCGGGATGCGGCGCGATTCATGCGGCCCGTGAGGAGGCCTGTGCCCCTGGGGCACGGGGCGGGGGCCAAAGCGGGTCTCGCTGAGCACATCCGCATCGGTCCGGGTGACGCCCAAATCGCCCTGCGGGTCGGGATCGCGGCGGTCGGAGTGGTGGCTGCTCATGGGATTGTCCTTGGGATGAGGCCGCGGTCGTGGGGCTGAAGTTTGGGGATCAACCCGCAAGCCGGCCCGAACGTTCCCCGGCCCGCGTGTGGCGATGCCATGAAAAAACGCGCCGCAGGCGGCGCGTTTCGGGGTCTTGCCAGGGAAAGGACGCGATCAGTTCGCGTCGCCATCCTCGTCGCGGCCGGCAGAGCCGATATCGTCGAACAGTTCGGCGATTTCGAACTCGGCGGCGGCCTCTTCTTCGGCGGCCAGTTCCTGGATCGACTTGCCCGAGGCTTGCAGCTTGGCTTCCTCGGCCGAGCGGGCGACGTTCAGCCTGATCGTCGCACCGACTTCCGGGTGCAGGTGAACGCGCACCTCGTGCAGGCCCAGTTCCTTGATCGGCGCGGTCAGAACGACCTGACGACGCTCGACCGAGAAGCCTTCGGCAATGGCGGCATCGGCGGCATCGCGCGGCGTGACCGAACCGTAAAGCGCGCCGGCGTCCGAGGCCGAACGGATGATGACGAAGATCTGGCCGTCCAGTTTCTCGGCCAGCTTCTGCGCATCGGCGCGGGTTTCGTCGTTGCGGTTGGCCAGTTCGACCTTACGCTCTTCGAAGGCCGCGATATTGGCTTCCGAGGCCCGCAGCGCCTTGCCTTGCGGCAAGAGGAAGTTGCGCGCGAAGCCGTCTTTCACCTTCACGACATCGCCCATCTGGCCCAGCTTGGCCACACGTTCCAGCAGGATGACTTGCATGATCGTCTCTCCTTACTTCACGGCATAGGGAAGCAGGGCGAGGAAGCGGGCGCGCTTGATGGCGCGGGCCAGTTCACGCTGCTTCTTCGCCGAGACGGCGGTGATGCGCGAGGGCACGATCTTGCCGCGTTCCGAAACGTAACGCTGAAGCAGACGCGTATCCTTGTAATCGATGGCAGGAGCGTTGTCGCCCGAGAAGGGGCACACTTTCCGGCGGCGGAAGAAGGGTTTGTTCGCCATGGTTCTGGTTCCTTTCCCTTAGTTCCGGTCGTCGCGTTCGCGACGCTCGCGGCGTTCGCCACGGTCCCCGCGATCACCACGGTCTCCGCGATCGCCACGGTCACCGCGCTCACGCTCGTCGCGCTTCTGCATCTGGACCGAGGGGCCGTCCTTGTGCTCGTCCACGCGGACGGTCAGCACGCGCATCACGTCGTCATGCAGACGGGCCAGGCGCTCCATCTCCTGCACGGCGGCCGAGGGCGCGTCCGAACGCAGGAAGGCGTAATGGCCCTTGCGGTTCTTGTTGATCTTGTAGGCAAGCGTGCGCACGCCCCAGTATTCGTTATCGACGACCTTGCCGCCATTATCGGCGAGAACGGTCGAGAAATGTTCGATCAGCCCCTCGGCCTGCGTGTTCGACAGGTCCTGGCGGGCGATCAGCACATGCTCATAAAGCGGCATGTCTGCACCTATGTTCAAAGCGCATTTCAACGGCGGGACAGTCCCTCCGCGCCCCGCCACGAGAGGCTGCGCCGGTTTCGCTTATGCGGAAGGATGCGCCCTTATAGCGGCGGTCGGCGTGATTGCAAGGCGAAATCCCCTTGGATCATGGGGGCGGGGCATTCCTTCCCGCCGCCTTCCCCATTGCGGCGACAGTGTTTCGCCGCCTGGTCTCAACACGCATTTGTCAGGATATGTTAAGCAGGGCCTTGTTGCGACAAGGGCATTCCCCGGCGACAGTAAACCGATAAATTCCATCAGGAGATCATCATGAAGCCGTTTTTCATTCCCGCAGCCCTCGCTCTGGTCCTGACCGGGACCGCCGCCCTGGCCGAGCCGGTGGCCTATGATTTCGATCCCTCGCACAGCCAGGTCGTGTTCGATTACGGGCATATGGGCTTTTCGACCAGCACCGGCATCATCAACGGCGTGACCGGCAAGCTGATGCTGGATGCCGAGAACCCGGCCAGTTCCAGCGTCGAGGCGACGATCCCGCTTTCCGGTCTGGTCAGCGTCTCGCCCGTGCTGGACGGGCATCTTTTCGGGCCGAACTTTCTGAACACCGACAAGGCCACGGCGCTGGCCACCTTCAAATCCACCAAGGTGGAGGTCGAGGGCGACGGCAAGGAAGCCAAGGTCACGGGCGATCTGACGCTGAACGGGGTGACCAAGCCGGTGGTGCTGGATGTGGAACTGCGCCAGCTCGCCAAACACCCGATGAGCGGCCAGGAGGTCGCGGGCTTCGATGCGGAAACCAGCATCCTGCGCTCGGATTTCAACCTGGGCAAATTCGCCCCCGCCGTGGATGACAAGCTGGACATCAGCATCACGGTCGAGGCGCCCAAGGCTGGCTAAGGGCGTTTCCGATCAGGAACAATGTCTTGCATCCTGTTTCTGATACGGCTTCCAGGGGTGGCCCCGGATCCTTTCCCAGGGCCGGGGCGGTGATGCGGCGGTTGCGGCTTGCCGCCCGGCGGATCTGGGGCTAATCCCCGGCCATGCTGCCTCAGGACCGCCTTCTTCAGATCATCCAGCGTTTCGAGTTTCTCGAAGCGCAGTTGAATGCCGGTCCCGCGCCGGACAGGATCGCCGCGATCAGCCGCGAATATGCCGAACTGAAACCCGTGGTCGCCCAGATCCAGGAATGGCGCGCGGCCCAGGACGGCATCCGCGAGGCTCAGGCGATGCTGGCGGACGCCGAGATGCGCGAACTGGCCGAGGATGAGCTGTCGCGCCTGCGCGGGCTTCTGCCCGATCTGGAGCACCGTCTGCGCCTGGCGCTGCTGCCCAGGGACGCCGCCGACGCCCGCCCCGCCATCCTTGAAATCCGCCCAGGCACCGGCGGCGACGAGGCCGCGCTTTTCGCGGGGGATCTGCTCTCGATGTATCGCCGCTATGCCGAATCGCAGGGCTGGAGCTTCCAGATCCTGGAACTGGCCGAATCCGAACTGGGCGGCGTGCGCGAGGTCACCGCCCGGATCGAGGGCGAGGGCGTCTTTGCCCGGCTGAAATACGAATCCGGCGTGCATCGCGTCCAGCGCGTCCCCGAGACCGAATCCGGCGGCCGCATCCATACCAGCGCGGCCACCGTCGCCGTCCTGCCCGAGGCCGAAGAGGTCGATATCGACATCCCCGCCGGCGACATCCGCATCGACACCATGCGCGCCTCGGGGGCGGGGGGACAGCATGTCAACACCACCGACTCGGCGGTGCGCATCACCCATCTGCCGACCGGAATCATCGTCACCAGTTCGGAAAAATCCCAGCACCAGAACCGCGCCAATGCCATGGCCGTCCTGCGCGCGCGGCTTTACGATATCGAACGCTCGCGCGCCGATGCCGAGCGCGCCGCCGACCGCAAGAGCCAGGTGGGTTCAGGCGACCGCAGCGAGCGCATCCGCACCTACAACTTTCCCCAGGGCCGCATGACCGATCACCGGATCGGGCTGACGCTTTACGCGCTGGACCGCATCATTGCGGGCGACCTGGCCGAGACCACCGATGCCCTGATCGCGCATGACCAGGCCGCGCGCCTGGCCGCTCAGGAAGGCTGATGCCCGGCGCCGCCGATCTGTTGCGCGATGCCCAGGCGCGGCTGGCCGCCGCAGGCGTGCCCGACCCCGCGCGCGATGCCCAGCGCCTGTTTCAGCACGCGCTGGAGGCCTTGGGCCAGCCGCCGGTCCCGCGCCACCGCCTGACCGAACATACGCCGGATCAGGCCCTGGCGGATGCCTATGCCGGGCTTGTCGCCGCCCGTGCCGCGCGTCAGCCGGTCAGCCAGATCGTCGGCCGCCGCGCCTTCTGGAAGCATGATTTCCGCGTCACTCCCGACACGCTGGATCCCCGCCCCGAAACCGAATTGCTGGTAGAACTGGCGCTGTCCGAAGCGTTCGAAAGCGTGCTCGACCTTGGCACCGGGACGGGCGCGATCCTGATCTCGCTTCTGGCCGAGCGGCGCGCGGCGCGCGGGCTTGGCACCGACCTTTCCCGTGCCGCCCTGGACGTGGCGCGCGGAAATGCCGAGGCGGTCGGCGTGCGGCCCGAATTCCGGTTTTCGGACTGGTATGGGGCTGTCGATGGCCGCTTCGACCTGATCGTCTCGAACCCGCCCTATATCGCACTGTCCGAGATGGCGGATCTTTCCCCCGAGGTGCGCGACTGGGAGCCGCGCCTGGCGCTGACCGATGAGGGCGACGGGCTTGCCGCCTATCGCGCCATCTGCGCCGGGGCCCTGGCCCATCTGAACCCCCAGGGCCGGCTGATGGTCGAGATAGGCCCCAGCCAGGGCGCCGCCGTCCAGGGGCTGATGCGGCAGGCGGGGCTGACGCAGGTGACGCTGCGTCAGGATCTGGATGGCCGGGACCGGGCGGTCTGGGGCCGCAATCCGGTCACAAGCTGCGGCTAATCGCTCAAAACCTCGCAAATGCGGAAGATTCCCCTTGTAAGGCGGGCCGAGGGATGGTTAGTGGGACTTGTGACGGGGGCGACAGGCCCACGCACGGGTCAGTTAATCTCAGCCTTCACTGGTAGACGGGACATCGGGCTAAACGCCGCTCCTGAACTGGCACTCGCTGCAATAAGAACGACCCTAACCTGAGTCGGCCCTTTGCCGGACCCACGAATTGACAACAAGCTGATGAGATCATCCAAATCCCGTTCGCGTAACAAGTCGAACCGCCAGCGCACGCTGGGCAATATCGTCAACCGCGTCTTCGATTCCTCGGGTCCCGAGGGTAAGGTGCGCGGCACGCCGCAGCAGATCATTGAGAAGTATCTGGCGCTGGCGCGCGACGCCCAACTCTCGAACGACCGTGTGGCCGAGCAGAGCTTCCTTCAGCATGCCGAGCATTACACCCGCATGCTGGGCGAGGCGCAGCGCGAAATGGCCGAGCGGCAAAGCCATCAGAACGGCTTTTCGCGCGATGATGACCGCGACGAGGGTGAGAGTGCCCAGTCCGGTCAGGGCCAGAACGCCGGCGGCCAGCAAAATGGCGGCCATTACCAGAACGGCAACCGTGATCGCGACGACAGCCGGGGTGAGCATCGCCAGGACGGCCGGGGCGAGCGCCGCGACAATCGCCAGAGCGATCGTTTCCAGGACCGCCGCGACCAGAATCGCGAGCAGAACCAGAACCGTGAGGATCGCCGAGAAGATCGCCGTGAGGATCGTGCCCCCCGGCAGGAAAAGCCCCCGGTCGATGAGCCGGCCCAGGGCCTGCCCCCGGTGATCGGGGTCGAGGATCGCTCAGGCCCGGTCGAGACGCCCGAGACCAATACCGCGCCGGAACTGCCTTTGCTCGCGCCCGAGCCGTCGCCCGAGCCCGTGCCCGAGGTTGCCGAAAAGGCGCCCCGCCGCCGCGCGCCTCGCAGTAGCACCGGCGCGGCCCCACGCAGCCGCCGCAAGCCTGCCGCCGATGCGGAAGGCGCGCCGGAAAAAGCCTCGAACGAGTAAGCCCTAAAGCGTTTCTGCTTTAACCTGGGACATACCGGGCAGCCTTGAGGTAGTTCCAGCATTCGTCGGGATCGAAGAGATCACAGACCTCGCCGATTGCCTTGAAGACATCGGTGAAGGTTGGTGCTCCGATCCTGCGCAGGTGGGCCTTGAGCTTGGCGAATGCCATCTCGATAGGGTTCAGATCCGGCGAATATGGCGGCAGATAGATGAACCAGCAACGATGGGCATGCAGAGCCTCGGCAGCCTGCCTGTTGTGGTGGGCGGCAAGGTTGTCGAGGATCACCACGGTTCCCGGCTCGATCTCCGGGATCAGGACTTCGCGCACCCAGGTTGCGAAGGCGGGACCGTCCATTGCGCCCTTGATGCACCAGGGCGCGATCAGGGCCTCCGTGGTGAGGCCGGCGATCAGGGTCTGTGTTCCCCAACTGCCGAAGGGCGCATCCATGGTCAGGCGTGTGCCACGCAGGGCCCGGCCCCGCAGGCGGGTAAGATTGGTCTTCACCGAAGTTTCATCAATAAAAACCACGCGATCCGGGTGATCGGCGATGGCGGGCAGGCGATGCGCGAACCAGTCGATCCGCCGCTGCCTTACCCTGCTACCACGGCGCCCGGCGGCCACCAGAGACTTTTTTATAGGTGAACCCAAGCCGTGACAGCAGGCTGGCGATGGACGAATGATGGACCCGAACACCTTCCGCCGCGGCCAGCGCGTCCCTGAGTTCCAACAGCGTGATGTCGAGGTCTTGTGCAAGCAGTTCCTCGAAAAAGGCCCGGTGCGAAGCAAGCTTGCCATGCCCCGTGGGACGGCCCTGGGGCAATGGCTCGGCATGCCCATTGGTCCTGGTCGCCCGCGCCCGGGCGCCGGTCGCCCGCGAGAGCTTCAGCCGCAGCGCCGCTGCCCGGCCACTCAGACCCTCATCGATATATCGATGAAACCGAACCCGAAGTGCCGATGGCAATGGTGCTGACATGATCCATCCTCCCAAATGGAAGGGAATCACGATCAGCACCGCCACGGAACCCCAAGTGAGCCAGCGTTCAACAGAAATGCTTTAGCGCGGCGCGGCGGCCAATCCCCGCGCCAGCGCGCAGAATTGCTCCAGCCCGATCTCCTCGGCTCTTGCGGTGGGTGCGATGCCCGCTGCGAGCAGCAGATCCTCGATTCCCGGATGCAGCCCCTTCAGCGAGGCGCGCAGCATCTTGCGCCGCTGGTTGAAGCCCGCCGCGACGACGCGGCTCAGCACCGCCGGATCGGCGGGAAAGCGGGGCTCGGGCAGGGCGGTCAGATGCACCACCGCCGAATGGATCTTCGGCGCCGGCACGAAAGCCTCGGGCGGCAAGGTCATCACGATCTTCGCGTCCGAACGCCATTGCGCCAATACCGCCAGTCGCCCATAGGCTTTGCCGCCGGGGCGGGCCACGATACGCTCGGCCACTTCCTTCTGGAACATCAGGGTCAGCGACTGCCAGAAGGGCGGCCAGTCCGGCGGCGTCAGCCAGCGGATCAGAAGCTCGGTGCCCACATTGTAGGGCAGGTTCGCGCAGATGCGGATCGGTGGCGTCAGATGCGCCAGCGGATCGACCTCCAGCGCATCGCCCAGGATCACGTCCAGCCGCCCCGGATAGGCAGCCGAGATTTCGGCCAGGGCAGGCAGGGCGCGCGCGTCCTTCTCGATGGCCAGCACCCTGCGCACGCCCTCGGCCAGAAGCCCGCGCGTCAGCCCGCCGGGGCCTGGGCCGACCTCGATCACGTCACAGCCGTGCAGATCCCCGGCCGCCCGCGCGATCTTGGCGGTCAGATTCAGATCCAGCAGAAAGTTCTGGCCCAATTGCTTCTTCGCGCGCAGGTCATGGCGGGCGATGACCTCGCGCAGGGGGGGCAGGCCGTCGATCGTGCTCATGCCCGGCGCCCCGCCATCTCCCAGGCCATGCGCAAGGCGGCGACGACGCTGCCCGCCTCGGCGATGCCGCGCCCGGCGATGTCGAAGGCGGTGCCGTGATCGGGAGAGGTCCGCACGAATGGCAGGCCCAGCGTCACATTGACCCCGCCCGCGAAATCCAGCGTCTTGATCGGGATCAGCGCCTGATCGTGATAGGCACAGATCGCGGCGTCATAGCGGCTGCGCGCCGGGGCGTGAAACATCGTGTCCGCGGGCAGAGGGCCGGTCAGCGCAAACCCCTCGCCGCGCAGCCGCGCAACCAGGGCCGCGATCCAGGTCGCTTCCTCATGGCCCATCACGCCATTCTCGCCGGCATGCGGGTTCAGCCCGGCCACGGCCAGCCGTGGTGCCTGAATGCCGAAATCCCGGCGTAATGCGGCGTCGGTCATGCGGATCGCCTGCTCCAAAGCGGCGGGGGTGAAGGCCGCCGGGACCTGGGACAGGGCGATATGGATCGTCACCGGCACCACCCGGCAAGGCGGCTCGGCTTCGGTCGAGGCCAGCATCATGGCCACCGGCACGCCACCCGCCAGATGCGCCAGATATTCCGTATGACCCGGAAAGGGAAAACTCGCGCCCCGCTTCAGCGCCTCCTTGCTGATCGGCAGCGTGCAGATCCCGCCCGCCGCCCCGGATTGGGCCAGACCCACCGCCCGCGCGATCACGTCGATCACGGCCTGCGCATTGGCGGGGTCGGGTTGCCCTGCCACGCGGGGCGTCGGAAACTCGTGGCGCAGTACCGCCAGCCGTCCCTCGGGCAGCGGTTCCGACAGGGCTTCCAGTTCGACCCAGTCCGTTCCTTCGGGCAGATGCCGGGGATCGCCCAGAAAGACGAAGGGCACGCCCGATGCCAGCGCCTTCGGCGCCAGTTCCGGGCCGACCCCCGCTGGTTCGCCGCAGGTCAGGATGATGGGCCGGGCCAAACTCATTCTTTCTTGTCCAAATATCCCGGGGGAGCGCTTTGCGCGCCCCATTTAGGGGCACGCAAAACGCGGGGGCGGAGCCCCCGGCGGGTGGTGCCGTCAGGGACGGCGGATGATCGCATTGGCGCGCAGCTCCGCCAGGCTGTTTTCCGCAGCCTGGCCGATCTTGGCGTTATAGATCTGGTTCTGCACGTCGTTTCGCTGCGGCAGGGCGTTCGGATCGGGCTGCGCGGGCGCGTCATTTCCCGCATCCACCGGGGGCGGGGCCGGGTTCGCCAGCAGGGCGGGACTGCGCTTGCACAGCATCAGAAGCTCGACCGCGCCACCTTGGTCGATGATCGTGCTTTCATTGTCGTCCAGCACCGCCAGCCGCAACGCCTCGCCCGTGGGGATCTGGCCCTGGGGCAGGGTCTGGCGCTGGATCTGCTCGGGCGGCAACCCGCGCGCGTGAACGAAAACATCCGCGCATGTGTCCGAGACCGCCGCGATCCGCGCCGCCTCCTGCGCCGAGGCCAGACGAAAGCGCACGAAATCCAGCACCTGCTCGGTCGCGCCGGGGCGCAGAGAACCCTGCGTGCCGCGCAGGAAGAACAGCACCACCGCGCCTTGCACCTGCAAGGGTTGGCTCACCTGGCCGGGCTGCATCTGCAACAGGATCGGACGCAGGCTGGGCGGCAGGTTCGCCAGCGGGGTCGTCGGCAGCCGCCCGCCATTCGGAGCCGAGGGCGTGGCCGAATATTGCCGGGCAAAGGCGGCGAAATCGCTTTCGCCTCGGGTCTGGGCCGTGATGCGTTCGGCCAGGGCCATGGCCTTGTCTTCCTGGCCGGGCGGGGCGGGGATGATCAGCTCGGACAGCGACACGCTGGTCACGCGCGGCGTTTCCAGCACCTTCTTCAGCGCCTGATCGACCTCGGCATCACTGACGCGCACCATGCCCACGACGCGCTGGCGGATGAATTCGCGCCACAAAACCTGCGTCGTCACATAATCCACGAGGGTTTGCCGCTCGATCCCGCTATGGGACAACAGTTGGACGAATTGCTCGGTGCTCAGATTGCCTCGGCTGGCGAACTCCTCAAGCCCGGCATTGACCTGCTCTTCGCTGGCCGAGATGCCGGCCTGCTTGGCGGCCTGGGCCTTCAGCCTGTCGTCGATCAACTCCTTCTCGATCGAGGCGCGGTCGGTCTGGGGCGCGCGCAGGATCTGCATGAAGCGCATGCGCTGGTCCAGTTCGAACCGGGTCACGGCTCCCCCGTTCACATAGACCAGCGGCTGGAACGGGTTGCCTTGCGCCTTTGCGGGCAGCGGGCCAAGGCCGGGCAGCGTGCCCGTGCCGGCCAGAATCGCGGTCGCAGCCGCAGCCATAAGAATTCGACGCATCAGCTCCCTCGCCGCTTCGTTTCGCCAGACCTTAACGCAGGCAGGCGCGGCGCGCCACCGTTCCCGACCCCGACGACTGCTTGCCGAAACCGCCCAGCCGCACGCCCAGATCGAAGCTCGTATCCGCGCGCAACGTGTCGGTCGAGGTGAATCGCCGCTCGACCGACATTTCGACGGTGATGCATTCGTTGCGGTATTTCAGGCCCAGTTCGGCTTTCTGGGCACGGTCGGCGATGAAGTCGTAGCGCGTCTCGGCCGTGGCCCACCAGCCGTCCCGGATCTGCCATCCGGCAGTCGTGGTCAGTTCCGAGGCATCTTCCAGCCGGTCCTCGGCCGCGTTCGAATCAAGCCACAGATAGCCCGCGGAAAGCTGCAATCCGGGCCGCAGCCAGCCCAGGCGCAACTCGTTGCGGCTGATCGACAGGCTGTCGTCGATCAGCGCCCGGTTCACCAGCGCCAGCCCGTTCGCCGATTGATAATTGGCCGAGATGAGCCAGTCCGAGCTTTTGCGTCCCTGTGGCCCGGTCTTCTGGAAATCGGAGTCGGGTTCGGTGCGCAACACCCGGCCCCCGGTCAGGCCGATCGACCAGCCCGAGGGGTCGATCCGGGTCCAGCCGACGCCGATATTGGCGCGCAAACCGCTTTCGCGCGCGTCCCAGCCCGGAAAGCGGTCCAGCGAGAACAGATTGCCCTCGTCGAACTCGATCAGTTGGCTGTCTTCGTTCGGGACATCGTTGCTGTGAACGCGCTCGGGCGACCAGATCAGCTGCGCCACCGGCTCGATGATATGCGTGACGCCACCGGCATGGCGGGCGAAGGGCCAGCGCAGCTCGGCGGCCAGGGTCGGATCGGCGCGGATCACCCAATCCTCATAATCGCTGTCCTGGTTGATACGATAAAGATCGGCGTTAAGCTGCGTCTCGACCTTGCCGAGCATTCCCAGGGGCAGGACTTCGTTCCTTTGCCAGTCCAGCGTGAACGAGCCGCGCGCCATGTCGCGGCCGCTCACGTCGACGCCGGAGGCGCGGCGATGCGCGTGCAGCGACCATTCCATGCTGGCGATGCCGCCGATCCGCTTGGGTTGCCAGCGCCTTTGCCACAGCGCATCCGCCACGAACGAGGGTGTCAGTTCCGCGGCCTCGTCGTCGCGCAGCGATTCGTAATTCCCCATGCGCGCGGTCAGCAGCCGGTCCCGCGCCACCCGGTCCAGCGTGACCCCGCTCCAAAGCCGGTCGGCATCGGTGATGTCGTAGTCCAGCAGATAGGCCCGGTCCTTGGCGATCTGCAATTGCAGGCCCAGTTGATAGCCGCGCGGCAATTCGAATCGCGCCGCGCCAAACAGATAGCCGCGCGTCACGCCACGTTCGATATCGTCGCGGCTGATGGCGCCGTCCAGTTCCATGACGCCGTTCTGGAACGCCTGGCGATAGCGCAGTTCCAGCGTCGAGGTGCGGCTGGCCGCGACATAGGGCGTCAGCGTCACGTCCGCATGATCGCCCAAGGTTACGAAATAGGGCAGCTTGATCCCGAAGCCCAGGCCCGAGGTGGTGCGAAACTCGGGCGAGAGAAACCCCGTCATCCGCTCGACCGTGGGATCGGGCGCGGTCAGCGCGGGCAGGCTGGCGATGGGCAGGCCCAGGGCGCGGAATTGCGGCTGGTCGAAATGCAGCATCTGGGTCTGGGCATCATGGGTGATCCTGCGGGCGCGGATTTCCCACAGGGGGATGGGGTCGTCGGCGCAGATCTGGCAGCTTGATGCCGCGACATTATCCAGCGTGGTCAGCCGGCCGTTATCCTCGCGCCGCATCTGCCGGGCGGCAAGCTGCAATTCGCGCGCCAGGACCAGCCGCGCGCCGCGCAGGATGCCGTCCTGAAGGTTCGCGTCAAGCTGGGCGCTGTCGGCGATGACGATGGTTTCCTGCGGTTGGCCACGCCGGGCCGGCTGGCTCAGGTGGATCGGCCCCTCGATTACCGCGCCGCCGGTCTTGCGGTCATAGACCACGCGAGAGGCGACGAGCCGCGTGCCCTGATACCAGATCACCACCCCGCCCGAGGCGGTCAGCGTATTGTCCGCGCCCAGCGTCACCTGATCGGCCAGCAGCGTGGCGGGACTGCCCGAGGACTGCCCATCCGTTCCGGCGCCGGGGGCGATGCGCAGCGCGCTCCGCCCGGCCGCGACGTTTGGCGTCTGCGATGCCTCGGTGCCGTCGGCCAGGCGCTGGTTGCTGTCGCTGCCCGTGGGCGCAAGGGCCGGGCCGGCGCTGTCGATGAAGTCGTCGCCGGTGCCATAGACCGGCAGGGTCTGGCCATCGGGGGCCAGGCTTTGCGCCAGGGCCGCGCCTGGCACCAGCGCGGGACCGGCCGCCAGAAGGCAGGCCATCGCCCCTGTCCGCCACGCTGTCCCGGCCACGGCCCTGGCTGTCGCTTTTCCGGCCATTCGCCGCCTTTTCATTGCATGCCTGGCTCGTGCCATCATCCGTCCTCCAGCCGCAGCAGCGCGCCAAGCGCGAAAAGAAGCGCCACGATCGGCGGCGTCCATCCGGCCATAGCCGCCGGGATGTCGCCGTTATCCCCAAGAACCTGCGCCAGGTTGCGCAGGAAGAACAGCCCGATGCCGCAGCCGAAGGCGCCCAGCACCAGCATGCCGGTCTTGCGCCCGCGCATATGCCGCATGGTGAAGACCGCCGCAATGGCCACCATCGCCGCCATCAGCAGCGGGCGCGCCAGTTCCATATGGAACCAGACCTTGTGCCGCTGGGCCGAGAAGCCGGCCCGCTCCAGCCCCCGGATGAAGGCGGGCAGTTGCCAGATCGGAATCGCCTCGGGGCGGCCGAAACTGTCGCGGATGCGCGCGGCGGTCAGATCGGTGGGAAGCTCCATCGCTTCCAGCGTCTGCGACATCAGTTCGGGATTCGCGGCGGTCAGCGGCCATTCCTTGACCTTGCGCAATTCCCAGGCGCCGCGCGTCAGCCGCGCCTCGGCGGCGTCCAGGCGGCGGATCGGTCCCTGATCCGGGGCAAATACCATGAATGTCGCGTTATAAAGCGTGGTCGCGTCGGGGCTGGCGCGGCTGGCGCGGATCACCACCTGGCCGCGCACCTCCTTGCCCTCGCTGTCCTGACTGCGCAGCGCCTGGCGCAGCCAGACGGCATCCTCGCCCAGGCTGACGGTCTGGCTGCCATCGGTCTGGATGCGCTGGACCGCCGCGTCATAGCGTTTCGAGGTCGCCGCGACCACCGGGTTCAGCACCGCGACGCAAAGCGCGCCCGCCAGCGCCGCCGCCACGGCGGGCGCCGCCAGCACGCGGATGCCCGACCGGCCCGAGGCGCGGATCGCGACCAGTTCGGAACTGCGCGACAGGTTCAGAAACAGCGCGATCCCCGCCAGCACGGTGATCAGCGGCAGGATGGAATAGAAGCTTGCCGTGATGTTCAGCGCCGAGAGGCCCGCCGCCCCCGTCAGACCGATGCCCTCGCCGGAAAAGCGGCGGATCTGCTCGACGATGTCGATCAGGAACAGGATCGCGGCGAAGATCGCCGCCACCACGATCAGCATGCGCAGGAAACGCCGCCCGACATAGGCTGAAAGGATCATGTCGCGGTCCTCGCCGTTCCGCGCGGCCGTCGCGGCCTGGCCGCGAGCCACAGCACAAGCACGCAGATCAGCGCCCCGACCGCCGGCGGCAGATAGATCAGCGGCCAGCGGGCGGGGGACTGCGCCACCTGATTCTCGGCCGCCGTGATCAGGAACTGCACGAAGATCAGCGCCACCACCGCCCAGATTACCTGACGCCAGACGCCAAAGCGGCTGAAGCCCCCCAGAAGCAGCATGGCAAAGCCCAGCATCGCCGCGATGGGCGACATCAGCGGCTTGGCCAGCCGCTCATGCGCCTCGGCCAGCGCGTCCTCGGGCGAGGCGCCGGTCGCCGACAGCAGTTCCGCGTCGGGGGTGAGCAGCCGCCAGGTCGAATAGCTGCGCAGGTCGCGCTTGCGGTTGGTGCTCTTGCTGACCAGCCCGGCCAGGTCATAGGCCAGTTCGTCGAAGCGTGTCACCGAAAGCCGTTGCTGGCCCTGGATCCGGCGCAGGTTCTGGATCATGCCGTGCAGCATCACCAGGCGCGGCCCGGCCTTGGTCCTGATCACAAGCGCCTCGGTCGCGGTATAGGTGCTTTCGTCCAAGGGATTGCGCGCGTCCTCAAGATAGAAGTCCTGAAGCCGCCCGTCGCCGGTGATCTCGCGGATGTAAAGCGTGACGCCGTCGACCGGGAACTGAAATCCCCCCGCGCGCAGGAATTGCGCGGTCACGTTCTGGGCGATCTCGGCCTGGCGGTCGGCCATGCGGCCCCGCGCCATCGGCACCAGCAGATGCACCAGGACCGCGACCATGACCGCGACCACCAGGCCGAAGACCAGCACCGGCCGGGCCATCCTCCAGGGCGACATGCCCGCCGATTGCGCGGCCACGAGTTCGGATTCGTTGGCCAGACGGTTGGTGCCGTAGGCCGTCGCGGTGAAGGCCGCGATGGGCAGCACGACCGAGATGACCAGAGGCAGCGTCAGCGCGGTGAATTCCAGCACCACCAGCGCTGTCTGGCCGTCCTGGATCAGTTGCTCGAACAGGGACACTGCCCGGTTGATCCAATAGACCGAGACCAGGACCAGCGCGAAGAACCCGAACAGCGTCAGGAACTGCGACAGGATATAGCGGTCGATCCGGGGCATGTGTCGGGCGGCTCTCGTCGGCGTCTTGCTGACTGCATAGCCGCTAGGTCCGGTTTGCGAAAGCCCCGGCTCTGGTCAAGCGCCGGTTGTCTGACTAGGTTCGGCCCCGAACGCAAAGCAGCGCGGAGAGCATCATGGCCCAGCCGGTCGAAATTTCCTTCACCCAGACGCAGAGCGCGGGCCTGGCCGAGCGCGAGGGCCGCGTGGCGATCCTGGTCCCCGAGACTGGGCGCCTGCCCGCCGGCCTGCCGCGCGCCGCGCGCGAGGCGGCGCTGCGGGCGATCGCCTCGGATGCCTGGAAAGGCGTGAAGCCGGGCAAATCCCTGGAACTGGGCTTTCCCGCGGGGATGGCGGCCGAGGCGCTGCAACTGGTATCCCTGCCGCGCCGCGCCGATGCGCTGACCGCGCGCCGGGCCGGCGCGTCCATCGGCGCCAGGCTTGGCAAACCGGGTGTGACGGTCCTGGCCGAGAGCCATCCCCAGGCCGCCGAGGTCGCGCTGGGCCTGGCGCTGCGGGCTTATGATTTCGATGCCTATAAAAGCGCCAGAAAGGACGAGCAGGCGGGCCGGGGCCGTGTCGTTTTCATGCATGGCGATGCCGAGGCTTTGGCCAGGGCCGCCCGGCCCGGCGCGGCCCTGGCCGAGGGCGTGTTCTTCACCCGCGACCTGGTGAATGAGCCGGCGAACGTGCTGACCACCGGCGATTTCGCCGACCGCCTGCTGGCCATGGGCGCGCTGGGCCTTGAGGTCGAGGTGCTGGAAGAGGACGCGCTGGAGAAGCTGGGCATGCGTGCGCTTCTGGGCGTGGGCCAGGGTTCGGAAAGCCCGTCCAAGGTCGTGGTCATGCGCTGGAACGGCGGCGGTGACGAGGCGCCCCTGGCGCTGGTCGGCAAGGGCGTCGTCTTCGACACCGGCGGGATCTCGATCAAGCCCGCCGCGGGCATGGAGGAGATGACCATGGACATGGGCGGGGCGGGTGTCGTCGCCGGGGTCATGCGCGCGTTGGCGCTGCGCGGCGCCAAGGCCAATGTCGTGGGCCTGGTCGGCCTGGTCGAGAACATGCCCGACGGTCGCGCCCAGCGTCCCGGCGATATCGTGAAGTCCATGAAGGGCGACACGATCGAGGTGATCAACACCGATGCCGAGGGCCGGCTGGTTCTGGCCGATGTGCTTTGGTATGCGCAGGAGCGTTTCAAGCCCGCCGCGATCGTCGATCTGGCGACGCTGACCGGGGCCGTGATCATCGCGCTGGGGCACGAGAACGCCGGGGTCTTCTCGAACGACGATGCGTTTGCGACGCAGTTTCTGGCGGCCGCCCGTGCCGAGGGAGAGGGGGCCTGGCGCCTGCCTCTGGCCGGTGCCTATGACAAGCTGATAGATTCGCGGCTGGCGGATGTGAAGAATACCGGCGGGCGGCCCGCCGGCTCGATCACCGCGGCGCAGTTTCTGCAACGCTTCGTGCGCGAGGATCTGCCCTGGATCCATCTTGACATCGCGGGTGTGGCCCTGCCGCCGGGCGAGACCGCGCTTTCGCCCAAGGGTGCCAGCGGCTGGGGCGTGCTGGCGCTGGACCGGCTGGTGCGCGACCGCTTCGAGCGCCGCGACTGATGGGCGCGGCCCTGTTCTATCACCTGACCCGCTCGGGCCCGGAGCAGCTTTTGCCGGTGCTGATCGGCAAGAGCCTGCAAGCAGGGTGGCGGGTCGAGTTGCGGGGCAGGGACCGCGCGCGCCAGGCGGCGCTGGATGAGCGGCTGTGGCAGGGGGACGGCTTTCTGCCGCATGGCTTGGCGGGCGGGCCGCATGATCCGAGGCAGCCGGTGCTGCTGACAGTCGAGGGGCAGGGGGCGCCGAACGCACCTCGCTGCCTGATCGCGCTGGACGGGGTCGGGGTCGAAGGGGGCGAGTGCCAGGCGATGGAGCGCTGTTGCATTCTTTTCGACGGCAGCGATCCGCAGGCATTGGAGCGTGCGCGTGTGCAATGGCGGCAATTGAAGGCCGAGGGGGTTACCGCTGAATATTGGTCCGAGGCCGATGGCCGTTGGGAGCGCAGGCAGTAAGGGGGGCTTTGCCCCCCACGCCTGGACGCCCCCTTGATGGGGGTGTCCAGGCGTTCCCCCCCAGGATATTTGGGCAAGAAAGAGGGGCTTAGCGTTCCAGGATGAGGCGGTCGCCCTCGATGCTGAGGCGGGCGAAGCGCGAGAGGTAGGACATGCCCATCAACGACTGGTCGAGCTGCGCGCGCAGCACCAGCGCCGCCACGTCGGAATCGCGGATCTCGCCGATGGCGACCTGGTCGAGGGTGACGGTCGCGGTCTCGACGATGCCGTTGGCCGTGCGCGCCTCGCCGCCATAGGCCAGGCTTTCGGTGTCTATGCCCGCGCGGCGCGCATCCGCCGGGCTGAGGGCCAGGGTGGTGGCGCCCGTATCGACGACGAAGCGCACCGGCGCGCCATTGACCCGCGCGGTCAGCTGGAAATGCCCGTCCTGGCCCAGCGGCACTTCGATCCGCCCGCCCGCGAGCATGCGGGTCTGGGGCAGCACCGCCTGGCGGATGTCGTCCCACAGTCCGGCAAGCGCGATCACGCCCAGGAAGATCATCGCCCAGGCCGCCGCCTGCCGCAGGGTCCTGCCGGGGCGGGCGCGCAGTTCGACCACCAGAAAGCCGCCCAGGGCGACCAGCAGCAGCGCGAGATAGGCCAGCCGGCCGAGGTCCTCCATCAGGCCAGCCCCGAGCCCTTGAGCCCGTCGATCACGAACTGGACGGAAAGCGCGGCGAGCAGCATGCCGAAAAGCCGCGTCACCACCATGGTCCCGGTTCGGCCCAGCAGATGCGCGATCGGCACCGCCAGCGCGAAAAGCAATGCCGCGATCCCCAGCACCGCCAGCATCATCCCATGGATGACGAGCGTATGCAGCGCGCTCTGGTTCTGGTTCACCAGCAGGATCATCGAGGCCAGCGCCCCAGGCCCGGCCAGGAGCGGCATCGCCAGCGGAAAGACCGAAGGATCGTCGCTATCCTCGCGCTCGGGGTCGTCGCGGGTCTGGCCCTCGCGCCGCTCGGTCCGGCGCTCGAAGAGCATGTCGAGCGCGGTCAGGAACAAAAGCACGCCCCCCGCGATGCGGAAGGCCGGAAGCGAGATGCCGATGCCGGCCAGGATCGCCTCGCCCGCGAGGCCGAAGAGCGTGAGCAGCCCTGCCGCGATGATCAGCGCCCGCCACCCCACTCGCCTGCACCGCGCCCGGTCCATGTTGCGGGTCAGCACGATGAACGGTGGCAGTAGCCCTATGGGGTCGATGACCACGAAAAGCGTGACGAAGGCACTGATGGTTTGTGTCATGTCCATGCCGCGACTATGGCGTGCGAAGTGCGGCTTGGAAAGTCCGGGCGCAGGATGCGGGGCCGCCGCATCACGCGTTTGGGGGTTTCCCGAAGGGCGCATGGCGCCTATATCGGGGAAAGTCTATATCTGCGCGGCCGTCGGGGCCGCGCCACGGAGGTAACAAGATGCACGCACCTTCCCCCATGGCGCTGTTGCTGATCGCAATCGTCGTTCTGGTCCTGTTCGGGCGCGGCAAGGTCTCGTCCCTGATGGGTGAGGTCGGCAAGGGAATCACCGCATTCAAGAAGGGCGTCAAGGAAGGCTCGGAGGAAGACAAGGCCGATCCCAAGGAGCTTGAGCCGAACTCGCCCGACGAGATCGCCCACGCCCGCGCCGAACTGGCCGCCGAGCGCGCCAAGCTGGATGCCGAGCGCGCGCGCATGTCCGCCGATACGGCGCTGCGCGACGTGACGCCCGGCGACCAGAACAAACTCTGAGCAGGGCGGCGCTGATCTGTCATGTTCGATATCGGCTGGAGTGAACTGCTGCTGATCGGCGTGGTCGCGCTGATCGTGATCGGTCCCGAGGATCTGCCCAAGCTGTTCCACACGCTGGGCCGGATCACCGCGCGGGCGCGGTCGATGGCGCGCGAGTTCACCAGCGCGATGGAGGATGCCGCCAAGTCCTCGGGTCTTGAAGAGGCGTCGAAGACGCTGCACGAGGTGAATTCGCTGACCTCGAAGCGCGGGCTGGGCCTGGATGCGCTGGAGCGTGCGACCGAGCGGTTCGAGAAATGGGATCCGCTGAACCCGCGCGACGAGGCCCGCCGCAAGGGGCTGGTGCCCGACCCATCGGCCCCCGTCGCCGAGAAACCCCCAGTGGCGGAGGCTTCCGCGCCCATGACGGGTGAGGCCCCGCCGGTGCCCGGCACCGCGCCCGACGCCCCGTCTTCGGACGAGGCCGCTGGTGGGCGGCGCCGGCTGCATGCGGTCCGACGCTCGGACCTGGATCATTGAGGCGGGACCGGACGCCCCAGCCCTGACCGCCCCAACATCAAGACAGGAAAGGCCGCAATCCCGTGGCGACGAATTCTGCCAAGCCGGACGATATCGAAGATTCCTCGGCCCCGCTGATCGAGCACCTGAAGGAGCTGCGCACGCGGCTGATCTGGTCCGTCCTGGCCTTCGTGCTGGCGATGGTCGTCTGCTATTTCGTCTGGAATCCGATCTTCGATTTCCTGACGCAGCCGATCTGCCATTCGCTGGAAAAGCGCGGCCAGACCTGCGGCCTGATCCTGCTGAAGCTGCAAGAGGGCTTCTTCGTCGCCATGCGCATCGCCTTTTTCGGCGGTTTCGTGCTGGCTTTTCCGGTGGTGGGCTATCAACTGTGGCGTTTTGTCGCGCCGGGACTTTACCGCAGCGAAAAGAACGCCTTGCTGCCCTTTCTGATCGCGTCGCCGGTCATGTTCCTGTTGGGCGGGGCCTTTGCCTATTACGTCATCCTGCCCTGGGCCTTCGACTTCTTCCTGGGCTTCCAGCAGGGTCCGCTGGCGTTGCCCGACGATCCCACGGCCGCAGCCACCGTTGTGGACACGGCGGCCAAGGAGCCGTGGGCCGGCATCGTTTTCCAGGGCTCGGTCGAGGAATACCTGGCGCTGACCACCAAGTTCATCCTGGCCTTCGGCCTCTCGTTCCAGCTTCCGGTGGCGCTGACGCTGATGGGCAAGGCGGGGCTGGTCAGCTCCGAGGGTCTGGCCAGCGTTCGGCGCTATGCGGTGATCGTGATCCTGGTCCTGGCGGCCATGGTGACGCCACCAGACGTGATCAGCCAGATCGTTCTTTTCACGGTGATTTATGGGCTTTACGAGGTCTCGATCTTCCTCGTGCGCCGGATCGAGCGCAAGCGCGCCCTTGAGGAGGCGGCCGATGAGTGAGCCGCTGCACCGCATCGCCGAGGCGCTGGAGCGCATGTCTCCGCCGCCCGCGTCCGCGCCGAGCTTTACCGAGGCCGCTGCCTATGTCTGGCATCCCGATCCCGACCGCTTGCAGCCGGTGCCGCAGGTCAGCCGTGTCGATCTGTCGCTGCTGATCGGGATCGACCGCGCGCGCGACACGCTGCTGGCCAACACGCTGCAATTCGCGCGCGGCTTCGCGGCGAACAATGCGTTGTTATGGGGGTCGCGGGGAATGGGAAAATCCTCGCTGGTGAAGTCCGTCCATGCCGAGGCGGTGCGACAGGGCCTGCCCCTGATCCTGGTCGAGATCGCGCGCGAGGATCTGGGTTCGGTCTCGCGGTTGCTGGATATCCTGGGCCAGGCCGGGGACAAGCGCTTCGTGCTGTTCTCGGACGACCTGTCCTTCAGCCATGACGACACGCAATACAAGTCGCTGAAGGCGGTGCTGGACGGCGGTATCAATGGCCGGCCGGCAAATGTGATTCTTTACGCGACCTCGAACCGGCGCCACCTGATGCCGCGCGACATGATCGATAACGAGCGTTCGACCGCGATCCATCCAGGCGAAGCGGTCGAGGAGAAGGTCTCGCTCTCGGACCGTTTCGGGCTTTGGCTGGGGTTCCACCCCTGTTCCCAGGACGAGTATCTGGCGATGATCCAGGGCTATTGCGCCGCGCATGGACTGGCTGTCGCCGAGGCCGAACTGCGCGCCGAGGCGATCGAATGGCAGGCGACGCGGGGATCACGCTCGGGGCGGGTTGCGTGGCAATTCTTCACCGATCTGGCAGGCCGCCACGGCATCGCCGTCTAGGGTTTTCGCAATTATAAACCCATGGTGGAAATCCGAATTCCGGTCATGCCGCATCGCAGCATGGCCGGATGGTTGCGGATCTTTTTCCCGCCAGGCTGGGCTTCGGCGGAAGATCAACCAAAAATTGATTTTCGTGACCCGCAGGCGACCTTTCCGAGGATAGGGTAAGATCCGGCAAGATACCGATTTTTAACGATATTTTTTTCTCGAAGGCTTCGTGGATCAGGATCGGCGGAACCAAGAAAAACTATAAAAAACGAAAGCCCTATTTCCCGCAACTGCTTAAAAGAGAATTCTGCGTGAGGGCTTTGGAAAGCAGGTGACCGGATGAGGGCAGTGCCCAGCCTCATCCGGCCTTGGCCATACAAGTAAAAGAGGAATAATTAAACGGCTCGGCCTACCCTGCACGGAAACGAGACACATGAAAACCTGACTTTTTACCGCGCTTTTAAGCCATTCTTACACCTATTCGGCGAATGCTGCGAGAGAGGTGTTTTTGCATTCGCAGAAAACAACTTCTTCTTGAAGATTGCATTTCAGAATAATCTTCTAATGGTGTTCTTGGGCCGGAATCTTGCGTGCAGGACTGATCCGGGTAGGGGTAACGTGGAATGAGTGACTCGATCAAAGCAAAAACGTTAGAAAAGCTGATACATAAAAGCAACGCCCTCGACCAGAAATCCGAGCGGCTGGCCCGCCAGGCCCGGAATAGGGCCGAGCGCGCGGCCAAGCGTGCGGCTCGGCAGGGTGATCGGCTGAAAAGCGGTGCCGCTGAAAGCCGGGTCTTCAATATCCTGCTGGTCGCCCAGAACGGCCGGCTGGCCCGCGAGGCGTTGCTTTTCGCCGCCAGCTTGCGCCGCAACGCGCCCGGATCAGCCGGGCGGCTGATCCTGGCCGAACCCTTGCCCGAGGCGGCCTGGGAGGGGGTCGAAACCGCGATCCCCCCTCAGATCCGCGCCGATCTGCTGGCGCTCGGGGCGGAAATCCGACCCTTCGTCGCCCGCCATTTCGGCCGCGCCTATCCCTATGGCAACAAGATCGAGGCGCTTGCCGTCCTGCCCGAGGGCGAACCCTTCGTCTTCTTCGATAGCGATACGTTGGTGCTGGGCGATCTTGGCCGGCTGCCGCTGGATTTTTCGCGCCCCTCGGCCTCGATGCGGCGAAGCGGCACCTGGCCTCTGCCACCCCCTTACGGTCCCGGCTATGCCGGGATCTGGGGCGCGCTGTATCGCCGCTTCGGGCTTGATTTCGAAAGCTCGCTCGATCCGGCTCAGTGCGACGAGCATTGGGAGAGATATCTATATTTCAACGCGGGCTGGTTCTTCGGCGCCGATCCCGCCGAGTTCGGGCGCCGCTTCCTGGATTGGGCGCTGGCGGTGCGGGCCGATCCGGGGGATGAGCTGGCCTGTCAAAGCCTGGACCCCTGGCTGGACCAGATCGTTCTGCCGCTGGTCATCCATTCGCTGGGCGGCGGCAGGCCCGGTCCCGAGCTTTGCGGTCTGGACGGCGCGACGACCTGCCATTACCGCAACCTTTCGCTGCTTTACGCGCGCGAGCCCGAGCCTGCCCTGCACCTGATGGAGACGCTGCTGGCCCAGCCCAGCATCGCCCGGCATTTCGCGGAGGATCCGGCCTATCGGAAGCTGGTTCTGGAGGGAGAGGGGCGCAGGACGGCACGCCAGCTTCAGAACCCCGCCCATCAGGTGGCCGAGCAGGCGCTGCGCCACCGGCTGAAGCGGCAGGGCCTTTGGTTCCGCTGACCGACGCGGATGCCCGTCCTGGGCACGCACCTTGCAGCGCATGAAAAAGGCCACCGTCTGGGGTGGCCTTTTCCAATTCGTCGGGGTGCGATACGGCCTTAGCGGCTGATCACCTTGCATTCCTGCTGGCGCGCGGCCAAGCGGCCGCAGGCCAGTTCGGCGGTCTGCCGGCTCATCCCCAGGAAGGTTGCCTCATAGCCGCGCGCGGTGCTGCCGACCCGGCTTTGTGCCCCGCCAAGCGCATTGCTTTCCTGCAAGGCCGTGCGCAGCAGAAGCTGTTCCGCCGCCCCGCGTGAGGTATGGATCCCCAGCGACACGCCAAAGCCCCGTGCCCCGGACGAGGCGCGGCTGACGACCTGTTGCGCTGGCTGGGGCGAATCGCCATGCTCGACGGCGGCCAGGATGATGCCCTGGCGCGGCGGGGGCGGGGCGGCTGCCTCAGCGGTCGGCGCCGGCTCATCCTGGGGCAGGGCGGTCAGCATGAAAAGCGAGGGACGCACCTGCCCGAGGCTGGCCGATTCCTCGATCCGGCGCGCGGGGATAGGGCGTGAAGAACTGCTCATGCCGTTATCCGTGACCGTGTCGCCTTCGGGGCGCGAGGCGGGGCGCGCCGTCAGACTCTCGGTCCCCTTGGTCGAGGCGGTGGCGACGGGGGCACCCGGCTTGCGCAGGGGCCGCGCGCTGGTCCCGACCTTGTCGGCGCGCGCCGCTTTCTGCGCCCGCTCGACCGCCGCGGTGATCGCCTGCGGGGTCACCAGGCTGGCTTGCGTTGCCCGCGCCGTCGGCCGATCCGAACTGGAAAGCCGGGCCATCGGCTGCGCCATGGCCTGTCGCTGCGGCTGTGGTTGCGGTTGCGGTTGGGCTTGCGGTTGGCGCGTCTCGACCCGCGCGACCTGGATCGTGCGGCGGATCTGGCGCGGCTCTGCCACCAGAACCGGCGCGGCCGGGCGCGTCTCGCGCACTTTGCTTGGCGCCCTGCCGAAGCCCGTATCCAGAAGCTGGGCCATCACCGCGTTGCGATGCGCGGTCGAGTTTCCGCCCAGCACCGTCGCGATGATCCGCTTGGGTCCGCGCTTGGCCGAGGCCGTCAGGTTGAAGCCAGCCGCGCGGGTATAGCCGGTCTTGATCCCGTCCGCCCCCTCATAGCTGTCCAGGAAACGCTTGTTCGTGCTGGAGACCGTCGCGATCCCCGCATCCGCGCTGCGGCGCGAGAAGATCGAGTAATATTGCGGAAAGTCATAGAACAGCCGCCGCCCCAGGGTCGTCATGTCGCGCGCCGTAGAGTAGTGCCCGTCCACGCTCAGCCCGTTCGCATTGCGGAAATTGCTGTTACGCATGCCCAGGGCCTTGGCCATGGCGGTCATCTGGGCCGCGAATTTCGGCTCGGACCCGGCGATATTCTCGCCGATGGTGGTCGCCGCGTCATTGGCCGATTTCACCGCCGCCGCGCGGATCAGATAGCGCAGTTCGATCCTTTGGCCTGCGCGCAGGCCCAGACGCGAAGGCGGTTGCGAGGCCGCGTGCGAGGACACCAGGAACTTGCTGTCCAGCCGGACCTGCCCGCGCTCGATCGCGTTGAAGGCCATGTAAAGCGTCATCATCTTGGTCAATGACGCGGGGTGAAGCCGCGTGTCGGCATTCTGGGAATAGATTTCCTGGCCTGTTCGCGCATCCATGACGAAGGCCGCGAACGGGGCTGCGACGACGGCCATGGGCATGGCCCAGGCGAATAGGACCATTAGTCCCAAGCGGACGCTTCTGGTGATTCTGCTCACTGTCCCGGTCTCTCTGCCTCTGAGGGTCTGTCATTGATGCAGGCCCTTCGTTAATTTTTCGATAATATCACGGCTTCGGGCATTCGAAAACCGTCAGTTTGCGGTTTTCGGGGCCAGATCTCCCTATAGTTGTTTCCTGCCCATGCCTTGCGGGGGCTTACATCACCGTGCAAGAAATCCTATATTGTGCCCTTGATCCAACAGCGATGTGCTAGGCGCCGTGACTGAGCCGTTCATGACAAAACATCCGAACGAAGGCGAGGATGCCGATCTTGCGGTCAAGACCAAGCCGCGCACGAAGCGGCCGCCGCTTTATAAAGTATTGCTATTGAACGACGATTTCACTCCGATGGAGTTCGTCGTGCATGTGCTTGAGCGGCTTTTCAGCATGTCCCATGCCCAGGCCATCGAGATCATGCTGACGGTCCATCGCCGGGGGGTCGCGGTCGTCGGCGTCTACTCGCATGAGATCGCCGAAACCAAGGTGGCGCAGGTCATGGAGCTTGCCCGCCGTCAGCAGCATCCGCTGCAATGCACCATGGAAAAAGAGTAGAATTTGGCTGGTTCCCGACTGGAGCTCGTATTCGGCGATGCCCCGCCCGAAACTCGTCTGTTGCTGATCGGCGCCGGACGTGAAAGCGATCTTGATTGCTTCGATCCCGCGCGCACCCAGGTGGTGCAGCGCCATTTCCCGGATGTCGCCTGGCTGAAGGCGCGGGGCTTTGCCGCCGTGACCCAGGCACAGGGCGATTTCGACGGGGGCATCGTCTTTCTGCCCCGCGCGCGGGCCGAGGCGCGCGCCCGCATCGCCGAGGCCGCCGCGCATCTGCCGCCCGGCGCCTCGCTTTGGATCGACGGGCAGAAGACGGATGGCGTCGATTCGGTCCTGAAGGAATTGCGCGGCATGGCTCCGGTCGATGGCGTGCAGTCCCGCGCCCATGGCAAGATCTTTCGCCTGACCCTGCCCGAAGCGGGCTGGTTCCCCGGCGATTGGGCTGCGGCGGATCATCAGGCCGCGCCGGGCTTCGTCACCCGGCCGGGCGTCTTTTCGGCCGATGCGCCCGACCCGGCTTCGGTCGCGCTGGCGGCGCATCTGCCCGAGAAGCTACCGACCCGCATGGTCGATCTGGGCGCGGGCTGGGGCTGGCTTGCGGCGCAGGTCCTGACACGTCCCGGTGTCGAGACCCTGCATCTGATCGAGGCCGACGCCGTGGCGCTGGACTGCGCGCGGCGCAACGTGACCGATCCCCGCGCACGCTTCCATTGGGCCGATGCGCTGGATTTCCGTCTGCCCGAGCCGGTGAACGGCCTGGTGATGAACCCGCCTTTCCATGACGGGCGCAACGCCGATCCGGCCTTGGGCGCGGGTTTCATCCGCGCGGCCGCGGGGATGCTGACGGGGGCGGGGCGGCTTTGGATGGTCGCGAACCGGCACCTGCCCTATGAGGCGGTGCTGCGCGAGGCTTTCGCCGATGTCGCCGAACTGGGCGGGGACAGCCGCTTCAAGATCCTGACCGCCACGGGCGCGCGCCGCGCCTCGGCCAAGCCTGCAAGGGGACGCCGCAGATGAGGCTTTCGATCCAGGGCAAGACCGCCATCGTTACCGGCGCCGCGCGCGGCATCGGCCTGGCCATCGCGCGGCATTTCCAGAATGCAGGCGCGCAGGTGGTCTTCGCCGATAGCGACGAATCCGCCCTGCATGCCGAGATTGGCGACCCAAGCGACGGCCCGATCCGCGCATTCGCCGGCGATCTGGGCCAGAAGCTGGCACTGGCGAACCTGGTCTCGGCGACCATCGACGCCTTCGAGCGTGTCGACATCCTGGTCAATGCCCATCGCGCCGTCCAGCTTTGCGACCCGCTGACGATGAATGATGAGCTTTTGGGCAAGATGCTGCGCGAGAACATGATCTCGGGGCTGAAGCTGTCGCAGATGGTCGCGCGCCGCATGGTCGCCCAAGCCGAGGAAGAGCCCAAGGACAATCGGTTGCAGAGCGGCACCATCGTGAATGTCAGTTCGCTGGTGGCCGACCGCCCGGCGGCGAACATGCTGGCCTATTCCATCGCCAGCGCCGCCCAGGCCCAGGCAACGCGGTCCCTGGCCGTGGCGCTGGCGCCCAAGCGCATCCGCGTGAACGGGGTGGCCTTCGCCTCGATCATGTCGAACCATTTGCAACTGCAACTGCGCGAGGAGCCGGGCATCCGCGACAGGCTGATCGCCTCGACCCCTTTGGGACGGATCGGCGGCGCGGATGAGCTGGGCGATACGGTGCAGTTCCTGGCCAGCGAGGGCTCAAGCTTCATGACCGGGCAGATCCTGCGCGTCGATGGTGGCCGCAGCCTGGGCGATCCCGGCCAGCCGATCAGCTACTGATCATTTCGGCGTTTCGGGATAGGCGGACTTGCAGGCATCGACCGCGCGCGCGGACGAACTTGCAAGGGCCTGCTTGCGCTTGATCAGGTTGTCGCGCTTGCGGGTCTCGGAGGCGGGGTCGATCGGGACGCGGTAGCGCTCGGTATCGATCACGTCGCGTCGGCAGGGGCGATAGCTGACGTAACGCTCGCCGTTCTTGCCGCGATAGGTGAAGGGACAGTCATCCCATTCGCTGCGCGCCACCTCGCGCTCCTCCCAGGCATAACCGCGCGCCAAATTACCCTCAACCTCGGCAAGAAGTCGCGATACTGTCCTGTATTCACTTGTATTTCTGCTGATACAGCGTTCCTGCGGCGTGCCGCAGGCGGCCAGGGCAAGAAGGGGGAAAAAGGCAAGCGCGATGTTGCGGGACATGGAAGGTTTCTCTACTGCTCTGCATCAAGCTTATGCCCTGCACCCGAACTGGGCAAATCAAGAATGCAAAGGATTTCGGCCATGCAGATGCAGTTGGAACGCGCGCAGGCGGCGGATTGGTTCCATGTCCTTCGCGACCGGATCGTGGCCGCCTTCGAGGCGCTGGAGGAAGAGGCGGGGGGCGATACGCCGCCCGGCCGGTTCGATGTGCGCGAAACCCGCCGCGAAGAGGGTGGCGGCGGCCTGATGTCGGTGATGCGGGGCGGCCGGGTCTTTGAAAAGGTCGGCGTGAACTGGTCGGCAGTGCATGGCGCGTTGTCGCCCGCCGCCTGCGGCGCCATGGCCGCGCGCGGCGTTCCGGGGGTCGAGAAGGATCCGCGCTTCTGGGCTTCGGGGATCAGCCTGGTCGCGCATATGCAAAATCCCCACGCCCCCGCCGTGCATATGAACACGCGCATGTTCTGGACCCCCGGCGCTTGGTGGTTCGGGGGGGGCAGCGACCTGAACCCCTGCCTGGAATATCCCGAGGACACGACGCATTTTCACGACACCCTGCGTCACGCCTGCGTGGCGCACGGGACGGATTATTACGACCGTTTCAGGGCCTGGGCGGATGAGTATTTCTTTATTCCCCATCGGCAGCGCGCGCGGGGCGTTGGCGGCATCTTCTATGACGATCTGAACAGCGGCGACTGGCAGGCCGATTTCGCCTTTACCAAGTCCGTTGGCGAGGCGTTTCTGCCCGCCTTTCTGCCTTTGGCCCGACGGCGCATGGCCGAACCCTGGGGAGAGGCCGAGCGCGAGGTGCAATTGACCCATCGTGGGCTTTATGCGGAATATAATCTCGTCTACGACCGGGGCACGAAATTCGGCCTTGCTACTGGTCACGATCCCGAGGCCGTGCTGATGAGCCTGCCTCCCTTGGCGAAATGGGCATGACCGGCGGGTCTGATTTGTGGCTGCTGCGCCACGGACAAACGGAATGGAACCTTGAGGGACGCATCCAGGGCCGGCTGGATTCGCCGCTGACCCCGCTGGGGCGGCAGCAGGCGCGGCGGCAGGCGCAGATCCTGGCGCGGCTGCCCGCCGGCATCCAGGCCATCGCCAGCCCCTCGGGCCGGGCGCAGGAAACGGCGCGGATTGCCCTGGGCGCGCGGCCTTTCCGAAGCGACCCAAGGCTGCAAGAAATCGACACTGGCGCCTTCACCGGCCAATTGATGGCCGATCTGCGCCGCGACCATCCGGGTATCCTCGCCGAAGGGCTGGGCTGGTATGACCGCATTCCGGGGGGCGAGGATTTCGCCGCGTTGGAGGCGCGGGCGCGGGGATTTCTGTCGGAACTGCGCGCACCCGCGATCCTGGTCACGCATGGGATCACCCTGCGCATGCTGCGCTGCGTGGCGATGGGGCTTGCGCCCGGCGAACTGGCGAGGATGCCGGTGCTGCAAGGCGCGGTCCATCACCTGCAAGGGGGCAGGCACCGCATCCTGTTCTGATCTTAGGCGGGGCTGCGGATAGGCCGGGCGGGGATGGGCCGGGCGGGGCTGCCCACGACAGTCGCGCCTGCCGGCACGTCGCGGCTGACCACGGCGCCCGCGCCGACGATGGCGCCCTCACCCACGGTCACACCGGGCAGAATGATCGCGCCGCCGCCGATCCAGCAATCATCCCCGATGCTGATCGGACGCCCCCATTCGGTGCCTTGGGCACGGCTGGCACGGTCGCGGGGCCGATCCTCGGTCAGGACATGGACGCCGGTGCCGAACTGCACGCGCGCGCCGATGCGAATCTCGCATATATCCATGAAAAAGCATCCGAAATTGACAAAGCATCCCTCGCCGAAATGGATGTTCTTGCCGTAATCGACGCTGAAGGGCGCGCGGATCACCGCGCCGTTCCAACTGCCCAGAAGCTGGGTCAGCGTGCGGGCGCGATGCTTGTCGCCGGTGATCGTGGCATTATAGTCGCGCATCAGGCTTTGCGCTTGCCGCCGCAACGAGACCAACTCGCCATCGCCCGGATCATAGGGGCGGCCGGCCAGCATATCCTCGCGCGCGCTCAAATGAAGCCAAGCTCCAGCCGGGCCTCGTCGGACATCATGTCCATACCCCATTGCGGTTGAAAGGTCATCTCGACATCGACCTGCTTGACGCCGGGGATGGCCTCGACGGCATCCGCGACCCAGCCCGGCATCTCGCCCGCGACGGGGCAGCCGGGGGCGGTCAGGGTCATGATCACCCGGACCAGGTTCTCGTCATTGATGGCGATGGTGTAGATCAGCCCCAGGTCAAAGATATTGACCGGGATTTCGGGGTCATAGACGGTCTTGCAAGCCTCGACGACGCTGTCGTAAAGCGGATGTTCGGTCGTCGAGGGCGCGATCAGCGGATCGCCTTCCGTAAGGTTGTCGGTGGTCATGCGGGCCGCATCCTGTCAATAACTGGCAATTATATAGAACCATGCCTTGCCGGGGTCCAGTCCCGGCAAGGGCGCAGGCTCCAGAACGGGAAAGGCCGGGCCCTATCAGAAGCGGAAGTTCAGCCGGCGCGCGATGCCCAGGCTGATCGACGGTGCGCCCTTATCCTGGACCAGCGGGCTGTCGGCCGCATCGCCCAGCAGGTGGCCATAGGTCACGCGCCCGATCAGCGAGGTGTCGGGCGTCAGCATATAGCGCGCCTCAAGGCTCAGCTTGGCCTGATAGGCGCCGCCATCGGGATCATAGGCGGCGTGGCCGCTGGCCAGCGATTCGGCATCGGTGACGCCGAAATAGGTCCCGGTGAACTCGTCATCGCCCAATTCCAGTTCCACCCCGGTCCAGAGGCTAAGCTTGTCGCTGGCATCATAGCGGTATTTGGTGCCGATTTCGCCCACCAGCCCGCTATGGCCACCGAAACCCTTGCGCATGGCGCCGTAGCTGGTGACGGGACCGCTGACATAGGACAGGCGCAGCCCCAACTCTCCGGTCACGCCGATATCGTCCATCCCCGAGAGCGAATCGCTGTCGCCCGCATCCCGCTTGCCGATGAAATTCACCGAAGGGGTGATTGCCAGCCCCTGCTTCTGGCCCTGTTCGCCGCCCAGTCGCGGGTTGCGCAGGATGATCCAGGGCGAGGCGCCGTCATCGCCCGCGCCCATGTAATCGGGACCATAGGTCAGCCCCAGCCCCGCATCGAACGAGAACTGGTCCATCCCGCGCAGGGATTGCGCAGCCGCCGGAGCCGCCAGGACGGAAACGGACAGAAGAGCAATGGCAAGGGCGCGGGTCATGGGGTGGTTTCCTTGGTTCGGATCTGGGCGGACCTTTCGGTGATTCTCGCGCCTGTGACAAGCCCGCGGGCGCAAAGGCGCGGGATTGGGTCGGCAAGTGTTGCAATCGGGCGCGTCAGCCGCGCTCGGCCTGGTCCAGCCGCTCCAGCGCCTCCATCCAAAGGGCCTCGGCCCGCAGCATGGCCTCGCTGGCTTCGGCATGCTTCCGGCCAAAGCTTTCGGCCTTTTGCGCATCGTCATAGGTTGCCGGGTCGGCCATGATCGCGTCAAGCTTTTCCAGCATGGCGGCCAGCTTCTCGACCCGTTCCTCGGCCCGGCGGGCATCGCCGCGAAGCTCAAGGATGCGGTCGCGCGTGGGGCGCTTGGCCGCGGGCTTCGATGCAGGCTTCGATGCGGGCTGGGCCTCTTTCGGCTCAGCCTTCTCTTCGCCCGAGAGCAGCATCCGGCGGTAATCGTCCAGATCGCCCTGCCAGGGGCTGACGCCGCCCTGGTCGACCAGCCACAGCCGGTCCGCGACCAGGTTCAGCAGGTGCATGTCATGGCTGACCAGCACCACGGCGCCGGTATAGTCGTTCAGCGCCTCGGTCAGTGCCTCGCGGGATTCGATGTCCAGGTGGTTCGTCGGCTCGTCCAGGATCAGCAGGTGCGGCGCGTCGATCGTGGCCAGCAGCAGGGACAGCCGCGCTTTCTGCCCGCCCGAAAGCTGGCGCACCCTGGTTTCGGCCTGCGCCTCCATCAGCCCGAAACCGGCCAGCCGCGCGCGCAGCCTGGGCGGCGCCTCGTCCGGGCGCAGCCTGCGGACATGGGCCAGGGGCGTCTCGTCCAGGTCCAGCTCATCAACCTGGTGCTGGGCGAAATAGCCGATGCGCAGCTTGCCCGAGCGGTTGATCCGCCCCTCCATCGGTTCCAGCCGCCCGGCCAGCAGCTTCGACAGCGTGGACTTGCCCTGACCGTTCCGGCCCAGAAGCGCGATGCGGTCGTCCTGGTCGATGCGCAGGTTCAGCCGCTTCAGGATCGCCCGCGCGTCATAGCCGACGCTTACCCCGTCAAGCGAGACGATGGGCGGCGAAAGCTGATCCGGCTGGGGAAAGCCGAAGCGGTGGAACTTCGCCTCCTCCGGGGCGGTGATCGGCTCCATCTTCGCCAGCATCTTGATCCGGGCCTGCGCCTGCACGGCCTTGCTGGCCTTGGCGCGGAAGCGGTCCACGAAGCTTTGCAGATGCGCGCGCCGGGCCTCCTGCTTCCTGGCCTCGGCGGCTTGCAGGGCGCGCTTTTCGGCGCGGGTGCGCGCGAAGGTGTCGTAGCCGCCCGAGTAAAGCACCAGCTTGCGGTGTTCCAGATGCAGGATATGGCCGACCGCGCGGTTCAGCAGGTCGCGGTCATGGCTGATGACGATGACGGTATGGGGATAGCGTTGCAGATAGCTTTCCAGCCACAGCGCGCCCTCAAGGTCCAGATAGTTCGTCGGCTCGTCCAGCAGCAGCAGGTCCGGCTGCGAGAAGAGCACGCCGGCCAAGGCCACCCGCATCCGCCAGCCGCCGGAATAATCGCTGGTCGGCCGCGCCTGATCCTCGGTCGAGAAGCCCAGGCCCCGCAGGATGGTGGCGGCGCGGGCCTCGGCCGACCAGGCGTCGATGTCGGCCAGCCGGGTCTGGATCTCGGCGATGCGATGCGCGTCGGTGGCGGTCGCGGCTTCGGCCATCAGGCCCGCGCGTTCCTCGTCTGCGGCCAGCACCGTCTCAAGGACGCTCACCCCGGTCCCCGGCGCCTCCTGCGCGACGCCTCCGATCCGGGCGCGGGGGGGCAGCGAAATCGCCCCGCCATCCAGGCCCAGCTCGCCTCGCAGCAGCTTGAACAGCGTTGTCTTGCCCGCGCCGTTCGGCCCGACAAGGCCGACCTTGTGGCCTTCGGGAATGGTGGCGCTGGCCTGCTCGAACAGCGGCCTGCCAGCGATGGAATAGGATATGTCGTCGATGCGCAGCATGGGCCACCGCATGGACGAAGCGCGCGCGGGCGTCAATGCCGCGCCGCCTTTTCAAGCGGGTTTGCGCATGATAACCGGGCGCGGATTTCCGGCCGCTCGGGCCGGGACATGGAAAGGATATCTCATGGCGACCGAACGCACGCTTTCGATCATCAAACCCGACGCCACCAAGCGCAACCTGACCGGCAAGATCAACGCCAAGTTCGAGGATGCGGGCCTGCGCATCGTCGCGCAAAAGCGCATCCAGTTGACGCTGGCGCAAGCGGGCCAGTTCTATGCCGAGCACAAGGAACGCCCCTTCTATGGCGAACTGACCGAGTTCATGACCTCGCAGCCGGTCGTGGTCCAGGTGCTGGAGGGCGAGGGCGCCATCCTGAAGAACCGCGAAGTCATGGGCGCGACCAACCCCGCCAATGCCGACGAAGGCACCATCCGCAAGGAATTCGCCCTGTCGGTCGGTGAAAACTCGGTCCACGGTTCGGACAGCCCCGAGGCCGCCGCACGCGAGATCGCCTTCTTCTTCTCGGGTCTGGAACTGGTCGGCTGATCCGGCTTCTTCGTTTCGCAAATACCCAAGGAAAGGGCCGCCCACCGAGGCGGCCCTTTCGCGTCATTGACGCCGCGCCGTCAGATCAAAGCTGATCGCCACCGCGAAGCCCACGGTGCTTTCGTCGCCGTAACCGGCACCGATGCCGAAATCGCGTCGGTCCACCCGCATCGTGCCGCTGGCGGTCGCGTCGTTGCCGTCGATGGCCAGATCAAAGGGCAGCTCCGCCGGCATCGACTGCCCGGCTATGGTCAGCGTGCCGCGCGCGACATGGGTGCCGGCCTCGGCCAGGATGTCGGCGTCGAATGTCGCTGTGGGATGTGCCGGGGCGTTCAGAAACTCGGGTCCCGTGGCGCTGTCGCTGACCGCGCCCAGCACCAAAGAGGCGATGTCGATCGTCACCGTCACATGCCCGGCCTGTGTCGCGGGGTCATAGTCGATGGCTGCCTGCCAGGTTGTGAACTGGCCTGATACCGGGCTGCCTGCCTGCGCCACCTCGATCCCCAGCGTTCCCTGCTGCACCGCCCAGCCCGAGGCGGACGCGCCCGCCGCCCCCGTAACTTTTTCCGTAACTTTTTCCGTAACTTTTCCCGTGGCCGCTCCCGTGGTCCCGTCATCTGCCCCCGTCATCGTGGCCCCCGTCATCGCGACCGATGCCACCGCGCCCCAGATCGCAAGGCCCGACAGCGCCGCAAGCAGATGCGACAGCACCGGGATCCGCGAGGCCGGAGGCTCGGGCGCGCGGGCGGCGGGGCCGGCCATGCGGCTCAAGGTGCCGTCGCGGTCGACCAGCGCATGTTTCAGCGCACCCGCGACATGCAGAACGATCAGCCCCGCCAGCACCCACCAGCCGGTTTCGTGAAAGGCCGCGAAACGCTCGGCCAGGGCCGCGCCCTCGGGGACCAGCGGCAGGCGTTGTCCAAGCGGCCAGAGGATGCGGGAAAACCCGCCCGGCGCCGCCGAATGCAAAAGCCAGCCCGAAAGCGGCATCATCACCATGCCGATCCACAGCGCCCAATGCACCGCCTCGGCCAGAAAGGTCTCGAAGCGGCGGCGTGGATGCAACGGGCGCGGACGCGGCTGGGTCAGGGTCCAGAGGATGCGCAGGAGCGCCAGGACCAGCGCCGCGACCCCCACCGTCTTGTGGACCGAGAAGGTCGCGAAGATGTGCTGCAACTGTTCCTGCGTGCCGCCGGGCAGGCTGCCCGCGTAAAGGCCCAGGCCGATGGCCGCCAGGATCAGGGCGGCGATGCTCCAATGAAACAGCCGCGCCAGGGCGCCATAGGAACGGGCGTCGTTGCCGATTTTCATGCGATCTCTCCCATCGCTTCGCGCCAATGGCGGCGGCAGAGCGAGACATAGGTTTCATTGCCGCCGATCTGGACCTGCGCTCCCTCGTGCAGCGCGCGGCCCTGGCCGTCCTGGCGCACGACCATGGTGGCCTTGCGCCCGCAATGGCAGATGGTGCGAACCTCGCGCAGGTCGTCGGCCCAGGCCAGAAGCGCGGCCGAGCCGGGAAACATCTCGCCCCGGAAATCGACGCGCAGCCCATAGCACATCACCGGCTGGCCCAGGTCGTCGGTCACGCGGGCAAGCTGCCAGACCTGGGTGCGGGTCAAAAATTGCGCCTCGTCGACGAAGATGCAGGCGCAGCCCGCGCCCGCCGCGCGGATCAGTGCGAAAAGATCGGTCTCGGGGGTGAAGGTCATGGCGGATTCAGAGATGCCGATGCGGCTGCCGATCCGCCCCGGCCCGGCGCGGTCGTCCAGCGCGGCGGTCAGCAGCAGCGTGCGCATCCCCCGTTCGCGATAGTTATAGGACGCTTGCAGCAAAAGCGTGCTCTTGCCGGCGTTCATCGTGGAATAATGAAAATAAAGCTTGGCCATATGGGCAGATAGCCGCTTGGCGCCAAGGGCCGCAAGCCGCCGCATGGCGGCGGCGGCTCACGTTTGGGGGACCTGCCCATGATCGGGCAGGCCGGCGACATCACGCCTTCTGGGTCGATCTCGGCGCGCGCGAGGGGCGACGGGCGGGACGCTTGCGCGCCGCCTGCACGCCGACCGGGGCACCGCGACCGGCGGGACCGCCGCGCTCGCGGATCTTGGCGGCCTCGAAGGGCGCCTCGCCGCCGACGACCGTGATCGCCGATTTCATCGCCTTTTCAATGGCGCGCAATTCGCCGATCTCGGCGGGGGCGCAGAAGGCGATGGCGCGGCCGTCGCGACCGGCGCGGGCCGTGCGCCCGATGCGGTGGACATATTGATCCGGCACGTTCGGCAGGTCGTAGTTATAGACATGCGCCACTTCGGGGATGTCGATGCCGCGCGCGGCCACGTCGGTCGCCACCAGCACCTTGGTTTCGCCCGCGCGGAACCCCGCTAAAGCGCGCTCGCGCTGGCCCTGGCTCTTGTTGCCGTGGATCGCCGCGACCTTGTAGCCCCATTTCTCCAGCAGCTTCGACAGCTTTTCCGAACCGTGCTTGGTGCGGCCGAAGACGATGGCAAGCTCATCGCGATGCTTGGCCAGGTATTCGGCCAGCAGGGTGGCCTTGTCGCCCTGGTTCACGAAATGCACGCCCTGCTCGATCTTGGCGGCGGCCTGGCCGGGCGGGTTGACCGCGACTTTGACGGGGTTCGTCAGGTAGCTCTCGGCCAGCTCTTCCATCAGCTTTGGCATGGTGGCCGAGAAGAGCAGCGTCTGACGTTCGCGCGGCAGCAGCTTCGCGATGCGGCGCAGGGCATGGATGAACCCGATGTCCAGCATCTGGTCGGCCTCGTCCAGCACCAGATATTTCGTCTGCGACAGATCCACCGCGCCGCGCGCGATCAGGTCGATCAGGCGGCCGGGCGTGGCGATCAGCACATCGACGCCGCGCTCCATCCGCATGGTCTGCACGTTGATCGAGGCGCCGCCCACGACGCGGAACTGCCGGATCGGCGTGCCGGCGGCATAGGCGTCGATATTCTCGGCGATCTGGGTCGCCAATTCGCGGGTCGGCGCCAGGATCAGCGCGCGGCAGGTCCGGGGTTCGGGCTTGCGGCCGATGTTCAGCAGCCGGGTCAGCATGGGCAGGCCGAAGGCCGCCGTCTTGCCGGTGCCGGTCTGTGCCAGGCCCATGATGTCGCGCCCCTCGACGATCGAGGGGATGGACTTCTCTTGGATGGGCGAGGGGGTTTCGATCCCCATGGGCGGCAGGTTGATCGCCACGCGCGCATCGATGCCCATGCGGGTGAAGGGCGTGTCGATATCGGGGATGGCCCGGCGGATGAATTTCTCCTCGGGTTCCTCGCGGTGGCGGCGGTGATTGGTGGTGGGCTTGGCGTTGCCGCCGCGGAAGGCGGGTTTCGGGCCACGGCCCTCGTTGCGATGGTTCGGCTTGCCCGAGCGGCTCGGGCGGGAGGTTTCTTGCGTCATGTCATCTTTCGGCCATGCGCCCGCGTATCGGTGCGCATGACAAGGCGCCGCCTCACGGGCGGCTGGTTGCGAGGGGCGGGCGCGATACGCTTTGCCCGCAAGCCTCCCCGCGTGAATGGGAAACCGGAAAGATCGTGCCGACCTGACGCGCATTCGCGTCGGCTGCTCACGCGGCAGCGGGCGGCAACGTGCCGGGAATGAGGCCATCGGGCCGAAAAGTCAAGGACGATCAGGCGCGGTCGGTCGAATCCATCCAGATCGTCACCGGACCGTCATTGACCAGGGCGACCTGCATCTCGGCGCCGAAGCGGCCGGTTTCGACTGGCAGGCCCAGATCGCGCAGGGCCTGGGCGAAAGCCAGATAAAGCACCTCGCCGCGCGCGGGCGCCTCGGCGGCGGAAAAGCCGGGGCGGTTGCCGGTGCGGGTATCGGCGGCCAGGGTGAACTGGCTGACGACCAGCACGCCGCCGCCGGTATCCATGACCGAGCGGTTCATCTTGCCCGCCTCATCGCGAAAGATGCGCAGCCTGGCGATCCGCGCGGCAAGCTTTCGCGGCGCGTCGTCGGGGTCGCCCTGCATGGCGCAGACCAAAATCGCCAGCCCTGGCCCGCATTGGCCGACGATTTCGTCCGCGACGGTGACGCTGGCCGAGCGCACGCGTTGGATCAGCGCGCGCATCCTATTTCCCCAGCATGATGCCAAGCACGACGAACATCAGCCCGAAGACCGAGGCCCCCAGTGCCGCCATGTTCACCACCACGACCCGGCGCATGACCGCGCGCATCTGCGCGTCGTCCAGGGCGCGGCGCTTGGCGCGGGCCGCCGTCGCGATGCACCAGACCAGCGCGGCCAGCCCCGCCATGGTCAGCGCGGCTCCGCCCCAGATCAGCCCGTCCCAGATCGTCATGCCTGCCTCCGTCTCGTTGCGCATGGCCCTAGCGGCGATTGCACCCGCCCGCAAGACCGCCTAGACCGCGCGGCAAAGGCAAAGGAGCGGAACATGTCAGACGATAACGCCTATGGCATCGCCGCCGGAGAGCTGCGCCAGTTCATCGAACAATATGAGCAGTTGGAAGGCGAAAAGAAGGACATCACCGAGCAGCAGAAAGAGCTGATGGCCGAGGCCAAGGCACGCGGCTATGACACCAAGGTGATGAAGAAGGTCATCGCGCTGCGCAAGCGCGACAAGGACGACATCGCCGAGGAAGAGGCCATTCTGGAGATGTATAAGGCCGCGCTGGGCATGGGCTGATCCCGGCCGGGCCTTCCGAAGCCGGAAGGGGGCCGTCTTGGCCCCACTTCCCCCCCCCGCTCAGGGCGTGATGAATTCGATGCCGGACAGCGCCGCGATCTCGGCCACGTCCTCGTCGTAAAGATCGCTGATCTGATCGACCAGATCCTGGGTCCAGCCGGGCAGGGCGATGGTGATCTCCATCTGCTCGGGCAGGGCGTATTGCGCCAGGGCCCGGGAAAAGATCGCGCGCCGGGTCTCGACGGTCAGGCGGCTCTGCTTGGCCATCTCGTCGCGGATCATCTGGATGCCCTCGGGGCGAAGGATGTCGGCCAGGACTTGCAGGCCGGCTTTCAGCGGCACGTCGCTGGGCATGGTGGCGATACGGCGCACCACCTCGGGCCAGATCAGCGACGTGTCCTCATGGCACCAGAGCACCAGCCGCCGCCCCGGAATCGCGGCTTGCAGCCGGCGGATGGCGGGCGCCCAGCGTAGCCGCTCGGGCGGGATGCCGGCCATGACCCTGGCATAGTCGCCGCTGCCCTCTTGCGAGAAGACGAAGGGCAGAAGCGTGGCCGGGTTCTTCAACGCCATGAAGAATTCGACATCGGCCGAAGGAAACAGGTTCGCCAGCGCCGCCATCCGGTCCCCGGCCGAGGCATAGAGCCCCTCTGGCGAAATCGCGCGCTCGGCCTTGCCCAGAAAGGTGGGGGTGCTGAAGATGATCCGCTCGGGATGGTCGGATTCCAGGATCGCGTCCAGCATCACCTGCTCCATCTCGGGGCTGGCGGGGGCGCCGCGCAAGGCGCTCAGCGCCTCGCCGAAGACATCGCGGTGCCTGTTGGGCGTCAGCGGCTCGATCCCGTTCTTCAGCAGCCAGTCCCGGTTCTGCATCAAGGTCTTGACCATGCGGAACATGTCGGTGCCGTGAACCCCGCAATGAAAGACGACCTGCATGCGAACCTCGTTTCTGTTTCGTCGCGAGGCGGCAGATTAGCCGCCCTTGCAGGGCAGAGAAAGCTTTCACGCCGAAAAGGCAAGCGAATGCGTCTGGGAGTGATGCAATTCCCGGCTGTCGGTCGGGACGGGGCATCGCGCGCTGGCGTGCCTTCCGGGCAGAAGATCAAGGGGAAGAACGGGACAACCGGACGAGCGCCACCACAACACTCGCCCGGTTATGTCGGGGCAAACAAAACAATCGCTTAACACCACAACCAGCAACCGCCTACCGACATGGGCCTTATCCCATGCTTCCCGTTAAAGGTGTAGTTGACCTTTTGGTTAGCTTTCTGCGTGAGCGACCTGTCCCTTTGGTCAGGATCGGCAAAAGCTCCGGACCGAAGGGCCGAATCCGGGGGAAACGGCCCGTGTGATTCCCTGCCTCCGAAACGACAAAAGCCGCCCCGGAGGGGGCGGCTTTCAGATCACTGTCCCAGCTTTTTCAGCAGCTGTAATACATCGCATATTCGATCGGGTGGGGCGTATGCTCATAGGCATAGACCTCTTCCCATTTCAGCTTGATGTAGCCTTCAAGCTGATCCTTGGTGAAGACATCGCCCGCCAGCAGGAAGTCCATGTCTTTTTCCAGCTCTTCCAGTGCCTCGCGAAGCGAGCCGCAGACGGTCGGGATCGCGGCCAGTTCTTCCGGCGGCAGATCGTAGAGATCCTTGTCCGAGGCCGGGCCGGGATCGATCTTGTTCTTGATCCCGTCCAGGCCGGCCATCAGCAGGGCGGCGAAGGCCAGATAGGGGTTCGCGGCCGGATCGGGGAAACGGGCCTCGACGCGCTTGGCTTTCGGCGACTCGGTCCACGGAATACGCACGCAGCCCGAGCGGTTGCGGGCCGAATAGGCGCGCAGGACGGGGGCCTCGAAGCCGGGGATCAGGCGCTTGTAGCTGTTGGTCGCGGGGTTCGTCAGCGCGTTCAGCGCCTTGGCGTGCTTCAGGATGCCGCCGATGAAATACAGCGCCTCTTGCGACAGGTCGGCATATTTGTCACCCGCGAACAGCGGCTTGCCGTCCTTCCAGATCGACATGTTGACGTGCATGCCGCTGCCGTTGTCGCCCTTCATGGGCTTGGGCATGAAGGTCGCCGACTTGCCATAGGCGGCGGCGACGTTGTGGATGACGTATTTGTATTTCTGGATGTTGTCGGCCTGCTGCACCAGCCCGCCGAAGATCATGCCCAGCTCGTGCTGGCCCGAGGCGACCTCGTGGTGGTGCTTGTCGACCTTGATGCCCATGCGCTTCATGGTGGACAGCATCTCGCCCCGGATGTCCTGGGCGGCGTCGACGGGGTTCACCGGGAAATAGCCGCCCTTGTGGGCCGCGCGGTGGCCCAGGTTGCCGTCCTCATAGGCGGTGTCGGTGTTCCAGGCGGCATCCACCGAGTCGATCTCGAACGAGACCTTTTGCGGGCTGATCTGGTATTTCACGTCGTCGAACAGGAAGAACTCGGCTTCCGGGCCGAAATAGGCCGCATCGCCGATGCCCGAGGATTTCAGATATGCCTCGGCCTTCAGCGCGGTGCCGCGCGGGTCGCGGGCATAGGGCTCGCCGGTGTCGGGCTCGACCACGTTGCAATGCACGCAAAGGGTCTTTTCGGCATAGAACGGGTCGATATAGACCGAGGCGGGGTCCAGGATCAGCTTCATGTCGGACTGATCGATCGACTTCCAGCCGGCGATGGACGAGCCGTCGAACATGAAGCCTTCTTCAAAGAAATCCTCGTCGACCAGGTCGGCCACCAGCGTCACGTGTTGCAGCTTGCCTTTCGGATCGGTGAAGCGAACGTCGACATATTCGACATCTTCCGCCTTCATCAGATCCAGAACGTCCTTGACTTTCATTGGGGTCCTTCCTCCATTCAGTCGGCCCGACCGCCGCGGCCGGGGTGGGTAAACTACATACAGGCCGCGGCGCGGCCGAAGTCCTTTCAGACCGCGTCGTCGCCGGTTTCGCCGGTGCGGATGCGGATGGCTTGCTCGACCGGCAGGATGAAGATCTTGCCGTCACCGATCTTCTCGGTGCGTGCGGCCGAGATGATGGCATCGACGGCGACCTCGACCAGATCGTCGGGCAGAACCATCTCGATCTTCACCTTCGGCAGGAAATCCACGACATATTCGGCGCCGCGATAAAGCTCGGTGTGGCCCTTCTGGCGGCCGAAGCCCTTGACCTCGGTGACCGAAAGACCTTGGACGCCCACTTCCTGAAGCGCTTCCTTCACATCATCCAGTTTGAAAGGCTTGATGATGGCTTCGACTTTCTTCATCGCCTGATCCTTCCTCGCGACTTGCCTGCGACCTGATTGGCGGGTTTGATCGGCCTCGTCCATGCGGCATGATGGGGAAAGCGGCATGGAGGCGATGAAACTGGGATTGTAGCCTTAATTATGTGCAGAAAGTCTAATAAATATGCAATATCCGGGGGTGCCGGGCGGGAGTTCCTGACGACTCGGCAGATGCGCCAGGTCGAGGGCGCGGCCATCGCCAGCGGCGCCGTCACCGGCGCCATCCTGATGGAGCGGGCGGGCGCCGCCGCGGCCCAGGTGCTGGCCGCGCGCTTTCCGGCCATGGCCGAGGGGCGCGAATTGGCGCTGATTCTGTGCGGGCCGGGCAATAATGGCGGCGACGGCTATGTGATCGCGCGCCACCTGTCGCAACGTGGTTGGACGGTGCAGGTCGCGGCCCTGGCCGCGCCCGTGACGCCCGAGGCGCGGGGCGCGGCCGATCTGTGGAAGGGGCCGATCGGCGGCTTGGCCGCGCCGCAGGGACTGGGCGAGGGGGCCGGCAAGCCGATCGGGCTTTGCGTCGATGCACTGTTCGGAACCGGCATCACCCGGCCCCTGACTGCCGAGATCGCTGGACTTTTGCGCGGTATCTCGGCCTCGGGCTGTCCCTTGGCGGCGGTCGATATCCTCAGCGGCATCTGCGCCAGCAGCGGCCGCATCCTGGGGGATGAGCGCCTGCCCCAGGCGGCGCTGACACTGACCTTCCACCGCCGCAAGCTGGGCCATGTGCTGGCCGATGGCGGTGCCTTGGGAGGCGAGATCGTGGTCTGCGACATCGGCCTTGAACCCTGGCAGGCGGCGGCGGGGGATTGCGTGCCAGAGGCGGGTCCGGGCCCGGCGCTGCTGAAGCGGGCGGGGCACAAATACAGCCACGGCCATGTGCTGGCCGTGGCTGGCGGGCCGGCGAAAGGGGGGGCTGCCCGGCTGGCCGCGCGCGCCGCCTTGCGCAGCGGCGCGGGATTGGTGACGCTGGGCTGTCCCGCCGCCGCAATGCCCGAAAATTCCGCAAGGCTGGATGCGATCATGCTGTCCCGCGTCGAGGGCGCCGAGGATCTGGCTCGTCTTCTGCGCGATCCGCGCCTGAACGCGCTGTGCCTGGGGCCGGGCCTGGGGCTGGAGCGTGCGCGCAGCCTGGTCCCCGAGGCGCTGCGTTCTGGCCGCGCGGTCGTGCTGGACGCCGATGCGCTGACCGCCTTTGCGGATGGGCCGGACGCGCTTTTCGCGCAGATGCACCGCAGGGCCGTGCTGACCCCGCATGAAGGAGAATTTGCCCGGCTTTTTCCCGATCTGGGTCGGGTCCTGCGCGATCAGTCCGCCAAGGGGCCGGCCATGTCGCGGGTGGATCTGGTGCGGATGGCGGCCGCGCGGGCGGGCGCGACGGTGCTTCTGAAAGGGCCGGATACGGTGATTTCGACCCCCGAGGGCCGGGTGGCCGTCGCCGCCGCGACCGGGCTTCAGGCCGCGCCCTGGCTTGCCACGGCAGGCTCGGGCGATGTGCTGGCGGGGATTTTGGCCGGGCTTCTGGCGCGGGGCTTCGACGCCCTCGAATCGGCGGCACAAGGGGCTTGGCTGCATGCCGAGGCGGCGCGTGAGTTCGGCCCCGGATTGATCGCCGAGGACTTGCCCGAACTCTTGCCGGCAGTTTTTCGCGCCCTGTGAGGTCGGCTTTCGTGGAATCTTAACGATTGGTGCGGGTGAAGGGACTTGAACCCCCACGCCTTGCGGCGCCAGAACCTAAATCTGGTGCGTCTGCCAATTTCGCCACACCCGCGTCCCTTCCGGGCAGGAACCCGAAGGATTGCGCCCTCTTAGCAAAGCCTTCCCGAAAGTGCGAGGGGGAAAACCTTGCGGCCTCGGCTGCTTGCGTCGGCGGCTCAATCCAGTCATGTACACAATTTTAGAGATATTTGATAAATTAAAATACATCCTTAAGGGTGTATTCTGCGTGAAATTTAACGGTATCTTAAGCTTCAGACCACATCCATTGACTGCCGGCACGATCTCACTCCGGCCATCCGATGCGCAACCTGCCAGTTGCATAAAATACATTTATTTCTTGGAGTTAAGAAATGCCGACAGAGAAGAGTGACATCCTGCGCATGACATCGGGAACCAATACGCTTTATGCGGGCGGTGGCGACGACACGCTCTATTGGTCGCCCGAGCTGGGCAGCTATAACTTCCACGGCGGTGATGCCGGCGAGCGGTATGATACCAATGTCTACATGGATAAGACGGGCGGCGACCGCCTGGTGATCGAAAGCACGGCCGGTCTGCGGCTGACCTTCTCGACCACCGAGAACGGGCTGCTCAGTACCAAGGACAGTTTCCTGAATTTCACCGGGGTCGAGCGTATTCATCTGGGCGAAGGCAATGACACGATCATTGCCTCGAACGCGGCCCTGAACAAGGCGCATTTCGGCACGCCCGAGCATGGGCTGACCCTCTATGCCGGTGCCGGCAATGACAGCATCGTCGGCTCGGCGCATGATGACTTCATCGATGGCGGGTCGGGCAATGACACCATCCGCGCCGGCGCGGGCTCCGACTTCATCCAAAGCTCGACCGGGGACGACCTGATCTTCGGTGGCACGGGCAACGACAATATCCGCTGGGGGCAAGGCAATTTCGAGGAGATCATCGGGAACGACACCATCTATGGCGGCGCCGGCAACGACCTGATCAACATCTGGATCAAAAGTGGCTGGGATAACTCGGACGGCGTCGAGGTGACGGTCACCCGCGTCAATGCCGACGGCTCGACCCGAGGAAGCGCCTGGACCGATATCGGCGGCGCGCATAGCGATCTGAGGTTCCAGGGCTTCGAGATGATCTGGACCCATGAGGGTCGGGACACGATCAATGGCGCCAATGCGGTGATCGGCGCCGATGGCAACGGCTTTCACGGCAATGCCCGTTGGGGTGACGACATCGTGATCGGCTCGCGCGGGAATGACACGCTGGAAGGCGGCGAGGGGCGCGACACCATCACCGGCGGCGCCGGCAACGACCTGATCAGCGCGAACGGCGATTTCTATCGCATGGACGCGCCGGGCGACGGGGTGCGGGATGTGCTGATCTTTCAGCGCGGCTTCGGCCATGACACGGTGCTGGGCTTTGACACTGGTATCGACGCGCTGAAGCTGGATTCCGGTATGACTTATAGCGCGAAAGAGATTGCGGGCGGCACGCAGTTGACCTTCGCCAGCGGGGATTCGATCTTCCTTTCCAACGTCTATGATTTCATCTGAGGCTTATGCCCGATCCAGGGGGCGCCGCCCCGTGCCGCGATCTTGGATGCCGGGATCGCGGGCGGCTCTCCTAAGCGGTTGCGCAGCGCCCGGCCGAAGGGTAGAGCAATGAAGGATGCCGGTTTAGCTCAGTTGGTAGAGCGCGTGATTTGTAATCACGATGTCGCGGGTTCGATTCCTGCAACCGGCACCAATTACTTTCATAAGTCATTGTTTTACCTTGAGATTTTGAGTTGGTGGATTTTACACCCACTGATGCACCCCACATCCTCAAAATGATTGGATGCCACGGGTTGCGACGAATCCGAACGCCTGGCCGAAGCCGGGCACTATGCGCTTCTTCCGGGACGGAAGAAGCTGTGAAGGCTTCTGATCTCGGCCTGACCCACAAGCAGGTCCACGAAGCCCGCGTTTCAGGCGACGAGCGCGCGGGCCTCGGCCCAGATCGCTTCCGCGTGCGGCCCGTCGCCGATGTCGTGATCCCCGTTGGCCGTCTGGCCCATGATTTTGCGCAGCATGTCGTCTGCGTTACGGGCCGGTAGTTCGGCGATGGCATTGGCGAGGCCCGCCAGGCGGCTGCTGGCCTGATCGGCCTCATCCTCCGTCAGGCCATGGTCGCCGTTCAGCAGCGCATGCAACGCGGTGATTTCCCGGTGCATCGCGGCGATGGGGCTTTCCTCTGCCTGCTCTGCGCGCTGGGCGTCAGTCTCGGCCATGTGGAGTTCCCGCGCCTTCTTGACCCGATCCGCGACAACCTGAATCAGGTTGATGATGCCCGAGGCCATGGGCGTTTCGTCCTGCGTCAGATGGTTGAGAGCCGCATCATCAAGGACGCATAGCAGCCCCTCGATGGTGTGAAGCTCAGCATCGGTGTCGCAACGTGCGCTGAAATAGCTCATGCCACGCCCTCCATGATGCGGCCCACGCGGCGCAGGGCGCTGCGGACATAGGACCGGGCTTCGCGCTCGGCCGTGCTGTAGCCGGTCCGGCGCTCAGAAGCGTCCAGAGCGAGCGTGAGCATGTCGTGGATTTCGTGAAGGCTTGCGACAGGCAAGCCGGGGGCGTTATGGCAATGGATAGCCATGCGCTGATCCTCCAGATCAGGGTTTCGGTTAGGGCCGGGTGGAAGGTCGCAACTTCCCTCGGCCTGACTTTATGTTATCATCGCCGCATGTCAGATCAAGCACTAAATGATAACACAAAGAGAATGGGCCGCCCGGCTACCGGCAAGGGAATCCTGATAGGTGTTCGCATCCAGCCCGACCTTCTCGCATGGCTGGACGCCGAACGCGCGAAGCTGGAACCAGAGCCGTCGCGGCCTGAGTTCATTCGACAGTTGATCGAGAAGGCGAAAGCCTAGTTCGCAGCGCAACTCACGCATGTGCGCGAATGATGCATCTTCGCCCAGCATCACCCGTGCACGCAGCAGAGACAGAGATTCGAGAAGGGCGCGATCAGAGCGCCTTAGCCAAGGCAGTTCATCCACGAAAGAGCGCCACAGGCGGCGGGCGTCAGCGGGCAGATAGGCGGGCGGATCACCCACGGGGCCACCGCCATCAGGCTCGGACCGGAGGCGGTAGCGTTGCGGATTCTTCCGGTCGGCACCCGTCAGCCGGGCTTTCGCCAGGGGCGTTCTCGGCCTCGACATGGTTGGTTTCCCGAATGCTTGAATTGTGGATGTGTGAAGGAACCTGGGCATCGGGTCCGGGGCCGCTTCGGCCCTAGGTTGGCAATACCCCCCCCTCAGGGGTTGATTTACTTCCAGGGGTCACACCGGATACCCATCCAGTTCCACCTGCCTCGGGCGCCTCCACCCCTCGTCCCTCGCGGTCTTGTCGCTGTGGCAAGGGGCGCAGATT
>NZ_JASGGO010000014.1:0-95714 GCF_047605025.1 Paracoccus sp. (in: a-proteobacteria) | reverse complement strand
GGCAGTTCCATCCGGGCGATTTCATGGTCGCCGCTTTCGTCGAACAGGCACAGTTCGACCGCCGTGGCATGGTCCGAGAACAGGCCGAAATTCGTGCCCTCGCCCAGGAACTCGGCACCCAGCAGGTCAGAGCGCCCGGCGGACGGATCGAAGCGGGGAAAGATGCCCTCAGCCATGGCGGATCCCCCGGCAAGCGGATGGGAAAAAAGCGAACATCGGCGGCTCCCTCGGATAATGGAGACAGGGCAACGTGGCCGGCCCCCGCCCCGTTCCCCGGCCCATTTCCGCGGCCCCATTTCCATATCACCGCCACCGCCGCGAATTCGGGCACCGATCCTGCCGGACCAGCGCCCTGCCCCACATGACTTCCCAAGGCCCCATCCGGCAGCGGCGGGCGGCCGGCAAAGGCAAAAAACCCTTCTCCGCCCTGAACCGAACCCCATGATCGAACGTTCGGCGCAATGCCATGCAATCCCGCACCCCCGGCCAAAGCCGGGCCCATCCTTTCGCAGCCCATCCTTTCGCAGCCCGGCCCGTTGCCGCCGGGACCGCGCACGCTCAGGGGCTGCCGCGTGCTTCTGGTCGAGGACGAGCCGCTTGTCGCCATGGATCTGTGGCTGGACCTTGAGGATGCGGGGACCAAGGTGGTCTCGGTCGCGCGCACCCTGCCCGAGGCGCCGGCGGCGCAATAGCGCGGGACAGATCGCTTGGCGCAGGTATCCGCGAAGGCGCACGACCTGCGCCGGTGGCGGGGGTAAAAGCCTAGCCGTTTGGATATTTGAGCAAGAAAGAGGGGCGGAATCCGTGCGCATGCGCCTTTCCGCCGACTGTCGGCGAAATCCTGCCCAAATAGGCAGGTTCAGTCGCTCCCCTGGATGATGCTATAAGCCTTTCGTAGGTTGATGAGTGATGTGTTACCGATTAACCAGTTGTTTTGTTTATCACTCTCATCCGGGCGGGTTCGGTCGAGCCCGCCCGATTGAGTTTCGGGGATTGGCGTCCCTTCCCAGAAAAATCCTTTTGCTGCCCGCTCAAATTGCCCATGAATAAGGCATTCCGGCCTGGATCAGCGCCCTGCCCGTGCCAGTCCGCTTTTCAAGGAACAAGGATCGGTTGTCCGGCGCATGGCCACCCCGCCCTTCCCGCCAGAGAAGAACAGCCCCCGCGCGGTTCCGGACGCGATCAGCCCTCCAACCCGGCCAGAAGCCCCGGCGACATCTCTTCCCAGAAGGCCGCGACCCGGGCGGCGTTCAGGGGCGACATCCAGCCGTGCTTCTCGAAATCCTCGCGCAGGCGCGCATCGGCCAGTTGCGTCGCGAACAGCCGCTTGTCGGCGTCGCGCTGGGTAGGGGTGCGCGCCTTCACCGCCTCAAGGATGCGGCGCAGCCGCTCGGCCCGGCCGTTCGGCGGCTCGGGCGCCGCCGGGGCCGGTTCGCCGAAATTCCCCTCCAGCGCGGCGGTCAGATAGCCGACCATGCTTTTCACGTTCTTGCGCCCGGCCACATAATCCAGCTTTTCCTGAACCTGGCTTTCGCCATGGCTCGACAGCCATTGCCGCGCCAGCCGGTCGCTGACCCCCAGCGCGCGCAGCCGGGCATAGACCGGCCCGTGGCGCATCCCCTCGCCATCGTCCATGTCCAGGATGGCAAGCTGCGGGTTCTCCTTGATGCGAAAGCGGATCTCGGCGATGACGCGGCCCTGCTTGCGGGTCTCGGGCGTCACCAGGATATTGCTGGTGCGGTTCACCTCCTCGACGGCGGGCTTGATGATCTTGGCGTTCAGATGCTTGAAGGTCTCGTAATAGGCGCTGCCCTCGACCCCCATCAGGCGGCGGAACAGGTCCAGGGGCCACCAGCCCGTCGACCCGGTGCGCACGAAGCGATAGCAGTTCTCGTAAAGCGCCAGCGCGTGGCCGCTGGTGAAGCGGCGCTGGATGTTCAGGTTGATCAGGGCGAAGACCTTGGGATCGTGCAGCTTTTCCGCCAGGGCCGGGGAATAGGCATATTCGCAGATCCCCCCCTTCAGCTTGGCATAGCTGAGCAGGCTGCTGACCCCCCATTCCTGCTGGCCCTTCTCGTCCAGCATGTCCCATTCGGCGACCGTTTCGGCCAGGCCGCGCAGCGACTGCTTCAGCGTGTCCATGTCGTTGCTGTTATAGCCGATCATCAGGCACAGCGTGCGCGCGTCGATCTGATGGCGCGTGCGGCTGATCAGCGTGTCATAGGCGTTCAGCAGCAGCACGTTCGACAGCTTGCGCTGCAACAGCGTCAGCTTGCCCGAGACATGGATCGCCGCCACATGCTTCTTGACCGCACCCCGGCGCAACGCGCCCGACAGGCCGTCCCTTGGGATATCGTCCATTGCTCCGCCTCTTCATTCTTTTTTTGCCATTATGCCTCAAAAGGCACCTTCCCACAATCAGCTTCCGGGTGCCTCTGGCGGCGCCCAGGCTGTCCTGTAAACGGGTTCCTTGGCGGTTTTGCGGCACCGGCCCCAGGTGAACAGGCACCCTTCTACGGGATGGAGGGATCGGGTTTCGGACGGTTTCGCGCGAAAAGCAGCATCTCGGAGGGGCTTCCCGCAGCCGGATGCCCCGGTTCCCGCGAATCGGTCCCCCTTGGCCCGGAATCGGGGACCCCTCGCCCCGTATACGGGCACCCTTGGTCCTGTAGCCGGGTGCCTTATGTCATGTATACACTTGATAATGCTATGGAATTATGGGCCAAAGATTCTAAAGATTCGTAAAGCACTACAAGCTTTATCGTGGTCTTCGACGATGATTATCAAGGATTTCGCTGCGAAACCTCGATCCACGATTCACTTGGCGCCCGCCATGTGTAATAGTTTCCCGAAAACACGTATCGAAGCAGCACATCGCAAAGGCAACAGCATGTCCGCAGGCAAAGTTCCCCTTCCCCCCTATTTCAACATCGACCCGGCGCGGGCGGCACAGCGCCTTTCGGATCCCATCGACACCGCCCGATTCGCCAAGGCCGCCGCCTTCGCCGCCCGTGGACGCCAGGATCTGGCCGAACGCGGCTATGCCCCCGATGGTCGCAAGCGCCTGCGCCGCTTCTCGACCTGGGAAGTCTGCCGTTACCTCATTCCCGTCGCGCCCGCGCATTTCCGCCGCGTGCTTTTGAAGAACCCCGACCTGCCCCAGGGTCTGGGCGAGGGGAATTCGAAATGGTTCAGTCTGGAAGACGTGCTGCGTCTGCGCGACCATTTCGCGGTCGAGGGCGCGGCGGGCCGCGAATATCGGCCCTGGCGCCCCGAGGGGCTGCCGGCCAAGATCCTGGCCGTCGCGAATTTCAAGGGCGGCGTCGGCAAGACCTCGACCGCGGCGCATCTGGCCATGTCCGCCGCGCTTGACGGCTACAAGGTGCTGGTGATCGACCTTGACAGCCAGGGCAGCATGACCTCGATCATGGGCGGCAAGGTCGCCGACGAATGGTCCACCGCCTTTCCGCTTCTGGCCAAGGATTACGCCCTGGCCCTGCAAGAGGAAAACCAGGTCCGCGCCGCCGCCGGCCAGGCCCCCCTGCCCTTCGACGAGACACTGACCGAGGCGCTGAAGATCACCGCCAATGACGTGATCCAGCCCACGCATTGGCCGAATGTCGATCTTCTGGGCGCGCAGCTTAACCTTTACTGGGCCGAATTCCAGGTGCCGGTCTGGCGCATGGGCCTGCGAAGCTGGCCGCTTTGGGATGCGCTTGGCAATGCGCTGGTCAATGACGGCATCACGACGCGTTACGATCTGATCATCCTGGATACGCCGCCCGCGCTTGGCTATCTGACGATCAATGCGCTGGCCGCCGCCGATATCCTGCTGGTGCCGCTTGGCGCCTCGTTCCTGGAGTTCGATTCGACCGGCCGCTTCTTCGACATGCTCTATTCGACCTTCGCCAGTATCGAGGAAGGCGAGAATGCCGCCCGCCGTCGTGGTGGCCTGCCTGAGATGCGCTTTGAATGGGATGCCGTCCGTGCCATCGTCACCCGCTTCGACGCCGGCCAGCAGACCGACCTTGCCAATGTGATCCAGGCGTATTTCGGCGATTTCATGACCACCTATCGCCAGGAGTTGACGGCCATGGTGGGGCAGGCCGGCGAACAGGTGAATGGCATCTATGAGGCCGATTACCGCGAGTTCAACCGCGACACCTATGTGCGCGGCCGCGAGACCTTCGACCGCACCTGGGCCGAGGTCAAGGAACTGATCCTGGGCACCTGGTGGCGGGATCTGCAAATGGAGCAAAGCGAGCGGGAGCCGATGAAGAATGCCCCGGCGATGAAGGAGCAGGCAAATGGCTAAGCGCAGGCGTCTTGAAACCCCCAGCACCGCCGATCTGAGCCGGATCGAAGAACAGTTTCGCAGCGAAACCCCCGAGCGCCCGCCCATCGGCCGGGGCATCGCGCCGATCGCGCAGGTCGCCGCCGAAAGCGCCTCGATGGCCAGCGCCGAGACCCTTGAAAGCCGCACCGCCCGCGCCCGCGCCGAGGCGGATGCCCTGCGCCTGAAAGAGGCCGAGGCCCGCGGCCTTTTGATCGCCGAACTACCCCTGGAGCAGATCGACGAGACCGCGATGGTCCGCGACCGCATGGTCATGTCCGAGGAGGACATGCAGGAACTTCGCCTTTCGATCTCTGCCCATGGGCTACGCCTGCCGATCGAGGTCTTTCAGATGCCGGCCTTGGGCGGGGCGGCGCCGCGCTATGGCCTGCTTTCGGGCTATCGCAGGCTGCAAGCCATGCGCGCGCTTTTCGCCCTGACCCAGGCCGAGAAGCATGCCCGGATCCGCGCCCTTGTTCGCCCCCGGTCCGAAAGCGATGAGGCTTTCGTCGCCATGGTCGAGGAAAACGAGGTTCGCCAGGAGCTTAGTCATTTCGAGCGCGGCCGGATTGCCGTCATCGCCGCCAATCAGGGGGCCTTCGCCAATACCGAGGACGCGGTGAACAAGCTTTTCGCCACCGGCTCGAAGGCCAAGCGGTCCAAGGTCCGCTCATTCGCGCTGATCTTCGAGGAGTTGGGCGACATGCTGGCCTTTCCCGAGGCGCTGACCGAAAGGCGGGGGTTGCGCATCTCGGCCGCGCTGCGCGGTGGCGCCGAGCCCAGGTTGCGAGAGGTGCTTTCGGTGAACCAGCCGCGCGACGCGGATGAGGAATGGGCGCTGATCGAACCGCTGCTGCGCGAGATAGAGGAGGGGCCCCGCGAACCCTCACGGGGGGGGCGGCCCCGCCTGAAGCCGGTTGCTTCGGGCTGGCTTGATGCCGGGACCCTGCGGACCACCAGCGGCATCACCCTGCGGCGCAGCCGCGATGGAAGGGCACATGTGATCCGGCTGGAAGGCGATGCGCTGCATGAGGATCTGATGGACAGCCTGATGTCCGAGATCCGGGCGCTGCTTGACCGCTAGTTTCGCAGCGAAACCATCGCGGGGCCGGTCCTGGCAAGGGCTGGCCCTGTTCCTGTCCCGCCCAAGTCATCCGCGAATAGCCGAGTTCCTGCGGCTGTGATCAAATCTGGCTTTGATTTGCTGGGGTCGGAAAATGGCCATCATGGCATCCGGCAGGGCCTGGACCGGCCCGAGGCAGGTATCTGTCCCGAAGACATGTATAGCCGGATCGGGCCTGCGGGGCAAGGCTGCCGCAAGGGGATGGCGTAAGGTGCCCATTTACGGGATGCCATCAAGGCACCCGTTTACAGGATGATTTCCGCCGCATCGCGGGAAGGCATCAGGGCCAGGCTTGCCGGCGGATAAGAGGGGCAGGGGCGTCCCAGCCCGCGCCGCATGCCGACAGGCTTGATCCCGCGCGGGCGCGATGCCTGGCCCGGACAGGGCCGAGGCGGCAAATCGGCCTGGGTCCAGGGCGGCTTTTCCGGGTCGGTGAAAAGCAATCCCGGCCCTTAAGCCCCGGCTGGCATCCGGCGGCAAATCCGTTTATAGCAGGCGGCCCTGCGCCAGGCAGCTTCCGGTCCTTGGGCCAAGGACAAGCCACCCCATTGGAGACAGGTCGGACGGTGCCGCGGCCCGGCCCGGCAGATCGAGGAAAACGGAAGGAGATCCAATGCGTTATCTATCCCTGCGACTGACCACGGCCCTGGCGGGCCTGATACTTTGCGGATTCGCGGCCCAGGCCGAGCAGGCCAGCGCGCCCGCGACCGGCGCCGCCGTCATCCAGCAGGACGGCCGCATCGCCGCCGTGGCCCTGGCCCAGGGGCTTTACGAGCAGGTCTATTCGCCCAGCCAGGATGCGCTGTTCGTGGTCTCGGCCGGTGGTTTCGGCGATCATGCGGCACCCTCGCGCGTGTTGCGGCTGGACCCGCAGAGCCTGGCCGTCCAGGCTGAGATCCCGCTGGAGAAGAAGGGGTTCGGCGTGACGCTGGACGACGCGGCGGGTCGGCTTTACGTCGGCGCGGGGCTGGATGCCGCCGTCATCGTCATCGACACCGCCTCGAACAAGGTGATCGGCACCATCCAGCTTGCCGAGAAGGTCAAGGACGAGGCGGGCGAAGAGGGCTATCCCGACCATTTCCGCGAATTGGCGCTGGACCCCCAGAGGCACCGCCTGTATGCGCCCGGCCTGCGCCCCCAGGGGTCCAGCCTTTACGTCATCGACACCCAGGCCCTGAAGGTCGAGAAGGTCCTGCCCGGTTTCGGCTATAACGCCACCGGCATCGCCGTCGCGCCCAAGGGGGATGTGATCTATGTCTCGAACCTGCAAGGCCAGCTTTTCACCGTCGATGCCGAGACCCTGACGATCGCGCGCAAGGTCGAGACCGGCGCCGACCAGTTGCTGAACCTGGCGCTGGACGCCGAGGGCGGGCGCATCTTTGCCACCGATCAGGGCCATCCCAGGGTCACGAAATACCGTGCCGAGGTGCTTCCCGACTATAAGCCCAAGGGCGAGGGCAACCAGGTGGTCGTGCTGGACGCCAAGGACGGCGGCGAGATCAAGCGCCTGCCCACCGGCGAGGGTCCGGTCGGGCTGCGCTTTGATCCCGAGGCGAAGCGGCTTTACGTCACCAACCGCCCCGAGGGCAGCGTCAGCGTCTTCGATACCGAAAGCTATGCTCTGGTCGAGAAGTTCCAGACCGGCGGCAATCCGAACAGCCTGGCCTATGACGCCAAGCGCCGCGCGCTGTTCGTGACCGTGAAATCCGGCGACGACGCGCCCGAGGGCGGCGACGAGAGCGTGGCGCGCATCGGTCTGTGATCCTGGCGCGTTTTGGAAAGGGGCCGCATGCCGGCCCTTTTTTCCGTCTTTGCCCAAGGCGCGGGGAATTCCTACTATTACTCTCGGAAAATTTTTGCGATATTGGGTCCGGGATTAGCGGGACGATCCGATGACAGAACGGGCGCAGACCGGGCCTGCGGCGGCCCCGAGGCCGAAGAAGAAGAAAAAGGGCGGCATGGCGCGGCTGTGGCTGCTGATCCACGGCTGGCTGGCGCTGCCGCTTTGGGCCTATGTCTTCTTTATCTGCGTGACCGGAACGATCGCCACGATCAGCCATGAATTGATCTGGCTGACCAGTCCCGACGTGCGCGCCAGCCGCCCCGAGGGCGCCACCGAACGGCTGACCCCCGACGCGATGATCGCCGCCGTCCTGGCGCAGCGCCCGGAAAGCCGGGTCCGTTCCGTTTCATGGCCGGTCGAGACGCATTTCGCGCCCGAGGTGACGCTGAGCGACAGGGCAGGGCTGTCGAGCACGGTCTATGTGAACCCCTATGACGGGCGGATCCAGGGCGTCTCGGGCACGGTGGGGTTTCGCTATTTCATCCGCGCGCTGCATGGCTGGCTGTTCCTGCCATGGACGGGCGGGGGCTATTCCTGGGGCTGGTATGCGGTCAGCTTCATGGGGATTCCGATGATCGGCTCGTTGGTCACGGGGATCATGGTCTATAAGAAATTCTGGCGCGCCTATCTGAACCCGCGCCTGCGCATCGGCAAGGGCGCGCGCACCTTCTGGGGCGATTTCCACCGGCTGGCGGGGATCTGGTCGATGCCCTTCGTCGCCATCATCGGCGTGACCGGGACCTGGTTCTTTGTCGAGGCGCTGCTGTCGGACAATGGTGTGAGCATATCGACGGCGGGCGTGCCCACCGTGCTTGAGCGCGAGACGCTGCCCCTGGTGGCGCATCGCGCCGACCTGCCGCCGGTCAGCCTGGACGAGGTGATCGCCTCGGCCCGCGCGGCGCATCCGGGGCTGCGGGTGGACGGGCTGTGGCTGCCCGAGAACGCCTTTTCGCCGGTGGATATTTATGGCCGGGGGGCGTTTCCGCTGTTTTACGAAAGCGCCTCGGTCAATCCTTATGACGGGCAGGTGGTCAGGCTGCGCCGGGTCGCGGACCAGTCGGCGCTGGAGCTGGCGACGACCTTGATGTATCCGCTGCATTTCGGGGATTTCCTGGGGATCTGGCTGAAGCTGGTCTATTTCTTCTTCGGGCTCCTGCTGTCGATGATGGTGCTGTCGGGCATGCTGATCTGGACCAAGCGCACCGCGCGCGAGACGAAAGCCTATGTCGCCGCGCGCCGCGCCCCCGCGCCCGTCACCGGACCCGCCGAATGAGCGCGGGCATCCAGCGCGGCCATGCCGCGACCCGGCTGGGCCGCTGGTGGCAGGACTGGCGGTTTCATCTGAACGCGCTGGCGATCCTGGTGCCGGTCGCGGCCTTTCCCGCCTTTTATCACCTGGCCCGCATGGATACCGGCGAGGCGGGCTTGGGCGCGCGCGAACCCGCCATCGTGCAGGCCGGCCCCCATGCGCTGCGCCTGGTCGAGTTCACCGTCGACCCGCCGATGAATGCCGGCGTGGCTGGCCGGCGCAAGGTGTTTCGCCTGGCGCTGTGTCCCGGCTGCGACGACGATATCCGCGCCGTGCATATCCGCCTGGGCAAGCCGCGTTCGCTGCGTGCCGCCGGGGCGCTGTTCTCGGGTCCGCCGGAGCGCCAGACCGCCGATATGGCGGTGCCCGACAGCGCCCGCGCGCGGGATGCGATCTGGCTGACGGTCGAGGAATGGAGCGGCGCGACCCATCAGGCCCAGGTGCCGCTGGCCGAGGTCGCGCCCGCCACCGCCGACTGGCTGCGCCGCAGGAAGGAAGGCCGCGAATGATCCGTTCCCCAATCCCGGCAACCCTGGCCTGCGTCCTGCTGGCGCTGTCCGCGCCGCCCGCCGCCGCGCATTATCCCTTTTGCAACTGCGCCGCCCTGGGCGAGACGATCACCTGCAACGGCGGCTTTTCCGACGGCACCAGCGCCGAGGGGGTCAGGCTGGACGTGATTTCCTATGACGAGGACGTGCTGGTCCCCGCGAAATTCGACGCGGCCAGCAAGGTCCAATTCCCCAAGCCCGAGGGTGAGTTCTATATTCTGTTCGACGCCGGCCCCGGCCATGTCGTGGAAGTGGACTGGCAGGATGTCGAGGGCCTGAACCCGTGACCACGCGCGTCATCGTCCCGCCGGCCTCGGGGCGGCGGGAAAGCCTTGCGGTGCTGGCGCTGGCGCTGGCCATCGTCGCGGCGGCCGCCTTGGTCGTCGGGCTGCATCGCGACCGCGGCCAGGTGGCGGCGTTGCCGGGCTGGCAGGTCGATCTGCGTTCGGGGCTGAACGCGGCGGAACAGGGGCTGGCGGCGGATCTGCTGACGGCGGCGCCGGAATTCGCCTGGCTGACGGACACGTCGCCCCAGGCGCTGGCCCAGGAGGGGCTGGCGCCCTTTGTTCCCGACGCCACCGCCCAGGCGCGCGGCGGCCATCTTTGGCAGGCGCTGGAGGGTGGCGGCTGGCTGGGCCTGCCCGCCGATGCGGGGCTTGCCCGCGCCCTGCTGCTGCGCGCGGGCGATCCGCCCTCGGTCTGGATCGCCGAAACGGCGACCGCCCCGCAGGCGCTGGACGATGCCGCGCTGATCGCGGCGGGCTGGCGGCAGGTCGTGACCCGCTTTGATGCCAGCGTCACCCGGAAGGACGGCCATTGACCCTGATCCCCCGCAGCCCGACAAGGCCCAGCCCGACAAGGCCCAGCCCGACAAGGCGCAGCCTGATCCTGGCGGGCCTTGCCCTGCCTTTCGCTTTGCCCTTAGGCCGGGCCGCCCGCGCCGCGACGCCCTTGCGCATCGGCGTGACGCTGCATCCCTATTATTCCTGGGTCGCCAATATCGCCGGCGAGATGGGCCAGGCGGTGCCGCTGGTTCCCGTGGGCTTCAACCCCCATGCCTATGAACCCCGCGCCGAGGATATCCGCCGCATCGGCGCGCTGGACGTGGTGGTGCTGAACGGCATCGGCCATGACGATTTCGCGGGCCGGATGATCGCGGCATCCGAGCGCCCCGACGTGCCGGTGATCGAGGCCAACCGCAATGTGCCGCTGCTGCCCGCCGTCGGCGGTTTCGCGCGCGGGCTGGGCGATACGATCGACGGCAAGGTGGTGAATTCGCATACCTTCATCTCGATCTCGGGGGCGATTTCGCAGGTCCAGACCATCGCGGCGGATCTGGGCGCGCTGTATCCCGACCGGGCCGAGGCGTTCCTGGCGAATGCCCGCGCCTATAACCGCCGGCTGCGCAAGCTGCGCGCCGATGCGCTGGCGCAGGTGGTCCAGGCGCCGCCCCCGGATTTCCGTGTCGCCACCATCCACGGCGCCTATGACTATCTGCTGCGCGAATTCGGCCTTGAGGTCAGCGCCGTGGTTGAGCCGGCGCATGGCATCGAGCCCAGCCCCGCGCAACTGGCCCGCACCATCCAGAAGATCCGCGAGATGAACGTCCTGGTCATCTTCTCGGAGTCGAATTTCCCCTCGGCCTATGTCGAGACCATCGAGGCCGAGACGGGCGTGCGCATGTATCCTTTGTCGCACATCATCCACGGCGCCTATACGCCCGAGAAGTTCGAGGTCGAGATGGCGCAGAACCTGGCCACCGTCGCCCGCGCCATCCGCGAGGGCGCGTCGTGAGCGGCGCGGGGATTTCGGTCGCGGGCCTGTCGCTGGTGCTGGGCCGGACGCAGGTGCTGCAAGACGTGGCGCTGACGGTCGCGCCGGGCACGATCCACGCGCTGGTCGGGCCGAACGGGGGCGGCAAATCCTCGCTGATCCGCTGCCTGCTGGGGCGGATGCCGCATCGCGGGCAGGTTGTCATCGACTGGCCGGGCGCGCCGGGGCGCATCGCCTATGTGCCCCAGGCGCTGCAATTCGACGCCGGCCTGCCGATGACGGTGCTGGATTTCCTGGCCGCGCTGGACGCGCCGCGCCCGGTCTTTCTGCGCGCCGATGCCGCGACCCGCGCCCGGATCGAGGCGCGGCTGGCGCGCGTCGGCATGGCCGGCAAATCCGGCCGCCGCATGGGCGCGCTTTCCGGCGGCGAGCGGCAGCGCGTGCTGATGGCCCAGGCGTTGGAGCCGGCGCCCGACCTGCTGATCCTGGACGAGCCCATGGCCGCGCTGGACGAATCCGGCGCCGCGCTGTTCGAAAGCCTGCTGGCCGATCTGCGCGCGTCGGGCGTGACGGTGCTGTGGGTCGAACACGACCTTGACGCCGTGCGCCGCATCGCCGACCGGGTGACGGCGCTGAGCCGCCGCGTGCTGTTCGACGGCCCGCCCGCGCGGGAACTGACGCCCGAGCGGGTGCTGGCGCTGTTCTCGCATCGGGGGGCCGCATGAGCTTTGAGGGATTTCGCCACTGGGTCCAGGGATTGGCCCAGGCGGGCTGGCTGCCCGAGGCGCTTGGCTGGGGCTTCGCGGTCAACGCGATGCTGGCCGGGCTGATCGTCGGGCCGATGCTGGGCGGTCTCGGCACGCTGGTGGTGATCCGCCGCCACGCCTTTTTCGCCGAGGCCGTGGGGCATGCCGCCCTGACCGGCGTGGCGCTGGGGATCCTGGCCGGAGAGCCCTATACCGGCCCTTACGGCGCGCTGTTCGGCTATTGCCTGATCTTTGCCATCGGGCTGGAATATCTGCGCGGCCGCACCGGGCTTTCGGCCGATACGCTGATCGGGGTGTTTTTGTCGATGTCGCTGGCGCTGGGGGCCTCGATCCTGCTGGTGCTGGCCGGGCGGATCAACGTGCATATCCTGGAAAATGTGCTGTTCGGCTCGATCCTGACGGTGAACGGCACCGATCTGGCGGTGCTGGCGGTGGTGGGCGCGCTGGTGCTGGCGCTGACCGCCTGGCTTTACAACCGCTTCATGACGGCCAGCTTTCATCCCGCGCTGGCTTTGGTGCGCGGCGTGCCGGTGCGCCGGCTGGACTATCTGTTCGTGATGCTGGTGACGGTGGTGACGGTCGCGAGCCTGAAGATCGTGGGCGCGGTGCTGGTCGGCGCGCTGCTGGTGATCCCGGCGGCGGCGGCGCGGACGGTGGCGCGGGGGATGCGCGGCTTTTGGTGGATCTCGGTCGGGATCGCCAGCCTTTCCACCCTGGCGGGCATCCTGCTGCCGATGCAGTTCGACCTGCCCGTGCCCTCGGGGGCGGCGATCATCCTGATCGCGGGAAGCTGCTTTCTGCTTTGCGCCCTGATCCGGGCGATGCGAGGTGACGCATGAGACGGCTGGTCCTGACGCTGGCCCCGATTCTGGCGCTGCTGGCGGGAAGCGCCGCCCAGGCCGAGACGCTGCTGACCGCCCATCCCGCGACCGATGCCCTGGCCCGGCGGCTGGCCGAGGGCACCGGGATCGAGGTCACGGCGGTCCAGCCCGAGAACCTGCCGCCCTCGCGGCTGCATTCATTTCTGGCCGGGCGCGGGCGCGACAAGGCCGAGGCGGCGGCGCGCGATGCGGATGCGGTGCTGACCCTGGGCGGGATCTGGCCCGAGGATCCGCTGTATCCCGCCGCGCGCCGCGCCAATATCCGCATCGTGGAAATCGACGCGACCCGGCCTTTGGACCAGCGCCTGCCGGGGATCGCGCTGCTGCCCCCTGCCGACGACGCCGCGCTTTACGCGCTGCTGGGGCTTCAGCCGATGCCCCCCTCGGGCGAGGAAACCGCGCCCTGGCTGTCGCCCACCCGGCTGGGCGAGATGGCCGAGATCACCGCCGCCGATCTTGCCCGCCTGTCTCCCGGCGACGGCGCGCGGATCGCCGAGAACCTGCGCGGGCTGAAGCAGGATCTGCTGCAAGCCAAGGCCCGCGCCGATGCGGGGCTGGCCGCGCAGGAAAACCCCGAGGCCGTCGCCCTGTCGCCGCAATTCGGCTATCTGGCCGCCGATCTGGGGCTGGATCTGCGCGCCCGCATCATCGCCGCCCCCGACGAATGGACGCCCGAGCGCGCCGGGAAGCTGGCCGCATGGCTGGCGGGGCAGGGGATCGGCACGGTGCTGACCGCGCGCGATCTGCCCCCGGCCTTGGCCCAGGCGCTGGCGGGGCTGCGCGTGGTGCGGCTTCGCGCGCAGGCCCCCGGCGATCCGGCGGCGCTGGTCGCCGCCAATATCGCCGAACTCGTGCCCTAGGGCCTTCTTCAGGCGCCTAGAACTTCCATGCCAGCGACATGCTGGCCGAGGGCTGCTGGATGTAATAGCAGCCCCAGCCGCTGCATTGCGTCTGCTTGCCCGCGCCAAGGTTGTGCGCGGCCAGGTCCAGCCGCAGCCCGTCCAGTTCGGGATTGCGCAGGCCGAAATCATAGCCGACGGCCAGATCCGCCACCAGAAGCGAGTCGTTGCGGACGGTGTTCGCCTCGTCGCCCCAATTGGCGCCGCTATAGCGCAGCCCGCCGCCGAGGTTGAACCCGGCAAGCGGTCCCTGTTTCGGCGCGTAACTCGCCCAGGCCGAGGCAGTGTGACGCGGCGTGGTGTATTCGTTGCCCTGGTTGCCGTCCTCATTGCTGGTGATCCTGGCGTCGAGCCAGGTCCAGGCCAGCGACAGATCCCAGTCTCCGCGCCGCATCCGGCCTTCCAGGTCGATCCCCTTGATCTGGACCTCGCCGGTCTGGCGCGAGAAATCGGGATGTTCGGGATCGGTGGTCAGCAGGTTCTGCTGGGTGATATGATAGGCCGAGGCAGCCAACATCGCATCGCTGCCCGGCGGCTGGTATTTCACGCCGATCTCGTATTGCCTGGCCTTGGTCGGGTCGAAGGGGTCGCCCTGCCAGTCGGTCCCGGTTTCGGGCTGGAAGGACTGGGCGAAGCTGACATAGGGCGCAAGGCCGGCCTGGGTCAGGTAAAGCAGGCCGGCATTGCCGACGAAAGCCTTTTGCTTGCGTTCATAGTTCCAGGCGGTGATCGAGGCGTCCTCGCCATTGGTGGTGCGCGACCAGCGCCCGCCGAAGGTGGCGCGCCAGGGGCCGGCCTGAATGCTGTCCTGGACATAGACGCCCAACTCGCGCTTCCATTCGTCGTCCCGGATCAGATCGCCGAAGGGGCCGACGGGCAGGCCATATACCGGATCGGCGAAATCCAGCGCCGCCGCCTCGCCCCAGCGGCTTTTCATCCGCGTCTTGATGTTCGAGTAATCGACCCCGGCCAGAAGGGTGTGACGGCTGGAACCGGCATCGAGGTTCCATTGCAGCCGCGTGTCCAGGTCGAAGGTGTCGACCGTCTGGTCCTGCATATAGGTCTCTCGCGAGACCTCATAGGGCCGGTCCGGGTTCCCGGTCGTGCCGTTCCAGGCGAAGACCTGGTGATAGGTGCCGTCCATCCGGTAGAAGCGCAGGTTCTGCACCAGCTTCAGATCGTCGTTGAAGCGATGCGTCAATTCATAGCCGATGGCGTATTGGTCGGAATCGCGCCGGTCGAAACCCGGTTCGCCGGGATTGAACGAGGGCGAGACGCTTAGCAGCGCATCGCGCGAGGTTTCGTTGTTCCATTCCTGTCCGCGCAGCCGCCGCCACGAGGCGAGGAAGGTGATCTCGGTCTGATCGGTGGGCCGCCAGGTCAGGCTGGGCGCCAGATAGATGCGGTCGTCGTCCACATCGTCCATCTGCGTGCCGCCCGATTGCGCATAGCCGACGAAGCGCCAGCCCAGCGTGCCGTCCCGGTTGACGCCGTTCATGTCCAGGCCGGTCTGCACCTGGCCATAGCTGCCATAGCGCAGCACCGCCTCTCGCGAGGGGGTGAAGGTCGGGCGCTTGCTGACGGTATTGACCATGCCGCCCGGCGTCACCTGCCCGTAAAGCACCGAGGCCGGGCCGCGCAGCACCTCGAAACGCTCCATGCCATAGGGTTCGATCGAGGGCTGGCCCGCGCGGGTCATGCCGGTGCCGACCTTCAGCCCGTCGAGATAGTTCGCCCCCCAACTGTAAAAGCCCCGGATCGAAAAGCCGCTGTCGTTGGTGACGCCGAAGCTGGGATCGACCCAGATGCCGGGGGCATAGGCGATGGCCTCGCCCAGGTTGGTGACGCCGCCGCGCGCCGCGATCTCGGCCGCGCCGATCACGCTGACCGAGGCGGGGGTTTCCACAAGCGGCGTGTCGGTCTTGCTGGCCGTCGTGCTGCGCGTGGCGACAAAGCCGTCGACCGGGCCGGTCGCGGTCTCGGATTCGGCCTGTAGCACGACCTCATCCAGCACCACGCCCCGCTCTTGCGCGAAGCCGGCGGTCGTGGCCAGAAGCCCCGCGACCAAAGACAGTTTCCATGACATCGAAAGCTCCCTCCCTGAACCAAGAAATGATGCTTGCGTAAGGCTGGCGCTGCGGCTGATGTGACTCACGCGTTCGTGATTGTCAAGCTGGGCGCCCCAGTCGGTGCGGATGCCGTCTTTGAAAGGCCATGCCTGCCGGCACTATGCGGGAAACATCGTTTCCGCCTGGACGGGATCCGCCAGGAACCTTTCCTGGTCGCGGCTTCGTCCGAATGCGGCGCCACCCATATTAGCGACATGATTTCCAACAATTACGGGCGTCTGGTCCTGGTCCACCAAAGACTGGCGCGGCGAAAGGGGGCGGATGGCCGGTGCAGGGTTCTTCCGAAAATCCCGCGATATTTCCATACTGTTTATTTATGTTGCACGAATCTGTCCAGGGGCGCAGTATATGCGGCAAGACAGACTCATCACCTTTAAGGAAATTCTTAATTTTTTAATACCTGTGCGATAAGCACCGAGGTAGCGATGGCAGACGATATTTTTTCTGCATTCGGCAGGGGTTTCGTGGCCTTTGCCCATACCCGCGCGGCTGATCTTGTCGGAGACAGTTTCTCGGACACGGGGAAATTGGTTTCTTCCCTGGCCGATGGCCAGGAAGGCACGACGAAAACCGCATTCGAGACGCTGAAGCAGGATATTCAGCAGCTTACCGATATTGGCAAGGCGGTCGCGGCTGAAATAAAGCCCGAGATAGACGCCGCCAAGGCCGCCGTTCAGGAAATGGCGACGGAATTGGGAGCGGCGGAATTCCAGGCCGATGAACTGGCCCGCGCGCTGACCGCGCTGGGGAAATTGCTGAACGCCTATGACAGCGCGATTACAAAGATCGCGGCCAAGGTCTCGGAAAAGGCCAATGGCACGATGACGCCCGATCAGGTCAAGGAAGCGATCAGCGGGATGCATGCCCCGATCAAGAAGCTTTTGAACGACGCGGGCGGGGCCGTCACCGGGAATTTCGACAAGCTTTGCAAGCTGGTGATGAATGTCGACAACGCCTCGGACAAGCTGGGCGACGCGCTGAAATGGGATTACGCGGAAAAGCGGCTTTCGGTGATCTTTGCCCAGGCGGGCGCGGCCAGCCTGCCGCCGCTGTCCTTCGACGGCGCCTCGCTGACGGCGTTCTTCACCTACAAGACCGAATTCAAGGCTGGGATCGAATTGAACACCACGCTGAAGGCCGGGCTGCGCGGCGACAAGCTGATGGACAAGATCATGCCCGGCCAGCCGCCCACCGCGGATGCCAACGGCGTGGCGATCACGCTGGACACCAAGGACGGGCTGACCTTCGGCTCGGGCAAGGACAAGCGGCTGGTGCTGCCGGTGCGCTTCTCATATCCCGCCATCGAATTGCGCGAATTCGCCATCGAGCAGCCCGCCGCCGACAATGCCGAGAACCGCAACCGCGTGAACGTGGTCTTCACCGTCGCGGGCAAGCTGGGCGATGTCTTCGCCTGCGTGGCCGAGGGGGGTGGCGTCTCGATCCGCTGGGTCGATGGCGGCGACCCGGAGGTCAGGCCCAAGATCCCCTCGGGCGTCGGGCTGCGGCTGAAGACGCCCGCCGTCACCGGCGGCGGCTTCCTGCGCTATGACGAGGTGAAGGAGGAATATGGCGGCGTCTTCGAGCTGAGCGTGCTGGACAGCTTCAGCGTCACCGCCATCGGATTGCTGGGCACGGATCCCTTCAACATGGTGATCGTGATCGGGGTGCGTTTCAGCCCGGCCATCACCATCGGGCCGGGCTTCACCATCTCGGGACTGGGCGGGCTTCTGGCGATCAACCGCAGCCTGGACAGCGCGGCGCTGCGCGACGGGCTGAAGGACGGCGTGGTGGGGCAGTTGCTTTTCCCCGCCGATCCGGTTGCCGCCGCGCCCGACATCCTGAACAACCTGGGCAAGATCTTTCCCGTGCGTCAGGGCGGCTTCGTCATCGGCCCCATGGCCGAGATCGGCTGGGGTTCGCAGGCGGGCTTCGTCGTGGCCCAGCTTGGGCTGGTCATCTCGCTTCCCGATCCCAAGCTGGTGCTGCTGGGCAAGGTGGTGATCGGCGTGCCCTCGGCCAAGGTCGAGGAAAAGCTGCGCGTCGTCGATCTGCGCGCCGAGTTGATGGGAGAGATCACGCCGGATTACTTCTTCCTGAAAGTGTCGTTGGCCAAGTCCAAGGTCTTCAAGCTTGAGATCACCGGCGACATCTGCATCTTCGTCCAATGGGGCGGAGAGGGCGCCTTCGTCATCTCGGTCGGCGGCTTCTTTCCCGGCTACGAGGCGCCCAAGCAGATCGGCGACATGCAGCGCGTCGGCATCAAGTTCGCGCCGCCGGTCAAGTGGATCGCCATCTCGGTCCAGGCCTATGTCGCGATCACCACCAACACGGTGCAGTTCGGCGGCCGGGTCTCGATCATCGCGGATCTGGAGGTCGCCAAGGCCGAGGCCTGGCTGCAACTGGATGCCCTGTTCCAATGGGCGCCGCATTTCTATTTCGAGATCCGCATAGATGCCGGGATCAAGGTCTCGGCGCTGGGGGTCACGCTGGCGGGGGTGCGCTTCCAGGGCAAGCTTTCGGGCGACAAGCCCTTTCACCTGGAAGGCAAGGCTTCGGTCGAGATCCTGTGGTGGGACATCGATGTCGATGTGGGGCCGATCGAATGGGGCGAAAGCCGCCCCGCGCCCGCGCCGCAGATCGACCCCATCGCCGCCGCCACGCAGGCGCTGGCCGCCGACAACGCATGGGCGCCGCTGCTGCCGCAGGGCGCGGCCTCGGTCGTGCGACTGGTCCCGGCCGACGGCACGCCGCTTTATCACCCGATGGGCCAGATCGAGTTGCGCCAGCTTTCCGTGCCGCTGGAAACCGATATCGACCGCATCGGCTCGTCGCGGGTGACGCATAAGCGCATCAACCTGCAAGCCGCGACCCTGGGCGGGGCGGCGGCGGGGGCGGTCTGGCCGCTTTCGGACCGTTTCCCGCCCGGCCATTTCCTGGACCTGAAGGATCACGAGATCCTGTCGCGCCCGGAATACGAGGAACATGCCTCGGGCCTGGGCATGGGCGCGGCGCGGGGCGCCAGCTTCAGCGCGGCCACCCATGCGGGCGTCGCCTGGAACACGGTGCTGCCGCATCACGACATCGCGCCCAGTGTTTCGGGCTGGCTGCTGGGCAGCCATGCGGCGGCGATCCTGGGCGCCTCGGCCAAGATGCGGGCGCGCGACGGGGTGAACCCCTATCTGCGCCGCGAGGGGCCGGTTCCGCTGCGCATGGCCGAGCGCGGCGAGGTGCGCGTCGTCTCGGCCGAGACGCTGGCCATCGAGGCGACCATTGGGACGGGTATCGGGGCGGGCATCGCCCTGCCCGCAAGCGAGGCGGCCGCCATGGTCCGGCTGGGCCAGTTGGATGGCAAGGAACTGACGGTGCTGTCGGCGGGGTTGGTGTGACATGGCGGAATTCGCGACGCTGAAGCAATCGGCCGGGCTAAGCTTTTTCGCCTCGGCCAGGGCGCTGGTCCCGGTGGCCTTCACGCCCGAGAACATCCATCTGGGCGACTATGCCTTCGTGCCTTTCGTGCGCACCGGCCTTGCCGCCGCGATCAAGGACCCGCCCCAGGGCAATCGCGCGGTGATCGAGGCGCGCGTCGAGGTGGCCGATTCCGCCAATCCCGCGACCAGCCAGGCGGTCAGCCGCACGCTGGCGCTTTACGGTCCCGGCGACGTGACCGGGATCGACCCGGCCCAGGTCATCCGCCGCGAGCCCGCCCCCGACAGCACCGATGCCGAACAGGGCTATATGGCGCATATCGAATTCGCGTTGCCGGATTTTCCCTGGATGTTCTCGCCCGAGCCGGTATCGGGCGACATCTGCAAGCCCTGGCTGGCGCTGGTCGTCTGCGAGGCGGCGCTGACCCATATCGAGCCGTCGCGGGCCGAGCTTCCGGCCCAGATCTGGACCAAAAAAGGCCAGTTGCAGCCCTTGCAGGAAAATCACCGCTTCTGTCACGCCCAGGTCGTCGGCGCGGCCATCGACCCCGCCGGCCCGCGTCTGCGCGGCGATGCCGCCGATACGGTCGAGACGCGGCTGTCGCCCGAGCATGGGCCGGCGAACCTGGCGCGCATCCTGTGCCCGCGCCGGCTGGACGATGGCGTGACCTATGTGGCCGCGCTGGTCCCGGCCTATGATTGCGGCGTCCGCGCCGGCCTGGGGACCGGCGGCGGCACGCTGGCGCCGGCCTGGACGCGCGCGCCCGGCGACGATCAGGACGATGTGGTCCTTCCGGTCTATGATTTCTGGACCTTCCGCACCGCGCCAGGCGGCACCTTCCGCCAACTGGCCGAGCGGATCGAGGGGCTGGCCGCGCCCTGGGCCATCGGCCGGCGGCTGATCGACCTGTCGCGCCCCGGCGGCGCGATCCCGGAATTGCCCGAGGGCGACAGCGGCGCCATCCAGATCCTGAAATGCGCGCTTTACTCGCCCGCGAACCAGCCGCCCGGCCAGGCGGTGCCGACCGAATGGCCCGTCGCGCATCGCGATGCGGTGCGGCTGCGCGTCGATCAGGCCAATGACATCGCCGATCCTGACCTGCCCCGCGTGGGGGCGCGGCTTTACGCCCGGTTCCAGCGCGCCGCCAGCCGCCTTGGCCCGGTCTTCGGCACGCCCGCCGCCAGCGCGGACGCGGCCGATGCGGATTGGTTTGCGCAGCTCAATACCGATCCGATGCTGCGCATCGTCGCCTCGCTTGGCGCCAAGGTCGTGCGCCGCGACCAGGAGGCGCTGATGCAGGCCGCCTGGGCGCAGGTCGAGGGCATCCGCCGCGCCAATCAGGCGCTGGTCTGGGCCGGCATGGCCGAGGTGGTGAACATCTCGATCCGCGACCGCCATATCGCGGTGCTGGAACCGGGCGCGCTGATGCAGGTGACGCGCAACCTTCATGCGAAGCTGCGCGACAGCGGCCATGACCGCACGGTCTGGGCGGCGGTCACGAACAGCCGCACCGCCGCGACCACGATGAGCGGCGCCTTTCGCCGGGCGTTGCGCCAGGGCGGCGGCATTGCGCGCAAGATGGCAGGTGCCGTCGAGGGCGCGATGGTCGCGGGTCCGGGCGGCTTCGCCGATCACCGCCGCGCCTACCGGACACCCGATGGGATCCGCGGCATTTCCAAGGCCGGGCTTGCCTTTTTCGCGCCCGATCTGGTGGCGCGCAGGCTGGGCGTCGCGCCCGATGCGGCGCTGGCGCAGCTGGACCGGCGGATGGGGGTGCTGGCCAAGGGCAATGCGCTGGCCCAGCTTTCGGCCGGCGAATGGCGTGGCCCCGACGGCATGGCGGGCAATGCGATGGCCGGCGCGCTTCTGGACCGGCTGGGGGCGCAGGTCGGGCGGGTCCAGGCCGGCGATCCCGAGGCCGCCCAGGGTCTGGCCGAGAGCTTGGCCGAAATCCTGGTCGGCATCGGCAATTCCGGCCTGGCGACCGCCGACCGCGCCAAGACGGCGCTGGGGGGCGTGGCCCAGGTCGTGCCGCGCGTCGATCTGCCGGGCCGCGTCGTCGCCCGGCCCCAGGTCGCGACCCAGCCGCAGGCGACCCTGCCGGGCGCGACCTTGCCGGGGGTGGCGGGGCGGATCACCCGGCCCGGCACCACGACTGGTCCCCTGACTGGCACGCGTCCCGGCCTTGGTTCTGGCCTTGGCACGGGCCTTGGTTCTGGCCCGGTCCTGACCGACCGGCCGCAGGACATCCCCGTCCTTATCCCGACGGAACCGGCCGCGCGGTTCGAGACGGACATCTCGCGCTGGGTCTCGGGGCAATTGGCCGACCTTGGCCGCACGCCGCTGAAGACCCTGCGCGACCGGCTTGCCACGATGGTGCGCGACCAGGCCGCGCCGCCCATGATGCAGATGGATCTGGGCGCGCTTACGGTCTCGAAACCCGCCGTGCTGGCGCAGATCGACCCGCGCGCGACCGCCCGCGCCGCCTTCAAGGGCCGCCTGACGCTTGCCGGCGCGGCGATCCCGGCGGACTGGATCGACATCCAGGGCCTGCGCCCGATCATGGCCGCGCCCGAGTTCCGCCGCCCCATGTCCCGCGCGCTTGAGGACATGGACCGCGACTGGCTGGTGCCCGGCCTGGGCACCATCGCCGAACGCGATTTCGTCACGCTGCTTTCGATCAATCCGGGCTTCGCCGAAGCCTTCCTGATCGGCGCCTCGGACGAGATGGGGCGCGAACTGCTGTGGCGCGACTATCCGACCGACCAGCGCGGCACCTATTTCAAACGCTTCTGGGACGCCGAGGAAGACGAGCTGACCGGCCCGATCCACCGCTTCAGCCGCCGCCCCATCGGCAGCCATTTCATCATCGGCGGCGACAAGCCGGGGGCGACGACGGGGGCGGGGGCGCTGGCGCTGGTCGTGCGGGGCGAGCTTCTGCGCCGCTTTCCCGACACTTTCATCATGGCGATCCGCGCCGTCTCGGACGCGGTGCCGCCCACCTTCGCCGCCGGGACCGAGGCGCGGGTGCTGTTTCACTCCTACATGAAGCCCGACTACACCATCGTCGGCTTCGACCTGACGCCCGAGCAGCTTGGCCCGCAGAACTGGTGGATCGTGCTGGCCCAGAACCCCACGGCGCCGCGCTTCGGGCTGGACCTGAACCCCAGCGCCTCGACCGCGCATGACAGCCTGGACTGGGCCGATTTCGGCACCATCCCGCCCGGCGGCTTCCTGGGCGCCGGGCGCAGCTTCGATGTCAAGGACCCCAACGGCAAGCCCGACACGGTGCGCTGGCCCGGCCATGCGGGCGTGGTGGCCCGCATCCTGCTGACCAACCCGATCCGCGCCGCCTGGCGGGCGGATACGCTGATCGACACCAGCGGGGCGACCCGCCGCGACGTGCAGAGGTAACAGCCATGCCCCCCGTGGATCTTCGCGAACTGAAATCCGCCCAGACCCAGGCCGCGCGCTCGCGGCTGGCGCTGGAAAACGCCGTCCGCGCCGAGGCGCAGGCCCGCGCCGATCTGAAGGCCCGGCAGGCGGCGCTTGAGGCCGCGCAGCGGGCCGGCGACCAGCGCGGCGTCCAGCGGCTGGGCGTCGCCATCGACAAGGCCAATGCGCAGCTTCAGGACCGGCTGGGCGCGCGCAAGGATCTTCAGGACCGGCTGCGCGACCGGCTGGGCGACCTGCTGCGCTTTGGCCTGGACGCGCCGGCCGAGGTGCCGCTGCTGCTGTTGCCGCTGCGCCTTGAGACCCGCTTCGGCCAGGACGCGGGCGGCAAGCCGCTGCTGAAGGTGCGGATCTATCCCGACGAGATCCATGTGGACCGCCTGCGCCCCGGTCTGACCGATCCCGAGGCCGAAGCCGGGCGCGCCTATTGGAGCGCGCTTTTCCAGGCCCCCGACGACAGCGCCATCGAGGCACCCTGGGCGGCGCTGCGCCAGGTCACCGGCCCCGACCGGGCGCGGCATGTGGCCTTCGCCACCCGCCCGACCAATCCCCAGGCGCGCGGCGGCACCCCCGCCTTTCCCGAGGTGCCGGCCCTGGACCCCGGCGCCGCCCGGCCCCGCCTGCTGCCCGAGCGGTTCCGCATCTCGGCCTGGCAGGGCGGCCAGCTTCTGCGCGCCGAGGGGGCGCTGGTGGATCGCGGGCTGCGCATCGGGCTGCTTTCGGGCGATGGCGCGGCGCTTAAGGACAATGACGGGCTGAAGGTGCTGGAAGGCACCGAATGGCTTTCGGATTACGATCTGGCGCTGAAACTGGGCATGGCGATCGAACTGCCGCTGCCCTCGAACGCGCCGATCGAGCGGCTTTTCGTCTATGGCGTCACGCAAAGCCGTCAGCCGGCCGAGGGCGCGGCGGCGCTGGACGAACTGCTGGGCGCGCATGACGGTGCCGCGCGGCTGGCCTTCGTGGCGCCGGGCACGCCCACCAACAATACCGAGGCCGACGCGGCGGGCTGGATGCGCTGGTCCGATCCCGCCCCCGTGCCGCTGGCCGCGCCCGCTTTGCCCCAGGACAGCGCCGCCGCCATCGCCGCCCGCGCGCTTGGCGCGGACCCGGCGCGGCTTTCGGGCCTGGCTGGCGCCGAGGCGGGCGACGAAACCCTGGCGCGCGCCGTCAATACCGCGCTTTGGCCCGCGACCTGGGGCTATTTCCTGGAAACGCTGGATGACGGGCAAGAGGCGCTTTCGCCGCGCGTCATCGAGGATCTGCGCATCTTCCACCGCGATTTCCTGCGCGGCGGCGGCAGCCTGCCCAGCCTGCGCGTGGGCCAGCAGCCCTATGGCATCCTGCCCTTCGCGGGCTTTTCGCATCGCTTCTCGGCCCAGGACGCGGGCCGGACCGAGGCGGGGGTCGAAAGCCTGACCCGCAAGATGCTGCCCAACTGGCTGGCCGGCTTGCCCGATGTGCCCGTGCTGGATCAGGGCGCGGACGCGCAGCGGGTGCTGGCGATCTTTGGCCAGGCACCGCAAAGCTGGGGGGTCAGGGCGCGCAGGTGCATGTCCTCGGATTTCCTGAGCAGGATCCAGGCCACCACCGACCAGGCCCGCCCCGCCGCCGAGATCGAGGGCCTGCTGAACCAGCTTCTGGCGGAATCGCTGGGCGGGCTCTCCTATGTCTACGGCGCGGGGTCGCTGGACGATGAATCGCGGCCCGTGGCGCTGCCCTATGCCGATCCGGCGCGCGATGCCGACTATCTTCAGGCGCTGCTGGACGGGCGCGGCCCCGGCGCGATTTCCAGCGTGTTCCAGGCGCTGGTCGGGCTGGGCTGGACCCAGGTCAAGGCGGCGGCGACGCCCACGCGCGCGCTGCCCGACGCGGTGCGCGCGGTCTCGACGCTGGATGCCGCGCTTGGCCAGCAGGTGATCGCGCTTTCGACCGCGGACGAGACCCGTGACAGCCGCGCCTATGCCCAGGTGCTGGCCCGGATCGACGCCGGCCCGGCCAGCCGCCCGGCCAGTCCGCGCCCGGTGACGATGCAGGCGGATGCCGCGCAGCGCGTGCTGGACGCCACCTCGGCGGTTGAGCGCGACCGCCTTGGCCTGGCGCTGGTCGAAAGCATCCTGATCGCCCGCGCCCGTTACGCCGATCTGCGCGGCGCGCTGGCGGCGCTGGTGGAGCTGGGCCGCGCGGGCGCCGATTTCACCCGCGCCGTGGCCCAGACGCTGGACAGCGCCAGCCACCGGCTGGACGCCTGGATCCTGGCGCTGTCCTGGGCGCGCTTCACGCGGGTCCGGGCGGGGACGCCCCAGGGCCTGACGGTCGGGGCCTATGGCTGGCTCTTTGATCTGCGCCCGCAGGACCGCGCCGCGCGCGAGGGCGGCTATATCGCCGCGCCGACGCTGGAACAGGCCACCACGGCGGGGCTTCTGCGCAGCGCCTATCTGGCGCATAACCCCGCCGACGGCACCGGCGGCGCCTTCGCCATCGACCTGTCCAGCGCCCGCGTGCGCCGGGCGCAGCTTTTGCTGCAAGGCGTGGCGAATGGCCAAAGCATCGGCGCCCTGCTGGGCTATCAGTTCGAGCGCCGCCTGCGCGAGGCCGATTGCGACCGCTTCATCCTCAGCTTTCGGGGTCTCGCGCCGCTGGCGGCGGGCAAGCCCGATCCGCAGAACCCCGCCAGCGACCCCGAGGCGCAGGCTTTGGCCCTGGTCAACGTCACCGACATGCTGCGCCTGCTGGAACGCTGGAACGCCGAGGGTGCGTCGGCGATCCATGCCAGGCTGGCCCAGCCGCCCATTGGCAACCCCTATCTGGACGACCCCTCGGCCTGGACCGGCCCCGATACGGACGAACGCAAGGCCATCGAGACCGCCATCGACGAGGGCGCGGCCGATGCCGATGCGCTGGCCGATCTGATGCTGGCGGAATCGGTGCATCAACTGGGACAGGGCAACATGGCGCGCGCCTCGGCGGCGCTGGACGCCTCGGGGCGGGGCCAGGCGCCGCCGCCCGAACTGCCCGATGTCGTGGTCTCGCATGGGCCGGGGGTGATCGTCAGCCACCGCCTGATCGCGGTGCCGGACCCGGCGCGGGGCTGGTCGAGGGCGGCCCCCCGTGCCGCCGTCAGCCCCCTGGCCGAGGCTTGGGCGGCGGGCCTTCTGCCCGACCCGGCCCGCGTGGTGATCGGCGCGAAGGCGGGGGGCGGGCGCGCCACCCTGGCCGATACGGGCCTGGCCGCGCTGGATTTCGCCGCCGCTTGCCGCCATCCCCAGATGCTGGCCCGGCTGGTGCGCGCGCGCGGTCCCCTGGCCAACCCGGACGCCGCCTTCCCCGAGACCGATCTGGGACCGCAGGGCATCCCGCTTGAGGAAGCGCGGCTGACGGGCCTGGCCCTGCAAGACGTGCTGGACCGCGCCACCGCGCTTGACGGCACCGGGATCGGCCTGCCCGGCAATGCCGGCTGGCAGCCCAGGGCCGGCGCGCTGACCGATGCCTTCGGCCGGATCTCGGACGCGGCGGCGGCGCTTTCCATGCGGCTTGGCGCGCTGCGCGACCTGCTGGCGCTGGCCAGCGTGCCGCGCGACCGGATGGCGGGCGCGCTGCTGGCTCTGACGGATTTCGGCATCGCCCTGCCGGATCTGTCGGACAGGCACAGCGCCGATATCGCGGTCCTGGCCCTGCGCGAGGGCGAGAACCGGCTGGCCCGGCTGGGCACCGTGCTGGCCCTTCCCGCCACCGCCGAAAGCCTGGCCCAGGCGGCCGAGGCGCTGTTCGGCGCGGCCCTTCCGGTGCCGCTGCCGCATGTCTTCGCCCCCGCTGCCCCCGTCGATCCCGCCGATCCTGGCGAGCCGCTGGGCGAGCACGCCTTTGCCCCGCCCCCGCCCGGCGCGATGCGGCGCTATCTGGCCGATATGGGCGCCGTGCGCGCCCCGGTCGGGCGCTTCAACCGGCTGGCGCTGATGTCGGGGATCCATGGGCGCGGCCCGGCGCTGGTGCTGCGCCAGCTTTGCGGCTTTGGCGAAAATCCCCCTGATCGCTGGATCGGCGCGGGCCTGCCGGCGGATGCGGTCTCGCCCACCTGCCCGGTGGTTTCGCTGCTGGCCGATGCGCCGGCAGGGCTGGATCTGGCGCAGGGTGTGGCGGGCCTGCTGCTGGATAACTGGTCCGAGACCCTGCCCCTGCGCGAGGCGGGCGGGGCGGGGGCGAGTGTGGCCGCCGTCAGTCGCAGCACCGCCGGGGTGGCGCTGCATGCCGACGCGCCGGCGGCCGAACCGCCGCAGGTGCTGCTGCTGGGGCTTTCCCCCGACCGCGCGCGCTGGACCGAGGACAGCCTTTGCGACTTTCTGGCCGACACGCTGGAACTGGCCAAGGCCCGGCTGATCACGCTGGAGACCTTGCCTCTGGCCGGCCGCGTCCTGCCCGCGATCTATACCCAAAGCTGGTCCCTGCAAGGCGAGCAGGTGATCGACTGGACCCGCATCACCCTTGAGGCGCGGCAACTGGCCCGCCTTTCGGGGCTGAAGAACTTCACCATGACCAAGGAGGGCTGATGATGATTCAGGACAAGTTCGCCGTCCATGACGCCATGATCGCCAAGACCTTCGACGCGAAGGCCATCGGCGCGGTCCTGCTTAAACCCCCCGCCTGGACCCGGTTGGAGCCGCAAAGCCTGTCGGGCGAACCCGCCCCCGGCGTCGAGATGCGGCTGGCCGACGCGCTTTGGATGTTGGCGCGGCAATGGCAGCTGGGCGAGTTCCGGGGCGAGGATTGCGGCACCCCCGTCTCGGTCCGCGTCACCGCGCAAAGCCAGGCGCTGGCGGGCTTGCGGGCCGGCGATGCCGCGCGCCGGGCGGCCCCCGCGCCGCTGCCCCATGGCTGCGCCATCGAACCCCAGATCGAGGCCGAGCCATGGGCTCCGCCCTCGCTGCGCGACCGCGCCGAGGCGGGGCAGGTCCTGGTCGAAAGCCTGTCCCCGCTGGGCTGGGCGGGCGAGGCGCGGCTTCTGGCCGATTGTCCCTTCGATCTGGCGGCGCCCGATCTTGCCGCCTCCGAACCGGATGCGGGCTGGCAGTTGATCGCGCGCCGCCTGCCCGATGCCGAGGCCGCCGCCCTGGCGCTTGAGGCGGGCACGCCCGGTTGGATGCAGGGCGAACCGCCCGAGGTGGCCGCCGCCGCCCAGGACTGGCTTTCCTGGTATCGGGGCAATGTCTCGCTTCGGGGCGAGGCCGACAGTTGGCATTCGGACCGGCTGGAATACCGCTTCGGCCTGCAAGCGGGTTCCGGGCGGCAGGCGCGCCTGCTTGAGGCGCCCTGCCATCTGGGCGGCCCCATCGACTGGTTCAGCGTCGACCTGGCCGAGGGCGCGGGCCTTGGCCTGGATGCCCAGGCCCCGGTCCAGACCCATCAGGCCCATGTCCATGCCAGCCCGCTGCGCTATCCCGGCATGCCCGCGCCCCGGCTGTGGCAGTTCGAGGACGGGCTGGTCAATTTCGGCCTGGCCGAGGTGCAGCCCAACGACCTCGCGCGGCTGGCCTTCCTGGAATATGCCACGATCTATGGCACGGATTGGCTGATCGCCCCCATCGACCTGCCGCGCGCCACGCTGGCGGGCGTCACCGCCGTCAGCTATCGCACCACCTTCAACGAAGAGATCGCCGTCCCCGCCGCCGCCGACAAGCCGCGCAAGGGTCGCTTCCTGCTTTACCGCACCGATGGGCCGAAAGGGGCCGAGCCGCTGTTCCTGATCCCGCCCAATGCCCGGCCCGCGATCGAGGGCGAGGCCCGCGAAGAGGTGATCTTTGCCCGCGACGAGACCGCCAACGTGGTCTGGGCCATCGAGCGCAGCCATGAGGGCGCGGACGGCCTGGCCCGCGACCGCAGCGCCGAGCAGGCGCCCGGTCCCCTGCCGGCCCGGCCCCGCGCGGGTGCCCAGGACGCCTGGACGCTGGAAATCCTGCCGCCCGCCCATTGGGTGCCGATGGTGCCGGTCCCGACCAGCCGCTTCGGCGGGTTCGTGCTGCGCAAGGGCTCGTTCGACGGCGGCGACGCCTCGCGCGGGCGCGTCCTTGCGCCCCGTCCCTTCGATTTGCAGGATGAGGAAGTCCCGCGCGAAGGCGTCCGGCTGCGCCGCGTCCCCTCGGTCCTGCGCGACGAGGAAGGGGCGCTGCACCGCTGGGTCGCGCGCCGCGTCGGCACCGCCTGGGGCGAGGCCAGCTCACGACTGGAATACGACGCCACCCGAGGGGCCGAGTGACGGCCCCGCGCCAGCCTGTCTCGCGAATCCCGTCGCGCGCTGACTACACCGGCGCGATGGCCCCTTGACGGGGATGGCGCGGATGAAACCGCGGCCCGGTTCACCCGATCCCCTGCGGCCCGCCGATGTCGCGCGCCTTGCGCGCCGCCGCCTCCAGCGCCCGGCCGATGGCCTGGGCAAAGCCCGCCGCCTCGGCCGCGGCGATCCCGGCGGCGGTGGTGCCGGCATAGTCGCGATACGCGGCCAGCAGTTCCTCCGCCCGCTGGGGCGCGCCCGCCAGCATGGCCGCGCCGCCGCAGACCGCCGCTTCGGTGGCGCGCCAGGCCACCGCCTCGGGCACGCCGCGATCCGTCATGAACCGCACCATCGCCATGGCCATCAGCGCCGGATAGGCAGCACCCGAGCCGGGCAGCGCCGTCATCAGGTCGATCTGCGCCTCGTCCGGCAATTCGTCGCTGGTGCCGATCGCGCCCAGGATGCGGCGCACCGCCGCGCGATCCGCCGCGTCCACCCCCGGTCCGGCCCAGAAGGGCGAATAGGATCCCGCGCTTTCGGCGGCGGCATTGGGCATCGCGCGTACCACCCGCCCGCCCGCCCGCGCCAGCGCCGCGTGCCCTATCCCGGCCATGAAGGAAATCACCAGCCTGCCCGGCGCGCGCAGGTCCAGGCCCGCCCAATCCTGGGGCCGGACCGAGACCACGATCACATCCGCCCGCGCCGCCAGATCCGCGACATCCGCCGCCCAGACCGACCCTTCATAGCCGCGCCGACCCGAGCGGTTCAGGACCACCAGATCCCCCGGCGCGACCACGCCTTGCGCCAGCAGATGCCGGCCCAGGGCGCCGCCCAGCCATCCCGTCGCGCCGATCAGTCCCAGTCGCATCATTGCTTCCTATCCTCGCAGCCGGGCGTTGAAGCGCGCGATCTCGCGCGGTTCGGGCGCCGTTCCGGCATAGATCCTGACATAGATCGGAATACGCGCCAGCCGCTCTTCCAGATCCTCGCGCGCCTGCATCGAGATATAGCCGATCTGCGCCAGATAGATGATGCGGGCGCGGATGTCGGCCTCGGCGGCGTCGATGCCCCAGCGGATCAGCATGGCGCCAAGCGCCGCCAGCCGCGCCTCGTCGGCGGCGCGGATGCGCGCGCCCACGGTGTCGTCGCGCAAGGCCCAGCTTCGCACCGCGAATTCCAGCCGCGCGTCGAACTGGTCCGGTGCCAGGAAGGCGGCCAGAAGGTTCAGCATCGCCTCGGCCCTGGTTTCGGCATAGGCCTGGGCCGCGGCGATCAGGGGCCGGGTGGTGCGGTCCTCCCACCCCTCAAGCAGGGCGGACAAAAGCGCGTCGCGATCCTGGAAGAACCAATAGAAGCTTGTCCGCGACAGGCCCAGGCGTTTCGCCAAGGGCAGGATCTTGACCGAATCGATGCCGCTTTCGATCAGCGCCTGATAGCCGGCCTCAAGCCAGCCCTCGCGCGATCCGCGCCATCCGGTTTCCGATGCCTGCTCCATGCGGCCGATGCTAAGGCATTGCCTTTGGCGCGGGCAAGCGGAATGTGCAGAGATGAATTTTGACTTGACACAGGTGAACATTCCGCGCTGCCCTGCCTTACAGCATCCACCCCATAGGCAGAGCCATGTCCAACGATCCGCTGTTGCAGCCCTATCGACTTAAACATCTGACGCTGCGCAACCGCATCCTGATCACCAGCCACGAACCCGCCTATCCCGAGGACGGGATGCCCAAGGACCGCTACCGCGCCTATCACGTCGAGCGTGCCAAGGCGGGCGTGGCGCTGACCATGACGGCGGGCTCGGCCGCCGTCTCAAGGGACAGCCCGCCGGTCTTCAACAATATCCTGGCCTATAAGGACGAGGTCGTGGGCTGGATGAAAAAGCTTGCCGACGAATGCCACGACCATGGCGCGGCGGTGATGATCCAGTTGACGCATCTGGGCCGGCGCACCCGCTGGGACAAGGCCGACTGGCTGCCGGTCCTGGCCCCCAGCCATGAACGCGAGGCCGCGCACCGCGCCTTTCCCAAGCGCATCGAGGATTGGGACATCGCCCGCGTCATCCGCGACTTTGCCGACGCGGCCGAGCGGATGAAGGCCGCCGGCGTGGACGGCATCGAGCTTGAGGCTTACGGCCACCTGCTGGAACAGTTCTGGTCGCCCCTGACCAACGACCTGGACCCGCCCTATGGCGGCAGCCTTGAAAACCGCCTGCGCTTCACCATGGAGGTGCTGGGCGCGATCCGCGAGCGCTGCGGCCCGGATTTCATCGTCGGCCTGCGCTATACCGGCGACCAGATGCAGCCCGGCGGCATGACGGCGGATGAGGGGATGGCGGTCTCGCACCTGCTGAAAGCCAGCGGGCTGGTGGATTTCCTGAACGTGGTGCGCGGCCATATCGACACCGATCCCGGCCTGACCGACGTGATCCCGGTGCAGGGGATGGCGAACGCGCCGCATCTGGAATTCGCCGGTGCGATCCGCAAGGCGACCGATTTCCCGACCTTTCACGCGGCCAAGATCCCCGATCTGGCGACCGCGCGCCATGCCATCGCCTCGGGGTTGCTGGACATGGTGGGCATGACCCGCGCGCATATGGCCGACCCGCATCTGGTCCGCAAGCTGATCCAGGGCCGCGAGGACGAGATCCGCCCCTGCGTCGGCGCGAATTACTGCCTGGACCGGATCTATCAGGGCGGCATGGCCTTTTGTCTGCACAACCCCGCGACCGGGCGCGAAGAGACGATGCCCCAGACCATCCCGGCCGCCGTCGCGAAAAAGCGCGTCACCATCGTCGGCGCGGGACCGGCGGGGATGGAGGCCGCCCGCGTCGCCGCCGAGCGCGGCCATGCCGTGACGGTCTTCGAGGCCGCCGACCAGCCCGGCGGCCAGATCCGCCTGACCGCGCGGGACGAGCGCCGGCGCGAGATGATCTCGATCATCGCCTGGCGCGCGGCCATGTGCGAAAAGCGCGGCGTCTCGTTCCGGTTCAACAGCCTGGCCGATGTGGACGACGTGCTGGCGACCGATCCCGACGAGGTGATCGTCGCGACCGGCGGCCTGCCCCATGTCGAGGTGCTGGACAGCGGCAACGATCTTGTCTGCTCGGCCTGGGACATCCTTTCGGGCGACGTGAAGCCGGGGCGCGAGGTGCTGATCTTTGACGACGCGGGCGATCACCCGGCGCTTCAGGCCGCCGACCTTGTTTCGGCCACCGGCGCCAGGGTCGAGATCGTGACCCCCGACCGCGCCTTCTCGCCCGAGGTGATGGCGATGAACCTGGTCCCCTATATGCGCAACCTGCAAACCCGCGACACCACCTTCACCGTGACCTGGCGGCTGAAATCCGTCGCCCGCCACGGCAACCGCCTGCGCGCCACGCTGGGCAGCGATTACGGCGGCGCCACGCGCGAACGCATTGTCGATCAGGTCGTGGTGAACCAAGGGACCAGGCCCCTGGACGAACTTTATTTCGCGCTGAAGCCCATGTCCTCGAACCTGGGCGAGGTCGATCACGCCGCCCTGATCGCGGGCGAGCCGCAGGCGGTGGCGAAAAATCCGGCGGGCCGCTTTCGCCTTTTCCGCATCGGCGATGCGGTCGCCGCCCGCAATACCCATGCCGCGATCTATGACGCGTTGCGGCTGGTCAAGGATCTGTAAGGGGCGCGCGGGAAGGGGGCGCGCGGGCGCCCCCTTTTTTCAAGCGGGGCGCCGCTCGGCCAGCAGGCCGAAAAGCAGCCCGATCCCCGCCCAGAGCACCGCCGAGACGATCAGCGAGACGCTGCGGAACTGCCACAGCAGATCCCCCGGAAAATCCGCCGGCACCTCGTTGATCGCGGGCAGCGCCATCGCGGCGGCCAGGACCAGGACCAGATAGGCCAGCCCTCCGGTCACCGCGCCCCGCCAGCGGTCGCGCGCGCGGCCCCCGATCAGCGCGGCGATCGCCATGGCGGCCAGCGACAGCGCCATCATGGCGAAGAACATCTGCGTGCGCAGCCCGATCGTCTCGCCATGGCCCACGGCGGGCGGGTTCGCGGGATATTTCAGGAAGGGCACCAGCACCAGGGCGACATAGCCGCAGCCGGCCAGAGCCGCCGCCGTGCCCCGCGCCGTCAGATGCGACAGCCGGTCCTGGACCAGCGCGAAGGCCAGCGCGAAAAGCCCGCCCAGACCCGCGCCAAAGACCGCCATGCCGGTGAAAAGCCCGATCCCGGCCTGGGTCTGGCGGCTGATGCCCCCCTCTTCGTCCTCGCCGTGGCTATGGGTGGGGGTCGCGGGGTCATGGCCATGCGACCCCGTTTCGGCCCCCGTTTCGGTCGCCGCCTCTTCCAGCGCGATGGCGGCGGCGACGGGGGGTTCGCCCCAGACGCGCGCCACGCCGAAGGCCAGGACGGCCGCGAGCAGCCCGGCGATCATGCCAAGCAACAGATAACGTGCCATCGTCGCCCCCTCAGTGGCAGGGAAAGCCAAGCAGGTGGCGGGCGTCATGCACGAATTCATGCAGGTTGCTGCCGTCGAACAGCGCCGTCGCGCCCTGCTCGGTGCTGACGAAATACAGCGCCAGCAGCAGGACCAGCCCGGCGAACAGCGCCCAGGGCGCCCATTGCGACAGGGGAACGGGGGCGGGCCGGTCAAGGCCCGGTGGGAATGCGGTGTGGCTATGCGCCATGGCTCAACTCCTTCGGATACGCGTCCGTGAATCGGTTTCGATGCCTCGATCCGGGTCTGACTTCCTGGGCCTGGGCCCAGGTTACAGTGGCGCGACCGCGCCGGGTTTGCACCGGCTTCCGTGATCGGGACAATGCGGCGACGCTGCGCCGCCGCGGGCGAAAAGTCAAAGCAAACTTGCGCCCGGCCGGGCGTGTCGCCCATGCTGGTCCCATGACCAGCCGCATCACCCTGATCTGCGCCGCCGCCCCGCCGCCGGGGGTCTTTCCCGATGACCAGCCCGCTTGCGCGCGCGCCCTGGCCGCGCTTGCGCCGCTGCGCACGGCGCGCGATTGCGTCAGCGCGCCCGCGCTGCGGGCGATGCAGACCGCCCGCGCCCTGGGCCTGGACCCCAGGCCCGAGCCCGCGCTGCGCGAGGCCGATTTCGGCGCCTGGGCGGGCCTTTCCATGGATCGGATCCTGGCCGTGGACGCGGCGGGCCTTGCCGCCTGGACCAGCGATCCCAAGGCCGCGCCGCATGGCGGCGAAAGTTTCGCGCAGATGCGGCGCAGGGTCGCGGCCTGGCTTGACGCGCGGGCGGGCGCGGGCCAAAGCCTGATCGCCCTGACCCATCCCGGCCCGATCCAGGCGGCGCTGCTGCATGTGCTGGACGCGCCCTCGACCTCGGCCCGGCGGGTGGGGGTGCGCCCGTTTTCGCGCCTGCATCTTAGCCATGACGGCGGATCATGGACGGCGCGGCTGGGCCGGGACTGAGGGACCGCCCCAAGGCTGGGGGCCTGCCGGAGCGCCTTTCGCGTCCCATGCGCCTGTCGAAGGGTTCGCATGAACGCCCGGAACCCGGCTCGATTGGCGGATGCGGGCTGTTCACGCCCCGGCGCAAGCTGCCGGCCCTGATCCGCGACATGGGCCTTGGCGCGTTGCGGCCCGGCGATTTCGTCAAGCCGACCGCCTGGCCCAGCATCGACATCGTGCCAAGCCGCGCCAACGCCGCCTTCGTCGAATTCGCCAGCGGCCAGTATCGGCACCTGAACCCGGAATGGGCCTTCTTCGGCGCGGTGTCGCGGTTTCTGGACCGCCTGCCGGACATGCCTATGATCTGATCCTGTTCGACTGCCCGCCGGCCATCGGCTATCCGTCCATGAACGCGGTCTTTGCCGCCGACATGCTGTATACCCCCCTGGGCCGGACTATTGGCCGAGGCGTTTGAGGATCTGTCCCATGGTCTCGAAAGCTTCCCCACGGAAAAGGCCGGGGGCGTTCATCCCGCGTTAACGCCTCTGTGCCAGTCTGCCTGGGAAAGGAGGGCTTGCGCGATTCGGGGCGAAGCCTGGCCAGGCTTGGCCGGTCAGGGCAGGATACCGGCCTCGCGGTAGAAACGCTCGGCGCCGGGATGCAGCGGGATGCCGGCGCCCTGGGTCGCGGTCCGAAGGGTGATCTGGCGCCCCTTGGCATGGCCGCCGGCGAAAAGACGGGTCGCGCGATCGGTGAAAAGCGCGGCGGTGATGTCGTGGATCAGCGGCTCGGGCTGGTCGGCGGATGTCACCAGTTGCGCGCCGACCGAAAGGGTGGGGATGGCCAGGTCCTGTCCCCTGTAGGTGCCGGCGGGCAGGCTGTCGGGGGCGAAAAAGGCATAGTCCCGGCGCAGCCCCTCGATCTGGGGGCCGGCGATGGGGATCAGGACGATCTGGGCCTGACTTGCCAGTTCGGCGATGGCCCCGGCGGGATAGCCGCCGACAAAGAAGAACGCGTCCAGCGTGCCTTCGCGCAGATGCCGGGCGGCCTGGTCGGGGCGCAGATCCGTGGTGATCAGGTCGCCATCGGACAGGTCGAAGGCGCCGAGGATGATCCGGGCGTCGACCTGGGTGCCCGAACCCGGCTCGTCCATCGAGACGCGCTTGCCGCGCAGATCGGCGACCGAGGCGATGCCGGCATCCTTGCGGGCGACCAGGTGGATGCTCTCGGGGTAGAGGTTGGCGATCAGGCGCAGCTTCTCGACCGGGGGGGTGCCGGTCCAAAGGCCGGTGCCGGTCTGCGCCCAATGGGCGATGTCGGACTGGCTGAACCCGGCCTCGATCCGGTGCTGGCCGATGTCGCGGACATTGCCGACCGATCCGGTCGAGGCCAGCGCCGAGGCGATCAGCCCCGGCACCCCGCAAGGCCCGCCCTGGTCGCAGGGCGGCGCGCCCGGCGGCTGCGAGATCGCCTCGGCGATCAGGCCGCCGATGGGGTAATAGGTGCCGGCGGTATTGCCGGTGCCGATGCGAAAGAAGGTCAGTTCCTGCGCCATGCCTGGGCTGGCGAGGGCAAGCGTCAGGGCCAGGGTTTTAAGGAAAGTCATGGGGTTCCTTGCATCGGTTCAGGTCCGGGGCCAGGTCCAGGGCAACAGACGGCGCGGCGACCAGCGCGCCGATGGCTTGGTGCCCGGTTGCGGCCTGGGCACCGGCTTGCCCGGCAGGGTCTTGCCGGGATGGCGGGTGACGCCCTTTGGGGTGAAGACATGGCGGGCGGGGGCGTATTGCCCCAGTCCCCAGTCCCCAGTCCCCAGTCCCCAGTCCCCCGGCTCTCGGTTCCGGGCGCGGTCCAGGTTCGCCAGGAAGCGGCGCGGATCCTCCAGTCCCAGGCGCAGCAGGGCCTGGGGCGGATAGTCCCACCATTCCGAGGCCAGTATCCCGGCCCGCAGGCCGGGGTCCTGGATACGGTGGCGGATATGGCGGGGGGTTGCCGCCGACGATGGAATAGGGCTCGACATCGCGGGTCACGACCGCGCCCGCGGCGATCACCGCGCCGGTGCCGATGGTGATGCCAAGCGCCAGGGTCACGTCGCGGCCGATCCAGACATCATGCGCGATCACCGGCCAGGGCTTGCCGTTGCGCACATCCCAGCCGATTTTCTCGCAGAGTTCCCTTGTGTCAAGGCCGTGAAACAGCGGGCTATGGGGGCGAAAGGTGATGGTGGAGCTGGTCACCGCATCCAGCGGATGGTGGCTGTCCAGCAGCACCAGTCCCGACGAGATCGAGCAGTAGCGCCCGACCGTCATCGGCTCGGGCAGGGCGGAATAGGAATAGGACATCATTCCGATCGAGCAAAGCCCGCCAAAGGGCTGGCCGCCGATCGAGGGGGCGTAGGGCAGGCGGTAAAGGGCCGAACGCTCTTCCATGGTGACGGTCCCGGCAAGGGGCAGTTCGCAATCGAGCTTGATCTTGCCGTAAAAGCCCTGGCCCGGTGCCTTGCGGACGGGACCAAGCAGCACGCGGTCCTGCCAGAGGGATTCGGCGATGTCGGCGGTCAAAAGCATGATCGGCGGTCCTGGTTGGCTTTTGCCGGTATGGCGCGGGGCGGGGAAGGGGGCAAGGCATTCGTCGCCCGCTTGATGTATCGCCAAAGGCGGGTGACGGGCGTGGGGCGCGTGAAAGCGACGGGTTTCGGCCCCGCCATTCCTTCGCCCGCCTATCCTTTTCGCTTGCCATCCCCTTCGCCCGCCGCCCGTGCTGCCGATGCGGCGGTGCCGCTTTGTGGTGACGCGCCGCCTTTCCCAGTGGCATCCCGCCGCCGGATGCAGGGCCATCGGCCTTTTCCCAACGTCCTTCCGGCCCGGCCGGCCCTGCCCCCGCAATCAGGCTTCGGCCGCCCGAATGCGGGTAATTTCCATTGCCCCCTGATGATCGGCTGCTGCGGGCGGGCCGCTTCATCTGCCTGTCCGCCTGTCATTCGGGATGAGGTGCGCCATGCCCTGCCGCGAGGGCGGGGCTGTGCGGCTTTTGGACGGGCGGCCGCGCCGGACGCGACACCAGCCCCGCTGGTCGCGGTTGGGCAATCAGGCCCCTTGGCGTGATCATGGGCAGCTTGCCACGAAAGGGGCCTCATGGCTTGTGATCGGCGATTCCCGGAGCGGCGAATAGCGGATCATTCAAATGCCCTGAAGAAACCGCGTCATCTGGTCCGAATGCCGATAGTGGCGGGGGTTTGCGTCGATCGGTTGCGTCGATCAATCGCGGCGAGGGGGCGTGGGGCCTGCGGATGACTTGCCGGCCTTGCCAAAGCGACGGGTCGTTTTCGCAAGGCCGGGACGCGAAGGCCGGGACGCGAAGGCCGGGACGCGAAGGCCGGGATGCGAAGGCCGGGATGTGGCGGGCAGGCGCGGCCCTTGGCCGCGCCGGATCGTTCATGGGATGAGGCTTGCCGGGGCGGCGTTGGACGAAAGCGTGTCCAGTGCCAGCGCGTCCCGCGTCAGCTCCAGGACAGATTTCGCACCGCAAAGGGTCATCGCCACACGCAGCTCCTTCTCGAAAAGATCAAGCAGGTTCTCGACCCCCGCCTGGCCGCCCGCCGCCAGCGCATAGATGAAGGCGCGTCCGATCATCACCGCATCGGCGCCAAGCGCGATCATCCGCGCCACGTCCAGGCCCGAGCGGACGCCGCCATCGACCAGCACCTTCATCTGGCCCTTGACGGCATCGGCGATGGCCGGCAGCGCGCGGACCGAGGACAGCACCCCGTCCAACTGCCGCCCGCCATGATTGCTGACCACGATCCCATCCGCGCCGAAGGCCACCGCGTCCCGCGCGTCCTGCGCGTCCAGGATGCCCTTGATGACGATCGGCCCCTGCCAGAAATCGCGGATCCATTCCAGATCCTTCCACGAGATCGAGGGGTCGAAATTCGCCCCCAGCCAGCCGATGTAATCCTTGAGCCCCGTGGCCTTGCCCAGATAGCGCGAGACGTTGCCCAGATCGTGCGGCTTGCCGTGCAGGCCCACGTCCCAGGCCCAGCGGGGATGGGTCACGGCCTGCAACGCGCGGCGGATTTCGGCGTTCGGGCCGCTCATGCCGGAATGGGCGTCGCGGTAGCGGGCGCCGGGAACGGGCATGTCCACGGTGAAGACCAGCGTTTTCACCCCCGCCGCCTGCGCGCGTTCCAGCGCGTTCTTCATGAAGCCCCGGTCGCGCAGCACATAAAGCTGGAACCAGATCGGCCGGGAAATGGCGGGCGCGACCTCTTCGATGGGGCAGACCGAGACGGTCGAGAGCGTCAGCGGGATGCCCTTGGCCTGGGCCGCCTTCGCGGCCTGCACCTCGCCTCGGCGGGCATACATGCCAGTCAGGCCCACGGGCGCCAGCACCACGGGCAGGTCCAGCTTTTCGCCCCAAAGCTCGGTGCCCAGCGACAGGTCGGACATGTTGCGCAGCACCCGCTGGCGCAGCGCGATATCGGCCAGGTCCGAGACGTTGCGGCGCAGCGTATGTTCGGCATAGGCGCCGCCGTCGATGTAATGAAACAGGAAGGGCGGCAACCGGCGGCGGGCGGCTTCGCGATAGTCGGTCGAGGCTGAAATGATCATGGCGGTTACACCTTTTCCGAAGGCGGACGGAACGAACGCGCCCTGCGGGCCTCGTCCTCGTCGATGGTTTTCAGGGATGTGTGGACGAAATCGATATGGCGATGCGCGGCCTCGCGGGCGCGGGGGGCATCGCCCGCGACGATGGCGTCCAGCAATTCGCGATGCTGGGCGGAAAGCGGCTGGAACACCTTGGGCAGGGTGTAAAGCTTTTCCAGGCTTTGCGAGATGCTGACCTGCAAAAGATCGAACAGCGCGCGCGAGACCTGGAACAGGATCAGGTTGTGCGAGGCTTCGGCGATGGCCTGATGGAACGAGGCATCCGCGCGGGCCTCCTCCATCGGGTCCTCGCTGCCATGCAGGGCCAGCGTCCGCTCGAAGCTTTCGCGCAGCCGGGCCTTGTCCTGGGGCGTGGCGCGGATGGCGGCGTGCCAGGCCGCCGCCCCGTCCAGCGCATGGCGGATTTCCAGCACGTCGAAGCGGTATGCCGGATCGCCCTTCACCAGCGTTTCCAAGGGCGCGAAGATCGCGCCACTGGACCATTCGGGGGCCGGCTCGGCCACATAGGTGCCGCCGCCAACCCGGCTGACCAGGATGCCCCGGCTTGCCAGCCGCTGGATCCCCTCGCGCAGGGATGAGCGCGAGACCAGCAGATCCTCGGCCAGCCTGCGCTCGGCGGGCAGGCGGTCGCCCGGCCCCAGGCCGCGCGCGGCGATCATCTGTTCAAGCTTTTCGGCGATCTGGTCGGCAAGGCGCGTGGCTGGCATGGGGGCTGATCCGCAAGGCGTCCGCCCGGCAGACCGGATCTGCGAGGCTTGGCGGGTGACAGAAAGGAGCGGCATGATGGCATGGCTTCGGCGGGGAAGGAAAGGCTTCGGCGACCTGCTGGCCGGGCCGCCGAAGCGGGGCTGTCTAGGGGATCATCCAGGGCAGCACATAGGCTTGCAGCGTGGTGATGACGCCGATCAGCGCGGTGAAGAGCAGGCTGTGCTTCAGCGTGAAGCGGAACAGGTCGGATTCGCGTCCCGCCAGCCCCACCGCCGCGCAGGCGATGGCGATGGACTGGGGCGAGATCATCTTGCCCGTCACGCCGCCGGTGGTGTTGGCCGCGACCAGCAGCACCTCATGCACGCCGATCTGTTGCGCGGTCGTTGCCTGAAGGGCGCCGAACAGCGCGTTCGACGAGGTGTCCGATCCGGTCAGGAACACCCCGAGCCAGCCCAGGAAGGGCGAGAAGAAGGTGAAGGCCCCGCCGGTATGGGCCAAGGCCAGCGCCAGCGTCGCCGAAAGGCCCGAATAATTGGCCACGAAGGCGAAGCCCAGCACCATGCCGATGGCATAGATCGGGATCCGCAGTTCGCGCAGGGTTTCGCCGAAGGTCTTCAGCGCCTCGGCCGGCCGCATCTTCAGGAAGGCGATGGTGACGATCGCGGCGATCAGGATCGCGGTGCCCACGGCCGAGAACCAGTTGAACTGATAGACCGCGTCATAGGGCGCCGGCTGGGGCACGATGGGCGCGACCTTCTGGACAAGCTGGTGCAGCAGCGGCACCTTGATCTTGATCACCCAGCTTTCCAGCGCGCCGCCGGCGGCGAAAAGCTGCTTGAAGGGCGCGATGCTCCAGATCGTGACCATGACGGTCAGAAACAGGAAGGGCGACCAGGCGCGGATGATCTGCCCGCCGGTATGGCCTTGGCGTGCGGTTGCGGCATCGGCGCCGGTGATCCTGGCCGCCTCGTCCGCGTCCAGCGCGAAGCGGAAGATATGCGCCGGCTTCCACACCCGCAGGAACAGCGTCAGGCTGACCATGGCCGCGATGGCCGAGGTGATGTCGGGCAGTTCCGGGCCGACGAAGTTCGAGGTCAGGTATTGCACCACCGCGAACGAGCCGCCGCCCACCAGCACCGCTGGCCAGGTTTCCTTGACGCCGCGCCAGCCGTCCATGATCGCCATGACCCAGAACAGCACGATGATGGTCAGGAACGGCAATTGGCGCCCGGCCATCTGGCCGATGGCGAAGGGGTCCAGATGCGTGACCTGGCCCGCGACAATGATCGGGATGCCCATGGCGCCGAAGGCCACCGGCGCGGTATTGGCGATCAGGCAAAGCCCCGCCGCGTAAAGCGGCTTGAAGCCCAGCCCGACCAGCAGCGCCGCCGTGATCGCGACCGGCGCGCCGAAGCCCGCCGCACCTTCCAGGAAGGCGCCGAAGGCGAAGCCCACCAGAATCATCTGCAATCGCTGGTCCTCGGTCACCGACAGGATCGAGGAGCGGATGATCTCGAACTGGCCGGTCTTGACCGAGATCTTGTAAAGAAACACTGCGCCCACGATGATCCAGGCGATGGGCCAAAGTCCGTAGAAGAAGCCGTAGACGCCCGAGGCCAGCGCCATGTCCACCGGCATGCCGTAAAACAGCACCGCCACCAGCAGCGCCAGGATGACGGTGATCGTCCCGGCGACATAGCCCTTCATCCGAAAGACGGCGAGGGCCATGAAGAAAAAGCCTATGGGGATCAAGGCCACCAGGCTTGAAAGCCATATGTTTCCGGCCGGGTCGTAGTTCTGCGCCCAAACTTCCATGTATCAATGCCTCCACTCACTGAGAGGGTTTCGGACAAGCGCCGACCGTCCCTCCGCATGCGGCCCTGACGGTTGGCGGGTCTTAAATCGGTCGTTCCAAAGGGGCGGGGGTTCTGTGCCTGTCCTGGCAAACCGGCCCGACCTTCCTTTTGTCATTCAGGGAAGAAATGGCATAGTGGTCATACCAAATGCTTATTTCTGGCATGAAGATGCCACGAAATCGAGGCTAGTCAAGAAATTTTTAGGAAATGCCTGGAAGTATCCAAATATTGGTAGGACCAATATACCGATTTAGGGCCGAAACCGGGTTTCCCGCGCCGCAATGCGCCGCGCGGCCGCCATTCCCGATGCGCGGGACGGCGATTTCCGGTGATTGAAGCCTGTTCCAAGGGGAAGGTCGCGGCATCGCGCCGGGCGAAAGCGGCGTGATTCGGCAATCCTCACCGTCTTAGCGGGGGGGGCGCAGAACCTGTGCGGCCATTTTCAGCCTCATGGCGGGTATGATCCCGCCGATGCCCATATCCGGGCGTTCGTTGTGACAGGTCCATCGCCAGTCGGTGGCGATTTGCCGCGCGTTATGGGGAAGGCCGCTTCTTGCGAAGGGCGAATGCCGGCCTTTGATTTCATGCCAGAGGGCTTGCCGGGAAGGTGCCCGGCCGCGCGGTTCCGTGTCCGACGGTCAGCGCCTTGCGGCGCCGCCGGCCTTTCCCGCCGGCGCCGCAAGGCCGATACCCGCCAGATGAAAGGGCCTGCGTCGGACCGCCGTGATCGCCGTCCGATGCTGTTTCCTTCCACCCGCGCGCCCGGCCAGCCCTGGTCCGGGCCGCAAGGCCCGGACCTAGGGGATCAGCCGCGCGATGATCAGGTCGGCCGCCTCGGCCGGGGTCATCTGCGTCGTGTCGATGCGGATCTCGGGCGAATGCGGCTCTTCATAGGGGCTGTCGATGCCGGTGAAGTTCTTCAACTGACCCTTGCGCGCCTTGGCGTAAAGGCCCTTCACGTCGCGCCGCTCGGCCTCTTCCAGGGGCGTGTCGACGAAGACCTCGACGAATTCGCCCGGCTGCATCATGCCGCGCACCATGTCGCGTTCCGAACGGAAGGGCGAGATGAAGGCCGTGATCACGATCAGCCCGGCATCGGTCATCAGCTTGGCGACCTCGCCCACGCGGCGGATGTTCTCGATCCGGTCGGCCTCGGTGAAGCCCAGGTCCTTGTTCAGCCCGTGGCGCACGTTGTCGCCGTCCAGAAGGAAGGTGTGGCGGTTCATCCGCGCCAGCTTCTTTTCCAGGATGTTGCCGATGGTGGACTTGCCCGAGCCGGACAGGCCGGTCAGCCAGACCACGGCGGGCTTCTGGTTCTTCATCGCGGCGTGGTTGTCGCGCGAGATGTCGGTATGCTGCCAATGGATGTTCTGGGCGCGGCGCAGCGCGAAATGGATCATCCCGGCGGCGACGGTGCGGTTGTTCATCTTGTCGATCAGGATGAAGCCGCCCAGATCGCGGTTCTGGTCATAGGGCGCGTAAGGGATCTCGCGGTCGGTGGTGATATTGGCCACCCCGATCGCGTTCAGGTCCAGCGTCTTGCTGGCCAGATGTTCCTGCGTGTTGACATTGACCTCGTATTTCGGGGTCTGCACCGTGGCCGAGACGGTCTGCGTGCCGATCTTGAGCCAATAGGCGCGGCCGGGGATCAGTTCGTGATCGTCCATCCAGACCAGGGTGGTCTCGAACTGGTCGGCCACTTCCAGCGGCGCCTGGGCGGCGACGATCACCTGCCCGCGCGAACAGTCGATCTCATCGGTCAGGGTCAGGGTCACGGCCTCGCCCGCGACGGCCAGGTCGCGGTCGCCGTCCAGCGTCACGATGCGCGCGATGCGCGAGGTCTTGCCCGAGGGCAGCACCCGGATTTCATCGCCCGGACGGACCTGGCCGCCGGCGATCAGGCCGGAAAAGCCCCGGAAATCCAGGTTAGGGCGGTTCACCCACTGCACCGGCATGCTGAAATCGCCCGCTTGCGCGGTCTCGTTGTCGATCTCGACGGTTTCCAGGAAGGGCAGCAGGGCCGGGCCGTCATACCAGGGGGTGTTGTTGCTGGGGCCGGTGATATTGTCGCCCTTGAAGCCCGAGATAGGCATCGCGGTGAAGCTTTCGATGCCGATGCCGCGGGCGAATTCGCCGTATTCCGCGACGATCTGGTTGAAGATCGCCTGATCGTAGCCGACCAGATCCATCTTGTTCACCGCCAGCACCACATGGCGGATGCCCAGCAGGTGGACCAGATAGGAATGGCGCCGCGACTGCGTGAGCACGCCCTTGCGCGCGTCGATCAGGATCACCGCCAGATCGGCGGTCGAGGCGCCGGTGACCATGTTGCGGGTATATTGTTCGTGGCCGGGCGTGTCGGCGACGATGAACTTGCGCTTTTCGGTGGCGAAGAAGCGATAGGCCACGTCGATGGTGATGCCCTGTTCGCGTTCGGCCGCCAGGCCGTCGACCAGCAGGGCGAAGTCGATTTCCTGCCCCTGGGTGCCGACGCGCTTGCTGTCGGCCTCAAGCTGGGCAAGCTGGTCCTCGAAGATCATCTTGCTGTCGTAAAGCAGCCGCCCGATCAGGGTCGACTTGCCGTCATCGACCGAGCCGCAGGTGATGAAGCGCAGCATGGTCTTGTGCTGGTGCGCCTGAAGATAGGCGTCGATATCCTCGGCGATCAGCGCGTCGGTCTTGTAGATCGGATCTTGGGTGTTCATGGAAGGCACCTGAAAGGAATTGTCGGGAGAAAGCGGGAAGGGAGGGCGTCAGAAATAGCCTTCCTGCTTCTTCTTCTCCATCGAGGCGGCCTGATCGTGGTCGATGGCGCGGCCCTGGCGTTCGGATGTGGTGGTCAGCAGCATTTCCTGGATCACCTCGGGCAGGGTCGCGGCCTCGCTTTCCACGGCGCCGGTCAGCGGATAGCAGCCCAGCGTGCGGAAGCGGACGGAACGCGTCACGGGTTCCTCGCCGTCCTGAAGGCGGAAGCGTTCGTCGTCGACCATCAGGATCAGCCCGTCGCGTTCGACCGTCGGGCGCGGCGCCGAGAAATACAGCGGCACGATCTCGATGCCTTCCAGGTGGATGTATTGCCAGATGTCCAGCTCGGTCCAGTTCGAGATGGGGAACACCCGCACGCTTTCGCCCTTGGCCTTGCGCGCGTTATACAGCCGCCACAGCTCCGGGCGCTGGTTCTTGGGGTCCCAGCGGTGATTGGCCGAGCGGAACGAGAAGACGCGTTCCTTGGCGCGCGACTTCTCTTCGTCGCGGCGGGCGCCGCCGAAGGCCACGTCGAAGCCGTATTTGTCCAGCGCCTGCTTCAGCCCCTCGGTCTTCCACATGTCGGTATGCAGCGAGCCGTGGTCGAAGGGGTTGATCCCTTTCTCGACCGCCTCGGGGTTCTGGTAGACCAGCAGGTCCATGCCCGCGTCGCGCGCCGCCTTGTCGCGCAGCGCATACATGTCGCGGAATTTCCAGGTCGTGTCCACATGCAGCAGCGGGAAGGGCGGTGGCGAGGGGTAGAAGGCTTTCTTCGCCAGATGCAGCATGACGGCGCTGTCCTTGCCGACGCTGTAAAGCATCACCGGCTTGTCCGCCTCGGCGGCGACTTCGCGCATGATGTGGATGCTTTCCGCTTCCAGGCGCTGCAAATGGGTCAGTGTCTTGGTATCCATTCCAAATGTCTCGGTGTGAGAAGAGGTTGACCCGATCTAGCGACTGGATCTAATTCAAGAACCCCCCATATGGGGGTAATTTTGCCGGGGATATGCCATGCCTGCCGAGGCCGATCTGATCAAGGGGCTGTTTCGCGCTTCGGCCGGTCTGGACGGCTGGGGCCGGGTGGTGTCGGCGCGCCATGCCTGGGCGGGGTTCCTGGGGTCGCTGGCCGGATCCGTGCAGGCGCAGCGGGCGCGGCTGCTGATCCTGCGCCAGGGTCGCGTGGTCCAAGACTGGCGCATAGGCGGGCAGGTGGCCATGCCCGAGACGGATCTGGCGCTGATGCGCCGGGGCCGGGTCTATTCGCAGGTCGATCATCCGGGGCTGGCCGATCGCGCGCGGCCCCTGCGCAGCCTGCGCTGGCAGGCCGGGTCCGAGGTGGACGGCCTGCTGCTGCTGGGTCGGGACGAGCGCGATTTCCGCGCCGTGGACGGGGTAAGGCTGTCGAACCTGCTGCCCTATCTGGGCCAGGCCGTGCAGGACTGGCAGACCCAGGACGAGATCCGGTCCCGCGCCGCGCTGGACGCGCGGCTGGCGGGACGGCTGGGCGCGGGCTGGCTGGTCTTCAGCGCCGCCGGGCTGGTTCTGGCGGCCTCGGACCCGGCGCGGCGCTGGCTTGCCGGGGCCGAGGGCGCCCCGCGCCTGCGCGCCGACGGCTGGCTGGAATTCGCCGAGCCGATGCGGGCGCAGGCGTTGCAGCAGGCGGTGGCGGCGGTGGCGGTGGCGGAGGGCTCGGAGAGCGCGGCGGCCCCCTCGCGGCCGCTGCCGCTGGCCGTTCGCCCCCGGCTTGAGATCGTGCTGACCCGCGGCCGTCTGTCCGGGGAAGAGGTGGTTCTGGGCGCGCTGCGCCGGGCGCGGGCGGCGCGCGACCTGCCCCTTGCCGATCTGGCGCGGGCCTTCGACATCAGCCGCAGCCAGGCGCGGCTGGCGATGCTGCTGGCGGATGGGCTGTCGCTGGCGCAGGCGGGGCAGGAACTGGGCTGGACGCTTGAGACCGCGCGCAGCGCCTCGAAACAGCTTTACGCGCGGATGGAGGTTTCGGGGCAGGGCGGCGTCCTGCGCCGGGTGCTGACCAGCGCGCTGTGGCTGGCCATGCCGTCCGAGGGGGAGTGAACGCGGCCTTCGGCGGCGCGCCCGGTCGATCCGGGTTGCTCTGTGCGGCGGCATGTGGGGCAAGCGCAGAGGGGAAGTGCAGGCGAGCCCGTCCCGCGCCGGTCCCATGCGCGGCAATTGGCGAAGGCGCTGGAACTTCCGGCCGGGCCGGCGATCTGGCGCATGGTCGAGGCAGATGCCGCGCTGCTGGATCGGGTGATCGCGGGGAAGCTGCCCGGCTGGCTGTGCGCCGTGCGACGTGTGCGGGTCGAGGGCGGGTTGAGGGCGGCGAATGCCGCATGGGTATTTGGAAAACGAAGAAATCAGGAGGACCACCAGATGCCGGGACCGAACAGCTAGAGGCCGATCCCGAAGATCCGGCCCACCCCGGCGGTGACGGCCATGGCGATGGCGCCCCAGAAGGCCACGCGCCGCGCCGCCGCCGCCTTGGGCGCGCCGCCCGCATGGGCGCCGAGCGCGCCCAGCACCGCGAGGCTGACCAGCGTGACCGCCGCCACCAGCGGCACGACCATGCCCGCGGGCGCCATCGCCGCCGTGATCAGCGGCACCGCCGCCGCGCCCGAGAAGGTCGCGGCCGAGGTCAGCGCCGCCTGCAAGGGATTGGCCGCCATCGCCTCGGAAAGGCCCAGTTCCTCGCGCATGTGGGCCGAAAGCGGGTCCTTGCGGCTCATCTCATGGGCGACCAGTGCCGCCGTGCCGGCCGAAAGGCCGCGGCTTTGGAAGATCGCGGCCAGTTCGGCCTCTTCCTCCTCGGGCATTTCCAGCAGTTCCGCGCGCTCGCGCGCGATGTCGGCCTTCTCGGTGTCCCGTTGCGAACTGACCGAGACATATTCCCCCGCCGCCATGGACATCGCGCCCGCCGCCAGCCCCGCCGCCCCCGCGATCAGCATGGCCGAGCGGCCGGGCTGGGCGGCCGCCACGCCCACCATCAGCGACGAGACCGAGACGATGCCGTCATTGGCCCCCAGCACCGCCGCGCGCAGCCAGCCCATGCGGTTGACGAAATGCATCTCGGGATGCGCCGGGCGCAGGGTTCGGTCCATGGCGCTTCTCCTTCGCGGTCAGGGGGCCAGCATCCGCCCATCCGTCCCGTGGCGCAAGCCCGGCCGGGCGTGGCCGCCTTTGGTTCCCGCCCTCAGTCCAGGGCCTCGGCCACGAAGAAATAGCGCGGAAAGGCCAGCAAGGCGCGGCCTCCGCTTTCGGGATAGGCGGGTGCGATCTCGGCGCGGTAGGCCGCTAGGAAAGCGGCCCGTTCGGCCCTGTCCAGGGGCACCAGATAGGGGCGCAGGGCCGAGCCCTTGAACCATTCCACGATGGCGTCGAGGCCGGCCAGTTCGACCTGGTAGACCGTGTGCCAGATGTCCAGGCGTCGGCAGAGCGGGCGCAGCAGGGCATGCAATCGCGCGGGTGCGATCAGCGGCCTGCGCCGGGTTTCGGCATCGGCCAGGCGGCCGGCCCATTCGGGGCGGCGGGCGATGCGGCGCATGGCGGCGTGGCTTGGTTCGTCCAGGTTGTCGGGCATCTGCACCGCCAGCGCCCCGCCGGGCGCCAGCAGGCCGACGAGGCGGGGAAACAGCACCTCGTGCCCGTCCAGCCATTGCAGCACGGCATTGGCGAAGATCAGGTCGGGGGGCGCTTCGGGGTGCCAATCCTGGATCCGGCCATGCTGGAACCGCAGGCCGGGCAGGGATCGGCGCGCGGCGGCCAGCATGTCGGGATCGCAATCCAGGCCCAGGGTCCTGGCCCCCGGATAGCGCGCGGCCAGAAGCGCGGTGGAATTGCCCGGCCCGCAGCCCAGATCCACCACCAGGCGCGGCGCCGTCAGCGGCACCGCCATCAGCAGATCCCGCGCCGGGCGGGTGCGGTCGTCAAGGAAGCGCGCATATTGCTGGGCCGACCATCCCATGGCGCGCCTTTCGCGGTGAAACAGAGCAAGAGTAACAGTCCTGGACCGGATGGAAAGGGCGGGCTTGCCTTTGGCGGGAATCGGCGGCTAGATCGGGGCATGCTGCGCCTTGTGCCTAGATTTCTGGCCTTGTTGGTCTGGGTGGTCCTGCTGGGGCCGGCCCCAGCCTGGGCGCAACCTATCGCGGCGCAACCCGTCTTGGCCCTCGCCGCGTTCCCGGTCGAAAGCCATGCCCATGCGCATATGGCCAAGCGCCATGCCGCCGCGCATGAGGCCCCCTGCGCCGATGCCTGCGCCCAGCATGTCTGTTGCGCGCCGCCGCTGGCGCTGCCCGATCTGGCGCCGCGCCGCAGGCTGGCCGAATTGCCGCTGTATCCCGCGCCGCCGCGCCTGCATGCCCCGCGACGCGGCGGCGGGCTTTATCGTCCCCCTCGGGCCTGACCCTTCTCGCGCCGGGTCCTTCCGGCATTCCTTTCAGATCGAACCCGAGGAGCGGACAGATGAAATCCGTGACGATCCCCCTTTTCACCGCGCTGCTGGCCATGCCCGCCCTGGCGCAGCACGCGGGCCATGCCGGCCATGGCGACGATTCGATGGCGGCCTATATGGCGACGATGGAGCCGATGATGGGGTCCATGCAGGGCATGGCCTCGACCGGCGACGCGGATGCCGATTTCCTGCTGATGATGATCCCGCATCACCAATCCGCGCTGGACATGGCCCAGGTCGAACTGGCCCAGGGCGACGATCCCGAGACCCGTGCCCTGGCCGAGCGGATCATCGAGGCCCAGAAGGCGGAAATCGCCCAGATGAAGGCCATGCTGGAGCGTCTGGGCCATCCGATGCCCGAATAGGCGGGGGCCCGAATAGGCGGGGGCCCGAATAGGCGGGGGCCGGGGCCGCTTTGGCGGCCCCGATCCCGGATCGCGACAATTCTTGGCATCCCGCGCTGGACCGGGGCGGGGGATCCTGCGACCCTGCCCTGGTCGCAACCAGGAGCCCGCCCATGTCCTTCGCCAGCGCGGACGAACGCTATTTCGCCCAATTGGTCAATCAGGCCCGGCAGGCGGACGGGTTGGCGCCGATGCGCCTGGAAAAGCGGCTGAACGACGCGGCGGATGCTCATTCGCAATGGATGCTGGATGCCGACCGCTTTTCCCATACCGGCGCCGGCGGCTCCGGTTCGCGCGAGCGGATGCAGGCGGCGGGCTTTGATCTGGCCGGAAGCTGGAGCACGGCCGAAAATATCGCCTATGTCTCGATCCGGGGCGAAGGCGATCTGCGCGACGAGATCCGCGAACTGCACCGCATGCTGATGGACAGCCCCGGCCACCGCGCCAATATCCTGGGCGAGAACACCCTGATGGGCATCGGGCTGAAGGTCGGCATGATGACGGTGGGCGGGCGCTACTACAAGGTGCTGATGGCGACGCAGGATTTCGGCCGGACCGATGGGCAGGTGCGGCTGGATACCGGGGATTTCGCGCCGGTCGCGAACCCTTTTCCGGGACCTGCGCCGCAAAGCCGGGCCGAATGGCTGAAGGGGTTCGACGGCCAGGTCTTCACCTCGCCCGGCCAAGGGACGGCCCGCAACGACGATTTCCGGCTGACGGCGCGCGGTGAGCGTGCCGATGGCGCCGCCGGCCATGACTGGATGTCGGGCGGGGCCGGAGATGACAGCCTGACCGGCGGGGCGGGTTTGGACCGGCTGATCGGTGGCGCCGGGTTCGACCTGTTGAACGGGGGCGCCGGCAACGACACGCTGCAAGGCGGCGATCATGGCGACCGGCTGATTGGCGGCCTGGGCCATGACCGCCTGTGGGGAGAGAATGGCCGCGACCGTCTTGAGGGCGGGGCGGGCGATGACCGGCTGGCCGGCGGTCGGGGCGATGACAGCCTTTTGGGCGGGGCGGGCAACGACCGCCTGCACGGGGGCCTTGGCGATGACCTGCTGAACGGCGGCGCCGGGGCGGATGTCTTTGTCTTTCAGCGCAGCCATGGCGCCGACACGATCACCGGCTATCAGCGCGGCATCGACCGGCTGCTGATCGACGACGCCCTGCTTGACCGCCCCGCCGCCTTCATGCGCGACCACATGAGCCGGGCCGAGGGCGGTGTGCTGATCGATTTCGGCGATGGCGACCGGATCCTGCTGATCGGGCGCAATCTGACCGTGGCCGGCGTGGCCGACGATATCTTCGCGATCTGAATCTTCGCGCTCTGACCAGGGCGCGCGGATAGGGCTTTCCCCCGCCGGCGGCTCGGGACAGACTGGGTGGCGGATGCCGGAGCAGGCGGCCGGGCCATATGCGGCGCCCGTGCCCACACCCTCATGCCAAGAGGGGCCGCGCGCCAAGGGGGGAGCCATGGAAAGCTATGACTATATCGTCATCGGGGCGGGCAGCGCGGGATGCGTCCTGGCCAATCGGCTTAGCGCCGATCCGCGCAACCGCGTGCTGCTGCTTGAGGCAGGGGGCCGCGACAATTACCATTGGGTGCATATTCCGGTCGGCTATCTTTACTGCATCGACAACCCCCGCACCGACTGGCTTTATCGGACCGAGCCGGATCCCGGCCTGAACGGGCGTGCGCTGATCTATCCGCGCGGCAAGGTTCTGGGCGGCTGCTCGTCGATCAATGGCATGATCTATATGCGCGGCCAGGCGGCGGATTACGACAATTGGCGGCAGATGGGCTGCACCGGCTGGGGCTGGGACGATGTGCTGCCGCTGTTCAAGGGGCATGAGGATTACTATCGCGGCCCCGACGAGATGCATGGCGGCGGCGGCGAATTGCGGGTCGAGACCGCCCGTGTCCGCTGGGCCGTCCTTGACGCCTTCATGGCGGCGGCCGAACAGGCGGGCATTCCCCGCACGCAAGATTTCAACCGGGGCGACAATGAGGGCAGCGGCTATTTCGACGTGACCCAGCGCCGCGGCTGGCGCTGGAGCGCGGCGCGCGCCTTTCTGCGCCCGGTGGCCAGCCGCCCGAACCTGCGTGTCCTGACCCATGCCCAGGTCGAGCGTCTGGTGATCCGGTCGGGCGAGGTGCGGGGCGTCATCCTGCATCACCGGGGCCAGCGCCGCGAGGTCCTTGCCGGGCGCGAGACGGTGCTGGCGGCGGGCACCCTGGGCTCGGTCCAGGTGCTGGAGCAATCGGGCATCGGGCGGGGCCAGATCCTGCGCGAGGCGGGCATCGCGCCGCTGCTGGACGTGCCCGAACTGGGCGAGAACCTTCAGGATCATCTGCAACTGCGCCTGGTCTACAAGGTCAGCGGCGTGCCGACCCTGAACGAGAAGGCGTCGCGGCTGATGGGCAAGGCGGCGATTGGGCTGGAATATCTGCTGAAACGTTCGGGGCCGATGGCGATGGCGCCCAGCCAGGTCGGCATCTTCACCCGCTCGGACCCGCGCAAGGCGACGCCGGATCTGGAATATCATGTGCAGCCGGTCAGTCTGGACAAGTTCGGGGATCCGGTTCACTCCTTTCCCGCCATGACCGCCTCGGTCTGCAACCTGCGCCCGGAAAGCCGTGGCTCGGTCCATGTCTCGGGGCCGGATTTCCGCGCCGCGCCGAAGATCCGGCCGAATTATCTTGCGACCCCAGGCGACCGCGAGGTGGCGGTTCGCGCGATCCGCCTGACCCGCCGGATCGTCGCGCAGGACGCCTTTGCCCGGTTCGATCCGCGCGAGCATCTGCCGGGCATCGCCTTTCAGTCGGACGAGGATCTGAAACAGGCCGCCTCGGCCATCGGCACCACGATCTTTCACCCCGTGGGCACCTGTCGCATGGGCGCGGATGACGGCGCCGTGGTCGATCCGCGCCTGCGGCTGCGCGGCCTTGGCCGGCTGCGCATCGCCGATGCCTCGATCATGCCGCGCATCACCAGCGGCAACACCAATGCCCCGGTGATGATGATCGCCGAAAAAGCGGCGCGGATGATGCTGGAGGAGGCCCGCTGATGTCCGGGGCGGACCGCTTTCGGCCGGAACGCGGAAACAGCGCCGCCGCGACCGTCGCGAACGTCGGGGCAATGGGGGTGAAGAGCAGCGAGAGACTTGTCGCGGCATGCCGATCCGCCCGAGGTGGCGCGCGATTTTTATCGGGGGCGCGCCGCCGGGGGGGGGCTTCGCCCCCGCGCGTTCCGCGCTCCCCCAGGATATTTGGGCAAGAAAGACGGGCAAGGGGGCGCCGATTCGGAAGGGCGCGTGATCTTGTCGCATGGCTGGCCCTGGATCCCGCCGAGCACGCGGCTGGGGGCGGGTGTGTTCGCGCGGGCAGGCATGGGCAAGGCGCAGGTTCGGGGGCGCATTTCTTGAAATGCTTCCGCAGGCAATACGGGCGCGCGCCGCGTCGTTTCTGGTTGCCGCGCCGCGAGGGGTAGGGCCATCCGGGGCGAGCGATTGCCAAGGCACCGTAATCGGTTATCTTGCGCGTCCACGAGGGAGGCGTCATGCGCAAGGCTTTGGCCCGGCTTAGCGGGCGGATCATCACCTTCTTTGCCCGCGCGGTGACGGCGGTGCAGCCGGTCTGGCAGGGCGTGGACCCGAATGCGGCGCGCCAGCGGGTCTATTTCGCCAATCACGCCAGCCATGGCGATTTCATTCTGATCTGGGCGGTGTTGCCGCCCCGCGCGCAGCGGGCGACGCGGCCGGTCGCGGGCGCGGATTACTGGCAGGCCGGGCGGCTGCGGCGCTTTATCGGCATCGAGGTCTTCGATGCGCTTCTGATCGCGAGGAAGGGGGGCGGCGCGCCGGGCGCGGCCATCGCGCGGATGGCGGGCGCGCTGGATGCGGGCGCCTCGTTGATCCTGTTCCCCGAGGGCACGCGCAACCAGACCGATGCGGTCCTGCTGCCGTTCCGCGCCGGGCTTTACCACCTTGCCCTGGCCCGGCCCGAGGTGGATCTGGTCCCGGTCTGGATCGAGAACCTGAACCGCGTCCTGCCCAAGGGCGCCGTGATCCCGGTGCCGCTGATGTGCAAGACCATTTTCGGCGCCCCTTTGCATCTGGCCGCCGGCGAGGGCAGGGACGCCTTCCTGGCCCGCAGCCGCGCCGCCCTGCTGGCGCTGCGGCCCCTGCGCGAGGGGGCCGACGGCGAGGGGGCCGCGTCCGGGGCGGGCGCGTCTGGGGCAGGCGCGTCTGGGGCAGGCGGGGGAGGGGCGGCATGAACGGCGCGCATGAGGATCTGCTGGCGGTGATCCTGGGGGTCGGGGGCGTCCTGGTGCTGGCCTCGGCCATCGGCTGGGTGCTGGCGCGGCGCTATTCGCCCGACGGCGAGAACTCCGCGATCGAGAACCTGAACGACCGCATCCGCGCCTGGTGGCTGATGGTTCTGGCCCTGGCGCTGGCCCTTCTGGGCGGGCGCGCGGGGGTGATCGTGCTGTTCGCGATCTGCGCCTTCGCGGCCCTGCGCGAGTTCATGACCCTGACCAATGCCACGCGGGCCGATCACCGCACGCTGGCCGCCGCCTTCTTCGTCGTGCTGCCGGTGCAGTTCTGGCTGGTCTGGATCGGCTGGTATGGCCTTTTCACGGTCTTCATCCCGGTCTGGGTCTTTTTGCTGCTGCCCATCGTCTCGGTTCTGGCCGGAGAGGTGCGCAACTATCTGGTCCGCGTCGCCGAGATGCAATGGGCGCTGATGATCTGCGTCTTCTGCGTCTCGCATGTGCCGGCGCTGCTGGATCTGAAGATCCCCGGCCATGGCGGGCGCAACGTGCTGCTGATCGCCTGGCTGGTGATCGTGGTCCAGCTTTCGGACGTGCTGCAATATGTCTGGGGCAAGCTGCTTGGCCGGCGCAAGCTGGCGCCAAGGCTGTCACCCTCGAAGACGGTCGAGGGGCTGGTGGGCGGCGCGCTGTCGGCCAGCGCCATCGGCACCGCGCTGTGGTGGATGACGCCGTTCCGCCCGCTGGAAGCGGCGGGGATGAGCCTGATGATCACCGCGCTTGGCTTTGCCGGGGGGCTGGTGATGTCGGCGATCAAGCGCGACAAGGGCGTCAAGGACTGGGGCCATACCATCGCCGGCCATGGCGGGTTCATCGACCGGCTGGATTCGGTGGTCTTTGCCGCGCCGATCTTTTTCCATGTCACGCGCTATTTCTGGAACGTGGGGTAGGCCATGGCGGATCTTTCCAATCGCAGGCCCCTGGCCAGCCGGCAAAGTGGCTGGGCCGCGCGGGCGACGCGCTGGCTGGCGGGAACGCGGGTGACGCCGAACCAGATCTCGGTGGCGGGGATGGTCGCGGCGGTGGGCGCGGGCGCGGCCTTCTGGGCGGCGGGCGGCTGCGCCGGCTGGGGGCGCGCGGCGGCCCTGCTTCTGGCGGCGGGGCTTTGCCAGATGCGGCTGCTGTGCAACCTTTTCGACGGCATGGTCGCGGTCGAGGCCGGGCGCGGCGCCCCCGATGGCGGGTTCTGGAACGAGTTTCCCGACCGCGTTTCGGACCTGCTGATCCTTCTGGGCGCGGGCCTGTCGGTCGGCGATCCGGCTTTGGGCTGGGCGGCGGTCGCGATGGCCTTTCTGACGGCCTATCTGCGCGAGTTGGGGGTGAATTGCGGGCTGGCCGCCGATTTCTCGGGACCGATGGCCAAGCAGCACCGCATGGCCCTGGTCACCGCCGCCGCGCTGCTGTCGCTGGCCGAGCCGCTTTGGGGCGGTCATGGCGGCGTCCTGCGCGCGGCGCTTTGGCTTTTGGTGCTGGGCACTGGCCTGACCGCGCTGCGCCGCGCCCGGCGGCTGGTCGCGGGGTTGCGGGCGCGGGGCTGAGGCGCCCGGACGCGGTTCGCGTGCGCGATCCTTGTCTTCCCGGCCGTGTCCGTGCCCCTCAGCCCGCCAGTTCCTTGGCCATGACCTTTCGCAGGCCCCGTGCGCGGATCGCATCGGTCAGCGCGGCGATGCGTGCCAGGAAGGCGGCATCCCCGGTCAGGCGGGTCGGGGCAAGGCCGGGCAGGCCCAGCACGCGGCGGGTCAGCGCATCGGCGTCCGGCCCGGCGGCGCGGGCTTCGGCCATCAGCGCCCCGGCCCTGGGATCGTCGGGGCTGGCCCCCGCCTGCGCAAGCCCCGCCAGCCATGACAGCCAGACCGCGACGGCGAAGGCATAGGGCCGGGCATCGCCGCCTGCCTGCAAAAGCTGCACCGCCGGGGCGAACCAACGCTGCGGCAGCTTTTCGGTCCCGTCCATGGCGATCTGGCGGGTCTGGTGGGCGATGGCCGGATTGGAGAAGCGCGCCATCAACGCCGCGCCATAGCCTTCGGGGTCAAGGCCCGCGCCCTGGGGCAGGGTCGTCCCCGCCGCGCGCATGTGGCGCCGGACCAGCGCGGCCAGCGGGGCGTCGGCCACCGCCTCGCGCACATGGGCCAGGTCCAGCATCTGCCCGGCATAAGCGATCAGGGAATGGCTGCCGTTCAGCATGCGCAGCTTCATCGCCTCATGCGCGGCGACATCGGCGGTGAACTGCGCGCCGCCCGCCTCCCATGCGGGACGGCCCTGGGGGAAATGGTCCTGGATGACCCATTGGCTGAAGGGCTCGGTCTCGACGCAGGCGGGATCGCGATGGCCGGTCACGGTGGCCACGTCGTCCAGCGTGGCCTGGGTCGTGGCGGGGGTGATGCGGTCCACCATCGTGGCCGGAAAGGCCACATGGTCGGCGATCCAGTCCGCCAGCGCCGGATCCAGGCGGCGGGCAAAGCCCGTCACCCCGGCGCGAAGCAGGGCGCCGTTCTCGGGCAGGTTGTCGCAGCTTAGCAGCGTGGGCGGCGGGCTGCCCTGGTCGCGGCGCAGGGCCAGCATCCGCACCAGAAGGCCCAGCACGCCGCGCGGCGCCCCTGGACCGGCAAGGTCGGCCGCGACGGCGGGATGGGCCGGATCGGCATCCATCGCGGCGCGGTCGATGCCGTAAGCCTTTTCCGACACCGTAAGCGAGACGATGCGGATCCGGGGCAGGCAGGCCGCGCGCAGGATCGCCGCCGCATCGCCGCCGATCGCGGGGCCATGCGCGCCGATCACCCGCGCGCGGGTCCGGGGGCCGCGTTCCAGCACGGTGTAAAGCCCGTCCTGTTCGTTCAGGGCCTGGGCGATGTCGCGGCTGCGCAGGTTCGCGCCCAGGATGCGCCAGTCGCCCCCCTGCGCCGCCAGCGCGTCATCCGTCGCCACCGCCTGATGCGCGCGGTGAAATGCGCCCAGGCCCAGATGCAGGATGCCGAAACCATGCGCCGTCCGGTCATAGCCGGGTCGCGCCACATGCGGCGGCAGGCCCCCCAGCCCGGTCAGCCGGGGCGTCATGCCGCGCCTTCGGCCAGCAGCGGATGGGACAGCGCCGTCTCGACCCCGCGCAGCTCGGCCAGGCCCTTGAGGCGGCCCACCGCAGGATAGCCGGGCTGGCCGCCCTTGCCGATATCCGACAGGATATCCTGGCCATGATCGGGGCGCATCGGGATCCGCCAATCCTCGCGTCCGGCGGCGCGGCGGGCCTTTTCCTGCGCCAGGATCTGGGCGATCAGCGCCACCATGTCGGTCTGGCCGCCCAGATGCTCGTCCTCGAAGAACGAGGCGGGGGTGCTGTCCTGATCCCGGCGGACATTGCGCAGATGCAGGAAATGCACCCGGTCGCCCAGCCGCCGCATCATGCCGGGCAGGTCGTTGTCGGGCCGCGCCCCGAGCGAGCCCGAGCAAAGCGTGATCCCGTTCGCGGGCAGGTCCACGGCGGCGACGCGCTCGGCGAAATCGGCCTCGGTGGACATGATCCGGGGAAGGCCCAGCAGGCCGAAGGGCGGGTCGTCGGGGTGACAGCAAAGCCGCATCCCAAGTTCCTGCGCGACGGGCGCGACCTGTTCCAGGAAATCGTGGAAATGCCGGCGCAGCACCGCATCAGTGACCGGGGCATAACTCTCCAGCAGGGCGCGCACATCGTCGAGCGTGAAGCTTTCGGCGGCGCCCGGCAGGCCGAAGACGACGTTGCGGGCAAGCTGGGCGCGCTGGCCTTCGGACATGTCGGCGAAGCGGCGGGCGGCGGCCTCGCGCAGGGATTCGGGAAAGTCCTGCGAGGCGCCGCGCCGTTGCAGGATATGCAGGTCGAAGGCCGCGAAATCCACCAGGTCGAAGCGCATGCACAGCGCGCCGGTCGGACGGCGCCAGGCCAGGTCCGTGCGCGTCCAGTCCAGCACCGGCATGAAGTTGTAGCAGATCACCCGCAGCCCCGCCGCATGCAGGTTGCGCATGGACTGGATCCAGGCGGCGACATGGCCGCGCCAGTCGCCGGTCTGGGTCTTGATCGCTTCCGAGACGGGCAGGCTTTCGACCACCTCCCAGCCCAGTCCCGAGGGGCCGCCATCGGTCATCACCGCAAGCTGGGCCTGGCGCTTGGCGATTTCCTCGGGCGACCAGACGCTGCCCGTGGGGACGTGGTGCAGCGCGGTGACCACGCCCTGCACCCCCGCCTGAAGCATGTCATCGACCGAGACCAGATCCTTTGGTCCGAACCAGCGCCAGGTATGTCGCATCCTTGTTCCCTCTCCTTGGGGCCGTTCAGGCCGTGAAATCCAGTTGCACCTTGACCGCGCGGCCGCGATCCCCCGCCAGATCGAAGGCCGCCACCGCCTGCGCCGCCGGCAGCACCTGCGTCACCATGGGCGCAAGGTCGATCCGGCCCGTGCCCAGCATCCGCACCGCCTGTTCGAATTCGCGGTCGAAGCGGTGGGTGCCGATGAAGCGCAGCTCCTTGCCGACGATCAGGTTCAGGGGCAGGGGCGTGGTGCCGCCGACGCCGACCTGGACCAGCGTGCCCTGCGGCCGCGTCACCGAGATCGCCTGCGCGATGGCATGCGGATTGGCCGAGCATTCCAGCACCACGTCGACGCGGCCCTTGCCCTGGGCCAGGTCGTCCAGCGCGCGTGGATCCTTGGCCACGTTATGGGCTCGGTCGGCACCCATGCGGCGCGCGATGTCCAGGGTGAAGTCCTGCACATCCGTCACCACCACCAGCGCCGCCCCGGCGTGGCGGGCAAGCGCGGCGCAGATCGCGCCGATGGGGCCGGCGCCGGTAATCAGCACGTTGCGCCCGCCCAGGTCGGGGGCATGGCTCAGCGCATGCAGGCAGACGGCCAGAGGCTCGGCCCCGGCCAGGGTCTGTGCGGTGGCGCCGGCGGGGGCGGGCACGCATTGCGCGGCCGGATGGGCAAGGCGGGTGCGGAAAAAGCCGTCCTCATGCGGCAGGCGCATGGCCGAGCCGTTGAACCGCATCGAAAGGCAATGCCGGGGCTGGCCCGCCGCGCAATAGTCGCATTCCCCGCAGGGCCGCGAGGGCGAAAGCGCGACGAGCTGGCCGGGGACAAGGCCCGAATCCGGGGGCGCCGTCTCGATCAGGCCGGCGGCCTCGTGGCCCAGCACGATCGGCGCGCGCACGCGGACCGGGCCGAAGCCGCCGTCATGGTAGTAATGCAGGTCCGAGCCGCAGATGCCGCCGCGCACCACCCGCACCACGGCCTCGCCCGGCTGGGGGTCCAGGGGCGGGGCCGCCTCGATCCGCAGATCATGGGCGGCGTGCAGGCGGCAGGCAAGATCCGAAGCGGGCATGAGGTGGTCCGATGGCTGGATTGAAGGGCTGGATTGAAGGGCTGGGGGATCGGGCGCGCGGCCGGCATCGGCGGCCCGCAGGCCGGCGGCGCGCGCATGTCCCCGGCCATGCCCTGGCGCATGTCCCCTCCCGCTCCTCCGTTTTCCCCTGCTTTTGGGATAGCATCGCCGCACCGGCGCTGACAACGGGGAACCCTGATGGTTCCGCCCATCTCTTGCCGGGGCCGGGTCCGGCGCAGTAGAGAGCGGCGAGCCGGAGGAACACGCCCCAGATGACACGCCCCAATATCCTCATCCTGATGGTGGACCAGTTGAACGGGACGCTGTTTCCCGACGGCCCCGCCGATTTCCTGCACGCGCCGAACCTGCGCGCCCTGGCCGCGCGCGCGGTCCGGTTCCGCGACGCTTATACCGCCAGCCCGCTTTGCGCGCCGGCGCGCGCCAGTTTCATGACGGGGCAGTTGCCGGGCCGCACGCGAGTTTATGACAATGCCGCCGAATTCGCCAGCGACATCCCGACCTATGCCCATCACCTGCGCCGCGCCGGCTATCAGACCTGCCTGTCGGGCAAGATGCATTTCGTCGGCCCCGACCAGATGCACGGCTTCGAAGAGCGGCTGACGACCGACATCTATCCCGCCGATTTCGGCTGGACCCCCGATTACCGCAAGCCGGACGAGCGGATCGACTGGTGGTATCACAACCTGGGTTCGGTCACCGGCGCGGGCGTGGCCGAGATCACCAACCAATACGAATATGACGACGAGGTAGCCTATCACGCCTGCCGCAAGCTTTACGACCTGTCGCGGCGGCTGGACGAGCGCCCCTGGTGCCTGACCGTCAGCTTTACCCATCCGCACGATCCCTATGTCGCGCGCCGCCGCTATTGGGATCTTTACCAGGATTGCCCGGCGCTTGATCCGCAGGTCCCGCCGATCCCCTATGCAGAGATGGACCCGCATTCGCGGCGGCTGCTGGATGCCTGCGACCACCGGAATTTCGCCATCGGTCCCAAGGACGTGCGCCGCGCCCGCCGGGGTTATTTCGCCAATATCTCGTATATCGACGACAAGATCGGCGAGATTCTGGCGGTGCTTGCCGCCGGGGGGATGCAGCGCGAGACCATCGTGGTCTTCGTCTCGGATCATGGCGACATGCTGGGCGAGCGCGGGCTTTGGTTCAAGATGAACTTCCTTGAGGGCTCGGCGCGGGTGCCGCTGATGATCGCGGCGCCCGGCCTTGCGCCGGGGCTGGTCACGGCGCCGGTCTCGACCCTGGATCTGGTGCCGACGCTGGCGGGCCTGGCGGGGCTGGACATCGCCGCGATCGCGCCCTGGACCGATGGTCAGGATCTGGCGCCGGTCATCGCCGGCGCGCCGCGCGGTCCGGTGCCGATGGAATACGCGGCCGAGGGCTCGGTCGCGCCTTTGGTCGGGCTGCGGGACGGGCCGTGGAAGCTGACGCTTTGCGTCGCCGATCCGCCGATCCTGGTGAACCTGGACGAAGACCCGCTGGAGCTGGCGAACCTGGCCGGCGCGCCGGAGCATGCGGGCGTGCTGGCGCGCATGACCCAGGCCGCGCGTGCGCGCTGGGATCTGGCGGCTTACGACGCGGCGGTGCGCGAAAGCCAGGCGCGGCGCTGGATCGTCTATGAGGCGCTGCGCAACGGCGCCTATTTCCCCTGGGATTACCAGCCTCTGCAAAAGGCGTCCGAACGCTATATGCGCAATCACATGGATTTGAACGTATTGGAGGAATTAAAGCGTTATCCGCGCGGCGAATAGGCGGGGCGGGTTGTTCCGCCCGTGCCGATCCGCTAGAGGAAAGCAGCCCAACAGTGACATGGACATGCCACAAGCCAGCCCTCGCCCCCGGATCGCAGCCCTTGTCGTCACGCATGACCGGCTGGAAAAGCTGAAGGTCACGGTGCGGCGCCTGCTGGCCGAGGATCTGGACCATGTGCTGGTTTTCGACAACGCCTCGGGGGATGGGACGGCGGAGTGGCTGGCGGGAATCGCGGATGCGCGCCTGCGCGTGCTGCGCTCGGAGCGCAATCTGGGCGGTGCGGGCGGCTTTTCGCGCGGTCTGCGGCAGTTGGCCGAACGGATCGACCCCGACTGGACCGTGATCATGGACGATGACGGGCGCCCCGCGCCGGGCTGCATCGCGCGGTTCCGCGATTTGGACATTTCGGGCTGGGACGCGGTTGGTGCCGCCGTGCTGACGCCGGCGGGCACCGTCTGCGAAATGAACCGCCCCTATCGCAACCCCTTCTGGCACCGGGCCGAGTTCCTGCGCACCCTGCGCGGCGGCCGGCGCGGCTTTCACCTGGCCGATGCCGCCTATCTGCCCGAGGCGCCCGCCACGGCCATCGACATGACCTCTTTCGTCGGGCTGTTCCTGTCGCGCGTGGCGCTGGCGCGGGCCGGCTATCCAGACGAGCGGCTGTTCATCTATGGCGACGACCAGCTTTACACCCTGCAAATGCGCCGGGCCGGCCTGCGCCTGGGCTTTCTGCCGCAACTGCGCTTCGAACATGACACCGCTTCGGTTCAGGCCGGGCATCTGGTGCTGCGCCCGATGTGGCGGGTCTATTACATGTATCGCAATGCGCTGATCGCCTATCGCGTGGCGGCGGGGCCGTGGTTCTGGCCCCTGCTGCCGGTGCTGGCGCTGAAATGGCGCGGGCTTGCGCGGAATTACGGCGCGGACGGGCCGCGCTTTCGCCGCATTCTGCGCCATGCCTTTCGCGACGGGCTGCGCCGAAGCCTGAGCCGCTCCCATGCCGAGATTCTGGCGCTGGCGGAACGATAAGGAGGAGTGAGCATGAACATAGTTCTGGTCGGCGCGGGACTGTCCGGCGCGGTGATCGGCCGCGCCCTGGCCGAGGCCGGGCATGATTGCCGCGTCATCGACGCCCGCCCCCATATCGGCGGCAATTGCCATAGCGAGCGTGACGCCGAGACGGGCGTGCTGATGCATGTCTATGGCCCGCACATCTTTCACACCGACGACGAGGGCGTCTGGGATTACGTCAACCGCTTCGCCGAATTCATGCCGTTCCAGAACCGGGTCAAGACCACCTCGGGCGGGGCGGTCTATTCGCTGCCGATCAATCTTCTGACGATCAACCAGTTCTTCGGCCGGACCCTGCGCCCGGACGAGGCGCGCGATTTCATCATGGCCAAGGCCGACACCTCGATCGAAGAGCCGCGGAACTTCGAGGAGCAGGCCCTGCGCTTTGTCGGTCGCGATCTGTATGAGGCGTTCTTCAAGGGCTATACCGAAAAGCAATGGGGCTGTTCGCCCACGGAACTGCCCGCCAGCATCCTGAAGCGGCTGCCGGTGCGCTTCAACTATGACGACAATTATTTCTTCCACCGTTTCCAGGGTATGCCGCGCGAGGGCTATAGCCCGATGATCCAAGCGATCCTGGACCACCCGCGCATCACGGTCCAGCTTTCGACGGAATATGATCCGGGAATGGCGGCGGATCATGTGTTCTGGTCCGGCGCGCTGGACGGGTATTTCGGCTATCGGCTGGGGCGGCTGGGCTATCGCACGCTGGATTTCGACCGCTTCACCTATGAGGGCGATTATCAAGGCTGCGCGGTGATGAATTACGGCGACCGTGAGGTGCCCTATACCCGCATCACCGAGCACAAGCATTTCAGCCCCTGGGAAAGCCATGAGGGGACGGTCTGCTATCGCGAATATTCCCGCGCCGCCGGCCCCGAGGATATTCCCTATTATCCGATCCGCCTGGTCGATGAGAAATCCCTGCTGGCGCAATATGTCGCGCTGGCCGAGGCGACGCCCGGCGTGACCTTCGTGGGCCGTCTGGGCACCTATCGCTATCTGGACATGGACGTGACCATCCGCGAGGCCTTGGACACCGCCAAGGCGTTCCTGGCCGCGGACGGCGCGCTGCCGGCTTTCGTGAAATCACCGCTTTAGGGGCAGGTAAGCCCCCGCGACGATCCGCGCGACCTCCTCGGGCGGGGCTTGGCGCAGGCAGGCCAGCAGGGCGGGACCAAGCAGGCGCCGGGATTGCAGATGGCGCGGAACCGCATGGCCGGCCCCCGGCACGGTGATCCGGTGCAATCTGTCGCCCGCCGCCATGGCGATCCGCGCGACATGCGGCGCGTCGGGCGAGGCGGGATCGTAAAGCGCGTAGATCGAGCGGACGCCCGTGATCCCAAGGGCGCCGTCGCGATAGGCGCCGTCCCAGTCATAGTTGTCGCGGCCATGGTCAAAGCGGTCTTCCCAAGGCGCGAGGTCCGGGGCCAGCGTCGAGATCGGCTGCAAGGCGACGATGTTCGAGATACCCAGCAGTTCGGCGAAAGTCAGAGCGCCGAAGCCGCCCATGCTGGAGCCGTAGCCATGCACCACGGGGAACCTGGCCATGAAGGCCCGGACCTCCTTGCGCTTGAAGGCGTCGAGGATGGCGGGGGGACGGAACCAGTTCGGGGTCGCTGTCAGGACCGACAGCACCGCATATCCCTTGCGTAGCAAAAACTCCTCGCCGAAGCCTTTACGCAGCGGGTTCTTGCGGTCGATGAGGGGGTCGGCGGCCTCGAAGCTGATGACCAGTTCGCGGGCGTTTCTGGGCGCGGCGAGGCGCAGGATGTAATTGCCCTTGCGGATAAGGCGCGCGCCATCGGCGTCGCGCGGGGGCAGGGGCGCGGGGCGGCGCTTCGCTGGGGGCGCGGCGGGCGGCGCCGGCTCGGGCGCGGCAGATCCGGGCGATGAGGCTGCCCGCCACAAGATGCTAAAAAACTTGCGCATGTGGCGGTCTCCTGAAGCTTGGCTGGCGCGGGCGGATCCGTCAGGCGTAAAGCCGGGTCAGCAGCCGGTGCAGCTTCAGATCGTTATGGCTGCGGTCCAGGATCATGCGCGATAGCTCGGCCGAGACGACGGCCTCTTTGTTGCTGCCCACATTGGCGCGATGCTCCTGGAAAGGGCGCAGGCCATGGCTTCGCGCCAGATGCGCCAGCGAGGCCGAAAGCTTTTCGGTGATGCCCAGGAAGGTGTAATAGCGGTTCAGCTTGGCCAGCGCCTCGTCGAAGCTGGACACGAAACCCAGAGCCTGGGTCAATTGCACGTCCAGTTCGGCGTTGCGGGCATAGCTTTCGACGGTGGGAAAACGCTCGGTAAAGCCCACGCGGCCGGGATGGGCGCTGGAACGATTGTAGTTGAAATTCGACACCAGCCGCTCGACCGGATGGCGGAAGATGGCGCCGCATTTGATCGCCATCTCATGGTTGCGCCAAAGCTGGATCTCGGGCCAGCCGAAATGTCCCATGATCACCTGGCGCCCCGCGCCCCGGCTTTGGTTATAGGCGGCCTGGCGCGTCGAATGGCGGAACGAGGGGCCGATGCTGTCCCACTGCACGGCATGGAACTTGTCGAACGTGCTTTGGAAGGACTTGCCGATCGAGACCCCGGCCGTTTTCGGGATATGCACGAAAAGCATCGTGTCCGAGGGCGCGGCATAGGCATTCGGGGCAACCCGGCCGGGCGCGAAACGGGCGACGAACTGGGCCATGATGTCTTCGCTGGCGCCGAATTCGGCGGCAAGCTCGCGGACATTCTGATCGGGGCTGGTCATGCTTGCGACTGTCTTTCCTTGAATTCAACTTGGCGGCGCGGAACCTGTCACACCTTCACGACCTGCGGCCGGAACGTCGCGCCGCGCAGGATGGCGCGGTAGATGTCGCGGCGCATCCTGCCCGGCACATTGGCGCGCCTCATCTGCTGGCGCACGCCATAGGCATAGCTGAGCAGGCTCATCAGCCCGCCCTCGCGCCGGCGCCACGAGGCTTCGTTGCGCGCGCCATAGCGGAATTTCCACAGGCTTTTCTCATTCACCAGGCCGAAATTCACCCCGCGATTGTCCGGCGTGTCGTGGATCACGCGGCTTTCGGGAACGAAGATGCCCGGATAGCTGCGCGACAGCCGGCGGGTATATTCGGCATCGTCGAACCAGATGAAATAATCGGCGATGGGCAGGCCATGCGCCTCGACCGCCCAGCGGGGCACCAGGATCGACACGAAGGAGGCGCTGTCCACCAGTGCCCAGGCCGCATCGGGGCGGACGAAGCGGGGCCAGTCCCAGACCGGGCGGGGGGTGTTCATCTCGCAAAGGGTGCCGTCGGTCCATTCCACGCGCGAGGCCGCGAAACTGGGGCGCCACTGGTTCTCGGCCTCGAACTGGCGGATCGCGTCGCGCAGCTTCTGGATCGCGTCGGGCTGGGGATAGGCGTCGTCGTCCGAGATCCAGAAATAATGCGCGCCCATGTCATAGGCGGCCTTCAGCCCGGCGTGAAACCCCCCGGCGCCGCCGACATTCTTGGGCAGGCGCAGATAGCGGATGCTAAGGTCCTGGCGCGCGCGGGCCTCGACCACGGCCTGGGTGTCGTCGGTCGAGGCGTTGTCCACGACCAGGATGATCTCGGGGCGGGCGGTCTGGCGGTCCAGCGCGTCCAGCACGTTCACCAGCTTGCGCGAGCGGTTGAAGGTGACGATGACGGCGGCGGTCTTGGTCAGGGCGGTCATTCCGGGCGGTCCTTGGCATGGGCGCGGTAAAGCGGCATCAGCACCTCCTTGGCGGTGGGATCGGCGGCGATCCTTTCCCATAGCCGCTGCATCTGGTCGCGCTGGCGGTCGATCACGTCCTGGCCGCGCCACATGTCGTCCACGGCGGCGACGATGCGCTGCACGGCGGCGCGCGGCGCCAGCGGCACCAGCAGATCGGGGGGCACGATTTCGTCCTGGGAACCCACATCGGTCGAGATCGGCATGCAGCCCTGCTCGATCGCCTCATAGCAGACCAGGGCCAGCCCCTCGTTGTTCGAGGGCAGCAACAGCACGTCCGAGCGGGCCAGCAGCGCGGGCACGTCGGCATTGGCCGCGACCATCTCGACCGCCTCGGTCAGGGCGTATTTCTGTAGCAGGCGCCGGACCTCGCCCAGGAAAGGCCCCTCGCCGACCATGGTGGCCGAGAAGGCGACGCCGTTGGCCCGCGCCCAGGCGGCAAGCCCGCGCAGCGCCTCGACCACCACGACCGGGCGCTTCTGGTAATAAAGCCGGCCGATGAAGCTGACATGCAGGGTCTTCTGCCCGGCCTTGAAATTCGGCGCGGGCAAGGCGCCTGGCACGGCGTGGCGTTCCAGCATCCGGCCCAGGACGACCTTGCCGACGACATGGAACGTGTCGCGGTAGTAATCGACCAGCTCGCCGCTGATGACATGGTGCAGGTCGATGAAGTTGGTCCATACCCCGGATGAGCGCGGATAGCCGCCATCGGCATATTCGACGATATGGGTCGAGTCGATGACCTGGATCCAGGGCAGCGTCGCGCGCAGATGCGGCAGGGCGTCGTAAAGCTGGCGGCAATGGTGGATATGGATCAGGCGGATGTTCTGGGACCGGGCCAGGGCCTCGACATAGCGGGGCCACAGATGCGGCGGCAGATAGCGGTCCAGCCGGATGAAGCGCAGGTCCGGGTGGTCGGGCAGCCGGTCGGCCAGGCGCTGGATCGAGGCCACGCCCGCGACCACGAAGACCCGCAGCCCGGCCTCCAGCGCCCAGCGGATGCAGTCGAAGCCCAGCTTCTCGGCCCCGCCCACCTCCAGCCAGTGCATGCCGATCAGGATGGCGGGCGGCTTTTCGGGTGGCTCCTCGGCCGGGCGGGGAAAGAACGCGGTGGCGCCGTCGCCGAAGGGCAGGGCCTTGCGGCTGTGGCGCCGGGTGCCCCGGCGCTTGCGCGCCATCTCGGCTAGGTAGCGCACCTGCTCATATCCCAGCGGCCAAAGCCGGTGCAGCGGCTTCAGCGGCCTGATCGGCACCCAGGGCGCTTCGCTAAGCTGGATCTCGCTTGGCAGGGGGGCGCGGGGGATCGTGACCGAGACGGTGACATGGGGCGCGGCCGGGCTGGCGCCGGGGCGGCGGATCAGACCCAGGTAATCGGCATCGACCTGGGCACTGTTGAGGGTGGGGGCGCCCTCGGTCACGACGGGCTGGCCCCAGGTCGGCTCACGGCCCTGGCGGAACAGGAAGGTCAGGTTCTCGACCGGGAAAAGCAGTTCGTAGATCGCCCGGATCTCGGCCACTTCCCGGTCGAGATGCTCGCGGGTCAGGCGGTCCGCGCTGATCGTCTCTGTCGTGCTGCTCATCACGCAGGTCTCTTTCGGCATTGTTCTTGCCTGCGATTTATCCGACCCGCGCGGAAAGGGAAAGCGGTAAGCTGGCCGCAAGGTGGCTGGTCGCCGGCCATGCGGCGGTGCTATGCCTGTATCACAGGCATGGGCGCGGAAAGAGAGGGCGGGATGCGGCTTGGGATGATCGGGATCGGCCTGATGGGGCACGGGATCGCGCGAAACCTGCTGGGCCGGGGCGGCTTTCCCCTGCGCTTCCTGGATCATCCCGGCAATCGCCCGGTGGATGAGATCCTGGCCCTGGGGGGTGTCGCGGCGCGGACCCCCGCCGAGGTGGCGCGCGACGCGGATGCGGTGATCCTTTGCGTCACCGGCTCGGCCCAGGTCGAGGCGGTGCTGACTGGCCAGGACGGTGTGCTTTCGGCGCTGAAGCCGGGGGCGGTGATCGTGGACTGTTCGACCGCGCTGCCAGACTCGACGCTGCGCATGGCCGCGCTGGCCCGCGCGGCGGGGGCCGAGTTCCTGGACGCGCCGATGACGCGCACGGCCCAGGCCGCGCATGAGGGGCGGTTGAACCTGCTGATCGGCGGGGACGCGGCGGTGCTTTCGGCGATGCGCCCGGTGCTGGCGGCCTTTACCGAGGAGGTGTTCCATGTCGGCCCGGTCGGCGCCGGCCACCGGATGAAGCTTTTGCACAATTACGTCTCGGTCGGCGGCATGGTGCTGCTGGCCGAGGCCGCCGCCCATGCCGCCGATGCCGGCATCGACCCCGCCCGTTTCGTCGAGGTGCTGGCCAAGGGCGGCGGCGCGGGCGCGGCCTTGCAGCGGCTGGCGCCCTTCATCACGACGGGCGACCGCGAGGCGCTGCCCTTCGCGATCGGGAACGGGTTGAAGGACATCGCCTATTACCGCCAGATGGCCCAGGCGTCGGGCGCCGGCCATGCCGTCGCGGACGGGATCGAGGCCACGCTGGCCCAGGTCGTGGACGACGGCCAGGGCGACGCCTATCTGCCCGAACTGGTGCGCATCCTGCGCCGAGGGCTGCCTTGATCCGCCACATGCCCGCCCGCCGCGATGCAACCAAGCCGCCTGGCGGGCGTTTCTGGCCCAAAGCAACGGCGCCCGAAGCCAGGGCGCGCGGGACCAGAGGGCAGAGATGGCAGAAATTCCGAACGACCTGATCCAGGCGATGCGCGCCGCCCTGGCCGAACTGCCCGCATCGCTGCAATCCGAGACCGAGGCGGCGTTTGACCCGCGGGCGGCGATGGGCCTGGACGACCTGCTGGCCGCCGCCTATCAGGTGGTCGAACTGGCGCAATGCGCCGCGTTGAGGCGCGGCGGCTAGCTGCCCGGACCATCCTGGCCCGCCCGCAGCCCATGGCCACGGTCATAGGCGTTCATGCGCGGCGGTTGCCAACCCCTGGGGGCGGAGGCGGGCTTCAGGATCTCGACCAGCAGCGGATGGCAGGCGGCCGCGTCCGAACTGTGCACGGTCGAGCAATCGCCCCCCGGACAGGCCGACAGCACGCCCAGAAGATCCATCTCGGCGAAGAATTCCAGGTAGTCGCCGGGGCGCACGGGGCTGGCCTTCATGAAATATTGCCCGGTATCGCGCGTGAAGCCGGTGCACATGAAGACGTTCAGCACATCATGGACCAGCGCCTCGGCCCGGTCGGGGGGCAGGCCGGTCGCGGCCGCCAGGGCGCGGGTCAGGTTCGAATGACAGCAATGATGATACTGGCCCCCGTCGCTTAGCAGCGCATGGGTATAGGGGTCGCAGCGGGTGCCGATCACGTCATGCACCGCGCCGCCGAAGGCGTCGAACCCATACCAGTCCAGCGTGTCATGGGTGATCGTCGCCATGGGCCGCAGATAGGGAAAGCTGGAAAACATCTGATCGCCCAGCCCCAGATGGGTGCCGTTCAAGGCGCGCGTCTTGCCGCTGTAGAAGCGTTCGTCCAGGTTCTGGGCATGAAACAGGTTCAGATCGCCGACCTGCGGCCCCTCGACCGAGCGGATGCGGAAGAAATACCCCGCCGGCACGCGAAAGGCCGCCGCGTCGCGCGGCGCCACGGTGACGGTCTCGACGGTTTTCGCCGTGTCGCGCAGGGCGCGATAGCTGGCGAGGTCCGGGCGCGGCAGGGTCTGGACCGGATAGCAGATCACCGGCGCCACCTGGCGGCGGGCTTCGCCATCTGCTGGGGCGGGGGTCAGGGGCGCGGGCTTCATCGGCGTCTCCTTGGATGTCCGCCCCTGCTTAGCCCCGCCCGCCAAGCGCGGGAAAGGGGCAACGCGCGCGGTGGACGCCCCGCCGGGGCCGGGAGTGACCCGGCGCCCGCTCTACGGGCATCCCGGCGAGGGTAAAAATCCGACCATCTTCATGGTCGGAACTCTGGAACCAACTATTCGGGACAATCCCTGCCAACAGCACGGATCCTTGCCGGAAATATGGCGATCCGTCCTATTGGTAGGACCTTATCTCTCACCTTGGTGGAAAGGCGTAAATCCGCGTCATTACCTAGGTAATCTTACCTATGCCTTCGGGGGCGATTTGCCCTGCAAACATGAAGGGGAGCGTGATAGGCAAAGAGTCGGGGCGAAACTGCCCGCAGTAATTTCACCCGTCGCGTGTGTTTCGGATCCCGCGCGGCAGATATTGAAGCGGTATCCATCCAGGGCTGTCATGATCTGGATTGGTAGTGGGTAGGCATGAAGAGATCGCTTGGGACAGTGCTGGTCCTTGGCCTTTCGGGCCTGCAATTCCTGGCGGTGCTTGGGGTAGTGCTGTCATCGTATCTGACATCGGAGCGGGCGCTGATAGCCCATGCGCGCGCGTTGATCGCGGATGTCGGCCACAATGCCCAGATCCATTCGCGCAGTTTCCTGAACCCGGCCAAGGGCGCGGTCACGGCGGCGGCACGGCTGTCACGGACCAGCCGGGGGGAATCGCGGCGTCTGGTCGGACTTGAGCAGTTGATGTTCGACCAGCTTCATACCTCGCCGCAATTCAGCGAGATGTATTTCGTGGCCGAGGATGGGCTCTTCCTGCGCGTCCGGCGCCAACTCGCGCCCGGAGACGGTTTCGAGACCCTGATCATACCGGCGCCGGGAAGCGGTCTTCCTGCACGGCGCGTGATACGGGGGCCGGATTTCGCGATCAGGTCCGAAATCTCGGAACGGCTGCGCGAGGACGACCGCCGCAACCGCTTCTGGTATCGCAAGACGGTGGATGGAAGTGACATGCTGTGGCTGCGGCCCTATAGCTGCCTTGCCGGGAACCAGACCACGATCAGCCTGACCAGTCCGGTGCGCGGTGCCGATGGCGTTCTTCAGGGCATGGTTGGCGTCAACATCCGCATGAATCAGCTGTCGGACTTTTTGAGCGAGCTGAAATTCGGTCAGAACGGGCGCATGCTGATCGTCGATGACGAAGGCCATATCATCGCCCATCCAGATCCGATGCTGATGATCGGCGCCGGGCCGGGCGGTGGTATCCGCTTGCCCGAGATCCCCGAACTGGTCGATCCCGTCGCCCGCGCCGCCTTCACCGCGGCCCGGTCCCGGCAAGAGGCGGGGCGGGATCAGGTGGTCCAGTTCGTCCATGGCGGGACGCGCTATAACGGTGGGACGCGCTATATCGGCATGCTGACGCCGCTGATCGGGCCGGGCATTCCCTGGAGCGTCATCGTCTATGCCCCTCAGGACGATTTCGTGAGGGAGTTGAAGCAGAACCGGCGCGAAAACATCGTCCTGGCGGTGCTGCTGTCGCTGATCACCGCCTGCGCGGGACTGCTGCTGGCCGAATACATCCACCGCCCGGTGCGCGACCTGGCGCGGATGGGCGCGCGGCTGGACCTGGTGGACCTGCCCGACGACACGTCCCAGAAACGCGATTTCCGCGAGCTTGAACTGACCAGGCAGGCGCTGGCCCGCCAGGCCCGCGCCCGCCGCAACCGCGAGATCGAATACGGCCAGACCTTCGACCTGGCGCCGCGCGGCATGGCCCAGATCGGCGACGGCGAGATGGTCTTGCTGCACGCCAACCAGCGCCTGGGCGACATGCTGGGGGTGCCGCCCGAGCAGTTGCGCGGCCGGACGATACGCGAATTCATCCACCCGCTGGACGACGGCACCGAGACCTGCCCGATGGCTTCCGGGGCGGCACCGGGCGCGGATTCGGGCCTGGCCTCGGACAGGCTGGCGCGCGAGGGGATCGAACTGCGGCTGGTGCGGGCGGACGGCTGCGTCATCTGGGCCTCGCTGCATGCCATCCCGGTCTGGGATGAGCAGGGCCGCCCGCTTTACAACGTGCTGACGCTGGACGACGTGACCGAGCGGCGGCGCATCGAGCAGGAGGTGGACCGGCTGAACGCGGATCTGTCGCATCTGGCGCGCGGCGCCACCATGGGCCAGATGGCGGCGGGACTGGCGCATGAGTTGAACCAGCCCCTGACCGCCATCGCCCAGAACGCTTATACCGCCAAGGCGATGGTCGACACGTCCCACCTTGACCGGGACATGATGCGCGGGCTTCTGCACAGCATCGAACGCCAGTCCCTGCGCGCGGGCGAGATCATCCATGCCCTGCGCGGTTTCATCCGCAAGGATACCGGCCAGCGCGCGCCGGTTGATCTGGTGCCGCTGGTGCGCCAGACCCTGCTGCTGGTCCAGCCCGAGGCGATGGATGCGGGCGTGGTGATCGACGTGTCGCTGCCGATCCCTCTGCCGCCGGTGCTGGGCAATCGCGTCCAGATCGCCCAGGTGCTGGTCAATCTGCTGCGCAACGCGATCCAGGCCGCCGCCGCGAAGGCCCAGGCCAAGGGTGGCGGCCGCGTGCATCTAGGCGCCAGCGTCGCCCCCGGCCTGGATCGCGTCTGCATCGAGGTCGCCGATAACGGCGCGGGCGTTCCCCCCGACATCGCGCTTTTCTCGGAGTTCGAGACCAGCAAGCCGGACGGGCTGGGGCTGGGCCTGTCGATCTGCCGCGCCATCGTCGAGGCGCATGGCGGGCGGATCTGGCATCATTCCGAAGGCGCGGGCGATCTGGGCGGGGCGGTGTTCCGCTTCGACCTGCCCGCCATGTCGTCCTCACCCCCCCCCCCCCCCCGCAATTTTCGTGATCTAAATGGACGAATCCGCTCCGACCCCCGACAATGATGAGCAGGGCCTGCCCGACGAGATGGTGGTCTATGTCGTCGATGATGATGTGGACGTGCGACTGGCGATCTGCGCGGGGCTGACCTGGCGCGGCTATGTGGTCCAGGGCTTTGCCTCGGCGCGCGAATTCCTGGCCGAGACCGGGGAAAATGTCGCGCCCGGCTGTCTGGTGCTGGATCTGGGCATGCCGGTCATGGACGGGCTGGAATTGCAGGAATTGCTGGCGCGGCGGGGCAGCGACCTGCCGGTGATCTTCATCTCGGGGCACGCGGCGGTGAATGACGCGGTGAAGGCGATGCGGGCGGGGGCGATCGATTTTCTGGAAAAGCCCTTCGCGCAATCCGCGCTGGTCGAGCGCATCGAAGAGGCTTTCGCCGGCCTGCGCCGGCGTGCCGCCGAACATCGCGCGCAGCGCGGTCAGCAGGCGCGGCTGGACAGCCTGACCGTGCGCGAGATCGAGGTGGTGCGCCACATGCTGGGCAATCCCGACCGCATTTCAAGCAAGCAAATCGCACAAGATCTTGGCATCAGCCCGCGCACGGTGGATCATCACCGCGCGCGCATCCTGGAAAAGCTGGGGGTCGGTTCGGTCGCCGAACTGTTCGACATGGCGCACCGGCTGGGCTGGGGCTAAGCCCACCCCGCCGCTGGCCGGACTGGGACTGGACGGGGCTGGGGCCCAGGATCAATAGCTGACCTCGGCGTGCTGGCGCAGTTCCTCGACCGTGGGTTTCGGAAAGCCGAAGAATTCCAGATAGGCCGGGATCTGTTCGAACAGCATGTCCGTGCCGACCTGATAGCGGCAGCCGCGTTCGGCGGCGGCGGTCAGGAAGGGCGTCATCTCGGCCTTCAACACGACTTCGCCGACGAAGGTGGCGGGGTCGATCCGGTCGACATCCATCGGCAGCGGGTCGTCGGGCTTCATCCCCAGGGGCGTGGCGTTCACCACGATGTCGAAGCCCGCCGGGTCCTTGTCCCCGGTCTGAAGCCGGATCTGGGGATAGGCGGCGGCCAGGCGGGAGGCCAGCGCCTCGGCCCCGGCGGCATTGGGGTCGAAAAGCGCCATGCGCGCCGCGCCGGCCTTGGCCAGCGAGGCGGCGATGGCCGAGCCCACGCCGCCCGCGCCGACGACCAGAACGGATTTCCCCGCGACCGGCTGGCCCTTGTTCAAAACGCCCGCGACGAAACCTTCGCCGTCGAACATGTCGGCCTCGATCAGCCCGTCCTCGGCCAGGCGCAGCGCATTGGCCGAGCCCGCGATCCGGGCCGTCACCGAGACCCGGTCCGCCAGGCCCACCGTGGACACCTTGTGCGGCATGGTGACCAGCGCGCCGTGAATGTTGGACAGCCTGAAAAGCAGCGGCAGGAAGGCCGCGTAATCCTGGGGTTTGACGCCCATGGGCATCACCACGGCGTCGATCCCGCGCGCGCGAAACCAGGGGTTATAGATCATCGGCGCCTTGAAGGTCGCCGTGGGATAGCCCAGATGCCCGATCAGCTTGGTTGTGCCGCGAATCATGACGGTGCTCGCTTTCTACGATGTCGGTGGGAGATGCGGCGGGCCGTGCCCCGCCCAGGGTGGAAACGCCCCCCGGTTCGGACCGGAGGGCGTTGGTGGCCTTAGCGTTTCGCGATGGCTTCGGCGCGCAGACGCTCGTATTCGGCCATCGGGATCGGCTGGGCGTTGGGGTTGCCCAGATCCTCCTTGCGCATCCGAAAGGTCTCTCGCGCCGTGAAGGCCGCGATGGCCGAGATGCAGGTCACGCCGAAGGCGATGGCGCCGACCGTCAGCCAGACGTTTTCCGAGCCGGGGGGCGCGACGATGGCGAAGACGGCGGGCAGCAGCGCGGTGATCGTGGTGCCGACGTTCTGCGAGATCGCCATCGAGGACACGCGGGTCCGGGTCGGGAACAGTTCGGGATAGAAGCTGGGGAAGGTGGCGTTGTAGCCCTGATAGACCAGGCCCCACATCAGAAGCGACATGAAGATCGCCAGCGGAACCGAGTGGATCGAGATCGCATAGAGATAGCCAAAGGCCAGGATGCCCGAACCCAGCGCGCCGATGATGATCGGCGGACGACGGCCGATCTTGTCGGTCAGGTTGCCGACGATGGGGATCACCAGGCAGGCCAGGATGTTGCCCATGACCGGGATCCACAGGTAAACGTCCTTGTGGAAACCGATGCCATAGGCCGCCTGCACCGCATAGGCCGCGCCGAAGACGGTGGCGACGACGGGGATGGTGTTCATCAGCGCCATGCACATCACGCGGATCATGTCGGGCAGGTTGTTCTGGAACGCCTCGATGACAGGCGACTTCTGCTTGACGTGCGGCTGGTGGTCTTCCTTCTGGAAGGCCGGGGTTTCCTCGACCTCGCGGCGGATGATCCAGCCTGCGATGATGACGACGAAGCTCAGCAGGAAGGGAATCCGCCAGCCCCAGCTGTTGAACTGTTCTTCCGGCATGAAATGGGCCAGCGGCAGGAAGACGGCGGCGGCCAGGATCTGGCCGGCCTGCACGCCTTGCAGCGTGAAGCTGGCGAAGAAGCCGCGGCGTCCGACGGGCGCGTGTTCCATCACCATCGTGCTTGCGCCCGAGATTTCGCCGGCGACGGCAAAGCCCTGGATCAGGCGCAGCAGGACCAGCAGGATCGGGGCCAGGATGCCCACCTGCTGATAGGTCGGCAGCACGCCGACCAGCAGGGTCGAAAGGCCGATCATGAACATGCACAGGATCAGCACGTTCTTGCGGCCATGGGTATCGCCCCAATGGCCCAGCACGAAGGCGCCGATCGGGCGCGCGACATAGCCCACCCCATAGGTCGCGAGCGAGGCAACAATGGCGACGCGGGGGTTCTCCGACGGAAAGAAGATCTGCGGAAAGACCAGCGCGGCGGCGGTCGCATAAATGAAGAAGTCGTAATATTCGAGCGCGGAACCGATCCAAGCACTGGCTGCGGCCTTGCTTGATTGGCTCTTGCCCGTCGACACATGTGTCGAAGCGGTCATTGGTGTCCTCCCAGAAACAAACCGCGCTAACTCCTCGGCGCGGCTTACAGATAGTGAATGCCGACGGGAGGCCGTAACGTCAAAGACGGATGCTTCGCTTTGGCTAACATGATGTTAATCTGCACCCGACTCGCACATTGCCGATGAACCCTGTCTGGCAAACCCTCGCCAAGCTTCACATGATCGTTTTGTCGGATTGGGCGCAAGAAAAATTCGCAGAAATGGAAATAAATGTAATGATTGTGCGCCGCTATATGCCGCCTGCCGTTCCGGGTGACGGTCATGCGTGAATTGACCCTGCGCCAGGTCGAGGTGATCCGCGCCGTCACCATGGCGGGCACGATCCAGGGCGCGGCCAAGCTTCTGAACGTCTCGGCGCCCGGCATCTCGCGGCTAGTCAAGCATACCGAGGAATCGCTCAACATCCGCCTGTTCGAGCGTCGCGGCGGGCTTTTCACGCCCTCGGTCGAGGCCGCCTCGATCTTCGAGATGGTCCATCAGGTCCATCGTCAGATGGAGAACCTGAACATCGCCGTGGCCTCGCTGCGAAAGGGCCAGGACGTGCGGCTGTGCTTTGCCTCGGCGCCCTCGATCGCGCAGTTCATCGCCGCCCGCGCGATCCGGGGCGTGCGCGCGCGCTTTCCCGACCTGTTCATCGACCTTAATATCCTCAAGATCGAGGAGGCGGCGGATTACCTGCTGCTTGAGCGCGGCGAATTCGTGCTGATGAGTTCGGCGGTCGAGAATTCCGCGCTGGAAAGCCTGCCGCTGGTGCGGGGGCGGCTGGTGGTGATCGTTCCCGAGGGGCATCGGCTGGCGGCGCGGCAGGCGATCTCGGTCCATGACCTGGCGGGCGAGGATGTCATCGGCGTGGAGACCGAGGATCCCTATGGCCGCGCCCTGGCCGCGCCCTTCCGCGAGGCCGGGATCGCGATCAACCACACCATGCGAGGGCGGTTCGCGCAGACCGTGGTAAGCCTGGTGCGTCACGGGCTGGGCGTCGCGGTGATCGACGAATTCTCGGTGGCCGAGGTCTATATGCCCGGCCTGGTCCGCCGCCGCCTGGTCGAACCGGGGGGGATCACGGCCTGGGTGGTGACGAAAAAGGGCCGGGCGTTGTCCAGTTTCGCCGAATTCGCCATCTCGCGCTTTCGCCGGGAACTGGCCGCCGTGGTCGCGCGCGAGACCTGGGACGAGCCGGCGGCGCCGCGCTAGCCGTCGCGGTGACGGAAGAAATCCACGAAGGCGCGCAGCGCAGGCCGCATCTGCCGGCGCGAGGGGAAATAGATATAGAACCCCTCGAATTCCGGGCACCAGTCCGTCATCGCCGCGACCAGCCGCCCCGACACGTCGACCGCCAGCGCCTTGTCGCCGCGCTGGAATTCCCAGCGATAGAGATGGCCGGAATCGAAGCGGCGGCGGATGCAGTCATGCGCGTCCAGATCGCCCGGTTCGCGCGGCGGTGGATGGCGGGCGAAATAGTCCGGCGCCGCCACCACCAGCGCCCGGCAGGGGCGGCTGGCGCGCACCGCGATCATGTCCCGGCCCAGGCTTTCGCCCAGCCGCAGCCCGGCATCGTAGCCGCCTTCGGCGATGTCCTCGAACCGATCATGTGCGGCGATTTCCAGCGCGATGCGGGGGTGGCGGGCGAAGAATTCGGGCAGGCGGGGCAGGATCAGCTCTTCCGCGGCGATGCTGGGCATGGTGACACGCAGGATGCCGGATGGCTCGGCCTGCCGCGCGCGCGCCTCATCCAGCCCCGCCGCGATGTCGGAAAGCGGGCCGGCGACGCGGGCCAGAAGCGCCGCGCCCTCATCCGTGGGCCGCACGGCGCGGGTGCTGCGCGCCAGAAGGCGCAGGCCCAGCCCGGCTTCAAGGCTTGCCACGGCATGGCTGACCGCCGAGGGGGCGATGCCCAGGGTCTTCGCCGCCGCGCGAAAGCCGCCCTGCCGCGCCACGGTCGCGAACACCACCAGTTGCGAAAGCATAACGCGGTCGATCATGCGATCTGATAGAATGGCCCGATCCGAATTGCACGGATTTTCAGCCCAATCCTCTGCGCCTATCCTGCCCCTATCGCATCCGAAGGAGAAGATCATGCAACATCGCCAAATAGGCCCGCTTTCCGTCTCGGCCATCGGCCTCGGCTGCATGGGGCTAAGCCAGTCCTATGGCCCCCAGGACGAGGCGCAGTCCGTCCAGACCCTGCACCGCGCGGTCGAGCTTGGCGTCGATTTCTTCGACACCGCCGAGGTCTATGGCCCCTTGCGCAATGAGCGCCTGCTGGGCCGCGCGCTGAAGCCCTGGCGCGACCGGGTTACCATCGCGACCAAGTTCGGCTTTACCTATGTCCAGCAGAATGACCGCTTCGGCGAGATGACGGGAACGGATGGCCGCCCCGAACATGCCCGCGCCGTGGCCGAAGCCTCGCTGAAGCGGCTGGATTGCGAGGTGATCGATCTTTATTATCTGCACCGCGTCGATCCCGCCGTGCCCATCGAGGAGACCGTGGGCGGCATGGCCGAACTGGTGGCCGAGGGCAAGGTGCGCGCGATCGGCCTGTCCGAGGTCTCGGCCGGGACCTTGCGGCGGGCGCATGCGACCCATCCCATCGCGGCGCTGCAAAGCGAATATTCGCTTTGGACCCGCGATGTGGAAACCAACGGCGTGCTGGCCACCTGCCGCGAGCTTGGCGTGGGCTTCGTTCCCTTCAGCCCGCTGGGCCGGGGTTTCCTGACCGGCAAGGTCGCCCCGGTCGAGGATCTGGCGCCCGACGATTTCCGCCGCCGCCTGCCGCGCTTCCAGGCCGAGCACGCGCAGGCGAATGCCCGGCTGGTCGCGGTGATCCAGGATCTGGCGGCGGCGCGGGGGATCAGCGCGGCGCAACTGGCGCTGGCCTGGGTGCTGGCCCAGGGCGATGACATCGTGCCCATCCCCGGCGCCAAGCGCATCCCGAACCTGGAGCAGAACGTCGCCGCCGTGGCGCTTGAACTGGACGACGACGCCCGCGCGGCGCTTGAGCGTGCCTTTGCGCCCGATGCGGTCTCGGGCGGGCGCTATCCGGCGGACATGACGGTGATGGCGCAGAGATAGCCGCGCGAAAGGCGGGGCCGGGAACGCGCCGGTCCGCCCGGACGTTTCTTCTGCGGGCGGCCAGGAGGGGACCATGGCGGATCAGGGCATGAAGCTGGCGGCGCTGGAAGGCCGCATCCTTGCGCATCGCGCGGCGATGACGCGGCTGATCGGGTTGCTGGAAGGCGGCCAGCGCCAGCAGATGCTGGATTGGCTGGCCCAGCAAAGCGTGATGCGGGACGGCCAGGAAGATCCCGGCGCCGTCCTGGATCCGGGCGCGGCCGTCGAACTGGCCCTGGCCGACGAGATGCGGCTTCTGCGCGAGCGGATCGCGCGGAAGCATCCCGCCGGCTAGGTGTCGGTGCCTGGCTAGGCGGGCGCATCCTCGCGCCGCAGGGCGGGCAGGCCCACGCCGGTGGCGTCGAACCCGCCATCGACGGCAAGGGTCTGGCCGGTGACGAAGCTGGCCTTCTGGGAGCACAGGAACACGATGGCCTCGGCGATCTCGCGCGTTTCGCCATAGCGGTTCAGCGGGATCGCGTCGTAATAGGCGGCGATGATCTCGGGGGCGTGGACGGCCATGGCAAGCTTGGTCCTGACCGGGCCGGGCGCCACGCAATTCACCCGCACGCCCAGTTCGCCGAACTCGGCGGCGCATTGCTTGGTCAGGTGGATCACGGCGGCCTTCGACGTGCCATAGGCCACCCGCAGGGTCGAGGCCCGCAGCCCCGAGATTGAGGCGATATTGACGATGGCGCCGCGCGTCTTGGCCAGTTCGTCCACCGCCGCCTGGGTGCAAAGGAAAACCCCGTCCAGGTTCGTCGCCATCACCTCGCGCCAGTCCTGGAAGCTGGTGCGGTCCGCGCGGGAAAACAGCGCCACGCCCGCATTGTTCACCAGCGCGTCCACGCGGCCGAAGCGGGACAGGACCTCGGCCATCATGCGCTCCACATCCTCGGGGATCGAGACATCGGCCTGGACCGTCAGCACGCCCTGGATGTGATCGCAGGCGCGATGCAGCTCTTCGGTATCGCGGTCCACGACGGCGACCAGCCAGCCCTGCTCCAGGAAAATCTCGGTCGCGGCCAGGCCGATGCCACGGCAGCCGCCGGTCACGATGGCCACCTTCTGCGCGGTTTGGGTCATGAAAGTTCCTTTATTGGCTCGATGATCAGTTCCAGGGTGACGCCGACCGGATTGCCCGGCGCCAGCGTGCCGCGCGCGATATGGCCGGCGATATCCACCACCTCGATGGGGACATGCGCCAGTCCGGCTTGCAGGCGGGCGTTGTCCAGCCGCAATTCGGTCGCGTGGCAATCCATGCGGTGGCCTTCGGCGAAACGGATATGGTCTATGCTGCCCACGCCATGCAGGTAGGCATCGGCGATGCCATGGGCCGCCGCCAGGGCCTCGATGGCGGGGACGACATCCTCTCCGGGATAAATCCGCGCCAACAGGCCCGCGCCCCGGTCGGCACCCTGGGGGGTGAAAAGGGTGAAGGCGGTCTCGGGGTCGGGCAGGGCCTCGAACCAGGCCGTTTCCGTGCCCAGGCCGATGACGGGCGTGTCCTGGGCGACGACGCTTTCAAGGGGCAGCAGATGGCCCATGGCGCGCGCCTGGCCATCCGTCCAGATGCCGTGGCAATGCAGGAAGGGCGCGCCGTCCCGCCAGCCGACGCTGGCCGAGGCGCTTTCGACGGTCCAGCGTCCCGGCGGGGCATGGGTGTCGGAATACCATGCCGCGTGCAGCCCGTCGGTCGCGGGCGCGGGCAGGACGAAGCGCATCGGGTCGCAGACCAGCCCCGCCAGCGACAGCGTGCCGCCGCGACAGCCGCGCGCCGCGAAAAGATCGCCCACCGCCCGCATGACGGTCTGGCCCGCGGGCAGCACGCCCAGGACCGGGCGCAGATCGGCCCGGCGGGTCCGGGCACGTTCGGGTGCGCGGGGGCCGGGATGGATCATCCTCATGCCGGTTCCGCCAGCCCGCGCGCGGCGATCTCGTCGCGGATCATCTTCTTGGTGATCTTGCCATAGGCCGATTTCGGCAAGGCGTCCCAGAACAGGAACCGCTTCGGCAGCTTGTAGCGTGACAGCCTGGGTTCCAGGAAGGCGGCCAGCTCGGCCTCGGTCACGGGGACGCCGGCCACGCAGACGGCCCAGCCGACCTCTCCCCAAAGCGGATCGGGCATGCCGAGGACGGCGACCTCGGTGATGGCGGGATGGGTCAGGATCTTTTCCTCGATCTCTCGCGGGTAGATGTTCGAGCCGCCCGAGATGAACATATCGCTTTCGCGCCCGGTGATATAGACGAAGCCCTGCGCGTCCATATGCCCCAGATCGCCGGTGCGAAACCAGCCGTCGCGAAAGGATTTCGCGTTGGCCTCGGGGTTCTGGTAATAGCCCGCGAAGACGGCGGGGCCGATGCAGCAGACCTCTCCGGTCTGGCCGGGGGGCAGTTCGCGGCCCCTGTCGTCCTGGACCTGGATCTGGATGCCCGTCCGGGCAAGGCCGCAGGTGCCGATCCGGGTCGCCGGGCCATCCTCGGCCTGGTGCAGATGCGCGGGCAGAACGGTGATGTTGCCGGTGACTTCGCCCAGGCCGAAATACTGCACCAGGACCGGACCAAGCACCGCCAGCGCCTTTTGCTGGTCTACCCGATACATCGGCGCCCCGGCATAGATGACGTAACGCAGGCTGGACGTGTCGGCGCCTGCGGTCGAGGGATGCTCGACCAGAAGCTTCAGGATCGTCGGCACCGTGAACATGGTCGAGACGCGCCATTCCCGCACCAGATCCCAGGCCGTCGCCACGTCCAGCCTTTCGCTGGGCATCAGCACGGTCTTGACCCCCCGCGCCACCTGGGTCAACTGATGCACCCCGGCGCCATGCGACAGCGGCGCCACCACCAGCGAGGCATCCGCCCCGGTCAGGCCCGGCATCAGGTCGGCCAGGTGGTTCGTGACCACGAATGCCATCTGACCATGGGTCAGGACGCTGGCCTTGGGCCGCCCCGTGGTGCCCGAGGTGAAGAAGAACCAGCAGGGATCGTCGCGATCCACCGCGGCGACCTCTGGCCGCCGTCCCATCGCCTCATCCGTGACCGCATCGACCGAAGGACCGAAATCCGCGTCGCCGAAAGCAAGCGTCCGCACGCCGCAGGCCGCCGCGTGATCGGGAAAGGCGGCATTGCAGAACATCAGCCGCGCGCCCGAGGATCGGGTCAGCCAGGCCACTTCCTCGGGCGTCTGCCGGAAGTTCGCGGGCACCCAGACGCCGCCCGCGCGCCATGTGGCAAACATCGCCTGCATCATCTGCATGCAGTTCTGCGACTGGCACATCACCCGGTCGCCCTTGCCAAGCCCGAAGCGGGTTTGCAGCGCATGGGCCAGCGCGTCGGTGCGCGCCTCGAACTCGGCCCAGGTCCAGCGCGCATCCGCCATGACCAGGGCCACCCCCTGGGCGTCGCGTCGCGCGGCCTGGGTCAGAAAGGTCGCAAGGTTCATCACCCGCGTGCTGACCGGGGCAAGGCCGCCATTCGGAGCCGTCATTTCAGCCGCTCCAGGATCGAGCAATAGCTGGCCACCGCCGCGCCGCCCATGTTGAAGACGCCCCCAAGTGTCGCGCCGGGCACCTGCATCGCGCCGGCCTCCCCCGCGACCTGCATCGCCGCCATGACATGCTGCGACACGCCGGTGGCGCCGATGGGATGGCCGCGCGATTTCAGCCCGCCCGAGGGGTTGACCGGCAGCGCCCCGTCCATGCGGGTCACGCCGTCGCGGATCACGCGCCAGCCCTGGCCCGGTTCGGCCAGGCCCATGGCTTCGTATTCGATCATCTCGGCGGTGGTGAAGCAGTCATGCGTCTCGACCAGGGACAGGTCGGCGATGGCGATCCCGGCCTGGCTCAGGGCGCTGGCCCAGGCGCGGCGCGGGCCATCGAAGGCGATGGGATCGCGCCGCGACAGCGCCAGATGGTCCCCGGCCTGGGCGCGGGCGCGAAAGCGGATCGCGCGCGCCAGATCCGCCGCCACCTCGGGCGCGGCCAGCACCAGCGCCGCCGCCCCGTCCGAGACCAGCGAACAATCCGTGCGCCGCAAAGGCCCCGCCACGCGGGGGTTCTTTTCGGAAGGAGTATCGCAGAAGGCCAGGTCGAAGGGCTTTTGCAGATGCGCATAGGGGTTACGCATGCCGTTCTCGTGGTTCTTGGCGGCGATCATGGCCAGTTCCCGCGAGCGGTCGCCGTGGCGCTGGAAATAGTTCTCGGTGATGCGGCCGAAGATGCCGGCGAAACCGCCGGGGATCTGGCCCTCTTCCGGGACATGGCTTGCCGACAGCAGGATGTCGCCGACCTGATCGCCGGGCGTGGCGGACATCTTCTCGGCCCCGATCACCAGCGCCACGCGCCCCCGCCCCGAGGCGATGAAATCCGCCGCCGCATAGATCGCCGCCGAGCCGGTGGCGCAGGCGTTCTCGCAGCGCAGGAAGGGCACGCCCGCCAGTTCCGGCGTGCCCATCGCGACCAGCGCGCCCTGGAAATCCTGGCGCGAGAAGCCGTTATTATAGACGCCGACGAAAATGCCGTCGACATCCTGGGCGCCAAGGCCCGCATGGTCCAGCGCCGGGCGCGCAACCTCGGCCATCAGGGACAGGGTGTCGGGAGCCTGGGCCTTGCCGAATTTCGTATGCGCCCAGCCGACGATCAGGGGATCGGTCATCATATGTTCCTTCGCGGTTCGAGGGCGGCGGGACGCTGCCCGATCAGATGCGCATCGCGGCGCGGGGCCGGTCCTGGTCCCCCGCGCCGCGCCGCCCACGCGCCGTTTCCCATGGTCGCCGGCATGGCTTAGGCGAGGCTGCGCCCGACGGCGCTTTCCAGGATCGACCAGGCTTCGTCCCCATAGGTCTTCTTCCACTCGGCATAGAAGCCCGCCGCGCGCAACGCCTCCTCGAAGGGTTTGGGATCGACCTCGTTGAAGGTGAAGCCGTGGCTTTCCAGATCCCCCCGCAGCGACGAGTTCAGCGCCATCACGTCGGCGCGCTGCTTCACCGCGCCTTCGTTGAAATGCCTGGCGACGACCTCTTGATGGTTCTCGGGCAGGGCGCGCCAGGCGCGGCGGTTGCCCAGAAGCCAGAACCCGTCCCACATGTGGTTGGTCAGCGACAGGTATTTCTGCACCTCCCACAGCTTCGCGACCTTCATGATCGCCAGCGGGTTTTCCTGCCCGTCCACGATGCCGGTTTGCAGCGCGGTATAGACCTCGGCGAAGTTGATCGAGGCGGGCGCGGCGCCGAACGCGCCGAAAAGCGAGGTCCAGAGCGGGCTGACCGGCACGCGGATCTTGAAGCCTTTCAGATCCTCGGGCGAGGCGATGGGCTTGGTCGAGGTGGTCGTCTGCCGGAAGCCGTTGTCCCAGATCCTGTCCATGACGACCAGGCCGGCATTTTCGATCTGGCCACGCTCATAGGCGCCCAATTCGCCGTCCATGGCCTTCCAGACCGTATCGTAATCCGGGAAGGCGAAGCCGACGCCGTTGATCGAGGAATTGGGCACCAGCGTCGACAGGATGATCGGCGAAAGCTGGAAGAACTCGACCCCGCCCGAGCGGAGCTGGCCCAGCACGTCGGTATCCGCGCCAAGCTGGTTCGAGGGGAAGATCTGGATGTCCACCGCGCCGCCCGTCTCGTCCAGGATCGCCTTGACCGCCTCGGTCAGGCGGACATTGCTGGGATGTTCCAGCGGCTGGTTGTTCGCGATCTTGTAGCTGAATTCGGCGGCAATGGCCGCGCGGGGCCGGATGAAGGGCGCGGCAAGCGCGCCTGCGGCGGCGCCCAGCAGGATATGGCGGCGGGTGGCGATCATGGGTTTTCTCCTTCCCGGAAGGGTGTCGATCAAAGAAGAGCGGTCGAGAACCAGGGCACGGCGGCGATGACCAGAAGCCCGACCAGCAGCGCGGCCAGATAGGGCCAGATCCCGCGCATGACCTGATCCGCCGGGACATTGGCGATCTTGCAGGCGATATAGAAGCCGATGCCCACCGGCGGAGCCATCAGCCCGATATTCATCGCGGTGACGATGACCATCGCATAATGGATGTCGTGGATGCCAAGGCCGCGCGCGATGGGAAACATGATCGGCGCCAGCAGCACGATGGCGGGCAGCCCCTCTAGAAAGCAGCCCAGCACCAGGAAGATCGCGATGCTGGCCAGCATGAACACGGCCCAGCCGCCCGGCAGGCCGGTCACGATGTTCATCAGGTCGCGCGCGAAGCCCGATTGCGTCAGAGCCCAGGCCATCGAACTGGCCGCGCCCAGGATGATCAGGATCGCGCCCGACATGGCGGCGGTCTCGATCAGCATGCGGCCGAGCCTGCGCAGCGGGATGCCGCCGTAAAGCAGGACGCCGATGACGAAGGCATAGACCACGGCGATGGTGGAAACCTCGGTCGCGGTGGCGACGCCGCCCGCGACCAGGCTGCGGATCATGAAGGGCAGGACCAGCGCCGGGGCGGCGATGACGGCGGCCTTCAGGATGCCCGCGCCGCCGACGCGGCGCACGCCGGCCATATCCTCGTCCCGCGCCTTCCAGCGCGCCAGGATCGCCAGCACGACCAGCAGCACCATGGCGATGGCGAAGCCGCTGGTGAAAAGCCCCGCGATCGAGACCCCCGCGACCGAGCCGAGCACGATCAGCACGATCGAGGGCGGCACCGTATCGGCCATGGCCGCGCCCGTGGCCAGCAGCGCCGTCATCTCGGGTGGCGAATGGCCGCGCCGGCGCATCTCGGGGAACAGGGCCGGGGCCACCGTCGCCATGTCCGAGACCTTCGAGCCGGAAATCCCCGAGACCAGGAACATCGAGCCAAGCAGAACATAGCTCATGCCCGCCTTCACATGGCCCAGCATCGAGGCCAGGAAATTCACGATGGCCTTGCCCATGCCGGTCGCGTCCAGGATGCAGCCCAGAAGCACGAAGACCGGCACGGAAAGCAGGATCAGCGAGGACATGCCCTCGTCGATGCGGCCCAGCATGACGAAGACCGGGGCATGGCTGGCGAAGGTCAGATACGAAAGCGTGCCGAGCGCGAAGCAGAAGGCGATGGGCACGCCGATGCAAAGCAGCCCCGCCACCACCAGCCCCAGCCAGATCGGCAGGTTCCAGTTGCCGATCCCCAGAAGCGCCGGCCGCGACAGCCAGAGCGCGCCCAGGATGATCGCCAGGACGATGGCCGTCGTCGCGATCAGCCGCCATTCCCGCGTGCGGATGACCGAGAGCACCGTCAGCAGCGCCATCAGTCCGATCCCGGCGGGCAGGGCCGAGGCGCGCCAGGACATCGGGATTTGCAGCGCGGGCGAGGTGACGAAGCTTTCCTCATAGGCATATTCCACCGCGACCGGCAGCAGCCGCAGCAGCAGCAGGCAGACCAGGATCTGACCCACGATCTCGGCCCCGCGGGCGATCTGGGGCGGCAGCAGCGGCAGAACGACGGTCAGGCGCATATGTTCGTGGCGGTCCACCGCCAGCGCGGCGCCCAGCATCGCCATCCAGATGAAGCTGATCGAGGCGATTTCGTCGCCCCAGATCAGGGGCTTGGCGAGGGCATAGCGAAAGAAGACATTGGCAAGGACGGTCGCGATCATCACCGCCAGAAGCGCGGCCGCGCCGATCTCGACGGGGCGCATCCAGGGCGCCGCGTGGCGCGGCGCCGCCAGGGTCTCGATCCCGCCCAGGGCCGGCCCGGCATCCGGCTGGGTTTCGCTGAACGACATCCGCTTACCTCCCTTTTGGGCGACGGGGCCTCCACTCCCCTGCCGGGTCCAGATCGTGGACACGCGGCCGTCGCCTCGGGCGTCATATCATGGGCGCAGGCACGCGATTGCAAGCGCAAATCGCGCATGCGCGCATGGGTGCCGGGGAAAGCCCGCCCGGCGGAGAAGGCGCGCGGGGATGCGGCGCTAGTGCCCGCCTCCGCCGCCGTCTCCGTTTGGCCGGGGTCTGCTCACGAAGACCAGAAGCAGGCCAAGCGTGGCGAAGAACCCCGCCAGCAGCACGAAGATATCGGCAAGCGACATCACCACCGATTGCAGGGTGACCATCTTTGAGACTGTCGCCAGCGCGGCGGTATGGGCCGTGTCGCCCAGGCCCGCATAGGCGCTGGTCAGCAGTTCCAGCGCCTGATCCGCTGTCTGGTTCAAGGGCGTCACCGCCTCGGCCAGGCGGGCATAATGCAGATCCTCGCGGTTGCGCAGGATGGTGTTGATCAGCGCCAGCCCCACCGCGCCCCCCAGGTTCCGGGTCAGGTTGAACAGGCCCGAGGCGTTCTTGATCTTTTCCGGCGGCAGCATTCCCAGCGCGATGTTCGAGACCGGGACCATGCAGATCATCAGCGACACGCCGCGCAGGATCTGGGGCAGGAAGATCTCCCAATAGTCCCAATCGGCGGTGAGATGGGCCAGCATCCAGCAACTGAAGGCGAAGAAGGCCAGCCCCGTGCCCATCATCAGCCGGGGATCGACCGTTTGCGACAGCCGCCCGGCCAGGGGCGCGGTCAGAAACATCGCCACGCCCGAGACCATCATCGCCTCGCCGATTTGCAGCGAGTTATAGCCGCGCACCGCCGAGAGATAGACCGGCAGGATATAGATCAGCCCGTAAAGCCCGATGCCGATGCCGAAGGAAAAGACCGAGCCCATGACGAAATTGCGGTCCGTGAAGGCGTCCAGACGGACGATCGGCTCTTCGGCGGTGAAGGCGCGCCAGAAGAACAGAAAGCCGCCCGACAGCATGATCGCTGTCATCAGCACGATGACATGATCGGCGAACCAGTCATCCCCCGCACCCTCTTCCAGCACATATTCCATGGCGCCCAGCATCAGGCCCAGGCCCAGGAACCCCCACCAGTCGAAGCGGTTCAGAAGGCTGAGGTCCGGCTTGTCGAAATCGATCAGCAGGAAGGCCGAGGTGGTGACGATGATGCCCGGCACGACATTGATGAAGAACAGCCAGTGCCAGCTTAGGAACTCGGTCAGGTAGCCGCCCAGCGTGGGGCCGATGGTCGGCGCGAGCGTCGCCACCAGCCCGATCAGGGGCGAGACGACATGCATCTTGGAACGCGGGAAAATCGTATAGGCGCAGGCGAAGACCGTGGGGATCATCGCGCCGCCGACGAAGCCCTGAAGCGTGCGCCACAGGATCATCTCGCCGATGGAGTTCGACAGGCCGCAAAGCAGGCTCATCAGCGTGAAGCCGCCCGCCGAGATGGTGAAGACCCAGCGCGTGGACAGCATCCGCGACAGATAGCCCGAGAGCGGGATCATGATCACCTCGGCGATCAGATAGGATGTCTGGACCCAGGGGATCTCGTCCCCCGAGGCGGCCAGCCCGGCCTGGATCTCGGACAGCGAGGCCGAGACGATCTGGATGTCCAGGATCGCCATGAACATGCCCAGCACCATCAGCAGGAAGGTGATCAGGCGCCTGGGGTCGATGCGGTCTTGGTCGATGCGGGCCTCGTCCATCCGGGCGGGGGCGGCCGCGGCGGGGGCGGCCATGGCGTCAGCCCTCGCTTGCCGCAGCCTTGCCGGGCGGCAGGGCGCTGGTCGCGGCGCCCTGGGGCGTGGCGGTTGCGGGCGTGGCGGTGGCGGGTGCGGTGGCGGGCGCCGGCGGCTGGGCGCTGCCGGTGCGGGTGTCGATGGTGGTCACGACCGACATGCCGGGGCGCAGCGGCAGGCGGGTGCGGTCGGCGGCGTCGATCTGGATGCGCACCGGCACGCGCTGCACGACCTTGGTGAAGTTCCCCGTCGCGTTCGAGGCCGGAAGCAGGCTGAAGACCTGGCCCGTGCCCGCCGTCAGGCTGTCCACGGTGCCGTGCAGCTCCACGTCCGGCCAGGCGTCCACGGTCAGCGCCACCCGCGCGCCGGGATGGATATGGGCGATCTGGGTTTCCTTGAAGTTCGCCTCGACATAGACATCGGCGACCGGGACCAGGGTGCCGATGCGGCTGCCGGCGGCGACATATGAGCCGATCTCGATCTGGCGCTCGGTCAGGATGCCGTCGAAGGGCGCGCGGATCTCGGTGAAATCCAGGTCGCGCTGCGCCTTGCTCAGGCTGGTCCGGGCCGCGCGGATGTCCAGATCGGCGCTTTCCGCCTTGGCTTGCAGCACGGTCAGCTCTGCCTGGGCCTGGGCCAGCGCGGCCCTGGCGCTTTCCACCTGCGCGGCGGCGGATTTCGCCGTCGCCTCGGCGGAATCGACGGCGGACTGGGTGCCGGCCGAGGTGTTTTTCAACTCGCGCGCGCGGCGATAGCTTTTCTGGGCGCCGTCATTGGTGGCATCCGCGGCGCTGAGCGCGGCCTGGGCCTGCTGGATCGCCGCCTGGCCCGCGATCAGTTGCGCCTGAAGCTGCGCCTTGGCGCTTTCGGCGGTGGCAAGGCTGTTCGCGGCGCTTTCCAGGGCCAGCCGGTAATCCTCGGGGTCGATGCGGGCGATGACCTGATCCCTGGTCACGGAGGCGTTGGGAGCGACGAGGATCTCGGCGATATAGCCGGTATCGCGCGCCTGAAGCGTCACCAGATCGGCTTGCAGATAGGCATCGTCGGTTTCCTCGTGGAAGCGGCCATAGCTGAACCAGTTCCAGCCCTCATAGCCGCCCGCCGCCAGGACCACGAGGGCCAGCACCGTCAGGATGCGCTTGGCCTTGCCGCCCTTGGGCGCGGGCTGGGTCGTTCGCGGGTGCGCGGTTTCATCGCTGGAGGCCATGGCCTGAACCTTTCCGTATATCCGCCTGATGGGGGAGGCCCGGCGGGGGAGGCGCCGGCACGGGGCGCTGAGTCCCTGTCGGCGACAGACTATCATGTATATTGACCGAACCGTTCGGTCAATATACTTTCACGGCAGTCAAGGAGAGACCATGCCCGTTCCGCAAGCTGCCGAACCGCCCCCGGACGACACCCCCAAGCGCCTTCAGATCCTGGACGGGGCGCGGCGCATGTTCATGTCCAAGGGGTTCGAGGGCACCTCGATGCAGGACGTGGCACGGGCGGCGGGTGTCTCGAAGGGGACGCTTTATGTCTATTTCGACGGCAAGGAGTCGATGTTCGAGGCGCTGGTGCTGAAGGAATGCGGCCGCCTGCAAGAGACGATGCGGCGCATCGGGTCGGGCACGGGCCGGGTCGAGGACGAATTGCGCGCCATCGCCCGGCAGATGATCCTGACCCTGACCCAGCCCGAGATCCTGGCCGCGCTGCGCATGATGATCGGCGCGGGCGAGAAATTCCCCGAGCTTGCGCGCAAGCTTTACGAATCCGGTCCCGCAGCCTCGATCCGCACGCTGGGCGAATACCTGGCCCTGCGCGAGGCGCGGGGCGATCTGCGGCTGGGCGATTGCCAGGCGGCGGCGGGGGAGTTCGTCGATCTGGTGATCTCGGGGTTGCAAAGGCGGGCGCTGCTGATGATGCCGCCGCTGCCGGACGAGCGGATCGAGACCTATGTGGCCCAGCGGGTGGCGCGCTTCCTGGCCGGCTATCGCGCCTGATCCCGTCCGCGTGTGGGGATCGCCGCCCTTCGGCCCTGAAAACGGCCGATTGTCAAACAGCCCATTGTCTTTGCCCGGCATTGCGCCCATGGCTTGGCCGCAATGGAAAGGGAGAGTCGCCTTGGATTGGAACCAGGTATTCGCCAGCCGGATGGGACGGATGAAGGCGTCCGAGATCCGCGAGCTTCTGAAGCTGCTGGACCAGCCCGACATCATTTCCTTCGCCGGTGGCATTCCCGATCCGGCGCTGTTTCCCGCCGATGCCTTCGCCGCTGCCTTCGCCGAGGCGATGCGCCCCGGCCAGGCCGAGGTGGCGCTGCAATATTCGGTCTCGGAAGGTTATCCGCCGCTGCGCGACTGGATCGCGGAACGCATGGGGGAACTGGGCATTCCCTGCGACGCGGACAATATCCTGATCACCTCGGGTTCGCAGCAGGCGCTGGACTATCTGGGCAAGATGCTGCTGTCGCCCGGTGACACGGCCATGGTGACATGGCCCAGCTATCTGGGCGCGCTTGGGGCCTTCAACGCCTATGAGCCGCGCTATGTCCGGCTGGACCCGATGGCGAACCAGCCGCCCGAGACCCTGGCGGCCGAGGCCGCCGCCGCCGGAAGCCGGATCAAGTTCGCCTATCTTTCCGCCGATTTCGCCAATCCGACCGGCGAGACGCTGCCCCTGGCCGCGCGCGAGGCGCTGCTGGACCTGGCCGAGGCGCTGGACATCCCCGTGATCGAGGATGCGGCCTATCAATCCTTGCGCTATGACGGCGCGGCGGTGCCGCCGATCCTGGCCCTGGACATCGCACGCCATGGCGGCATCGAGAACACGCGCACGCTTTATTGCGGCTCGTTTTCCAAGACGCTCGCGCCGGGGCTGCGCGTCGGCTGGGTCTGTGCCGCGAAGGCGGTGATCGGGCGGCTGGTGCTGATGAAGCAGGCGGCGGACCTGCATTCGCCGACCCTGAACCAGATCGCGACGAACCATGTCGCCCGCCGCGTCTTCGACGCGCATGTGGCGCGGATCAAGGCGGTCTATGCCGCCCGCCGCGACCGCATGATCGCCGCGCTTGAGCGGGAGATGCCGCCGGGGGTCCAGTTCACCCGCCCCGAGGGCGGAATGTTCATCTGGCTGACCCTGCCCGACGGCGTGGACGCGGCCCAGCTTCTTGCCCGCGCGGTGCGCGAGGCGCGGGTGGCCTTCGTGCCGGGCGGTGCCTTCTTTGCCGACGGTTCGGGGCGCGATACGCTGCGGCTTAGCTTTTCCTGCGCCTCGGACGCGCAGATCGACCAGGGGATCGGGCGGCTTGCGGGGCTGCTGCGCTAGCCCGGCGGCTTGCGGTCGGCGGCAACCCGTGGCGGCCTTCAGGGCAAGGACGAAACCCTTGGGCGCCACCGGCAAGCTCAGCCGCGTGTGATCGCCGAAGCGCCAGCCGCCCGGTGCCTTGGCCCGGCCGCTTCGATGATGCTAGCGCGTCTGGGGTCTTGGCCTTGGCGCGGGGGAGAGGGGTGTGCCATTGCCCAGGTCCTGCTGGATCTGGTCCAGAAGCTCCTGGCGGTCCACCGAGACCGAGAAGGCCACCCTGCGCGAGGCGTCGCGGTCCTCGGCACCCTTGGGATTGTGGATCAACCGCGTCGAGGAATAGCCTACGGCGACCAGATGGTCGCGCGCCCATTTCTGCACCTCGGGGATCAGAAGGCCCCCCAGGCAGACCCGCAGCGCGTTCTGCGCCCGGCGCTGCGACAGGTCGAGATTGTAGAGATAGGACTGTTCGGGCGAGGCGCCGGACGGACCTTCGCTGGAGGCGTGCCCCTCGATCTTCAATTCCGAGATGTCCACGCCCGAGCGGCGCAGCGTCACCAGCCAGGGGGCGCAGAATTCGCGCAGGAATTCGGGATTCTTGACGTGATCGTCATTCACATCGAAAAGCACCGATTGCGGCAGGCTGATCGTGCCGTTGGGCGCGATCGAGCCGCCCGCCGCGCGGATGCGCCGGCCCAGCCGCTGTTCAAGCGCGTCGACCAGGCTGCGCTCGGCCGCTGCCGCCGTCTCGATGCGCTGGGAAATGCGGTCGGTGGTCTGCTCCTCGGGCTGGGGTTCGGGCTTTGGTTGCGGCTCGGGTTCGGGGGTTTCCAGCCGGGTCATCGCCTGGACGAGTTGGGCCGCATCGCCGATCTCGACCGTATCGGCCAGGCGCAGCCGCGTGTCCGGCGGCAGTTGCGCCGCGCCCTGCATCAGCCGGCGCAGATCCTCTTGCGACATGAAGCGCGAGAATTCGCGGGCGTCCTTGACCGCTTCAGGGCCGACCATGGGGATGCCGTCCTTGCGAAGCTGGTTCGCGACGGCGAAGGTGCCGTCCGAGAGGCCGCGCAAGATCTCGGTCTTCTGCTCGGGCGTCAGGTCGGCCAGGTGATCGGCGGCGATCAGGCTTTTCCGCTCGGTCTCGACCTGCCACCAACTGAAAAGAAGAAGCAGGCAGAAGGCCAGCAGGATGAACGCCTCGGCCACGGTCAGGCCCATGACCGCGCCGCGCCGATAGCTGCGATCCGCGCCGGGACGAGGATTGGCGCGCGGGTCAGACATCGCCGCCGTCCCGCTGCAAGCGGCTGGCGGCATGGTCCAGCGCGGCGCTGAGCGCGTCGGCCTGTTCGGCCAGCCGGGCGCAGGCGGCCTCGACGGCCAGCGCGCCGCGCGTCATCCGCTCGGTCGCGCGCAGGCGGGCGGCATGGGCGGCGTTGGCGTCGGCCTCGGCCCTGGCTTCGGCGCCCTGCATGGATTGCACCGCCCCGCGCGAGGCTTCGGAAATGGCGTGGCGCAGCGCCTCGATGGCGGCTTCGGCCTGGGCGCGGGTCGTCTCGCGCATCTCGCTTTGCATGGCGGCGGTGGTTTCCCCAAGCCGGGCCTGGATGCTTTCGGCCATCTGCTGGGTCATGCGCTGCATCGCTGCCTCGCGTTCGGCGGCATGTTGCAGCGACTCGGTCGAGAACGCCTTGATCTGGCGCAGGCTGCGGGCCATTTCGTCGCGCAGGTCGCGCGCCGCCATGTCCAGCTCCAGCCGTGTCTCGCGCTCACGCGCGACGAGATCGGCGCGGAACTGCATCATCAGGACGCGCAGGAACACCCCCATGATGGTCGAGGAAAGCGCCACCCCGAAGCCCGAGATCACCTCGGGGATCAGTTGCGCGCGGTCCTGGTCCCCGGCCTGGACGACAAAGTAAAGCGTCACCGCGAGGCTGGTCAGGGTAAAGAGGAAGCCCAGGTAATAGCAATTGTCGCCGATGGCCTCGGGGTCGAGGCGCAACTGCGTGGTGAAATAGGTCAGCCCCGCATAGATGCAAAGCACCAGCGCGGCGTAGCTTGCCGACCAGAGCGGGTTGATTTCCTGAAATTTCAGGATCAGGCCGCCCGCCACGCCGGCGGCGAAGGCAAACAGCAGGACGACGCGGTCCCAGGACTGGCGCGGGGCGACATCATGGATGCGGCGCGGGGCGATGCGGGCCATCAAAGGTCCCCCAGCTTGTGGACCTGGGGCAGATGGGCGCCCTGATGGTCGAAATAGCGGATCCAGAAATCCTCGATGGTGGCCGGGTCACCCCTGTATTCGGCGGGGCGCGGGATCAGGAACAGTTCGACCTCGGCCCCGCCCAGGCTTTCCGAGAGGCGCTGCGCGGCGGGCGAGGCGGTGAAGCTTTGCCAGTCTTCGCCGCGATAGAAGCTCATCGCATCGCTGTGCTGCAACAGGTCCGAGACCAGGATCACCCGCTTCGGCCCCTCGAATGTGACAAAGCCGGGCGTGCCGGCGATCAGCGCCTGAAGCGCTTCCATGATCGGCGATCGTTTGGCGTCCGAGGCGCGGATCATCTGGTCGAAAAGCCCGCCGAGAGGTTTCAGGAAGCGGTCCTGATAGCGCTCGCTGACCAGCCGCACGTTCTGGGTCAGTTGTGTCACGTCGCCGCCGGAATGCGGCTTGCAAAGCGCCACCTGTGCCCCCAGCCGGGCGCTGTCATCCGAGACCATGCCCAGCGAGAATTCGGTCCCGACCTCGGCCCGGTCCACCTCGCGCCGGACATATTCGCGCAGCTTCATCGCCTGCGAAGGGGCCAGCGGATCGGTGACATCGACCAGGATCGCCACCATGGCGCGTGGGCCGGTCGCGGGGCAGAGCGTATCGGCGTCGATGGCCATCTCGGTTTCGGTCCGGCGTTGCAGCACGAAAAGGCCGGCCATGATGGCCACGGCGGCGATGGCGCCCAGGATCAACGGCAGCGAGGGGCCGCGGCGCTGGGAGCGCCGCCTTGGCCCGCGCCGGCTGGATGTGCGGCGAGCGCGCGCCATTACGCGCCGCTCCGCGGGCTTCGGCCGGGCTTCGGCCCGTCAAGTTCAACATCGTCGGTGACGTTGAAGACCTGGCGCGCCTGCTCGAACTGCTCGAAGATCTCGCTGATGGCGGTTTCCACCGTGGCCTTGACGCGCGCGGCTTCGACCTCGGCGGCCTGACGGCGGCTGGCATCGACGGCTTCGGGTTCGAAGGGCGGGAAGGCGTAGGGCTGCTGGAACGAGGCCGGGGCGGGCGCGGTCCGCTCGGCCAGGTTGGCGTCGCGATAGGTCGCCAGCAGATGCGCCGCCTTCAGGTCGCATTGGTCCAGGAAGCTGCGCAGATGCGCGCCGAGGCTTGACTGGCCGAACAGCGAATCGACGGCTTCGGTGATGCCGTCGCGAACCTGTTCATTCGCGTCCTGCAACTCTTCGATGGCGTCGTCGCGGCGCTTTTGCAGTTCGTCCAGGGCGGAATGCAGATCTTCCTCATAGCGCAGCCGGGCCTGTTCCAGCCGCCGCTCGACCGGGCCGTAACCGGGATAGGGGTCGTCCGTATGCCAGCCCTTGCGGAAGGCCAGGGTCGAGATCAGCGCGCCCAGCCCCACCAGCAGCCAGCTTTCGATCGAGGCCAGGGCGACGGGCCGCGCGATCAGCGCCGGCACGGCCTGCTGTGCGGCGACCGCCCATTCCAGCCCCTGTTCCAGCCCGTCGCGGAAATGCGCCACGGCCAGGTTGATCGCGACGGCAAAACCAAGCCAGCCGGCCAGCGCCGCCAGCCCCAGCAGCTTCAGGATCAGGTTGCGGTGATTCAGATAGCGCGCCAGATAGCCCAAAAGGATCGAGGCGCCCACATTGACCAGCGACACGATCACCGCGACCAGAAGCCCGCCCAGCAGGCCGAACTCGTTTCCCTTGGAGAACAGATAGCTGTTCATCCCCGCTTCCAGCGTGATCAGGATCAGCGCCAGGGCGATCACGTTGGTCCAGCCGCCGAACTCATGCGCGGGACGCTCCAGCCGGTGGATCTGGCGATAGCGGTTGCGCCAGTTGTAGCTTTCGTTCAGCCGCTCGCGCACGGCCACGATGCGCGAGCGCCAGACCTGCACCAGCGCCCCGAAATCGTTGCGCGCGGCGCCGGCGGCGATGTCCACCTCTTTCGATGCCTGACCGGCGCGGGCCAGACGCTCATTATAGACGCGGCGATTGTTCTCGTAATTCTCCAGGCCCTTGCGGCGCAACTCCTCGATCCGCTCGATGATCGCGGTCTCGATATGGTCGTGGCCCGAGGCGTCGGCGGGCGGCTGGTTCTGGCGCCCGCGTGTCCGCCCCTGCTCTTCGAGCTTGAGGCTGCCGGCGATGGACTTGGTGTCGATGCTGGGGAAGACCGACATCGAGGGGACGAAGCCATCGGAACGAAAAATGGATTTCAGGCGTGAAAGCACGAGGAACCTCAATGACGCATAAGAACGGGGATTCCTTCATCCCTGCATGCAGTTCAAACAACATATTCGTCATCGGCGGGAAACCTGTCCATCGGGGCAATCCCGCAAGGTTGCAGGACCGATTCTGGGGAACGATTCTGGCGGGGCGATACGGGCAGCGATTCTCTGACCGGGGCCGGGCGTTCCTGCGGGCGAAGCTTCTGTCCGAGGCCCGCCAGAGAGAGGGGAATGCCTGGATTCGCCGGGGGTCGTGAAATTTTTCCCATTTTCTGTCAGAAAGGGGTTGCGCGGCCATGATTTCTTTTCTAGATACCGCTTCACCGAACGACGGCAACGTTGTGAGGTTACGGGGCTGCGGCAGCGCGG
>NZ_JASGGO010000013.1:0-103763 GCF_047605025.1 Paracoccus sp. (in: a-proteobacteria) | reverse complement strand
ACCAAGCGGACGGGCTTTCGAGCCGCGCTGCCTGCGCCCTGCCGGACGCGCCCTCAGGCCACATAGCGGTCGCGGCGATGGTTGATGGCGATGACCAGGTTCAAAACCACCGCCCCCAGGAAGGACCAGGCCACCAGATGCCAGTCGCGCAGAAACAGCGCGGCCGCGAACAGGCAGGCGTCGAAGGCCAACTGCGTCCAACCCGCCCGGAGTCCGGTCGCATCCTGCAAATACAGCGCCACGATCCCGATCCCGCCCAGCGAGACACCATGCCGGAACAGCGCCAGCAGCGCCGTCCCGGTCAGGCAACCGACCAGCAACGCACCGACCAGCGGATGCACATGGCCGAATTGCAGCCCCCTCGGCAGAACCGAGACAAGCACGGTCATAAGCGCCACTGCGGCAAAACTCTTCAGCATGAATCCCAGGCCCAGCCGCCGATAGCCCAGCCAATAGAAGGGCAGGTTCACGACGAAGAACACCGGCCCGAAGCTCCAGCCCGTGGCATAGCTGATCAGCAGCGCCAGCCCGGCCGTCTGCCCGGTGACAAGACCCAGATGCGTCATCAGCACAACGCCTACCGAGGCCAGGAAACCGCCATAGGCGATGGCCTGGATGTCATCCAGAGGACGGTGGCGGTTAGAACGGACGGGCGTGGTCTCCATGCCTCTTCATGCCGACCGCCGAAGGCCGGGACAAGCCCCCGGCCCACGCCCGTCTTCGTTTTCCAAATACCCCCGCCGGAGGCGCCTATTTCAGCGCCAGATCCGTCACCGTGGTCACATAGGCCCCCTCTGGCGCCTTGGTGATCACCGGGTCCGAGCCGCCCGACAGCAGCGTGTCCACCGTGCGCTGGTAATCCGCCGCGTCCAGCGCCCCGGTCGCGCCTTCGGTCAGTTTCGCCACCTCCTCGGCCATGCGAAGCTGATGCGCCTCGGTCTGGGCGCCGGTCTCGTCGCTCTCAAGCACGATTTCGGCGGCCTCCTGCGGGTGCTCGGCGGCATAGGCAAAGCCCTTCATGGTGGCGCGCACGAATTTCGCCAGCGCCTCGACCTTGGCCTGATCCTGCAAGGTCGGCTCCAGGACGTAAAGCCCGTCCTCCAGCGTCGCCACCCCCTGGTCCTCGTATTTGAACGTCACCAGGTCGTCGGGCGTCAGCCCGGCATCCAGCACCTGGCCATATTCGTTATAGGTCATCGTGCTGATGCAATCGGCCTGTTTCTGCAACAGCGGATCGACGTTGAAGCCCTGCTTCAGCACCGTCACCCCCTCGGGTCCGCCATCGGTTTTCAGCCCCAGATGGTTCATCCAGCTCAGGAACGGATATTCGTTCCCCGAGAACCAGACCCCCAGCGTCTTGCCCTTGAAATCGGCGGGCGTCTTGATCCCGGTTTCCTTGCGGCAGGTCAGCATCATGCCCGAGCGTTTGAAGGGCTGGGCGATGTTCACGATGGCCAACCCCTTTTCGCGCGCGGCCAGCGCGGCGGGCATCCACTCGACGACCACATCCGCTCCGCCCCCGGCCAGCACCTGCACCGGAGCGATGTCCGGCCCACCCGGCTTGATCGTCACGTCAAGCCCTTCGTCCTGGTAGAACCCTTTTCCCTGCGCAACGTAATAGCCGTCGAACTGCGCCTGCGTGACCCATTTCAGCTGCAAGCTCAGTGGCACCTTATCTTGCGCCTGTGCCATGCCAGAGCCCAGAGCCAGGGCGGCGATCCCCACCAGAAACCGTTTCATGCGTCCTCTCCTGTCATGCGGGGTCGCGCCCCTTGTTCAGCCGCGCTGCGATGGGTGCCAGAACGTCACCCGCTTCTCGATCAGCGCGACAATGCCGTAAAAGGCGGTCCCGGCCAGCGCCGCCACCAGAATCTCGGCCCAGACCAGGGCCAGGTTCAACTGCCCCACCGCGGTCGAGATGCGAAACCCCATCCCCCGCGTGGGCGAGCCGAAGAACTCGGCCACGATGGCGCCGATCAGCGCAAGCGTCGTGGTGATCTTCAAGCCATTGAACAGAAAGGGCAGGGCAAAGGGCAGGCGCAGCTTGACCAGGGCCTGGGCATAGCTTGCCCCCCAGCTTGCGATCTGGTCGCGCGCCAGCGCATCGGTGGCCGAAAGCCCCGCGACCATGTTGACCAGGATCGGAAAGAACACCATCACCACCACGACCGCCGCCTTGGATTGCCAGTCGAAGCCGAACCACATGACCAGGATGGGCGCGATGCCGACGATCGGCAGCGCCGCCACGAAATTCCCGATCGGCAGCAGGCCCCGTTGCAGGAAGGGGCTGCGGTCGATGGCGACGGCCACCGCGACCGCCAGCGCCGCGCCGATCAGCCAGCCCGAAAGCGCGCCCTTCAGGATGGTCTGGACGAAATCGCTCCAAAGCAGCGGCAGGTTTCCGGCGACGGCCGCGCCGATGGCGCCGGGGCTGGGCAGGATCACCGGCGGGATGGCGAAGGCGCGGCAGGCGATCTCCCACAGCGCCAGCAGGGTCGCGCCGAAGATCAGCGGCACCAGCAGCGTGGCCCGCCGCCCGCCGCGCCGCGCCAGCGCCATGTTCGCGCCCGTCGCGCCCAGCCAAAGCGCCAGCATGGCCAAGGCCCCGCTCATCGCGCCAGGCCCATGCGGCGCAGCACCGCCCGCTCGACCGCGCCGATGATCGCGACCAGCGCGGCGGCAAGCCCGGCCGCCGCGAAAAGCGCGGCCCAGATCTGGATCGTCTGGCCGTAATAGCTGCCCGACAGCAGCCGTGCCCCAAGCCCCGCCGTGGCCCCGGCGGGCAGTTCGCCGACGATGGCGCCGACCAAAGCCGCCGCCACCGCGACCTTCAGGCTGGCGAACAGATAGGGCAGGGACAAGGGCAGACGCAGCCGCCAGAACACCTGCGACCCCGAGGCGCTCCAGCTTCGCATCAGGTCGGTCTGCATCCGGTCGGGCATGCGCAGCCCCTTGACCATGCCCACCAGCACCGGAAAGAACGAAAGCCAGGCCGAGATCATCGCCTTGGGCACCAGCCCCGTCACCCCCGCGCTGGCAAAGACCACGATGACCATGGGCGCGATGGCCAGGATCGGCACGGTCTGGCTGGCGATGGCCCAGGGCATCACCGACAGGTCCATCACCCGGCTGTGCACGATGGCGACCGCCAGCGCGACGCCGGCCAGCGCGCCCATGGCGAACCCGGCCAAAGTCGCCGACAGCGTGACCCAGCCATGCCAGACCAGGCTGCGCTTCGAGGTGATCTTTTGCCCCGCGATCCCGTCCCACAGCCCCTTGGCGACCTGATGCGGCGCGGGCAGGACCGGGCGGTCCTGCGCCATGGTCGCGGCGATCAGCCGCCCGGTGCCCAGGCTTTCGCCCGCCCGCGCCGCCTGATCGCGCGCCCAGGGGGCGTTCATCGCCACGGCGGCGCCATACCACAGCACCACGATGCCCAGCAGCACCGCCAGCACGGGCAGCACCGCGTTTGCCCATCCTTTCGCCCCCTCGTTCATGAGGCCCCCATCATGCCACCCTGACCGATTCGCCGTCCCGGACAGCTTGGCACGGAAAGGGTTGACGAAAGCTGCACACGCGCTGCACGCGTGGGGCAGGGCGGTTCAGTCATGGCCATGCCCCTCGCGCAGCCCCTCGCGCACCTCATGGGCGATGCGGATGAACTCCGGCGTGTCGCGAATATCCAATGGCCGGTCGCGCGGCAAAGTGCTGTCGATGACCCGCGTGATGCGCCCCGGTCGCGGGCTCATCACCACGATGCGCGTCGACAGATAGACCGCCTCGGGGATGGAGTGGGTGACAAAGCCGATGGTCTTGCCGGTCTTGGCCCAAAGCTCCAGCAGCGCCTCGTTCAGCCGGTCGCGCACGATCTCGTCCAGCGCGCCGAAAGGCTCGTCCATCAGCAGGATCTCGGCGTCGAAGGCCAGGGCGCGGGCGATGCTGGCGCGCTGCTGCATTCCGCCCGAAAGTTGCCAGGGGAATTTTCCGGCAAAGCCCGAAAGCTCGACCAGATCCAGGACGCGGGCGATCCGCGCCTCGCGGTCCTTCCTGGGAAAGCCCATGATCTCAAGCGGCAACGAGATGTTCCTGGCAATCGTGCGCCAGGGATACAGCCCCGGCGCCTGAAAGACATAGCCATAGGCGCGCTTGCGCCGCGCCTCGTCGGGTGTCATGCCGTTCACCCGCAATGCGCCGCCGGTCGGGGTCTCAAGCGCGGCCAGGGCACGCAGGAAGGTGGTCTTGCCGCAGCCCGAAGGCCCGATGAAGCTGACGAAATCGCCCTTGTCGATGGTCAGGTTCACATCCTTCAGCGCATGGACCGGCCCGTCGGCGGTCTGAAAGGTCAGGCTGACATCGCGGGCCTCGATCACCGCCAAGTCACACCCCGCTCGCCGGAATGCCGGCGCGCTGGACCGGGCGCGGCGCGGTCAACTCCTTCCAGGCCGACAGCGCCCGGTTGACGGCGGGACGCGGGGGCCGGGCGACGAATTCGCCATGGCCCTCGCGGCTCTCGACCTTGCCCTCGGTCACGGCGACGACGCCGCGCGTCAGGGTAAAGCGCGGCAGACCCTTGACCTTGATCCCCTCGAATACGTTGTAATCAATCGAGGATTGCTGCGCACCGGCGCTGATCGTCTTTTCCGCCTCGGGGTCCCAGACCACCAGATCCGCGTCCGATCCGACCAGGACCGCGCCCTTTTTCGGATAGATGTTCAGGATCTTCGCGATATTGGTCGAGGTGACGGCGACGAATTCGTTGGGCGTCAGCCGGCCCGTGCCCACCCCCTGGGTCCACAGAACGGGCATCCGATCCTCCAGCCCGCCGGTGCCATTGGGGATCTTGGTGAAATCGCCGATGCCGGTGCGCTTCTGCGCGGTGGTGAAGGCGCAATGATCGGTCGCGACGCAGGACAGGCTGCCCGATTGCAAACCGGCCCACAGGCTGTCCTGATGCCGCTTGTCGCGGAAAGGCGGCGACATCACGCGGCGCGCGGCATGGTCCCAGTCGGGATGGAAATATTCGCTTTCGTCCAGCACCAGATGCTGGACCAGCGGCTCGCCCCAGACGCGCTTGCCCTGCTGGCGCGCCCGCCGGATCGCCTCATGGCTGTCCTCGCACGAGGTATGGACGACATAAAGCGGCACGCCCGCCATGTCGGCGATCATGATGGCGCGGTTGGTGGCCTCGCCCTCGACCTGGGGCGGGCGGGAATAGGCGTGCCCCTCGGGGCCATTATTGCCCTCGGCCAGCAGCCGGGCGGAAAGCTCGGCCACCACATCGCCGTTCTCGGCATGGACCAGGGCCAGGCCGCCCAGATCGCCGACCCGGCGAAAGGACGCGAACATCTCGTCGTCATTCACCATCAGCGAGCCCTTATAGGCCATGAAATGCTTGAACGAGGTGATGCCGCGATCCACCACGGCGGCCATCTCGTCAAAGACCCGCTCGCCCCACCAGGTGATGGCCATGTGATAGGAATAATCGCAATGCGCCCGCCCGGATTTGTTGTCCCACATCCTCAGCGCGTCCATCAGCCCCTGGCCGGGCGAGGGCAGGGCGAAGTCCACCACCATCGTCGTGCCCCCCGCCAGGGCGGCGCGGGTGCCGCTCTCGAAGTCGTCTGCGGAATAGGTGCCCATGAAGGGCATCTCCAGATGGGTATGCGGATCGATGCCGCCGGGCATGACATAGCAGCCCGAGGCATCCAGAACCCGGTTGCCGGTCAGCCCCTGGCCGATGGCGGCGATCTTGCCGCCATCGGCCAGGATATCGGCGGGATAGCTCAGATCCGCCGTGACGATGATGCCGCCCTTGATGACCGTGCTCATGCCTGAATCCCTCTTTCTTGTCCAAATATCCCGGGGGGCGCTTTGCCGGCCCCATCGAGGGGCCGGCAAAGCGGGGGGCGGAGCCCCCGTCCCGGTGCCGAGGTCATGCGCCGATCTCAGCCGTTTCCAGCACCGCATGCAGCAGCACATCGGCACCGGCGGCGGCCCATTCCGGGCTGATCTCTTCGGCTTCGTTATGCGAAACACCGCCGACGCAGGGGCAAAAGATCATCGTCGCCGGCGCGACTTTCGCGGCCCAGCAGGCGTCATGCCCGGCGCCCGAGATCACCTCCATATGGCGATAGCCCAGCCGGTCGGCGGCGCGGCGCACGGTCTCGACCAACTCTGGCGCGAAGGTCACGGGGTCGAAATGGCCGACCGCCTCGATGGCGCAGCCGACGCCCAGAGCAGCGCAGATCGCGCTCGCTCGGGCCTCGATCGCGGCGCGCATGCGGTCCAGCTTGGCCTGGTCGGGGCTGCGGATATCGACGGTGAACACCACTTTCCCCGGCAGCACATTGCGGCTGTTCGGCGCGAATTTCATCTGTCCGACACCGCCCACCGCGCCGGGTTGCTCGGCCATGGCGACCTCCTGGACCATCTCCAGGATGCGGGCCATGGCCAGGCCCGCATTGACCCGCATCGCCATCGGGGTCGAGCCGGTATGCGCCTCGCGCCCGGTCAGGGTGAATTCCAGCCACCACAACCCCTGGCAATGGGTGACGACCCCGATCTCCTTGCCCTCGGCCTCCAGGATCGGGCCCTGCTCGATATGCAACTCGTAATAGGCATGCATCCTGCGCGCGCCGACCGGCTCGGTCCCCTTCCAACCGATCCGCTCCAATTCGGCGCCATAGGTCAGCCCGTCCAGGTCCTGGCGCGCATAGGCGTGCTCAAGGCCGATCTCTCCGGCGAAGACGCCCGAAGCCAGCATGGCCGGCGCAAAGCGCGCGCCTTCCTCATTCGCCCAGTTGGTGACGACGATGGGGCGGCGCGTGCGGATGCCCATGTCGTTCAACGAGCGCACGACCTCCAGCCCGGCCAGGACGCCCAGCACGCCGTCGAACTTGCCGCCGGTGGGCTGTGTGTCCAGATGGCTGCCGATATAGACGGGCAGGGCTTCGGGATCGGTGCCGGGGCGGGCGGCGAACATGGTGCCCATGGCATCCACGCCCATGCTCAGCCCGGCGGCATCGCACCAGGACTGAAAAAGCGCGCGCCCCTCGGCATCGGCATCTGTCAGGGTCTGGCGATTGTTGCCGCCCGCGACGCCCGGCCCGATCCGGGCCATGTCCATCAGGCTCTGCCACAGCCGATCCCCGTCGACCTTCATGTTCGGCATCGCGCCCTCGCCGCCAGAGGCAGTCGTCATCGCATTCTCCTTCCTGTCCGGCGGCCACCTTGCTTCGGGCTTGGGCGGGCTGTCGCGGCGCCCCGCCCAAGCCCGAAGCAGAATATTGACCAGTTGGTCAGGATCAGGCTAGCACGGGGTAAGGGGCAGTCAAGCGCCCGTGCACGTGCCATTCCAGGCCGCGCCCTTCCCAGCCCGGAAACCCCATGCAAGACCAGCCGCAGGGCAGAAGCCGAATCCAAAGGAAGAACCGCCGGGCGATCCTCTCGGCGGCACTGCAAGAATTTTCAGCACGCGGCTATGCTGGGACCACCATCGACCAGATCGCCGAGACGGCGGGGCTGTCGAAACCCAATGTGCTCTATTACTTCCCCTCGAAAGAGGCGATTCACACCGAATTGCTTCAGGCATTGATGGAACTCTGGCTCGCGCCCCTGCGCGCGTTGCGGGCAGATGGCGACCCGGTAGAACAATTGCTTGCCTATGCGAGGCGCAAATTGGAAATGTCTCGCGACTACCCGCAGGAAAGTCGGCTTTTCGCGAATGAGGTGCTGCAAGGCGCGCCGCGACTCATGCCGATCCTGGGCGGCGCGCTGCGCGAACTGGTGGACGAAAAGGCGGCGCTGATCGCGCAATGGGCCGCAAAGGGCCGTATCGCCCGGCTCGATCCGCATCACCTGCTGTTCTCGATCTGGGCGCTGACCCAGCATTACGCCGATTTCGAGGTCCAGGTTCGCGCCCTCCTGGGTGAGTGTCACGATCCCTTCGCCGAGGCTCAAAGCTTCCTTGATCAACTCTACCGCAAATTGCTCGCGCCGTGACTGCGTCTTTCATGCCTAAATATCCTGGGGGAACGTTTTGCGACCCCCATTGAGGGGGGCGCAAAACGTGGGGGCAAAGCCCCCAGCCTCTGCGGAAACGCCCGTGCTTGATGACTGCAACCCGGCATATCGAGCCGAGGGAAGCGGTCCATCTGTCCCGTGCCATCAGCATTCCTGTTTTGACGGCGTTCGATGCGCGTCGAAGGCGCCGCAGAGGACGGCCACAGGATTCCTTGGCGGATTGCTAGGCTGTGACAACCCCCCGCTCGACCTCGACGGTGATGTGAGAGAGCTCGTGTATTTCGGCCAGGCGGGCCTTGTATTCCGCTGGGGTCGCGGGATTGCTCGACATCAGCGAGATGATGGCGGCATGATGGCCCGGCCCGATCTGCCAGACATGCAGGTCCGTGATCCGGTCGGCCCCGGTCTCGATCGCCTCGCGGATCTCTTCCGGCAGGTTCTCGCCTGCGGGAATCCGGTCCAGAAGGACCGTGCCTGAATCGCGGATCAGCCCCCAGGACCAGCGCGCGATCACCAGCGCGCCCATGACGCCCATCAGCGGATCGGCCCAGAGCCAGCCATAGGCGCGCCCGGCCAGCAGCGCCAGGATGGCGAGGATCGAGGTCAGCGCATCGGCCAGAACATGCAGATAGGCGGCGCGCAGGTTGTTGTCCCGCGCATGGTCATGTCGGTCGCCATCGTGATCATGCGCATGGTGATGTCCATGTCCGTGATGATGGTGGGCGTGATCGTCCCGGAGCAGCCAGGCGCAGCCAAGATTGACCGCGAGCCCGAGCAGCGCGACGGTGATCGCCTGTCCGAAGCTGATCTCGACGGGATCGGTCAGCCGCAGCAGACTTTCCCAGCCGATGAGCAGCGCGACAAGGGCAAGGACGATGGCGCTGGCAAAGCCGCCAAGGTCGCCGAGCTTGCCTGTGCCGAAGGTGAAGCGGCGATCCTCGGCATGGCGGCGCGCATAGAGATAGGCCAGCGCCGCGATCAGCATCGCCCCGGCATGGGTGGACATATGCCAGCCATCGGCCACCAGCGCCATCGAGCCATAGATCCTGCCCGCGGCGATTTCGACGACCATCATCGTGGCCGTCAGGGCGATGACCAGCCAGACCCTGCGCTCGTTGCGCCGATGGTCGCGCCCGAGGAAGTTATGTTCGCGGGTATGGGCAGAGATGTCGATTGCGGACATGGGACATGGCTCCCGCCGGGGCACCGGCTTATTTCATATAGGTTCGGATGATGTCGATCAGCTCTTCGCCGCCCTGCCGGCGGTCGGCTTCGGTTTCGGCGTGAAGCACATGCTCGCGCAGGTGATCCTCCATGACCTCGGCTGCCAGCCCGCTCATCGCGCCGCGCGCGGAAGCAAGCTGGCGCAGGATTTCGCCGCAGGGTTTGCCGGCCTCAAGCGCGCGCTCGATCCCCTCGATCTGACCTTTCAGGCGGCGGACCCTAGCAATCAGCTTCTCTTTGTCGCGGATGGTGTGAGACATGGCGATGGCTGGCCTTTGCGTCATATGGTATGGGGGACTATACTATATAAGGCCGGATCGGTGAAGCCATGGCATGGGCGGAAGACCGGATCGGACGGGGCATGGACGGGGCATAGGCCGAAACAAGCGGCGCCTCATCCAGACGACGCCGGCCGCTTCCCACGAATGGCGGATCTCTGTCCCACGCGCTGGCGAGGAAAGCCGATTTGCCGGCGGATGGCGGGGCTTTCTATCGGGCGGGTGTCAATGGGCGGTTTATCGGGGTGATGGCCTGCGGCCATGCCAGTTCCGATTCCATCTGGCCGACGAGTGAAAGAAGCGCGGCGAAGCCTATCACCACCGCAGCGCCAGGCACGGCATGCATCGTCGCGAAAGGGCTCGATCCGCTCCCGACGCATAAGTCCTGACTAGATCCAGATCGGCGCGCGCCGGGAATAAGCCTGAAGACCTACGCGGAAAGCGCGGCTCGCATGTCCAGGGCCGGGATGGCGGCCGTCGCCAACTGGATCCGCCCCGCCTTGAGGCAGGCGGCGATCATCGCGCGGGGGGCCTTGCGGCATCGCCGGCGCCGTCATGCACGGGCTGGCGTGCCGCGAACATTTCCCCGCAACCCCTTAGCTGCGCGAATAGACATCCTCGTATCGCACGATGTCGTCCTCGCCCAGGTAAGAGCCGGTCTGGACCTCGATCAGCACCATCGGCACCTTGCCGGGATTCTCCATCCGGTGGACGGCGCCCAGGGGGACATAGATGGACTGGTTCTCGGTCACCAGCGTCACCGTCTTGTCCACCGTCACCCGCGCCGTTCCCGAGACGACGATCCAATGCTCGGAGCGGTGGAAATGGGATTGCAGCGACAGGGCCGCGCCCGGATTGACCACGATGCGCTTGACCTGGAAGCGGTCGGCCAGGGCCAGCGTCTCATACCAACCCCAGGGGCGGTTGTCGCGCAGAAAGCTTTCGGCCTGGCGCGCGCCCTTGGCTTTCAGCGCGCCGACCGCCAGCCGCACATCCTGCGCCCGGTCCATGCCGGCGACCAGCACCGCATCCTTGGTCGAGACGACCATGACATCCTTCAGCCCGATGCCCACGACTTCGACGCCCTCGTCCTGGGCGCGCAAAAGCACGTTGTCGCAATCGATCGCGGTCGAGCGTTCATCCGTCACATTGCCGTCGGGCAACCCCTCGGGGCCCTGCGCCTCGCGCCAGACGGCATCCCAGCCGCCCAGGTCCGACCAATGGCCCGCATAGCGCACGACCGAAAGGTTCGCGGCCTTTTCCAGCACGGCATAGTCGATCGACAGATCGGGCAGGCGGTCCCAGGGCTCGGGCGCGAGCCGCAGGAAACCCAGATCCTGACGCGCTTCGTCCAGCGCGGCCTGGACCGGGGCCAGATATTCGGCGGCATGAGCCTTGAACGCCTGGATCATCGTGGCGGCGCGGAAAAGGAAGATCCCCGCATTCCACAGGTAATTGCCCTGCGCGATCATCCTTGCCGCATTCTCGGCATCGGGTTTTTCGACGAAGCGCTTCAGCACCAGCGGACCCGCGCCCGCGCCCTCGGCCTCCATGTAGCCATAGCCGGTCTCGGGGCGGGAAGGCGCAATGCCGAAGGTCACGATCCGCCCCTCGGCCGCGGCCGAGGCACCAAGCTCGACCGCCTGCCCGAAAGCCTCGGCATCCGGCACCACATGATCCGAGGGCGCGACCAGCAGCAGCGCCTCGGGGTCGCGGGCGGTGGCCATCAGCGCGGCGGCCAGAATCGCGGGGGCGGTATTGCGGCCCTTGGGCTCGATCACGATGGCGGCGGGCTCGATCCTGATCTGGTCAAGTTGCTCGGCCACGATGAAGCGGAAATCGGCATTGGTCATCACCAGGGGCGCCGCGAAGCGCGGCCCGGAAAGCCGCTTGGCCGAAGCCTGGAACAGCGTCAGATCGCCGATCAGCGAGACGAACTGCTTGGGAAAGCTCTTGCGCGAGACGGGCCAGAGCCGCGTGCCCGAACCACCGGCCAGAAGAACGGGGGTAATCACCATCTCTCACTCCATCGGCCAGGGGGCCGTCTGCCAATCCATTTGCCCGAGGACCGGGCCAAAGTCGCGCGTAGGTTGATCCGCCTTCGGCGCTGCGCCTTGGTAACATGCGCCCCGCAGCCGGTAAACGGGATCATTCAATAGCCGCGTTTTCTGTCCACCAGATGCAGCAGGGGCAGGCCCCGCATGGCGCGGCGCAGGTTGTCGGCGGCGACGGGGGCGGCGGTCTCGGGCCGGGTCTCGGCGGCGATATGGGGGGTGACGGTCACATGCGGGTTGGACCAGAAGGGATGGCCGGGGGGCAGGGGCTCGGTCTGGAACACGTCCAGGATAGCATGGCCGGGACGGCCCGTTTCCAGCGCGGCCAGAAGCGCCGTCTCGTCGATCAGGGTGCCGCGCCCGGCATTGATGATGGTGGCGTCCTTCGGCAGCAGCGCCAGGGTTGCCGCGTTCAGAAGCCCGCGCGTGGCGGCGGTGTCGGGCAGCAGACAGACCAGGATTTCTGCCCGTCCCAGCGCCTCGGGCAGATCCTTGGCGCCCAGCACCTCGATCCCGTTTCCCGCCGCCGCCGCGCGGCCCGAGGCCGACCAGCCCGTCACCTGGAACCCCAGTCCCGCCAGCGTCGCCGCGACAGGGCCGCCAAGCTCGCCCATGCCCAGAACGGTGACGCGGCGGCGGCTGGCCAGGGGCGGGACCACCCCGTTGCGCCAAACCCCGTCCTGGCGATAGGCATGCATGCCCAGATGAGCGCGCATCACCCAGCCGAGGCAATATTCCACCATTCCCCGTGCCAGGCCGGGATCGACCATGCGGCACAGGGGCTGGGTCAGGGTGGGGTTCGTGACGATCCGCTCGACCCCCGCCCAAAGGCTTTGCACGACGCGCGCGCCGGTGAAGGGGGTGAAATCCAGCGGGCCGCCATCCTCGGGATAGCCCGGCGCATAGATCAGCGCGTCGAAGCCGGCGGGATCGCCATCGCGCGCCAGGTCCATCTCGGGGCAGGCGGCGCGAAGCGCGGGCGCCCATGCGGTCCAGTATTTCTGGGGAGCGGCGAAAAGGACGCGCATGGGATTACCTCGGGCGGTGGACATGGGCCGATTGCAGGATGCCGAAGCCCATCAGCAGGATCATCAGCGAGGTGCCGCCATAGCTGACCAGCGGCAAGGGCGAGCCTTTGGCAGGCAGCATTCCCATCACCGTGGCCATGTTGATGGCGAAATACAGAAAGAACGTCCCGGCGATGCCGATGGTCATCAGGCTTGCGAAACGGTCGCGATTGGTCAGCGCCGAATGCAGCGCAAAGCCCAGGATCAGGACATAAAGCGCCAGCAGAGAGGCCGCGCCGATAAAGCCGAACTCCTCGGCCAGCGAGGTGAAGATGAAATCCGTGTGCTTCTCGGGCAGGAAGTTCAGCCGCGACTGCGTGCCCTGCATGAAGCCGCGACCGGACATGCCGCCCGATCCCAGCGCGATCTGGGCCTGCATGATGTTATAGCCCGCGCCCAGCGGGTCCGAGGTGGGGTCCAGGAAGGTGTCGATGCGCTTGAACTGGTAATCGTGCAGAAGCTGCCAGTCGGTGCCCCGGCTTTCCATCACCGCCGTCACCAGGCCCGCGACGATGGCGATGACGGCGCCGAAATACCACAGGCTGACGCCGGCCGCGAACATCACAATCCCGCCGCCCGCGATCAGCATGACCGAGGTGCCCAGGTCCGGCTGCATCAGCACCAGCGCCGTGGGCGTCAGGATCAGAAGGACCGGGATCAGCACCCAAAGCGGGCGCGAGACCTTATCGACCGGCAGCCAGTCGTAATAGGCGGCCAGGGTCATCACGAAGGCGATCTTGGTCAGTTCCGAGGGCTGGATGCGGACCGGCCCGAGCACCAGCCAACGCTGCGCGCCCATGCCGACATGGCCCATGACCTCGACCAGGACCAGCAGCACCAGGCAGGTCGCATAGAACCCGACCGAGATCGAGCGCCAGAACCAGATCGGCACGAAGGCCAGTCCCAGCATGATCGCCATGCCCGCCGCGAAACGCTCGATCTGGGGCATGGCCCAGCGGTCTATATCCCCGCCCGAAACCGAGTAAAGCATCAAAAATCCGATGCAACTGACTGCGGTGACAAGGAAAACCAGCGGCCAGTTGATATAGAGGATCTTGCGCCAGCCGGTCGGCACACGCTCGACGCTATAGTCCAGATAACCCATCGCTCAGGCCCTCGCGCGGGTGGGGTTGGGCCGGGTCGCGGGCATCAGGTTCATGCGCGACCATATTTCCTGCACCTTGGCGCGGGTGCCGTCATCGGGATAGGCGGTGATCGGGGGCAGGCCGTCGGCTAGCGCGAACAGCAGGATGTCGCGGGCGATGGGCGCGGCCACCGCCGAGCCGCCGCCGCCATGCTCGACCACCACCGAGACCGCATAACGCGGTGCGCCGAAAGGGGCATAGCAGACGAAAAGCGCATGGTCGCGCCGGCTCCAGGGAAGCTGGTCGTTCGAGATCACGCCCCGCGCGCGCTCGGCCGCGGTGATGTTTCTGACCTGGCTGGTGCCGGTCTTGCCCGCCATGCGCCATTCCTCGGTCACGATGCGCGCGCGCCGCGCCGTGCCCCGGTCCGAATTCATCACCGCATCCATTCCCGCGCGCGCGATGCGCAGGTTCAGGGGGTTCAGGTCCAGCGGCTGGAATTCCTTGACCGGCACCGGCACGCCGTCGATGGCGCGCACCAGGCGCGGCTCGACCGCAAGCCCGGTCGCCACCCGCGCCGTCATCACCGCGAGTTGCAGGGGCGAGGCCAGCACATAGCCCTGGCCGATCGAGGCGTTCAGCGAATCGCCAAGCTGCCATTCCTGATCATAGCGCGCCCGCTTCCAGGCACGGTCCGGCGCGATCCCCTCGGCGATGGCGGACATGGGCAGGTCGTGGCGAATGCCGATGCCCAGCTTGCGCGCCATGGCCCCGATCCGGTCGATGCCCACGCGCTGCGCCAGTTCGTAATAAAAAACGTCGCAGGAATGGGCGAGGCTGTTCACCGCGTCCACCGTGCCGTGGCCGCCCCGGCTCCAGCAATGGAACTTGCGGCCCGCAAGCTGGATGAAGCCGGGGCAAAAGAAGCGCGTGCCGGAATTGATCACGCCCGATTCCAGTCCGGCCAGCAGCGTCACCATCTTGAAGGTCGAGCCGGGCGGATAGGCGCCCTGCACCGTCTTGTCGGCCAGCGGGCGATGGTCGTGGTTCATCAGTTCGCGGTAATCCGGCCCCGAGATGCCGCGCACGAACTTGTTCGGATCGAAGACCGGCGAAGACGAGATCGCGACGATATCGCCCGTGGTCACGTCGATCACCACGGCGGCGGCGCTTTCGTTGCCCAGCCGCTCGGTCGCGAAGTTCTGCAAGCGGGCGTCCAGCGTGGTTTGCAGCGTGGCGCCCTGCTGACCCTCGATCCGCGAAAGTTCGCGCATCTCGCGCCCGGCGCTGTTGACCTCGATCCGCCGCGCGCCCGCCTTGCCGCGCAGGGGTTCTTCCAGCCGCGCCTCCATGCCGACCTTGCCAAGCTGGAACTCGGGCAGGCGCAGCACCGGATCGGGGTTCTCGATCTTGGACAGGTCGTAATCCGAGACCGGCCCGACATAGCCCAGCACATGCGAGAAATCGCCCGCGCGGGGATAGCTGCGCGACAGCCCCGCCTCGGTCGTGACGCCGGGCAGCGAGGGCGCGTTGAGCGCGATCGAGGAAAACTCCGCCCAGCTCAGCCGGTCGGCGATCATCACCGGGGTCACGGCGCTGCGGCGGCGGATCTCGGCCAGAAGCTCGGCTACCTGGTGGTCGGTCATCGGAATGATATGGCGCAGCCGCGCGATCACCGCCGAGACATCGCCCGCATCCTCGCGCGTCAGCGTGACGCGGTAATTCTGCTCGTTGCCCGCGATCACCACGCCGTTGCGGTCCAGGATCAGCCCGCGCGCCGGGGGCAGGAGCCGGATCTTGATCGAGTTCCCGTCCGAGAGCATGCGATATTGCTCGGCATGCTCAAGCTGCATCGAGCGCAGCTTCATCCCCAGCGCCGCCACCACCGAGGTCTGGACGGCACCCAGCATCAACACCCTGCGCGAGATGAGGCGGCTGCTTTCGGCAATTTCCTTTTGCGACTTGCGCATGGCGCGGCGGTGTCCTTCGTCTTTCTTATGCGGGCGTCTTGCTTGGGCTTTGGGCGTTTCGGGCCAGTCCTCCGGCCCGACGACCCAAGCCCCGCCCGGATCAGGTCTCGGTCGGTGCGCGGCGCAGGCCCAGGGGCCAGCGCAGCAGGCCCGCGACCAGCGGATAGGTGGCCACGGTCGCGAGATACTGCATCAGGGCCTGCCCCAAGGACGGCAGGGGTGCCAGGAACAGCGACAGCAGGAATCTGTTCATCAACACCATAAGCCCGACCAGCAGCGCCACGCGCATCCATTCAACCACGAACGGCAATTCCCGCCAATGCCCCTCGCGCTTGCGGGCGGCCTCGGTGCCGATGACGATGATCGCGGTCCAAAGGCCGGGCGGGCGCCACAGCATGATGTCCTCGATCAGAAACAGTGCCGCGATCAGCAGGACCGGCGCCTGATCGGGGCGGCGCAGGATCCAGGCCAAAGCCAGGCACAGCGCCAGGTCCGGGCCGGGCCAGACCATGCGCCCCGGCGCCAGCGGCATCAGCCGCAGAAACAGCAGCCCCAGGAACAGCGCCGCGAACAGGGCCTGTCCCAGATGCCGGCCAAGCTGCCGGGGATGGCGCGGCGCCTCAGTCATTCGGTTCGGCGGGCTCGGCCGGCTCGGTCAGGGGCGGCGGGGTGGGCAGGCCCAGGCGGACGGCCTCGGCCGCCTGCTCGGCCCGCTGGGCGGTGGCGAGGGGGTCCAGATCCATCATCGGCGGCATCGGCGGGCCGATGAACTCCGAGGGTGGCGGCGGGATCAGAAGCCCGGTATCGGCCAGCCGCTCGGCCGGATGGCTGCGCAGCACGCGCAGGAATTCCAGCCGCCCGTAATCGGCCGCCAGCCGCACCCGCAACCGCCCGTCGCTGGCCTGCGCGACCTGTCCGACCAGAAGGCCCGGCGGAAACACGCCGCCATCGCCGGAACTGATCACCCGGTCGCCGGGCCGCAGCCCCTCGGGGCTTTCGATGAACTCCATCGCGGGCAGCGCCGTATTGTCGCCCGAAAGCAGCGCATGCTGGCCCGAGGGCAGGATCGTCACCGGCACCCGGCTTGAGGGGTCGGTCAGCAGCATCACCCGGCTGGTCGTCTCGCCCACGCCCGAGATGCGTCCGACCAGGCCCAATCCGTCCATCGTGGCCCAGCCGTCCAGCACGCCGTCCCGCGCGCCCACGTTCAACAGCACGGACTGGCGAAAGGCCGTGCCGCTATCGGTCAGCACCACGCCCGAAATATAGGTCAATGCCGGGTCGATGCGGACATTGTTCTGCGCCAGAAGCTTGGCGTTCTCCTGCTCAAGCTGGACGGCGGCCTCTTTCCAGGCCGACATCTTTTGCAGCTCGCGGCGCAGTTCCTGGTTCTGCTCGTAAAGCCGGGCATAGGATTGAAAGCCCGCGGCCATCCGCCCCAGCTTCGTCACCGGCGCCATCGCCCATTCGAAGCCGGGCACCAGCCGGTCGATGATCTGCGCGCGAAGCCGTTCGGCGCGGGGGCTGTCGATCTGCCAGAACAGAAACACCCCCAGCAGCGCCAGGACCAGAAGCGAAACGAGGATGCGGCGGACCGGAGCCGCGTAATCTGGGCCCTTGCGCGCCATGGGCCGGGGATCAGCTATCGTAGTCGATGACGTGGCGAAGCTGTTTTTCGAACTCCAGCGCCTTGCCGGTGCCCAGGGCCACGCAGCTCATCGGCTGGTCTGCCAGGCTGATCGACAGGCCCGTCTGCTCGCGCAGCGCCAGGTCCAGTTCGCCCAGCATGGCGCCGCCGCCGGTCAGCATCACGCCCCGGTCCACGATGTCGGCGGCCAGATCGGGCGGGGTCGCCTCCAGCGCGACCATCACCGCTTCGCAGATCTGCTGCACCGGCTCGGCCAGCGCCTCGGCGACCATGGCCTGGGTGATCTCCATCTCTTTCGGGATGCCGTTCAGCAGGTCGCGGCCGCGCACCATGATCGTGGCGCCGCGCCCGTCATCGGGCATGCGCGCTGTGCCGATCTGGGTCTTGACCCGCTCGGCGGTGGATTCGCCGATCAGCAAGTTGTGGTTGCGGCGCAGATAGTTGATCAGCGCGTCGTCCATGCGGTCTCCGCCGATGCGGACCGAACGCGCATAGACCACATCGCCCAGCGACAGGACCGCGACCTCGGTGGTGCCGCCGCCGATATCGACGACCATGCTGCCGGTCGGCTCGGTGATGGGCATGCCCGCGCCGATGGCCGCAGCGATCGGCTCGGCGATCAGCCCGGCACGGCGCGCGCCCGCCGACAACACCGATTGCCGGATCGCCCGCTTTTCCACGGGCGTCGCGCCATGGGGCACGCAGACGATGATCTTGGGTTTCGAAAAGGTCGTGCGCCGGAACACCTTCTTGATGAAATGCTTGATCATTTCCTCGGCGCTGTCGAAATCGGCGATCACACCCTCGCGCATGGGGCGAATGGCCTCGATGCTGCCGGGGGTGCGGCCCAGCATCAGCTTGGCATCCTCGCCCACGGCCAGGACCTGCTTCTTGCCGTCCTTGACGTGATAGGCGACGACCGAGGGCTCATTCAGGATGATGCCCTTGCCCTTGACATAGATCAGCGTGTTCGCGGTGCCCAGATCGATCGCGATGTCGGTGGAAAACAATCCGCCAAAAGCCATTCCATTGTCCCTTCTGCCGCGCCGTTCCGGGCGGCTTCGCGCCCCCGTTGACCGGCGGCCATTGCCCGATTGGACCCGCTGAGTCGCCCCACCGCAGGTTGTGGTCATATAGGACGTGATTTGCGTCGCGGAAACCCGAAATCCGCATATTTCCTCAGCCTTGCCGCGCAATATTCGGCCTCCGGCGCCTTGACCCGGGAACGCCCGATTTTTAGCCTTGCGAGGCGAAACCGGATCAGGGGGCCAGCTTGCGCGACGATATACTCGGGATCTGCCGGTTTTCCTTCCTGGGCTCCTGCGACTGGGCCGAGACCCAGGGCAAGGACGGCAACTCCCCCGAGCTTCTGGCGCGCCGCGCGGCACTGATCTATGCGCCCAAGCGGCTGGAGCGTCGCTTCACGGCCTTTGAGACATTATGCCTGCCCTCGATCCGGGCGCAGACGGATTCGGATTTCCGCTTCCTGATCCTGACCTCTCCCGAATTGCCGCCCCTCGCGCGCGAGCGGCTGATGGATCTTTGCGCGGGCCTGCGGCAGGTGCGGGTGCTGCTGTCCGAAAAGCGCAACACGCTGGATGCGCTGCGCCCCGAATTGCAGCGCGCGGCGGCCGAGGCGGGGCGCCCCGTGATCCAGTTCCGGCTGGACGATGACGACGCGCTGTCGCGCCATCATGTCGCGCGCATCCGCCGCCATGCCCTGCGTTTCACCGACCTGCCCGCCTTCGGCATCAGCTATCCGCGCGGGCTGGTCTTCGGCAGCTACGGCGGTGCGCCGGTCAGCTTCTGGAACGCGCATCAGCCCTTCATGAGCGCGGGGGCGACGGTGCGGCTGCGCCGGGCGGGGCGCAGCGTCTACGCCTTCAACCATTTCCAGATCCCGAAGAACATGCCCGGCTTCACCGACACCTCGGGCCTGGGCTATGTCCAGACCCGCTGGGACGAGGGGGACTCGGTCGCAAGCATCGCCGCGCCCTTCCCGAAATGGTTCAAGCCGATGCGGCCCGCAGCCTTCCACGCCGAACTGGCCGAGGATTTTCCCTTCCTGCAAGGCGTCGATCTGGGCTTCGCGCAAAAGCGGGGGGCGGCCTGAAACGCCGCCCCCACGTCCGGTCAGTGCGAATACATGCTGACCTGCTTGGCATCGGCATCCTTGCCGACCATCTCGCGCCGCACCTTCAGCCGGTTCAGCGCCCCGACATAGGCTTTCACGCTGGCCAGGATGGTGTCGGTATCGGCGGCCTGACCGGTGACGATGCGCCCGCTCTCCTCCATCCGCACGCTGACGGTCGCCTGGGCGTCGGTCCCCTCGGTCACGGCATGGACCTGATACAGTTGCAGCCGCGCCTCATGCGGCCAGATCGCCTTGACGGCGTTGAAGCAGGCATCGACCGGACCGTCGCCCGTGGCATGGACCGATTTCTCCTCGCCGCCCACCAGCATGGTCAGGTCGGCCGACTGGCCGTCGCTGCCGCAGACCACGCGCAGGTGCCTGACTTGCAGATGGTCGTTTTCGGTATTGGCGGCGCTGTCCTGCATCAGGGCGACCAGATCCTCGTCGTAGATCTCTTTCTTGCGGTCGGCCAGGGCCTTGAAGCGGACGAAGATGTCCTTCAGCTGGTTGTCGCCGGGATCATAGCCCAGGTCGCGCAGCTTGCTGCGCAGCGCGGCGCGGCCCGAATGCTTGCCCATGGCGATATTGGCCTCGTTCAGGCCGATATCGGCGGGGCGCATGATCTCGAAGGTCTCGACGTTCTTCAGCACGCCGTCCTGGTGGATGCCGGATTCGTGCAGGAAGGCGTTCTTGCCGACGATGGCCTTGTTCGGCTGCACGACAAAGCCCGAGGCCTGCGCCACCCGCCGCGACAGCCCCATGATCTTTGTCGTGTCGATGCCGGTGGTGAAGGGCATGATGTCGTGACGCACCTTCAGCGCCATCACGACTTCTTCCAGCGCGGTGTTTCCGGCGCGCTCGCCCAGCCCGTTGATGGTGCATTCGACCTGACGCGCGCCCGCCTCGACGGCGGCCAGGCTGTTGGCCGTCGCCATGCCTAGGTCGTTGTGGCAATGCGTGGCAAAGATCACCTCGTCCGCGCCCGGCACCCGCTCCAGCAGCATGGCGATCAGCGCGGCGCTTTCGCGCGGCGCGGTATAGCCCACGGTGTCGGGAATGTTGATCGTGGTGGCACCGGCCTTGATCGCGATCTCGACCACGCGGCACAGATAGTCATGCTCGGTGCGTGTCGCGTCCATGGGCGACCACTGCACATCGTTGCACAGGTTGCGGGCATGGGTCACGGTCTGGTGGATGCGCTCGGCCATCTGGTCCATGTCCAGGTTCGGAATGGCGCGGTGCAGCGGAGAGGTGCCGATGAAGGTGTGGATGCGCGGGCGCTTCGCATGCTTCACCGCCTCCCAGCAGCGGTCGATGTCGGGGAACTGGGCGCGGGCCAGGCCGCAGATCACCGAATTGCGCGCCAGCTTGGCGATCTCGCTCACGGCGGCGAAGTCGCCCTCCGAGGCGATGGGAAAGCCCGCCTCGATGATGTCCACGCCCATCTCGTCCAGCATCTGGGCGATTTCCAGCTTCTCGGCATGGGTCATGGTGGCGCCGGGCGATTGCTCGCCATCGCGCAGGGTGGTGTCGAATATCAGAACGCGGCTTTTGTCGGTCATCTGGGATCTTCCTTCTTTACGCTTGGGGTTGGTTTCCGGGCGCCAACCTGACTGAGCGGCGGCCCGGGGACCCGCTCAGCGCAGCGTAAGAAGAAGCAGACCGCGAAGGTTCACGGCAAAACGCGCGCCATTGTGCGCGTCAGGGGCCGTGGCGATGATAGGTCGCATCCGAGTCATGGGCCGGACTATAGGTTCGGGCCCCGCCGTTTGAAAAGACCGAAAATCGCCACCGCCCGCATTTTACCTGAACAGATGCCGGGAAAAGAAACGGCCCCGATTCCGCGCCGCGCCGGGGCCTTCTTCGTTTTTCAAATACCCATATGCGACCGTGCCGCAAGCGCGGCGCCTCAAAGCGCGCGCCAGCCGATGTCCCGGCGATAAAAGCCGCCCGGCCAGTCGATGGCATCGGCCAGCGCATAGGCTTTCGCATGGGCCTCGGCCAGACTCTCTCCCCGTCCCGTCGCGGCCAGGACCCGCCCGCCCGCCGCGACAAGCGTGCCGTCCCGCATCGCTGTTCCGGCATGAAAGACCATCCGCCCCGAATCCTGCGCCAAAGCCTCCAGCCCCCGGATCTCGGTCCCCTTCTCATAAGCGCCGGGATAGCCCTTCGCGGCCAGCACCACGGTCAGGGCATGGTCGTCGGCCCAGGTCACGGCGGTCCCGCCCAGCCTGCCCTCGGCGCAGGCCAGGATCAGGTCCAGCGCCTGCGCGCCCAGCCGCATCATCAGGACCTGGCATTCCGGGTCTCCGAAACGGACGTTGTATTCGACCAGCCTCGCCTGCCCGTCCTCGATCATCAGCCCGGCGTAAAGCACCCCCTGGAACGGCGTGCCGCGGCGCGCCATCTCGGCCACGGTCGGGCGCACGATCCGCGCCATCACGTCGTCCTGGATGGCCTGCGTCAGCACGGGGGCGGGGGAATAGGCCCCCATGCCGCCGGTATTCGGCCCGGTGTCGCCGTCGCCCACGCGCTTGTGGTCCTGCGCGGTGCCGATGGCCAGGCAGTCCGCGCCGTCGCACAGGACAAAGAAGCTCGCCTCCTCGCCGGCCATGAACTCCTCGATCACCACTTCCGCCCCGGCCTCGCCGAAGGCGCCGCCGAAGGCGTCATCCACGGCGGCGAGAGCCTCGGCCTCGGTCATGGCCACGGTCACGCCCTTGCCGGCGGCCAGCCCGTCGGCCTTGATCACGATGGGCGCGCCTTTCGTGCGGATGTAGTCCCGCGCCGGCCCGGCGGCATCGAAGCGCGCCCAGGCGGCGGTCGGCGCGCCGCAGGCGTCGCAGACCTCCTTGGTGAAGGACTTCGACGCCTCAAGCATCGCCGCCGCCTTCGACGGCCCGAATACCAGGATGCCTGCCCCGCGCAGGTCGTCTGCCACCCCGGCGGCCAGGGGCGCCTCGGGACCGATCACCACCAGGTCGATGGCGTTTTCCTCGCAAAAGCCGATCACGGCCGATCCCGACAGGATGTCCAGATCGGCCAGCCGCGCCAGGCTCTCCATCCCGGCATTGCCCGGCGCGACGAAAAGCCGGTCGCATTTCGGGTTCTGGCGGATCGCCCAGGCCAGGGAATGTTCGCGCCCGCCGCTGCCGAGGATCAGGATGTTCATGGCGCCACGCCCCTTTTTCGCAAATATTCTGGACGCCTTCTAGGAACTGCGCGGCCCCGGATCAATAGCGCCCCTTGATCCCGTGCGCGCGCCGCGCCAAAACCCTGGCCATGGAACTCTTCGAGGATGAGCCCGCATCGGGGCCGGGCGGCAATGCCCATGAATTCACCGTCTCGGAAATCTCGGGCGCCGTGAAGCGCGTGCTCGAGGGCGAGTTCGGCCGCGTCCGCGTCCGGGGCGAGATCGGCCGCGTCTCGCGTCCTTCGTCGGGGCATCTCTATTTCGATCTCAAGGACGACCGCGCGGTGATCGCCGCCGTGACCTGGAAAGGCCAGGCAGCGCGCCTCGCTACCCGCCCCGAGGAAGGGATCGAGGTCATCGCCACGGGCCGGCTGACCACATTCCCCGGCCAGTCGAAATACCAGCTCATCGTCGATCAGATCGAGCCCGCGGGCGCGGGCGCGCTGATGCTGATGCTGGAAAAGCGCCGCAAGGCGCTGGCGGCCGAGGGGCTGTTCGACGAATCGCGCAAGCAGCCGCTGCCATATCTGCCGCGCGTGATCGGCGTCGTCACCTCGCCCTCGGGCGCGGTGATCCGCGACATCCTGCATCGGCTGCGCGACCGCTTCCCGACCCATGTGCTGATCTGGCCGGTGGCGGTGCAGGGCCAGGATTGCGCGCCCCAGGTCAGTGCGGCGATCCAGGGCTTCAACGCGCTCGACCCGTCGGGACCGATCCCCAGGCCCGACCTGATCATCGTCGCGCGTGGTGGTGGCAGCCTGGAGGACCTCTGGGGCTTCAACGAAGAGGCGGTCGTCCGCGCGGCGGCGGCCAGCCGCATCCCGCTGATCTCGGCAGTGGGCCATGAGACGGACACCACGCTGATCGATTTCGCCGCGGACCGCCGCGCGCCCACCCCCACCGCCGCCGCCGAAATCGCGGTGCCGGTCCGCGCGGAACTCGCGGCGCGCCTTTCCGAACAGGCGGCGCGCATCCTGCGGGCAGGGCGGCAGAACCAGCAACGCCTGCGGCAGCGGCTGGGGGATCTCGGCCGCGCGCTGGGGCGGCCCCAGGCATTGATCGACCCGGCGCGGCAGCGATTCGACCTCTTCGCCGAACGGCTGGAGCCGGCGCTGCGGGGCTTCGTCCGCGCCCGCCGCGACAGGCTCAACGCCTTGCCCCTGTCGCTCGCGGCGCTGCGGGGGAACCTGCGGACCCGGCGCGACCGGCTGGGCGACCAGTCCCGCCGCCTGCCCGTCACCGTCACGCGCGAGAACACGCGGCGGCGCGGGAAACTGGTCGATCTCTCGGCCCGGCTCGACCGGGCGCGGCTGCGGGTGCTGGCCTCGGGTGCCCGCGACATCGCCCGCGACCGCGAGCGGCTGGCAACGGCTCTGCGGCGCCTGACCGCGGCGGCCGACCGGCTTGCACCGCCCCGCCGGGACCGGCTGGACCGGCTGGACCGGCTGCGCCAGACGCTCGGCTATCGCGAGACATTGCGCCGGGGCTTCGCGGTCATCCACGGCCCCGAGGGCCTTCTGACCAGCGCCACCACCGCCGCGCAGGTGGAAAAGTTCCAGATCGAATTCGCCGATGGACGACTGGCCGCGCACCCGGAAACCGAAAGTCCCGAAACCGAACGTCCCAACCCGCCGCGCGCACCCCGCAAGCCGCGCGCGCCCAAGGGACAGAAATCCCTTTTCTGATCGTCTTTCTTGCCCAAATATCCTGGGGGGAACGTCCTGCCGACCCCATTGAGGGGTCGTCAGGACGTGGGGGGCGAAGCCCCCCGGCCCTCGGGCCGCCGCATCAGCCAGAAAAGCGCGGCGCCGGCCAGGGCCAGGAAGGGCAGCATCGCCAGATTGACCGCGCTCCATCCCGCTTGGGCCGAGCCGCCGCCGCAATTCATCAGCCCGCCCGAGGAGAGCGAGGCCAGGAACACGCCTCCGAACACCACGGCGTCGTTCAGCCCCTGCACCCGCTCGCGCTCCTCGCGGCGATGGGCGCGGGTCAGCATGGTTGTGGCGCCGATGAAGCCGAAGTTCCAGCCCAGGCCCAGCAACGCCAGCGCCAGATAGAAGCGCGGCAGGTCTACCCCCGACAGCGCCACAGCACCCGCCCCGGCAAGGATCCCCAGACCCAGCATGACGATGCGCCGGGCGCCGAAGCGCGCGATCAGATGGCCGGTGAAGAACGAGGGCGCGAACATCGCCACCACATGCAGCGAGACGATATTGGCCGCGTCCGAGGTATGAAAGCCGCAGCCCACCACCGCCAGCGGCGTGGAGGTCATCACCAGGTTCATCAGCGCATAGGACACCATCCCGCAGATCGTCGCCACCGCGATCTGCGGCGCGCGGATCAGTTGCGAAAGCGGCCGGCCGCGTGGCGCGCCGCTCGCGGCCGGCGCCGGGCGGGGGCTGTCCAGAAAGGCGAAGATCAGCGGCCCCAGCAGGTTCAGCCCGATGATCGCGGCATAGGTCGCAAGGAAGGGCACGGCGGTCGCCTCGGCGGTCAGCCGCACCAGGAACGGGCCGGTGAAGGCGGCGAACAGCCCGCCCGCCAGCACCCAGGAAATCGCCCTGGACTGGAATTCCTCGGGGGCGCTGTCGGTCGCGGCGAAGCGATAGAAGCCCTGCGCCGCCTGGTAGATCCCGGTCAGCAGCCCGCTGAAGGCGAACAGCCAGAAACTGCCCAGGATCAAGCCGGTCGCGGCCAGGCTGGCGCCAAGCGCACCCGCGCCGCAGGCCAGCATGAAGCCCGCGCGCCGGCCGTGCCGGGCCATGAAGCCTGCCAGCGGGCGGGCCGACAGCGCCGAGCCCAGGACGATCATCGACAAGGGCAGGGTGGCGATGCAGGGATTGGGGCTGAGCATCTGCCCGGTCAGGCCGCCGACGATGAAGATCATCGACATCTGCGCCCCCAGCAGCCCCTGGGCCAGCAGCAGCACGGCGACGTTGCGCCGGGCGCGCGCCATGCCCGGCGCGGGCGGCGTCATCCGCGCAGGGCGCGGGCTTCGCGGGCGCGGCTCTCGATCGCCTGCCAGCCGGCGGCGGCTACATCCGCATCGGGCGCGATCCAGCTTCCGCCGACGCAGATCACATTGGGCAGCGCCAGGTAATCGGGCGCATTGGCAAGCGTGACCCCGCCGGTCGGGCAGAAGCTGACCTGCGGCAGCGGCCCGGCAAGCGATTTCAAGGATTTCGCGCCGCCCGCCGCCTCGGCCGGGAAGAATTTCAGCATGCGAAAGCCCATCTCCATCGCCCGCATCACCTCCGAGGCGGTGACGGCGCCGGGCAGCAGGGGCAGCTCGATTTCCTCGCAGGCCCTGACCAGGGTTTCGGTCACGCCGGGCGATACGGCGAAGGTCGCGCCGGCATCCTTGGCGCGCCGGGCGTCGTCGGGGGTCAGCACCGTGCCCGCGCCGACATGGCCGCCGGGAACCTTGGACATGGCGCGGATGACATCCAGCGCCGCTTCGGTGCGCAAGGTCACCTCAAGCACGGGCAGCCCGCCCGCGACCAGCGCGGTGGCAAGCCCCTCGGCGCGGGCGGCATCGCCCACGACCAGAACCGGGATGACCGGAGCGATCTCGCACAGGGCGCGGCTTTTCTGGGACTGGATCTCGGGGGACATGGACATGGCTCTCTCCTGAAATTCTGGGCGCGGGCCGGGCCTTTCGCGGCGCCGGCGCATGGGACACGTTAGCGTTAACCCGCGACCGGCGCCAGAGGCCAGCGCCCGCCCGGTCCGGGGCCAGTCCGGGGCCAGTCCGGGGCCAGTCCGGGGCCGTGTGCGCGACGACCGGCGGCAAGCCTCAGCCGCCCAGGCTGCGGCTGCTGCCCGAGGTGCCGCGCGTGGTGCTGGCCGCGCCGAAGCCGCCGCGCTGGTTGACCTGCGCCGCGCTCATCGGGGGCTTGCCCAGCGTCGTCGGCCCGCGCTGGAAAGCCTGCTGCGGCACCTTGCCCGCGCCGCGATTGGTGGCGAAGCTCTGATCCCCCTTGGGCGTCGAATAGCGCCCGTCGGCTGTCCGCACCATCGGCTGGGAAAAGATCCCGCCGCCGCGCGACAGCATCGAGCCCATCATGTAGCCGACCAGCAGGGGCATGAAGGAAAACCCGCCCCCCGATTGCTGCGCGGCCGGATCGCCGCCGCAATTGCCCACGCCATGTTCCTGCTCGCAAAGCTCTTTCGAGGCATAGCGCGGGGCGGTTTCGTTGAACTCCTGCGCCGCCGCCTCGAAATTCTTGCGGCAATCGTCCTCGGTGAACCACAAGGTGGCATCCTTGCTGGCGGCGATGCAGCTTTGCAGGTCGGGAAAGCTTTGCGCGTCGACCTGTTCGTCGCGGCAGGCGGAAAGGGCCAGGGTGGCGGTCCCGGCCAGCACCAGGGCGACATGGCGCGAGCGTTTGATCATGGGTCAGCCCTCGATGAAATGCGGCTTGAAGCGCGACAGGTTATGCGTGATGCGCGAGGCATCCTCGCGCAGGCCGATGCCCACGCAGGTCTCGCCCACGATCCACGATCCGATGACGGGATGGAACCCCCCGAATTCGGGGAGCGGCGCAAGGCCCTGAAGGATCAGGGGGTGATGCGAATAGCTGTCGTCCAGGGTCCGCTCGCGCACCTCTCCGGCCTCGACAAGGGTGACGCCGGCCCCCTCGCGCGAGAAGATGGGTTTCGTCACATGGCCGCGCTTCAGCGCCTCGCGCGCGGCCTCGAACGCCTCGGCGACCGAGGGGTCGGGCAGGCCGCCGGTCAGCGCCTCGGCCACGTCCGCCAGGAAAAAGGCCGGCAACAGGTTCGGATGGCCCGGCGCGATCTGCCACATCACCGGCAGGATCCCCTTGTTCGAGAGCACCGCCTTCCAGGGCGGCTCGATGAAGCGGGTGCCCGAGCCGGCCAGATGCGCGGCGAAATCGTCGCGCAGCATGTCCTCCCAGGGATAAAGCTTGAAAAGCGTGCCGATCACGCGGGACTGGTCGTCGGCGAACTGCCCCTCGTCGGTCAGGCCGATCTGGTCCAGCGCGGTGAAATGCGCGCCAAGCCCCGCCTCGCGCGCGGCCCAGGCCAGGGTCTCGACCGTGGCGTAATCCTCGGGGTTGCGGGGATCGGCCGCGAAATGGACATCCTCTCCGGCGGCGCAGATCTGGGCGAAGCGGGCGACCAGAGCCTCGTGGATGCCGTTGAACTGGTCGGTATCGGCGCCCAGAACGCCCAGCTTTTGCTGCTGTTCCAGCCAGAGCCATTGGAACGAGGACGATTCGTAAAGCGAGGTCGGCGTGTCGGCATTGTATTCCAGCAGCTTCGCCGGGCCATCGCCGCCATAGGCCAGATCCATGCGGCCATAAAGCTCGGGCTCGCCCCGGCTCCAGCTTTCCGCCACCAGATCCCGATGCGCGGGCGGAATCTCCAGCCGGTCCATCAGCCGCTCATCGCCGATCACCCGTGCCACGGCCTCGCGCGCCAGCGCGTGCAACTCGGTCGAGGGCGCCTCGATGTCCTCTTCGATCTGGTTCAGGGTAAAGCGATAGGCGCTGGTTTCGTCCCAATAGGGCGCGCCGTCCATATCGGCGAAGGTGAAGCCCAGATTCTGGGCCTCGTCGCGCCAATCGGGACGTTCGGGCAGGCTGCGTTTTTCCATGAATCCCCCTTTGCTTTCCCGAAATGGACGACAGCGCCGCGCGGTGCAACCCCGCCCTTTCGCGAAGGGCTTGCCCTGTGGCCGGCTTCGCGCCAAGCTGCCTCCATTCCAATCCCGGCGAAACGGGAAGAGACAACGGGGAATGCACATCATGAAACATCTGCCGCTTCGCGCGCTTCTTCTGGCCAGTGCCATCGCCATGGCGCCCGCGGCCTTCGCCGAGACGCCCGCCGACATGCTGGTGGTCGCCGCCCAGATCGACGACATCATCAGCCTGGACCCCGCGCAAAGCTTCGAATTCTCGGGCAATGATGTGGATAACAGCCTTTACGACCGCCTGGTGGATTTCGATCCGCTGGACCTGGCCGCCGGCTTCAAGCCCAGCCTGGCCGAAGCCTGGGAGGTCAGCGAGGACGGTAAGACCATCACCCTGACCATGCGCGACGGCGTGAAGTTCCAATCCGGCAATCCGGTCCGGGCCGAGGATGCCGCCTGGTCGCTGCAACGCGCGGTCAAGCTGAACCTGTCGCCCGCCTTCATCCTGAATCAGTTCGGCTTCACCCCCGAAAACGTCGACCAGCAGGTGACTTTCGAAGGCAACAAGCTGACCCTGAAGCTGGACCAGCCCTATGCGCAAAGCTTCGTGCTGAACTGCCTTGCGTCGAACGTGGCCTCGGTGGTGGACAAGGAAACCGCCATGGCCAATGTCCAGGGCGAGGATCTGGCCAATGCCTGGCTTTCGACCAATGCGGCGGGCTCGGGTCCGTTCAGCCTGGCGGCCTGGCGCCCGAACGAGGCGGTGCAACTGGCCGCCAATCCCGATTACTGGCAGGGCGCGCCCGCGATGAAGCGGGTGATCGTGCGCCATGTCCAGGAAAGCAGCGCCCAGCGTCTGCTGCTGGAACAGGGCGATATCGACGTGGCGCGCAACCTGACGCCGACCGATGTGCAGGGCCTTTCCGGCAACGACAAGCTGAAGGTCCAGGACGAGCCCAAGGGCCGGATCCTTTACATGGGCCTGAGCCAGAAGGACCCGCTGCTGTCCAAGCCCGAGGTGGTCCAGGCACTGAAATACCTGGTCGATTACGCCGGGATCGAGGGCAGCTTCCTGAAGGGCCAGTTCAAGATCCACCAGAACATCGTCCCCGAGGGCTATCTGGGCGCCTCGGACGAGAACCCCTGGACCCATGACATCGAGAAGGCCAGGAAGATCCTGGCCGATGCCGGGGTGACCTCGGGCACGGTCAAGACCGCCGTGCGCGACATCACCGAATATGTGAACGTGGCGCAGACGCTTCAGGCGTCCATGGCGCAGGCCGGGCTGACGCTTGAGATCCAGCAGATGACCGGGGCGCAGGTGCTGGACGCCTATCGCGCGCGTTCGGTCTCGATCTTCATCGGCGAATGGGGACCGGATTATGCCGATCCGAACACGAACGTCTCGACCTTCGCCTATAATCCGAACAATGCCGACGATGCCAAGCTGTCGCAACTGGCCTGGCGCAATGCCTGGGCCGTCCCGGACGAGATGAACAAGGCCACCGTCGCGGCCACGCTGGAGGGCGACACCGACAAGCGCGTGCAGATGTATCTGGATATCCAGAAGCAATATCGCGAGATCGCGCCGATCGTGCCGCTGTTCCAGCGCATCGAGCAGGCGGGGCTGCAAGCCAATATCCAGCATTGGACCTCGGGCGGGGCGGTCAGTTCCGCGTTTTATCGCCAGGTGACGAAGGAATAGCGCCGGTGAGCGCGACAGACCCGGCGCGTCCGGCGGCACGCAGCGGCGCGTTATGGCGCCGCCGCGCGAAGGGTCTCGGCGGTGTCGCGCTGTCCCTGGCGCTGACGCTGCTGGGACTGCTGCTGGTGACCTTCATCATCGGCCGGGTCATGCCCATCGACCCGGTGCTGAAGGTGGTGGGCGAGCGCGCGACCCAGGCCCAATACCAGGCCGCCTATCAGGCGATGGGCCTGGACAAGCCGCTCTGGCAGCAATTCCTGCGCTATATGGGCGAGGTGCTGCATGGCGATTTCGGCCGCTCGATCTCGACCGGGCATCCGGTGATCGCAGATCTGAAGCGGGTGTTTCCGGCAACGTTCGAACTGGCTTTCCTCGGCACGCTGATCGGGGTCTGCCTGGGCATTCCGCTGGGCGTGCTGGCGGCGGCGCGGCGTGGCGGCTGGCTGGACCAGATCGCCCGCGTGGTGGCGCTGGTCGGCTATTCCATGCCGATCTTCTGGCTGGGGCTGATGGGGCTTTTGCTGTTTTACGGCATGCTCGGCTGGGTCGGAGGACCGGGCCGCCAGGGCATCATCCATGACGGCATGGTGCCCGAGGTGACGGGCATGATCCTGCTCGACAGCCTTTTCGCGCGGGATTGGGGCGCCTTTCGCGACGCCTTCAGCCATATCATCCTGCCGGCCAGCCTGCTGGGCTATTTCAGCCTGGCCTATATCAGCCGCATGACCCGCAGCTTCATGCTGGAACAGCTTTCCGGCGAATACATCACCACCGCCCGCGTCAAGGGTCTGTCCGAGGGCCGGGTGATCTGGCGCCATGCCTTCGGCAATATCCTGGTGCCGCTGGTCACGGTCATCGCACTCAGCTTCGGCTCGCTGCTGGAAGGCTCGGTCCTGACCGAGATCGTCTTTTCCTGGCCGGGGCTGGGGCAATATATCACCAAGGCGCTGCTCGCGGGCGACATGAACGCGGTGCTGGGCGGCACGGTGCTGATCGGCACCTGCTTCGTGGTGCTGAACATCGCATCGGACCTGCTTTACCGCCTGCTGGATCCGAGGGCCGCATGACCACGACACGCGCATGGCTGTTGACCGATGCCCCGCAGACCCGCCGGCAGGCGCGGCTGGGGGCGCTTTACCAGGGCTGGCTGACCTTCCGGGGCAACAAGCTCGCCATGCTGGGGCTGGTGATCCTGCTGGGCCTGCTGTTCGTCGCCGCCTTCGCGCCCTGGCTTTCGCCGCAAGACCCCTTCGCGCAGAACCTGGCCGAGCGGCTCAAGCCGCCGTCTTCGGCGCATTGGCTCGGCACGGACGCCCTGGGCCGGGACATCCTGTCGCGGCTGATCCATGGCGCGCGGGTGACGCTGTTCATCGTGGGAACCGTGGCGCTGATCGCGCCGGTGATCGGGCTTTTCGTCGGCACGGTCGCGGGCTTCGCCGGCGGCTGGGTCGATCAGGTGCTGATGCGGGTGACCGACATCTTCCTGGCATTTCCCAAGCTGATCCTGGCTTTGGCCTTCGTCGCCGCGCTGGGCCCCGGCATCGGCAATGCGGTGCTGGCGCTCGCCATCACCTCATGGCCGCCCTATGCCCGCCTCGCACGGGCCGAGACGCTGACCATCCGCAAGGCCGATTACATCGCCGCCGCCAGGCTGCAAGGCGCCGGGCCGATGCGGCTGCTGATCGGCCATGTCTGGCCGCTCTGCGTCAGCTCGATGATCGTGCGGGTGGCGCTCGACATGGCGGGGATCATCCTTTCCGCGGCGGGCCTCGGCTTTCTCGGCCTGGGCGCGCAGCCGCCGATGCCGGAATGGGGCGCGATGATCGCCGACGGACGCACCTATATCCTGGATTTCTGGTGGGTCGCGGCCGTGCCGGGCCTGGCGATCTTCGTCGTCAGCCTGGCCTTCAACCTGCTCGGCGACGGGCTGCGCGACGTGCTGGACCCGAAGGGAGCCAAGCAATGAACCCGCTTCTCAGCGTCCGAAACCTGCGCGTGACCTTCCCGACCCGCTCGGGACCGTCCCAGGCGGTGCGCGGCGTCAGCTTCGACCTGGGCCGGGAACGGCTGGGCGTGGTGGGCGAATCCGGCTCGGGCAAATCCATGACCGGGCGCGCGATCCTGGGACTGGTGCGCCCTCCCGGCCAGGTCGCGGCGGACCGGCTGGACCTTGAGGGCCAGTCGATCCTGAACCTTCCCGAGGCGCGGATGCGCAAGCTGCGCGGCGCCCGCATCAGCATGGTCATGCAGGATCCCAAGTTCAGCCTGAACCCGGTCATGACCATCGGCCGCCAGATCATCGAAGGGTATCGCCTCCATACCGGCACCGGCGGCCGGGCCGCGCGGGACAAGGCACTCGAAATGCTGACGGCGGTGCAGATCCGCGACCCGGAACGCGTCTTCGACGCCTATCCGCACGAGGTCTCGGGCGGCATGGGCCAGCGCATCATGATCGCGATGATGCTGGCCCCGGACCCCCAGATCCTGATCGCGGACGAACCCACCTCGGCGCTGGATGTGTCGGTCCGAAACGAGGTGCTGCGCATCCTCGACCGGCTGGTGCGCGAACGCGGCATGGGGCTGATCTTCATCAGCCACGACCTGCACCTGGTCGGCCAGTTCTGCGACCGGGTGCTGATCATGTATGCCGGCCAGGTGGTCGAGGAATTGCCAGCCGCGGAATTGCACCGCGCCCGGCACCCCTATACCCTGGGCCTGCTCAACAGCCTGCCGCGCCTCGATCACCCGGTCGAGCGCCTGGCGGTGCTGCAACGCCAGGAAAGCTGGCGCGAGGCGCTGACCCCGCCGGTCGGAGGGTCGTGATGGCCTGTCTTCGTTTTCCAAATACCCAAATGCGGCGGTGCCCGTCATGCTGAACCTGCGGGATCTGAACGTCTGGTTCGGCCATGCCCCCGACCGGGTCGACGCGGTGCGGGGCGCGGGCTTCCAGGTCGCGCGGGGCGAAAGCTTCGGGCTGGTCGGCGAATCCGGCTCGGGAAAATCGACCATCCTGCGCGCGATCACCGGCCTCATCGGCACCTGGTCGGGCAGGGTCGAGGTCGCGGGCGAGGCGATCCAGGGCACCCGCCGCTCGCGGGGGTTCCATCGCAAGGTGCAGATGGTCTTCCAGGACCCCTATGCCAGCCTGCATCCGCGCCATTCCGTGGATCACGTCCTGTCCGAGACCCTGCACCTGCAAGGCATGGACGGGATCGACACCCGCATCACCCGGCTTCTGGACAGCGTGGGCCTGGGTCGCGGCTTCCGCTTCCGCTATCCGCACCAGCTTTCCGGCGGACAGCGCCAGCGCGTGGCCATCGCCCGCGCCCTGGCCGCCGAGCCGGAACTGCTGCTTCTGGACGAACCCACCTCGGCCCTGGATGTCAGCGTCCAGGCCGAGATCCTGAACCTGCTCTCGGACCTGCGCCGGGATCGGGGCCTGACCTATGTGATGGTCAGCCACGACCTGGCCGTGGTCGCGCATATGTGCGACCGGCTGGCGGTGATGCGCGGCGGCGAGATGGTCGAACAGATGCCCGCAGGCGCCCTGCGCGAGGGCCGCGCGCAAACGGATTACGCGCGCGACCTGATGCGGGCCAGCCGCAGCTATGCGCGCGATCCGGGCTAGAGCAGCCCGAAGAAGACGCGTCCCAGGGCGGCGCTGATGCCCATGGCCAGCGCGCCGCCCAGCATGGCGCGCAGCGTGGCGCGCCTGCTGGCCACGCCCGCCGCCCAGGCGCCCAGCCCGGCCAGGCCGCAAAGCGTCAGCACCACCGTTCCCAGCACGCACAGGATGACGCCGCCCGCCGGCGCGGCCATCGCCGCCAGAAGCGGCGCGAAGGCCGCCAGGGCGAAGACCGTCGCCGCCGCCAGCGCGGCCTGCATCGGGCTGCCGCCCAGTTCCGCCTCAAACCCGGCGAGGCCATGGGCGCGCGGGACGGGCCGCTCGCGCGCGCGGACCTCGCGGGCGGCTTGCAGGGCGGTGCCGGGGCTCATGCCGCGCGATTCATAGATCGCCGCCAGTTCGTGCAGATCGGCCTCGGGCAGGCGGCACAGAGCCGCGCGCTCGCGCGCCCGGTCGTCGCGCTCGCCGTCGCCGCGCCCGGCCACCGGGAAATAGGCCCGCAGACCCACCGCCAGCGCCCCCGCGACCAGCGCGGCGGTGGCCGCCATCAGGATGGTGCCGCGCGTGGCCCCGGCGGCGGCGACGCCCACGATCAGCGCGCCTGCCAGGATCACCCCTTCATTCGCCCCCGGAATCAGATCGGACGGCCAGGCCGGCCGCGACGGGGGCAGGTCCGGGTTCAGGGCCTGTTCCTCAGGGTCGGCCTGCTGGCCGACCTCGGGGCTGAAACTTGTAGGCATCTCCGTCCTCCGCACCAGGGGGGCCGGGAAAGGCTAGGCAAGATTCGCCTATTTGGCCAGTTCGCGGGGGCCGCTCAATCGGCGGTGTTCCGCCGCGTGGCAAGGTTTCGCCAAAGGAATGCCGCCAGGAACTGGAAACTCAGCACAAGAACGATGGTTGGGGCGGGTGCGCTGTCCAGCCAGAAGCTGATCAGCAGGCCCAGGACGCCGCTGATCGCCGCGATGGCGACGGCCAGCGCCAGCATCACCGGAAGACGCCGGCTCAGCAGGAAGGCGATGGCCCCCGGCGCGATCATCATCGCGACGGACAGGATGATCCCCACCGCGCTCAGCATCGCCACCACCGTCGCCGCGATCGTCGCCAGGAAGGCATAGTCCAGCAGTCGCACCCGCAGCCCCGAGACCCGCGCCTGCACCGGATCGAACCCGGCCAGCGCGATGTCGCGCCATTTCAGCAGCAGGAACCCGCCCACCAGGACCGAGATCGCGGCGGCCAGGCGCAGATCCTCCGGCCCGATGCCCAGCATGTTGCCGAACAGGATATGGTCCAGATGCAGTTCCGTGGGTATGGCGGTGTAAAGCACCACGCCCAACCCGAACATGCCCGACATCACCACGCCCAGCACGGTGTCGCGCTTCACCCGGCTCATCTCTTGCAGCCAGCCGGCCGAGACGGCGGCGCCAAGCCCCGCGACGAAGGCCCCGATCAGCAGCGGAATCCCCGCGACATAGGCCAGCACCACGCCCGGCAGGATCGCATGACTGATCGCGTCCCCCATCAGCGACCAGCCGCGCAGGACCAGAAAGCACGAAAGCATCCCCGCCGGCAGCGCGACGATCAGCGCCAGAAGCGCCGCATCGCGCATGAAGGGAAAGGAAAAGGGCAGGGTCAGCCAGTCCATCATGCCGCCCCCCCGCGCGCGCGGCGCCGTGCGGCCAAAAGCCCATGCTTCGGCGCCAGCATGAATGCCGCCAGGAAGACCAGCGTTTGCAGGCAGGTGATCACCCCCCCCGTCGCCCCGTCGAGGAAGAACGAGATATAGGCGCCCAAGCCCGCCGTGACCGAGCCGATGGCGACCGAAAGCAGGATCAGCCGCGGAAAGCGGTCGGTCAACAGATAGGCGGTCGCCCCCGGCGTCACCACCAGCGCGATGACCAGAAACGCCCCCACCGTCTGCAAGGCCGCGACCGTGCAGGCCGACAGCAGGGTAAAGAACAGAAGCCTCAGCCGCAGCGGCGACAGGCCGATGGTGCGGGCATGGCTCTCGTCGAAGAACACGACCATCAGGTCGCGCCATTTCAGCGACAGGATCACCAGCGAGATGCCTCCGATCAGCGCCAGTTGCAGCGTGTCCTCGGGCGTGATCGCCAGAATATTGCCCATGGTGATGGTCTGGACGCTGACCGACATCGGATTGAGCGAGACCATGAACAGGCCCAGTCCGAAGAAGCTGGTAAAGATCAGCCCGATGATCGCGTCCTCCTTCAGCCCCGAACGCTGGTTCAGAAACAGCATGGCCAGCGCCGCGAGCCCGCCCGAGAGGAACGCGCCAAGCGCGAAGGGCAGGCCCAGGATATAGGCGCCCGCGACGCCCGGCACGATGGAATGGCTCAGCGCGTCGCCGATCAGGGACCAGCCCTTCAGCATCAGATAGGCCGAGAGGAAGGCGCAGACCGCGCCTACCAGCGCCGAGACCCAGATCGCGTCCCGCATGTAGGAATATTCGAAGGGGGTTAGAAGGGTCTGGATCATTTGCCGCTGGCCTCGGGGCTGCGGCGCTCGCCGTCATAGAAGATCAGCGGGCGCTCGTCGTCGCTCAGCATGGTGACGCCGCGCGGGTCGTCGTCGGCATGCAGCTGCCCCGCGTTCAGCACCAGGTGCCGCAGCACGCCGCCGAAGGTGCGGCGCAGGTTCTCGGGGGTGAAGACCTGCGCGGTCGGGCCATCGGCCAGCACCGTGCCCTTGACCAGCACCACCCGGTCGCAGAATTCCGGCACCGAGCCCAGGTCGTGGGTCGAGACCAGCATCACCCGCCCCTCGTCGCGCATCTGGCGCAGAAGGGTGATGATCGCCTCTTCGGTCTTCACGTCGACGCCGGTGAAGGGTTCGTCGAGCAGGATCACCGAGGCGCCCTGCGCCAGCGCGCGGGCCAGGAAGACACGCTTTTTCTGCCCGCCCGAAAGCTCGCCGATCTGGCGGTGGCGAAACGCGGTCATGCCGACGCGCTCAAGCGCCTGATCGACGGCCTGACGGTCCTGGGGCCGGGCGCGGCGCAGGAAGCCCATATGGCCATAGCGGCCCATCATCACCACATCCTCGACCAGGACGGGAAAGGTCCAGTCCACCTCCTCGGATTGCGGCACATAGGCGATCAGGTTCTGGCGCAGCGCCTGCGGGACGGGCATGCCCAGCACCCGCACCGTCCCGCGCGAGGCCGGAACAAATCCCATCAGCGCCTTGAAAAGAGTTGATTTTCCGGCCCCATTCACGCCCACCAGCGCGGTGATCGAGCCTTTGGGAACGGTGAAGCTGGCGTCGCGCAACGCGGTGAAGCCGTTGCGATAGGTCACGGTCAGCCCCTGGGTGCTGATGCCCTCAGTCATCTTCCAGCCCCTTCACGATAGTCTCGGCGGTGACGCGCAGAAGGTCCAGATAGGTCGGCACCGGCCCGTCCGGCTCCGACAGGCTGTCCACATACAGGACGCCGCCATAGCGTGCCCCGGTTTCCTGCGCGATCTGGCGCGCCGGCCGGTCCGAGACGGTGCTTTCCGAGAACACCACCGGGATGTTTTGCGCCCGGATCTGGTCCACCACGCGGCGCACCTGCTGCGGCGTGCCCTGGGCATCGGCATTGATCGGCCACAGATAAAGCTCGTTCAGGTGGAAATCCCGCGCCAGATAGGAAAACGCGCCCTCGGAACTGACCAGCCAGCGCCGCGCCTCGGGCAGGGCGCGGGCGCGGTCGCGAAGGGGGCCGATGGTTTCGGCGATGCGGCCTTTGTAGGCATCCGCATTGGCACGATATTCGTCCGCGCCCTCGGGGTCCAGCCGCGTGCAGGCGGCGGCGATATTGTCGACATAGATCATCGCCGAATCCAGCGCCATCCAGGCATGGGGATTGGGCTTGCCCTGATAATTGCCCGAACTGATCGGCATGGGCACCACCCCCTCGCTGACCGTGACCGAGGGCAGATCCCCCAGGTTGCGCAGGAACTGTTCGAACCACAGTTCCAGGTTCAGCCCGTTGCGCAGGATCATCCGCGCGCCCCGTGCGGCGACCAGATCGCTTGGCGTCGGCTCGTAATTGTGGATCTCGGCCCCCGGCTTGGTGATCGAGACCACTTCGATCCGCTCGCCCGCCACATTGCGGGCCATGTCGGCGATGATGGTGAAGGTGGTGGCGATCTTGGGCCGCTCCTGCGCCTTCAGCCTGAGGGGCGCGGCCAGGACGCCCAGGGCGCCCAGGGTGCTGCTGAGAAATAGCCTGCGTTTCATGGCGATCCTTTTCCTGCCCTGTCGTTTGCCTGCCTCTGTTATTTGCGAATGATTCTCATCTTGTCAAGCTTGTTGCAATCAAGTCGCAACTGAGCAAGAAGAGGGTATGGACCATGACGCTCGCGCCCTTGAATTCGAACAGGCCCTGCGCCGGGCGGGTGTGCGCATCACCCGTCAGCGCGCGGCGCTTTTGCGCGTTCTGGCGAGTTCGGACGACCATCCCGACGCGACGCTGCTGCATCGCCGCGCCACCAAGGCCGGGGCGGGGGTGTCGCTGGCGACGGTCTATCGCACCCTCTCGGCGCTTGAAGCGCAGGGGGTGATCCTGAAGCTGGAGTTCGAGGGTGAGGCCGCGCGCTTCGAGCCCGCCGATGGTCGTCATCACGACCATATGATCGACATCGAGACCGGCGAGGTGATGGAATTCGTCAACGACCGGATCGAGCGGTTGCAGGCCGAGATCGCCGCCGAAATGGGCTATGAGATCGTCCGCCACCGGCTTGAGCTTTACGTCCGGCGTAAGAAATGAGCCTGACGGTCTTTGACAGGATCATCTCGGATCGCGGCTCGCGCTATGCGGTTTCGGGAGGGCCGGCGCGAAGCCGGGCCGAGGTCGAGGCGCTGCTGGCCGAGCTGAAATCCGCCAAGCGCTTCGCCAGGGCCACGCATAACACCTGGGCCGCGATCCTTGACGGCGAAGGGTTGCGCGACGATGACGGCGAAAGCGGCGCCGCGCAGATCATCCTGCAAATGCTTGAGCGCGAGGGGCTGGCGGATCACCTGGTCGTCGTCACGCGCTGGTATGGCGGCAAGCATCTGGGCGGCGACCGCTTTCGCCATGTTGTGGATGCGGTCCGCCACTATCTGGCCAAACGTCCGCGCTAGCCCTGCTGGGCATGGGCGCGCAGCAATTCCAGCGGGATGATTTCCAGCGCGCGCTGATGCGTGGCTTCCAGCACGACCTTGGGCGCGGCGAATTCCCCCGCCGCCTGCATGAAGCGCATCGCGCACAGGCACCACCGATCCCCCGCCTTCAGGCCCGGAAAGCGGTATTCCGGGCGCGGCGTCGAAAGGTCGTTGCCCAGATATTTAGACAGCGCCAGAAACTCATCGGTGACGATGACGCAAACCGTATGGCTTCCGCGATCCTGCGGGCCGGTATTGCAGCAGCCATCGCGAAAGAACCCGGTCAGGGGGCGGGTCGAGCATGGCGTGAGCTTGCCGCCCAGCACGTTCAGCGCGGCGTCCATCATGCTTTCTCCTGCGGTTGCCAATCTATCCAGCCGCCATGGGCTTGCGCATGCCCAAGTCGCCAGCTGCGCATCCCGTTCCCATCCCAAAGCCGCAGGTCCAGCGCCATGCCGCGCGGCCCGCCACCCTCCATCGAGACATGCGCCAGGGGGTGATCCGCATCCGCGCAGGTTCCTGCGGCTTGCATCGCCGCTTCGATCCGCTGCCGCGTCGTATCGGGGAAATACTGCGCCGCGACGGTGTGAAAGATCAGCCGCCCATGCGGGGCTTGGTGCGCCAACTGGCGTTCCAGCCAATCCGCCGCGTCGCCACGGTCCACGACCGGGGGCCGGCTTTGGGCCAAGGCCAGCGCCGCCTGCATCCGCGCCAGCCGTGCGGGCTGGTCGGGCCAGATATAGGCTTGCAGCCGCAGCCCGTCCCTTTGCGGGTCCAGCGGATGCAGATCCACCCCGCGCGCCGCGCCGACCCGAAGGGGGCGCAGATCCGGCCGGGCGCCGCGCCATTCCGGGGTCAGGATCACATCTTCTGAAGAGGAGTTATTTATATTTTCTGAAACAATGCTATAAAGTGGAAAGTTCAGGTTAAGTCCGGCGCTTGCCCCCAGTTCCAGCAGATCGAACCGCGCCGGGCTGAGACCTGCCAGAAACCCCGCCGCCGCCAGCAGCACGCTTGAGCGCCCGACCTCATTCGTCTGCGGCGCAAGCTCTATCCAATCTAGGAACCATGTCTCATATTCTTGGATAATATAAATAATATGAGATTTAAGTTCGTCGGCCGGTAAGCTGGCCAGCCGGGGCGAGCGCCCGGTCAGCACCAGTCCCTGCAACGCGCCGCACAGCCGCAGCGGCAGCGAGGCGCCGTGATAGGTGATATCGCCCTTCCAGTCGCGGATGCGTCGGGCCAGAGGGCTGGCCAGCCTATCAACAAGGGGCCTATCAAGGGCTTCGGCGAGAATCTCGCAGATGCGGGCGGTCAGGGGCGATCCCAGCGCGCGGCACGCCTCGGCTTGCAGGGCGCAGGCGTCGCGCCAGGCGCTCATTTGAAGCGCTCTCCCAGTGCGCGCAGCCGGTCGGCAAAGCCTTGCGGCGGGCGTTCGGGTTCGCGTTCGGGGGCGACCTTGGGCGGGGCCGGCGCGGGCGGGGGCGGCCTGGTCCCGCTGTTGCGCGCCGGTGCCACCTGCGCCGATACGGCGTTCATGAACCGCGCATCCTCGCCCGTGACCAGCGCCGCCGCCCCGTCCGAGATGCCGCGCAACAGATCCTCAAGCCCCGGCTCCTCGGATTTGGCGAAGTCCGAAAGCACATAGCCCGCCACCCGATCCTTGTGACCCGGATGGCCGATGCCGATGCGCAGCCGCCGATAGCCCTCGCCGATATGCTGGTGAAGCGAGCGCAGCCCGTTATGGCCCGCATGCCCGCCGCCCAGCTTCAGCCGCGCCTTGCCGGGCGCGAGGTCCAGCTCGTCATGCAGCACGATCACCTCGGGCGGGGTCAGCCTCAGATAGCGCATCGCCTCGCCCACCGACTGGCCCGAGAGGTTCATGAAGGTCGCGGGCTTCAGCAGAGCGACCTTTTCCTGGCCCAGCCGTCCCTCGCTGATCTCGCCCTGGAAACGGGCGCGCCAAGGCGAAAAGCCGTGGTCCAGGGCGATCCGCTCGACCGCCATGAAGCCGACATTATGCCGGTTGCGCTGGTATTTCACGCCGGGATTGCCCAGGCCCACGATCAGTTTCATTGCCGTCTCCGTCACTTCCCCGCAGCCTAGCCGCAGGGCGCGAGAGGGGCAAATTTTATCCGTCTCTTGTCCTTCCAGCCGGGCGTTACTAAGACTCTGTCAAGGTTTCGCTTCTAGAGCTTCGCAGGCAAGGGGCGCAGGCTCCGGGGCCGAATCGCGAAACGGGCAGGCCAGGCAGGGACAAAGGCAAGGAAAGACATGCAAGATCCGGCAGAATTCTACATGAACACGCTCGTCCCCATGGTCGTGGAACAGACCAGCCGGGGCGAACGCGCCTATGACATCTTCTCGCGCCTGCTCAAGGAACGGATCATCTTCCTGTCCGGTCCGGTTCATGACGGCATGGCCACGCTGATTTCCGCGCAATTGCTTTTCCTTGAGGCCGAGAACCCGACCAAGGACATCAGCATGTATATCAACAGTCCCGGCGGCGTGGTGACGGCGGGCCTGTCGATCTATGACACGATGCAATACATCAAGCCCCGCGTCTCGACGCTGGTGGTGGGGCAGGCGGCCTCGATGGGTTCGCTGCTTTTGTGCGCGGGCCAGCCGGGGCATCGCTTCTCGCTGCCCAACAGCCGGGTGATGGTCCACCAGCCCTCGGGCGGGTTCCAGGGCCAGGCCACCGACATCCTGATCCACGCGCGTGAGACGGAAAAGCTGAAGCGCCGCCTGAACGAGATCTATGTCAAGCATACCGGCCGCACCCTTGAGGAGGTCGAGGAGGCGCTGGAGCGCGACCGCTTCATGTCCCCCGAAGAGGCAAAGGAGTGGGGCCTGATCGACGAGATCCTGGAAGCGCGCGGCAAGGCCGAGCCGGGGACGTGACCGCGCCCGGCGGGGGGCGGTTTTTGGGGATTGTGACGGGCCATGGCGGCCCGTAACATAGAGACCGACATGCAGCGCGGGCCCGGCCCGCGCCGCTGACAGGCGGAGATCCGGCGCTGGGGCCGATTTCCGGGGTAATACGAGGATGAACTGATGGCCAATCAGACCGGCGGCGACAGCAAGAACACGCTCTATTGCAGCTTCTGCGGCAAGAGCCAGCACGAGGTGCGCAAGCTGATTGCCGGTCCCACCGTGTTCATCTGCGATGAATGCGTCGAACTTTGCATGGACATCATCCGCGAGGAAACGAAAAGCTCGGCGCTGAAATCCGGCGACGGCGTTCCCAGCCCGCGCGAGATCTGCAATGTGCTGGACGATTACGTCATCGGCCAGGAACATGCCAAGCGCGTCCTTTCGGTCGCGGTGCACAACCATTACAAGCGGCTGAACCACAGTTCGAAAAGCGATATAGAACTGGCGAAGTCGAACATTCTGCTGATCGGCCCGACCGGCTGCGGCAAGACGCTGCTGGCCCAGACCCTGGCGCGCATCCTGGATGTGCCCTTCACCATGGCCGACGCGACCACGCTGACCGAGGCCGGCTATGTCGGCGAGGATGTGGAGAACATCATCCTGAAGCTGCTGCAAGCCAGCGAATACAATGTCGAGCGGGCGCAGCGCGGCATCGTCTATATCGACGAGGTGGACAAGATCACCCGCAAGTCGGACAATCCCTCGATCACCCGCGACGTGTCGGGCGAGGGGGTGCAGCAGGCCCTGCTGAAGATCATGGAGGGCACCGTCGCCAGCGTCCCCCCGCAGGGCGGGCGCAAGCATCCGCAGCAGGAATTCCTGCAAGTGGATACCACGAACATCCTGTTCATCTGCGGCGGCGCCTTCGCGGGCCTGGACCGGATCATCGCGCAGCGCAACAAGGGCACGGCGATGGGTTTCGGCGCGGCGGTCAAGGAAAAGGACGACAAGGGCGTGGGCGAGCTTTTCAAGCAGCTTGAGCCCGAGGATCTGCTGAAATTCGGTCTGATCCCCGAATTCGTCGGCCGTCTTCCGGTGATCGCCACTTTGGGCGACCTGGACGAAGGCGCGCTGATCTCGATCCTGACGGCGCCGAAGAACGCGCTGGTCAAGCAATATCAGCGCCTGTTCGACCTGGAAAACGTCAAGCTTACCTTCACCGAGGATGCGCTGACCGCCATCGCGCGCCGCGCCATCAAGCGCAAGACCGGCGCGCGCGGCCTGCGCTCGATCATGGAGGACATTCTTCTGGACACCATGTTCGAACTGCCGGGCATGGACAGCGTGGCCGAGGTCGTGGTGAACGAGGAAGCCGTGGACAACGCCAATGCCAAGCCGCTGCTGATCCATATCGAATCGAAAAAGGAAGCCGCGACCGCCGGCTGAGTCCGCCCTTGATCGCGCCGTGCGCGTGCGTCCCGGACCCGCTTCCGGGGGACATCCTCCTTTGGAGAAGGGCGGTCTTGGTCGGGAAAGGCCGCAGGCTTCTTTCCTGATGCCGGTTTCCTGATGCCGGTTTCCTGATGCCGGGCCCTGGCATGCGCATCCGGGCCGCTGTCAGGGCGGATGGATCAAGCTTCTCTGGACCTTGCCGCCAACATGCGCCATATCTCGACCAAATCCGATTGAAGAGGTTCTTACCCATGTCCCTTCTCCTGCGCACCCTGACCTGGTGGAACAGCCAGACCATCAACACCCAGGTCTGGACCCGTCTTTACGGCGAAAAGGTCGGCGAGGACGATCAGGGCAATATCTATTACCAGTCGGGTGGCGGTAAGCGGCGTTGGGTCATCTATAACGGCGAAGCCGAGGCGAGCCGCGTCTCTCCCGAATGGCATGGCTGGCTGCATCACACCTATAAGAACCCGCCCACGACCGAGCCGCTGCCGCACAAGACCTGGGAACAGCCGCACGAGCCGAACCAGACCGGCACGCCCGCCGCATATCACCCGGCCGGCTCGATCTATCGCGCCAAGCCGGCCGAGCGGCGCGATTACGACGCCTGGCAACCGGAATAAGATGCAAAGCGCGGCGGAAAAGGCCGAGCTGTGGGTCGGCGCCGCCGTTCTGGCGGTAGCCGCAGCTTTCCTTTTCTGGTCGGGCAGCGGCGCGATCAAGGGCATGGGTGGCGCCAGCTATGAGTTGCGCGCGGCCTTTCCGAACGTGGACGGGATCGAGCCGGGCACCGATATCCGCGTCGCGGGCGTCAAGGTTGGCAAGGTCTCGGGCGTCACGCTGAACCCGCAGACCTATCTGGCCGAGGCGCGGCTGCGTCTTCCGGGCGAGATCCGGCTTCCTGCCGACAGCGCCGCGCTGATCCAAAGCGATGGCCTGCTTGGCGGCGCCTATATCGAGCTTCAGCCCGGCGGCGCGGCCGAGAACCTCGCCCCCGGCGACGAGATCGAGGATGTCCAGGGCGCCGTCAGCCTGCTGTCGCTGATGATGAAGTTCGTCGATGCCCAGGCGGATGGAGAGGGCGAATGATCCGCAAGCTGAGCCTTTGCCTGTTCCTTGCCGCCATGCCCGCGCTTGCCCAGGAGGAGGCACAGGCGCCGGTGGACGACAGCCTGCTGGTCGATCCCGCGCTAAGCGAGGATCCCCAGGCCGTGGCCCCTGCCGAACCCTCGGCGGCGGAACGTCAAGCGGCGGTTTCGCGTGCCCATGGTCCCGAGACGGCGCGGGGGCAGGAAGCGGCGCTGCGCGGGCTCGACAAGGTGACTGGCCAGACCCATGACTTTCAACTCGCGCCGGGCCAGTCGGTCGAATTCGGCCGACTTGATGTGCGGCTGGGCGAATGCCGCTATCCGGCCGCCGATCCCACCTCGGATGCCTATGCCGAGTTGACGATTCAGGACAGCAAGGCGAACCGGACGGTTTTCTCGGGTTGGATGATCGCCTCGTCCCCGGCGATTTCGGCGCTGGACGATCCGCGCTATGATGTCTGGGTCATATCCTGCGACAAAGCCTGAGGCGCCGGCAGCGCATCCGTGGCGCATAGGTGCACCGGGCAGTCCAGCGCCTGCTTCAGCCGCTCGCGGTAATCGGCCCGGCTGATCTGGATGCCTCCCATCGAGGCCAGATGCGCGGTCAGGAATTGCGTGTCCCATAGCCGGAAACCGCAGCGGCGCAGGTGCCCCGACATCCAGATCAACGCGGCCTTCGAGGCGTTCTTGCGCCGAGAGAACATGCTTTCTCCGAAAAATGCCCCACCCAGCGAGATGCCATAGGTGCCGCCGACCAGTTCGCCGCCCTCCCAGACCTCCAGCGAATGCGCATGGCCCATGCCGTGCAACTCGTCGTAAAGCGCGATCAGCGGGGCGTTGATCCAGGTTTCGGCCCGGTCGGCGCAGCCCGCGACCACGGCATTGAAATCGCGGTTGATCGTGGCCCGCCAGTCTGTGCCGCGCAGAAAGCGCCGCATAGAATGCGAGACATGCACGCCCCCCACCGGCAGGATGCCGCGCTCGGGCGGGTCGAACCAGTAAAGCGTGGGGTCATGTGCGGATTCGGCCATCGGAAAGACGCCCTGCGCATAGGCGAAGAGCAGCCTTTCCGCAGTCAATCCGGTCATCAGGCGGCCGGGTTCTCGGCCAGCTTGGCCAGCCATTTCTCAAGCCAGTGAATCGAGTAATCGCCCGCGCGGATATCGGGATTTTCCAGCAATGCCCGAAACAGCGGCACCGTGGTGTCGATACCGTCCACGATCAATTCGCCCAGGGCGCGATCCAGTCGCGCCAGCGCCTCGGCCCGGTCGCGGCCATGCACGATCAGCTTGCCGATCAGGCTGTCGTAATAGGGCGGGATGCGGTAGCCGTCATAGATGGCGCTGTCCATGCGCACGCCCAGGCCACCGGGCGCGTGATATTGGGTGATGGTGCCCGGCGAGGGGGTGAAGTTCGGCAGCTTCTCGGCGTTGATGCGCACCTCGATGGCATGGCCACGGATCTTCAGATCCTCCTGGCGAAACTCCATTTCGGCGCCGGCTGCGACCAGGATCTGCTGCCGCACCAGGTCCACGTCGAAGATCGCCTCGGTCACCGGATGCTCGACCTGAAGGCGCGTGTTCATCTCGATGAAATAGAACTCGCCGTCCTCGAACAGGAACTCGATGGTGCCGGCGCCGCGATAGCCGAGCTTTGCCATGGCATCGGCGCAGATGCCGCCGATCTTGGCGCGCTGCTTGGGCGTGATGACGGGGCCGGGGGCCTCTTCCAGCACCTTCTGGTGGCGGCGTTGCAGTGAACAGTCGCGCTCGCCCAGATGCACCGCGCGGCCGCGCCCGTCGCCGAAGACCTGGATTTCGATATGGCGGGGGCGTTGCAGATATTTCTCGATATAGACCTCATCATTGCCGAAGGCGGCCTTGGCCTCGGCCCGCGCGGTGCGGAAGGCGGTCTCAAGCCCGGCCTCGTCGGCGGCGACCTTCATGCCGCGCCCGCCGCCGCCGGCGGTGGCCTTGATGATGACCGGATAGCCGATCTCGGCCGCGACGCGCCTGGCGGCCGCCACGTCCGGCACGCCGCCGTCCGAGCCGGGCACCACCGGGATCCCCAGCGCCTTGGCGGTGTCCTTGGCGGTGATCTTGTCGCCCATGATGCGGATATGCTCGGCCGAGGGGCCGATGAAGGCGATGCCGTGATCCTCGACCATCTGGACGAAGCCGGCATTCTCGGACAGGAAACCATAGCCCGGATGGATCGCCTGCGCGCCCGTGATCTCGCAGGCCGAGATGATGGCCGGCATGGAAAGATAGCTTTCCGTCGAGGGCGGCGGGCCGATGCAGACCGATTCGTCGGCCATGCGCACATGCATCGCATCCGCGTCGGCGGTGGAGTGGACCGCGACCGAGGCGATGCCCATCTCGCGGCAGGCGCGGACGACGCGCAGCGCGATCTCGCCGCGATTGGCGATCAGGATCTTGTCGAACATCCGCGCCTCACTCGACGACCATCAGGGGGGCACCGAATTCGACCGGGCTGCCGTCATCGACCAGGATGCGCTTGACCGTGCCCGAGCGCGGCGACGAGATGTGGTTCATCGTCTTCATCGCCTCGACGATCATCAGGGTCTCGCCCTCCTTGACCTGCTTGCCGATGGTGACGAAGGCCGGCGCGCCGGGTTCGGCCGCCAGATAGGCGGTGCCGACCATGGGCGAGGTGACGATGCCCGGCAGGTTGGCCGGATCCTCGCTGACCGGCGCGGGGGCTGCGGCGGGAGCCGAGGGCGCGGCCGGCGCGGGCAGGGCAGCGGCGGCCGGGGCGGCGGCGATCTGGACCAGCTTGCCCTGCTTGGACAGGCTGACCGTGAGGCGGTCGTTCTCTCCATATTCGCGCTTGACGGAAAGCTCGGTCAGGTCGTTGCGGTTCAGCAGTTCCGCCAGCGCCTGGATAAAGGCCACGTCGTCCTTGCTGTCCTGCCGGTCCTGGCCGTGGGTTTTCTTTTCGTCGCTCATACCGTCCTCTGAAATTGTCATTGGAGCCGCGTTCTTTAGCGCGGCGGTTGCGCCGCTTATAGCCTGCGCCTGGCGGCAAGGGAAAGGGTTTCGCCCGCGCGTGAAGGTTTCAGCGCCGCCGTTTCCATCTTCGATGGACCCAGAACCATTGCTCGGGATGGGCGCGGACCTGCGCTTCCAACTGGTCGTTCAACTGCTGCATCATGCTGGCGGGGTCGGAATGGGGGATCGGCGCGCCCACCTCGACGCGAAAGCTCAGCCCGTCGGGCTGGCGGATGCCCGCGATGGGCAGGATCAGCGCGTCATAGCGGATGGCAAGCTCGGCCGGGGTCAGGACCGTCCTGGTCGGAAGGCCGAAGAAGCGCAGTTCCGCGCCATGACCGTCGAACTGGTCATAGCCCAGCGACAGCCAGCCGCCGCCCTTCAGAAAGCGCAGCATGCCCGCCAGGCCCGCGCGGCCGCGCGGGAACATCGGTTGCGCGATGGCCTGCATGGCGGGGATGTAATGGCGGTTGAAGGCGGCATTGTTCATTGGCCGGTAAAGCGCGCCGACCGGCCAGCCGCGCCCGGTCAGCGCGGCGCGCATGGCGTCGTAATTGCCGAAATGCGCCACGGCGAGAATCACCGGCCTGCCGCTGGCGGCGGCCTGTTCCAGCGCGGGCAGGCCAGGACCGGAAAGGGGATCTGCCGCATGGATGCGGGCCACGAACTCGGCCCCGGAATAGAGTTCGGCCAGCGAGCGGCCGGCATTCTCGGGCACGGCGCGGGTCAGGCGGCGGACCTGGGCGGGGGACAGTTCGGGCCAGGCCATGGCGAGGTTGCGGCGGATCCGCCCGCGCCAGCCCGCCAGCGGCCCCAGCACATGCGCGAAGAGCCAGCCCATGGTCGGCACCCGACGCGCATAGGGCAGGGCGCGCGCCAGGCCCATGACGGCCCCGAAGGCGCCGTTGGCCAGGCGATCGCGCAGCGAGGGGGTCGGGTCTTTCTGGCTCATCGTCTTGGGTCGGGCGGTTCCTGGCTGGTCGCGGGGCCTTTCACGACACGGGCCTCGCGCCACCAGACATATAATCCCGCCGCCACGATGATCAACGCGCCCGTGACGGACCAGCCGTCGGGGATGGTGCCCCAGAACAGCCAGCCCCAGATTCCGGCCCAGATCAGGCTTGTATAGCCGAAGGGGGCGATGACGGCTGCCTCGGCCAGGGCGAAGGCGCGGATCAGCAGCACCTGCGCGGCGGTTCCAAGCAGACCCAGCAGCAGAAAGGCCCAGACATCCCCGCCGGCGATGGGGCGCCAGAAAAAGGGCACCGCGATCGAGCTGATCGCGCTGCCCACCACCGCCGACCACAGGATCGAGGTGGCCAGGGAATCGCAGCGTGCCATCCGCGTCAGCACCGCCCCGGCGGCATAGGTGAAGGCGCCGATCAGCGGCAGCAGCGCGGCGGGCTGGAACACGCCCGCGCCGGGACGGATGATCAGCATCGCGCCCAGAAGCGCCGCTCCGATCCCGAGGATTCGGCGCAGACCCAGGCTTTCCCCCAGAAACAGCGCCGCCGCCAGCGTGATCAGCACCGGGTTGATGTCCATGATCGCGGTGGCCTCGGCCAGGCCGATGAATTGCAGCGAGGTGAAGAACAGGCCGATCGAGGCCAATTGCGCCAACCCCCGGAAAAGCTGCACCATCGGCCGCGCCGAACGCATGGTGCGGCCCAGCCGGGGCGCCAGGATCACCCCGACCAGGACGAGATTCGTCATGAAGCGAACCCAGATGAGTTGGGCGGGATGATAGCTTTGCGCCAGGTGCTTGGCCGTCGCATCCATCAGGGTGAAGAGGAAGATCGCAAGCAGCAGCAGCGCGATCCCCAGCAGTTGCCCCCGTGCCGAAGCTTCCGCAAGCACCCCGAGCGGGGCGGCGGGCAGCGCGCCGGGGGCGTGCCGGGCAAGGGGCTGGTGCTGGGTCATGCGGGATCCTCGGGGCCGCTTATGCCCGAGCCGCCCGCCGCGCGCCAGACCTTCACGGGAAAAACCAGCAAGCGAATTTCTGGCATCAATGCCTTAATTTGCATCTGTTTGCATGGCCTATGCCGAAATTTCTTTCTCTTAGTTGCCTTGTTGGACGGCAGATGGCACCGTTTTGCCGAGAACGACGAAAGAGGGAAAGTCATGACTCGAGATCCTGTGGACGAAATCCTGCCGCCCCTGCGCCTGACGGCGCTGGGTTTGCAGCATGTCCTTGTCATGTATGCGGGGGCGGTCGCCGTGCCGCTGATCGTGGGAAGGGCGTTGAAAATGTCGCCCCAGGATGTGGCGTTTCTGATCTCGGCGGATCTGTTCTGCTGCGGCATCGCGACGATCATCCAGTCGCTGGGGATGACGCGCTGGTTCGGCATCCAGCTTCCGGTGATGATGGGCGTGACCTTCGCCTCGGTCGGGCCGATGATCGCGATGGCCAATGCCTATCCCGGCCCGGATGGCGCGCGGATGATCTTCGGCTCGATCATCGGGGCGGGGATCGTGGCCATGCTGATCGCGCCCTTCATCGGGAGGATGCTGAGGTTCTTTCCGCCACTGGTGACGGGCACGATCATTCTGGTGATCGGGGTCACGCTGATGCGGGTGGGGATCAACTGGATCTTCGGCAATCCGGTCGGGGCGACCGCGCCCAAGGTGGTGGATCCGGTGGCCCTGGGCTGGGTGAACCAGCTCAAGGACATGGCCGGCACCGGCGTGGTGCCCGCGCTGCCACAGGGCTTTGCCCCCGCCGCCAGCGTGCAGAACCCGCTTTACGCCCGGCCCGTCAACATCGCCATTGCCGGCATCGTGCTGCTGGCGATCCTGATGATCGCGCGCTTCGGCAGGGGCTTCGTCGCGAATATCGCCGTGCTTCTGGGCATGCTGGTGGGGGCGGTTCTGACCATCGCGCTGGGGCAGATGACCTTCGAGAAGGTCCACGAGGCCGCCTGGTTCGGAATCGTCACCCCCTTCCATTTCGGCGCGCCGATCTTTGAGCCGGTGCTGATTTTGACCATGGTGCTGGTGATGATCGTGGTGATGATCGAATCGACCGGCATGTTCCTGGCCCTTGGCGACATGACCGGGCGCGAGATCACGCCCCAGCGCCTGACCGCTGGGCTGCGCACGGACGGCCTGGGCACGCTGATCGGCGGGCTGTTCAACACCTTCCCCTATACCTCGTTCAGCCAGAACGTGGGCCTGGTCGGCGTCACCGGCATTAAAAGCCGCTATATCTGCGTCGCGGGCGGGGTGATCCTGATCGTCTTCGGGCTGGTGCCGAAAATGGGCGCGGCGGTGGAATCGCTGCCGACCTCGGTTCTGGGCGGCGCGGGCCTGGTGATGTTCGGCATGGTCGCGGCGACGGGGATCCGCATCCTCTCGACGGTGGATTTCGCCGGCAATCGCAACAACCTGTTCGTGGTCGCGGTGTCGCTGGGCTTCGGGATGATCCCGCTGATCGCTCCCGATTTCAAGCAATGGCTGCCGCATGCCATCCACCCGCTGATCGAATCGGGGATCCTGCTGGCTACCATCGCGGCAGTGGCGCTGAACGCTTTCTTCAACGGCACCTCGGTGGATCTTGAGGGCGCCAAGCGCGCCGCCGGCATGGCCGACCACTAGGGCCGCGATCAGACCGGAGGCCGGATGCGCAGACGGGTGATGCGGTTCTCGCGCCGCGTCACCACTTGAAAGCGGAAGCCGTGAAACGAAAACACCTGGCCCGGCAGGGGAATTGACTGGGTCATGTGGATGACGAGGCCGGCGACCGTGTTTGCCTCGTCATCGGGCAGGTCCCAGTCCAGCGCGCGGTTCAGATCGCGGATGGTCATGCCGCCATCGACCAGGTAATCGCCCGCGCCATTCGGCGCCAGGATCCCTGCGGCATCGGTGTCATGCTCGTCGGTGATCTCACCCACGATTTCCTCAAGAATATCCTCAAGCGTGATCAGGCCGCGCAGGCTACCATATTCGTCCACCACCAGGGCGAAATGCGTGTGCCGCTTCAGGAATTCGCGCATCTGTTCGTCCAGAGGCGTTGTCTCGGGGACGAAATAGGGCGGCATGGCGGTGCTGAGCACGTCAAAGCGGGCCAGCGCCTCGGGGCCGCCCTGGTGCAGCGCCCGGCGCACGCCGCGCAGCAGGTCCTTGGCATGGATCACCCCGACGACATTCTCGCGCTCGCCGCGATAGACGGGCAGGCGGGTATGGGGGCTTTTCAGCACCTGGTCCAGCACCTGCCCGGGCGTCAGCGTGGCATCGACCATCTCGACGCGCGAGCGGTGCAGCATGATCTCCTCGACCGCGCGCTCGCCCAGGTCCAGCGCGCCCAGCAGGCGGTCGCGTGCTTCTTTTTGCACCGCGCCGCTGGAATGGCCCTGGGCAAGGGCGTCGGCGATCTCGTCCTGAAGGCTGGCGGTGCCTGGCTCCGCGCGCAGGCCGAACAGCGCCAGGATCGCGGCGGTCAGGCGGCGGGCCAGCAGAAAGGGCGGGGCGAGGATGCGCACCGGCAGGCCCAGAATGGGCGCGACCGCGCAGGCCAGCCGTTCGGGGCCAAGGGCCGCCAGCGCGCGGGGCACCGCCTCGGCCAGGACCAGCACCAGCGCCGCCATCGCCATCGCCATCGCCATCGCCAGCAGCCAAAGCCCATGCCCGCCCAGATGGGGCGCGGCCAGCCGCGTCGCCAGGCTCGCGGCCATGATCTGGGCCAGCGCCCGGCCCAGCAGCATCGCGCCGGTCAGGCGCTCGGGTTCCTCGGCCAGCGCCAGCGCCGCCTGGGCGCTTGGGTCGTCGCGTTCGCGCAACTTGGCGCGGCTGGCCTGCATCAGCGCCGCCTCCGAGGCGGAAAGGAAGCCCGACAGCACAAGCAGGGCCGCCGGCACCAGCCACAGGGCGGACATCATTCCCGATCCTCGGGTGACTGCTGGGCCAGGGGGTGATGGTTCAGCACCAGATCCCGCATCCGCGCATCAAGGACATGAGTATAGATCTCGGTCGTGCCCAGATCGGCATGGCCGAGCAGGCTCTGGATCGCGCGCAGATCCGCGCCGCCCTCCAGAAGATGGGTGGCGAAGGCGTGGCGCAGCACATGGGGCGAGACGCGGGCCGGGTCGATCCCCGCCGCAAGCGCCAGTTGGTTCAGCAGCCCGTTCATCGCCTGCCGGGTCATATGCCCCTCATGCGAGGGGGCGGGGAAAAGCCAGCGACCGCCCTTGCCCGCGACCAGCCTGCCCAGGGGCGTGTCGGGCGCGGCCTGATCGCGCAGGCGCAGCCAGTCGGCCAGCGCGCGCTGTGCGGGCGGGTTCAGCGGCACCATGCGCTCCTTGCCGCCCTTGCCCTTGATCAGCAGCAGGGCCGGATTGCCGCGACAGGCGCCGACGGGCAACGAGACCAGTTCGCTGACCCGCATTCCCGTGGCATAGATCAGTTCGAACAGCGCGAGGTTGCGGCTGCGCTCGGCCGGGTTGCGGCCCAGGGCGGGCAGGGCGTCCAGCATCGCCTGCACCTCGTCGCGGCCAAGCACCTTGGGCAGGCGCATCGCCCGGCCCGGCCCGGCGATGCGTCCGGCGGGATCGTCATCGCGCCAGCCCTCGTCCAGGGCGAAGCGGGTCAATTGCCGGATGGCCGAGAGGCGCCGGGCGCGGGTCGCGCGCGACAGGCCCAGTGCGTCGCAATGGCTCAGATAATCCTCTATCGCCTCGCGGGTCATGCTGAGCAGGCCCAGATCGCGCCCCGAAAGCCAGTCCAGAAGGTCGCGCAGGTCGCGCCCATAGGCCAGAAGCGTATTGCGCGCCGCGCCCGCCTCGGCCGCCTGGGCGTCCAGGAAGGCCGAGATCCGGCGCAGGTCGGCGACCGCCTCGTTCATGGCCCGACCAACCCCAGCCCGGCCAAGCCTGGCGGGGTCGAGCCTTGTGGGGCCGAGATCACCGGCGCCAGGACCAGTTCCACCGCCGATTGCCGCGCGATTTCGCCCTGGTTCAGCGCGCGCAGGATGCGCAGCCCCTGCGCCGCGCGGGGCAGGTCGCCGTCAAGGCCGGCATCGGTGTCCTGGATCGCTTCCAGCAGCGCCTCGCCCCGGCGGTTGCCGGTCAGAAGCTCGTCGGCCCGTGGCGGCAGGGGGGTGTCGGCGCGGAAGCCGCCCAGCAGGATGCGCGCACGCTCGGCCCCCGCGCCCTCGGGCGGGACGGCATCGGCAAGGCCGCTGGCGAAATCCAGCAACCAAAGGTCGAAGGACGCCGCATCGCCCGAAGGGGCGGCCTGCACCACCTGCCATTGCCCGGCCTGCAAGGCCAGCCAAAGCCCGATCTGGCCCGCACGGCCCGTCAGCGGCATCGCTCCCGCCTCGGCCCCGGCCATCTCGGCCAAGGCCGGGCCAAGCCCCGCCGCGACCATCAGGTCGAAGGCCGGGGGCAGGCTTTCCGAGACCGCCGCCGCATCCTTGTCGTTCAGCCCCTTGATCAACGCCTGGATGGCCGAGGCGCGGTCCCAGACCCCGCCCGAGGCCGCCGGGCGCTGCTCGATATAGATGTCGCGCAGGCGCGAGGCGGTGATCGCGCCCGCCCGCGCCAGCCGCTCGGCTGCGTCCAGCCGGGCCTTCCAGCCGCCGTTCTGGTCCAGATCCGCCAGCGCGAAAGCCAGCGGCAGGTTGGCCGAGGGCAGCGGCTGGCCGATCGCCTCGAACAGACGGAAATCCAGCGGCGTCACCACCGCGCCCGGCGTCAGTTGTCGGCCCTGGTCGGAATAGCCGTCATCCAGATACTGGGCCAGAAGCTCGGACATGGCCGGGTCGATGCGGCCCAAGGTCTCGGCCCCGTGAAAGACCAGCGCGGCGGCGGCCCAGTCGCCGCCGAGCGCCAGGCAGAAGATGCGGGCCGGAAAGCTGGGCGCGACGCCGGGCGTGCGGTCCATGATGCCGCAGGCCTCGGCCTCTTCGCCGGACAAAAGCGCGATGTCGAAAAGGCGGCGGAACCGCTGCGGATCGGCGGGACCGGCGGCGCGCAGCAATTCCCGCGCGGCGCCGGTCGCGCCCATGTCCAGAAGCTGGTCGACGCGGGCCAGGAAAAGCTGCCCCTCCTGTCCCGTCGCGGCCTTGGGCGGGTTCAGCCGCGCGGCCAGAAGCCGCCGTTCCAGCCGGCGCAGCGCGGGCAGGCGTGGGGTCACGCGGGCCACGATCTGCGCCAGGGTGGCACTGTCGCTGTCGCCCCAAAGCCCCGCCGGCAGTCCCGCCGCCTTGGGCGAGACTGTGCCGGTGCTGTCGGGATTGTCCGCGCCCAGCCGGACCACGCCCACCGGCTCGACCGAGCCGCTCTTGGCGATCTCGTCGCGGGATTTGCGCGTGATCTCGGTGGGGCTGCCGTCCTGCGGGCGCCATGCCGAGACGGTGTTCGGTTGCTGGATGCTGCCGGACAGCCAGTCGCTGGCCGAAAGCGGCGGCCGCGCCGCACCCGGTCCCGCCAGCAGCGCCAGCGCCGCAGCCCCGGCGGTCGTGGTCCTAGTCCAGGTCATTCTGCCCGTTCCCCGTCGCGGCGGGGGCATCCTGGGCCGTGGGCGCGGGCGCCTGAGGCGCGGGCGCCGCCGGCGGGGCCGTGCCCAGATCCAGCTTGACCGGCAGGCGCGTTTCCCGCGGGTCGGCGGTCATGTCCCCGAAATAGGCATAGCCCGCCAGTCCCGCCGCCAGAAGAATTGCCAGCACGATGACCACCCGAAGAAGCCTCATAGCCCGTCCTTTTCGCCTCAAATCAACTTCGCATTGCCGGTCTGACGCCGGCTCGCGCCAAAATATATATGGCATTTTCCGAAAGATCACGCCATTCACTGCCTCCACATATCCCGGTTGCCTCGTTTGCGGCAGGGGTAAAAGGCTAAAGCGCGTTACGGGGGGGCAATGGGGCGCAATATCGTGCTGATCGGAATGATGGGGGCGGGTAAGACTGCGATCGGGGCGGAACTGTCCCGGCGTCTGTCGCGCCCGTTCTGGGATACCGATGCTGAGATCGAGCGTGCCGCCGCCATGACCATCCCCGAGATCTTCGCCCGCGACGGCGAGGAATTCTTTCGTGCCCGCGAATCGGAGGTGCTGGCCCGCGTGCTGGCCGGGGGCGACAGCATCGTTTCGACCGGGGGCGGATCGTGGATGCGGGCCGGCAACCGCGAGCGGATCGGCCAGCATGGCGTCTCGGTCTGGCTGGATTGCGACCTTGAGACGTTGTGGAACCGGGTGCGCAGCCGTCCGACCCGGCCCCTGCTGCAAACCGCCGACCCGCGCGGCACGCTGGAGCGCCTGATCGGCGAGCGCAGCCCCGTCTATGCCCTGGCCGACCTGCACATCCAGTCCCGGCGCGGCGAGACGGTCGAGCAGACCGCGACCCGCGTGGTCGAGGCGATCCGGGCCGGTCAACCGGCCATCCTGGAGGCGAAACGATGATCGAGACCATTCCCGTCGAACTGGGCGCGCGCTCCTATGAGGTGCGGATCGGGCGCGGCCTTCTGGACCGCGCGGGCGCCGAGATCGCCGCGTTGGCGGGCCCCCGCCGTGCCGCCATCCTGACCGACGAGACGGTGGCGAGGCTGCATCTGCCGCGCCTGCGAAATGCGCTGGCCGACCAGGGCATCCGGGCCGAGGCGCTGGCCCTGCCCTCGGGCGAGGGCACGAAGTGCTGGGCGGAACTGGGCCGCGCCGTCGAATGGCTGCTGTCGCAGAGGATCGAGCGCAAGGATCTGGTCATCGCCCTTGGCGGCGGGGTGATCGGCGATCTGGCGGGCTTCGCCGCCGCGATCCTGCGCCGGGGCGTGCGCTTCGTGCAGATCCCGACCACGCTTCTGGCCCAGGTGGACAGTTCGGTTGGCGGTAAGACCGGGATCAACAGCCCGCAGGGCAAGAACCTGATCGGCGCCTTTCACCAGCCCGCGCTGGTTCTGGCTGATATCGACGTGCTGGCGACCCTGCCGCCTCGCGATTTCAGCGCCGGCTATGGTGAGGTCGCGAAATACGGGCTTCTGGGCGACGAGGGCTTTTTCGACTGGCTGGAAGGCGCGGGACCGGGGCTTCAGGCCGATCCGGCCGCGCTGCAGCGCGCCGTGCGCCATTCGGTGCAGATGAAGGCCGGCATCGTCCAGCGCGACGAGACCGAGCAGGGCGAGCGTGCGCTTCTGAACCTGGGCCATACCTTCGGCCATGCGCTGGAATCGGCGACCGGCTATTCGGCGCGCCTGCTGCATGGCGAGGGCGTGGCCATCGGCTGCACCCTGGCCTTTGAACTTTCGGCCCGGATGGGGCTGTGCAGCCAAGAGGCGCCGTCGCGCGTGGGGGCGCATTTCGCGGCCATGGGCCTGCCCTCGCGCATCGCCGACATTCCGGGCGAATTGCCCGATGACGAGGCGCTGATCGCGCTGATGGCGCAGGACAAGAAGGTCCAGGACGGCAGGCTGCGCTTCATCCTGGCCCATGGCATCGGCCGCGCCTTCGTTACCGACGACGTGGATCCGGCGGCGCTGCGCCAGGTGCTGGCATCCTCGCGCGGGGGTTAGGCTAGGCCGGGTCCGGGCCCGCCTCGCGGCGTTCCTTGCCGGGGTCGGGCAGCAGGTTCGCGTCCAGCATCCCTTCGCCATATCCCGAGAGGTCGCGCGGGGTCGGCGGTTCGTCGACATGGGCGCGGGGCGGCACATGTTCGTCATGGCCAAGCTTGGCGTCGCGGTCGCGCCGCAGCGCCGCGCGCCCCAGCATCAGCAGAGAAATCGGCGTGGTGATCATCATGAAGATGCCGATGATGATTTCATGCACCACGGGCCGATCCTCAAGCAGCGAAAACATCGCCATCGAACCAAGCACGATCAGCAAGGTGCCATAGCTATAGGCCAGAGTCGGCGCATGCAGGCGCTGATAGAAGCTTTTCAGCCGCACCAGCCCCAGGCTGCCCAGAAGCGCCAGCGTGGCGCCGATCACCACGAAGATGGCGATCAGGATGGCGGCGATGGGGGGCAGGTCTTGCAGATGCTTCATTCGATCACCTCGCCCCGCATCAGGAACTTGGCGGCGCAGACGGTGGTGACGAAGCCCAGCACCGCGATGACCAGCGCGCCCTCGAAGAAGAAGACGTTGCCATTGCCCATGCCGATCAGCAGGAACAGCAGCATCGCGTTGATATACATCGTGTCCAGGCCCAGCACCCGGTCCTGGGCGCGGGGGCCGCGCAGCATCCGCCAGCAGGCCAGACCCAGCGCCAGGATCATCGCGATCTGCGCATAGGTCAGCGCGTATTCCAGGATCTGGGCGCTCATTCGAAGATCTCCATCAGCAGGGATTCGTAGCGGTCTTGGATCAGCTTCTGCCAGTCGTCGCCGCTGCGCAGGTCCAGCACATGCAACAGCAGGCGCCCGTTCTCGGCCTCGTATTCCAGCCAGGCGGTGCCGGGGGTCGATGTCAGGATGATCGCCAGCAGCGCCAGCGCGTTCTGGTCGCGCAGCCGCAACCTCAACTCGACGAAACCCGAGTGATAGGCGGGATGGTTCGGCCCCATCAGCAGCACCCGCGCGACCGAGATGTTGGACTTCATGATGTCCCAGGCGACGATGGCCATCAGCCTGGGGACTGCCGACAGGTGGCGCAGCCGGGGCTTTGCGGGATGCAGATGCGCGACCGACCAGCCCGCGACCAGCGCGATGGCGCTGCCCAGGACCAGGTGCCCGACCGAAAAGCTGGTCAGCAGCAACCACATCAGCACCAGGCTGGCCGAGATCAGCGGATGGGGCAGCCAGCGGCTCATTCGCTTTCCCCTCCATCGGTGGGCTTAAGGTTCTGGGCCGGTTCGCTGTCAAGCCGCGCGGCATCGCGCAAGACGGCCTCGCGATAGGTTCCGGCATCCAGCAAAGACAGGGCGGTGACGCGGGTATAGTTAAGCACCGCATCCGCCCGCACCGTCAGCATCAGAAGCATGCCCAGCAGCATGACCACCGGCGCGACCTCAAGCGCGAGGATGCGGGGCGGGGGGCCTTCCTCGGCCCAGAAGCGGCGGATGCCGAAGCGCATCAGCGCGATCATCGCCCCCAGCCCCGAAAGGATCAGCATGCCGACATAGATCCACAGGACCGCCGGCAGGTGGCCCGGCAGGGTGATGTTGTCGGCGATCACCCCGCGCAGGATGGCGAACTTGCCGATGAAGCTGGGCATGGGCGGCAGACCCGCCAACCCGGCCGCGATCATCGCGAAACAGACGCTCATGGTCAGCCAGGACACGGTGCGGCTGCTTGCCGGGGCGGGTGTGTCCTCTACGGTGTCAAGGCCCATGGGGGTCCATTCCCAGCGTTCGGCCAGTTCCACCGCGCTGTCGGCGGGGGCGGATTTGTCGTCCATCCCTTCGTCATCGCGCGAGACCGGCTCGGCCAGCAGGAAGAAGGCCGAGACGGCGGCGGTCGAACCGACCATATAGTAAAGTGCGCCGCCCAGAAGCTCGGCCCCGGCGCCGGCCTGGGTAAAGCCCACCGCCGCCAGCACCGTGCCCGAGCTGAGGATCGCCAGATAGCCGCCCTTGCGGCCCAGTTCCGGCGTGCCGAGCGCGCCCATCATCCCGAAGCCCATGGTCAGTATGCCGCCCACGATCAGCAGCGGCGCGCCGAAACCCGCCGATGTCCCGGCGTCGGGGCCAAGGATCAGAAGCGCCAGCCGCAGGATCACATAGACCCCCACCTTGGTCATGACCGCCATGATCGCGGCGGCCGGCGCCGAGGCGGCGGAATAGGTCGAAGGCAGCCAGAAGCACAGCGGCCACATCGCCGCCTTGATCAGGAAGGCCATGCCCAGGAAGCCCGCGGCGGCGTGGAACATCAGCCGGGGAGGGCCCTCGAACCCATGCACGGCGCGGGCGATATCGGCCATGTTCAGCGTGCCCGTGGTGCCATAGACCAGCGCCACCCCGATCAGGAAGAACAGCGATGCCGCCAGGTTGATCGCGATGTAGTGCAGCCCGGCCTTGATCCGCTCGGGTCCCGAGCCGTGCAGCATCAGCCCGTAACTGGCCGCGAGCATCACCTCGAAGAAGACGAAAAGGTTGAACAGGTCTCCGGTCAGGAAGGCGCCGTTGACGCCGGCCAGCAGGAACTGGAACATGCTGTGATAATGCTGGCCCTTGCCGTGCCAGCCCGCCGCCGCATAGATCAGCGAGGGCGCGGCCAGAAGCGCGGTCAGCATCACCATCATCGCCGAGAGCCGGTCCAGAACCAGGATGATCCCCACCGGCACCGGCCAGTCGCCCAGCCGATAGATCTGGACCAGCGCTTGCTGGTCCTGGCTCATTGCCTTGGCGTCGTTCATCAACTCGACCGAGCAGGCGAACATCAGCGCCACCGCGACAAGGCCCAGCAGCAGCTTCGTCTGGCGGCTGCGGTCGTTGTAGAACAGCATGATCGCCCCCGCGACCAGCGGGATCAGGATCGGGGCGATGATCAGGTGATTGGGCAGCGCGCCGTTCATTGGCCCTGCTCCCGCCCGTCGACATGATCGGTTCCGGTCACGCTGCGCGCCGCGATCATCACCACCAGAAACAGCGCCGTGGTGGCGAAGCTGATGACGATGGCGGTCAGCACCAGCGCCTGGGGCATCGGATCTGCATAGGCGGTCGGATCGACGAAGCCGCCCTTGGGCATGATCGGCGCCGCGCTGACGTAAAGCCGCCCCATCGAGAAGATGAAAAGGTTCACCCCATAGGCCAGCAGGCACAGCCCGACGATGACCTGATAGCTGCGTGGCCGCAACAGCAGCCAGACGCCCGAGCCGGTAAGAACCCCGATGGCCAGCGCAAGGATCAGTTCCATCAGCCTTTCTCCTCCTCCGGCTCGGTCGGGCGTGCGCGGGGGGCAACGCGCAGCGATTGGTGCGCGATCGCGATCAGCATCAGCACGATGGCGCCCACCACCAGCGAGAACACCCCCACGTCGAAGAGCATCGCGGTCGAGGCGGGCACCTTTCCGATCATCGGCAGTTCGATATATTGGTAATGCGTGGTCAGGAAGGGCACGCCGAATATCCAAGACCCCGCGCCCACGGCCGCCGCGACGCAAAGGCCGGTCGCCATCCAGCGCACCGGCAGGATGGTCAGCCGCGCCTCGACCCAGCGCACATTCGCGGCGACATATTGCAGCAGCAGGCCAAGCGCCAGCGTGACGCCCGCGGCAAAGCCGCCGCCGGGCAGGTCATGGCCGCGGAAGAAAAGATAGGCCGAAAGCGTGATGATCGGCGCGAACATCCATTGCATCAACACGGCGGGAATAAAGAGATACGCCTCCAGCGCCTGCTCCTCGGCCTCAAGCTGCGGGCGCGGACGCTCGACGCTTTCGGGCGCGGGACGGAAGCGGCGCAGCAGCGAATAGACGGTCAGCCCCACGATGGCCAGAACCGTGATCTCGCCGAAGGTGTCGAAGGCGCGGAAATCTACCAGGATCACGTTGACGACGTTGGTGCCGCCGCCCTCGACATAGGAGTGGCGCAGGAACCAGTCGCCGACCGAAGTGCCGGGCTTGGTCAGCAGCACCGCCAGCGCGATCGAGGTCATGCCGATTCCGCATGTGACCGCGATGCCCAGATCGCGCAGCCGGCGCAGGCGTGGGCGCAGCTTTTGGTCGCCGGGGATCTCCTCGTTGCGTTTGGGTAGCCAGCGCATGCCCAAAAGCAGCAGCGCCGTGGTCGCGATCTCGACCAGAAGCTGGGTCACGGCAAGGTCGGGCGCGGACAGCCAGACGAAGGTGGCGCAGGTCACCAGCCCCGCCCCCCCCAGCAGGATCAGCGCGGCGAAGCGGTGATATTTCGCCTGCCAGGCCGCGCCGATGGCGCAGGCGCCGCCGATGATCCACATCAGCCCGAAAACCAGTTCCGAGGAGGTGATCCGGGGCAGCGGAATGGTCCATTCCAGCGGCTCCAGCGTGAACCAGGCCGCCGCCATTCCCATCAGGACCAGCGCGCGAAGCTGCGGTTGCAAGCCGTTCGCGCTGCCCCAGCGCAGCAGCACCTTGGGCAGGGTCTTGGTCAGGAATTGCAGCAGCCAGTCGAAGGCGCGGCCGAAGTTCAGCGCGCGCATCAGGCGGGTGCCTTCCTCGCCCTGGTCGATCCAGCGGCGCGGCAGCAGATAGATCAGCAGGCCCAGCGTCATCGCGATCAGCGACATGTAAAGCGCCGGCGTCAGCCCGTGCCAGATCTTGAGGCTGAAATAGGGCAGTTCCGGCCCCAGGACGGCGATCGAGGCGCTTTTCAGCGCGTCGCCCAGCACCGCCTGGGGCAGGATGCCGATGGCCAGGCAGATCGCCGCCAGCAGCGCCACCGGCAGCCGCATCAAGCTGGGCGGCTCATGCGGTTGATGCGGCAGGTCGGTGGCTTCGGGACCGAAGAACACCTTCAGGATGAAGCGCAGCGAATAGGCCGCGCTGAACGCGCCCGCCAGCACCGCGACATAGGGCGCGGCATTGTCCAGCGGCGTGCCGTTGTTCCAGACATAGGTTGCCTCGAAGAACATCTCCTTCGACAGGAACCCGTTCATCAGCGGCACACCCGCCATCGCCGCCGAGGCGATGATCGCCAGCGCCGCCGTGATCGGCATGCCGCGTGCCAGCCCCGACAGGCGGCGCATGTCGCGCGTGCCGGTCTCGTGGTCGATGATGCCGGCGGCCATGAAGAGCGAGGCCTTGAAGACCGCATGGTTCACGATGTGAAAGATCGCGGCGATCAGCGCCAGCGGCGTGCCGATCCCGGCCAGCGCCGTGATCAACCCCAGATGGCTGATCGTCGAATAGGCCAGCAGGCCCTTGAGGTCATGCTTGAAAAGCGCGACGAAAGCGCCCAGCAGCAGGGTGGTCAACCCGACCCCGGTGACGATCTGGAACCAGATATCCGTGCCGCCAAGCGCGGGATGAAAGCGCAGCAGCAGGAACACCCCGGCCTTCACCATCGTCGCGGAATGCAGATAGGACGACACGGGCGTCGGCGCCGCCATCGCGTTCGGCAGCCAGAAATGGAACGGGAATTGCGCCGATTTGGTGAAGGCGCCCAGCAGGAACAGGATCAGGATCACCGGATAAAGCGGATGCTTGGTGATGACCGCACCCGCCGCCAGCACGTCCTCAAGCTGGTAGCTGCCGACGATCTGGCCCAGAAGGATCATCGCGACCAGCAGGCAAAGTCCGCCCGAGGCCGTCACGACCAGCGCCATCCGCGCCCCGTCCCGCGCGTCCTGACGATGGAACCAATAGCCGATCAGCAGGAACGAGACCAGGCTGGTCAGCTCCCAGAAGACCACCAGCATGATGATGTTGCCCGAAAGGATCAGCCCCGCCATCGCGCCCGCGAAGGCCAGCAGGCAGGAATAAAGCCTGGGCACCGCCTCGTCCGGCCCCATGTAATAGCGCGCGTAAAGCAGGACCAGCATCCCGATCCCTGAGACCAGGACCATGAAAATCCAGGCGAACCCGTCGATGCGGAAGGTCAGGTCCAACCCGACGGAACTGGCCCAGGTAATGGTGCCGACGATCCGCCCGCCTTCCGTGACCGAAGGGTAGAGCACGCTCAGGATACCCAGCATGGTGGCCATGGTCAGGCCCGCCAGCCAGGTCTCGGCATTGCGCGATCCGACCTGAAGCGTGGCCGCCAGAATCGCCGAGACGAATGGCGTCAGAACAAGCAAGAGCAACAGGTTCTGTTCGACCATTGGTTCCTTCACCGCTTGGGAGATTGCGCCTCCATCATAGATGTCGTGGGCGCGCAATGACAACCGACTGAATCGTGAAAAGCACGAGGATGCGGGGAAATTCAATTAATTGTCATGACATGCGGCGGGATGAATGCAATCCGCGATGCCGCGCGGTCCTGCGGTTGCCGCGCTGACAGGATACCATAGTCTTGGCGCCGCCGCCGACGGCTGTATCGTAAACGGCACCTCTTTCGGCGCGGCGCTGCTGACCTGCCCCCTGGCCATCCCTCGTTCATAGCGAGAGTCCTTGGGGTTGTGTGCTGTTCCCCAACCTTGGACCGCCGCGAGTTGGAGTTTCGCGGCTGAACGAACGGCCAGGTCGAACGGGTGAACCGCACGATCAAAGAGGCGACCGCCAAGCGGTTCCATTACGAAACCCATGAGCAGTTGCGCACCCACCTGACGGACTTCATGGCGGCCTACAACTTAGCGCGCAGACTCAAGACCCTCGGCGGTCTCACGCCCTACGAATACATCTGCAAAATCTGGACTTCAGAGCCAGGCAGATTCATCCTGAACCCGATCCACCAGATGACGGGAATGAACAACCAGGTTCGGTGCCCCCGGCACGGCCGATTCCTCGGGCTTCTCGCGTTTGCACCGTCGCCCTGGCTTGATCCGCGGGTTCAGCTCCAGCTCGCGGTAGATCCGGTGGACCCGCTTGTGGTTGCAGGCGTGCCCCTTCACGTTCCGCAGGCGCAGGAAGCACAAGCCGAAACCCCAGGTCTGGAGGATACAGGTCTGGAGGATATTGGTCAGCCCGACCGGCGGATCGGCAATCATCTCGTCGTCGCCCATCGGGCTGTAACGGCAGCAGGTCTCGCTGACCCCGAACGCCCGGCAGGCCAGCGCGATGCCAACCCCCTTCGTCGCCACCGCCTTCTCGGCCGGCTCGCGGCGCTGAACTGGCCGCGTCACCTCTTTCCCAGGGCCTCCCGGAGCAAGTCAGCCTGCATGCCGAGATCGGCAGACATGCGTTTCAACCGCCGGATCTCGTCCTCCAGGGCCGTTCGCGGTTCTCTCGAACCAATGGCGTTCACCGCTCACTCTGGCTCATCATGAACGCATCCATCCCGCGATACCTGGCTGGCGTGCCATTTGCAAAACGTCGCGTAGCTGATCCCGTGCGCGCGGCACAGCCTGCCCGCCCTCGGCCGGACACAGCACGCCCATGATCTGGGCTTCGCTGAAACGGCTCTTCTTCATCGGAACCTCCTCGTCCATCTTGCCCAGAAAATTCTACCTCCGCAGCCCCTTAACCATCGGGAGGATGACTGACTGATCGGGCGGACGAAGGGAGGCATAAACACTAAGTTCCATTCCGTCGCCGATGCCAAGGGCCGTCCGATCCGTTTCTTCATGACCGCCGGTCAGGTCAGCGACTAGACCAGAGCGGCGGCGTTGCTGGGGCATTTGCCCGCAGCAGACTGGCTGCTGGCAGATCGCGGTTGCGATGCCGGCTGGTTCCGCGAAGCCCTGCGAAGAAACGGGATCAAGCCCTGTGTTCCCGGCGGAAACTCACGCGGCAAACCCGTCAAATATGACAAGCACCGATACAAATACCGCAACCCGATCAAGATCATGTTTAGCAGGTTCAGGACTGGTGCAGGGTCGCTGCCCGCTATGACAGATCCCCCAAGTCTTTCTCTCCGCCCTCGCCGCAACCGTCCTGTGCTGGCTATGAACCAAGAACAAGTCCTGACCGGAGCGGTCGCCGACGCATCAGAGGCTTTTGACAGGCATTCCTACAATATAAATATGAAGAAACCTTCCACCGTGCAGGCGGGGGCAAGGTGATGTCCGTCGATCAACCTGCGCTCGGCTTTGGGAAGCCTTTCGGTTTCAGCGTTTCTTCCCGCCTGGAAACCACATCGCCATATAAGCGTCGATGCAGGATTTTTGCCAATCCTGTATCATCTGCCGCTGAGCCTTCTGCATCTCGGCCATCATCTGGCCCCGCGCGGGGGCCATGACGCTGTTCGCGGCCGAGAGCCAGGCGCTCATCCAGGGGTTCTTCATCGGTGCCTCCTTGGGATCATCCTTCTGTCAGGCCAATGCGCCAGCCTGCCAGAGGTTCCGAGGAACCATTTTCAGGCAAAAACCGATTCGAGCAAAGCCCAAGACGCCGGGCCTTGCCTGATGACCGAAGCAGATCTTCGGCATGCCTTTCAGCCGGGCAGGGGCAAACCACCCTGACCATCTTTGGTTCAATAGGGCTGTGGGGTCGCCGCCGGAGGCGTATAGCTGCCGCCGATCTGGGTCTGGCTGTTCGCCGCCTGCTCGGTCAACAGCGCGCCCGCGCTTTGCATGTCGCGGCCCGCGCCCTGCATCGTTTCACAAGCCGAGACCATGGTCGCGGCGATCAGCATGGCCCAAGGAAGAATCCTGCGCATCATCTGTCCCTTTTTCTTGTCTGTTGTTTGATCGCGGAAACTAGTGCAGCTTTTCGCCGGCTCAAGCACACGGATGCGCGAGCGGGGCTGGGATTGCTGTTATCGGCGGAAAATCGCTCAAGTTTCAAGGCTTAGCGTCGTCGGGGCCAAGCGGCCAGGAACGATGCCGTCGCTCCCGAGGCTTGGTATTTTCGCGCGGCAAGCCGGACATGACAAGGGCGGCTGGAAAGTGCCGCCCTTGTCGCCGGGATGGGGTTTTACATCCCCTCGGCCTGAACCTTGCGGCTCTCCTGGCTGACGGCCTGGCCGGCCGCCTGCATGTCGCGGCCGGCACCCTGCACTGTCTCGCAGGCGGCGAGGGCCAGCAGGGCAAGAATCGGCGTCAGTTTCAGCATCCGGCGCATTGGAAATTCTCCTGAAAAACATGTGGTTCGCCTTTTCAACGCCAGTTTGTCCGGCTGGGTTCCGAGGCGCGTTAGGAATTGCTTAACCCTTTCGCGTGATCCTGAGCGCATGCGCGATCTGCTGATTCTTCCGCTTCTTCTACTGGCTGGCTGCGCCTCTCCCGCGCCGGTCTTCATGGGCGCCACCCGCCATGACGTGACGCTGGACGGCATCCGCTTCGCGGTCTTTCACAAGGAAAACGAGGCCGAGGTGATCCGGCTGGGCTATCTTGCGCGAAAGCAAAGGGTTCCGGTGCCCGAACTGATGATGCGCGCGGCCGCGCAGGCGACCGGCTGCCGCGCCATCCCGAACAGCGCCGTGACCCGCATCCCCGGCGACACGGGCGAGGCGTGGATCTTGCTGGACTGCCGGCGGCCTTAGCCGAAAAACCGCGCGACCCGTTCCGCCACGTCCTGCGGGCGGTCGGCATGCAGCCAATGCCCGGCGCCGGCCATGAAACGGATCTCGGCCTGGGGGAAATAGTCGCGGATCGCCTGGACTTGCGGGCTGCGGCAATAATCCGAATCCGCCCCGGCCAGAAACAGCGCGGGCCCCGAGAATCCGGCCTTGGTCACCCCTTCGGGCCAGCCGACGAGCCTGGCCATCTGGTCGCGCAGGGCGGTCAGGTTGAATTTCCAGCGCGGCGGCTGGGCCTTCAGGTCCAGCGATTGCAGCAGGAAGGCGCGCACGCCCGGCTCGGGGATATGCGCGGCCAGCAGCGCATCCGCCTGCGAGCGCAGGCGGATGGCGGACAGGTCCACCGCCTCAAGCGCGTCGATCAGATGCGCCTGGCTGTGCTCATAGGCAAAAGGGGCAATGTCCAGAACGGCTAGGCGGCGGACGCGTTGCGGCTGGGTCAGCGCCAGCATCATCGCGGCCTTGCCGCCCATGGAATGGCCCAGGACATCGGCGTGCCCCCCCTGCGCGGCGATCACCTTGCCCAGATCACGGGCCAGCGCGGGGTAGGAATGATCCGGGTCATGCGGGCTGTCGCCGTGATTGCGCATGTCCACGCTGATGACCCGGCGCGTCTCGGCCAGGCGGCGGGCCAGGCCGCCAAGGTTGCGCCCCGATCCAAGCAGGCCATGCGCCAGAAGCACGGGCGGCGCGTTTGAATCCTCTCCGATCATGGTGGTTTGCAGCATCATGGTCCGAACCTATCCCGACTGGCGAAGCCGCGCCAGAGCCGTTAGCCTGGGCGGAAAAAGGAATGCGCGATGGGCATCGAAAAGATCAGGCCGATGGCCGATGAGGTGGCAAGTCTGATGGCCGCCCGCTTTGGCGGGGTGAAGCGCGGCCATGCCCCCGAATTGCAGGCGATGTTGCGCAAGCGGGGCGGGGCTTTGCCGCGAAGGCTGCGGCGGCAGGCGCAGATGATGGTCCAGGCCGAGCGGATGTCGGGTCAGCCCAAGCTGGCGAGGCAGGTGGATCTGGAGCGGCTGGAGCGGGCGCATAAGGCGCTGACGGCCTATTTGCGGCCCTTGGGCCAGAGCGACAGGCTGCGGGGCGGGACGGTCAGTGTCGCGGCGAGCATCCTTTTCGGACTGATGCTGCTGGCGGCAATCATCCTGTGGCTGGTAAGGGCACGCGGGCTGATCTGACCCGCGCGCCCGGCCGGCTTACATTCCGGCGTAAAGCGGGAATTTCGCGCAAAGCGCCTCGACCTCGGCCTTCACCTTGGCCTCGACTTCGGCATTGCCGGCCTCGCCATTGGCGGCAAGGCCATCGACGACCTCGACGATCCAGCGGGCGATCTGGCGGAACTCCTCTTCGCCGAAGCCGCGCGTCGTGCCGGCGGGTGCGCCCAGGCGGATGCCCGAGGTCACGAAGGGCTTTTCGGGATCAAAAGGCACGCCGTTCTTGTTGCAGGTGATATGCGCCCGGCCAAGCGCCGCCTCGGTCGCTTTGCCGGTCACGCCTTTCGGGCGCAGGTCCGCGAGGCACAGGTGGTTGTCGGTGCCGCCCGACACGATGTCGATGCCGCCCTTCATCAGCTCGTCGGCCATGGCCTGGGCGTTCCTGACGACCTGCGCGGCATAGTCCTTGAACTCGGGGCGCAGCGCCTCGCCGAAGGCGACGGCCTTGGCGGCGATCACATGCATCAACGGACCGCCCTGAAGGCCGGGGAACACCGCCGAGTTGATCTTTTTCGCGATGTCGGCGTCGTTCGTCAGCACCATGCCGCCGCGCGGGCCGCGCAGGGATTTATGCGTCGTCGTGGTCACGACATGGGCGTGCGGCAGCGGCGAGGGGTGCTGCCCGCCCGCGACCAGGCCGGCGATATGGGCCATGTCCACCATCAGCCAGGCGCCGACCTCATCCGCGATCTTGCGGAACTCGGCCCAGTCCCAGATGCGGGAATAAGCGGTGCCGCCCGCGACGATCAGCTTGGGCTTGTGCTCATGCGCGCTGCGGCGGATCTCCTCCATGTCCAGCAACTGGTCCTGCTTGCGCACGCCATAGCTGACGACGTTGAACCATTTGCCCGACATGTTCACCGGCGAGCCATGCGTCAGGTGGCCACCCGAATTCAGGTCCAGGCCCATGAAGGTGTCGCCCGGTTGCAGCAGCGCCAGGAACACGGCCTGGTTCATCTGGCTGCCGCTGTTGGGCTGGACGTTGGCGAAGCCGCAGCCGAACAGTTGCTTCGCCCGTTCGATCGCCAGCGTTTCCACGATATCGACATATTGGCAGCCGCCGTAATAGCGCTTGCCGGGATAGCCTTCGGCATATTTGTTGGTCAGGACCGAGCCCTGCGCCTCCAGCACGGCTTTCGAGACGATGTTCTCGCTGGCGATCAACTCGATCTCGTCGCGCTGGCGGCCAAGCTCCTTGCGGATCGCGCCGAAGACATCGGCGTCGCGGCTTTCAAGGGTCTCGGTGAAGAATCCGGTGTCCATGCTGTGGTCCTTGTGCGGAAGCGGCTTGGCGGCCTTCTAGCGCCTTTCTGGACAGCCCGCTAGGACGGATGCGACGGGGGCGCGGTAGATGGCGGCGCGGCGGATCCTGTCCGGCTGTCCTTCGGGCTTGCGTCTGCCCGGCCTCGCGCCATGATGGCGGCATGAAAATGCATTTCATCTCAAGCAGCACCGAGGCCGCCTCGACCGCCGCCGACGAGCTTTCGGACCGCTATGGCCATGTTCCTCTGCGCGAGGCAGAGGTGATCGTGGCGCTTGGCGGCGACGGGCTGATGCTGTCGGTCATGCATCAGAACCGGGGCCTGCCGGTCTATGGCATGAACCGGGGCACCGTGGGCTTCATGATGAACGCCTTCCAGGCCGACGATTTGCCCGAGCGTATCGCCGCGGCCGAGGAAACGGTGGTGAACCCGCTTGCCATGACCGCAGGCACCACCGATGGACATGAGCATTGCGCGCTGGCGATCAACGAAGTCAGCCTGCTGCGCGCCGGGCCGCAGGCCGCGCGGCTGCGCATCAGCGTGAACGGCCGCGTGCGCATGGAGGAGCTGGTCTGCGACGGCGCGCTTTTGTGCACGCCAGCGGGTTCGACCGCCTACAACTATTCGGCCAATGGCCCGATCCTGCCGCTGGGAACGGACGTGCTGGCCCTGACCGCCATCGCGGCCTTCCGGCCCCGGCGCTGGCGCGGCGCGATCCTGCCCAGCAACGCCACCTTGCGGTTCGACGTGCTGGATCCCGGCAAGCGCCCGGTGATGGCCGACGCCGATTCGCGCGGGGTCAATTCCGTCCTGTGGGTCGAGATCCGGTCCGAGACCTCGATCCGCCACCGCCTGCTGTTCGATCCCGGCCACGGGCTGGACGAACGCCTGATGCGCGAACAATTCGTTTGAGGCCGCGGGCGGGGCAGGGTAAAGCGCGGGGCATGAGCAACGCCCCGATCCTTCCGCCCGAAATCGCCCGCCGCCGGACCTTCGCGATCATCTCGCACCCGGATGCCGGCAAGACCACCCTGACCGAGAAGTTCCTGCTGTTCGGCGGCGCGATCCAGATGGCCGGCCAGGTCCGCGCCAAGGGCGAGGCGCGGCGCACGCGCTCGGACTTCATGAAGATGGAGCAGGACCGGGGCATCTCGGTCTCGGCCTCGGCCATGTCCTTCGAATTCGGCGAGTATCGCTTTAACCTGGTAGATACCCCCGGCCACAGCGATTTTTCCGAGGATACCTATCGCACCCTGACGGCGGTGGATGCGGCGATCATGGTGATCGACGGGGCCAAGGGCGTGGAAAGCCAGACCCGCAAGCTGTTCGAGGTCTGCCGGCTGCGCGACCTGCCGATCCTGACCTTCTGCAACAAGATGGACCGCGAATCCCGCGACACGTTCGAGATCATCGACGAGATCCAGGAAAACCTGGCCATCGACGTGGCGCCGGTGTCCTGGCCCATCGGCATGGGTCGCGACTTCATTGGCGCCTATGACCTGCTCAACGACCGGCTTGAGATCATGGACCGCGCCGACCGCAACAAGGTCGCCGAAACCGTGCAGATCACCGGATTGGACGACCCCCGCCTGGCCGACCACGTGCCGGCCGAACAGTTGGAAAAGCTGCGCGAGGAACTTGAGATGGCGCGCGAACTGCTGCCCGCCTTCGACCGCAAGGCGTTCCTGGAAGGGCACATGACCCCGATCTGGTTCGGCAGCGCCATCAACAGCTTCGGCGTCAAGGAGCTGATGACCGGCATCGGCGAATACGGCCCCGAACCGCAACCGCAGACCGCGGCCGAGCGTCAAATTTCCCCGGATGAAAAGCCGGTGACCGGCTTCGTCTTCAAGGTGCAGGCGAACATGGACCCCAAGCACCGCGACCGGGTGGCCTTCGTGCGGCTGGCCTCGGGGCATTTCCAGCGCGGCATGAAGCTTTTGCATGTGCGGTCGAAAAAGCCGATGGCGGTGTCGAACCCGGTGCTGTTCCTGGCCGCCGACCGCGAACTGGCCGAGGAAGCCTGGGCTGGCGACATCATCGGCATCCCGAACCACGGCCAGTTGCGCATCGGTGACGCGCTGACCGAGGGCGAGGCGCTGCGCTTTACCGGCATCCCCAGCTTCGCGCCCGAGCTTTTGCAGACCGTGCGCGCGGGCGATCCGATGAAGGCCAAGCATCTGGAAAAGGCGCTGATGCAATTCGCCGAAGAGGGCGCGGCCAAGGTGTTCAAGCCGATGATCGGCTCGGGCTTCATCGTGGGCGTCGTGGGCGCGCTGCAATTCGAGGTGCTGGCCAGCCGGATCGAGATCGAATACGGCCTGCCGGTGCGCTTTGAATCCAGCCAGTTCACCAGCGCCCGCTGGGTCGCGGGGCCCAAGGACAAGGTGGATGCCTTCGCCCAAGCCAACAAGGGCCATATGGCGCAGGACCATGACGGCGATCTGGTCTATCTGACCCGGCTGCAATGGGACATCGACCGCGTGCAGCGCGATCATCCCGAGTTGAAGCTGACGGCGACGAAAGAGATGATGGTTTAGGGGTGGGCGCATGGGGGGCCGCATCATGCCTGTGTCATCCTCTCACGACGTGAAAGGCGCGAAAAACGCGCAATGAAGGATCGGCGGCAGACCCGGAAGTCAACTCGGGGAGAGCTTTCAGCGAAGCGCATGATTTGGGCTATCTCGACGGTCTTGTCGTTCTGCCCGCCAGCGTCGGCAGATGATTTCGTGGCCTCGGTCGAGGAGGTCAAGCCGGAATATGCCGCGCTCATGGCGGAAGCCGCTTGGGACTGGCGCCCAGGCGATCTGATATTCATGAATGGCTTGAACGATTTCGATGACTTGCTCCAACAGGCCGAAGGCGGACGATGGGCGTCCGTCGGCATCCTGCGGCCCTCAAGCGGTGGCCCTCGTGTCGTATTCGTCGATGGCGAGGAGGGCGTGAGCGAGCGTATGCTCTACGAGTTGACGGATGTTCGATCCGACGATGAATATGCCGTCTATCGGGTGAAAGGCGCGAACGGCGAGGGCCTTGGACTGCTGACCAATTACGTCCTGCTCTCGGCCTATGGCAGTCCGTTCGATAATCTGATGCTTTTCGGAAATGGCCGCTTCTACGGCACTGAATTGCCCTTCGAAGCCGCGATGAGCGAGGGGTATGTCCTTGCGGAGCCGCGAAAGCTTGGCGACTTCACCGATCTGGACAGCCCGTTGGCCAACGCCCTCCTTTCCGACTGGAAGGCGCATCCCTATTGCATCGCGGCCCTGTCGCGCGAGGACTGCTGGCTTGAGGTGCGGAATATAGCGGTCGTTACACCGGGCGCCCTTCTCTTGTCGGAAAAGCTTGAACGGGTCTACCCCTGACCGTTGCCTCGCCCTCCAATGCAGTCCGATGAGGCGCGATCAGGGATTGCACCTCAAGGAACTCAAACTACCGTCAGATCCAGCGTGATCTCGGCATTCAGCACCTTGCTGACCGGACAGCCCTTTTCGGCCTTGCGGGCGCATTCCTCTATCACCGCCTTGTCGCCCTGGCCCAAGACCTTCGCCGTCAGATGCGCGGTCTTGATGGCAAAGCCGTCGCCCTCCTTGTCCAGTCCGATCCTCGATGTGGTCTCGATCGTCACATCGGTGATCCCGGCCTTTTCTAGGATCCCTGACAGCGCCATGCTGAAACATGCCGCATGGGCCGCGCCGATCAGTTCCTCGGGGTTGGTGCCGGTCTCGCCCTCGAAACGTGCCCTGAACCCATAGGGCAGATCGCTCAATGCGCCGGATCCGGTCGAGACCGCGCCCCGGCCGTCCCTGAGCCCGCCTTGCCATCTGGCCAAGCCGTAATTGCTGATCATGGAACCCTCCTTGCAGGTTGTCCGCCTCTCAACGCAGTCCAGCGCAAGGCGGTTCATTCCGCCCCAGCCTTCCGCGCCCAGTCTTTCTTGCCCAAATATCCCGGGGGAACGCCTGGCAGGCCCCATTGAGGGGCCTGCCAGGCGTGGGGGCGGAGCCCCCGTCCGAAAATCCCACGCTAACCCAGCAACCGCTCGGCCTCCTGGATGGCGAAGCGGTCGGTCATGCCGGCGACATAGTCCAGGACCACCCGTGCCCGCGCGGTTTCGTCCCCGGCGCCCTCGGCGGCGTGAAACCAATGCTCGGGCATTTTCGAGGGATCGTTCAGGAACAGCGGAAACAGCCCGTTCAGCATCTGGGTCACGCGTTTGCGCTCGACCACCACGCTGGGCGCCCGATACATGCGGGTGAACAGAAACAGCTTGATCGCCTTGAGGTTTTGATAGAGCGGCTTCGAAAAGCGGATGATCGGCCCCTCCATCGCCCGGATGTCCTGGGCGCATTGCGGCTTCAGGCCGGTCAGGCGGTTCTGGGCCACGGCGATCACATCCTCGACCATCACACCGAAGACCCGTCGCAGCGCCTCATGTCGCCGCCGCATCGGGTCCAGGCCCGGATGCAGATGGTCCACCCGCGCGAAAGCCTCGCCGATCACCGGCAGTTCCGCCAGATCAGCCTCGGTGAACAGGCCCGCGCGCAGGCCGTCATGCAGGTCATGATGGTTATAGGCCACGTCATCGGCGACGGCGGCGACCTGGGCTTCGGCGCTGGCATTCGTGTGCAGTTCCAGATTCCATTCCGCATTCACCTCGGCCAGGGCATAGGGCAGTTCGCCGGTGACGGGGCCGTTATGCTTGGCGATGCCCTCAAGGCTTTCCCAGGTCAGGTTCAGACCGTCGAAATCGGCGTAATGCCGTTCCAGCCTGGTCACGATCCGCAGTGCCTGGGCGTTGTGATCGAACCCGCCATAGGGCGCCATCAGCACCGCCAGCGCATCCTCGCCGGTATGGCCGAAGGGCGGATGGCCCAGGTCATGCGCCAGGGCCACGGTCTCGGCCAGATCGGCATTCAGGCCAAGCACGCCTGAAATCGTCCGCGCCACCTGGGCCACCTCGATCGTATGGGTCAGGCGGGTGCGGTAATAATCCCCCTCATGCTCGACGAAAACCTGGGTCTTGTGTTTCAGCCGCCGAAAGGCCGAGGCATGGATGATCCTGTCGCGGTCGCGCTGCCAGGGGCTGCGGAATGTGGACATGCGCTCGGGCCAGCGGCGGCCGCGGCTTTCTTCGGGCTGGCAGGCATAGGGAGCCGTCATTCGGTTGCATTCCTTGCGAGGTCTTGTCGCGAAGCCTATATTCCACGGCAGAAGACGAAAACGGGAACGCCCCATGAACCTCGCCCTTAACCTGCCCCCCAAGGTCACCGAACGCGCTTTCGCGCGCCTGGCCGAGATCAATGCCGACGGCCCCGCCCGGCCTTTGCGTGTGGCGGTCGCGGGCGGCGGCTGCTCGGGGTTCCAATACGACATCCGCCTGGACGAGCCGGCCAAGGATGATCTGCTGCTGCAAGGTGGCGGGCAGACCGTGGTGGTGGACCCGGTTTCGCTGCCCTTTCTGGCGGGAGCCGTGATCGACTTCACGGATGAGTTGATCGGCGCCCGCTTCGTGATCGAGAATCCGAATGCCACTTCGTCCTGCGGCTGCGGCACCAGCTTCTCGATCTGATCTGGCCTCGCGCGGAGCGGGCGGCTAATCTTGCTTCCATGAAAATCGCAAGCTTCAATATCAACGGCATTCGTGCCCGGATCGAGACCCTGACGGGCTGGCTGGCCCATGCCAGGCCCGATGTCGTGGTTCTGCAAGAGATCAAGACCCAGGACGAGGGCTTTCCGGCCGAGCCCATCCTGGATCTGGGCTATCAATTGGCCACGCATGGACAAAAAGGCTTCAACGGCGTGGCGATCCTGTCGCGCTTGCCGCTGGAGGACGTGACGCGGGGCCTGCCCGGAGACGAGACCGACGAGCAGGCCCGCTATATCGAGGCGACAGTCGTGGGTCATCGCGCGGTGCGGGTGGCGGGGCTCTACCTGCCCAACGGGAATCCGCAGCCAGGGCCGAAATTCGACTATAAACTCGCCTGGATGAAGCGCCTGCGCACCCGCGCCCGCGAATTGCGCCAGTTGGAACTGCCCACGGTAATGCTGGGCGACTACAACGTCATCCCCGAGCCGCGCGATGCCGCCCATCCCGAGAAATGGACGGATGATGCCCTGTTCCAGCCCGAAAGCCGCGCGGCCTTCCGGCGCATCCTGCACGATGGCTGGATCGACGCGGTGCGGCTGCGCGCCCCGGATGCCACGCGCGGCCCCTTCACCTTCTGGGACTATCAGGCGGGTGCCTGGCAGCGCGACAATGGTATCCGCATCGACCATGTGCTGCTGTCGCCTCAGGCGGCAGACCTGCTGATCGATCTGGGGATAGACAGGGAAGAGCGGGCCAAGGACAAACCCAGCGACCATGTGCCGGTCTGGGTCGATCTCGACGCCTGAAACCGAGCGCTTCAGGCTTCTTTCTTGCTCAAATATCCCGGGGGAACGCCAGGCCGGCCCCATTGAGGGGCCGACCTGGCGTGGGGGCAGAGCCCCCGCGCCGCCTCAGCCGCCCGCACGTCGAATCCTCGGCGGGGGACAAGTTCCGCATGGTCCGGTTCTGTGCCGGCTTTCAACGCGAATCGTTCAGATCGCCGTCGCCCCTGACCTCGTCATCATCGCCGAAGCGGGCATCGTCGTCATATTCGTCTTCGCCCTCGCCGACAAATTTCGCCGACAGCGCGATGGAGTGGCCGTCATGCACGGGGTCCATCACCACGTCCGAAGGGATCTCTCCGGCCAGCCACTCGCGGATCTCGTCCTTGGTTTCGGCGATTTCCTGGCCGGTCACTTCCGAGATATACTTGATGAAGGCGCGCTGATCGCCGTCGATCTCGTCAAGATCGTCCTCTTCCGCCTCGGGCCATTTCTCGGTGATCACCTCGTAGAAGGCGGGCCAATTGGCCTGAACATTGCTCCAGCGCATCAATACCCCCTTCCGCCGACACCCCCCTGCACCATGCGGGAGACGCCGGTGATATCCTCGCCGACGCCGGCGACGGTGTTGCATCCGGCCAACGCCAGAAAGGCTGCGAGGGTTGCGATCCTGATCACGAGTTACTTCCTTTCCTCAAACCACCATGTTTCCGGCATGAAGCCGGGCCAGTCCCCGTAAAGCGGCGTTCTTTCGGGATAATGCAGGTTCGCCCGATGCGCCAAGCGCGAAATCGGCGAAAAACTTACCGGAATCACATAGCGCCCCGCAATCAGGATGCGGTCCAGCGCATGCACGGCCGCCAGGTAGTCGTCGCGGTCGCGCGCATTGACCATCTCGCGGATCATCGCCTCGGCGGCGGGCACGTTCATGCCCATCCAGTTCTTGCTGCCCGGCGCCTCCACCCCGGCATGGCCCCAGTAAAGCATCTGTTCATTGCCCGGAGAGAGGCTTAGACCGCGCTCATACCAGGTCATATCGAACTGGTAATTGTTCGTCCGCTCGACATATTGCGCGGGATCAAGCAGCGTGACCTGCGGGCGGATGCCCAGGTTACGCAGACTTTCGACGAAGATATTGACGATCTGGCGCGTCTCGGCGCTGCTGCGCATGGCGCTGCCGGACTGGTTCAGCAGGATCTCGAAGCCGAAGGGCCGGTCTTCGGCATCGCGCAATTGCCCGTCCCGCACGGTCCAGCCGGCCTCGGCCAGCAGGTTCAGCGCGGCGTGGATGCCTTTGCGGTCGATGGCACGATCGCCTCCGGGGGGCAGGACATAGCCTTCCAGCGTGCCGGGGGCCAGATCGGCGCGGAAGGGTGCCAGAAGTTCCGCCTCGCGCCCCGTCGCGGGGCCGGGGGACATGGCAAGCTCGGAGTTCGAGAAATAACTGGTGATGCGCGGATCGGTGCCGCCCGACAGAGTCAGGTTCATGAAACGATAGTTGAACGCCTCGATCATCGCCTGGCGCACCCGCCAATCGGCGAAGATCGGGTTTCGCGTGTTCATCACCAGGCCCATGATCCCCGAGGGGCGCTGGTTCGGGATCTCGGACTTGACGACGCGGCCGTCGCGGATGGCGGGAAAGTCGAAATCCCGCGCCCAGCGGGCGGCGACAAGCTCGCGCCAGGCATCCGTCTCGCCGGCCTTGAAGGCTTCGAACATGGCCGAGGCATCCGCGAAATAATCATAGCGCAGCGTGTCGAAATTGTTCAGCCCCCGGTTCACCGCCAGATCGCGGCCCCAGTAATCGGGATTGCGCCGAAAGGTGATCGAGCGGCCGGGGTCCACGCGGTCGATGACGTAAGGCCCCGAGCCGATGGGCGGCACCAAGCTGGACTGCGCGAAATCGCGGTCCTGCCACTGCGCTTTTTTCAGGATCGGGCGCAGGCCCATCAGCAGGGCAAGTTCGCGGTCCGGGGTGTTGAAGGTGAAGCGGACCGAGCGGGGGCCGGTCTGTTCCATCTTCGCGACCTTCGCCCAGGTCGTGGTATAGCGCGGATGGCCCTTGGTCCCCAGCGTCTGATAGGACCACATCACATCCTCGATGGTGACGGGCGAGCCGTCCGAGAAACGGGCCTCGGGGCGCAGGGTGAACTGCACCCATGTCCGGTCGGGATCGGTCTCGACGCTTTCGGCCAGAAGGCCGTAAAGCGTGAAAGGCTCGTCAAGCGAGCGCATCATCAGCGGCTCGGCCAGAAGGCCCGGCTGGGTGAAGATCGGCCAGACCGGGTTTCCCATCAGGATCCAAGGGTTGAGCGAATCGAAGCTGCCTGTCTCGGCAAGGCGAATCGCGCCGCCTTTCGGCGCCTCGGGATTGGCGTAGGGCAGGTGGTCGAGCCGCGCATCAAGCGCAGGTTCTCCATACATTGCAATGGCATGCATCGGCTCGGCAGGGCTTGCCAGCGGCATCGTTGCAACACACACGCAAAGCGCGAAGGCCCGCCAGATCGCGGATTCGTTAAGAATTTTGAAGAATCGCATGCTCGATGGCCCTGATTTCCGGGTCGCGGATTTTGTTGTCTCGCAGATTAGCGGCCCGTTCACCACGACGCAAACTTACCCGTTGGACTCTGCTTGGGAAAAGCGTATAGATAATCCACTGCTCGATAGGTTTCTTGCCTGTATGAAACCTGCCTCATGACTTGCGCCCGCCTTGTGCGGGCGTTTTTTTTTGGCCCCGCTCTCAGTCTCTTGCGGATATGAAAACGCCCCCGGAAAGACCGGGGGCGCGCTTGACGGAAACGGGCGGGATCAGAAGCGATACGAGGCGCGGATCTGCACCAGGTTGGTATCCAGATCCAGGTTGTCCACGTTCTCGACATCCTTGAAGTCGTTGCGGCTGTATTCGGCGCCGACCGAGAACTGCTCGGTGACCTTGTAATCGGCGCCAAGGCCATAGGTCAGGCCGGTTTCCGAAAGGTCGCCGCCCTTGATATGCGCGGCGCCCAGCGTGACATAGGGCAGGAAGCGGCCCAGGTCGTAGCCGGCGCGGGCGCGGGCGCGCCACAGGTCGCCATCCTCGCTATTGTCGAAGTCAAGCTTGTTGTAGTCGATCTCGCCGCCGGCGACGAACTGGCCGAAATCATGCAGATAGCCGGCATGCAGACCATAGGCGTTGAAATCTTCCTTGGCCTCGTCGCCGTCGAATTTCAGTTTGGCGTCGCCCTTGCCGTATTGCAGACCGGCATAGAAGCCCGTCCAGTCGCTTTCCGGCGCGATGACGACCGGCGCAGCGGCGACCGGGGCCTCCACGACGGGGGCCGCGTAACCACCAGCATGGGCGGCCGAAGCGGCGGTGGTCAGGGCGAGTGCTGCGTAAGCTGCGATTTTCATGATATGTCTCGATAGTGTTGAGATAGGAGACCGCCTGCATATCACCCCCGGCACAAAGCGAAAGCCACCTCCCGAAAGCGTGAAACTTCGTGCGCTAATTATGGCCGACAAGTCATTGTGATAGCACATTTTTGTGACCCATTTCGGTCCTGCGCAGGGCTGTCGTGCGGGAACTTTGGTCGCCGGATGCTCTTGTTTTGGCGTGGCGTTTTTTCCATTCTGCGCTGGAAAATATCATACGGAGATGGGCGATGTTTCAGAAGTTCCTAAGCGGTAAGACGGCGGTGGTAACCGGGTCGAATTCCGGCATCGGGCTGGGCGTGGCGATCGAACTGGCCAAGGCGGGGGCCGATCTGGTGCTGAACAGCTTTACCGACCGGGACGAGGATCACGCCCTGGCCGCGCGGCTGGCCGATGAGCATGGCATCCAGGTCCGCTATATCGCGGCCGACATGTCCAAAGCCGAGGATTGCCGCGCCCTGATCCAGAAGGCGGGGGCTTGCGACATCCTGGTCAACAACGCTGGCATCCAGCATGTCGCGCCCATTCCCGACTTTCCGGTCGAGAAATGGAACGCGATCATCGCGATCAACCTGAGTTCGGCCTTTCACACCACCGCCGCCGCGTTGCCGATCATGCGCGAGGCGGGCTGGGGGCGCATTATCAACATCGCCTCGGCCCATGGCCTGACCGCCAGCCCGTTCAAGTCGGCCTATGTCGCGGCCAAGCATGGCGTGGTCGGCTTTACCAAGGTCACCGCGCTTGAGACGGCCCGCGAAAAGATCACCTGCAACGCCATCTGTCCCGGCTATGTGCTGACGCCGCTGGTCGAGGCGCAGATCCCCGACCAGATGAAGACCCATGGCATGACCCGCGACGAGGTGATCGAGAAGGTGATGCTGGAGCGCCAGCCCTCGAAAACCTTCGCCACGGTCGAGGAACTGGGCGGCACCACGGTTTTTCTGTGTTCGGCCGCAGCCGATCAGATCACCGGGACGACCATCTCGGTCGATGGCGGCTGGACGGCGCTTTAGCGGCGCAGAAGCTCGCGAAAGACGCAGGCGGGGCCGTCGCATTCGATGCCGCGGCGGTCCAGTTCGCGCCAGTCGCGTTCGGCGAAATCGGGAAAGAAGGCGTCGGCATCCGGGATGGTCAGGTCCACCTCGGTGATCAGCAGGCGGTCGGCAAGGTCCAGCATCTCGCGATAGATCGCCTCGCCGCCGATGCCGTAGATGCGGGCATGGCCCTGGGCGCGGGCCAGCGCGATGCCCTCGCCGATGCTGCCGACCACATGCGGCGCCAGCGTCCTGTCCCGCGAGACGACGATGTTCAGGCGGTTCTTCAGCGGCTTTACCGGCAGGCTGTCCCAGGTGCGGCGGCCCATCAGGATCGCGCCGCCCAATGTCTCGCGCTGGAACAGCTTCAGATCCTCCGGGATGTGCCAGGGGATGCGGTTGGCCTTGCCGATGGCGCCGTTGCGCGCCCGCGCCGCGATCAGCGAGATCATACCGCAACCGGCGCCTTGATCGCGGGCGCGGGATCGTAATCCAGAAATTCGAAATCCTCGAAGCGGAAATCAAAGATCGACTCGACCTGCCGGGCGATCCGCAGCCGGGGCAGGGGACGGGGTTCGCGCGCAAGCTGGGTCTGAACCTGGTCCAGATGGTTCAGGTAGATATGCGCGTCGCCCATGGTGTGGATGAAGTCGCCGGGCGCGTATCCCGTCACATGGGCCAGCATATGCGTCAGCAGCGCATAAGAGGCGATGTTGAACGGCACCCCCAGGAACATGTCGGCCGAGCGCTGATACAGTTGCAGCGACAGCCGCCCGTCCTGCACCCGCACCTGCCACAGCGTATGGCAGGGGGGCAGGGCCATCTGGTCCACCTCTCCGGGGTTCCAGGCCGAGACGATCAGCCGGCGCGAATCCGGCGTCTTGCGGATGCGTTCGACCAGTTCGGCGATCTGGTCCACCTCGCCCACGACCACGCGGCCATCCTGTTCGCGGATGGTCGGGAAATGCCGCCATTGATGGCCATAGACCGGCCCCAGATCGCCGCTTTCATCCGCCCATTCGTTCCAGATCGAGACGCCGTTTTCCTGAAGATAACGGATGTTCGTGTCGCCCGACAGGAACCACAGCAATTCGTGGACGATGGATTTCAGGTGCAGCTTTTTCGTCGTGACCAGCGGAAAGCCGTCAGCCAGCGGATAACGGCATTGCATCCCGAAATGCGAGATGGTGCCCGTTCCGGTCCGGTCGGTCGAACGGCTGCCCCGGTCCAGCACCAGGCGCAAGGCGTCGAGATATTGGCGCATGTCGGCCCCTTTCCTGTCGCCCCCTGACTAGCGCCCCGAAGGCGGCGCGGCAAGCGTCAGGCGCGGCGCAGGGCCGGGGTCAGCATGGGCAAAAGCTCGGCCGGGGATTGCACGAATGCGGCGGCCGGGCGGGCAAGCAGATCCTCGCGCATCTGGGCCAGTCGCGGGGGGTCCAGATCCGACAGCAGCGCCGCCAGTTCCGCCGGATCGGGCGCCTCGACGGTCCAGCCCAGCCCGTCCTGGGCGATGCGCTTGCCGGTCTGGGTCTGGGCCAGCGCCACCTGCGGGCAGCCGCACCAGCTTGCCTCGTAGATGCGGTTCGGCAGCAGCCAGTCGCTGTTCGTGCCGCGCTGCCACATGTCCTGTGCCCAGACCAGATCGCAGCCGGCATAGGCTTGCGGCAGGCCCTGCGGATAGGGATAGGGGCCGGTCCATTCGGCATTCGGATGCCGGGCCAGCGCGCCGTGGAAATCGTCCAGCGCATGTTCGTGCAGCGCGCCCGAGAAGCGCAGCCGCAGCCGGTCGCCCATCAGTTCGGCGGTGCGGAACAGCAGATCGACCGAGGCGCGGCAGCGGATCGAGCCGACAAGCCCGATGGTGATCGGCCCATCGGGGCGCGCCGAGGCCACGGGCCGCTGCATCCCCAGCGCGGGGTCCAGCCAAAGCTTGTTCTCGACCAGCGCGACCGGGCCGCGATAGTTCTGCACGGGGCGGAAATAATTCTCGGTGAAGCCGGGCGAACTGACGACCACCAGCGCCGCGCGGGAAAGCACCCGCCGTTCGGCCAGGCGCATGACCTGGCCCTTGCGGCCCGGCGCGGTCATCAGGTCGTGGATGTCCAGGCATTCATAGACCAGCGGCGGCTGCCTGCGCCCGGCGCGAAGGCTGGCGAGCCGGCGCGCGGCCAGGGCGATCAGCGCCAGGTCCAGATTGCGCGCGACGATCAGATCGGCCTGGGCCAGATCGCGCCAGCACGCCAGCGCCCGGCGCACGGCCTGGCCCAGCCCCAGGGCACGGCCCTTGATGTCCTGATGCCGCACCAGCCCCAGATCGACATTCCTCCATTCCGGGGCGAAATCCGGGCTGCCCTCGCGCCGTTGGCAGAACGAGATCACCTCGCAGCCCAAGGCCCGCAGCGCCCGGATGCGCCGGATCTGCGAGGCTTCGGCCACGTCGAAGCCGAAAACCGCGACCTTCAGGCCGCGCGCGGGCAGATCCTGCATCATGCGCCGTCTTGCCCGTAAAGCTGGGCCTGGGGCCGGCGGGTGGTGATCTCGGTCACGACGCCGCGATGCAATTGCCCGCGCAGATACCAGAAATTGCGCTTGGTTTCGTCATCGGCATGGCGCTTTTCCTGAAGCCGGCAATAGGCCGCCTTGGCCGCCGCCCCGGCCAAAAGCGCCATGCGTTGCACCGGCGTCCGCGCGGTGACGACATGGGTCTGGCCCATGCGGAAGCGGCGCGCCGCCAGCCATTCCAGGGTCTGGCGATTCGCGGGCACCGCCTCGCTGACGCGGGCCTTGGGGGCGGCGACGGTGCGCATGCCCATGCGCTGAAGGCGCAGGAAGAACTCGGTATCCTCGCCGCCGGTCTTGCCGCGCGCCAGGTCATAGCGTTCGCCGTGCCAGGGCGTGCCCTTCCAGCGCATGATGGCATTGCCGCTGTTGGCGGTCGGCACCGTCTCGCGCTCGGGATAGCTGGAGTGATAGTCCAGCGTGCGCACCCAGTCGGGCGTCTCGGGCGGATAATCGGCGATGACCTTGCCGATGGCGGCCTGCGCGCCGGCGGCTTGGGCGGCGGCCAGCATCTCGGCCAGCCAGTCGGGCTCGACGATCTCGTCGTCGTCCAGGCCCGCGACCCATTCGGCATCCTCGGCCGCGTCCAGGCAGGCATTGCGCGCGATCGAGATGTTGCGCGCGGGCGCATGGACATAGATCAGCGGAAAAGGCAGCAGGGCCGCCGCCGCCTCGACCGCCTCGCGGCCGCTGGGGGTATCGTCGTTGTCGGCGATGATCAGGCGCAGGTCCAGCCCTTCCAGGCGGCGCATCCGGCCGATGGCCTCGATGGCTTCGCCGACCTGCGGGCGGCGAAAGGTGCACATGACGATATCAACGCGCATGGCGCAGGCTCCTGTATCTGTAAAGTCCTTGAAGGAATCCGAAGCCCCAGGGCAGGTGCATCGCCGCCAGAGCCGGCCCGGACCACAGCCCGCAAAGGCTGCGGTGACGCAGGGCCATGGCGACCGAGGCACCCGCCAGCAGCGCCAGGTAAAGCCCCGGCCAGACCAGGCCCAGAGCAGTCAGCCCGGCGCTGCCCGAGAGCCAGCCCAGCAATGCAAGGACCAGGCCCAGGGCCAGCAGGATCAGGTTGATCGCCGGCGCGATCTGGCGCAGCCGGGGCCGCATGCCGTGCTTGCTGACCGTGCGCGCCCGGCCGCGACCATAGGCCAGGTATTGCCGCCCCAGCCGGGACAGCCGGTCGCGCATCCAATAGTCCAGCCGCAATTCGGCCGCCAGCCAGATCCGGCCTCCGGCCTGGCGAAGGCGATGGTCCAGCTCGGCATCCTCGTTATGGCTGAATTCGGGATCATAGCCGCCGACGCGGCGGAACCAGTCCAGATCCATCGCGGCATGATGGCCGTGATCGACCTCGGCCGAGGCGCGCCCGCCACGATGGGCAGAGCCGCCCGAGCCGACCTTCGTGTCCACGATCCAGGCCGCCGCTTTCTGAAAGCAGCTCTTCCCCTGCGAATCCATCGGGACCACGACCGAGGCCGTGCCCTTTTGCACCAGCAGATCGGCGGCGGTCATGGCATAGCCGGGGGGATATAGCGCATGGGCATCGGCGCGCAGCAGCACGCGGTGCCCAGGCCCCGCGCATTCGGCGACGGCCCGGTTGATGCCCGCGGATTGCAGGCGCCGGGGATTGTCGATCAGGCGGATATTGGGAAATTCGCCGGCCAGATCCGTGACGATCAGGCGCGTGCGGTCGCGGCTGCCGCCATCGGCCACGACCAGCGTGGCCTGGGCCAACCGCGCATCCCCCGCCAGAAGCGAGCGCAGGCAGGGTTCAATCGCGGTTTCCTCGTTCAGGGCGGGAACGACGATCAGCACTTCCTCGCCCTGGACCTGCGGGGGGGTCTCGATCTGCGGCATGACGGTCATGTGGCCATCGGCGCGCGGGGGCCAGGCGCGAGGTGGCGCAGGCAGGACAGGCTGCCCGCGAAGCCCAGGCGGTTGCGGCATTGGATCATCATCACCGTCTGCTGGACAACCTGGGCGATCACGGTCCCCGCGGCCGCGCCGGTCACGCCGTAAAGCCAGCCAAGACCCGTGATCGCGCCGATGCAGGCGATGGCGCCCAGCAGGTTGCCGACGAAATCCGCGCGCCCGAACCCACCCGATGACAGCAGCATCGAGGACGGCCCGCAGACGATCAGCACCGCCGGGATCAGCAGCATGATCAGCAGCGCGTTATCGGCGGCGCGGTATTCCGGGCCGAACCAGCCCAGGGCCATCTGGCCGATGCAAAGCACCAGGGCGGCGCCCAGCACCCAGCCGGCGACCTTGATCGCCATCGCCGCCGCCAGAAGCTTGTCGCGGCGCTGCGGCTGGTTGGCGGCCATGGCCTGGGCGATGCGCGGGCTGAAGGCCACGTCCACCGCCGAGATGCCGAAATTGATGAAATTGATGATCGAGAAGGCGACGGCGAAAAGGCTGGTCTCGGCCCCGGTCAGCACCAGGCCGGTGGTGGCGATCAGAATCGCCTTGCGATATTCGGTCATCACCAGGCCCGGCGTCAGCCACAGCCCCAGCCCGGTCCAGCGAAGCCGGTCGCCGGCGGGTTCGCGATGTTCTTTCAGAAAGGCGAAGTCCCTGCGCAGAAGCAGGTTCTGGATGATGACCGTCAGCCCCTCGGACAGGGCGAACAGCAGCACCACATGCCAGGGCAGCAGCGGGATACCGGCCAGGTAGGCCAGTCCCAGCCCGGCGGTCAGCACCACCGGCCCGGTCAGCATGCGCGGCAGCATCCCCTTGCGCATCACCCCCAGCGCCGTCGCGTGGCGCGAGGACAGCCGGGCCAGCGCCACCAGCACCACCGCTATCGCTATCGAGGCGATGGTCGCGGGCGTCTCGGGCATCCGCACGCCCAGAAGATAGGCCGCCAGCGCGACCGAGGCCAGCGCGGGCAGGGTCAGCAGCATGATGTTGCGGTTGAACCGGATATACGAGGCCGCCTCGGCATGCCGTTCGTGTTGGCGCGCCGGCACGATGACCGTGACCGACGCCGATTCGACGTTCAGCGTCACCAGAATAGACAGGATCTGTGCCACGGATATCGCCTGAATCGCGATCCCCGCGGCCTCGGGTTGCAGCAGCCTGACCAGCAGCAGGGTCCAGGCCAGGGCAAGGAAGTTCGCGCCGATCCGCGTGATGATCAGCAGAATCGAGTCGATCAACCCGGCGGCGTTCTCACGGCGTGACATGGATTGACCCAAAAGCTCCATCTGGGATTGAAATATTCCGTCTGGAATACATCATAAAGGCATGCTTAAATATGAGTATCATGGTGGGCATTCTTATCATAGGCATCGTCCTCGGCTTGATTGCCACGCTTTTCGGCGCGGCAATCCTGGGCTTCGGCTGGGTCGCGGTGATCATCGGCATCCTGACCGCGAACCTTGTCGCGGCTGTGGTCTTCCTGATCAAGGGCAATAGCTGGGTCGCCTTGCGGCGAAAGCCCGGGTTCGATCCGCTTACTTCCCGGTCGCTCCCACCACAACCATCACGGTCCGCGCAAGAATAGCGATATCCTGCGGCAGGGAATGGGTCTGGGCATAGTGCCGATCCATCCGCACCCGCTCTTCGTAAGAGATGTTGTTGCGCCCGCTGACCTGCCAGGGTCCGGTCAGGCCGGGACGCACGGACATATAGGCGGCCGAGGATTCGGCATATTTCTCATGCAGTTCCTTGGCGGTGACGGGGCGGGGGCCGACCAGGCTCATGTCGCCGCGAATCACGTTCCAAAGCTGCGGCAGCTCGTCCAGGCTGGTCTTGCGCAGGATATTACCCAGCCGGGTGATCCGGGGGTCGTTGTCCAGCTTGCGATGCTGTTCCCACTCGGCGCGGGCGGCCGGGTCGCGCTCAAGCAACTCCTTCAGGCGCCGGTCGGCATCCATGACCATGGTGCGGAACTTGAGGCAGTGGAAACTGCGTCCATTTTTACCGATCCGCTCATGCCCAAAAATCATGCTGCCGCCCTGGAAGCGGACGATGAGGGCGACCGCCAGGATCAGGGGCAGAAAGATGGTGCCGATTGCAAGGGCACCGCTGATGTCAATGATTCGCTTGCCGAAGCTGGCGTAGGCGCCGCGCGCGGCATGGCTTTGGCTATGATAAAGAGGCCGCTCGCTGGCATGCGCGTTAGCCTTGAGGGTGTCGGAAGACACGGAGACACGTTCCTGGAACATTTACCAACCACTGTTATCTGGGCCTGTGAAGCAGGCTAGGCCCTAGAGGAAAAAACAGAACTCATGCTTGAAACTTGATGTTGGCACGCGTTCTGTCAACGTGGATTTGGGTCATCGGCAGAAAGTTGCTGCACCTGCGAAACGATCCCTAAACCGATCTGTTCGGACGCAGCCATAGAGCGAACCAGTTGTCGCGCACGTTTCGGAAAACCATTTCATTCTATTTTCAACCGCGCTGAAAAATCTAAAATTTTATCTATAAGTGCGGCGAATCGCTATGCGGCATCGCATCCCAAAGTTGCGAGACTATCTTTTTAGGTATGAGCGAAATGTTGCCTATGCAAAAAACGACGCCACAAGGCTCTGCCTATTTTTTGCCCGTCGTTACCTGTCGTTTGAGATAGTATGAGGCAATTTACTGAAATTTTACGTCGACAAGCCCGCGTGCGTCTATAAAACTGTAACCTACTAGGCGCAGTTCCGCCGATCAGTTTTTTAAGAGTAAGCAAGGTATGGTTATTCAGCAAGCCAACTCCGACACTTCACGGACGGCATTGACCGTCTTCGCGCATCCCGACGATGCAGAGATTGCCTGCTTCGGATTCCTGTCAAAGTTGCGCCGTGAAGGCTGGCGCGTGGCGATGGTTGTAGTCACGCGCGGCGAGAACGGCGCCGATGTCGCCTCGTGGGATCGCATGAACGAGGCGCGCCGCGCCGCAGAAAGTATCGGGGCCGAACTGGTCTTTGGTGATTTCTCGGACGGCTATGTTCAGACCTCCGGCGATCTGGTGCGCTGGATCGAGGGGTTGTTGCAGGAATGGCGTCCCGAGGTCGTGCTGACGCATTTCACCGGCGAAAGCCGCACCGCGCATCAGGACCATGTCGCGGTCGAGGCGGCGGTGCAGATCGCGGTGCGCCGCGCGACCTGGCGCCCCATGCTTCTGCTGGCCGAGGGCGTCGATCACGACATGACCTTCCGGCCGAACTGGTTCGTCGATGTGACCCAGGATTATGAAACCAAGGTCCGCGCGATCGAGATGCACGAATCCCAGTCGTGCAAGTATTACATGAAGCGTGAGCATGTGGATGTGCGCGCCCGACGCTGGGACATCAACTTTCCCCGCCCTGCCGGGGCCGAATATGCGCCAAGATACTGGGAAGCCTATTTCCTGGTGCAGCATGTGATGTAGTCTGGGGGATCCCGTGATGCACATTGAAACCAGGATCGGCGAGAACGGCTCTCCGGTCGTGGGTCGCGCGCTTGTCGATTTCATCGTGATCGGGACCATGCGGGCGGGCACGACGCTGCTGCACGACATCCTGTCGACCCATCCGCAGATCTCGATGGCCCGGATGAAAGAGACGGATTACTTCATCCCCGAGAAGAATCACGGTCGCGGTTCCGACTGGTATCTGGGCCAGTTCGACGTCGGCCGCCCCCTCCGTGGCGAGATCAGCCCCAACTATGCCAAGGTCATGGATTTTCCCGGCGTGGCCCGGCGCATCCATGCCGAATGCCCGCAGGTGCGTCTGGTCTATGTCCTGCGCGATCCGGTCAAGCGCGCCATGTCGCAATACGAGCATTCCTGGAACATGGGCGAGGTAAGCGAGACCCCGGCGCAGATGGCGGGACAGCACGAATATCTCAGCATCATGGATACCAGCCATTATGCGCGGCAGTTGCGTGCCTATCACGAGGTGTTCCGCCCCGAGCAGATCCTGGTGGTCTGCTTCGAGGATTTCATAGCTCGGCCGCAGCAGGTGCTGGACCGGATCCTGGCCCATATCGGTGCCGGGCCGATGGCCGTGCCGCAGATGCAGAAGCACAATGGCAACAGCGAATTGTCGCGCGTGCCCCGGCCCTTGCTGAAGCTCAGCCACGGCCCGCTGCGCCCGCTGCTGACGGCGCTGATGGGGCCGAGGCTGCGCGGCATGCTGCGCAGCCTGCTGGCACGCGGCCCCAAGCGCGAATCGCCGCGCTTCCCGGTCGCGCTTCAGCAGCGGATGCGCGACGAGCTTCGCGAGGATATTGCCGAATTGCGGCGCATGACCGGGCAGGAGTTCGGCCAATGGTCGCTGTGACCGCCTCGCCGATGATACTGCCCGCCGGGTTCCGGGTTCCGGGCGTCGGCCAAAGGGTCTATTGGCTGGCCTATGACTGGGCGCTGATCTGCCTGACGATCCTGGCGATGTCGGAACTGTTTAGCCGCTGGCATATGGGTTCCATCGCCTGGCTGGCCGTCTACAGCATGTTCATGGCCCGCGTAGCGATGATATGGCGCAGCTATTACGTCATGGTCACGCGCAACTGGCAGCTTCTGCTTTATCCTGCGGTCTGCCTTGCCTCGGTGGTCTGGTCGGGCAGCCGCAGCACCAGCCTGGTCTCGGGCGTGCAGGTCACGATGACGATGCTGATCGCGATCTATCTGGGCTGGCGCTTCACCCCCCGCCAGGTGGTGCTGGTGCTGTGGGGCTTGCTGTCGGCGGTGTCCTTCATGTCCGTCGCGAACTGGTTGACCGGCGCCTTGCAGCCCGTTTACGCGGATTCCGGCGGCCTGCTGGGGCTTTACACCAACAAGAACCTGCTCGGGCATTTCTCGCATGTCGCGGTGCTGCTGTCGGTGACGGTCCTGCTGATGCGCCCGGACCAGGTTCGGACCTGGCTGCGCTGGCTGACTCCGGCCAGCTTCGTCTTCGGGGCGATCTGCGTGGTTCTGTCGCAGTCGATGACGGCGATGCTGCTGATGCCTTGCTATATCGTGCTGCTGCTGCTGCTGAACCGCCAGCGGCTGCATCCGGCGCTGCGTTACGGAGGGATCGCGCTGGGGGTGCTGGGCCTGGGCCTGGGGCCGCTGCTTCTGTCCATCGCCGGGATCGACCCCTTGGGTGAATTCTTCCGTGCCACCGGCAAAAGTTCGACACTGACCGGCCGGACCGAGCTTTGGTCCATCGCCGCGCATGTGGCCGCGCAAGCGCCGCTGATCGGCTTCGGCTATGGCGGCTTCTGGCAGATGCCGCAATATGCGGCCGAGCATTACGGCGTCCTGCGCGCGGGGGCGACCGTGCCCTCGTTTCACAATTTCATGGCCGATATCATGGTCGGAACCGGCCTGATCGGGCTTAGCGCGATGTTCGTCCTGATCGGGACCGCGCTGCGCCGGGGATACCGCTATTACCGCGTCTCGGGGTCTGCCCTGTCGGTAAGCTGTTTCCTGCTGCTTGTCCTGGCGGTGAACGTCAGCCTGGTCGAGCCGTTTTTGTTCCGCCAGCACGAATTCATGTTGACCTGCATGGCAATTCTGGCCACCAGCATTGCCGCACATGCCCCGCCGTTTATCCATTATCCCTCGCGCCAAGGACGCGGGGGCGAAGGTGAGTAAAGATATGACAAAGTTACCGTCCTTTTCCAAGTTCAAACGCCGCTCGCGGCTTTATCTCGGGCGCACGCTGCGCACAGCGGGGGGGCTGCGCAAGCCCTGCGTCTTCATGCATGTGCCGAAATGCGGCGGCACCTCGGTCAGCGAGGCGCTTTATGCGACGGTTCCCCTGCATCGCGAGATCGGGATCATCGACTCGCCCTCGTTACGCTCGGCCATGGCGATCCAGAACACCGGCCGCGATGATGACAGCTATCACGACGAAGGCCCGAATGCCGAGGCGATCAGCCGCGTGCGCGAGACGCTTCTGCTGATGCATATGAGCCACCAGGCCCGGCTGGTGCATGGGCATTTCCTGTTCTCGGAATGCGCCTGGCAGCATTTCGGCGAGAAGTATTCCTATGTCACCATCCTGCGCGACCCGTTGGCGCGGACGATCTCGAACTATCGCATGGATCTGCGCACCAAGACCTTCCATGGCGATTTCGACGAATATCTGGCCAGCGATCACGGTCGCCGTCAGGCGCTGCACAAGCTGCGCTATTTCAGCGGCATGGCCACGGTCACGCCCGAGCAGGAGGCCGAGGCGATGATCCTGGCCAAACGCAACATGTCGCGCTTTGCCCTGATCGGCTTTCTTGAGGATCTTGACGGCTTCGCACGCGATTTCGCGCGGCTCTTCGGTGTCAAGCCGTGGATTCCGCATTACAACAGTGCTGGAAAGGACAAACCCTTCCATATGACCGACGAGCAGCGCCATAAGCTGGAGGTGCTTTGCGCGCCGGATATCGAACTGTTTGCCCACGCCCATGCTGCCGCCACGAACAAGGTGCCAAGCATGCTGCAACCCGGACCCAAGGAGATGGCCGCATGATACAGAATGACCGTCAGTGGCGCCGTCTGCCCGAGGCGCAACGCGAAATCGTCATTCCCGAGGTCGATCTGGCTTCGACGCTGCGCGCGATCGGCGGCGGGTTTCGCAGGCAGTGGAAATTGATCGGCGGCATGATGCTGGCCATGGCGCTGCTGGCGCTGGCCTATGTGATGACCGCGACGCCCGAATATACGGCGCGTGCCGCCCTGGTGGTGGACCCGCGCATCTCGAACTCGCTCACGCCGGTCGAGGCGCAGACGGCGATGATCTCGGACGCGCTGGTCGTGGACAGCGAGATCAAGATCCTGGAATCGCGCGACGTGACCACCCGTGTCGCCCGCGAACTGGGCCTGTTCGACCAGCCGCCCGAGGATAATGCCAGCCTGCTGCGCAAGGCGATCCGGGGCGTGAAGGCTGTGCTGGGCATGGGCGGTCTGCCCAAGGGCCTGGATGCCGACGCCACCCGCGCCGCCACCGAAGAGGCGATCCGCCGCGACATGATGGAGAATTTCGACATCTCGCGCGATGGCGGCACCTATGCGATCGATGTAAGCTATACCTCGAAGGATCCGGTCTTTGCCGCCCGTGCCGCCAATGTCCTGGTCGACCAGTATTTCCTTGCCGCCAGCGACTCGGCCAACGCCGATACCCGCCGTATCCATGGCTGGCTTGAGCAGCGGGTCCGCGTCCTGGGCCAAGAGGTCAAGACAGCCGATGCCGCCGTCGCGAATTACCGCCAGGCGAACGATCTTTACAAGATGAACCTGGGGGTGCTGCCCTCGCAGGCCGAGCTTTCGAACGCCAATGACCTGCTGATCCGGCTGCGCCAGGATCTGATCACCGCCCATAGCACGCAAGAGAAGATCCGCAGCGTCATCGCCTCGGGTCAGGTCGGCGGGCTTCTGGACGGCACGCTGGGCGGCGACATCGCCAGCCCCGCGATGAAGGATTTCCAGACCCGCTATGCCAGCCTCGTCTCGGAAGAGCAGGATCTTGTCTCGCGCTGGGGGGCGCGCAGCGATACGGTCGCGCGCAACCGGGCCGAGCAGCAGCGCCTGCGCGACGTGATGATGCAGGAGGCCGGCCAGATGGTCGAGCGGCTGGACACCCAGCAAGCCGCCATCCGTCGCCAGATCGTCGCGACCGAAGCCCAGGTGGGCGACCTGCGCGGCCTCGCCAATGCCGACGCGCAGAAATCGATCCAACTGGACGAATTGCAGCGCGAGGCCGACGCCAAGCGCAGCCTCTATCAGTCGATGCTGGGCGAGCTTGCCACCGCGGCGCAGCGCGAAAGCTTCCAGCGCGCGCCGGCCCGCGTCATCGCCCAGGCCGTGCCGCCCGATGAGGCATCTTCGCCCAAGATCACGCGCACGCTGATCCTGGCGCTGTTCGGCGGCCTGGTGCTTGGCTGCGGCATCGCCTTCCTGCGCGAGGTGATGGACAATCGCCTGCTGCGCATCAGCGATCTGCGCGACGGGCTGGGCCTGCGCTATCTGGGGCTTCTGCCCGGCGTTCGCTCGTCCTATGTGGTCAAGCCCAGCGGGCTTCTGGTGTCGCCGCAATCCGATGCCGTGCGCCGCGTGCTGCGCGGCCTGGTCGCCGATCTGCAACAGCGCCGCCCCGATTACGGCGCGTTGATCGCCGGCATCGCCTCGTGCCACCGGGGCGAGGGGCGGGCGCAGACGGCGGGCTGGCTCGCCTCGGAAATGGCGGCGCATGACGCGCGCGTGGCGCTGATCTCGATCGCGCCGGAACATGCGCGGCTGTTCAACGGCCAGCCCGGTCATTACAGCCTGACCGCTCTGGGCCAGATCGACCCGGCGCAGGCGGCCAGCCGCATCGCGGGCCTGGCCCAGCCGGGCCGCCCCGCCGTGGTCTCGATGGCCGAGGGGGTGAATGCCGACCTGCTGGTGCCGGGCCAATATCGCGCGCTGTCGGCGATCCTGACCGGATTGCGCGACAAGGTGGATCATGTGGTCTTTGTCCTGCCCACCCTGTCCGACGCCTCGGAGGCCGAGATTGCGGCCAACCTTATCGACACCGCCGTTCTGGCGCTGCGCTGGGGGCAGGACCAGGCGCCCGAGCTTGCGACGACGCTGAGCGGCAGCCGCGTGCTGCGCCCGCTGCTGATGGGCGGGTTGTTCACGGCACCCTCGGCGCGCGGCTTCGCGCGCTACAACGGCTGAGCCTGGGAATAGGTGACCGATGATGGGGCCGCCCCTTGGGGCGGTCCTTTGCGTATCGGAGCGCGGGGCGTCAAAGCGGCTCCATCCAGGACAGCGGCTCGGGCGGGGGCATGTCCCGCACCGCCTCGATCCGCAGCATGGCCCGGCGCCGCGAGATGCGCAGGTGCGCGACCAACGCCGCCTTGGCCGAGGCCAGATCCCCCTTCCGCAGATACCGCAAGATTTCCAGATGCTCGGCCAGGAATGGTTCGGTCCCAAACAGGTTCAGCGTCACCTGATACAGGTAGTGATGCGCGACCAGCAACGATTGCGGCAGGCTGATCGCCCGCATCAAGGCGTCATGGCCGGAATGGGACAACAATTCGACATGCAGCCGGTGCTCCAGCCGGTCCAGCAGCGTGCCGTCGGGATGGGCGTCGCGCGCCATCGCGGCCTCAAGCTCGGCCTGCATCCGCTCCAGCAGGCCGAGCGGCAGGCGGGGCACGGCCTTCTCCATCGCCACCGGCTCTAGAAGCCAGCGCAGCTCGTAAAGCTCATCCAGGCTCTGCTGTGTCAGCGCGGGGACAAGCCAGCGGCTGCTGTCATCCTTGCGGATGATCCCGCGCTGCTGAAGCCGGGCGATCACGTCGCGCGCGACGGTTCGGCTGGTGCCGCAATGGCGTGCCAGCGCGGCCTCGTTCAACCGCCATGTGCCGATCGAGGCGCGGGCGACGATCGCAAGCTCGATCTGGGGATAAAGTATTTCCCAACTACTGCGTGGCGTCAGGGGCGTGTCCCTGGGGGCGGGGGCGCGTTCGGCACCGGGCCCCCGGACCAGATAGCGGCCTTCCGCGTCGCGGATGACAAGGCCGCGCAAGGCTAGATCGTCCAGCGTCAGCCTGGCCGGGGCGCGGCTGATGCCAAAGCGCCGTGCCAGCCCCGCCTGGGTCAGTCGGCTGCCGCCCGGCATGGTGCCCGAGGCGATCTCGGCCGCAAGGGCTTCGGCCGCCTGGCGATAGAGCCGGGGCGCGAGATGGGGCTTTTGCGGCGCGTCGGTCATGGGGCGTCCTTTGGCCCAGGATGCCAAAGCCCAGGGCCGAAAGCAATTACCGGGCTGGGGTCATAATGTCTTGTGTATGCAGATGGCACACAAGCGAAGTAAGGATGCATGGTGGCCGGGATACGGGCTTGCCCGCCGGATCTGGATCGCTTTTGCCGATATGCTGGCCCCCTTGGCGCCGGAGGACCGCGAATGGCAGGTGGCCGCCCGCTTCGGATTGACGAAACTGGCCTGACCGCATCCATCTGGCATACCAGAAAAATATTGACTCGACAGCGGGCCTGCTCATATCGTGCGAATTGGTCAAACCAGTTTAGCGCGACCGATCAAGCCGGGCCTTCGGGCCCCGCATCGCGGGGAGGCGGTGCGACAGGGAGGGGCGGGATGAACATCGACGCAAGGCCCCGCCGGCAATACCGGCTGGTGGCCGACCAGATCCTTGCGTTGGCCAGCGGACATGGCCTTGGTCCTGGCGACCGCCTGCCGTCCGAGCGGGATCTTTCCGATGCGCTTGGCGTGTCGCGTCCATCCCTGCGCGAGGCGCTGATCGCGCTTGAGGTCGAGGGCCGGGTCGAGATCCGCATGGGCTCGGGCGTCTATCTGGTCGAATCCGCAACTCCAGCGCCTGGCCGGTCCGAAGGCGAGGGACCGATGGAGATCCTTCAGGCCCGCGCCATCGTCGAAAGCGCCATCGCCGAAGAGGCCGCGCGGCAGGCAAGCCCCATGCTGGTCGCGGCGCTGGACGCCAACCTGCACCAGATGGGCCTGGCCCTGAACGACACGCCGCGCGCCATCGCGCTGGACGGGGCGTTTCACCAAACCGTGGCTGCCAGTCTCGGCAATGCGCTGCTGACGAATTTCACCGTGGCGATCTATGAAAAGCGGCTTTCGCCCCTGTTCGCGCGGTTTTCCAGCCATTTCGAGGGGCCTCGAAGCTGGCGTCTGGCCTTGGCCGAGCATGGCGCGATCCGCGACGCCATCGCCCTGTCCGATCCCGGCGCCGCGCGCGAGGCGATGCGCCACCACCTGAACGAATCCGCCAGGAGATATACCGAGAGCCTTTTGGCCGATCAGTCCTGATACCGAATGCCAATGAACCGACGCTGATGGGAGGAGAAGCATGAAGTTCACGATCAAGACCCTGCTGGGGGCCGCCGCGCTGATGGCCAGCGCCGCCGTCGCCCAGGCGCAGACCAGCCTGAAATGGGCGCATGTCTATGAGACATCCGAGCCTTTCCACACCGAATCCGTCTGGGCGGCCGAAGAGATCGGCAAGCGCACCGAAGGCCGCTACAAGGTCGATGTGTTCCCCGCCTCGCAATTGGGCAAAGAGGCCGATCTGAACCAGGGCCTGAAGCTTGGGACCGTGGATATCATCATCTCGGGCTCCAGCTTCGCCTCGCGCGATTTCAAGCCGATCGGCGTGACCTATTATCCCTATATGTTCCGCGATCCGTCGCATCTGCTGGCCTATACCAAAAGCGATGTCTTCAAGCGCCTGGCCGACGGCTATGAGAAGGCTTCGGGCAACCATATCACCGCCGTGACCTATTATGGCACGCGCCACACCACCGCGAACAAGGAAATCAAGACCTGCGCCGATCTGAACGGCGTCAAGATGCGGGTGCCGGACGTGCCGGCCTATCTGGCGATGCCGCGCGCCTGCGGGGCGAACACGACCCCCATCGCCTTCGCCGAGGTTTATCTGGCGCTTCAGAACGGCACCGTGGACGCGCAGGAAAACCCGCTGACCACCATCGAGGCGAAGAAGTTCTACGAGGTGCAGAAGAACATCGCGCTGACCGGCCATATCGTCGATCACCTGAACACGGTCGTCTCGAAAAGGCTGTGGGCCAGCCTTTCGGACGAGGACAAGAAGATCTTTTCCGACGTGATGCTGGAAGCCGCCGAACGCGCCACCAAGATCGTCGAGGAGCGCGAGGCCGCGTTGGTCGAGAAGTTCAAGGGCGATGGCGTCAACGTGACCGAAGTGGACAAGCCCAGCTTCGAGGCCGCCGTGCTGGAAAAGCAGCCGGCGACCTCGCTGGGCTATGAGCAGGCCGATTACGACGCCATCCGCGCCGTCCAGTAACCCCCTGGCCCGGCGCCGCCCATGCGCGCCGGGCATTTTTCCCGCATTCGGAGCAATCCCATGGCCGATCAAGACCACACGCCCCTGAGCGTGGAGGAAATGGCGCATGCCTTCGAGGAAGAAGTCGGGCCGGTCGATCTGTCCCCCTATGCCATCGAGGACTGGGTGACCCTGGCCGTCTTCTGGGGCATGGCGCTGTGCATCTTCCTGCAATTCTTTACCCGTTATGCCCTGAACAACAGCCTGGCCTGGACCGAGGAGATCGCGGCGAACTGCCTGGTCGTCGTCGTCTTCCTGGGCGCGGTCATGTGCGTGCGCATGTGCCGCCATATCGTCGTGGATCTGCTTTACAACTTCCTGGCCCGCCCGGTGCGGCGTGGGCTGGAGGTGACGGTGGACGTGATCAGCGTGGGCTTCTTCGGCTACATGTCCTGGCTGCTGTGGCGCTATATCGATGTGGTCGGCGGAGAACGCATGGTCACCGTCGATCTGCCGCGCGGCATCGTCTTCTATACCGTCTTCGTCGCCTTTCTGCTGATGCTGCTGCGCAGTGTGCAGAACCTCGTCAAGGACATGACCAATGACCGGACCTGCCGCGAGAAGGCTGCGGATCTGGGCGAGAGCGGAGTCTGAACCATGCTTCTTCTGATCGGATCCTTTCTGCTGCTGATGGTCATCGGATTGCCCGTTGCCGTCTCGATGGCGGTGGCCTCGCTGGCCTATCTGCTGACCTATGACGTTGCGCCCGACATCATCGCGGCGCAGCGCATGATCGCCGGGGTCGAAAGCTTTCCCCTGATCGCCGTGCCGTTCTTCATCCTGGCGGGCAACCTGATGAATATCGCGGGCGTCACCGGCCGCATCTATCACTTCGCCCTGTCGCTGGTCGGCTGGATGAAGGGGGGGCTGGCGCAGGTCAATATCATCGGCTCGGTGGTGTTTTCCGGCATGTCCGGGACCGCTCTGGCCGACGCCGCCGGCATCGGCACCATCGAGATCAAGGCGATGAAGGATCACGGCTATCCGGTCGAGGCCGCCGTGGGTGTCACCGCCGCCTCGGCCACGCTGGGACCGATCTTTCCGCCCTCGTTGCCCTTCGTCATCTACGGGATGATGGCCAATGCCTCGATCGGGGCGCTGTTCATGGCCGGCATCCTGCCCGGCATCGTGATGACGCTGCTGATGATGGCGACGGTCTATGTCTTTGCCCGCGCCAAGGGCTGGGGCTCGGACACGCCCTTCGATCTGAAGGAACTGATGGCGGCCACGCTTGAGGTGGTGATCGTGCTGTCCTTTCCGCTGGCGGTCTATGGGCTGACGCTGCTGGGGCTGTCCACGAACCTGGCCGTGCTGATCGGGCTGGCGGCGCTGATCGCGCTGGACTGGTATTTCGACTGGCATGCGGTGATGGCGCTGATGGCGCCGGTGCTGCTGATCGGGGGCATGACCATGGGTTGGTTCACACCGACCGAGGCCGCCGTCGCGGCCGTGCTGTGGTCGCTGTTCCTGGGCCTGGTGCGCTATCGCACCATGACTTTCCGCAGCCTGGCCAAGGCCAGTTTCGACACGATCGAAACAACGGCCTCGGTGCTGTTCATCGTGACCGCGGCATCGGTCTTTGCCTGGCTGCTGACGGTCAGTCAGGCGGCGCAGCTTTTCGCCGATGCGATGTTCACGTTGACCGACAACTGGTGGACCTTCCTGATCATCGTGAACATCATCCTGCTGATCGTGGGGGCGTTTCTGGATACCATCGCCGCGATTTCGATCCTGGTGCCGATCCTGATGCCGGTGGCGGCGCGCTATGGCGTCGATCCGGTGCACCTGGGCCTGATCGTCACGCTGAACCTGATGATCGGCCTGTTGACGCCGCCGGTGGGGATGGTGCTTTTCGTGCTGGCCCGGATCTCACGAATGTCGGTCGAACGGACGGCACTGGCCATCCTGCCCTGGATGATCCCGCTTTTCGCGGCGCTTTTGCTGATCACCTTCATTCCCGCGATCAGCCTGTGGTTGCCGACCCAGCTTGGGCTGATCCGCTGAACGTCGCCGGGGCGGCACCGCCATCCGCCCCGGTTCTGCATCGGTCCGCGACAGGGGCCTGAAATCCAGGAAAACAGTATGATCCTGCAATTCGGCACCAGCCGCTTTCTGCAAGCCCATGTGGACCTGTTCCTGCACGAAGCGCGCGAAGCGGGCCAGGATGTCCCGCCGGTAATGGTGATCCAGGGCTCGGGTCCGGGTTCGGGCGGGGCCGCCCGCGCGGGTCGCGTCGCGGCATTCGGTGCGCCCCAGGGTTATCCCGTGATCATCCGGGGCCTTCAGGATGGCCGCCCCGTCGAGCGTCGCGTCCAGGTCAAAAGCGTGGCCGGCGGCCTGTCCGTCGCCACCGACTGGCCCCGGATCCTGCGTTTTTTCATCCATGAGGCGCGCTTTGTCGTCTCGAACACCGGCGATGCCGGCTATGCGCCGCACCCTGCCGATGCCGGGCGCGGGCTAGGGGCGCAGGCGCCGCTATCAAGCTTTCCGGCCCGGCTGGCACAGCTTTTGCGGGCGCGTTTCGCGGCCGGCGGCGCGGGGCTGGTGATCCTGCCCTGCGAACTGGTTCAGGGCAACGGCCCGGTGCTGCGCGGCCTCGTGCGCGGGATAGCCCAGGCCGAGGGCGGCGCGCCCGAATTCCTGGACTGGCTGGACCGCGAGGTGATCTTTGCCAATACGCTGGTCGACCGCATCGTCTCCGAACCGATCGAGCCGGTCGGCGCCGTGGCCGAACCCTATGCGCTTTGGGCGGTCGAGCGGGTGCCGGGCCTGGTCATGCCCTGCACCCATCCCGCGATCCAGCTTGCCGACAGCATCGAACCGCATGAGCGGCTGAAGCTGCATATCCTGAACCTGGGCCACAGCTATCTGGCGCAGCTTTGGCTGGACGGCGTCCGCCCCACGCAGGAAACCGTGCGCCAGATCCTGGCCGATCCGGCGATCCGCGCCCGGCTGGATGCGCTTTACGCCGACGAGGTGCTGCCGGGCTTTGCCGCGCGCGGCCTTGGCGATCAGGCGCGCGCCTATGTCGATGCGACCATGGCGCGCTTCCTGAACCCCTTCCTGGCGCATAGGATCTCCGATATTTCGGACAATCACGCGCTGAAGGTCCGGCGCCGCATGCGGGCTTTCCTGGATTGGGCCGGAACGCCCGCTCCGGTTCTGGCCGCGATCATCAAAAGGAACGCCGCATGAAGGCGCTGATCTGCAACCGGCCCGGCCAATTGGCCCTGATCGACCGGCCTGAACCCGCGCGCGCCCCGGACGAGGTGCTGGTCCGCATCCGCCATGTCGGCATCTGCGGCACGGACTTTCACATCTTCGGCGGCAAGCATCCGTTTCTGGAATATCCCCGCGTGATGGGCCACGAACTTTCCGGCATTGTCCAGGCCGCGCCCCCGGACAGCGGATTGAAGCCCGGCGATCCGGTCTATGTGGTGCCCTATCTTTCTTGCGGGCAATGCCATGCCTGCGGCCTGGGCCTGACGAATGCCTGCTGCAATATCCAGGTGCTGGGCGTGCATCGCGACGGCGGCATGGCCGAACTGATCTCGGTTCCGGCGCGCAATCTCGTGCCGACTGGTGGGATCGCGCTTGATGATGCCGCCATGATCGAGTTCCTGGCCATCGGCGCGCATGGCGTCAAACGCGGCCAGATCGCGGCGCGCGACCGCGTGCTGATCACCGGGGCGGGTCCGATAGGCATGTCCGCCGCGATCTTCGCCCGCGCGCGCGGCGCCGAGGTGACGGTCATGGACATGCGCCGCGACCGGCTGGACTTCGCCCGCGACAGCCTGGGCGCCGCCGCCGTGCTGCTTGCCGATGGCGATGCCGAGGCAGAGGCCGCGCGCCTGACCGGCGGCGCCTTCTTCGACGTGGTGATCGACGCCACCGGCGCCGCCGCCCCCATCGAGCGGGGGTTCGGCTTTCTCGCCCATGGCGCGCGCTATGTGCTTTTGTCGGTGGTGCGTCAGGAGATCCGTTTTTCGGACCCCGAATTCCACAAGCGCGAGGCCACGCTGATCGCCAGTCGCAACGCCCAGCCCGACGATTTCGCCGAGGTGGTCGCCCGGATGCGGGCGGGGCAGGTGCCGACCCGTGCCCTGAACACCCATCGCGGCCCGCTGACGGATGGGGTCGCGCTGTTCCAGGACTGGTCGCGTCCCGAAGCGGGGGTGATCAAGGCCATTCTGGATCTGTAAGGGGTGTGCCCCTTTGGCGCGCTGCGTGGTCGCGGATCCAGGGTTTCACGTCGTGATTCGCGCGCGGGTTTGGGGCGTCCTTCCAGATTCTGCCGATTGCTTTGGGCCATGGCCCAAAGCGATGCGCCTACAGTTGCGGCGGGCCCCCTAAAGCGGGATCGGTAATCCCGAAAGGCTATGCCGGCAGCGCAGCCCCATCCAGGAACGGGCCATAGGCGGCGGCCGCCAGCGCCGCTCCCTCGTCGGTTTCCGGGTCGCCGCAGATCTCGATGCGCGCGCCTTGCACCAGGCCGGCGATTTCCTCGACATAGCGCATCAGCGGGTCCGAGGGGTTGGACGAGATCAGCACCGGCACCTTCACAAGCGGCAGCCGGTCGCGCTTGGGATAGCGGGCGACGGCCGAATAGGACAGGTGATAGCTGTCCAGCGCCTTCAGCACCTCGACGACGAATTCGTGCAGCCGCTCGGCCGAGGGCATGTCGATATCGCGCCGGGTTTCGGCCCGGCGGTCATACCAGGGCGCGAACAGGAACTGATCGCGGCAATAATGCCAGGCCCAGTTGAATTGGCTACCCATCATGTCGGGCCTGACCGCGGGCGAGTTGCTGGCGATCTGCGTCTTTTGCCGTTCGGGCGACCACAGGCCCATATTGTCGATGATCAGGTGCCGGGCGCGGTCGGGGCGCTGGATCGCGGCCTCCAGCGCGATGCTGGCGCCGGTATGGCTGCCGAACAGGTCGCATTCCCCGATACCAAGCGCGTCCAGCGCCTGCCACGTCGCGGCGGCGAAATCCGCGATCTCGGGGCTGCCGGGCAGGGCGGTGGAATCGCCGTTGCCGCGCGTATCCAGCGCGATGGTGCGCCGGCTTTCGCCCATGGCCCGGACCAGCGGGGCCAGCATCAGCCCCGATCCCGGCGAGGGGTGCAGCAGGATCAGCGGGCGGGGGGCGCCCCGGCCGGATTCGCGATAATGCACCTGCCCGCCGGGCACGTCGGCAAAGCCCCTGCGGATCATTTGACGGCCTTGATGATGGTCCAGGGCAGGCGCCAGGCCTCGCCCTTGGGGCTGTCGTCCTCGGCGAAATCGGCGGTCCCGAAGCTGCGAAAGCCGATGACCCTGCAATCGCCCTCCAGGTCCATCTTGGCCAGCGTATGCATGAAAGGCTCGGCATTGCGGTCGGAATGGCCGTGATACAGATCGGTCAGGAAGGCGTCGTCCGGCGGCAGGAAATCCAGATGCACCATGACCCCGCCCGGCGCCAGCAGGCGATAGGCTTCGGCGAACATTTTCAGGATCGCCTCGGGCGGCATTTCATGCAGCAGCATGGTCGAGGTCACCACGTCGAAGCCGCCATCGGGCAGCGGAATATCGGCACCGTCCGCCTGGATATAGCGGGTGCGGGCGCCCGCCTCGTCGGCCTCGGCCAGATGGGCCGAAAGACGCACGCAGGATGCCGACAGGTCGATGCCTACCGCCTCGACATCCGCGCCCAGCCTGGCAAAGGCCAGGGTGCTGCGCCCGAAGCCGCAACCGATGTCCAGCACGCGCTTGGGAAGGGTGCCGCCAAGCGCCGCCCCGGCGAAACGGTCGTGAATTCCAGCCTTGCCGACCACGCCCGCCGCCGCGCCCGCTCCCTCGCGATAGACCACCGCCGCGATGCTGTCGCCATGGACGCCGCCCGGATGCTGGTGAAAGTCGTTCTCAAGATAGTAATCCGGCTTCACCATGGCGGGGCTCTCGGTCAGCCGGCCCTGCGGCAGTGGCTGGTCCAGTTCCCGCTCAAGCCGTTCGCGGTGCTTCTCCACGGCGGCGACGATGCCCCGGCGCGTGGTGTATTTCATGTTTTGCAGGTTGTATTCGAACCAGGCGAAGAACTGATGCGTCGGCAGAGCGCGCAGCCTGGCGTGGAATTCTGGCCCCTTCTCAAGGGTCTTCGCCTGGTCGCGCAGGTGGCGATACAGCGGCCCGGCCCAAAGCTTGCGCATCTGGCCGATGAAGCGTTGATAGGCTGCGGTCTCAAGGTCGTGTTCGACCGTGGCGATCCGGTTCATCTTATGAACGCTCATGGCGTCACCTCACATCTGGGGCAGGGGCTGGGCGAGATGCCCGAAGATTTCGGCCACGAAACATTCCGCTGCGGGGCCTGGCTCCGGGGTTGCCATGCCCTGTGCCTTTTCAAGCTGCGCGACGCGCTCGCGCAGGACCGAGACCTCGGCGGCCAGGGCGACAAGGCTGGTAAAGACGCGCTCGGTCATTTCGTCGGCAAAGAAACCCGGCTTTGGGGCAGGCACGGTGGTCATGGTGGAACTCCTGTGAGGGAAGTGGATATCCGTCGGCCTTTCCGACAGGGCCGGCAAGAGTGGCGGGCCCTATGGCGCGGGGCTGCGTGAGGTTGGCAAAAGCGGTCATGGTTCATCGCACCACATTCGGCGCCAGAAAGGCTGGCCCTGGATTCTACTGCCTTAAAGCCCCCGCGCTCATGTGACAGGGCCCGGACATCTAAAGCAAGGCCAGCCAATCGCGCGCGGCAATAAATGTCAACACTTTTGTGTAATCTAGAGATCTTTAAGGGGGTAATACAAATATATACCAAATATTTCACGTTTTCAGATAAAACTGTGAACAGTATTTCTGTGACTTCGGCGCAAGGACAGGTCCGGACCGGCCTGGGAGGAACGCTCTGCGCAGGCGGTGCATCAGCGGTGCAGGCCGATTTATACCGCGCCGCATATTGGAGCGCCGTCAGCGTTCGGGTGCCGCCGATCCTGACCGGCGGACCGAGGCAGGGGGACCGGCGGCGGCGCGGGGAACGTCATGCCTGGCTGTCATGATGCCTGTCCTTTGCCGCGCCGGGCGCCTTGCCGTCCGAAGCGGGCACCTGAGCAAGGACATGGCGGCCGGCGCGCTCGACATGCGAGCGCATCAGCGACTCGGCCAATGCCGCATCGCGGTTCTTGACGGCGCGCAGAATCTGCCAGTGTTCGGTGAATGCATGCTCCTTGCGCTCGGGAACGGCGCCCGAGATGCGACGATAGATGCGCAGCAGGTGGTAAAGATCGCCGCAAAGACTGTCGATGATGCGGCTGTTGCCGCTGCCTCGCACGATTGCCTCGTGGAAGTCCAGCTTGGCGGCCGAAGGGGGCGGGGTGATCGAATGGCTCTGCTCCAGCCGGGCGATCAGCACGTCGATTTCCGCATCCGACATGCGGCCGGTCGCCAGCCTGCAAGCATAGCCCTCCAACGCCTCCCGCATCTGGAAAAGTTCAAGGATCGCCTGGGACGACAATGAAATGACACGGGCGCGCATGAACGCCTCGCGCGAGACGAGTTGGATGCCTTGCAGGCGCCGGATTGCCTCGCGCACCGGCCCACGGCTGACACCGAAGCGCGTGGCCAGTGCCGACTCGTTGACGACCATCCCCGGCTCAAGCTCGCAGCTGTGGATCAGGTCGAGGATCTTGCCGAAGATCTCGTCGCCAAGGGTTTCAGGGCGTTTGTCGGTGATATCTGTGTCGGTCAATTGTATGGTTCCACCCTTGGGCAATGCGCAAATGTATCAACAGCTTCTTTGGTTGGACATATCATTGCCTTCGCTCCGCATCGATCTCCAGAACCAATATAGGCATGGTTTGTCGAAATGATCGGACTCCTTGCGGTCTTCGGCGTCTTGGCAGGCCTGGCTTTTGGCTACATGCCTGCCGCCAATGCCGCGCGCCTGGACCCGGTCG
>NZ_JASGGO010000012.1:0-106645 GCF_047605025.1 Paracoccus sp. (in: a-proteobacteria) | reverse complement strand
ACGGCGCAGAAATGACACCACGTCCTCGGACGCTAACCTGGGCCTCGGGGCGGCCGTGCCAGGCGGTTGTAGCCGGGATAGCCATCCAGCCGCAGAATGCCGTCAAAGCCCTGCAGGATACGCTCGGCATTCTCGCCCGCGCGGTCGGGGGCGTAGGCGAGGACCACGCCGGGTGGATCTGCCCCGCCCCATGACCGGTCATCGCGCGCCAGGGCCCGAAGGTAGCCCGTCTTGGTCCATCCCCCGCCAGGATCGAGCACGGGTGCGGTGGTCTCGTCCATGAACAGCTTGTCCGAACGCGTCAGGTGTGACCGAAAACGCCACGTTGTGGCAGGGTCACACCTTGCGGCGGGAAGCCCGGATCAGCCAGCCGACGCAAGCGGTTAGCTGAAATCCCGACACGCCAGAACAGCTCACGCAGTCGAAATGGGAAATCGCTTTCCACTTTGTCCTGAGCGCTTTCCGGGGACTGCGTGGATTTCGTCCTGACGGAAAGCGGGAGTAACCAAGATGGCCCGACCGCAGACTGCTGCTGCCCCGAAAAACCCGCCCGCGCCCTTGGCGCGTGACGATGACCCCCTTGCCGATGTCGTGACCTGGGACGAGGAATTGCCCGCCCTCGGCCTGCGCAACCGCTTCGGCAGGGAAAGCTGGATCGTCCAGGCCCGGATCGGCGGGCGCAGCACCCGGCGCACGCTCGGCGCGGCCTCGTCCCTGACGCGGAAGGCTGCCCGCCAGGCAGCGGCGGCCGTCCTCGATGGGCTGCGCGCTGAACCAGCCGGGGTTGCGGTCAGTTCCGAGACGACCGTGGTCGAATTCGCGGAACGGTGGCTGGCGGATTGTGCGGACCAATGGAAGCCCGCAACCTTGGTCGGGCATCGCCACGGCGTGACGGGCTACGTCCTGCCCTCTCTCGGTGAAAAGCCCATCGCGGCGTTGACAGCCGAAGATGTCGCGGGTTCCCGAGGCGATCACCGCCGCCTTCCCGACACCACGGTCCAGACCTGCATCGTTCACTTGATCCGGCATTTCATGAGTTTCTGCCGCTGGAAGGACCCCAAGGCGGTGGCCGCCCACCTGCGCCCTGTCGACCAGGCCCCGACCGCCGAGGAGGCCGCCACCAGGCTGATCTTCCTGGCTATCCGCAGTTTCGAGAAAGGCGGACGCGCCGTCCGGGAATGGGTTGTCGCCCGCAATCAGCTGGCCATAAGATTCGCCGCGCGCTTTGACGCCTGACCGTATCTGAACGCCGCATGGGCCCGGTCAGATACATAGCGTTTCAGACACTTCCCTTCTGAACCTCGGCAAGCTGCGGGCAAAGGGTGCCGATCTAGCGCATCTGGATATATGCGAACCTGATCGCCGCCTTCCTGATTGACGACATGGCCCGGCTCGCGCCGGACCGCTCCCCCTGAGGCGGTCATGACTGAAAGACGTGCCGCCGCCAGCCTGCGGCAACGCCTCTCGTCACTTTGACGCATCCACAAGAGGTTCGTCCACATATTGCGGGATGCGATCATCGGCGCCCTTCCAATCCATGGCTGCTGGGCAGGCTGCAATCTGCGGTCCATCGTCTTGATGAGCCCGCGAGGCAGAAAGTTCCGCAATGGCTCGGGGCTTGGGTGAGCAGATATGGGGATGGTCCCCTGTGGCGGTCTTGGCGGGGTATTTGGAAAACGAAGAGAGGCAAGGGGGTGTCCTGCCTCCGGCGGGTTACTCGGCGGCCTGGGCTTCGGCCGCCTGGAGATCGGCGGCGCGTTTCTCGACCAGTTCCACGATATGGTCGATCATCTGGTCGTTCGACATCTTGTGATCCTGCTTTCCGGCCATGTAGACCATGCCCGCGCCCGCGCCGCCGCCGGTGAAGCCGATATCGGTCATCAGCGCCTCGCCCGGACCGTTCACCACGCAGCCGATGATCGAGAGGCTCATCGGGGTCTTGATATGTTCGAGGCGTTTTTCCAGCGCCTCGACCGTCCTGATCACGTCGAAGCCCTGGCGGGCGCAGCTTGGGCAGGAGATGATCTGCACGCCTCGGGTGCGCAACCCCAGGGATTTCAGGATCTCGAACCCGACCTTGACCTCTTCGACCGGATCGGCCGACAGGCTGACGCGGATCGTGTCGCCGATGCCCATCCAAAGCAGATTGCCGAGGCCGATGGCGGATTTCACCGTGCCCGCGATCATCCCGCCCGCCTCGGTGATGCCAAGATGGATCGGCGCGTCGGTCGCATCGGCCAATTGCTGATAGGCGGCGGCGGCCAGGAACACGTCGCTGGCCTTCACGCTGATCTTGAACTCGTGGAAGTCGTTGTCTTGCAGGATCTTGATATGGTCGAGGCCGGATTCCACCATCGCGTCCGGGCAGGGCTCGCCGTATTTTTCCAGCAGGTGCTTTTCCAGGCTGCCGGCGTTCACACCGATGCGGATCGAGCAGCCATGGTCGCGCGCGGCCTTGATCACCTCGCGCACCCGGCTGGCATCGCCGATATTGCCGGGGTTGATGCGCAGGCAGGCGGCGCCGGCCTCGGCGGCCTCGATGGCGCGCTTGTAGTGGAAATGGATGTCGGCGACGATCGGCACCGGGCTTTCGCGGCAGATCTCGCGCAGGGCCCTGGTCGAGGCCTGGTCGGGGGTCGAGACGCGCACGATGTCGGCGCCCACGTCGGCCGCGCGGATCACCTGGTCCAGTGTCGCCCGCACATCCGAGGTGTCGGTATTCGTCATCGTCTGCACGCTGATCGGCGCGTCGCCCCCGACCGGGACCGCGCCGACCATGATCTGACGGGATTTGCGCCGGTCGATATTGCGCCAGGGACGGATCGGATTATGCGACATGGCACCTGCCTTTGCAGTGCGGAGAGGGTTGCGCCACAAATAGGCCCAAGCGCGCCCGTGGGCAAGCCATGGGCGCGGCGCGGGGCATGAAGCGTGATCTATTCCTGCGCCGGCTCGGCCCCCGGCATCGGGCCGGCCGAGGCCACCGCGATCATCCGCGCCAGTTCGGGATCCTTGGCCGGATCGGCATAGGAGTATTTGGCGGTCAACGCGTCGGGCGACAGTTCGACATTCTTGACCACCTTGGCCCCCGGCGCCGCGGGACCGTAGGCGCGGCCATCCACCGCGAAATAGACCGCGCCGGAATTGCCGGTACGCAGGATCGGCGGCGCTTCGAGCTTGGGCAGCGCGAAGCGTTCACCCGCATCCATGGTCTTTTCCAACAGCACGGTGCCATCGGCCGAGGTCACGCGCACCCAGGCCGGGCGAGCGGCCATGATCTCGACCTCGGGCGCGTCGGGGGCGACGGTGCGGACCGCGACCGACTGGGCCGGAAGCGCCGGCCCGGCCATCTCGGCGGCAATGCGCTGCGCCTGAAGCAGGACGACGGCCTGGGCCACGGCGGATTCGGGCTGCGCGGGAGCCGGGGCCAGGCCCGGATCGATGGCGGCGATGGGGCCGTCGCGGGCGGTCAGCACCGGCACCTCAAGCGCCTGAGGGCGATAGGTGCGGTCGATCCCCTCGGGCCGGGGCAGATTGACCTGCGCCGTCTCGACCGTCTCGGGCTCGGCCGCCTCTTGCACCGGGTCCAGCGCGACGACCATACCCGGCGCCTGATCGCCCGGCATCAGATTGACCTTCTGCACCTCTTGCAGGACCGACCAGCCGCCATAGCCCAGCCCGCAGGCCAGAAGCCCCATGACCAGGACCGCGCCGATGGCCCTGGGCTCCACCGAAGACCAGATGCTTTCGGGCTTGGGCAGGAAGATCGGATGCGGATTGGCCAACGCCTCGGCCGGGTCCGAGGGGCGGCGCTGGGGCTTCGGCCCCGCCGCCCCCGGCGCCATGCCATGGGCGGGCTGAAAGCCCGATTCCCGGCAGAAGCGGCGGAAGGTCCATTCCGGGTCCAGCCCCAGATAGCGCGCGTAAGAACGCACATAACCCGCGATGAAGCTGGGCGCGTCGAAGGCCGAGATGTCGCAATTCTCGATCGCGGCGACGTAGGAGGCGCGGATGCGCAATTCCCGCTGCACATCCAGAAGCGACTTGCCCAGCGTCGCCCGTTCGCCCCGCATCAGATCGCCCAGCCGGATATCCGGGTCGTCGAAGCCCGACGGCGCTGCCGTCTGCCCGTCATGCTGCGATGGGGGATTCCCCCTCAGCCCGATCATTGCGCCTGCCTCGTTTTCATGCTGCTTACCTCCGCGAATCGGAAGGGTCTCACAGATTCATTAAACCAAGGTTATCACGCGTGCGAGAGCTTATCACCCCCTGTCGACTAGGCGACATTCGCCGATCGGTTGAGCTTGCACATTGACCACAGCGCATCCATCGCCTTGACCAAAGCGTCTATTTCCCGCGGCTCGTGCACGGGCGAGGGCGTGAAACGCAGCCGTTCGGTTCCGCGCGGGACTGTGGGGAAATTGATCGGCTGCACATAGATGCCGAAATCGGCCAGCAGCATGTCGGAGAGCGCCTTGCAATGCTGGGGATTGCCGACATGGACCGGGACGATATGGCTGCCATGGTCCATGATCGGCATGCCCAGGCTGCGCAGCCGCAGCTTCAGGATGCGGGCATTCGACTGCTGCCGGTCGCGCAGCGCCTGCCCTTCGGCGGTCTTGAGGAACGAAATCGACGCCGCAGCCCCCGCCGCAACCGCAGGTGGCAGCGAGGTGGTGAAGATGAAGCCAGGCGCATAAGATCGGATCGCGTCCACCATCCGCGCCGAAGCGGCGATATAGCCGCCGAAAACGCCGAATGCCTTGCCCAGCGTGCCGTTGAAGATGTCGATGCGATGCATCAACCCGTCACGCTCGGCCACGCCGCCGCCGCGCGGGCCATACATGCCGACCGCATGCACCTCGTCGAGATAGGTCAGGGCGTTGAATTCACTGGCCAGATCGCAGATCTCCGCGATGGGTCCGAAATCGCCGTCCATGGAATAGATCGACTCGAAGGCGATCAGTTTGGGCACGGCGGGATCGTCGGCGGCCAGCAATTCGCGCAGATGCGCCACGTCGTTGTGGCGAAAGACGCGCTTCGGCCCAGCCTCGCGCCGGATCCCCTCGATCATCGAGGCGTGGTTCAGCGCGTCCGAATAGATGATCAGGCCGGGAAACAGTTTGCGCAGCGTCGAAAGCGTCGCGTCATTGGCGACATAGGCGCTGGAAAAGACCAGCGCGGCTTCCTTGCCATGCAGGTCGGCGATCCCGGCCTCCAGCTTCTTGTGATAGACGGTCGTGCCCGAGATGTTGCGCGTGCCGCCCGAGCCGGCGCCGGTGGCGTCCAACGCCTGATGCATGGCGCCAAGCACCGCCGGATTCTGACCCATGCCCAGATAGTCGTTGCCGCACCAGACGGTGATCTCGGCCTCGGAGCCGTCGGGGCGGGTCCAGACCGCCTTGGGATAAGCCCCCTTGCGCCGTTCGATGTCGATGAAGGTGCGATAGCGGCCTTCGTCATGCAGCTTTGCGATGGCCTGATCCAGGGTGGCGTCATAATCCATCATGATCCCTTGCCTTGCTTGAACTTGTTCGCTTGGGGGATCATGGTCCGATCCCGGAGTCATGCTTCAATAAGTGCAATCATGCGTGAAATACAGGACAAAATTGTCGCATAGCGGGCATGGAATCGCAATGCCGGGCACCGGAAACGCAATCAGGAAAGGCTGGAAATGGCGGATAACGCAAAAATCGAAGAGATAGTTTCAACGCTGGATCGCGACCTGCCCCAGGCGCTGGAACGGCTGATGGAATTCCTGCGCATCCCCTCGGTCTCGACCGACCCGGCGCATAAGGGCGACGTGCGCCGCGCCGCCGAATGGCTGGCCGAAGAGTTGCGCGGGCTGGGCTTCGACGCCTCGGTGCGCGACACGCCGGGCCATCCGATGGTGGTGGCGCATTCGCCGAAAGGCGACCGGCGCAAGCTGCTATTTTACGGACATTACGACGTGCAGCCCGTCGATCCGCTGGACCTGTGGGACCGCCCCCCCTTCGATCCCCTGATCGAGGACACGCCCGAAGGCCGCGTCATCCGTGCGCGCGGCTCTTCCGACGACAAGGGCCAGCTCATGACCTTTGTCGAGGCGTTCCGCGCCTGGAAATCCGTTCATGGCAGCCTGCCCAGCGATCTCGTGCTGCTTTTCGAGGGCGAGGAGGAGTCCGGCTCGCCCAGCCTGCAACCCTTCCTGCGCGCCAATGCGGACGAATTGCGCGCCGATCTGGCGATGATCTGCGACACGGGCCTGTATTCCGATGGTCGCCCCGCCATCACCACGCAGTTGCGCGGCCTTTACGGCGAAGAGATCACCGTCCGCGCCGCCGACCGCGATCTGCATTCGGGCAGTTTCGGCGGGCTTGCCGCGAACCCGATCCAGGTGCTGGTCAATGCGCTGGCGACGGTCAAGGACGACAGCGGCCGCATCACCCTGCCGGGCTTTTACGAGGGGGTCGAGGAACTCTCGAACGAGTTGCGCGCCGATTGGGAGGATCTGACCTTCGACACCGGCGATTTCCTGGCCCGCGTCGGGCTGAAGCATCCCATTGGCGAAAAGGGCCGCACGGGCCTGGAAATGGTCTGGAACCGCCCCACATTCGAGATCAACGGCATCAGCGGCGGCTATACCGGCGAGGGGTTCAAGACCGTCCTGCCCGCCGAGGCCCGCGCCAAGGTCAGCTTCCGCCTGACCGGCAAGCAGGATCCCGGCGCGATCCGCGAGGCGTTCCGCGCCCATGTCCGCGCCGTCATCCCCCAGGATTGCCAGGTCGAGTTTCATCCCCATGGCGCCAGCCGCGCCAGCCGGATGGACATCTCGGACCCGGCCTTCGCGCTCGCGAAACAGGCGCTGACGCAGGAATGGGGCCGCGAGGCCGCCTATATCGGCGCCGGCGGCTCGATCCCCATCGCCGGCGATTTCAAGGAAATCCTCGACATGGATTCGATGCTGATCGGCTTTGGCCGCGATGACGACCGCATCCATTCCCCGAACGAGAAATACGACCTGGAAAGCTTCACCAAGGGCGCGCGAAGCTGGGCGCGCATCCTGGCGGCGCTTGGCTGACGCCAGGCACGGGCGCGGCGGCCCCTGGGTTGCCGCCGACCCTGGCGATCCAGGTTCCTGCCTGGTCAGGGCCCCTTCGGTGGAAGGGTCTTGCCAGGGTTCAGGATTCCCGCCGGATCCAGCACGGCCTTGATCGCGCGCATCACGTCCAGCGCCACCGGATCCTTATGCCGCGCCATCGGCGCAAGCTTCGACAGCCCCACCCCATGCTCGGCCGAGAAGGTGCCCTTCATCTCGACCGCCAGGGCGTCGATCTCGGCACGCAGCGCCGCCATCAGCCCGGCATCGCCGGACGAGGGCCAGCATGTGTAATGGATATTGCCGTCGCCCAGATGCGCGACGGACAGCACCTCGCAGCCGGGGTCCAGCGCCCGCAGCCGAGGCTCGATCTGGCGCAGGTAATCCGCCACGCGCCCCAGCGGGACCGCGATATCGGTGTCAAGCACCGGCGCGCGGCGAAAGGCGATCTCGGCGGCGGCCTCGCGCCTGGCCCAGATCTCGTCGCGCTGCGTCTCGTTCCGGGCGATGACGGCATCGGCGACCTCGCCCGTCCCCAGCCGCTCGGCCAGGGCCTGTTCCAGCACATCGGCCAGCGCATCCGCGCGGGAGGCGGCAAGCTCGATCAGCAGGTTCACCGGATAGGGCGCGTCGAAGGGCTCGCGCGCCTTGGGATCTATCTTGAGATGCCCCTCGATATGGGCGCGGGGCATGAATTCGAAGGCCAGGACCGCGCCACCCGTGGCGTCCTGCAAGGCATTGAGCAGGCCCATCGCAGGCTCAAGCGCAGGCATGGCGACCATGGCCGTCACCCGCGCGGCGGGGCGGGGATGCAGCTTCATGATGGCGGCGGTGATGATGCCCAGCTGTCCCTCGGCACCGATCATCAGATCGCGCAGGTCGAAGCCGGAATTGTTCTTGTGCAGCGCCTGCATCAGGTCCAGCACCCGGCCGTCGGCCAGCACCACCTCCAGCCCCAGGCACAGATCGCGCGCATTGCCATAGCGCAGCACGTTCGCGCCCCCGGCATTGGTCGAAAGCACGCCGCCGATCATGGCCGAACCGCTGGCGCCGAAGGCCAGCGGAAAGGTCAGCCCATGCGCCTCGGCGGCGGCATCCAGGGCGGCGACGATCACCCCCGCCTCGACCACGGCGATGCGGGTATCGGGGCGGATCTCGCGGATGCGGTTCAGCCGGTCCAGGGACAGCATGATGGCCCCCTGCCCCAGCGCGCCGCCATTCAGCCCGGTATTGCCCGAAACCGGGACCACCGGCACCCCGCGCGCCGAGGCCAGGCGCAGCACCGCCGCAACCTGATCGCGATCGGCGGGACGCACCACGGCCAGCGGCGAACCGCGATATTGCGCGGTCCAGTCCTGGTCCCATTTCGCCGTATCCGCGCCGGTCAGCACCCGGTCCGACCCAAGAATCCCACCCAGTTCCGTGATCAGGTCGGCCATGCTTGTCCTTTCCGCTTTTCCGTTCGGCGGAAACCGCGCGAAGGCAAGCGCGGCGATGACGGCCGGGCCCGCCCGCGCCCTTAACCCCGCGCGGCCAGGCGCCGCTCAACCGCGTCCCAGATCAGGGCGGCGGCGTTGATGCCGTCGAAACGCTCAAGCTCCTGGATGCCGGTGGGCGAGGTCACGTTGATCTCGGTCAACCAGCCGTCGATCACGTCGATGCCGGTGAAGACCAGCCCCCGCTCGCGCAGGATAGGACCGATGATGGCGCAGATCTCGTGCTCGCGCTCGGTCAGGCCGATCTGCTCGGGGCGGCCGCCGACATGCATGTTCGAGCGCGCCTCGCCCTCGGCGGGGACGCGATTGATCGCGCCGACCGGCTCGCCATCGACCAGGATGATGCGCTTGTCGCCCTTGACCACGGCGGGCAGGTATTTCTGCGCGATGACCGGCTCGCGGCTGGCCGAGGAAAAGGTTTCCAGAAGCGAGGACAGGTTCGGGTCGTTCGGCCGCAGGTGAAAGATCCCCGCCCCGCCATTGCCGTAAAGCGGCTTCACGATGATGTCGCCATGCCGCTCGCGGAACTCGCGGATGCGGGCCAGGTCGCGGGTGATCAGCGTGGGCGGGGTCAGGTCCGGGAAATCCAGAACCAGCAGCTTCTCGGGGCAGTTGCGCACCCAGAAGGGATCGTTCACGACATAGGTGCGGGGATGCACGCGGTCCAGAAGATGGGTGTTGGTGATATAGCCCATGTCGAAGGGCGGGTCCTGGCGCAGCCAGACCACATCGAATTCCTCAAGATCGGCATCGACCCAATCGCCGAACCCGACATGATTGCCCTTTTCCCGCCGCAGCGTGATCGGGCGCCCGCGCGCCACCACGCGCCCCTCGACATAGCTGAGCCGGTCGGCGGTATACTGGAACAGCCGGTGTCCGCGCGCCTGTGCTTCAAGGCCCAGCCGGAACGTGCTGTCGCCATCGATCGAGACATGTTCGATCGGGTCCATCTGGAGGGCAACGTAAAGACTCATCTCTCAACTCCGGCCTTGCTTCGGCGCGAGTTGTCGGCCATCGCGCCAGGCAATGCAAGCATTGGGCTGGGGGACAAGGGCATTGCGCAGGCAATCAACAGGCGGTGCCCCCGATCATTCGGCAATCCACCAGAATCTTCATGTCGCGCGGTTATCGCAGCAGGTCGCGGGTCTTTGCCGAGACGCGATGGGGCTGGCCCGGCGGTGGACGGGCGCGCAATGGGCGCGCAATGGGCGCGCCGATCACCTGCGGAACCAGCCATGGGCCGGCGGTCCCACGCCCGGCCGAGATAGCGGCATTCCCGCGCCCGATTCGCCCGCCCCGAGCATGTTGCGCGCGATTATCGCGCGACAAGGAACCCTGGCGCTGGTCGGCAGAGCCTGGCCGCGGCACGCCCGAGTTCATCGCGGGCGCGCGGGCGGCTTGCGGAACCGGCTGAACTGGCCGATGCCGCCCAAGGCGGGAAACAGGGCGCCAGGCGCCCCTGCCGTTCAGATCTTCATGTCGAAGCCCAGATGCTTCGCCACCGTAAAGATGTCCTTGTCGCCACGGCCGGACAGGTTCACGACGATGATGTGATCCTTGGGCAGGTCGGGGGCGAGCTTCGGAAGATAGGCCAGCGCATGGCTGCATTCCAGCGCCGGGATGATGCCCTCCAGCCGGCAAAGCTGCTGGAACGCCTCCAGCGCCTCGGTATCGGTCACGCTGACATATTCGGCGCGGCCCAATTCCTTCAACCAGGCATGTTCCGGGCCGATGCCCGGATAGTCCAGCCCGGCGCTGATCGAATGGCCTTCCAGGATCTGGCCCTGGGCGTCTTGCAGCAGATAGGTGCGGTTGCCGTGCAGGACGCCCGGACGGCCGCCGGTCAGGCTGGCGCAATGCTCCATCCGCTCGTCCACGCCCTTGCCGCCCGCCTCGACGCCGATGATGCGGACCGAGGGGTCGTCCAGGAAGGGATGAAACAGGCCCATCGCGTTCGAGCCGCCGCCGATCGCGGCAAGGAGCGTATCGGGCAGGCGCCCCTTGCCCTCTTGCTCCTCAAGCTGCCAGCGGGTTTCCCGGCCGATGATCGACTGGAAATCCCGCACCATGGCCGGATAGGGATGCGGCCCCGCCACCGTGCCGATGCAATAGAAGGTGTCGCGCACATTCGTCACCCAGTCGCGCAGCGCGTCGTTCATCGCATCCTTCAAGGTGCCCCGTCCAGAAGTGACCGGCACCACCTCGGCGCCCAGAAGGCGCATGCGGAAGACGTTCGGCGCCTGGCGCTCGACATCGGTGGCGCCCATGTAGACGATGCATTTCAACCCGAAGCGGGCGCAGACCGTCGCCGTCGCCACGCCGTGCTGCCCCGCCCCCGTCTCGGCGATGATGCGGGTCTTGCCCATGCGCCGCGCCAGCAGGATCTGGCCCAGCACGTTGTTGATCTTGTGGCTGCCGGTATGGTTCAGCTCTTCGCGCTTGAGATAGATCTTGGCGCCGCCCAGTTCCTCGGTCAGGCGGGGCGCGAAGTAAAGCGGGCTGGGCCGACCGACGTAATGCGCCCAGAGATCGTTCATCTCGGCCCAGAAATCGGGATCCTCCTTGGCGCGGCCATATTCGGCCTCAAGATCCAGGATCAGCGGCATCAGCGTCTCGCTGACGAAGCGGCCGCCGAAGATGCCGAAGCGGCCCTGTTCGTCCGGCCCGGTCATGAAGCTGTTGACAAGATCTTCGGGCATGGCGGTTCCTTCCGGGCCTGGGGTCTGTCGGGCCCAAAGGGGCCTGTCAGAGAGATTTCTTATATCCGATATGCGAGAGGGTAAAGCCGAGCCGGTCATGGAAGCGCCCCGCCCGGCATGCCCTTGCGCAAGAACGCCGCATCGCGCCTGGCGGGGCGCAGATCACAGGATCGGGGCGGTGGCGCGGGCGATGAAATCGCGGATGCGGGCCGGATCCTTGACCCCCGGCGCGCTTTCCACGCCCGAGGACACATCGACGCCCTGCGCACGGGTCAGCCGCAGGGCCTGACCGACATTTTCCGGTGTCAGCCCCCCGGCCAGCAGCCAGGGCTTCAGGATCTGTCGGCCGGCCAGCAGGCGCCAGTCGAAGGCCAGCCCGTTGCCCCCCGGCAGCGCCGCGTCCTTCGGTGCCTTGGCATCGATCAGCAGCATGTCGGCGACCAGGCCGTAATCCCAAAGCGCGTCCAGATCGCGCGGCTCGGCCAGGCCGACCGCCTTCATCACCGGCAGGCCAGTCAGGGCCTTGACCTGGCGAACCCGCTCGGGCGTTTCATGGCCGTGAAGCTGGATCACGTCCAGAGGCGCGGTGGCAAGCGTCGCCTCAAGAAGCCGGTCGTCGGGATCGACGAACAGGCCGACCCGCGCCACGCCCATCGGCACCCGCGCGGCCAGGGCGGCGGCCTGCCCCGCCGTCACATGGCGCGGAGATTTCGGAAAGAACACGAAGCCCAGATAGCGGGCGCCGGCATCCACCGCCGCCGCAACGGATTCGGGCGAGTTGAGCCCGCAGATCTTGACCGAGACGGGCATCGTCTAGCGCGAGGGCAGGCCGGGACGGGCCGGCGTCTTGCGCGCGGCGGATTCGTCCAGGATGGCCAGCACATCGTCGCCGGGCGCGGCATGGGTCTGGCGCAGGCCGCCGACCTCGCGCTCCAGCCGGGCAAGCTCACGCGCGCGGTTGTTGGATTCGGCGCGCTGGCCTGCCTCGCGCAGCCATTCCCAGACAAGGCCCGCGACCAGGCCGAACGCCATGGCCAGGAACAGCGCCAGGAAGGCCGGCAGCGTGATCGAGATCTGGCCGCCCGCGAATTCGGCCAGCGCATCGGGCATCAGGTTGAGGCTGATCGGCCCCCTGTTCGCGGTCGCGACCAGAATCAGGACGACGGCAAGAATAGCGATGAGAAGATACCGGATCGCGCGCATGGGAACCCCTTAGAACCTGGGCGACAATCTGGACTATTCGTCTTCGCCGTTCAACCGCTCGCGCAGCAATTTGCCGGTCTTGAAGAACGGGACATGCTTTTCGTCAACGCTGACGGATTCGCCCGTGCGCGGGTTGCGGCCCTGACGGGCATCGCGCTTCTTGACCGAGAAAGCCCCGAAGCCGCGCAGCTCGACCCGGTCGCCCCGCGCCATGGCGTCGATGACCTCTTCGAACACGGTGTTCACGATCCGCTCGACATCGCGTTGAAAGAGGTGCGGGTTTTCTTCTGAGATCTTTTGGATGAGTTCGGATCGGATCATGTCGATTCCCGGATTTGGCACGTTCCATCTTGCACATGCTTGGCTGATCTTAATTCAGACCGGGCATGTTTCAATGCAAGAACGCGTTTGTAGCTGAATTAGTTGCCATATTTTTAAGAAAGCGGCCCGGATCGGCATGTTTCCGCAGGCAGCGGTGCCGAAAATGGAAACGCCCCCGGCCAAAAGGCCGGAGGCGCGGAGATTGTGGGCCGGGATCAGACCTTGCTTTTCAGCGCGGCGCCCAGGATGTCGCCCAGCGAGGCGCCCGAGTCGGACGAACCGAACTGCTCGACGGCTTCACGCTCTTCGGCGATCTCGCGCGCCTTGATCGACAGGCCCAGACGGCGGGTCTTGGTGTCGATATTGGTCACGCGCACATCGACATTGTCGCCGACCTGGAAGCGCTCGGGGCGCTGGTCCTGACGGTCGCGGGCCAGGTCGGAACGGCGGATGAAGGATTTCATGCCGTTGTATTCGACCTCGATGCCGCCATCCTCGATCGCGGTGACCGCGACGGTGATGACGGAACCGCGCTTCACGCCTTCGACGGCTTCCGCCATCGCGTCGTTTTCCAGCGCCTTGATCGACAGCGAGATACGCTCTTTATCCACGTCGACCTCTTGGACCACGGCTTTCACCATGTCGCCCTTGCGGAAGTCCTGGATCGCATCCTCGCCACGGGCATCCCACGAGATGTCCGACAGATGGACCATGCCATCGATATCGCCTTCCAGGCCGACGAACAGACCGAATTCGGTGATGTTCTTGACCTCGCCCTCGATGACGGTGCCGACCGGATGGGTCTCGGCGAAGACTTCCCACGGGTTGCGCATGGTCTGCTTCAGACCCAGCGACACGCGGCGCTTGGCTTCGTCGATCTCCAGCACCATCACGTCGACTTCCTGCGAGGTCGAGACGATCTTGCCGGGGTGGACGTTCTTCTTGGTCCAGCTCATTTCCGAGACGTGGACCAGACCCTCGACGCCGGCTTCCAGCTCCACGAAGGCGCCGTAATCGGTGATGTTGGTCACGCGGCCGGCATGGACCGAGCCGATCGGGAACTTCGAGGCCACCGTATCCCACGGATCGGCCTGAAGCTGCTTCATGCCCAGGCTGATGCGATGGGTGTCCTTGTTGATCTTGACGACCTGGACCTTGACGCTCTCGCCGATCGACAGGATCTCGGACGGGTGGTTGACGCGGCGCCAGGCCATGTCGGTGACGTGCAGCAGGCCGTCAACACCGCCCAGATCGACGAAGGCGCCGTATTCGGTGATGTTCTTGACCACACCCTCGACGGCCTGGCCTTCGGTCAGGTTGGCGATGACCTCGGCGCGCTGTTCGGCGCGGGACTCTTCCAGGATGGCGCGGCGCGACACGACGATATTGCCGCGGCGGCGGTCCATCTTCAGGATCTGGAACGGCTGTTTCAGACCCATCAGCGGGCCGGCATCGCGCACGGGGCGCACGTCGACCTGGCTGCCGGGCAGGAAGGCCACGGCACCGCCCAGATCGACGGTGAAGCCGCCCTTGACGCGACCAAAGATGGCGCCTTCGACGCGCTCTTCGGCGGCATAGGCTTTCTCAAGGCGGTCCCAGGCTTCCTCGCGGCGGGCTTTCTCGCGCGAGATGCTGGCTTCGCCACGGGCGTTCTCGACGCGGTCCAGATAGACCTCGACCTCATCGCCGACGGCGATATTCGGGGCCTCGCCAGGATTTGCGAATTCTTTCAGATCGACGCGGCCTTCCATCTTGTAGCCGACATCGATGATGGCCTGGCCCGCCTCGATGGCGATGACCTTGCCCTTGACGACCGAACCTTCGTCCGGGGTGTCGATTTCGAGGCTTTCGTTCAGGAGGGCCTCGAACTCCTCCATGGTCGCTTTAGCGCACATATATATACAGTTTCCTTTGCACGGTTTTCTGGCCTTGCGGTTGGCTCCGCCGGTCTTTTTGTAGTCACCCGGAATAAGCGCAAAGGGTCGCGGCTTGCGCCCGACCCTGTTCGTCAAGCGGCCTGTTCTGGCCCCATCGTTCATTCCGTCGCCGGCGATATAGCGGCGAATGGCCGTCCTGGCAAGGGTTTCAAGCCCGCCTGGCCTTAGCCATCCGGTCCTGCCAAGCCAAGGCGGGCCGCATCGAAGCCCATAGCGGCAAAGATGCCCAGTATCCGGTCGGCAAAGCCCGGCGCGTCGATGTTCACGCAGTTCATGTTGAAATACCAGTGCAGGAACTGGGCATAGCCGGACCGCCTGGTCAGCGCGCGGGCCAGGACTTGCGGGAACTCCGCCGGGTCGGCCACGGGATCGGACCAGTGATGGAAATCCGACGACCCGAACAGGATGGCGGGCTTGCGATGCAGAAACCCCTCTAGAGCGACGGCCGAGTTAAAGGAAACCGTCGCCACGCAACGCGCCAGAATATCGTGGATATTGGCATTCGTAGGGATCAGCGCACAGCCTTCCTCCTGCGCGGTCAGGATGTCTCTCACGTCGCTGCGTCGCGCTTCGGGATGTGGATGGGGCTTGACCAATACTGGCCGCCCCCCCGCGCCACGGGCGACGGCCCTCAGCATCTCGACCGTCGAGCAAATCGCAGCGCCGCGCCGATGCGGAAATGTCCCCTGAAGAAACACGGCAATCGCATCCGACGGGATATCCTCGACCTCGGGCGACTGACCATAACGAGAGCGGCGCGGCACCACCAGCCGGGCATTCATCTGACGAAAGAATGTCATCGCCCCGGCGATGGCGATCCTTCGTTGATCAAAGTCGCGCGCGCCGATGCTGCTATTAGCAAGAACCCCCTGCGGATCGACATGCCAATAAGGCGCGATATAGGCTAGGGTCGCATTCAGCACCCCCGGCCCGCAGGAAAAGCCATTCTCGACGAGGTGCAGATCATGGTCCGGTGGAATCGGCTGATCGTGCCTGTGCGGGACGACCCGGACCCTGCCGCCACGCGCGGCAAGCACATCCTCAAGCCGCGTGTATAAGGCCAAGTGTTTTTGTCCACGATAGTGGGCCACCCATTTGGGTGGAAGATGGAACACTACAGCAGCAGGCAAGGCATTCCCCGAAAGCCCACATGGAAAAAAATGCCTAGCAGGCCGATCCATGGCAAGCAAGGATGCGATCACCCAACGGATACGATCCCGGCGGATGGGCCACCGGCAGCCTGACCAGAATCCAGCCTTGATTTCAGGCCGTTTTCCTGGCCATGGCTATTTCACGACCCAGCGTGGCGACCAGATCGGCGGCCGGCATGGCGCGGGCACGGGCGGCATGCGCGCCAGCCCAATGCGCCGCGTAATCGGCGCCCCCGGCGGCGGCCAGCGCCTTTCCGGCGTCATAAGCGATCGGATAATCCGGCAGGCGTGGCGCATCCGCGCTGGCCCCTAATGCGGTCAGCCGGTTGGCAAAGCCTCGGGCTGGCCGGCCCGAGATCGCCCGCGTCATCACCGTCTTTTGCCTCACCTGCCCCAGCCGGGCGCGATAGGCGGCATCCGCCGCTGATTCCGGGCAGGCGACAAAGGCGGTGCCCATCTGCACCGCGACCGCGCCCGCATCCAGGAAGCGCGCCGCATCGCGCCCGTCCATGATACCGCCCGCCGCGATCAGCGGCAGGTCCAGTTGCTTCAGCGCCGCGAAAAGGTCCGCCGTCGAAAGCCGCTCATCCGGCCCGTCCGGCTCAAAGATGCCGCGATGGCCGCCGGCCTCATGGCCCTGCGCAATGATCGCGTCCAGCCCCGCCTCTCGGATGGCCCGCCCCTCGGCCGGCGAGGTGGCCGAGCAGGCAAGCAGTGCGCCCGTTTCGCGCAGCGCCGCGATCTGATCGCGCCTGGGCAGGCCGAAGTGAAAGCTGATCATGGCCGGGCGCGCGGCAAGCAGCGCGGCAAGCATCTCGTCGCCGGCAAGAAAGCTTGCGAAAATCTCGCGCAGCGCGGCGGGCGGGCTGGCCCCGGCACGGCGGAATTCAGGCGCGAGGTAATCCAGCCAGCCAGCCTCTCGGGCCGGATCGGGGGTCGCGGCGCGGTGGCAGAACAGGTTGACGTGAAAGCGGTTGCCGCCGATCCGCTGCTGCGCCTCGGCCATCATCGCCGCCGCCCGAACGGGCGGAACGGTGGCAAGACCCATGCCGCCAAGCGCGCCCGCCCGGCTGACCTCGGCCGCAAGCGCGGGGGTCGCGATACCGGCCATCGGCGCTTGCAGGACCGGGATGCGCAGATCCCGAAGCAGACTCACGCCCCGGCTCTTTTTGCCGCCTCAATGGCGCGGGCCACGGCCTCGCCGATATCCATGTCGCTGGTGTCAAGCCGCAGCGCGTCCTCGGCCGGACGCATCGGCGCCACGTCGCGGGCCGCGTCGCGGGCGTCGCGCTCGCGCAGTTCGGCCAGGATATGGGCCTCGTCCGCGCCCAGTTCCAGCGCCCTGCGGCGGGCGCGGACCTGATCGCTGGCGGTGACGTAAAGCTTCAGTTCGGCACCGGGGCAGATCACCGTGCCGATGTCGCGCCCGTCCAGAACGGCGCCCGGCTCGCGGCGCGCGAAACCGCGTTGAAACTCGACCAGCGCCGCGCGCACCTCGGGGATGGCGGCGACACGGCTGGCGGCCTGCCCGGCTTCGGCGCTACGCAGCCCGTCGCGGGCAAGATCCTGGGCGGTCAACCCGCGCGCGGCGGTCACGGGATCGCCGCCCAACATACCCACGGCCCTATAAAGAAGCCCGGTATCCAGATGCGCGAAACCGAAATGCTGGGCCAGGGCGCGGGCGATGGTGCCCTTTCCGGCTGCGGCGGGGCCGTCGATGGCGATGGTGAAGGGCATGGATCATCCCGCTTGGAAAATTCGCCACATCAATGCCCGATCAGGAAAGCGGGGTCCAGCGCCCAAGATCCTGGAACGAAGACCCTGAAACGAAAGACGCCGGCCCCAAAGGCCGGCGTCCGCCGATGCAAGCAGTCGTCAGGAATCAGGCCTTGCCGAGGGTCTTGGCCACTTCGGCCGCGAAATCCTCTTCCTTTTTCTCGATACCTTCGCCGACCATCACGCGGGCATAGCCGGTGATTTCGACGCCGGCCGATTTCGCGGCCTCATCGACCGTCTGGTCGGGGTTGATCACGAAGGGCTGACCCAGCAGCGTGTTCTCGGCGACGAATTTCCTCATCCGGCCCGGAATGATGTTGTTCTGGATCACGGCCTCGGGCTTGGGTTTCGTCGAAGCGGCGTTCTCTTCCAGGGCCTTGGCGGTCTGGACTTCCAGCTCGCGCGCAAGCAGCGCCGGGTCCAGCGTCGCTTCCGAGAGCGAGACCGGATTGGTCGCGGCGATATGCATCGCGAATTGCTTGCCGATTTCCTGCGCCTTGGCGGCATCGCCCTTCAGCGCGACCAGCACGCCGATCTTGCCCATGCCTTCGGTCGCGGCGTTATGGACATAAGAGACCACATTGTCGCCTTCCAGAACGTGCAGGCGGCGCAGGGTCAGGTTCTCGCCGATGCGGGCGATGGCGTCGGTGACGACTTCCGAGACGGGCTTGCCGTTCAGATGCGTGGCGCGCAGCACCTCGACATCCTGCGCGGTTTCCAGCGCGACATTGGTGATCTCACGCACCAGAGCCTGGAAGTCGGCGTTCTTGGCGACGAAATCGGTTTCCGAATTGATCTCGACGGCGACACCGCGGCCATCGACCACCTGCACGCCGATCAGACCCTCGGCGGCAACGCGGTCGGCCTTCTTGGCGGCTTTCGCCAGGCCCTTGGTGCGCAGCCAGTCGATGGCGGCTTCCATGTCGCCCTCGGTCTCGGTCAGCGCCTTCTTGGCGTCCATCATGCCCGCGCCGGTCGTCTCGCGCAGTTCCTTCACCATCGCAGCGGTGATAGCCATCCGATGTCTCCTTGCTTTTCAATGCGTCAGGCGGGGCTGATCCCCGCCTGATGAAATATTGCCTGGCAATGCCCAAGCCGCGCCCGCAATCGGGCGCGGGCGATCAGGCTTCCGCGGGCTCTTCTGCGGTCTCGCCGGCCAGCTCTTCATGAACCGAGGCTTCCAGCGCACCCAGATCCACGCCGGCGGCGCCCATCTGCGCGGTCATCCCGTCCAGAGCGGCGCGCGAAGCCAGGTCGCAATACAGCGCGATGGCGCGGGCGGCGTCGTCATTGCCCGGAATGATATAGTCCACGCCCTTGGGCGAGCAGTTGGTATCGACCACGGCAACGACCGGGATGCCCAGTTTCTTGGCTTCCAGGATAGCCAGGTCTTCCTTGTTCACGTCGATGACGAACAGCAGATCCGGCAGGCCGCCCATCTCGCGGATACCGCCCAGCGAGGCTTGCAGCTTGGCCTGCTCGCGCTCCATCTGAAGACGCTCTTTCTTGGTCAGGCCCTCGGCGCCGCCCGCCATGGTCTCGTCGATGGCTTTCAGGCGCTGGATCGACTGCGAGACGGTCTTCCAGTTGGTCAGCGTGCCGCCCAGCCAACGGTGGTTCATATAGTATTGGGCCGATTTCTCGGCGGCTTCGGCGACGGCCTTCTGGGCCTGGCGCTTGGTGCCGACGAACAGGACGCGACCGCCCCTGGCAACGGTGTCGCGGATGACCTGAAGCGCCGCGTCCAGCATCGGGACGGTCTGGGTCAGGTCCAGAATGTGGATGCCGTTGCGTTCACCATAGATGAACTCGGCCATGCGGGGGTTCCAGCGTTGCGTCTGGTGACCATAGTGAACGCCAGCTTCAAGAAGCTGACGCATCGAAAATTCGGGAAGCGCCATATCCATGTCCTTTCCGGTTTGCGCCTTGGCGGGGGTTTCAGGGCCAAAGCCCCAACCGGTGGACCGTCGGAGGATGTCTCCCTCCGAAGGCCCGCCCCCGCCTGTGAAGTCCGCGCGACATAGGCCCAATCGCAGCGGATTGCAAGAGCCCGCCGCAGGCTCCGCGCCGGTATGGGATGAGGGATGAAGCACGGGCTGGTGCGGACGGACCGGGAACTCGACAGGATCGCGAGGATCGCGGATCCGGTCCGACGCTGCGTCCCACGCTTGCGCGAGAGCCATTCCCCAGCGGCCGGCCTTTGGAGCCAACCACGCCATCTCCTTGTCCAGCCAGATCAATAGAGATCCCCGCCGCTTCACCCCATCGTTGTAGGATTTCCAGTTCTCCCTGCGGTAACGCGCTGGTGCGGGATTCGGCATGGCACCCTGTTAACCACATGGAATCATATTGGAAATCCCCTTGCGCCAAAGGTTTCGCAACAACGCCCATTGATGCCGAAGCTACTGGGCCATTTACCCTGCCGGCTGCCGTTTCCATGCTAGATGCCCGGCAGCCACGCGCGCGCAAAGCGCCAGTGAGATGGCGCCGGCATCCGGATGGCCGATGCTTTGCTCTGCCAGCGGACGTGCGCGGCCGAGACGAGGCGTAAGGCTGGCAGTGGCGACAGCCGCGGCGTCGGCTGCTTGTGCAGCCGATGCCCAGGCAGCAGCCAGTTCCAGACCGGCAGCGACCCCGTTCTCCAAAGCTTCGACGAAGGGAACAAGGGCATCGACCAGTGTCTTGTCGCCGACTTTGGCGCCGCCCATGCCAGTTATCGCATCAAGCGCCGCTCGTGCTCCGCGCGCAACCCTGTCGGACGACAATGCCTCGGTATCGGTCAACACCTTGCCCCATGCGCGTAGCGCGGCCCCCCACAGCGCGCCCGAGGTTCCACCAGCGCGGTCGACCCAGGCATCGCCCGCCATCGCAAGCAGCGTGGCGGCACCCGCCCCGGCGTCCGATGTCATGGCAGCAACATCAGCCGCCGCGCGAGAGCCGCGCGCCATGCCCTGCCCGTGATCGCCGTCGCCCGCACGGGCGTCGATGGCCCCCAGTTCCTCTTCCGCCTCGGCCAGTGCCGCCGCAAGCCCCTCCAGCAACCCGGCAATACATTCTCCTGCTCGCCGCGAAGCGTCGCTGCCCTGCGGAATCGCGGCCGAAACCGTGGCCGAAACCGGACGACCGACGGCATACCCGCCTTCAGGATGGGTGACATCGCCGCGCCGAAAGGCCGGCGCATCGGCGGCAGCGCACCACAACCGCTCCAGATCCTCATCCAGCCACATCAGCGACAGCGAGCATCCCGCCATGTCCAGACTGGTGACGAACTCACCGACCTCGGGCGCGACCGGGACCAGCCCCTCGGCATCGAACAGCGCCGTCAGATGGTGCCACAGCACGAACAGCTCTTCGTATTTCGTCGTGCCCAGCCCGTTCAGCAGCACCGCCACGCGACCGGAATGGCCTGCCGGACACTCCGCCAGCAGCGGCTGCAACAGCAGACCCGCAAGATCGGCGGCAGAGATCATCTCGCGGGTGCTGATACCCGGCTCGCCGTGGATGCCAAGGCCAAGCGCCATCTTACCCCTGTCAACCGAAAACAGCGGCTCGGACTTGCCGGGCAAGGTGCAGCCCTGGAAGGCCACGCCGAAAGAGACCGTAACCGCATTCGCGCGCAAGGCCAGCTCATGGACCGCATCGAGGTCCAACCCCTCCTCGGCTGCCGCGCCCGCCACCTTGAAGACCGGCACGTCACCCGCCACGCCGCGCCGCTTGTGACGCTCGGCCAGGCTTGCGCTTGCCACGTCGTCGGTCACCGCCAGAAGCCGGGCGTCGATCCCTTCGTCCCGCAGCCGCTGTGCCGCCGCAGTGAAGTTCAGCACATCGCCAGCATAGTTTCCGAAACCGAGGATCACCCCTGCCCCGGAATGAGCTTGCCGCGCCACCGCCGCAACCGCATTGGTCGAGGGCGAGGCAAAGACATCGCCCGCCACCGCCGCATCAGCCAAGCCGTAGCCGACATAGCCCAGAAAAGCCGGATAGTGGCCCGAGCCGCCGCCGACAACCAGCGCGACCTTGGCCTTCGGCGGGCTCACGGTGCGGATTGCTCCGTTCGCAACGGGCATTACATGGCGGGGATAGGCGGCACAAAAGCCGGCCAGTGCCTGCCGGGCAAAGGTTTCAGGCGCGTCATGGATCTTGGTCATCGTTTCCTCCTCAGCCCTGCGGCACCAGCCGTCTTGCGGCTGCTACGGTGCGGTCCAGCCAGACATGCTCTTGGGCACGCGTCGCCTCCATATCCTCGGAATGAGGCAACCAGTGCTCCAGAATGACGCTCATCTCAGGCGGGCAATGGGACAGGCAGTCCAGAACCTCGGCCAGTTCGGCCCGCCCCTCGCCCAACGGCGTTCCATGGATGCGGAAGCCCACGCCATAAGGATCGGGCGTGATCTGGTAATCCTTGAAATGCAGGTTGATCGTGTAGGGCGCCAGCATCCTGACCGTGGCCATCGGCCATTCCCCCGCGCAGATCGAGTTCGCGACATCCAGACAGACGCCCAGCGAATCATCAGCCACCGCGTCCAGCAATTCCACCATGCGGGGCGAAGGATAATTGAAGTGGTTCTCGATGGCGAAACGCAACCCGGCACGCTTGCCGTCGGGCAGAAGCCCGCGCAACTGCGCGGCCAGTTCCGGCACCGGGATCAGCGCGTCGTCCGCATCCAGCGCAACGCGCAGGATGTTCGATCCAATGCGTTCACCGATGGGGATATAGCGGGCCAGTTCCTCGGCATTGAAACCCTGCGTGCCAAGCTCCAGCGCCATACCGTAATCGTCGGCACGCGCTTTCAGCGCCAGGTGTTCGTCAACCGTCAATCGGTCCAGCGGCAAATTATCGGCATATTGCACCACCGACAGGCCGTGGTCGTGAGCGATGTCCAGCACCTCAATCGCCGTCATCGGGCGGGAAGGCTGTTTGTCCTTGATCCCGATGGACCAGCGAAAGGCATAGCTGCCAAGGCCGAGCTTCATGTCGTTCCCTCCCGGAAAAAGCGGCGCCGCGCGGGCGCCGCCGGACAGGTCAGTGGATCAGCGAGCCGCCGTTCACGTCGACCTCAGACCCAGTAACATAGGACGAGAGGTCAGACGCCAGGAACAGCGCGCAGCCCGCAACCTCTTCGGCTGTGCCGGGGCGACCCATCGGAATACCGGCATTGATGCTGGCACGCATATCGTCGGTCAGCTTGCCCGCAGTGATGTCGGTGGCGATGAAGCCGGGGCAGATCGCGTTGACGCGCACGTTGTCGGGGGCCAGTTCGCGGGCCATCGCCTTGGTCAGCCCCAGGACACCGGCCTTGGCCGCCGAATAATGCGGGCCGCCGAAAATGCCGCCGCCGCGCTGCGCGGATACGGACGACATGTTGACGATCTTGCCCGATTTGTTTCCACGCATATGCGGGATCACCGCCTGGCTACAATACAGCGTGCCGCGAAGGTTCACATCCAGCACATCCTCATAGTTCTTCGGGCCAATCTCCATGATCTTCAGCGGCTGCGTGATGCCGGCATTGTTCACCAGAACGTCGATGCGGCCCCATGTCGCGATCAGCGCGTCAAAGGCGGCCTTGACGCTGCCTTGATCGGTGACGTTACAGGCCAGCCCGACATGGGGTTCACCCAGTTCGGCAGCGGCCTCCTGCGCGGCGGTCAGGTCCAGATCGAGGATGGCTATGGTCGCGCCGTGCTGCGCGAACAGGCGCGCGGTCGCAAGGCCAAGGCCCCGCTTCGACGCAGCCCCGGTGATGACGGCGAGTTTGCCCTCAAGAAGTGCGGTTCCCATGATGGTTCTCCTGTGGGAAATGGATAAGCGAAGCAATCACAGCCAGCCGCGGATCTGGCGGGCTATGGCCGCCGTCGAGATGCCGTAACGGTCGTGCAAGGTAGGCAGCGCGCCAGCGTCAAGAAACTGGTCCGGCAGGCCGATCATGCGGAAGGCGGGCGCGACGCCATTAGTCAGCAGGGCACCGGCGACGGACTCGCCCAGGCCGCCGATAACGGTGTGGTTCTCGGCCGTTACGACCAGCCGGCCGGGCTTGGCCGCCTCGGCCAGGATGGTTTGCACATCCAGCGGCTTGATCGTCGGGCAATGCAGCACCGCGACCGAGATGCCGTCACGCTCCATCTCGACCGCCGCATCAAGCGCCCGCATGGTCATGAACCCCGACGAGATGACCAGCACATCGGTCCCGTCGCGCAGCAGTTTGACCTTGCCCAGTTCAAATTTGTAGTCCGGGCAATGCTTGCGGATGACGAACGGCACCTGCCCCCGCAGCAGGCGCATATAGACCGGCCCTTCATGCGCGGCGATAGCTGGCACAGCCTCGGCCACGTCGATGGCATCGCAAGGGTCGATGATCGTCATGTTAGGCAGCCCCCGGAAAATTGCCAGATCCTCGGTCGCCTGATGGCTGGGACCATATCCGGTGGTCAGCCCCGGCAGGGCGCAGACGATCTTGACCGGCAAGTATTCCTCGGCAATGGCCATGGCGATGAAGTCATAGGCGCGGCGGCTGGCAAAGACGGCATAGGTGGTGGCGAAGGGCATGAAGCCTTCGCGCGCCATGCCGGCGGCAGCGGAAATCATCACCTGTTCAGCCATGCCCATCTGGAAGAAGCGGTCGGGAAACGCCTTCGCGAAAACGTGCAGATCGGTGTATTTTGACAGGTCGGCGGTCAGCCCGACGATACGGTCGTCCTGCTTCGCCGCGGCGACAAGGGCGTGACCGAAGGGGGCGGAAACGGTGTCATATCCATCGGCCGCAAGCGAGGCGATCATGGCCGAGGTGCGTCCCCCCTCACCCGGTTCCGGCGGGGTGCGGGGTTCCCATTTGCGATGCGGGTCATAGCGATGTGCGGTGGTCATGCCCGTTCCCTCACTCCGGCTTTGTTTCATCAAGAACGGCCAGCGCCTTCTGCCATTCGTCCGCTTCGACGCGGACGAAATGCGTAATCTCACGGCTTTCGAGGAACGGCACGCCCTTGCACATCACGGTGTCGCAGATGACGATACGGGGCTTCGCCTCGGCCAGGTTGCGCGCGGCATCGAAGGCAGCAACCAGCGCACCGATATCGTTGCCGTCCACGCGCTGAACATGCCAGCCGAAGGCCGCCCATTTGTCGGCCAGCGGCTCTGCCGACAGGGTCTCGGTCGATTTGCCGTCGGCCTGCTGGTCGTTGAAATCGACGATGCAGATCAGGTTCGACAGCCGGTGGTGGGCGGCTGACATTGCCGCCTCCCATGTGGACCCCTCGCCCAGTTCTCCGTCCGACATCAGGTTGTAGACGAAGGCCGGATTGCCCTTGGCGCGCAGGCCAAGCGCCATGCCGACACCGATGCCAAGCCCCTGGCCCAGCGAACCCCCAGTGATTTCCATCCCCGGCGTATAAGCGGCCATGCCTGACATTGGCAGGCGTGAATCGTCGGTACCATAGGTTTCCAGTTCGGCCTCGGGCAAGATCCCGGCCTCGATCAGCGCGGCGTAAAGGGCGATGGCATAGTGACCGATAGACAGCAGAAAGCGGTCGCGGCCTTCCCATTCGGGATCGTCGGGCCGGTGGTTCAGCGCATGGAAATAGGACACGGCCAGCACATCGGCGATGCCCAGCGCCTGCCCGACATAGCCCTGGCCCTGCACCTCTCCCATTCGGACGGCCTTGCGGCGAATCTCCCACGCGCGCCGGGCCAGGCTTGTGTTAAGAAGCGCGGTTGTCCCGCTCATGATCGCAGTCTCCTTCTGGACGGTCCCGCCATGACGGGGACACGGATACCGAAAGTTCGTGTGGAATAGAGGACGCGGCCCCACCGGGTCCGGCCGTCAGTAGATGGTGATCGCGGGCACATAGCTGACCAGCGCCAGCACGATCATCGAGACCAGAAAGAACGGCCACAGTTCCTTTGTCGTCGCCCCAAGCGTGGTCTTGGCGATGGAGGCCGAGATGAACAGCGTCGTCCCGATGGGAGGCGTATAAAGCCCGATCCCAAGGTTCAGCACCATCATCAGGCCCAGCTGCACTGGGTCCATGCCGATGCTGGCCGCCAGCGGCACGAAGATCGGGCCAAGCAGCAGAATCGCGGGCGGCAGGTCCAGCGGCATCCCGATGATCAGCAGCAGGATGTTCATCGACAGGATGATCAGGATCGGGTTCTGCACCGTTGCCGTGATCCACATGCCGAACTTCTCGGGCACCTGATCGAAGGTCAGGATCCAGCCGACCGCCGCACTGCCCATGATGACCAGCATGACGACGCCGGTGGCCACGCCCGCCTCGATCAGGTTGTCCTGAAAACGCGCCCAGGTGATGTCACGATAGAAGAACACGCTCATCGCCAGGGCATAGACCACGGCCAGCACCGCGATTTCGGTGGGCGTTGCGATACCGAAGCGCAGGCCCAGCAGGATCAGCACCGGCAGCAGCAGCGCCGGGCTGGACAGTAACGCCAGCCGGCCCAGTTCACGCATGGTCGCGGATCTGTCGGTGGCGGTGAAGCCGCGCCTGCGGGCGACCCAATTACAGGCGATGACCAGACCCACGGCAAGGATCACCCCCGGCAACAGGCCCGCCGTGAACAGATCCGCGATCGAAGTGCCCGAGATCAGCGAATAGAGGATCAGCGGGATCGACGGCGGGATCAGGATGTCGATGACAGCCGAGGTCGAGTTGTTGGCCGCGCACAAGGCCGACGGATATCCCTGCCGCTTCTGCCACGGGATCAGCACCGATCCAAGCGCGCTGGCATTGGCCACCGCCGAGCCCGATACGCCGCCGAACACGACCGAGGCCACCACCGTCGTCGCCAGCGGCCCGCCCTTCCATCGCTGCATCACCTTGGATGCAAAGGCCAGAAGCTCGTTACCCAGCGTGCCGCCCAGCATCAGCGTGCCCGCCAGCATGAAGAACGGCAGCGCCAGCATCGGGAAGGATTGGGTCTGCTGGTAGAGTTGCTGCACCACGATGGACAAGGGCAGCCCACCGTAGAAATAGATCGCGAAGGCAGAGGACAGGACCAGCGCGTGTCCGACCGGAACGGCCATCAGCATCAGCAGCGTGAAGCTGAGAATAAGGGCAAGGGTCATTGGCCCGTCTCCTCGGGGTTGGGGGCCGGCAGGGCCTCGGGGCCGATGACGATCAGGCGGATGATGATGGCAACCGTGACCACGATCACCGCCGCGCTGCCTGCGGCCAGCGCGAAATAACTGTAGCTGGCGGGCAGGCCCAGAACCGGGCTGAGGTCGATTGCCGAGATATTGGCGACCTTCACGGCCACGACGACGACGACGGCGTTGCTGACAATGACGCAAAGCTGCGCCAGCACATGCATCGCCTGCTTGCCACGGCGGTTGAACAGTTCCGGGATCGCCTCGACCGCCATATGCGCGCCGCGCTGCGCGCCAAGGGCGATGCCCGCGACGATGAACAGCGGGAACAGCCGCTCGGGCAATTCCTGCGCAAAGGACAGGCCGCTGCCCACCGCATAGCGGGCAACGACATTTGCAAACAGCAACAGCAGCAGGGCAAGGCCGGTAATCATCATGATCGTCCGCGTGAGGATAGAGATGATCCGGTCCATGCCGTCCGCCAGCCGCAGCAGAAATGTGGGTGGATGGGGAACATCCTTGGCCACCTCGCGCTGCGGGTCTTCCTGATGATCGTTCGGCCTTGTCATGGGTCAGGCCCGCGCCGCGTCGATCAACTGACCGACGAAATCGCCGAAGGGCTTGGCTTTCCAAAGATCGGCCACGGGCGCGGCGGCGGCGCGGAAGGCGTCCTTCTCCACCTCGTTGATCTTCAGCTTGTCGTCGGCGCTGAACTGCTCGAACAGCTTGGCTTCGCTTTCCACGATCAACCCGCGCTGCATCGTGGTCGCGGCGTCGGCAGCCGCCTGGATCTGGCCCTTCTGGTCATCGCTGAGCTGCTGCCAGCGGATCTGCGAGATCAGGAGGGGCGACACTTCCCATTTATGGCCAGACAAGCTGATGAAGGGATTTACCTCATACAGCTTCGACGAGGCGATGTTGGTCAGCGGGTTTTCCTGCCCGTCCACCACGCCCTGTTGCAGGGCGATATACAGTTCGCCAAAGCTGATCTGCTCGGTGCTGGCGCCCAGCGTGTTGAAGATGTCGATGGTCATCGGATCGGGCGGCGTGCGGATGGTCAGGCCCTTCAAGTCGGCGGGAGCGATGATCGGCTTTCTAGAGTTGGTGATGTGGCGGATACCGTTATCCCACCAGCCCAGCGGCACCATCTGCACAGATGCGAAACGTTCGGCCAGCGCCGCGCCGACAGAGCCCGCCAGCACCCGGAACGCATCCTCCGAGGCGTCGAACAGGAAGGGCAGACCCAGCGCCGCGATTTCAGGCACCAGAGCCGAGCACGAACCCTGGCTGTTGACGGTCATGTCCACCGCGCCGGTGCGCAGGCTGGTCAGCAGCGACTGTTCATTGCCCAGTTGCTCGGCGCCGGCCACGCGGACGCCAAACTCTCCTCCGGTATTTTCTGCCACCAGGCGCGCGAACTCATCGCAGGCGATGCCGCGCGGGTTGCCAGGGGCGGCGTTGTGGCCCAGCGTCATCGTGGTCGCCGCCTGAGCGCCGCGTGGCAGCGACAGGATCGCGGGCGCGGCCAACAGCACCGCGGCGCCACGCAACAGGATGCGGCGGTTGATCATGGTTGTCATGTGAATCTCCTCCCCAGGATGTTGATTTCAGACATCGAAAGCTGCGGCGCGCCTCGGCACGGCAGGCCGTTGATCAGACCGGGCCGGCCCCCCGTCCGTCGGTCAAGGTCGCAGGCGGGATGCCCAATGCCGCGCCCGTTTGGAGTATGGGCACGGGCAGCGGGCACCACGGACGACAGCGTTCGCGCTGGTCGAAAACGTCGGATTCCTCCTCTTCGGTCATGGGCGGACGGAACTTGTCCCCCGGCCCAAGGCGAAGCCCGTATTTCCTCGGATACGGGCCTTGCAGGGGAAGTGTGGCGGCAACGGCCTCTTTCGGTCAAACGCGAAATCGACGCTTATTGATGAATGAAATTCATCCTGCTCACAACGCGCTCGACACTGCACAGACTGAGTTCATCCAGCAGCCATTTCTGGAACGCCTTGATCTTGGGGACATTCTGCTTGGCCTTCAGGATTGAGACGGTATGGCAGGCAATCTGGCTGCGGGACTTGCCGAAAAGCTCGATCAGACGGCCCGTGCCCAGTTCGCGCTCAACGAGGATGTGGCTTTCCAGGCAGATCCCCTGCCCGTCCACCGCCGCGCTGATCGACATGAACGAGCGGTCGAACCGCGGCCCCCGCTCAAGTTGCAGGGTGATTCCCTGCTGCCGCGCCCAATCGCTCCATCTCAGCAGGTTCACCTCGGAATGGATCAGAGTGTGGTGTTTCAGATCGGCGGGCGCGCGGATCGGCGGATCGGCCCCGCGCAGGAAATCGGGCGAACAGAGGACGATGACTGCCTCGTCCGGCAACGGCGCGGTAATGACCCCGCGCGTGGGCAGCAGGCTGCCATAGCGGATATCGACATCGACCAACCCCGCCTCCAGTTCCACCGGGTCAGCCGAGGCATAGAGCCGCACGTCGATGTCACTGTGTTGTGCACTGAACCGCGACAGGCGCGGCATCAGCCATTGCGCGGCAAAGCTGGGCACGGAATGCACGGTCAGGATATCGGCCTTGCCGTGGCGCTCGATTTCGCGGGTCGCTGCCTCCATCGCCGAAAAAGCATCCGAGACCTGCCGGAAATATCGCTCTCCGGCGTCGGTCAGGACAATGGTGCGAGTATCGCGATGAAACAGACTCAGCCCGATTTCCTTTTCCAGAAAGCGGATCTGGTGGCTGATCGCGGATGCCGTGACATGCAGTTCATTCGCGGCGGCGGTGAATGATCCGCGCCGGGCTGCCGCCTCGAATGCCTGAAGGGATTTGAGCGAGGGGATGCGCCGCACGAGCTGATGCCCTTGTATTGAACCATGGCCCAGTATTGCGGCATTTTTCGTGAAGCCAATTCAAAAATGTGGCAGCATAATTCGTTTGATGCGTGAAGCGGGCTTTCCTACCTTGCCGGCAGGGAGAAACATCATGCGGCTTTCATTCATCGGCCTTGGCGCCATGGGCACCCATATGGCGCGCAATCTGATCCGCGCGGGATTTTCGGTGCACGGCTATGATGCCTGGCCTGAGGCGCTCGGCCGCTTCCGCGACAATGCCGGGCAGGCGGCGCTCTCCGCGGCGGATGCAGCGCGCGATGCCGATGCGCTGATCCTGATGGTGGTGAATGCCGCGCAGGCCGATGAAGTCCTGTTCGCGAACGGTGCGCTGGATGCGTTGGCTCCCGGTGCGGCGGTGATCCTGATGGCGACCTGTCCGCCGGGATCGGTCCGCGATCTGGCGAAACGGGTGCAGGCAACGGGCCGTGCATTCGTCGATGCGCCAGTCTCCGGTGGAACAGCGGGGGCAGATGCCGCCACGCTGACGATCATGGTGGGCGCGGATGCGGCAACGTTTAACCGTGTCCGACCGCTGCTGCGGGCGATGGGCGACAAGATTTTTCACGTCGGCACCGAAGCTGGTCAGGGCGCGACCGTCAAGGTCGTGAACCAGTTGCTCTGTGGGGTCCACATCGCCGTTGCGGCCGAGGGGCTGGCCTTCGCCGCCAGGGTCGGAGTCGATCCGCAGGTGGTGCTGGACATTCTGGGCGGGTCGTCGGCGTCAAGCTGGATGCTGAAGGATCGCGGCCCCCGCATGATCCAGTCGGATCCCGGGGTTTCCAGCGCGATTGACATCTTCGTCAAGGATCTGGGTATCGTGCTGGATGCGGGGCGCGAGGTGAAAACCGCCCTGCCACTGTCGGCAGCTGCCTATCAGATGTTTCTGGCGGCCAGCGGTCGCGGCGACGGGGACGCGGACGACAGTCAGGTGATCCGATCCTATGGACTGCTGAACCAAGGGCAATCCGGCTAGCCGCTGCCGCCGCGGCTTGTGCCTTCGATCCCCTGTCGTTATGAACCGCCTACCGGTCGCAGCCTACCCGGTCATCAAAACAAGGGTTCCAACATGAAGATTGCAGTAGTCTGCTCTGGCGGACTGGATTCCGTTTCGCTAGCCCATATCGTCGCGGGCGGGGGGCAACTGGCACGCATCATCTCCTTTGACTATGGCCAGCGCCATCGAAAGGAGATCCACTTTGCCGAACGCGCCGCCGAACGGCTCAAGGTTCCGTTTCACCTGATCGACCTGCGCGGCATCGGCTCGGCGCTGAGTGGCTCGGCCCTGACCGATGATCTCGATGTGCCCGACGGGCATTACGCCGAGGAAACCATGCGTGTCACGATTGTCCCGAACCGCAATGCCATCATGCTGGCGATTGCCTTCGGCATTGCGGCGGCCAGGGGCGATCAGGCCGTCGCCGCGGCGGTTCATGGCGGCGATCATTTCATCTATCCCGATTGCCGCCCGGCCTTCACGGATGCCTTTGCAAGGATGCAGCGTGCCGCGCTGGACGGTTACGCGGATGTCGCGCTGCATGTGCCCTTCGTGCACAAGACCAAAGCCGACATCGTGGCCGAGGGCGCGCTTTACGGCACCCCCTTTGCCGAAACATGGTCCTGCTACAAGGGTGGAGAGGAGCATTGCGGGCGCTGCGGCACCTGCGTCGAGCGGCGCGAGGCATTCGATCTTGCAGGCATTGCCGACCCCACGACTTATACCGACCCCGATTTCTGGCGCACCGCCATAGCCGCGAGGGCGCAAGCCTGATGTATAGGATCAGCAAGGAATTCCACTTTTCAGCCTCGCATCAGCTCGCGCATTTGCCCGGCGATCATCAATGCGCGCGGCTGCATGGGCACAATTATGTCGTGATCGTCGAACTGGCTGCCAGAGAGTTGAATGCCGACGGCTTCGTGCGCGACTATCACGAACTGGCGGCGCTCAAGGCACATATCGATGATGACTTTGACCACCGGCACTTGAATGACGTGCTGAACCTGCCATCGACCGCCGAGAACCTTGCTCGTCACTTCTTTGACTGGAGCAAAGCGCGCTGGCCCGAAGTCAGCGCGGTGCGTGTTTCGGAAACGCCGAAAACCTGGGCGGAGTATCGTCCATGACTCTGCGGATTGCCGAGATATTCGGCCCGACCATCCAGGGCGAGGGCGCGCTGATCGGCCAGCCCACCGTGTTCATCCGGGCTGGCGGCTGCGACTATCGCTGCAACTGGTGCGACAGCCTGCATGCGGTCGACAGCCGCCATCGCCATGAATGGCAGGCCATGGCGCCCGAGGCCGTCATGGCCGAAGTCGGGCGGCTGTCCGGGGGGCAGCCGCTGACTGTCTCGATCTCCGGCGGAAATCCCGCGATCCAGGACTTTGCTCCGGTCATCGCGCTTGGCCACGGCCTTGGCTACCGTTTTGCCTGCGAAACGCAGGGTTCCATAGCACGAGGCTGGTTCGCGGACCTTTCGCTGCTGGTCCTCTCGCCCAAACCGCCATCGAGCGGGCAGGAAATCGACTGGTCCGCCTTTGATGCCTGTCTTGCGGCCGCCGAAAAAGCCGATACCGTGATGAAGATCGTGATCTTCGACCATGCCGACCTTTCCTGGGCGCGCGAGGCGGCCGCGCGCTATCCCGAACTTCCCCTCTACCTTCAGCCGGGCAATCCCGAGACCGACCCTGCCCGGCCCGTCGATCCCAGGCGGCTTGCCGACCGACTGCTTTGGTTGGTCGAGGAAACCGTCGGAAAGGGCTGGCTATCCCCGATAATCCTGCCACAGCTTCATGTGCTGATCTGGGGCAATCGGCGCGGCGTGTAAAAGGAGCAAAAGGCGCCAGACACGATCTACAGCGACCTGAAGTAACTCGGCGGCGACACTTTTCCTGCCACAAGGTCCCGACCGGGCCGAACTGGAACGCGTGCGCAATCCGCAGGCGGATGTCAGCTAAAACATGCGCTTCTGAGCTGCTGCCGGTTTTGAGGACAGGCAGATAAGATCGTGACCCAGGAACTGGAGAGTGGATACGGCGAGACGGCAGTTCAGCCGTGAGTTCCAGATCGAGGCCGTCAGGCTGGTGACGGATCGGGGTGTCGCTGTGGCGCAGGCTGCGCGTGACCTTGATGTGGCGGAGAGGCGCCGACGCTGACCGTCGCGGACATGACCCGCGAGATAGATACCGACGATGTGACGATCAGTGCCGCAGCCAGGCTGATCACGCCCGTGATCCTCCTCTCCGGCGGTGCCGGGGGCATCGTGCGGACTGGCCATGGGCGCGAAGCCTCGGGTTGATGGCGATACAGACCAGATCAGCCAGGGCATTGGCGACGATCACCATCACCAGTTTCAGCAGGAACATGCCCGGCAGAGGATAGTCGCACCGCGCCACCGCCTGCACCTTCAGCACGCCCAGATCCGGCCAGCCAAGGACCGATTCGGCCGGCGCCGTGCCCGAAAGCATCGGCCCGGCCTGAAGGCCAAGCACCGTAACACCAAGGCGGGACGGGCTGCCGGGCGCTCGGGGCCATCCAGGTCGATTCGCGCCCCGGCCAGGCAGAGATAACAGAGCAATACGATACCCAAATCGCCCCAAGCACAGGCAAAATGCCATTTCAGCGCCAAAAACATAGGCTTTTCCTGGCAAGCTCAACTCCGGCCAGTGCCGGACCACCCGGCGGCGATCAGGACGGCAATCTCAGCGTTGCCGAAGAAATCCTGACGACGGGCCGACAAAAGGTGGAAATTCCACGCATGATCACGGGCTTCATCTTTTCAGATCGCCCCAGTAACCTCATTGACGCAACTCCCGCATGTCCGCAGATATGGCGCGCGGTCCCGACCGCCGCGAAACCGTCACCCGATGCCCGCCGCCAACCCGGCTCGAACGATCTGGAATATCCAATGCCGCAAGTTCCCGTCTATCGCTTCAACTCGATCATCGTGCGAGAGCCCGCCCGGTCGGTCGTCAACGGCCTGCGCGCCGTGGATACGGGAGATCCCAGCCTTGCGGGCGTCCTGGCCGAGCATGCAGCCTATGTCCAGGCGCTGCGCGACGCTGGCTGCGAGGTGACGGTCCTGCCCCCGCTGGAGGAGTTTCCCGATTCCGTCTTCGTCGAGGATCCGGCCCTGGTCTTTACCGAAGGCGCCATCCTGCTGCGCCCCGGCACCCAGACCCGCCTGCGCGAAACCGCCCATATCGCCCCCGTGCTGGAAAGCATGTTCGACACGGTCCTGACCCTGCCGGAAGGCGGCTATGCCGATGGCGGCGACATCCTGACCACGCCGGACAAGGTGATGATCGGGCTGTCTGCCCGGACCGACCGCGCGGGCGCCGAGGGGCTGCGGGACTGCCTGACCCGGCTGGGCCGCCCGTCCGAGATCGTCGCCACGCCCGAAGGCGTGCTGCATTTCAAGACCGACTGCTCGTTGCTGGGCGACGACATCGTGCTGGCGACGGGCCGGCTGGCCGCCTCGGGCGCGTTCGACGGATTGTCCGTCCTGACCACGCCCGAGGGCGAAGAGGCCGGCGCCAATGCGCTGCGCGTCAACGACGTGGTGCTGGTCGGCAGGCAGTTCCCCCGCACCATCGACCTGCTGACCGGCAAGGGCTTCGACGTGGTGGCGCTGGACACCGCCGAGATCGGCAAGGTGGATGCGGGCCTGTCCTGCATGTCGCTGCGCTGGTTCGACGCCCGTAAATAACAACCACAACCAAACGGAACAGGGAAAGACGATGAAGACAAGCTTGCTTCTTGCCGGCGTCTGGGCGGCGATGCTCGGCTCGGCCGCGCTGGCCGAAGGTCCGCTGCGCCTGGGCATGACCCCCGAGCCCTATATGCCGGCGACCATGATCGATTCCTCGGGCAAGTGGATCGGCTGGGAAGCCGATATCAGCACCGCCATCTGCGAATCTCTGGAAGAGGGCTGCGACATCCGGCAGATGGCCTGGGACGCGCTGATCCCCTCGCTGGTCGAAGGCAAGGTCGACTTCGCCGTCGGCGCCTTCTCGGTCACGGCGGAACGCCTCAAGATCGTCGATTTCTCGCTGCCCTATGAAAAGCAGATCACCCATGTCGTCGGCGCCAAGGCGGACGACACCCCCGTGACCACCACCCCCGCCGCCGATGGCAGCGGCGATGTGCTGGCGGCCGAGGGGTTGGAAAGCAAGATCTTCGGCGTGCAGAACGCCAGCATCCAGGCGAATTACATGGCGACCTTCGTGCCCTCGCTGGAGCTGAAAAGCTATGACACCGCCGACAATGCGGTGGCCGACCTGCGGGCCGGCCGCATCGACTATGTGGTCATGGGCGACGGCTTCATCGAGCAGTTCCTGACCACCGAGGCGGGCGCGGATTACGAGATCAAGCTGACCATGCCCGAGAACATCGTGCTGGGCCAGGGCATCGCCTATGCCGTGCGCAAGGGCGATACCGAGACGCTGGACAAGATCAACGCTCCGCTTGCCAAGATGACCGAGGACGGCCGGATCGCCGAATTCCTGAAGAAATGGTCCGACTGGAAGGAATGACGGCCCTGGCGGCGGCGCCCCTGGCCGCCGCCTTCCTGCAATCCATTCGAAAGATCCAGGCTGATGGACCAATTGAAACTGCTGGCTTGGGGAGATACCGGCTGGGGTGACGAACTGGCGCGGGGCTTCCTGATGACCCTGGTGGTCTCGGCGGTGGCCTATCTGATGTCGATGGGCTTCGGCCTGCTGGGCGCCTCGGGCAAGCTGTCGCGCAACCGCTACCTGCGCCTTGCCGCCGACATCTACACCACCGTCGTGCGCTCGCTGCCCGAATTGCTGATGATCCTGCTGGTCTATTTCTCGGTCGCGGGCGTGGCCGAGCGGGGGCTGAAGGCTTTGGGCCTGGTGGGCCGCGATTTCGAGTTCTCGGCCTTCTGGGCGGCGGTCTTTGCCCTGGCCTTCGTCAGCGGCGCCTTCATGACCGAGGTGCTGCGCGCCGCCATCCAGGCCGTGCCGAAAGGCCAGGTCGAGGCCGCCACCGCCATCGGCATGCCGCAAAGGCGCATCTTCTGCCGCATCGTCTTTCCGCAGATGATCCGCCATGCCGTGCCGGGCCTGGGCAACCTGTGGCTGGGCATGACCAAGGAAAGCTCGTTGGTCGCGGTCCTGGGCACCTTCAGCGAACTGCTTTACACCGGCTATCGCGCAGCCGGGGCGACCAAGCAATACGGGTTCTTCTATATGGTCATCGCGCTTTTCTTCCTTTTCATCTCGCTGGTGTCGATGCTGGCCATCTCGCGTATCGAAAAGCGCGTCGAGCGGGGTTACCGATGATCGAGTTGCTGGAGCGCATCACAGGCTTCCTGCCCGCGCTGGTCCGTGCCCTGCCGCTGACGCTGCTGCTGACCGTGGTGGCCGGCACGGCGGGGCTGTTTCTCGGCGCGCTGATGGCCCTTGCCCGAACCTCGGGAAAGCGGCTGCTGGCCTGGCCCTGCCTGACGATCAGTTTCCTGGTGCGGGGCACGCCGCTGCTGGTCCAACTGTATCTGGTCTATTACGGGCTGGGCGAATTGCTGCCCGGCACATGGGTGCGGCAATCCTTCCTGTGGCCCTATCTGCGGGATGGGCTGTGGTATGCCATCATCGTGCTGACGATCAGCCAGGCGACCTATAACGCCGAAGTGCTGCGCGGCGCCATTCGCTCGGTGCCTCGCGGCCAGATCGAGGCCGCCCGCGCCATGGGGATGCCGTCCGGCCGGATCATCCGGCGCATCGTGCTGCCGCAGGCGTTCCATTCGGCCATTCCGGTGCTGGCCAGCGATGTCATCATCCTGCTGAAATCGACCTCGCTGGCCTCGACCATCACCGTCCTTGAGGTGCTGGGAACGGCGCGGATGCTGCAACGCCAGTCGCTGATGATCTTTGAACCGCTGATCGCCGCGGCGCTGATCTATTTCGCCGTCGTCCTGATCTTGTCCCGTATCACCGCCACGCTGGAACGCCGGCTGACCGGCTATCGGACCAGGTGATCCCATGCGAACACAGGAAATAGCCCCATGACCGAATTCGCCCTGTCCGTCAGGGACATCCGCAAAAGCTTCGGCTCGCTGAACGTGCTGAAGGGCATCAGCTTCGATGCCCGCAAGGGGGATGTGATTTCCCTGATCGGCCAGTCCGGCTCGGGCAAAAGCACCCTGCTGCGCTGCATCAACTACCTTGAGCCCCCCGATGGCGGCGAGATCGTCGTAGGCGGCGAGGTGGTGCGCGCCCGCGCCGACCGGCACGGCAATTTCAACCGTGCCGACCGCAAGCAGTTGGAACTGGTGCGGCGCCGGCTGGGGATGGTGTTCCAGAACTTCAACCTCTGGGCGCATATGACCATCCTGGAAAACGTCATCGAGGGGCCGCGCCACATCCTGGGCCTGTCGCGGGACGAGGCCATCTCCGAGGCCGAGACCCTGCTGGCCAAGGTCGGCATCGCCGAGAAAAAGGACAGCTATCCCGCGCAGCTTTCCGGTGGCCAGCAGCAGCGCGCGGCCATCGCCCGCGCGCTGGCGATGCGCCCCGAGGTGATGCTGTTCGACGAACCGACCTCGGCGCTGGATCCCGAACTGGTGCAAGAGGTGCTTCAGGTCATCAAGGCGCTGGCCCGCGAGGGGCGCACCATGGTGCTGGTCACCCATGAGATGGCGCTGGCCCGCGACATCTCGACCGAGGTGATCTTCCTGCATCAGGGGCTGGTCGAGGAACGCGGCGCCCCCGCCAGGATCATGGCCGACCCCGCCTCGCCGCGCCTGCGCCAGTTCCTGCGCATGGAAACATCGTAATGAAGGATTTCGCCGAATTCCTGCCCGAACTTGTGGCGATCCGCCGCGACATCCACGCCCATCCCGAACTGGGGCTGGAAGAGCACCGCACCTCGGCCCTGGTGGCGCGCAAGCTTGAGGATCTGGGCTTCGAGGTCGCGCGCGGCATCGGCCGGACCGGCCTGGTCGGCACGCTGCGCCGCCCCGGCAGCAACCGCACCGTGGGGCTGCGGGCCGACATGGACGCGCTGCCGATGACCGAGCAAACCGGCCTGCCCCATGCCAGCACCCAGCCCGGCAGGATGCATGCCTGCGGTCATGACGGCCATACCGCGATGCTTCTGGGCGCGGCCTGGCGGCTGGCCAACGACCCCGACTTCAAGGGCACCGCGCATCTGATCTTTCAGCCCGCCGAAGAGAACGAGGGCGGCGGCGAGATGATGGTCAAGGACGGCTTGTTCCAGCGTTTTCCCTGCGACCGCATCTATGCCATGCACAACCGCCCCGGCGCCCCCGTGGGACATGTCCAGTTGCGTGCCGGCGCCACCAGCGCCGCCATCGACGCGGTGACGGTCACGGTGCGCGGGCGCGGCGGCCATGGCGCGCGTCCCGAGGAAACCATCGACCCCATCGTCGCCGGCGCCGCCATCGTCATGGCCCTGCAAAGCATCGTCGGCCGCAACGTCTCGCCCCATGCCCCGGCGGTGGTCACCGTGGGCGCCTTCCAGTCCGGCACCGTCTGCAACATCATCCCCGACACGGCCCGGCTTGAGATCAGCATGCGCTCGACCGATCCGACGTTGCGCGCCGAACTGCGCGAAAGGGTCCAGCGCATCTGCCGCAGCCAGGCCGAAAGCTTTGGCGCCAGCGTGCAGTTTCAGTGGCTGACCGGCTATCCCGCCACCATCAACGATCCCGAGGCGACCCAGGACGCCGCCCGCGCCGCCCGCGACCTGTTCGGCCCCGAGGCTGTCAGCGAGATGGCGCATCCGATGATGGGCAGCGAGGATTTCTCGTTCCTGCTGGAACAGGTGCCCGGCGCCTATGTCAACATCGGCAATGGCGACAGTTCCGGCCTGCACACCACGACTTACGATTTCAACGATGCGCTGCTGACACCCGGCTCGGCCTATTTCCATCGCCTGGTTCGGCAGTTCTGCGATAGTTGACAGTATCGGGCAGCCGCCAAAGCCCATGCCCGAAACGGCTGAAGGCGGGATCCGAGCGCGACTGCCCTATGCTCGCCTCATTGCCCGTCAAAGCCGTAAGGAAAGCTTCGGGCATCGGTCATAGCGGGTTGCCACGCCGACGGTGCCGGTTTCGCCGCCGCTCCTGACGGTCCCCCGGCCTGCTGCTTCGGCGCGGGTGGCGGTGATGGCCGCGCAAGGAAACTCAAACCCCAGCCCGGTTCCGGTATCGCACCTTCCCGCGCGGGACGAGGCCCGGCTTCGCAAGCCCTTGACGCCTCAGGCCAGGACATAGCCCTGTGGTTCGGGCATGGGGGGCAGGTCGGTATCCCCCAGCGCCTGTTTCAGCGTGATCTCGATCATCGTGGCATAGGCCGCGATGGGCAGGTCGTTGGGCATCGTGCCGAACGGTTCCTCAAGCTCTTCGCCCAGGGCGTCGAGGCCGAAGAAGGTATAGGCCACGACGGCGGTGCCAAGGGGGGTGAACCAACCCAGGCTGTCGGCGAAGCCGAAGGGCAGCAGGAAACAGAACACATAGGCCGTGCGCTGCAAAAGCAGCGTATAGGCGAAAGGCAAGGGCGTGTTGGCCAGCCTCTCGCAGCCGACAAGGGCCTGGCTTAACCGGGTAACGCCTTCGTTCAGCCCATGCGCCTCGACCGCCAGCAGGTCGCCCGCACGCAATGCCTCGGCGATGCGCAGGGTGATCTCGGTCAGGATCTCGTCCGGGGCGCGGCTGCGGGCGCCAAACTGGCCGCGCGCCTGTTCCAGCGTGATCCGGCGCAGGCGCAGGACGGCGGCCTGGGCGAAATCGACCACCCCCTCAAGGATGGCGCGCCGCGCGGCCGGGGGCAGAACCGCCGTCTGCCGGGCGATGTCGCGGGCGGTCTGGATGATCTGGCCCCAAAGCCTGCGCCCCTCCCACCAGCGATCATAGCAGGCATTGTTGCGAAAGCTCAGGAACACGGAAAGCGCGATCCCCAGCAGCGCGAAGGGTTGCGATCCCATCGCCGGCACCAGTTGCGGCTGACCGCGACGCATCGCGACGACCAGCGCCGAAAGCACCGCCACGCCCAGCAGCGCCCGCCAGATCCGGGGCACGATCGAGCCGCGCCAAAGAAAGAACAGCCGAAGGGCCGAGGGACGTTCGCGGATGATCATCGGGGCACCGGGATGGAACTGTCGGTCAGGCAGCGGCCACGCAATACCCGGCCCAGGCATGGCGCCGGGATGGCATGGTGGGCGGTGAGGGGCTCGAACCCCCGACATTTTCGGTGTAAACGAAACGCTCTACCAACTGAGCTAACCGCCCCCAGGACGCGCAGATAGCGCGAAGCACGGGGGATTGGCAAGCACCCATGGCCGGGTTCACCGCACAAAGCCCGCGCCAGAGCCAGAGCCAGGCACCGGATCGGCACCCGGACGCGGGATGCCGGTAGCCGGGATCAGCCCCCCGCCCCGGATCAGGCCAGCCCCGGATAGGCGCCGACGACCGGGAAGTCGGGACTGGCCTTGATGCGGCAATGGGCGCGGTCGGCGGGGATCACCGCCACGTCGCCCGCCCGCGGCTCATGGACCGGCCGCGTCATTTTCGCAGCCGCGCGATCAGGGACGAGGTGTCCCAGCGCCCGCCGCCCATGTTCTGCACCTCTTTGTAGAACTGATCGACCAGGGCGGTCACGGGCAGGACGGAGCCGTTCTCCTCGGCCGTATCCAGGCAGATGCCCAGATCCTTGCGCATCCAGTCCACGGCGAAGCCGAAGTCGAAGCGGTTCTCGGCCATGGTCCGGTGGCGGTTCTGCATCTGCCAGCTACCGGCGGCGCCCTGGCTGATCACCTCAACCACATCGGGGATGGAAAGCCCGGCCTTCTCGGCGAAATGCAGCGATTCCGAGAGCCCCTGCACCAGCCCGGCAATGGCGATCTGGTTGCACATCTTGGTCAGTTGGCCCGCGCCGGAAGGCCCCATCAGGCGGCAGATCTTGGCATAGGCGTCGATCACCGGCCGGGCCTTGTCATAGGCCGCCTGGTCCCCCCCGCACATCACGGAAAGTTGGCCATTCTCGGCCCCCGCCTGCCCGCCCGAGACCGGGGCGTCAACGAAATCCAGGCCCAGCAGCCCGGCGGCCCCGGCCAATTCCCGCGTCACCGCAGCCGAAACCGTGGTGTGATCGACAAAGATCGCACCCCGCCCCATACCCGCGAAGGCGCCGTCCTGGCCCAGGCAGACCTGGCGCAGGTCGTCGTCATTGCCGACGCAGGCCATCACGAATTCGGCGCCCTCGGCCGCCGCGCGCGCCGATGCGGCCGCCTGGCCGCCATGCGCCTGGACCCAGGCGCCGGCCTTGGCGGCGGTGCGGTTCCAGACCGTCACCTGATGCCCCTTCGCCGCCAGATGGCCCGCCATCGGGAATCCCATCACGCCCAGTCCCAGAAATGCCACGTGCGCCATCACATTCTCCCCATGCTTGTGAAAGGCGCGTTGAACCCATGCGCGCCCTGCCCTATTCACCGATGAATTTCATCACCTGCCGCGGGGGTCAACACCCGCGCCGAACTCGGGCACGTCGTTCCTCATGGTCACAGTTTTCCGCTGGCTCGTGCGCCTGACGGTGGCATTGATCCTTGCCAGCCTGGGCCTTGCGGCGCTGGCCTGGTATTTCGCGGTCCGGTCCCTGCCCGATTACGACGCGAGCTATGCGGTCCAGGGCATCTCGGCCCCGGTCGAGATCGTGCGCTCGACCGAGGATGTGCCGCATATCTTCGGCGCGAATGACGCGGATGTGTTCTTCGCCCTGGGCCTTGCCCATGCGCAGGACCGGCTGTTTCAGATGACCGTGCTGCGCCGTGCCGCCCAGGGCCGGCTGGCCGAAATCTATGGGCCGGGCGCGCTGGCCGCCGACGACCTGGCCCGGCGGCTGGGACTGTCGCGCAACGCCCGCGCCGCCGTCGAGGCGCAGGACGCCGCCACCGCGCAGGCGCTGAAAGCCTATGCCGCCGGCGTGAATGCCTGGATCCGCCAGGTCAACCTGCAAGCAAGGGGACGCGGCGCGCCCGAGTTCTTCCTGTTTCCCGACGACATCGCCTATTGGGAGCCTGCGGATTCACTGGCCATCCTGAAGCTGCTGGCGGCCAGTTCGACGGTCCAGGCCCAGCGCGAGGTCATTCGCGCGCGCCTGTCCCTGGCCGCGCCCGAGCGGGGCGCCCAGATCATGGCCGGCCCGGACGAGCCGCCGATGCCCGCCTATGCCGCGCTGTTTCCCGGCGCCCGCTTCTCGGGGGCCGAGCGGCGGGGCACGCCCCCCGACTGGGCCGGCCAGTTGGCGGGCTATCTCGCGCCCGCGCTTGGCGCCTCGGCCAATGGCTGGGCGGCGGCGGCCGAGCGCACGGCCGCCGGCGGCGCGCTGCTGGCCAACGATCCGCAATTCGCGTTGACCGCGCCGGGACTGTGGTATCTGGCGCGGCTGGAACTGTCCTCGGGCGGGGTGATCGGCGGCACGATCCCCGGCATCCCCGCGATCCTTTCGGGGCGGAACAAGGATCTGGCCTGGGGCATCACCCCCGCGCAGATCGACGATCAGGACATCTTCATCGAGGAGGTCCAGCCCGGAGAGCCGAACCGCTATCGCGGTGCCGAAGGCTGGACCGATTTCGTCACCCGGCGCGAGACGATCCGCGTCAAGGGCGAACCCGCGCGTCAGATCACGCTGCGCGAGACCGAGAACGGCCCGGTCATTCCCGGCAGCCAGATGGGGCTGGACGCGATCCTGCCCGCCGGCCATGTCGCCGCGCTGGCCTGGACGGGCTTGCAGCCGGACGACCGCTCGATGAGCGCGCTGCTGGGGCTGATGCGGACGCGGGACCGCCAGGCGGCGGCGCTGGCGCTGGCGCCGATGGTGGCCCCCGCGCTTAGCGTGACGCTGGCCGATGCGCGGGGCGTGGGCCAGGTCATGGCCGGGGCGCTGCCGGTGCGCCTGCCGACGGCGCAGACCCAGGGGCGGATGCCGCAACCGGGCTGGAGCCCCGCCGACCGCTGGCAGGGGGTGTCGCCCGCGCCCTCGGCCCTGGTCCGGCTCTCGCCCGCCGATGGCACCGTCGCCACCACCGGCGCGGCGCTTCGCGACGAGCCGCTGCTGGGCTATGACCGGGGTGATCCCTTCCGCCAGACCCGGCTGCGCCACCTGATCGACTCGCGAGAGGTGCATTCCCGCGACAGTTTCATCGCCGCGCAGAACGACATCGTAAGCCCCCTCGCCCGCGCGCTGCTGCCCCTGATCGGCGCGGATCTGTGGTTCACCGGAGAGCCGGCCGCCAAGGGCACGCCCGAACGCCAGATCCAGGATGCGCTGGGGCTGCTTGCCAATTGGGACGGCGCCATGAACGAACACCTGCCCGAGCCGCTGATCTATTCCGCCTGGATGCGCGCGCTGCAAGACCGCATCCTGCGCGACGAACTCGGTCCCCTGGCCGACGACCTGACCGAGTTGCAGCCGCTGTTCCTGCAACGCGTCTTCCGCGATACCGAGGGTGCCGGAGTCTGGTGCGACATCCGCCAGTCCGGCCCGGTCGAGACCTGCACCCAGATCGCCCGCCAGGCATTGGCCGCCGCGCTTCTGGACCTGACCGCGCGTTTCGGCCCGGATCTGGCAAGCTGGCGCTGGGGCGATCTGCACCAGGCCCGGCATGTCCATCCGGCGCTGGGGGACATGCGCGGGCTGTCCTATCTGGTGAACCTGATCCAGCCGACCTCGGGCGGGGTTTCGACGGTGGCTCAGGCGGGGGTGCTGGGCCGGGGCCCGAACCCCTGGCTGAACGTGACCGGCGCCGCCTATCGCGGGGTCTACGACCTGGCCGATCCCGACAGTTCGGTCTTCATCATCTCGACCGGGCAATCGGGGCATCCGCTCTCGCGCCATTACGACGACCTGGCCGAGTTGTGGCGGCGCGGCGAATATATCCGCATGTCGCTGGACCCGGATCTGGCGCGCGCCGCCGGCTCTGGCGTCACGCATCTGACACCGCAATAGCCCTTGCATCCGGCATTGCGCCAGCCATTCTGGCGCCCACTACCGCAGGCAGGAGAAAACCATGGCGCGCAAGATCATCATCGACACCGATCCGGGCCAGGACGACGCCGTCGCCATCCTGCTGGCGCTGGCCAGCCCCGAGCTTCGTGTCCTGGCGCTGACCACGGTTGCCGGAAACGTGCCGCTGGCGCGGACCAGCACCAATGCCCGCATCGTGCTGGAAATCGCGGGCCGGGGCGATATTGCGGTCCATGCCGGTTGCGACCGCCCCCTTTCGCGCCCGCTGGTCACCGCCGAGCATGTCCATGGCGCGACCGGCCTGGACGGGATCGAACTGTTCGAGCCGAAGGTGCCCCTGGCCGAAGAGCATGCCGTCGACGCGATCATCCGCATCCTGCGCGAGGAACCTGCGGGCAGCGTCACCCTGGTGCCCATCGGGCCGCTGACGAATATCGCCACCGCCTTCCAGCGCGCCCCGGACATCGTTCCCCGCCTTGCCGAGGTCGTCATGATGGGCGGCGCCTATTTCGAGGTCGGCAACATCACCCCGGCGGCCGAATTCAACATCTCCGTCGATCCCGAGGCGGCGAAGCTGGTCCTTGCCAGCGGCGTCAGGCTGACCATGCTGCCGCTGGACGTGACCCATCAGGCCCTGACCAGCCGCGAATGGATCGAGGAAATGCGTGCCTCGGGGCCGGTCGGCCGGGCCATCGCCGGCTGGACCGACTTCTTCGAACGCTACGACTGCGAGAAATACGGCACCGACGGCACACCGCTGCATGATCCCTGCACCATCGCCTGGCTGATCCGGCCCGACCTGTTCCAGGGCCGCGAAATCAATGTCGAGATCGAGACCAAGGGCGAATTCACCACCGGCATGACCGTCGCCGACTGGTGGCGCGTCTCGGGGCGCAAGCCGAACGCGCTGTTCCTGCGCGACGTGGATCGGGATGGGTTGTTCCGGCTGTTCGCCGAGCGGATCACCGGCCTGGACCGGCACTGACGGCGCGGGCGCGTCTCAGGGGTTTGCGGGATCTCAGGGAGTTTCCGGGGCCCGCTGCGCTTCGGGCGTGGCGGGGGCCTCGGGCGCCGGGCCGGCACCGATATTCTTGTCCAGCCGCGCGATCAACTCATCCGTCACGTCGATGGATTGCGCGGCCACGAAGATCGCGCTTTGGTCCAGCACCACCTGCGCGCCCCGGTCGCGCATAAGCTGCGCCAGAACCGGCAGGGCGGCACGGAAGAATGCGCCGCGCTCGGCATCCATCCGGGCCTGAAACACGCGCTCGATCTGGTCGCGCTCGCGCCGGACGGCAACCACGCGCTTGTCGAATTCGTCGGCGCGCTTGCGGAATTCGTCCGGCGGCAGGGCACCGCGCAGATTGGTCAGATCCTGCTCTTCGGTGGCGAACTGGCTGGCGAGGCGGTCGTTCTCGGCGGCGATCTCTTTGCTTTCACGCTCAAGATCCGCGTGGACGCGCCGGCCCCAGGCCGAACTCGCGAAAACCACATCCTGGTTGATGGTGATGATCGGCGCGCCGACCGCTTGCGCCGGTTCATCGGCCAGGGGCGCGACTGGCCGGTCCTGCGCCAGCGCGGGCACGGCCAGCGCCAGCACCAGCGCCAGGCCCCGGAACGCGCCCCCCCGCATCAGAACTGCGTCGAGATGGTCAGGTCGAAGTTCTGCTCAAGGTCGTAATCCTCTTTCTTGACCGCCTTCGAGAAGTTGAAGCGCAGGGGACCGATGGGCGTGGTCCAGAAGACCGAGGCGCCAATGGCCGCACGCACATGCATGCCGTCATCGACCTCGCCCAGATAGCCGGCCGTATCGTCCAGCCCCCAGACCGAGCCGATATCGGCGAAAAGCCCGCCCTTGATGCCGTATTCCTCGGGCAGACCCAGGGGGAACTGCACCTCGTTGCGCAAGGCCCAGTAATAGTTGCCACCGATGGCATCTTCGTTCGGCGCGTTCTGGTCGCGCGGGCCGAAGCCGTTCGGCTCGAAGCCGCGCACCTTGCTATTGCCGGTATAACGATCCAGGAAACGGCTGTTGCCATCGTCCAGCATATGCACCGCGCCCGCCTCGAACTCGCTCAGCAGGGTGATGCTTTCGCGCCAGGCATTGCTTTCCACCCCGGCATAGACGCCGCTGGTCACGGATTTCACGTCGCCGCCCAGCCCGGCGAAATCCTGGCTGAAGCGCAGCCGGTAGCTGGTGCGCGGGTCCAGCCCGGCCTTGCGGCTGTCATAGCTATAGGTATAGCCCACCGCCGAGGTGAAGAAACCGCCCTGCTCGCGCACCAGGATCGGGGACGATCCCTCAAGCTCGCCGCTCTCGCTGTCCACCTCGATCGCCGACACGTCGAAAAGCGTATCCTTGCTAAGGCGATAGCGCAGTTCCAGCCGGCTGCTCTCCGAGATCGGAAACTCCAGCCCTGTCTGGATGCCGACATTGCGCGTGTTGTAATCCGCGTTCAACTGGTCGGTGGTGTTGTAATACAGCCGAACGCTGGCCTTCAGGTCGCGGCCCATGAAATACGGCTCAACGAAGGTCACCCCCGAGGACTGGCTGCCCGAGCCGGTCGAGAAGGACAGATTGACCTCTTGTCCCCGGCCCAGGAAGTTCTTTTCCGAAAGAGAAGCGTTGAAGCCCACGCCACTGGACACGCCATAGCTGACGCCGAAGTTCAGGCTGCCGGTGGGTTGCTCCTCGACGTTCACGTCGACGATGACCTGATCGGGATTGCTTCCCGGACGGCTTTCGGCCTGCACGTCCTTGAAATAGCCCAAGGCGCGCAGCCGCTCGGCCGAGTTCCTGATCTCGCGCGGGTTGAAGGGATCACCCTCGACCGTGGCGAACTGGCGGCGGATCACCTCGTCAAGCGTGGTGGTGTTGCCCTCGATGTCGATGCGCTCGACGAAGACGCGCTGGCCACGGGTCAGGGCAAAGGTCAGATCCAGGGTCTGGCCGCGTTCGTTGCGGGTGATGCGCGGCTCGATATTGACGAAGTTCAGGCCCTTGCGCAGCGCCAGCGCCTCCATCCGGCGGATGGTGATGTCGATGCTGGTCGGGTTATAGACCTCGCCCTGCTTCACCCGGTTCTGGGCGGCGAATTCGGCCGCGTCGACGCCGGGAACCTCGCTGATCGTATTGACCTTGCCGAAAGTATAGCGCGGGCCTTCCTGGATCTGGAAGGTGATATAGAAGGCGTCGCGTTCGCGCGCGACCTCGGGGGTCACGGCCTGGACCTTGAAATCGGCATAACCGCGCGAGCGGTAGAAATCCGTCAGCAGCTTCTCATCGACCTGAAGCCGGTCAGGCGCGAAGGTATCGCGCTTGATGAAGGTGCGCAGGATGCCGGCCTGCTTGGTCTGCAAGACGTTGCGCAGGCGCTGGTCGGAAAAGGCGCGGTTGCCGACAAAGCCGATGCGCTCGATCTCGGTCACGTCGCCCTCGCGGATCTCGAAGACCAGATCGACGCGGTTGCCGTTGCGCTTGATGATCTTGGGATCGACCCGCGCGGCCAGGCGTCCCTCCGAGGCATAGACCTTGCTGATCTCGGCCGCGTCCGCCTCGGCCTGGGCGGGCGAATAGATCCGGCGCGACTGCGACTTGACGATCTGGGCCAGGTTCTCGTCCTTGAGGCGCTTGTTCCCCTCGAAGGCGATGGTGTTGATGGTCGGGTATTCGGCGACCTTCACGACCAGCGTGCCGCCCGAAGGGGTCAGGTCCACCGTTTCGAACAGGCCGGAATTCTGCAACCGTTGCAGCGCGGCGTTCAAATCGCCCGCGCTGACATTCTGGCCGCGCGGCAGGTCCAGATAGGACAGGATCGTCGCCGGCTCGATGCGCTGGTTGCCCTCGATGCGGACATTGCCGAAGACATAAGCCGCCGCCGGGCCGGGCATGAACGCAACCGGGGCCGTCACCGCCAGCGCCGAAATCAGCGCCAGCGCGCCCTTGCCGAATTTCCTGTGCGTCATCGCCGCCCTCGTGCCTCTGTCATTGGCCGGCGGGTTTGTCCCGCCCGAATTGCTGTCGTGGATACAGCGAAGCGGGCGGGACTGTCAAAAGGCAACGCCCCCTAGGGGCAGAAAAGATCGTTGGTGAGGCCGAATACCATCAGCGACAGCACCGCCGCCATGCCAAGCGCGGACAGCACGTCAAGCACCCGGTCCGAGGGCCGCCGCCCCGCGACGGCCTCATAGGCGTAAAACATCAGGTGCCCGCCATCCAGAACCGGCACCGGCAGAAGGTTCAGAAAACCGATCGCCGCCGAAAGGACCGCGATCCACCAGATGAAATCGCTTCCGCCGGCCGAGGCCGCCTGCCCCGTGCTTTCCGCGATGCTGATCGCACCCCCCAGGTTGCAGCTTCCGATCTGGCCCGTGGCCATGGCCCAAAGCCCGCCGACGGACGAGGCGATGATGTCCCAGGTCCGCGCGACGCCCAGCCCCAGCGCCTCGGCCGGGCCGGTCGGCCGCGTCGCGGGCTGGAACCAGGTGCCGCCGCCGGTGACGCCGATCATCCAGCGTTTCTCGAAGCCATCGGCGGTGGGCAGATCCTGCTCGCGCGCGGAAAGGGTATAGTCAGCCTCGCCCTGCCCCTCGCGCCAGACCCGCAGCAGGACCGGACGGCCTTGGGCCTGGGCCACCAGCGTGCGCAGTTCATCGAAGCGCGAGACGGGCGCGCCGTCCACCGCCAGGATCACGTCCCCGCCCATCAGCCCGGCCGAGGCGGCAGGGCTGCGCGGCGCGACACCCGCGACCAGCGCGGGCATGGGATCGGGGCCGGGAACCACGCGCTGCGCGCCCTGGCGCTCGACCGTCCAGTCATGGACCGGGCGCGGCACCAGCCTGCCCGCCAGTTCGGCCAGATCGCGCCAGGTCTCGACCGGCTGGCCGTCCACGGCCAGGATACGATCCCCCGGCTCCAGCCCGATCCGCACCCCCGGCGGCGCGGGACTGATCCGGCCGACCTGCGGCGTATCGGTGGGAATGCCCTGCCAGATCGCCACGCCCGCGAAGACCAGGATCGACAGGATGAAGTTGAACACCGGCCCCGCCGCGACGGTGGCGAAACGCGCCCAAAGCGGCGCGCCGGTCAGACTTTGGCGCGCGCGCGCGGGATCGACAGGAATCGAGCCGGCGCTGGCCGCATTGGCATCGCCCAGGAAGCGGACATAGCCGCCCAGCGGGATCGCCGCCACCTGCCACAGCGTCCCGTGCCGGTCGCGGCGCGAAATCAGGCGCGGCCCGAAACCCAGCGAGAACACCTCGGCCTTGATGCCCGAAAGGCGGCCGATGATGTAATGGCCGTATTCATGCACGGTAACGATGATCGAAAGCGCCAGCACAAAGGCACCCACGGTCCAGGCCAGCCCGCCCAGTTGCGCGGCGATCCCACCCATCATGCCGCCCCTTCGACACAGGCGGCATGGCGGCGGCCCAGGCGATCCCAGGCCAGCACGCCGTCCAAATCGGCGGGGCTGGCGCCGAAACCAGCCTCGCGCGAGGCAAGATCCAACGCCCGCTCGACCGCGACGGCCATGTCGGTAAAGCGGCACCGCCCGGCGATGAAGTCGTCCAGCGCCTGCTCCTTGGCGGCGTTCAGCACGGCGCCCGCCGCGCCGCCGGCCTGAATCACCTCGCGCGCAAGGCGCAGCGCGGGCCAGCGCGCCTCGTCCGGGGCGCGGAAGGTCAGCCGGCCCAAGGCCGCCAGGTCCAGCCGCGCCACCGGCAGGTCGGCGCGCTTCGGCCAGTGCAGCGCATAGCCGATGGCGTGGCGCATGTCCGGCGCGCCCAGATGCGCGATCGAGCCGCCGTCCCGGTGGCTGACCATGGCGTGAATGATCGATTCGGGATGCACCAAAACCTTGATCCGTTCGATATTCAGTCCAAAAAACTCATGTGCTTCAATAACTTCCAACGCCTTATTGAACATACTGGCGCTGTCGATGGTGATGCGCTGACCCATCGCCCAATTGGGATGTGATGAAGCTTGCGCGACCGTCGCCTCGGCCAGCCGCTCAAGCGGCCAATCGCGGAAGGCGCCGCCCGAGGCGGTGATGGTCACAGCCTCGACGCTATCCAGGTTCTCACCTTGAAGGGATTGAAATATCGCGGAATGTTCGGAATCGACCGGCAGGATTCGGGCCTGGCCGCGCGCGGCCTCGGCCATCAGCAGCCGCCCCGCCGCGACCAGGCTTTCCTTATTCGCCAGGGCCAGCACGCCGCCCCGCCGCGCCACTTCCAGCCCCGGCGGCAGGCCGGCCGCGCCGATAATGCCCGAAAGCGTCCAATCCGCCGGGCGCGCCGCAGCCTCGGCGATGGCGGCAGGCCCCGCCGCCGCCTCGATCCCGCTGCCCGCCAGCGCCGCGCGCAGCTCGTTCAGCCGTTCGGGCTGGGCGGTCACGGCGATCTCGGCGCGAAGCGCGCGGGCCATCTGCGCCAGCCTGGCGATATTTCCCGCCCCGGTCAGCGCCACGGTGCGATAGGCCGCCGGCCCACCCGCCCCCATCAGCAGATCGAATGCGCTTTCGCCGATGGAGCCGGTGGCCCCCAGCACAGTCACGCTGCGCATGTCAGCCTCCGATTACCGGCAAAAGATGAAGCAGCATCAGCAGCAGAGCCAGCAAAAGCGCCCCGACCATGGCGTCGAACCGATCCAGCGCACCGCCATGGCCGGGGATCAACTGCGAACTGTCCTTGACGCCGACGCGGCGCTTGAGCCAGCTTTCCGCCAGATCGCCGGCCTGCCCCGACAGCGCCAGAAGCGGACCGATCAGCAGGACCGGCCAGCCGGCCTGTCCGCAAATCACCAGCCCAACCGCCAACAGCCAGGCACCGATCCAGCCGGCCAGCGTGCCGCTCCAGGTCTTTTTCGGGCTGATCGAGGGCCAGAACTTGCGCCCCCCGACCTTGCGCCCGACGAAATAGCCCAGCACATCGGATTGCACGACCGTCAGCACCACCCAGAAGACCGTGGCCAGCCCCATCACCTCGCGCATGACGACAAGGCCATAGCCCGCGCCCAGAATCGCGACGGTCATCAGCACATAGGCCGGGCGCTCATGGCTATGGGTGCCGGGCAGGCCGACCAGGACAGGCACCAGCACCAGAAGCAGCGGCAGATCGCCCGGCAGGATCAGTGTTGTGAACAGCACCAGCCCCGAAAGAATGCCGATCAGGACCGGGTGACGGGGGCTGTGAAACTCGGGGTGGCGCCAGCCGGTCAGCCGCGCCAGTTCCCACATCATCACCCCCACCACGGCCGAGACACCCAGCCGCAGCCACAGCCCCGAGGACAAAAGCAGCACCACCCCCACGGCCAGCAGCGCCGCGCCCCAGCCGAAACGCTTGCGCAGATCGCCCCATTTGCCAGGCTTCAGCTTGTCACGCAGCCGCTCGCGGGGGGCGTTGCCCTGGGTCATGCGCCGCCGAAGCGCCGGTCGCGCAGACTGTAGCGGTCCAGGATCGCGGCCAGATGCTCGGGCGTGAAATCGGGCCAGAGCGTCGGGGTGAACTCATATTCAGAGTAGGCCGCCTGGAAGGGCAGGAAATTCGATGTCCGCGTCTCGCCCGAAGTGCGGATGACCAGATCGGGATCGGGCTGTCCGGCGGTGTCGAGGCAGGCGACGAAATCCGCCTCGGTCGGGTTCTGGACCTCGCCCCTCGCCACACGCTCGGACAGGCGGCGGGCGGCCCGCGCGATCTCGTCCCGGCCGCCGTAATTGATCGCGACGGTCAGGTTCAGCCTGGTGTTGCAGGCGGTCCGCGCCTCGATCCCCGCCATCAGGCGTTGCAGCCGGGTATCCAGCCGCTCGCGCGCGCCGATGAAGCGCATCCGCACGCCCTCGGCGGCAAGGCCGTCGGCCTCACGCTCGATATAGCGGGCGAAGATGCCCATCAGGCCCAGCACCTCTTCGGTGGTGCGCTTCCAGTTCTCGGTCGAGAAGGCATAAAGCGTCAGCCAGTTCACGCCCAGATCGGGGCAGGCGCGGACGAGCTGCTTGACCCTTTCCGCGCCGCGCCGGTGGCCGACCAGACGCGGCCAGCCCTTGTTGACGGCCCAGCGTCCGTTGCCATCCATGATGATGGCGACGTGCCGGGGTTTGGCGTCCTGACCGTCGGTCCTGGACAAGCGGGCTGCGGGATCGGCCATGAATTCAGACCTGCATGATTTCGGCTTGTTTCGATTCAAGCGCCTGGTCCACGGCGGCGATCATCTTGTCGGTCAGCTCCTGCACGGCGCCTTCCCAGAACTTCTGATCGTCCTCGGACATGCCCGAGCCCTTGGCCTTCTTGATCCGGTCCATACCGTCGCGGCGCACGTTGCGGATCGCGACGCGGGCATGTTCGGCATATTGCGCGGCCACGCGGGTCAGGTCGCGGCGACGCTCCTCGTTCAACTCGGGGATCGGCAGCATGATGATGGTGCCGTTCAACTGCGGATTGATCCCCAGGCCCGAATCGCGGATCGCCTTCTCGGCCTTGCCGACCAGCGCCTTGTCCCAGATGTTGATCGTGACCATGCGCGGCTCGGGCACGTTGACCGTGCCGATCTGGTTGATCGGCGTGGGCGAGCCATAGGCGTCGACCATGATCGGCTCGACCATGCTGGCCGAGGCGCGCCCGGTGCGCAGCGAGGCGAACTCATGGCGCAGCGAATCCATCGCGCCCTTCATGCGGCGTTCCAGGTCGTCGGTGTCGATCTCGATCTCGTCGGACATGCTCGGTCATGGCCCTTCTGCTGTGATTTTCAGCCGCTTTTAGCCGAGCATTGCCCGCAACGCAAAGGCTATGCAGGCATTTTAACCATGCACGCGTGTATAAGTGCCCTGCCCCGCCAGGATTCCGCGAAAACCGCCGGGCTCGTCCAGCGAGAACACGATGATCGGCAGGTCGTTGTCGCGGGCCAGCGCGATGGCCGAGGCGTCCATCACCCCCAGATGCTTTTGCAGCACCTCGTCATAGGTCACGGTTTCGTAACGCTTGGCGTCGGAGAACTTCTTGGGGTCCTTGTCATAGACCCCATCCACCTTGGTCCCCTTGAAGATCGCCTCGCAGTTCATCTCGTTGGCGCGCAGCGTCGCGGCGGTGTCGGTGGTGAAATAGGGGTTGCCGGTGCCGGCGGCGAAGATGCAGACGCGCTTTTTTTCCAGGTGGCGGACGGCGCGGCGGCGGATATAGGGCTCGGCCACCTCGTCCATGCGGATGGCACTGATCACGCGGGTATGGATGCCCTCGGCCTCCAGCGCGGCCTGCATGCCCAGCGCGTTCATCACGGTGGCCAGCATGCCCATGTAATCGGCGGTCGCGCGCTCCATGCCCTGGGCGCTGCCTTGCAGGCCACGGAAGATATTGCCGCCGCCGATGACCATGCAGATCTCGACCCCCAGGTCATAGACGGATTTCACCTCGGCGGCGATGCGCGCCACCGTCGGCGGATGCAGGCCGTAGGACTGATCACCCATCAGCGCCTCGCCCGAGATCTTCAGCATGACGCGACCGTATTTGATCGATTTCTGGTTCTGGTCGGACATGAGGCACCTTTCAACGGGAGGAGGCAGTTTCGCTGCCGCGCAAAATGTCGCAAAGAGGCGGGATGTTCAACTGCCAGGGACCGCCCCTCAGATGCGATGTGAGCAGATTGTCGCGACCATCCCCGCCGGGCGGCATGTGCTTCTGGCCGGCCCGACCGCCAGCGGCAAGTCGGCGCTGGCCATGGCGATCGCCCAGGCCCAGGGCGGGATCGTGGTCAATGCGGACGCGCTGCAAGTCTGGTCCTGCTGGCGGGCGATCTCGGCCCGGCCTTCGGTCGCGGACGAGGCCGCCGTGCCGCATCGCCTTTACGGCCATATGCGGCCGGAGGACGCGTTTTCGGTGGGTATCTGGCTAGAGCAGGTGCGGGGCCTGCTGGCACAGGGCCAGCGCCTGATCGTGACCGGCGGCACCGGGCTTTACCTGCACGCCCTGGGCCACGGGCTGGCGGTGATCCCGCCCATTCCACCCGAGATCCGGGCCAGGGCCGATGCGCTGATCGCCGAGGGCGGGCTTGCGCGGATGGCCGCGGACCTTGATCCCACCTCGCGGGCGCGGCTGGATTTGAACAATCCCGCCCGCGTCCAGCGCGCCTGGGAAGTACTGCGGGCCACCGGGCGGGGAATCGCCGAATGGCAGCGCGACACCCCAGCTCCGCTGATCCTGCCCGAGGATTCCGAGCGAATCGTCCTGACCAGCGACCGCGATTGGCTGGCCCAACGCATCGCCCGACGCTTCGCGCTGATGATCGAGCAGGGCGCGCTGGACGAGGCGCGGGCCGTCCTGCCCTCCTGGCAGCCGAAGGCACTATGGGCGCGGGCCATCGGCGCGCCGGAACTGGTCGCGCATCTGCGCGGCGAATGCAGCCTGGACGAGGCCGCCCGGCGCGCGGTCATCGCCACAAGGCAATACGCCAAATCGCAGCGTATTTTCTTCCGGGGGCGGTTGAAAACCTGGCGCCAAGTGCCGGCCGATGCAGCATAGCAGCAACATATTAAACAAATCGCAACCTTAAGGCGTTATCCACGTTTCCGATATGCCCTATGCGGGTTAGCCTCACAGGGCAGAAACGTGGAAGTTGCCGTATGTCCGAACTGCTTCGCCTGTTGCCTCTGGACCGACTTCTGCCGGATGCCGACCTGGTGCGGACAAGGCTAAGGGAGGCGGGCATCAATGCCGCGACCATCCTTGAGCCGGGCGCGCCGGATCCCCGTGACCATCCTGAGCCAGCGCCGAGTGTCGCGGCACGCGGCCCGGCCTTCACCGCGCCCATGGGCCTGCGCACCGCCGCCGCGCCGGGCGACGGCATGCGCCTGATCCCGCTGGCCGGATTCTGCTGGGGCGGGCCGGTGCGGGGACGGGTGCTGGGCCGTGGCTCGGCCGCCACGCCCCGCGTCCGGGGCGATCATGTGCTGATCCATATCGGCGCCGGGGCGGCGATGGAGGTGGAACTGCCGCGCATGTCGCATCCGCTGCCGCCGGGGCGGCTGGCCTTCATTCCGGCCGGGACCGCCTTTGCCCTGCATCCACCAGCGAAGGCCCAGGGATGGGCCTTGCTGATTCCGCCGCGCCTGGCCGAGCGGCTGCATGTCGCGCTGCCCGCCGCCTTTCGCTGCGGCCTGCCCGATCCCGCCGACCGCCCCCTGCTTGAACCGACGCTGCAAGCCCTTGGCCTTGGCACCCCCCGCGACGAGACCGAAAAGACCGCGACCGGCTGCCATCTGGGCCTTCTGGCCGTCGCCCTGTCGCGCATCGCCGAACGGGCCGAGGTCCACGAGGACATGGACCACCCCGAGCCCGAGGCACGGCCCCTGTGCCAAGGCTTCATCACGGCGATGACCCGCGATCCGGCCCAGGACCGCACCATGTCCGAGATCGCCGAAAGCCTGGGCGCCACACTGGCGCAGTTGGACCGCGCCTGCCGGCAATTCCGGGGCAAGCCGGCGCTGGATCTGCTTTACGAGATCCGCCGCGACCACGCGGCCCTGCTTCTGCGCGAGACCGATATGCCCATCGCCCAGATCGCGGCGAAGCTGGGCTATAGCAGCCTTGGCCATTTCATGCGCGCCTTCGCGGCGGCGACGGGGCGCACGCCCGAAAGCCTGCGCCAGCCCCCGGCCGACGATGCCGCGATGGCCGATCTGGCCTAGACCGGATCGGCCTGGCCCGGCCCCTCTGGCAGCCGCTCGGACTCGCGGCCGCGAAAGCCCTGGGCCACCACGAATTTCTCGGAGGAATCCGAGCGGCTGGCGGGGGGCTTCACATTCGCCACCTTGCGGAAATTGCGCTTCAGCATGGCCTGCATCTCGGTCTCGGCGCCGCCAGCCAGGACCTTGGCGACGAAGGTGCCGCCCGGTTCCAGCACATCAAAGGCCAATTGCGCCGCCGCCTCGACCAGGGCGACGATGCGCAGGTGATCGGTGCCCTTGTGCCCCGAGGAGGACGCCGCCATGTCCGACATGACCACATCGGCACGCCCGCCCAGCCATTCCTTGACCTTGTCGTCCGCCCCGTCCGACAGGAAATCAAGCTGATGGATTTCGGCCCCGGCGATGGGGTCGACCTCTTGCAGATCGACGCCCAGCACGCGGCCGACCTTCCTGCCGGATTTCTCGCCCAGCGCATTCACCCGCCCGACCGCGACCTGGCACCAGCCGCCGGGGGCGCAACCCAGATCGACGACCCGCGCGCCGGGCACCAGAAAGCCGAACTTGTCGTCCAGTTCCAGGATCTTGAAGGCCGCGCGGCCACGATAGCCCTCGCGCTTGGCACGCGCGACATAGGGATCGTTCAACTGCCGCTCAAGCCAAAGCGTGCTGGACAGCTTGCGACCCCTGGCCGATTTGACCCGCACCCGCAAATCGCGCTGGCCGCGCCCCGAGCTTTTCTTTTCCCCGCCACCGCTGCCGCTGCCGCTGCCGGGTTTCTTTCCAACCGTCATCTCATGCAACCCCGTTCAAGCCCTCGGGGGTCAGCACCCCATCCTTGACCATCTGCGCGTATAGCAGCCCCTCGCGCAGACCGCGATCCGCAACCGACAGCCGCGTCGTCGGCCAGACTCGCATCAGCGTTTGCAGGATCGCCGCGCCCGACATGATCAGCGCATGCCGCTCGCGCCCGATTCGGGGGTCCGAGCGGCGCCCCTCGGGACCCAGCGACAGATAGTCGCGGATCACCCTGTCGATCTGCGCGGAACTCATCACCAGCCCGTCCACCTTGGTCCGGTCATAGCGGCGCAGGCCCAGATGGCTGGCCGCGACCGTGGTGACGGTGCCCGAGGTGCCGATGACCTGAAAGCTTTCCTCCATGTCGCGGGCCAGGGCATAGGGGCTGAAATCGGAAAGCATCTCCTCGAAATGCCAGGACATCAGGGCGAAGCGGCCCTGATCGTCCTCGACATCCTCGAACTGGTCGCGCAGCGTCGCGACCCCCAGCGGCACCGAGATCCAGTCCACCACCCGCGCCCCGCCGGGCTGTGGATTGCGGAACCCATCCGCCAGCCGCATGATCGCGCGGGGCCGCTCGGTGGGTTCCACATCCTCAAGGTCGATCCAGACCAGTTCGGTCGAGCCGCCACCGATATCCACGACCAGAAGCTGGTCCGTGCGCTGGCTGACCAGAGGCGCGCATGAGATCACCGCCAGCCGCGCCTCTTCCTCGGCATCGATGATTTCCAGCGGCAGGCCGGTCTCGCGCCGAATCGTCCGCATGAAGTCGCGGCTGTTGCGGGCGCGGCGGCAGGCCTCGGTCGCGACCAGGCGCATGCGGGTGACGTTATGCGCCTCAAGCTTGCGCCGGCACACTTGCAGGGCATGCACCGTCCGCGCCATGGAAGGACGCGACAGCCTGCCAGACGCTTCCAGGCCGTGCCCCAACTGGACCGGCTTCGAGAAGCTGTCGACCACCTGGAACTGGCTACCCGTGGGGCGGGCAATCAGCATCCGGCAGCTATTCGTGCCAAGGTCCAGGGCGGCGTAAAGCTGCCCATCCTCGGCCGGGCGGGTGACGAAAGGCTCGACCGTTATGCTCGGGAACGCGTCCGCACCCGCGGGACGCCTGGGCGCCATATTCACGCCCTCCGATGACAAGTTGGAACAAAGGTAGCCTGCCGCACCAAGCGGTTCAAGGGTTTCCATCGCTCGACCCTCGACAGGCCGGCGGCGCGGGGCTACCAAAGGCTCATGATCGTCATCATTGCCCTTCTTATCGGCGCCGCGATCGGCTATCGGCGCGCGGCCCGCCTGGGCGGCAACCGGGCCGACCGGCTGCAATACGCCACCGTCCATGCCCTGGGCTTCGCCGTGCTGGGGGTGCTGGCGACGGTGCTGATCGGCAGGTGCCTCTGATGTTTCGGCCTTTTCTCGACAGTCTGCGCAGGCATGGGGTGCCGGTCAGTCTGCGGGAATATCTGGACCTGCTGGCGGGCTTGCAGGCGGGGCTTTCCGACTGGCGCGCCGAAGGCTTCTATCACCTGGCCCGCGCCACACTGGTCAAGAACGAGGCGCATATCGACCGCTTCGACCGCGCCTTCGCCGAAGCCTTCTCGGGCCTGGACGAAATTCCGGTGCAGGCGCTGGTGAATGAGGTCTCGATCCCGAAGGAATGGCTGGAGAAGCTGGCCGAGAAGCTGCTTACCCCCGAGGAACGCGCCGCCATCGAAGGCCCCGGCAGCTTCGACGAGCTGATGAAGCGCCTGCGCGAACGCCTGGCCGAGCAGCAGGGCCGCCACCAGGGCGGCAGCAAATGGATCGGCACGGCCGGCACCTCGCCCTTCGGCGCCTACGGCTACAACCCCGAGGGGGTGAGGATCGGGCAGGACGCCAGCCGGCACCGCCGCGCAGTCAAGGTCTGGGACAAGCGCGAATTCCGCGATTTCGACGATTCGGTCGAACTGGGCACCCGCAACATCAAGGTCGCGCTGAAACGGCTGCGGCAATGGGCACGCCACGGTGCCGAGCAGGAACTGGACCTGCCCGGCACCATCCGCGCCAGCGCCGAGCACGGCTATATCGACGTGCGGACCCGGCCCGAGCGGCACAATGCGGTCAAGGTCCTGCTGTTTCTGGACGTGGGCGGCAGCATGGACGATCATGCCCGCCGCGTGGACGAGCTGTTTTCAGCCGCGCGGACCGAGTTCAAGCATCTGGAACATTTCTATTTCCACAATTGCATCTACGAGGCATTGTGGAAGGACAACCGCCGCCGCTGGACCGAAACCACCCCGACCTGGGACGTGCTGAACCGCTTCGGCCGCGACTACAAGGCGATCTTCGTGGGCGATGCCTCGATGTCGCCCTATGAGATCGCGGTGCCGGGCGGCGCCAACGAACATTGGAACCCCGAATCGGGCGAGACCTGGCTGACCCGCCTGCGCGAGACCTGGCCGGATCATGTCTGGCTGAACCCGGTGCCCCGCGCGGAATGGCGCCATACCCGCTCGATCCAGATGATCGACGAGATCTTTCAGGACCGGATGCAGCCCCTGACGCTGGAAGGGCTGACGCAGGCGATGCGGCTGCTTGGCTAAAGCCCGCGCGCGGCCCATATTGGGATCATGCTCAAGCTGACCCCGATCCTGCTTCTGATCCTTTACATGGCCGCGATGTGGTTCTTTTCGCTGTGGCGGCTGAAGGCGGATCTGAATGCCAGATCCTCGGCCCTGACCCACCCCCGGCTGATGCCAATGCTGGAACGGCTGGGCCGCGCCATGGACCTGCCGCCGGTCAAGGCGCATGTCTATGAGGTGGCGCCGGTGAACGGGCTGGCCGCGCCCGACGGACGGATTTTCCTGACGCGGGGCTTTCTGGACAAGCTGGATGCGGGCGATGTGACCGAGGCGGAGCTGGCATCCGTGATCGCGCATGAACTGGGCCATGTCGCGCACGGACACGCCCGCCGGCGCATGGTGGATTTCGCGGGCCAGAACGCGATCCGCATGGCCCTGGCGACGGTGCTGGGCCGCTTCCTGCCCGGCATCGGCGGCTGGATCGCCAATCTTGCAGCCAGCGCCGTCGCCGCCCGCCTCTCGCGCCAGGACGAATTCGAGGCCGACGCCTTCGCCAGCGCCCTGATGATCAAGGCGGGCTTCGGCACCGAACCGCAGAAAAGCCTGTTTCGCAAGCTCGACAGGCTTGCGGGCGCGCGCGGAACCGCCCCTGCCTGGCTGATGTCGCATCCCAGAATCGACGCCCGAATTGCCGCCATCGAGAAACTGGAACGGCGCTGGGGCGCCCGGTGACTTGCTGCCCGGCGTGATTGTCCTATGCTGCACCTGCAAAACCCCCGAGTGCAAAACACCCCGATGACCCGCCCCTTTCGCCGCCGCGTCTTCTATATCCCCGGCTACGACCCGATCCCGCCGCGCCGCTACCGCGAGCTTTACAAGCGCGAGGGGGCCGAGCAGGCGCGGATCTCGGGCTATGGGCTGGCTTTTGGCCCGCGCCGCGACCGGACCGGCTTCGGCTGGGGCGTCAGCGGCGATTTCGGCGGCGTGCCGACCGAGGCCGAATTCGAGGTGCTGGTCTGGGCCGATCTGGTGCAAGGGTCGATGGGTCAGTCGATCCCCGCGACCTATGCCCAGCTTTGCCGCACCGCCTGGGCCTATATCGGCTCGGGCGCGCTGTTCCGGCTGATGCGGCTGAGGCGTGGCCCGGTGATCGCGGCGCTTTATCCGGTGGTCGTGCTGCTGGCGCAGCTTGTCGCGGCGCTGCTGGCCGGCGCCGCTTTGGGCTGGCTGGCGGGGCGGGCCACCGGCCTCGGCTGGCTGCCTGGCATTCCGGTGCTGCTAGCCGTGACCTGGGCGGGGCTGGTCTTGTGGCGTCGGCTCGACGGCAGGATCTTCGCCTATTACCTGATGCATGACTATGCCTTCACCGCGCGGCATCTGGGCGCCTATCCCCCGGCGCTGGAAACCCGGATCAGCCAGTTCGCGGACCGCATAGCCCAGGCATTGGACGATGATTGGGACGAGGTCCTGGTCGTGGGCCACAGCTCCGGCGCCTATCTGGGCGTCTCGGTCCTGGCCGAACTGCTGCGGTCGAAGGTCGCCGAGGGCACGCGGCTTTCCTTCCTGTCGCTGGGCCATGTCGTGCCTATGGCGTCCTTCCTGCCCGCCGCGAACCGGCTGCGCCGCGATCTGCGCGACCTCAGCGCGCGGCCCAGGCTGGACTGGATCGACGTGACCGCGCCGGGGGACGCCTGCTCCTTCGGGCTTTGCGATCCGGTCGCGGTCTCGGGGGTCGAACCGCCGAACCGCCTGCACCCGCTGGTGCTGTCCGCCGCCTTCACGCAAACCCTATCGCCCGAAAAGCGGCGCGCGCTGCGGGGGCATTGGTTCCGGCTGCATTTCCAATATCTCTGCGCCTTCGACCGGCCAGGCGATTATGATTATTTCGCCATCACCGCCGGACCTCTGACCCTGGGCGGGCGCTACGCGGGGCGCGGCCATTCGCCGGGCCGCATCGCGCGGGCGGTGAACGGGCATGTCGCCACATGATCCCGCCCAAACCCCCTTCGCGCCAGGGCAAGAGCTCGGTCTGGCGCTTCATCCGCGATTTCCGCCGCGACATCCTGTCGGCCCAGTCCGACCGGCTCTATCGGGCATGGATGGCCGAGTTTCGCGGCCCCCTGATCCATAGCTTCACCTGCAACGACCCCGCGCTGGTCGATCTGATCCTGAAGAAACGGCCGATGGATTTCCCGAAATCCCCGCGCATGGCGGCCGGGCTTCAGCCGCTTCTGGGCAATTCCAGCTTCATCTCGAATGGCGAAACCTGGCTGCACCAGCGCCGCATCATCGACCTGGCATTCGAGGGCGGGCGCCTGCGCCAGGCGTTTCCCGCCATGTGGCAGGCCGGGCAATCGGCCGTCGCCCGGCTTTCCCCCCTGGCCCAGGGCGGTCCCTTCGACATCGAGCCCCATACCAGCCACCTCGCCGCCGACGTGATCTTCCGCACGCTCTTCTCGCTGCCGATCGAGGACCAGACGGCAAGCCAGGTTTTCGAGGCGTTCCGCGAGCATCAGGACGCACAGCCCATGGTGAACCTGGGCGGGCTGATCGCCCTGCCCCGCTGGGCGCGGCTGCACTCCCGCCAGGTCCGGGCCAGCGCCCGCCGCATCCGCGGCCTGATCCGGCAACTGGTCGCCGAACGCGCCCGGCAGATCGCCGCGGGCACGGCGCCCCCCGACCTGGCGACCAAGATCATGACCACACCCGACCCGCAGACGGGAAAGGTCTTCTCGGACGCGGAAATGATCGACGAGGTGGCAACCTTCTTTCTGGCCGGCCACGAGACCGGCGCCTCGGCGCTGGCCTGGGCGCTTTACCTTCTGGCCGAGAATCCCACCTGGCAAGACCGCGTCGCGCGCGAGGCCCTGGCCCATCTCTCGCCCGATTTCGCCTGCATCAAGAACCTTCCACTCGCGCGCGCCGTCTTCCGCGAAACGCTGCGCCTTTACCCCCCCGTCGCGATGACAGTGCGCGAGACCCGCCGCCCCGAGACCATGCGCGGCCGTCGCGCGCCCAAGGGCGCCCAACTCGTGCTGTCGCCCTGGCATCTGCACCGCCATGAACGGCTCTGGGACAATCCCGACGGCTTCGACCCAGGCCGCTGGGAAACCGAGAACGGCAAGACCTGCATGCGCGATGCCTTCATCCCCTTCTCGGCCGGCGCCCGCGCCTGCCCCGGGGCGGGCTTCGCCATGATCGAGGGACCGCTTCTGCTGGCGACGCTAGTGCGGACCTATGAATTCACCCCGGGCCCCGAACGCCCCGTCCCGGTCATGCGTCTGACATTGCGGGGCAGAAATGGCATAGGGTTGCGCCTGCGGCCACGTCGAATGGGTATTTGAAAAAGCAAAGAAGGCGTAATGCGGCGCCCAGTCCTTCTTTGCTTTCTAAATACCCATTCGCCGCAGTCACAGCCGATAGATGCCAGCGAATTTTTCCTCCAGGTAATCGAGCAGCGGCGCCTCGCTGATCGACTCGCCCGTCGCGCGTTCGATCAACTCGCGGGGTGGGTAGAGCCCGCCATGGCGCTGCATGTTCTCGCGCAGCCATTCTACGGCGGGAGAGGCATCGCCCGCAGCGAGGAAGCGGTCGAGATCAGGGACGGCGCCGCGCATGGCCTGGTTCAGGCAGCCCGCATAGACGTTGCCCAGCGCATAGGTCGGGAAATAGCCAAAAAGCCCCACCGCCCAATGCACGTCCTGCAAGAGCCCGTTCGCGGGCCGGTCCACGGCAAGGCCGAAATCATGCAGGAAGCGGGTGTTCCATGCCTCGACCAGATCCTCGACATCGAGCTTGCCGGCGATCAGATCGCGCTCCAGATCGAAGCGCAGCATGATGTGCAGGTTATACTGCACCTCGTCGGCCTCGGTGCGGATATAGCCCGGCGCGACGCGGTTCACCGTCGCGTGGAAGGCATCCGCGCCGGGAACGGACAGGCCGTCGAAGGCATCCGCCATACGCTGGTAGAGCCAGCCGGTGAAGGCGCGGCCGCGGCCGATCTGGTTCTCATAGATCCGGCTCTGGCTTTCATGCGCGCCCATCGAGACGCCCCGGCCAAGCGGCGTGAAGGCATAATCGCTGTCGATGCCCAGTTCATAGCTGGAATGGCCGACCTCGTGGATGGTAGAATAGAGACAGTTGAAAGGGTCGGTCTCGACCACCCGCGTGGTGATGCGGCTGTCCTGCCAGCGCCCGGAACTGAAGGGATGGACGGCGATATCCATGCGCCCGCGCGACCAGTCATAGCCATAGGCCGTCGCGCAGGCGCGGGCCAGGCGCAGCTGGGTCTCCTGCGGGAAATGGCCGGTCAGCGCCTGCGGCTGGAACGCGGCGCCCAACACATCCTCGCGCAGCGCGACCAGACGGAGGCGCATGGCGTCGAAAAGCGCCGCGATCTCGGCCTGGCTGGTGCCCGGCTCGTAATCCTCAAGGAGTGCGTCATAGAGATCGCCGCCATCGGCCAAGGCGGCGGCCTCTTCGCGCTTCAACATCAGGATGTCGTTCAGGACCGGCAGGAAATCCTGGGGCGCGTCCTTGGCGCGGGCTTCCGCCCATATACCCTGCGAAAGCGAGGTCTGCCGCGCCAGCTCGGTCGCAAGGCGTGCCGGAATGCGCGAGGCGCGAAGAAAATCGCGCGAGATCAGGTCCAGGATGCGCTGGTCCTCGGCATCCTCGGGGACGGCCTGATCCAGCCATTCGGCCAGACGCGGATCGGTGCGGCGCTCATGCAGCACGGCCTCCATCGCGGCCATTTCCTCGCTGCGCTGCTCGGTCGCGCCGCGCGGCATCACGGTTTCCTGGTCCCAGCCCAGCCGCTCGGCCACCGAGGAGAGCGCCTCGGTCTGGCGCTGGAAGGCGAGAAGGTCTTCGAATGCGCTCATCGGATGGTCCCCCGCACCGAGGTTTCATAGGGATAGCGGGCATGGTGCCTGGCCCGCAGGATCAGGGTGAAGAATGCCACGGCCCCGAGTTGATGCGCCAGCGCCAAAGGCAAGGGCGAGGCGTGAACCACATTCATGATACCCAGGAGCACCTGCACGCCCATGGCCGCGATCATCACCGCATAGGCGCCGCGCGTCACCGGATGGGGCGAGCGGCGGGCGCGCAGGAAGACGACCAACGCGAAGATCGCCAGCAGATAGCCCGTCATGCGGTGGGCGAATTGCACCAGGGCCGGGTTCTCGAAGAAATTGCGCCAGCCGAGAGTGGCGTCCCAGATCTCGGACGGAATCCATTCGCCGCCCATGGTGGGCCAGCCGGTATACATGCGGCCCGCGTCGATGCCCGCCACCAGCGCACCGATCAGGATTTGCAGAAAGGTCAGGTGCATCAACCCCGTGGTCATCGAGAAAAGCTTCGCCTCGCCGGCGCGGCGAGCGCGCATCAGCTCGGCCTCGCTGCGCGAGAGCGCCAGGACCGACCAGGCGATCAGGCCGAGGATGGCGAAGGCCAGGCCAAGATGCGTGGCCAGGCGATAGGAGGCCACGCGCACCATCTCGCCCGAAAGGCCGGAATGGACCATCCACCAGCCAATCGCGCCCTGAAGCCCGCCCAGGACACCCAGCATCAGAAGGCGCGGCGTCCAGCCCAGGGGGATGCGCCTGGTGACCAGGAAAAAAAGAAAGCCCGCCGCCCAGATCAACCCGACGAGGCGCCCCAGCAGGCGATGTGCCCATTCCCAGTAATAGATCTGCTTGAAGCCGGCCAGGTCCATGTCGGGATTGACCAGTTCGAACTGCGGGATCTGCCTGTATTTCTCGAACTCGGCGGCCCAGGCGGCGGCGTCCATCGGCGGCAGCGCCCCGGTGACGGGCTTCCATTCGGTGATGGAGAGGCCCGAGCCCGTCAGCCGCGTCGCCCCGCCGAGCGCGATCATCGCCGCGACCAGGACGAAAAGCACGATCAGCCATAGCCGGATCGCGGAGCGGCCACCGCGATGCCCGGAATCGATCAGCCCCCCTTGGGGCGTGCCGCTGCGCGGGGTGGTGTCGGTGACTTCCTGAAAGACGGGGCGTCTTGCCATGTCAGCTTCCTTGCCTTTTCGCCCGGACCGGGCCGGCCCAGCTTGACGGGGCGCGCCCCGAAGTTCAATCAACCGCGACGGACCAATTGTCGCAACATGCCATGAAACACCCGTGTATCGGCCTGGGTCAGAGACATGCGGGACCAAAGGTTGCGCAGGGTCAGCTTCATCGCCGGGGCCTTCTCGGGCGGGAAGAAGAAGCCCGCCGCCTCCAGCCGCTGCTCGTAATGATCGGCGAGCTTCTCGATCTCGATGCGGGTGGCCGGGATCTCGCCCTCGGGGCGGCGGCCCTGGGGCATGGGCTGGGCGGGAAGGCTGTCGCGCGCCCATTCATAGCCGTTCAGCAGCACCGCCTGGGCGAGGTTCAGCGAGGGGAAATCCGGATTTACCGGAACCGTGATGATGGCATTCGCCCGCGCCACGTCGTCGTTTTCCAGGCCGGCGCGCTCGGGGCCGAAAAGGATGCCGACCCGCCCGCCCTGGGCCACGCGCGCCCGCGCATCCTGCATCGCGGTCGCGGGGGTCAGGACGGGTTTCGTCAACTCGCGCCCGCGCGCGGTGGTGGCATATACATGGTCCAGATCCGCCATCGCCTCGGCAAGGCTGGGGAAGACGCGCGCCCGGTCCAGCACCTGCCCCGCCGCGCCCGAGGCCATGGCGACGGCGCCGGGATTCGGCCAGCCGTCGCGGGGCGCCACCAGGCGCATGTCGGTCAGGCCGAAATTCAGCATGGCGCGAGCCGCCGCGCCGATATTTGCGCCCATCTGGGGGCGGACAAGAATGATCGCGGGTTCCATCCCGGGGCCATATCCTTCGCAGGAACGGCTGGCAAGGCGCGGCTTGCTGGGTTATCTGCGGGACGGACCATCAGGATGACATGACCATGACAAACGAACCGAACGCGCCGCAACTCTACCTGATCGCGCCCCTGGGAGCGGCGGCCTCGACGGTGGGGCCGATGCTGGCGGATGTCATGGATCGCTTTCCGGTCGCCTGCCTGCGCATCCCCGGCGCCGGGGCCGAGGACGATCTGGGCCGCCTGGCGGATCTTGCCCGCGAGATCGCCCATGCCCGCGACGTGGCCGTGGTCATCGACGACCATGTGCAATTGGCGCTGCGCCATGGTCTGGACGGCGTGCATCTGACCGATGGTGCCCGCAGCGTTCGCTATGCCAGGAAGGAGCTTGGCGCGGATGCGATCGTCGGGGCCTTCTGCGGCGCCTCGCGTCATGACGGCATGAACGCCGCCGAGGCCGGTGCCGACTATGTCAGCTTCGGCCCCTGCGGTCCGACCGCGCTGGGGCATGGCACCCTGGTCGATTTCGACCTTTTCCAATGGTGGTCCGAGGTGATCGAGGCCCCCATCGTGGCCGAAGGCGCGCTGAGCCCCGCCCTGATCGGCCAATTGGCGCCGGTCGCCGATTTCATCGCGCTTGGCCCCGAGATCTGGAGCGAAGAGGATCCGGTCGAGGCGCTGGGCCTTCTCTGGCGCTGATGGCGCTTACGGCGCGTCCGCATGGGTATTTGGAAAGCAAAGAAAGCGCGGGTGCGGCTCTGTGGAAGGCGGGCATTGCCATTGCGGTCGGCACCGCGCCCATGGCCCTTTCCGTTTTCTTGAATATCCTAGGCTCCGGCTGCCTCTTGCGGAGTTGATGCGGCCGGCCTAAAGCCTTGCCATGACCCAGCATCAGCGCCTTCTCATCATCGACTTCGGTTCACAGGTCACGCAGCTTATCGCGCGTCGCCTGCGCGAGTTGAACGTCTATTGCGAAATCCACCCGTTCAACGCGGTCGATGACGCTTTCCTGCACGCTTTCGCGCCGCGGGCCGTGATCCTTTCGGGAGGGCCGGCCTCGGTCACGCAGGCGGATTCGCCCCGCGCGCCGCAAAGCCTGTTCGATATGAACATCCCGGTCTTCGGCATCTGTTATGGCCAGCAGGTCATGATGGCGCAGCTGGGCGGCCGCGTCGAAGCCGGGCATCACGCCGAATATGGCCGCGCCTTCGTCGCCCCGGCCGAGGACCACAAGGGCGACGGCATCTTCTCGGGCCTGTTCGATACCGGCCGCGAAGAGGTCTGGATGAGCCATGGCGACCGCGTGACCCGGCTTGCGCCCGGTTTCGAGGTCATCGGCACCTCGCCCAACGCGCCCTACGCCATGATCGCCGACGAGGCGCGCGGGTTCTACGCCGTGCAGTTCCATCCCGAGGTGCATCACACCCCGAACGGGCGCAAGATGCTTGCGAATTTCGTCCGCATGGCCGGCTTCACCGGCGACTGGACCATGGCCAGCTATCGTCAGGAGGCAATCCGCAAGATTCGCGAGCAGGTTGGCGACAAGCGCGTGATCTGCGGCCTGTCGGGCGGCGTGGACAGTTCCGTCGCCGCCGTCCTGATCCATGAGGCGATCGGCGAGCAACTGACCTGCGTTTTCGTCGATCACGGCCTGTTGCGTCTGAACGAGGCCGATGAAGTCGTGGCCATGTTCCGCGATAACTACAATATCCCGCTGATTCATGCTGACGAGGCCGATCTGTTCATCAGCGCGCTGGAAGGCGTGTCGGACCCCGAGGTCAAGCGCAAGACCATCGGCAAGCTGTTCATCGACGTGTTCCAGAAATACGCTAATGAAATCGAGGGCGCCGAGTTCCTGGCCCAGGGCACGCTTTATCCCGACGTGATCGAATCGGTCAGCTTCAGCGGCGGCCCCTCGGTCACCATCAAGAGCCACCACAATGTCGGCGGCCTGCCCGAGAAGATGGGCCTGAAACTGGTCGAGCCGCTGCGCGAACTTTTCAAGGACGAGGTGCGCGCGCTTGGCCGCGAACTGGGTCTGCCCGAACAGTTCATCGGCCGCCACCCCTTCCCCGGCCCCGGCCTTGCCATCCGCTGTCCCGGTGAGATCACGCGCGAAAAGCTGGACATCCTGCGCAAGGCGGATGCGGTCTTCATCGACCAGATCCGCAGGCACGGCCTCTATGACGAGATCTGGCAGGCTTTCGTCGCCATCCTCCCCGTCCGCACCGTGGGCGTGATGGGCGACGGGCGCACCTATGACTATGCCTGCGCGCTGCGGGCGGTAACCTCGGTCGATGGGATGACGGCGGATTACTATCCGTTCGCGCATGAATTCCTGGGCGAGACCGCGACGCGGATCATCAACGAGGTCAAGGGCATCAACCGCTGCACCTATGACATCACCTCGAAGCCGCCGGGGACGATTGAGTGGGAGTAATTCGGGCCTATCCAAACGCCGCCGACAACCGCCGATCCGCCTCAATAACACACTGAGAATAAATAATTCTCCTTCCGTTATCTTTCGCCGTCGATCGCTAGGCAAGCCTCGCGATCGACGGCAGGGCTGACGGTATGGGGCGTCTTGTGACATCGCAGAATTGCATATACCGTCAGGGCTTAGAGAGCTTGTGACGGTGTTTTTTTACCTTACTATATTGATAATAAAGGAAAATTAGCCGTGAGGATTGGTCCATTTTGGCCTGACGGTATTTTTGGGGCTCTCTGGCGTTTCTTGAACGAATTCGGAAAGTCCAATGCTTACTGATGCTGCGATCAAGTATCTGAAATTAGAAGAAAAATTATACAATGCGCCTGATCGTGACGGTATGTATGTCGTCGTAAACCCGTCGGGTGCCGTCGTGTTCCGCTATGACTACCGGATGCACGGTCGACGCGAGACCCTGGCCCTCGGCCGATACGGGCCGGCGTGCCTCTCTCTGGCCCGCGCGCGGGAGAAGTTGATCGACGCGCAGCGCTCGATTCAGGAAGGTCGGTCGCCTGCCCAGAAGAAGCAGCGGGAGAAGCGCCGCATCAAGGAAGCGAAGAGCTTCGGCGAGTTCGGCGAACGCTGGCTGCAAGAGCGAGTTGCAGGACGCGGTGTGGGATGAGGTCGACTTCGAGAATGCAGTGTGGCCGATCCCGAAGGAGCGGATGAAACGTTCCAAGCCGCACAACGTCTAGCGAACACTATCCGTCACTCTCAACGCGCGGCAAGGCGGTCAGACCGGACGGTTACCTATCAACGGCAGGCAGGAGACCATCACCTTCGGCCGCTACGGTGTCGGCGGCATCACCCTGTCGGAAGCCCGCGAGCAGTTGGGCGAGGCCAAGAAGCTGATCGCGGTCGGGAAGTCGCCGGCCAAGGAGAAGGCGCGGGACAAGGCCCGCGTCAAGGATGCGGAGACGTTCAGGGCCTGGGCGGAAAAGTGGCTGCGCGGCTACCAGATGGCAGACACCACCCGTGACATGCGCCGCTCAGTCTATGAGCGCGAGCTGAAGCCAAAATTCGGCAATCCGAAGTTGCTGGAAATCACCCATGAGGATTTGCGCGCACTGACCGATGCCATCGTGGAGCGTGGCGCACCGGCAACCGCAGTGCATGCCCGCGAGGTGGTGTTGCAGGTTTTTCGCTGGGCCATCAAGCGCGGCCAGAAGGTCGAGAACCCGGCAGAGCTGTGCGCCCGACGAGCATCGCCACGTTCAAGCCGCGCGACCATGCGCTGACGCCCGATGAAATTACCAGAAATGGAGCGCATCGGCACGACGCCATCTACCTAGGCGACGGCCAAGCTGTTGCCGCTGACGATAGCGCGCAAGAGCAAGTCTATCAATCGGCGGCAATAACCGAACAGGGGCCGATTCGGCCGCTGCTGATCCTGATGATGAAGTAGCCGCGTTCGCCAACCGCGAGCACGGTAAATCGGAGGTGTGACCATGAAACGTAGTGGCTTTTTCGACTGCCTGGCGATCAATCATCCGGGCTTGATGCAGCGGCGGAAGTGGCGGCCTTCATTGATCGCCCTGCCGTGTCTGCTATCGCCCACCAGCCCCGGAAGCGATCGTCTCGATGGGCCAAAGGCCGGTCATGCACTGATGTTTAAAATGGACCACCCGCGGAGGGGATGATCAGGGTGCGCTGCCGCCGAAAAGGCGTTCATCAGAGAAATGCGGCGAAGGCAACCAAGCGGGAAGACCTGCGGCGCCCGCTTGCCGGCACGACCTGGATCTGGACGTTCTCCACTTCCCGCGCCAAATGCGGCATCTACGATGGCGCGGCCCCCATGGTAAAAGGCATGGAGCCCAGACCAATTCCCATGGCGATATTGGCGGCGCCAGAACGAAAGCAGGGACCGCGAAACGCCATGTCCGAAGAGGGTTTGCGCGATCACCCCAGGCGGACCTCACCAAAGTAATCTCCGCGTGAAACGACAGCGCGGCCTGCAAGCCAGGAAGCGCCGGACATCCCCTCTCCGCGCGTCTTTCTTGTCCAAATATCCTCGGGGGTCCGGGGGCAGACAGCCCCCGGCCGGCATCGACCACCCAAAGGCTGGACCTTCGATCTTCGGAGACGGGCCCGAACGGACCCCTCTCGACTTAGCCGATCCGTGCGCCAAGCTCTTTCATCAGCGGCAGAAAATCGGGAAAGGAGGTCGCGATGGGGCTGCCGTCATCGACGCCGATCGGCTGTTCCGAAGCGAGGCCGGCGACCAGAAAGGACATGGCGATCCGGTGGTCCAGATGGGTCTGGGCGACGGCCCCGCCCCTCAGCCCGCCGCCGCCCTCGACCGTCATGCTGTCCTGGGTCGAGGTGACGGCGGCGCCATTGGCCAGCAGCCCCGCCTCCATCGCCGCGATGCGGTCGCTTTCCTTGACGCGAAGCTCATGGACGCCCTGCATCACGGTCGGGCCTTCGGCGAAGCAGGCGATGACGGACAGGATCGGGAATTCGTCGATCATGCTGGCCGCGCGCTCCGGGGGCACCGTCACGCCCTTCAGAGCCGAATGGCGGACAAGAAGATCGGCCACCGGCTCGCCGCCCTCCTCGCGTTCGTTTTCGAACGTGATATCCGCGCCCATTTCCAGAAGCGTGACATAAAGCCCGTCGCGGGTCGGGTTGCGGCTGACGCCGGGCACGCGGATTTCCGAGCCGGGCACGATCAGCGCCGCCGCCACGGGAAAGGCCGCGCTGGAGGGATCGCGCGGCACCGCCACGGGCTGCGGGATCAGTTCGGGCCGGCCTTGCAAGGTGATGACACGGCCCTCGTCAGTGATCTCGGTGCGGATGGTGGCGCCAAAGCCGGCAAGCATGCGCTCGGTATGGTCGCGGGTCGGCTCGGCCTCGATCACCACGGTTTCGCCTGGGGCGTTCAGGCCCGCAAGCAGCACTGCCGATTTGATCTGGGCGCTGGCCACGGGAGTCCGGTAGCGGGCCGGGACGGGTTCGGTGGCGCCGGTGATCGTGACCGGCAGGCGCTTGCCCTCACGCGAGGTGATGCGGGCACCGAAAAGCTCCAGCGGGTCGGTGATGCGGCCCATGGGACGGCGCGACAGGCTGGCATCGCCGGTGAAGGTCGCGGTGATCGGCGTGGTCGCCATCGCGCCCATGATCAACCGCACGCCGGTGCCGGAATTGCCGCAATCGATCACGCCCTCAGGCTCCGAGAAGCCGCCGACGCCGACGCCGTTCACCCGCCACTCCCCCTCTGCCACACGCTCGACCTGGGCGCCGAACGCCTGCATCGCCTTGGCGGTGTCCAGCACGTCCTGACCCTCCAGCAGGCCGGTGATATGCGTCTCTCCGACCGAAAGCGCGCCCAGGATCAGCGCGCGATGGCTGATCGACTTGTCGCCGGGGATGCGCGCCTGGCCGGAAAGCGGGCCGGAACGATGCGCGGTCAAAGGAAGCGGTTCGGCGGAATGTGACATCTGGTCCCCCTGGCTTGTCGCGCAAGGTGATAGCGGTCACCAGGGCGCGAGGCAATCGGCCCGCCTGAAATTCATTCCTGCCGCCGAAAGGTGACGTAATGCGGCACGCGCCCCTCGCGCAGGGCCTTCTGCTCATAGCGGGTGGACAGCCAGTCATCCCAGGCCCCCGGCCCCTCATGGATCAGGTCGAAGCCCGCGGGGGGCACCTCCTCAAGCGTCTGGCGGACGTAATCGGGGATGTCGGTCGCCACGCGGAACTCGGCTCCGGGCTTCATGACGCGGGCAAGCGGGATCAGATGCTCGGGCGTGACGAAGCGGCGGCGATGATGGCGCGCCTTGGGCCAGGGATCGGGATAGTTCAGGAAGGCGCGACTGATCGAGCCTTCGGGCAGCACATCCATCAGGTCGCGCGCATCGCCGGGATGGACGCTGACATTCTGAACCCCGGCATTGCGGATCTTGCCCAGAAGCATGGCCACGCCGTTGATGAAGGGCTCGCAGCCGATGATGCCGATCCGGGGATAGCGGGCAGCCATGTGGACCATATGCTCGCCCCCGCCAAAGCCGACCTCAAGCCAGACCGGGCGGTCGTCGCCGAAGATCGCCGACGGATCGACCGGCCTGCGTTCGGGATTGTCCTGCACGGTGATGCCGCGCGGGCGCAACTCGCCCAGATCCTCGGAGAGATAGCCCTTTTGCGACTGCCGCAGGGTCTTGCCATGGCGGCGGCCATAGAAATTGCGGCGCGGAGGGGTGGGGTCGAATTCGCTCATGGACCGGGGCATTGCCCGGTCCATCGCGAAAGGTCAAGTCAGTCGGCGGCAAGGCGCGAGATGATTACCGTCACCTCGGGCTTCTTGCCGATCTCTTCCATGGCGACCTGACGGGTGATCTTGCGAATCGCCTCTTCCAGGCGGCTGTCATCCCTTACCGTGCGGTCGTCGGCGCGTTCCAGGAACTCGGCCAGCTCGCTTTCGATATTGCGCGCCAAAGGCGCGCCAGCGCGGCCCGTCTCGGGCAGGCCCGAAAGCTCAACCCAGGCGTCGGGCAGCGGACTGTCATCCTCGTCGATGATGACAGAAACCATCGCCTGGCCGTTCAGCGCCATGCGGATGCGGTCGCGCACGATGCCGTCCATGGCGCCGATCAGCACGGTCCCGTCCAGATAAAGCCGCCCGGTGTCGATGTGGTCGACCACGCGGGGCTTGTCGCCGGTCAGGTCCAGCATCATGCCGTTGGTGGCCACGACCGAGGCGATGCCCTTGGCTTCGGCCAGTTTCGCGTGTTCGCGCAGGTGCATATGCTCGCCATGCATGGGGATCACCATCTGCGGCTTCAGCAGGTCATGCACCGCCTGGATATCGGGGCGATTGGCATGGCCCGAAACGTGATAGGTGCCGTCATCGGCATCGAACAGGTCCACGCCCATTTCGGAAAGCGAGTTCATCACCCGGATCACGCCGCGTTCATTGCCGGGAATGGTGCGGGAACTGAACAGGAAGCTGTCGCCCTCCTTCAGCTCGATGCCCAGGTAGCGGCCGCGCGCCAACTGGGCCGAGGCGGCGCGCCGTTCGCCCTGGCTGCCGGTGACGATCAGCATCACCTTGTCGCGCGGCAGTTCCGAGGCTTCCTCGGGGCTGATCACCTGGGGGAAGCGTTCAAGGATGCCGGTCTCGATCGCGACCGTCACCATGCGGCGCATGGCGCGCCCCAGCAGACAGACCTTGCGGCCCGAGGCGATCCCGACCTCGGCCAGGGTCTTGAGGCGCGCGATATTGCTGGCGAAGGTCGTCGCTACCACCATCTTGCGCTGCGAGGTCACGAAATCCAGAAGCGGGTTCGCCAGCACCGCCTCGGAGCGGCCCGGATGCGGCGAGAAGACATTGGTGGAATCGCAGGCAAGGATCTTGACCCCCTGCCCCTCGTTCGCGATCTCGTGCCAGAGGATCGGATCGAACGCCTCGCCCACGACCGGGGTGCCGTCCAGCTTGAAATCGCCGGTATGCACGATCCGGCCCGCCGGCGTGTCGATGATCAGCGCCGAGCTTTCGGGGATCGAATGGCTGATCGGCACGAACTGGACCTGGAAGGGCCCGGCCTGGATCACCTCGGGACGCGGGGCGTGAATGTGGATCTGATCGGCGGGCTGGCCCATATCCTCCATCTTCAGCCGCGCCAGCGCGCCGGTGAAGCGGCGGCAATGGATCGGCTTCTGGATCCGGTCCCAAAGCAGGCCCAGGGCGCCGACGTGATCCTCATGCCCGTGGGTGATGAAGATCGCCTCGATCCGGTTGCGGTTCTGCGCAAGCCAGGCGACATCCGCCATGATCAGGTCGATCCCCGGCGCACTGTCCATGTCGCCGAAGGTCACGCCCAGATCGACCACGATCAGCCTTTCGCGGCCCGGCTCGCCATAGCCGTAGACATAGGCGTTCATGCCGATTTCGCCAGCGCCGCCAAGCGGCAGATAGATCAGGCGTTCAGCCATTTTCCAACTCCTTGTTATAGTCATGGATCAGGCGCAGGCCATGCACGGTCAGATCGTCCTCGATATGATCGAACAGGTCGAAGCCTTGATCGAAAAGCGGGGCCAGCCCGCCGGTCGCGACCACTTTCATGGGCCGGTCGCGTTCCGCCCTAATGCGTTTGATCAGCCCCTCGATCAGGCCGATATATCCCCAGTAGATCCCCGACTGGATACAGGCGACGGTATTGGTGCCGATCACCTTTTCGGGCATGGTGACATCGACATGGGGCAGCTTGGCCGCCGCCATATGCAGGGCCTCCAGCGACAGGTTGACGCCGGGCGCGATCACGCCGCCGACATAGGCGCCGTCCAGGTCGACCACATCCAGATTGGTCGCGGTGCCGAAATCCACCACGATGGTATTGCCGCCATGCCGGTCGAAGGCGCCGGCCGCATTGGCCAGCCGGTCCGGCCCGACCACGGCGCCCGGATCGACACGGGGAGCGACGGGCAGCGCGGTCTCGGGCTTGCCGACGACCAGGGGGCGGGTGTCGAAATAGCGGTTGCACAAGACGCGCAGATTGAAGACCACGCGCGGCGCGGTCGCGCTGATGATGCATTCGGTGATCTGGATATCCAGCTTTTGCAGGGCGATCAGCGACGAGATCCAGACGAAATACTCATCCGCCGTGCGGCGATGATCGGTCGCGATGCGCCAATGCGACAAAAAGCGCGTGCCGTCCCAGACCGAGAAGACCGTATTCGTATTGCCGGTGTCGATGCAAAGCAGCATGGCGATCAGCTTCCGAAAAAGACATCGGCGGCAGGAAGCGAGACCCGGCCGCCAGAGGTGTTCAGGATCAGCGCGCCCTGCTCGTCCACGCCCTCGAAGATGCCGCGCGTCTCGGCCTGGCCGGTGCGGGCGATGATCGGCTCTCCCAGGCGGGCGGCGCGGGCCAGCCAGGCGTTGCGGATGACCGAAAAGCCCCAGTTCTCAAGCTGGGAAAGCCAGTTGGCGAAGGCGGGGGCCAGCAGGTCCAGAAACGCCTCGGGCGATGCGTCGAAGCCCGTCTCGCCCCGGACCGAGACCGGAGGCAGGGCGCCCGCCTCGACCGCCGTGGCCTCGGGGGCGGCGGCCAGATTGACACCGATCCCGACCGCGACCCAGGAGACCGCGCCCGCGGCTCCGCCTTCCAGAAGGATCCCCGCGACCTTGCCGCCGTTCAGCAGCACGTCGTTCGGCCATTTGATCGCCAGCCGGGCGGCGGGACCGCAGGCAAGCGTCAGCGCGTCATGAAGCGCCAGCGCGGCCACGAAGGAAAGCTGCGGCGCCTGGGCCATGCCGCCCTTGGGGCGTATCACCAGCGTAGCCGCGAAATTCCCCTCGGGCATGACCCATTCCCTGCCCCGACGCGCCCGCCCGGCCATCTGCCGATGCGCCATGATCCAGGCAGGAGCGGAAAGTGCCGAGGCCATCCGCATGGCCTCGGCATTGGTGCTGTCGGTGCGGGCCAGCACATGCCGGCCCACGCCCATAGGCCAAAGATCACTCAACGGTATCTGGCTCGGGCTGCGGCTGATCGGGCAGCGCGGGGGCCGGGGCGGCATGCGCCGACGGGGCCGCCACCAGCGTCTCGGCCGCGCGGCCGGCGGCGCCATCCACCCCGAACATGCTGATCGCGCCGATCACCATGGCGGCGGCGGGAACCACCAGACCCAGATACTGCACGGCACCCATGCGCGAGGTCACGCCCTCGGTCTCGGTGCCGAAATACAGGTAATAGACGATGCGCAGGTAATAGAAGGCCCCGATGACCGAGGCGATCACGCCCATCACCGCCAGCCAACCCAGGCCGGCGCCCACCGCCGCGTTCAGCACGCCGAACTTGGCGAAGAAGCCCAGGGTCGGCGGCACGCCCGCCAGGCTGAACATCAGGACCAGCACGGCAAGGCCCTTGGTCGGCTCGGCCCAGGCGAGGCGGTTGAGCGCGGCAAGGTCGCTGACCGGCACGCCGTCACGCTCAAGCGACAGGATGAAGGCGAAGGTGCCGATGTTCATCACCGCATAGATCGTCATATAGATCAGCATCGCCTGCACGCCCACGGTCGAGCCTGCCGCCAGGCCGACCAACGCGAAGCCCATATGCGCGATCGAGGAATAGGCCATCAGCCGCTTGACATTGGTCTGGCCGATCCCGGCGATCGAGCCGAGAAACATCGACATGACGGCCAGCGCGGCGACGATCTGGCTCCAATCGGCGATGACCTGCCCGAAGGCGTCAAAGACCAGCCGCGCGATCAGCGCCATCGCCGCGACTTTGGGCGCGGTAGCGAAGAAGGCGGTGACCGGCGTGGGCGAGCCTTCATAGACATCCGGGGTCCACATGTGGAAGGGCACGGCCGAGACCTTGAAGGCCAGCCCGACCAGCATGAAGACCAGCCCGAAAAGCACGCCCAGCGACAGGTGCCCCGCGTTCAGCGTCGTGATGATGCCGGCAAAGCTGGTCGTCCCCGAGAAGCCATAGACCAGCGAGGCGCCATAAAGCAGCAGGCCCGAGGACAGCGAGCCGAGCACGAAATATTTCAGCCCCGCCTCGGACGAGCGGACCGAGTCCCGGCGCATGGCCGCGACGACGTAAAGCGCCAGCGATTGCAGCTCCAGGCCCATATAGAGGACCAGCAGATCCCCTGCCGACACCATCAGCATCATGCCCACGACCGAAAGCGCGATCAGGATCGGGAACTCGAAGCGCAGCATGTTGCGGCGCTGCATGTAATCGGCGCTCATCGCCAGGACGGCGGCGGCGGCGACCAGCATCACCACTTTGGCAAAGCGGGAATAGGCATCGTCGATGAACATGCCGTGGAAGGCAAGCTGGTCGGCCCGGTCACCCAGACCCACCATGGCCGCGACGATCAGGAAGGCCGCCACGGTCGCCCAGAGCAGCGTCGGAGCCAGCCGGTCCTTACCCAGATAGGCGCCCGCCATCAGCGCGGCAAGCGCGAAGCAGGACAGCAGCGCCTCGGGCAGAATGGTCGAAAAATCGAGCGAGGTCATATCTGCCCCCTAGTGGCTGGTCGTCGCCGCGGCGGTTTCGACCACCGCCTGGCTTTGGTTATAGTCATTGAGCAGGCTGGCCACCGCAGGGCCGGTCACATCGGTGACCAGACGCGGATAGACGCCCAGGATCAGGGTCATGGCGATCAGCGGCACAAAGATCCACTTCTCGCGCGCGGTCATGTCCGTGATCGTCTTAAGGCTTTCCTTGATCAGATCGCCCAGGGTCACGCGGCGGTAAAGCCACAGCGCATAGGCGGCCGAGAAGATCACCCCGGTCGTCGCGATCAGCGCGACCCAGGTGTTTTCCCTGAACACCCCCATCAGCGTCAGGAACTCGCCCACGAAACCCGAGGTGCCGGGCAGGCCCACGTTCGCCATGGTGAAGAACATGAAGATCATCGCATAGCGCGGCATCCGGTTCACGAGACCGCCATAGGCGTCGATCTCGCGCGTGTGCATGCGGTCGTAGATGACGCCGACGCAAAGGAACAGCGCGCCCGAGACGAAGCCATGCGACAGCATCTGGAAGATCGCGCCGTCGACGCCGATCTGGTTCGCGGCGAAAATCCCCATGGTCACATAACCCATATGCGCGACCGAGGAATAGGCGATGACCTTCTTCATGTCCGACTGCACCAGCGCCACCAGCGAGGTATAGACGATGGCGATGGCCGACATCCAGAAGATCACCGGCTGCATGATTTCGGAAGCGACCGGGAACATCGGCAGGCTGAAGCGCAGGAAGCCATAGCCACCCATCTTCAAGAGCACCGCCGCCAGCAGGACCGAACCCGCCGTAGGCGCCTGGACGTGCGCGTCGGGCAGCCAGGTATGGACCGGCCACATCGGCATCTTGACCGCGAAGCTGGCGAAGAAGGCCAGGAACAGCAGCATCTGCGTGCCGCCGATCACGGTGACGCCCAGCAGGCGATAGGTTTCATGGGGGAAGTCGAAGGTGAGCAGCGTCGCGATATCGGTCGTGCCCGCCATGCGATACATCGAGATCATCGCGACCAGCATCAGGACCGAGCCGAGGAAGGTATAGAGGAAGAACTTGAAGGCCGCATAGATGCGGTCCTTGCCGCCCCAGATCCCGATGATCAGGAACATCGGGATCAGCCCGGCCTCGAAGAACAGGTAGAACAGCACCAGGTCCAGCGCGGTGAAGACGCCGATCATCAGCCCTTCCAGCACCAGGAAGGCGATCATGTATTCCTTGACCTTATTTTCCACTTCCCAGCAGGAAAGGATGGTCAGGGGCATCATGAAGGTGGTCAGCATCACGAAAAGGACCGAGATGCCGTCCACGCCCATCTTGTAGCGCAGGCCCATGATCCAGGCGCGATCCTCGACGAACTGGAAGCCGGTATTGGCTGGATCGAAGCCGAACAGCACGAAAAGCGAGATCAGGAATGTGGCCGAGGTCGCCAGCATCGCCAGCCATTTGGCATTGCGCGCCGCCGCCTCGTCCTGACCACGCAGGAACAGAGCCATGATCCCCGCCGCGACGATGGGCAGGAAGGTGATGATGGAAAGAAGGTTCGTCATGTCAGTGCGCGCCCCGCATCATCACCCAGATCAGCAAGCCCACGATCCCCAGCACCATCGCGAAGGCATAGTGGAACAGATAGCCCGATTGCACCCGGACCGCAGCGCGGGTCATGCGCGGGATCAGCCCCATCGCAACCCCGTTGATCGCCCCGTCGATGACCGCGCCATCGCCACCCTTCCACAGGAAGCGGCCCAACCACAGCGCCGGACGGACGAAGATGAAATTGTAGATCTCGTCGAAATACCATTTGTTCAGCAGGAACTGATACAGTGCCGGTTGCGCCCGCGCCAGCCGCACCGGAATGTCCGGGCTGCGGATATAGAAGATCCAGGCGGTGAACAAGCCGATCAGCATCGCGATGAAGGGCGAGACCTTGACCCAGGCGGGTGCGTGGTGGGCCTCGTCCATGATATGGTTGTCCGGCGCCATATAGATCGCCCCTCCGACCGGAGCGGCGACGGCCGCATGCCCACCTTCGGCCGCTTCGCCTTCGGCCACCGCGTGGCCCGCATCCGCGCCTTCGGCGGCGTGGGTCCCGGCCGGTGCTTCGGTCGTCGCGTGTTCGGCGGCGCCATGCTCGCCCTCGGCGGCCTCATGATGCGCGCCAGCGATATGGAAATACTCGGTCACCTTGTGGTGATCGCCGAAGAAGGGGCCATACCAGACCATCCCGGCGAAGACCGCGCCGACGGCCAGGATGCCCAGCGGCACCGTCATGATCGGCGGGCTTTCATGGGCATGCTCATGCGCGTGGTGATCGCCCCGCTCCTTGCCAAAGAAGGTCAGGAAGATCAGGCGCCAGCTATAGAAGCTGGTGAAGCAGGCGGCGATGACCAGCATCACGAAGGCATAGGAACTCCCCGCCCAGGCGCTTTCGATCACCGCGTCCTTGGACAGATAACCCGCGAAGCCGATATGGGTCAGCGGAATGCCGACGCCGGTGATGGCGAAGGTGCCGATCATCATGGCCCAGAAGGTCAGAGGGATCTTCTTGCGCAGGTTGCCATAGTTCCGCATGTCCTGCTCGTGATGCATGGCATGGATGACGGACCCCGCGCCCAGGAACAGCATGGCCTTGAAGAAGGCATGCGTCAGCAGGTGGAACATGGCGACCGAATAGACCCCCACGCCCGCCGCCACGAACATATAGCCCAGTTGCGAACAGGTCGAATAGGCGATGACGCGCTTGATGTCGTTCTGCACCAGCCCCACGGTCGCCGCGAAGAAGGCGGTGGTCGCGCCGATAATGACGATGAAATGCTTGGTCTCGGGTGCGAACTCGATCAGCGGCGACATGCGGCAGACCAGGAAGACCCCCGCCGTCACCATGGTCGCGGCGTGGATCAGCGCCGAAACCGGCGTCGGCCCCTCCATCGCGTCCGGCAGCCAGGTGTGCAGCAGAAGCTGCGCCGATTTGCCCATCGCACCCACGAACAGCAGGAAGGCCAGCAGGTTCGCGGCGTTCCAGTCGCGCCACAGGAAATGCATCGAGGTCTGGGCGATCTGCGGCACCTGGGCGAAGATCTGGTCGAACTGGATCGTGCCCGTCAGCCAGTAAAGCCCGAAGATGCCCAGCAGGAAGCCGAAATCCCCGACCCGGTTCACGATGAATGCCTTCATCGCCGCGGCACCCGCCGACTGCTTCCTGTAATAGAAGCCGATCAGCAGATAGGACGCGACGCCCACGCCTTCCCAGCCGAAGAACATTTGCAGCAGGTTGTCCGCCGTCACCAGCATCAGCATGGCGAAGGTGAAGAAGGACAGATAGGCGAAGAAACGCGCCTTGTAATGCGCATGATGACCGAAATGGTCGTCATGGGCCATGTAGCCCATCGAATAGGTATGCACCAGCGCCGAGACCGAGTTGACCACGACCAGCATGATCACGGTCAGCCGGTCGATGCGGATGGCCCATTCGGAATGGAAGTCCCCGACCACGACCCAATCCAGGATCGGAATATGGCGCGTCACGCCGTCGAAGGTCAGAAACAGCACCCAGGACAGCAGGCAGCTCAGCACCAGCAGGCCCGTGGTGATCAACTGCGCGGCCTTCTCGCCGGTCAGGCGCCAGCCATAACCAGCCAGCAGGGACCCGATCAGGGGCGCGAAGAGGACGATCTTTTCCATGCGCGGCTTAGCCCTTCATCACGTTGACATCTTCCACCGCGATCGTGCCGCGGTTGCGGAAGAAGACGACCAGGATGGCAAGGCCGATGGCGGCCTCGGCGGCGGCGACGGTCAGGATGAACATGGTAAAGACCTGCCCCGCCAGATCGCCCAGATGGGTCGAGAAGGCGACGAAGTTGATGTTCACCGCCAGAAGCATCAACTCGATCGACATCAGAATGACGATGACGTTCTTTCGGTTCACGAAGATGCCGAAAATGCCGGTGACGAAAAGTATCGCCCCCACCACCAAGTAATGTGTCAATCCGATCATCGTCTTGTCCCTCCGGGTTCTTTCACCCGCCGAAATATTCGTTTGCTACAAGGACCGCCGTGACGGTCCCGATGGCTATCGCGGTCCGATTGCCGCGCTCAAAGCCCCTGGCCCGGCTTCACATCCTTCAGTTCCATCGCCTTGGCCGGGTCGCGCCACATCTGCTCCAGCACGTTCTGGCGCTTGATGTCGCGGCGGTGGCGCATGGTCAGGACGATGGCGCCGATCATCGCGACCAGCAGGACCAGGCCCGCGATCTGGAAGGTCAGCAGATAGCGGTCGTAAAGCACCAGGCCCAGGCCCAGCGTGTTCGGCACGCCCTCGGCCATGGGGGCGGCACGCAGGCTTTGCGCCTGCTCGGCCGGGGTCCAGCCCGAGAAGGCGATGCCAAGCTGCGCCAGCAGCACCACCGCGATCACCAGCGCCAGCGGCAGGTAACGCGCCAGCTCGCCCTTGAGCGCGGCGAAATCCACGTCCAGCATCATGACGACGAACAGGAACAGCACCGCAACCGCGCCGACATAGACCACCACCAGCAGCATGGCCGGGAATTCGGCGCCTTGCAGCACGAACAGCCCCGCCGCCGAGAAGAATGCCAGGATCAGCCACAGCACCGAATGCACCGGGTTGCGCCCGATCACGACCATGAAGCCCGCGACGCAGGCGCAGATCGCGAACAGGTAGAATGCGAAGGTCATCATTCCTCGTCCTCCTCGGCATAGACGCTCTGGGCGATCTCAAGCGCCTTCTGCATCGCAGGCAGCCCGCCGAACATGCTCATCTGATAGATCGTCTCGGCGATCTCGCGTTTCGTGGCGCCGGCCGCCAGCGCCTGGCGGATGGTCATGCGCAATTGCGGCTCGGCCAGCGCGCCCTGGACGGTGATCGCGCCGATGGTCAGAAGCAGACGCGTCTTGGCGTCCAGCCCCTCACGGTTGAAGGTCTTGCCGAACCACATTTCCAGCATATCGGCCGGCATGGTGGGCACCAGCTTTTCGACCTTGCGCATGTCGAAATGTTCGATCGCGGGGTTCCATGCCCTGGCCATTTCCTGACCCTGGCTCATCATCTGCGCGAAAAGCTTGGTGAAGGGATCGCTCATCTGTAAGGCGCGTCCATGGAAAGGTTGCGGGCAATCTCGGCCTCCCAGCGGGCGCCGTTCGCAAGCAGCTTCTCCTTGTCATAGAAAAGCTCCTCGCGGGTCTCGGTCGCATATTCGAAGTTCGGCCCCTCGACGATGGCATCGACCGGGCAAGCCTCCTGGCAGAAGCCGCAATAGATGCATTTCGTCATGTCGATGTCATAGCGCGTCGTGCGGCGCGAACCGTCGTCGCGCGGCTCGGCATCGATGGTGATGGCCTGGGCCGGACAGATCGCCTCGCAGAGCTTGCAGGCGATGCAGCGTTCCTCGCCGTTCGGATAGCGGCGCAGCGCGTGCTCACCCCGAAAGCGCGGGCTCAGCGGACCCTTCTCATGCGGATAGTTCAGCGTCGCCTTGGGCGAGACGAAATAGCGCATGCCCAGGCCGAAGCCCTTGATGAAGTCCCACATCAGGAAATATTTGGTCGCGCGGACCAGGTCGAAGGCCATCAGAAACGCTCCCCTTGCTTCGGGGCCGCGAAACGATCGAACGCGGCAACACAACCCCGCCCCCACGCGCTGTCCTGCGCATGGTCCGCGGCATCCAGATTATTGACCAGGAAATGCGCCAGTTCCACCTTGTCAGTCTTACTGGCTGCCGCAAATACCTCGGCTAGCTTGTTGGAATACATGGATCAACCTCCGATCGCGAAGCGTGCCCAGAACCCGCCCAGAACCTCGTAGCGCGCCAGGATCGCGACCAGCACCACCCAGCCCAGCGACAGAGGCAGGAACACTTTCCAGCCGATCCGCATCAGTTGGTCATAGCGATAGCGGGGCACGATCGCCTTGACCATGGCGAACATGTAGAACCAGAACCACATTTTGATGACCATCCACCACCAGCCGTCCGCGATGAACGGGACAGGCGACAGCCAGCCGCCGAAGAACAGCAGCGAAAGCAGCGCGCACATCAGGTAGATGGCGATATATTCGCCTGCCATGAACAGCAGATAGGGCGTGGACGAATATTCGACCATATGGCCCGCGACCAGTTCCGATTCCGCCTCGGCCAGGTCGAAGGGCGGGCGGTTGGTTTCCGCCAGGGCCGAAACGAAGAACAGCACGACCATCGGCAGATGCGGTAGCCAATACCAGTTCAGCAGGCCATAGCTGCCCTTTTGCGCATGAACGATCTCGGTCAGGTTCATCGACCCGGTCGAGATGATGATGCCGATGATGATCAGCCCCAGCGAGACCTCGTAGGAGATCATCTGCGCCGCCGACCGCAGCGAGGCCAGGAACGGATATTTCGAGTTCGAGGCCCAGCCGCCCATGATCGCGCCATACACCTCAAGCGATGAGGCGGCGAAGATGAACAGGATCCCCACGTTGATATTGGCCATCACCCACCCTTCGTCGAAGGGCACGACGACAAAGGCGAACAGCGCCAGCATCATCGACAGGAAGGGCGCCAGGAAAAAGACGAACTTGTCCGCCCCGGCGGGGATGACGATTTCCTTGACGATATATTTCAGCGCGTCGGCGAAGGTTTGCAGCAGGCCCCAGGGACCGACGACGTTCGGGCCTCGACGCATCTGCACCGCCGCCCAGATCTTGCGGTCGCCATAGACCATGAAGATCAGCGAGCCCATGACGAAGGCGATGATCGCCAAACCTTGCAAAAGCAGGCTGAGCGCGAAACCAAAGGGCGAACCCCAGAATTCAGCCATGATCTTACGTCCCTCTTGTCACGCCGCGGGAATGCCGCGCGCCTTGCATTCCTGCAAGGTGTCTTTCGTTGTCATTACCGTCAGGCCCATCGGCTGCTTTTCGGAAAGCGTGAAGACCGAGCCGACAATCACCTTGCCGTTGCGCTCCTGGCGCAGGGTTCGAATGTGACGGGCGTACTGGGTGCCCTGAGCATCCGCCCAATTGGCCAGCGCGCATGTGGCATAGGCGAATGCCGTGTCGGCGTCTACCCCGCCGCGCAGGTTCGCCGTCACTTCGACCAGGCTGTCACCCTTGCGTCGGGGGCTGTCGTAATTCGCCACATTGGCACCGACGAATGCCTTCGGATCGGCCTTGAAGCTGGCGGGCAGGTTCAGCCGCAGCGGCTTGGTGCGGGCCTTGAATTCGGCGATGGCGCGCTCTTGCGCGGTCGGGCCGCGACGGGTCACCGGACCCAGGCTGCGCACACCCGACAGGTCCAGGCCCAGGTTCTGGTTCAGAAGCGCCAGATCGGCCTCGGAAACCTCGAAGGCATCGCGCCCGCCGGGGCTGTCCAGCGCCATCTCGGTCACCGAGCCATCGGGTTCCAGAATCAGGATATCGCCGGATTTGGTCGAGATCCGGCCACGGGAAAGCACCTTCTTGTCCGGCGCACCCGCATCGCTATGCAGGACCGAGACGTTCAACTGCTCGGGCTTGGACCGAGGCCGGCCATTCTCGGGCTCCGGCGCGCCCTCGGAACATGCCGAGAGCAGCGCCAGGACCGAGACAAATCCGATGCAGCTCCAGAAGGGCTTTCGCATACCAAGTCACTCCGCCGCCATTGCGGGCGCCCTGCGCGCCGCTGCCATTGCCGAAAGCTCGCCCATCAGCGGCGATGAACGCGCGATGGGATTGGTCAGGTAGAAATCCTTGACCGCATAGCGGAAGCTGGCTCGGCCCAGGTCGAAGCGGGTCAGCGGCTGCCATTCGTTTTCCGGCACGCAATCGATCCGCGACAGATGCGGCACCGCCTGGACCAGCGCACGGCGCAGACCCGCCAGACTGTCCCAGGGCTGGGTCGCGCCCAACTCGGCGGAAAGCGCGCGCAGGATCGCCCAGTTCTCTTTCCCCTCGCCGGGCGCGAAATTCGCCCGCATGGCAAGCTGCGGCCGGCCCTCGGTGTTCACGAACAGGCCGTTCTCCTCGGTATAGCAGGCGCCGGGCAGGATGATGTCGGCGCGATGAGCGCCCCGGTCGCCATGGCTACCTTGATAGATCACCACCGGGCCGGCGGCGATGTCCACCTCGTCGGCGCCCAGGTTATAGACCACCTCGGCGCCGTCGATGGCGGCACTCAGCCCGCCTTCGGTCACCGCGCCCACATCCATCGCGCCGACGCGGGACGCCGCCGAGTGCAGGACCAGAAGCTTGCTGCCCGAATTCTCGGCCAGCCGCATCGCATGGGCCAGCACGGCCTCGCCATCCGCCTCACGAATTGCACCCTGGCCAACGATGACCAGCGAGGGCTTCGCCTTGGCCTCGTCGCCGATCTCGGTCGAGGAAAGCTTTTCCAGCGCCGCGCGGTCGCTGCCATGGTGGGCATAATCATAGGTCAGATCGACCGCCTCACCCACCAGCCCGATCTTGGCGCCGCGCGCCCATGCCTTGCGCAGGCGAGCGTTCAGCACCGGCGCCTCTTCGCGCGGGTTGGTGCCGATCAACTGGATCATCGCGGCATTGTCGATGTCGGCGATCGTCGCATTGCCGACATAGGCCGAGCGGTTGCCGGCCGGCAGGCGCGCGCCATCGGTGCGGCATTCCACCTTGCCGCCCAGACCCTCGACCAGGTGCTTCAGGCTGAACGCAGCCTCGGTGGGGACCAGATCGCCGATCAGGCCGGCGATCTTCCTGCCCTTCATCGCGCGGGCGGCCGCCTCCAGCGCCTCGGGCCAGGAGGCCGGGCGCAGCTTGCCGTTCTCGCGGATATAGGGGCGATCCAGGCGCTGGCGACGCAACCCGTCCCAGACGAAACGGGTCTTGTCGCTGATCCATTCCTCGTTCACGCCGTCATTGTTGCGCGGCAGGATGCGCATGACCTCACGGCCCTTGGTGTCGACGCGGATGTTCGATCCCAGCGCATCCATCACGTCGATGGATTCGGTCTTGGTCAGTTCCCAGGGACGGGCGGTGAAGGCATAAGGCTTGCTGACCAGCGCGCCCACCGGGCACAGGTCGATCACGTTGCCCTGCATGTTCGATTCCAGCGTCTGGTTCAGATAGCTGGTGATCTCGCTATCCTCGCCACGGCCGGTCTGGCCCATCTGGGTGATGCCCGCGACCTCGGTGGTGAAGCGCACGCAGCGGGTGCAGGAAATGCAGCGCGTCATATGCGTCTCGACCAGCGGGCCAAGGTTCAGATCCTCGCTGGCGCGCTTGGGTTCGCGATAGCGGCTGAAGTCGATGCCATAGGCCATGGCCTGGTCCTGCAAGTCGCATTCGCCGCCCTGGTCGCAGATCGGGCAGTCCAGCGGGTGGTTGATCAGCAGGAACTCCATCACCCCCTCGCGGGCCTTCTTGACCATGGGGCTGTTGGTCTTGATCTCGGAGGGCGCGCCCTCGGGGCCAGGGCGCAGGTCCTTGACCTGCATCGCGCAAGAAGCGGCGGGCTTGGGCGGGCCGCCCACGACCTCGACCAGGCACATGCGGCAATTGCCGGCGATCGACAGGCGCTCGTGATAGCAGAAGCGCGGCACCTCGATCCCGGCCTGCTCGCAAGCCTGGATCAGGGTCAGATTGGGATCGACCTCGACAATCTTGCCGTCGATCTTGAGCTTGCGAAGGTCCGCCATCTTTCGTCTTCCCTCATGCCCCGCAGCGGCGACCGGCCGATGCGAGTTTCAAATGCTGGCCCAAGGCTGGCCGGTTCGTATCTTGCGCCATCATCCCTGCACCTTCACGAAGGCACGGGGAAAGACTTGCGGCACCATTCTGTCCTGTTCCCCGTCGCGCTGGACCAGCACGCTGCCGGTGTCGGCGCCGGGCCGGAAGGTGACGGTGGCCCGGATCGCCCCCCCCGTATTATAGCGCAGGGTGCGGTTCAGATCGGTGGTATAGCGGCTGCCATCCGGCCGCCAGCAACTGATCACCGCCTGATCGGCATTGCCGGTGATGCGCAGCAGCGGCGCGCCGGTGATGCCATGCGTCACCTTGCTGCGCACGCCGGGACCGCTGGCGTCGCATTGCAGGTCGCCCGGCGCGAAGATCGAGAATTGCAGGTAGAATTTCTGCGCGGTCGGCTGGAACGGGTCCGAAGGCTCACCCGCGAAGGCGTCCCCCGCGATCATCGCGGCGGCCGAGGCGGCCATCAGAAGCAGTCCGATGCGGTTCATCCATTTCTTCATTTCGCCACCAACAGGCTACCGATGATCGACTTGGCACGGATCTCGTTCCGGCCCAGGACGCAGAAGCTTTGCGCATCGCCCGCCTTCGCGCCGTTGCGGGTCAGATAATCCTCGGCCACGGCATAGATCCGCTTCTTATCGGCCTTGCTGTCCAGGAAAGCATCTATCTGGGCGTTAGAATAGCCCTTGTCCTGGGCATAGCTTTTCAGCTTGCGGGCCTCGCCATAGGCGTAAAGCAAGCGGGCATTGATCGTCGGACAGGTGCGGCGGATACGGTCCGCCACCCGCGCGGCGATCAGCCGGTCATTGATGTATTTCTCCTGGCTAAGTGATTCCAGCGCGGCGGCGGGACTGGCCAGGGTGGCGGCGATCAGCGCGAAGCGCAGGAGGTTCATGGCTTTGGCCTTTCTGTCATGACACCCGGTCATAACACGGCGGGCGCGACGAGGTTCGACACCTTGTCTTGATCGCGGCCCGACCATGCGCCCGCGATCCCCCAGGGGGGCCGCCGCAGCCGCATGTGCGAAAACCAACGCCACGCGCCTTACTCCGCCGCCATGGCGCCCATGCGCCCGGTGCGTTTGGCCTTGATGCGGTCCTCGATTTCCTCGCGGAAGTTGCGGATCAGGCCCTGGATCGGCCAGGCGGCCGCGTCGCCAAGCGCGCAGATGGTATGGCCCTCGACCTGCTTGGTCACGTCGAACAGCATGTCGATCTCTTCGATCTCGGCCTCGCCCCGGACCAGGCGGTCCATGACGCGCATCATCCAGCCCGTGCCCTCGCGGCAGGGGGTGCACTGGCCGCAGCTTTCATGCTTGAAGAACTTGCTGAGCCGCCAGATCGCCTTCACCACGTCGGTGGACTGGTCCATCACGATCATGCAGGCGGTGCCGAAGGACGAGCGCAACTCGCGCATGCCGTCGTAATCCATGATGGCGTTCTCGCACATCTCGGCCGTCAGCACCGGGCATGAGGCACCGCCTGGGATCACCGCCTTCAGGTTCTTCCAGCCGCCGCGCACGCCGCCGCCATGTTTCTCGATCAACTCGCGCATGGGGATGGACATGGTCTCCTCGACCACGCAGGGGGTGTTGATATGGCCCGTCATGCCGAAAAGCTTGACCCCGGCATTGTTCGGACGGCCGAAGCCCGCGAACCATTGCGCGCCGCGGCGCAGGATGGTCGGCACCACCGCGATAGATTCGACATTGTTCACCGTGGTCGGACAGCCGTAAAGCCCCGCCCCCGCCGGGAAGGGCGGTTTCATCCGGGGCATGCCCTTCTTGCCCTCAAGCGATTCCAGCAGCGCGGTTTCCTCGCCGCAAATATAGGCTCCGGCGCCGTGATGCAGGTAAAGGTCGAAGTCCCATCCCGAACCGGCCGCGTTACGGCCCAGCAGGCCCGCGTCATAGCATTCGTCGATGGCGGCTTGCAGCGCCTCTTTCTCGCGGATGAACTCGCCCCGGATGTAGATATAGGCGGCATGCGCGCCCATGGCAAAGCTGGCGATCAGCGCGCCCTCGATCAGGGTATGCGGATCATGGCGCATGATCTCGCGGTCCTTGCAGGTCGCGGGCTCGGATTCGTCGGCGTTGATCACCAGATAGGACGGGCGGCCATCCGTTTCCTTGGGCATGAAGGACCATTTCATGCCGGTCGGAAAGCCCGCGCCGCCTCGGCCGCGCAGGCCCGAGGCCTTCATCTCGTTGACGATGCCGTCGCGGCCCCTGGCGATGATGGCGGCGGTGCCGTCCCAGCAGCCGCGCTTTCTGGCCCCGGCCAGGCTGCGGTCGCCCATGCCGTAGATGTTCGTAAAGATCCGGTCCTGATCGTTCAGCATCGTCGTCTTATCCTTGTCCCTGCGAGGACGCATCGCGCCGCCGCCAGATCCGCCAGGTCACCAGAAGCGACCAGATCAAGGCCCCCATCGCCAGAAGATCGGCGAGAAAGGCATATTTCGCGGGCCAGCCCATCCGGCCCCCCAGCCATTGCATCCCCAGCCAACTGAGCATGGTCACGGCGATCACCACCCCGACCAGGCGCATCTGCCCGGCTTGCGCCGCCCCCACCCTTTCAGGCGGCGGCGGCCTATCCTTCGGCGCGCGGGGCTTCAAGTCGCCTCGCCGCGTTCGACCTTGCGCGAATGCTCGGTCTTGCCGCCCTGGGCCAGGATACGGGCCTGACCCACCCAGTCATCCGTCTCGATCCGCCCGCCCATGCGGCCCAGCCTCTGGGCGAAATCCGCCACCTGCGCCGCGTCCCAGGCCGCGATCTGGGCAAAGCGGGTCACTCCATTTTCGTGGAGCCAGTCCGAAAGCTTCGGCCCGACCCCCTTGATCTGGCGCAGGTCGTCCGACACCGCGGCCTGCGGTTCCGGCGCCTGGGCCGCGACCTTGGGCATCGCCCCCGCGACCAGCGGCATCTGCGCGGCAAAGCTGACCGCCTCCGGCCCAACGGACGATACCAGCAGAGCCTCGGGCTGACGCTCGGCAACCTCGCGCTCCCAATCGGTGCGGGTCAGCCCCTCGGGGCCGGCGACCAGATCGGGCCGCTCCTGGCAGACCAGCCAGACCATCATCGCACCGAACAGAACCCCGGTCACGATGCCCAGGAACAGTCCTCCGCCCCAAGCCAGATCCCCGATGCCCGAGGTGAACAACAGCACCACGACCCCGGCGATCGCGCCCGAGACCCAGCAGTTCCTGTTGCACACCAACCGATCCATCGTCACATCCCCCGTTGCGGCCCCCTGTCGCGGCCAAGCCTCAGCCGTTGATACCATCCTTTTCCGTCACGGTCGCCTCTTGGCTGCGCAGCCATGGCGTGGTGATCGGAACCTCGGTCCCGTCGATCCGCTTGATCGTCTCGCCCAGCCGCACCGCGCGCGCGACGCTGCCATTATATTGCTCGCCGCCCTTCAGACCCGCCAGGGCGGTCGGCCCGCCAAGCGCCTCGGACGAGAAGCGGCCGTTCTGCGGGCCGGGCACGGGCACCTCGCCGGCGGTGAAGCTGTCGATCAGCGCCGCCAGTTTCTCGGCGGTCAGATCCTCGTAGAAATCCTTGCCGATCTGGGCCATGGGCGCATTGGTGCAGGCGCCCAGACACTCGACCTCTTCCCATGAGAAGCGCCCGTCCGCCGACAGCGTATGCGACGAGGGGGCGATCTTGTCCTTGCAGACCCGGATCAGATCCTCGGCCCCGCAGATCATGCAGGTCGTGGTGCCGCAGATCTGGATATGCGCAACGCTTCCAACGGGATAAAGCTGAAACATGAAGTAGAAGGTGGCGACTTCCAGCACCCGGATATAGGCCATGCCCAGAAGGTTGCCGACATATTCGATAGCCGGGCGCGACAGCCAGCCTTCCTGTTCCTGCGCCCGCCACAGGACCGGGATCACCGCCGATTGCTGGCGGCCTTCCGGGTATTTGGTCATCTGCGCCCGCGCCCATTCCAGGTTGGCGGGGGTGAATTCGAAACTTTCAGGCTGGATGGGGGACAGACGGCGCAGCATCAGCGGTCAACCTCTCCGAAAACGATATCAAGAGTGGCGATGATCGCCGGAACATCGGCCAGCATATGGCCCTTGGACATCCAGTCGATGGACTGGAGATGGGCGAAACCCGGTGCCCGCAGCTTGGCGCGCCAGGGCTTGTTCGTGCCATCCGCGACCAGATAGACGCCGAATTCGCCCTTGGGCGCCTCGACGGCGGCATAGACCTCGCCCGCCGGAACCTTGAAGCCCTCGGTGTAAAGCTTGAAGTGATGGATCAGACTTTCCATGTCGCGCTTCATGTCGCTGCGCTTGGGCGGCGTCAGCTTGCCGCGCGCCAGCACGTCGCCCGCAGGCTCGGCCCGCAGCTTTTTCACCGCCTGCTTCATGATCTTGCAGGATTCGCGCATCTCTTGCATGCGAATCAGGTAGCGGTCGTAGCAATCGCCGTTCCGGCCGACCGGGATCTGGAAATCGAACTCATCATAGCATTCATAGGGCTGGCTGCGGCGCAGGTCCCAGGCCAGGCCCGAGCCACGCACCATCACCCCAGTATAGCCCCAATCCAGACAGTCCTGCTCGGTCACGATGCCGATATCGACAAGGCGCTGCTTGACGATGCGATTCTCGGTCAGAAGCGTGTTCAGGTCATCGCAAAGGTTCGGGAAACTCTCGCACCATTCCTCGATATCGTCCAGAAGCTCGGGCGTCAGATCCTGGTGAACACCGCCGGGCCGGAAATAGGCCGCGTGCAGCCGCGCGCCACAGGCACGTTCGTAGAACACCATCAACTGCTCGCGCGCCTCGAACCCCCAAAGCGGAGGCGTCAGCGCGCCGATGTCCAGCATCCCAGTTGTCAGGCCCATCAGGTGGTTCAGGATGCGGCCGATCTCGGAATACAGCACCCGGATCAGGCTGGCGCGGCGCGGCACCACGGTGCCGGTCAGCCGCTCGATCGCCATGCACCAAGCATGTTCCTGGTTCATCGGCGCGACGTAATCCAGCCGGTCGAAATAGGGCAGGTTTTGCAGGTAGGTCCTGCTTTCCATCAGCTTTTCGGTGCCGCGATGCAGCAGGCCGATATGAGGATCGGCGCGCTCGACGATCTCGCCGTCCAGTTCCAGCACCATGCGCAGCACGCCATGGGCAGCCGGGTGCTGGGGGCCGAAGTTGATGTTGAAGTTGCGGATGCTCTGCTCGCCCGTCAGGCTGTCGAGCGAACCGTCGTCATAGTTGTTCTTGCGGATGTCGCCGTCCATGGTCATCCCTCAAATGCGATGCTTGGCCGCATGGGCCGGCTGCGTCACGAAACTCACTTCTTGGCCTCCGGCGCCTTCTCGTCGCCGGGCAGGACGTATTTCGCGCCCTCCCAAGGCGACAGGAAATCGAACTGGCGGTATTCCTGCACCAGCTTGACCGGCTCATAGACGACGCGCTTCTCCACGTCATTCCAGCGCACCTCGGTATAGCCGGTGGTCGGGAAATCCTTGCGCAGCGGATGGCCGCGGAAACCGTAATCCGTCAAGATGCGGCGCAGATCGGGATGGCCCGCGAACAGGATCCCGAACATGTCGAAAATCTCGCGCTCATACCAGTTGGCGCCGGGAAAGACACCCATCAGGCTGGGAGCGATTTCGTCCTCGCGCAGTTGCGCCTTCACCCGGATGCGCTGGTTGCGATACATTGAGAGCAGATGATAGACCAGATCGAAGCGCGCCGGGCGGTTCGGATGGTCCACCGCCGTGATGTCGATCAGGGTTGAAAAGCGGCAATTCGCGTCGTTGCGCAGAAATTCGATGAATCCGACCAGGCCCGAAAGGGTCACGGTCACGGTCAGCTCGCCATAGGCAAGCCCGGTCTCGACCACGTCATTGTCGCGGCGCAGCGCGATATGCTCGGCCAGTTCGCTCAGGGCTTCGGTATCGACCATGGCTTACCTCACCAGAGTGCCGGTGCGCCGGATGCGGCGCTGAAGTTGCAGAATGCCGTAAAGCAGCGCCTCGGCCGTGGGCGGGCAGCCGGGGATATAGATGTCCACCGGCACGATGCGGTCGCAGCCGCGCACCACGGAATAGGAGTAATGGTAATAGCCGCCGCCATTGGCGCAGCTTCCCATGCTGATCACATAGCGCGGCTCGGGCATCTGATCATAGACCTTGCGCAGCGCCGGGGCCATCTTGTTGGTCAAGGTGCCCGCGACGATCATCAGGTCCGACTGGCGCGGAGAGGCGCGCGGCGCGGTGCCGAAACGTTCGACGTCATAGCGCGGCATCGAGGTCTGCATCATCTCGACCGCGCAGCAGGCCAGCCCGAAGGTCATCCAGTGCAGCGAGCCGTTGCGCGCCCAGTTGATGATGTCCTCGGTCGTGGTCAGCAGGAAGCCCTTGTCCTGCAATTCACGGTTCAGCTCGGCCGTGGCGAATTCACGGTCCGCGCCTGCGGTATTGGCTCCGGTCATCACGCCCATTCCAGCGCCCCCTTCTTCCATTCATAGGCGAAGCCGATGGTCAGGACGGCCAGGAAGACCATCATCGACCAGAAGGCCACTTCGGACAAAGCCGCGAAACCCACCGCCCAGGGGAACAGGAAGGCGACCTCCAGGTCGAAGATGATGAACAGGATCGAGACCAGATAGAATCGCACGTCGAACTTCATCCGCGCATCGTCGAAGGCATTGAAGCCGCATTCGTAGGCGCTGACTTTTTCGGGATCCGGGTTGCGGATGGCGACCACGGCGGCGGCGAGAATCAGCACGAGCGCCAGGGCCGAGGCCATTCCCAGAAAGACCAGGATGGGCAGATATTCTTGCAGCAGGTATTCCACTGAGGTTGGGCTCCCTTCAACTCGCAGGAACCCGGTTGGCGCCCCGCGATGGGTTTGGCTGAGGCCCATTTAGCCGCACCCGCAGGCAGGGTCAACGGTGGCGATGGTCTGACGGCCATCCTAGTCGCCAAGCTGTTGTATCGCTAGCGGAATGCAACGGATTTTCAAGAAAATGCCCGGCCGGCGCCCATGGCGTGTTCAATCGCGTATCTGGTCGCTCTTCCCGCCCGGCCCGATCCGGCCAAGATGCGTGTCGCGAAAACCCGATGGCAGCTTCAGCCCCAGCCCAAGCGCGCGGTCCATGCCGACATGCGCAAGCCATAACCCCGAGGCGGCGATGACCTCGATTCCGCCGCCCGCGACGCCCAGCATCATCAGCAGGAAGGGCGCCGCGTAAAGATGCGCCAGATTATAGCCGATGGCGCCTATCCGCCGCCCGGCCAGATAGGCCAGCATCGACAGATCCGGCGCCAGCAAGACCAGCAGCCAGGCCCACCAGGGCCAGCCGGGCGACGCGAAACCCGCCACCGCCACGCCGCCAAGCGCCACCCCGGCGCCCTCGGCCTGCTGCCAGGCGCGGGCGGGCGCGCTCATGTCCGCGCCCCTTGGATCCGCGCCGCCTCGGCCACCAAATCCGCATTGGTGGCGGGCCGACCGTCAGGCAGGGTCACGCAATCCTCAAGCCCGATACGGGTGTCGCAGCCCAGCTCCCTCGCCATGGCGACGAAGGCGAAGGCATTGTCGTCAAAGCCATGCAGCAGAATCGGCACCCCGCCCCGCAGCCGCGCGAAGATCCGCCGGGCGACCGGCGCGATCTCCTCGGCCGGTCCCGCCGGCATCTCGATCAGCGCCCGCAATGCCCGTGGCGGTTCCAGCCCCGCGAGCCTGTCCAGATCCGCCTCGGAGGCCAGGCCAAGCTCGATTCCGATCCCCATCGCGGTCATCAGCGCGATGACCTGGGGCGCGACCGGCTCGGAAAGGTTGACCGAGACGTAATCCGGCCGCTCGGTCCAGCCGCGCATGTCCCGAAGCCGCCCGGCGCGGGGCCGGATCCAATCCCCGGTCGAGATCCCGACCGCCATCCCCGGCACCGCCGCGCGCACGGCCCGAAGATGCGCGGCGACATCGGCGCAGGCCAGCGATTCGCGGCCCACCACATCGCGGGGATGGATGTGCAGGCAATCGGCCCCCGCCCGGCGCGCCGCCACCGCATCCGCCGCCACCGCCTGCGGCGTGACCGGAAGGCTTGGCACCGACAGGGGCCGCGCGCCGTTCAGGCAGCCCTGAATCATTCCGCCGCCCGCTGCCGCGCCGCGGCCAGCATGGGCGCCAGGTAGCGCCCGGTATAGCTTTCGGCGACCTTCGCCACGTCCTCGGGCGTGCCGGTGGCGACGATGCGGCCGCCGCCGTCGCCGCCCTCGGGGCCGATGTCGATGATCCAGTCGGCGGTCTTGATCACGTCCAGGTTATGCTCGATCACCACGACCGTATTGCCCTGGTCGACCAGGGAATGCAGCACTTCCAGCAGCTTCCTCACATCCTCGAAATGCAGGCCCGTGGTCGGTTCGTCCAGGATATACAGCGTCTTGCCGGTCGCGCGGCGCGACAGTTCCTTGGACAGCTTGACCCGCTGCGCCTCGCCGCCCGACAGCGTGGTGGCCTGCTGGCCGACCTTGATATAGCCCAGGCCCACCTCGACCAGCGCATCCATCTTGTCGCGGATCGAGGGCACGGCCTTGAAGAATTCCTGCGCGTCCTCGACCGTCATGTCCAAGACATCGGCGATGGATTTGCCCTTGAAATGCACTTCAAGCGTCTCGCGGTTGTAGCGCCTGCCCTTGCAGGTCTCGCAGGTGACGTAGACATCGGGCAGGAAGTGCATCTCGATCTTGATGACGCCGTCGCCCTGACAGGCCTCGCAGCGGCCGCCCTTGACGTTGAAGCTGAAGCGGCCGGGCTTGTAGCCGCGCGCCTTCGATTCGGGCAGGCCGGCATACCAGTCGCGGATATGGGTATAGGCGCCGGTATAGGTCGCGGGGTTGGAGCGCGGAGTCCGTCCGATGGGCCGCTGGTCGATGTCGATCACCTTGTCCAGCAGTTCCAGCCCCTTGATCGTCTCGCAGGGCGCCGGGGTCTGGCGGGCGCCGTTCAGGCGCAGGCTGGCGGTCTTGAACAGGGTCTCGATCGTCAGCGTCGATTTGCCCCCGCCCGAAACGCCGGTGACGCAGACGAACTTGCCCAAGGGGAATTCGGCGCTGACGTTTTTCAGGTTGTTGCCGGTGGCGCCCACCACCTTGATCGCCTTGCCCTTGCCCTTGCGCCGCTCGGCGGGGACCGCGATCTCGCGCAGGCCGGAAAGATATTGCCCGGTCAGGCTGTCGGGATTGGCCGCGATCTGGCCCGGCGTGCCCTTGGCCACCACCGCGCCGCCATGCACGCCGGCCCCCGGCCCCATGTCGAAGACGTAATCCGCGTGCCGGATCGCATCCTCGTCATGTTCGACCACGATCACCGAATTGCCCTGATCGCGCAGGCCCTTCAGCGTGTCCAGAAGCCGGTCGTTGTCGCGCTGATGCAGGCCGATGCTGGGCTCGTCCAGAACGTAAAGCACGCCCGTCAGCCCGGAGCCGATCTGCGACGCCAGCCGGATGCGCTGGCTTTCGCCGCCCGAAAGCGTGCCGGCCGCGCGGGAAAGCGTCAGGTAATCCAGGCCCACGTTCACCAGAAAACCAAGCCGCTCGCGGATTTCCTTAAGGATCGCCGCCGCGATCTCGTTCTTCTGCTTGCTCAGATGGCGCGGCGCCGTCTCGACCCAGGCCAGCGCCTCGCGGATCGAAAGCTCCGTGACCTGGCCGATATGCGTGCCCGCGATCTTGACCGCCAGCGCCTCGGGCTTCAGCCGATAGCCCTGGCAGACGCCGCAGGGGCGGTTGTTCTGGTATTTCTCGAACTCCTCGCGCACCCATTGGCTGTCGCTTTCGCGCAGCCGGCGCTCCATGTTCGGGATGATGCCCTCGAATGTGCGGGCGATCTCATAGATCCGGCCGGCATCGTCGAAGCGAAAGGGGATCTCTTCGCGCCCCGAGCCGTGCAGGAACATCTGCCGCACTTCCTCGGGCAGGTCCTTCCAGGGCGTTTTCTTGTCAAAGACGTAATGCTTGGCCAGCGCGTTGATCGTCTGGGTGACATAGGCCGATTTCGACTTGGCCCAGGGCGCCAGGGCGCCTTGCGCGATGGAAAGCGCCTGATCCGGCACGATCAGCCGCTCGTCGAAGAACAGCTCGACCCCCAGCCCGTCGCAGGACGGACAGGCCCCGAAAGGCGCGTTGAAGGAAAACAGCCGAGGCTCGATTTCCGGGATGGTGAAGCCGCTGACCGGGCAGGCAAAATTTTCGCTGAAGGTGATGCGCTCGGGCTCGCCCTCGGCCGGGGCGGTTTCCAGCAGCGCGATGCCGTCGGCCAGGTCCAGCGCGGTGCGGAAGCTGTCGGCCAGCCGCGTCTCCATGCCTGCGCGCACCACGATCCGGTCCACCACCACGTCGATATTGTGGCGGAATTTCTTGTCCAGAACCGGCGGCTCGTCCAGCTCATGAAACTGGCCGTTGACCTTGACGCGCTGGAAACCCTGCTTGCGCAGTTCCAGGAATTCCTTTTTATATTCGCCCTTGCGGTCGCGGACGATGGGGGCCAGCAGATAGGCGCGGGTGCCTTCGGGCAGGTCCATCACCCGGTCCACCATGTCCTGCACCTGCTGCGCCTCGATCGGCAGGCCGGTCGCCGGCGAATAGGGCGTGCCGGCGCGGGCGAACAGCAGCCGCAGATAGTCGTAGATTTCCGTCACCGTGCCGACGGTCGAGCGCGGGTTCTTGCTGGTCGTCTTCTGCTCGATGGAAATCGCCGGCGACAGGCCCGAGATATGGTCCACGTCCGGCTTGCCCATCATGTCCAGGAACTGCCGGGCATAGGCCGACAGGCTTTCGACATAGCGCCGCTGCCCCTCGGCATAGATGGTATCGAAGGCCAGGCTGGACTTTCCGCTCCCCGACAGGCCGGTGATCACCACCAACTGGTCGCGCGGAATGTCCATGTCCACGTTCTTGAGATTATGCTCGCGCGCGCCGCGAACTTCGATGAACTTCTGTTCCATCGTGCCGTCCTGATTCCGCCAAGCGCATCAGATAGGCATGATCCGCGAAATGGCAACCGTTAAAGAACATCACGCGAACATTTCCGCTTGCACCCTTGCCGCCAAACAGACAGCATGTGGACAGGACGGGCAAAAGGAGGGTATGCATGGCCAGACAGCATTACACCGGAAGCTGCCAATGCGGCGCCGTCGCCTATGAAGTCGAGGCCGATCTGGACCAGACCGTGACCTGCAACTGTTCGCGCTGCAAGCGGCTGGGGTCGGTGCTGGCCTTCGCGCCGGCTGCGGATTTCTGGCTGACCACCGACGGGCCGGTGACGGAATACCTGTTCAATCGCAAGGCGATCCACCACCTGTTCTGCCCGACCTGCGGCATCGAATCCTATGCGCGCGGCACAGGCCCGGACGGGGCCGAGGTGGTGGCTATCAACGTCAATTGCCTGGAAGGAGTCGATGCCCGCGCGCTGCCCAGCCAGGCGGTGGACGGCGCCAGCTTCTAGCCGCCCGTATGGCTCATGAACCGGGGCACCTGCCCCAAAACATGGCGCCGCGCGTAATCGAAATCGTGGCCCTTGGGCTTGCGCGAGATCGCCTCGCGGACCGCGTCGCGCAGCGGCATGTCGCTTTCGCTGGCGCGCAGGGGCGCGCGCAGGTCGGCGCGATCCTCCTGCCCCAGGCACATGAACAGTTCGCCCGTGCAGGTCAGCCGCACCCGATTGCAGCTTTCGCAGAAATTATGTGTCAGCGGCGTGATGAAACCGATCTTCTGGCCCGTCTCCTCGATGCGGGCATAGCGGGCCGGGCCACCGCTGCGCTCGGCCAGAGGGGTCAGGGTCAGACGCGACTCCAGCCGCCGCCGCAGGTCCGAAAGCGGCCAATACTGGTCCAGCCTCGCCTCTTCGCCCATGTCGCCCATGGGCATCACCTCGATGAAGGTCAGGTCGTGGCCCTGATCGGCGCACCAGTCCAGCAGCGCGAAAAGCTCATCCTCGTTGAAGCCCTTCAAGGCGACGGTGTTGATCTTGACCTGCATCCCGGCGCGGGCAGCGGCCTCGACCCCCTCCAGCACCTGCGGCAGGCGCCCCCATCGGGTGATGCGCGCGAACTTCTCGGCGTCCAGCGTATCGAGCGAGACATTGACCCGCCGCACCCCGCAATCGGCCAGTTCCCCGGCGAAGCGCGCAAGCTGACTGCCATTGGTGGTCAGCGTCAACTCATCAAGCCCCTGCCCCAGATGCCGCGACATGGCGCGAAAGAATTCCATGATGTTGCGCCGCACCAGCGGCTCGCCCCCGGTGACGCGCAGCTTGCGCACGCCCAGTTCGACAAAGACCGAACACAACCTGTCCAGTTCCTCAAGCGTCAGCAGGTCGCGCTTGGGCAGGAACTGCATGTGCTCGGCCATGCAATAGGTGCAGCGGAAATCGCAGCGATCCGTGACCGAGACCCGCAGATACGAGATCGGGCGGGCAAAGGGATCGACCAGGGGGCCATGCGCTTCCATGGCTCCGAAGATAGGGCCGCCGCCCCTGGCGCACAAGCCAGCCGATCCGTTGACGTGGCCGTAACCAGTTTCGCGGGTTGAGGTGGACTTCCTGCCCCGCCCCCGGCTAGCCTTCCCGGCGAATTGAAGGTGAGGAAAGCGATGCACAAGCTGATCCGACTGACCGGCGCCCTGGCCCTTATGGCGCTTGCCGCCTGCGCCCAGAAGCCCGCGACGCAAGCACCGCCGCCGGTCATGCCGGTAATGGTCGACCCCGGCACCGGCCAGCCGGTGATCTCGGGGCCGGTTCTGCAAGGCACGGCGCCCCGCACACCGGGCAAGACCAGCGGCACTTCCTCGATCGGCGAGGGGGCGGCGCTCAGCGTGGCCCAGCTTGACCGCGCCTCGCAGGCCGAACGCGCGCAGGCCGCCGCCGCACCCAGCGGGGGCGAGCGTCGGCTGGGGACCACGGTGGCCTCGCTGGGCGATCCCTCGCTGCCGGGCTTCTGGGTCAAGACACCGCTGGTCGATGCTGAAAGCGCGGGCCGCGTGGTCAATCCCGCGACGGGCAAATCCTCCAAGGTGCGGCTGATCCCCCTGGGCGGTCCGCCGGGCGGCGGTAGCCAGGTCTCGCTCTCGACGCTGCAAATGCTGGGCGCCAGCCTGACCGACCTGCCCACGCTTGAGCTTTTTCAGGGCTAGCCGCGCGTTGGTCGCGTCGAATCGGCTGCTTCCCCTGCCGCACGCGGCGGGTTTTCCCGTGTCGACGCGCCGGATTCCAGTCCCGACCAGACGCCGCATGCGTTCACGGATGCGACGATGCCATCCCAGACCTCCGCGAGGCGCACCAGGTGAAAGCAAACGCTGTGCTTATGGCGGCTCTATTCGCTTGGTTCTGCCCGGCGTTTCTTGCCTTGGAAGCCGCGCAGGTGGGTCTTGGCTGAACAACCAGGCCGGCCCACCAAGCTCACGTCCGGCCAATGACGGCCAATGCACCCCGCCCGGCCCGTCGATTATTCCGCCACGTCGCCGCCACGCGCCTGGCGATTCTCGGGCAGCCAAAGCCCCGCCTCGCGAAGGGCAAAGGGCTTCAGCCGGGCACCATGCACCGCCAGCCAATCGCGCACCCGCCGCGGGTCGTGCTTCGAAAGATCCCGCAGCCACCAGCCGACGGCTTTCTGCACGAACCATTCTGGATCATCGGCCAGGCGCTCCAACCAGATAAGGATGCGATCCCGCGCCGCCACTTCCTGCGGTTTCGGGTTGCGGATACGGGTCCAGGGCAAGGTGCCGACCAAGGCAGCCCGGCGCACCCAGAAATTACCGTGATCCAGCCAGGTCTCTACCTCGTCCAGCCGCTCGGGCGCGGCGATCAGACGCCGCCCGCCCGCGCCCATCGCATGATCCGCGATCGCCCAGGCATCGAAATCGGGCACCCAGGATGCGATCAGCCGCCAGACCTCGGCATCCGGACGGATCCGCGCCTGGGTCAGCAGCTTCGCCGCCGCGACCCGCCCTTCATGCAGGTCGCTGGCCCACAGGATCCGCGCCAGATCCAGGCGCGCCTCAAGCGGCATCCCCTCGCGCCAGCCGCGCGCCAAGGCGTCGATCACCGGCACCGGCACGCCCAGATAGACGCGCGGGGCCTTATGATAGGCGGCCATTTCGGCGGCCCGGTCCGCATCGCCCAAGGCGCGCAATTCCATCAACTGCGGGATCTCATGCTGGTCCATCGGGGCCTCCTGTCGCCTGGGACCGCTTGAACCGCGCGGCTTGCGATTTGTCAAACCCCGGAACCCGCCGCCCAGGTCCCAGCCTTCCCTTCGCAGCAACAGGAAGATCGCCACGACCAGTGCAGACATGACCACCACGGACATCGCCACCCAGTCCGCAACATCCCGAAAGGACACTTTCTGAAACCACCTTGAAGGCACCAATGCCGGCATGCTCGGCAGCGCGCGGCGACTGAAGCTTGCCCCGATGTCGCATCATGCCGAACCGGATATGGGCAAGCATTTCACGCTGACCGTCCAGGACGGGCCAGGGCGCGCCGCCCCGGCACCGCCGGCATACGCCCGATCAGACGCCAGTGACGCGCCAGATCACATCCCCCACGTCATCGGCCATCAAAAGCGAGCGTCCGTCCGGCCCGACCGCCACGCCGACCGGGCGGCCATAAGAAAACTTCTCGTCCGGGCTGAGAAAGCCGGTCAGGATGTCGCGCGGCGGACCCGAGGGCTTGCCGCCCGCGAAAGGCACGAAAACCAGCCGATAGCCGCTGAGCGTGGCCCGGTTCCAGGAGCCGTGCTGCCCGATCACCATCCCCGCGCCGAAGCCCGGCAGCGTTCCCTCGGGCATCCAGCACAGTCCCAGCGAGGCGGTATGCCCGCCCAACGCGTAATCGGGCCGCAGCGCCGTCGTCACCATGGCCGGATCCTGCGGCACCCGGTCATCGACGATCTGCCCCCAATAGCAATAGGGCCAGCCATAGAAGCCGCCCTCCTGCACCGAGGTCAGATAGTCGGGCGGCGTCTCATCGCCCAGGCCGTCCCGCTCGTTCACCACGGTCCACAGCGCGCCGGTCTCTGGCTCCCATGCCAGGCCCACCGGGTTGCGCAGGCCGCTGGCAAAGACCCGCGCCGCGCCGCTGGCCAGGTCCAGTTCCCAGATCGCGGCCCGGCCCTCCTCGACCTGCATGCCGTCGTCGGCGATATTGCTGAGCGAGCCCACACCCGCATAGATCCGGCCCCGGTCGGGCGAGACGATCAGGCTGCGCGTCCAATGCCCGTCCGGCTTGAATTCGACCAGCCGCCGCCCCGACCCTTCAAGCCGCGTCGCGCCCTCGGCATAAGGAAAGGCCAGAATGCCGTCGGTATTGCCCAGATAGAAGGTCCCGCCGACCAGGGCCATGCCGAAGGGCTGGTTCTGGTTCTCGACAAAGACGTGGCGCTCTTCGGCTATGCCATCGCCATCGGGATCGCGCCAAAGGCTGACCCGATTCGCGCTGTGCCCGATCGCCCTCGCCCGGCGCATGGTCGAGACCATGGCATGATCCAGCAAGGTCTTCGGCGGACGCTCGGCCTGCAATGCCTCGGCGACCAGCACGTCGCCATTGGGCAGCACCTCGATCCAGCGCGGATGCTGCAATTGCGTGGCGAAGGCATTCACCCGCAGCCCCGGCGCCGCCTGCGGGACCTGTCCCGGCGCCCAGCCCCGCGCCGTGGGCATCTTCAGCGTCATGATCCCCTGTTCGCGCGCCTGGGGGATCTGCGGCGCGCTGCCCACCGCCTGGACCTTGGGGGAATCCTTGCGCCGCAGCGCCACCATCGCCGCCCCCACCAGTTCGGTCGCCTTAGCCATCAGATCCATCTTGCCCGCCTTGTCCTGCACCGTTCCATGCCCGTCAGGCTAAAGCAGCCGACCGCCCTTGTCACCGGGATTTGGTATACCATCTTTTTCCCGAGAATTTCTATCAACTAATTGAAATCAGTTATTTTTTTATTGACGCCCCCAGGGCTTTCATCTAAATGGACCACAAGACAGCGCGCCAGCCTTTCGCCAGCAAGCTTTCGACCGGATCAACGCCAGCAAGGAGTGCGGCAGCATCGCCGAAACCGCCCGCATATGATGCAGGCCGGCTCGCCACTCAGACACTCCCAGCCCGCCCTTTCCGACCAGAAATTCCAGCCATGCCACGCATGGCCCAGCAGTTACCGCCCCGCAGGCGGTCCTCCGGGGTTTATACCTTACCTTGTTAACCATTCCCCCGGAGCAGAATGCGGCCTAGCCGGCCACCAGCCGCTCCAGGCTGGCGCGGACCCGGTCGGCGTCCTCCTGATAGCCGATCAGCCCGCTATAGCGCCCGTCCCGGTCGAACAGCAGCACCATGGCAGAATGGTCCATCGTGTAGTCGCCCCCCTCCAGCGCCGCCTTGCGGGCATAGACCCGAAACGCCTTCAGCGCCTTGGCGATCTCCTCGGGCGAGCCCGAGACACCCTGCACCCCCGGCACCCACGAGACGTAATCCCGCATCACCTCGGGCGAATCACGCTCGGGGTCCACGGTGACCAGGAAGACCCGCAGCGTTTTTCCCGCCCGCGCCAGATCCTCCTGCCAGCCCGAGATGTCGCCCAGCGTGGTCGGGCAGACATCGGGGCAATGGGTGAAGCCGAAGAACACCGCCGTCGGCTGCCCCTTCAGGCTGTCCTGGGTAAAGGGCTGGCCATCCCCGGTCACCAGCCGGTAATCGCCGCGCCCCAGATTGGCCATGCCGCCATCGGACAGCGCCTGCAAGCGCGGCGAGATCACCTGCACCCAGGCCAGACCGATCAGCGCCAGCGCCACCAGCGCCCAAAGCGCCAGGCGGATGGGCCGCAGCCCCGATTTCACGCTCATTCATGACCTCCCGTCGCATCCAAAGGCCCCACGGCAAGCTGAACCTCGATCCGACCCGCCCTCTCGAACCGCAGTTTGACGGGCAGGCGCGCGCCCTCGACCAGCGGGGCCTTCAGCGCCATCAGCATCAGATGCGCCCCGCCCGGCCGCAGATCGACCGTGGCGCCGGCGGGGATCTCGATCCCCTTGGGCAGCGGGCGCATCCGCATCACCCCGTCCCGCATCGCCATCCGGTGGATCTCGACCCGGCCGGCGGCGGGACTTTCCGCGCCCAGCAGCCGATCCGGCACCCGGCCCTGGTTCTGGATGGACAGATACCCCGTGCCCACCGGCGCATGGGGCGGCGTGGCGCGACCATAGCCCCGCGAGATCACCAGATCGCCCAGCATCACCGGCATGGGGATCGCCCCGGCATGGCCGGAATGCGCCTGCGCCCAGACATCTGGGACGTGCAGCGCCAGCGCCGCAAGCGTGGCCAGAAAGATTGTCCTCATGCCTCGCTCCTTTCCGAATGCGGGCCATGCCGCAAGCAGACCACCCCTGCTGCTGCCAGATTTTCACCGGATTGGAAAGATCGAGGGATATGAGGGGGAAAGAGCGTGCCGGGCGGAAGGGGCACTGCAACCACCGTCTGGCACGCTTGCTTCGAAAAGCTCTGTTCCCGGCTCTCTTAAGGACGCGGCAAGACGCCGCGGCCCACGATGGCTATAAAAACCCAACCCTTGGGCAAAACTGCCTAAGCCCTGGGACCTCTCAGGTAGCGGGCCGGATTTGCCACTTCAAGGCGTATGTGCGCGTGCAATCCCAAAGCGGCGGAAAACACCCGATCCGACTGGAGGTCTGCAAGAATTTTCCGCAAAAAACGGTCGTTCAACGCGGCTATTCCCACCAGCGGTCGATGGCCGCGATATCGGCATCCGACCAGCCGAAGTGATGCGCGAATTCATGCACCACGACATGGGCGACCAGCGCGCCCAGCGTCACGTCGCCGCGCGCGGACCATTCGTCCAGGATGGCGCGGCGGAACAGCCAGACCGTATCCGGGAAATGCTGCGGTTCGCTCGGGCTTTTCTCGGTCATGGGCACGCCATCGTAAAGCCCGGTAAGTTCCAGCGGATCGTCGATCTGCAACTCGTCCAGGAACTCCTCGCTGGCGAAATCCTCGATGCGCAGCACCACCTCGCGCGCGGGGCCGGCGAATTCGGGCGGCAGGCCGGCGATGGCCTCGCGCGCCAGTTCCTCGATCAGGCCCGCGTCGGGCGCCTCGGCATTCTTCCAGTCAAGCATCTGCTAACCTCGTCTTTGGCCCAGATATGGACAAAAACCGCCGTTTGTGAAAGAGCGAAGCCCACAGGAGACCCCCATGACCATCACCCGTTTCGCCCCTTCGCCCACCGGCCACATCCATGTCGGCAATCTGCGCACCGCGCTGATGAACTATCTGATCGCACGCAAGGCGGGCGGCAGCTTCATCCTGCGCCTGGACGATACCGACCGCGAACGTTCGAAACAGGAATATGCGGACGGCATCCAGCGGGATCTGGAATGGCTGGGCCTGGACTGGGACCGGATCGAGCGTCAGTCCGACCGCCTGGACCGCTATGCCGAGGCCGCCCGCGACCTGCGCGATGCCGGACGCCTTTACGAAGTGTTCGAAACGCCGACCGAGCTGGACCTTAAGCGCAAGAAGCAGCTCAATATGGGCAAGCCCCCGGTCTATGACCGCGCGGGCCTGAGCCTTTCGGATGAGGCGCGCGAAAAACTGCGGGCCGAGGGGCGGGACGGCTATTGGCGCTTCCTTCTGGACCAGGAACGCATCGAATGGGCCGATGGCATCCTGGGCGACATCTCGATCGACGCGGCAAGCGTGTCGGATCCGGTGCTGATCCGCGCCGATGGGCAGGTGCTTTACACCTTCGCCTCGTCCGTCGATGACGCCGACATGGGCGTGACCCATATCGTGCGCGGCGCCGACCATGTGACGAATACGGCGACACAGATCCAGATCATCCGCGCGCTTGGCGCGACGCCCCCCAGCTTCGCCCATCACAGCCTGCTGACCGGCCCCCAGGGCGAGGAACTGTCCAAGCGCCTGGGCACCCTGTCGCTGAGGGACCTGCGCGAGAATGGCGTCGCCCCCGAGGCGCTTCTGTCGCTGATGGCACGGCTTGGCTCATCGCAGCCGGTCGAACTGCGCATGAGCCTGGACGAACTGGCCGAAGGATTCGATCCCGCGCAATTCGGCGCCTCGCCGACCAAGTTCGACGCCGAGGATCTCTGGCCTCTGACGCGCGAGGCGAACCAGGCCCGCCCCTTCGCCGAGGTGCGCGACCACATCCTGGCCCTTGGCGTGCCCGAGGATCAGGCCGAGCGGTTCTGGCGCGTGGCCTCGCAGAACATCACCCGGCTGGACGACCTGGCGGGCTGGTGGCGGATCTTCTCGCAAGGGGCCGAGCCGCAGATCGACCCGGAAGATGCCGAATTCGTGGCCCAGGCCATGACCCTGCTGCCGCCCCCGCCCTATACCGAGGCAAGCTGGTCCCAGTTCACCACCGCGGTCAAAGAGGCCACGGGCCGCAAGGGCAAGGCCCTGTTCATGCCGCTGCGCAAGGCCCTGACCGGCCAATCCCACGGCCCGGACATGTCCGAGGTGATGCCGCTTTTGCAGGTCATCCGCGCGCGGGGCTGACTCGCCCCTTACAGGGGAGCCGACGGATCGCCGCGAAAACCACGGCAAGGCGTCCTTGTGCCGCGTCGTCACAGCTTCGACCTGGCCTCATGTGCCGGCCCCCGCTTGCACCTTGGCGCCGGCGGATTCGCCGCGCCGACCTCCGGCGCGGCATCGGGCACAGCGCGGCCAGGCCCTCGTCTCGCCATCGCCCTGTCTGGCTTACGGCTTCATGCCGCGCCCATATCTATGCCCATCTCAGGAAATGTTGGACTTTCCCGCGCCCGGCGTATCGCGCCACACGCGCGGTCGTCCGACGCCCCAAAACACTTCTCCGGGAAATCCGTGAATGCGAAAAAACTGCCGCCAACCCCCTTGACCCTTCCAGGCACACGCCGTAGTTAGCCCGCACTCCGTGGCGGAGTAGCTCAGCTGGTTAGAGCAGAGGAATCATAATCCTTGTGTCGGGGGTTCAAATCCCTCCTCCG
>NZ_JASGGO010000011.1:0-113871 GCF_047605025.1 Paracoccus sp. (in: a-proteobacteria) | reverse complement strand
TGGAGAAGGGCAAGGGCCTCAAGCTGGTCCCCAAGGTCATCCATGACCGCGTGGAACTGGTCTTGCCCCTGATCGAGCCTCGCAAGAAAGGAACCCGCAAATGAACGCCCAATCTCCCAACGTCGCCCTGCGGGCTGCCCTCTACCTGCGCGTCTCGACTGCCCGTCAGGCCTGCGCAACCCGAACCGCGTCGAACCCCTCAACCTCGCCCGCGAGGGCGTTGCGGTTCAACACGCGGGCGATCTGGTTGAGATTGCCACCGATGCGGCCAAGCTCACGGATCAGCGCCGGGTCGGCCTTTGGCACCGGCTTGCGGCGGCGGGCATCGGTCAGGCCAAGCGCCTCGCGCAGCAAGATGGCAGACGGCACACCGGCCAGCGCGGCCTGATCCCGCAGCCGGGCCTTCTCGGCGGTGGTGCAGCGGAAAACAAAGGTTTCCGAGCGGACTTCTTTGGCGCGGGCTTTGCCCGTGGCGGTGGGGTTCGAAGGGGAGGCTTGCCACCCCTCGCAAGGCTCCCGGTCAGAAGCGCCAGCGTATGACAGGGGTCGCCTTGCTCTTTCCTCAGAGCACATGACGGTCATCCGCTTTGCGCTGGCTTTCTTGGTATTGACTGCCCAATCTGGAAAGCTGTTCCTTCCATAGCGGGCTGTCCTTTCTGGCGGGCCAAAGGTTTGGCAGCAGGAATCCAGCTTTTCCGCCCGTGACATTGGGCGTCATCCAGCGCTCGATATGTGGCAGGCCGAAGTCTTCGAGACGTTCATTCCACATTTTCATGGGAAAGGACTTCAAAGCGACAAAGGCTGGCTCCCCGAGAGCCGCCCCCTGCGCCTTGCCGGATGGCCTTTCATCCGGAAATGACGGCATGGTGGCAGGTGTCGCATTCGCGCGCGCCTTCTTTTCTTTTATCTCATTTCTATAGAAAGCTCCGCGTTTTTGCGGGGTATTGCCGGGCAGATTTGCGGAATAATCGCCGCAGATTTGCGGGGTATCTTGTTCCGCAGATTTGCCGGGTGCTCGCCGCCGCGCTTGCGCAGCCTGCCATGCCTGCGCGGACATCGAATAATGGGTCGGACGTGACCAACGGCCACGTTTGACGCTTAGAAGGCCCGACTGCTCGATGCAGGCCACAGCGCGGCTTACTGTGTCGGCACTGCATCCCAAACTCGACGCAAGGGTGTTATCGTCAACATGGCATGTGCCATCTGCCCAGTTCAGGCGATGAACGATCAGGTGGATTAGAAGCCGAAACGCCTTGTCGCTAAGTCCGGCTTGCTCGGCTGCAAGCTCGATGACCTGCAGGCGCAGCTGTGCAAATCTGTAATTGGACATGCCGCCTCCGCGCGGCGTGACGCGAAGCGTCCGCCGGCTATCGGGGATCAAAATTTGGGAAGTTCGATCAGTGTGCGTTTGCCGGATATGTCACGACCCGGTTCGCCTCGATCCATGCATTGAGGTCCGCGCCGTGATATTTCACGCGGCGCCCCATTTTCAGATAATTCGGCCCGACACGCCTGTGACGCCATTGCGCCCGCTTGCCGCGCGGTGCGATCAGATCAAGTTCCGTATCCGCGTCGTCATAGATGCGTTCGCTTTCGAAGACTTCCGCTGCCATGCCTTCACCTCTCTATGCGTGTAGAAGTTTGCATAGAGCTCACGGAGTTCTCGCGGGGCCTGCAAGTTTTTAACCCATCCAAACTCGGTCAACACAAGCGGGTGCTGAGTTTGGTTGGTTGGATTTTCCTTTAACATCAATTTTTAGCGGTGCAGGTTGGAATCGTCGTCGGGGGTCTTGCGCGCCTTCGCCGCGTAATGGTGCAAGGTCGCATCGATCTCCAGCGCGCGGTAAACGCCATCGAGGGCACGCATGAACGGGGCTTTTGGCAAACCCGTGACGTCATAACGCGCCGTACTGACCTCATATTGTGGGAAGGAAAGTACCGGATCGCCTGGGCGCATCTGAGCAACCGTAATCGGATACTCCGTATAGTGTTCGACGACTGCACGCAGCGCCAGCGCAACATCGTAGGCCCGCCTGTTCTCGCGCGGCCGATGACGTGCCGCCGATAGTTCGATCTGGCGCTTGTAATCTTTCAGATAGGCTATCGCTTGAACCTGAGTTTCTGCTTCTAGGGCGTCTTTGATGCGATAATTAGCCAACTCAGGTAAGCGCCTGCGTGGCATTGAAATCTTTGGCGGCCACTGTTCTTCGGTCAGGTGGATGAGGGATTCAAGATCTTCAATAACTTCCGTGAGAAGCTTCGCGCCCTGCTTACCCTTGGCCACCGGCAGCACATCCCCCTCGTGATCGCACAGGACCCTCGCGGCACGCCATTCCTCGCCGTACGAGAAAAAGGTTTCTCCCGGAGTATAATCGCTCGGAGCCAGCGCCGCGCTCAACGCCTCCTCGACGTCATACCGCTGGACTGCAAGTCGTCGCCAGTATTGAGCGAATGGTCCGTCATCGAGGCTAAGGACGTCGAACAGAGTCAGCTCGTCCGCAGCCGAGCGGTTTTCTGGCTTAGGCTTCGGACGAAGCAGCCGCCATGTCGGATGCCACATAGTCAGACCACCTTTCCATCAGCCCACGCTGCTTCTCGATCAAATCCGAACGCGCATAGGCCCGCTCTACCTCGTTGCCGACTTTGTGGCCGAGGCTCAGCTCGGCGACCTCGCGCGAGACGTTGCCCTCCTCTGATGCCCAATCCCGGAAGGCCGAGCGGAATCCGTGCACGGTCACGTTATCGATGCCCATCCGGCGCAGAAGCATCAGCATCGACATGTTGGACAGGGGCTTGTGCCGTTGTTGCCCCTCGAACACCGCTTTGGAGCGCAGCGCTTTGAGTGGCTCAAGAACGGCCAGCATCTGATTGGTCAGGGGCACACGGTGGACGGTATCGGTTTTGGTGCGCTCGTCCGGGATCACCCAGAGGCGGGCGTCAAAATCGAACTCCTCCCAAACCGCTTGCAGCACCTCGCTCGTGCGGCATCCCGTCAGGCAGGTGAACATCAGCGCCTTCGACGCCATGCCGCTCTGATCGGCCAATTTGGCGTAGAAGGCGGGCACCTCGCGCCAATCCATCGCGTCATGGTGTTTGACCTTGGCCTTCACGCGCGGCAGCACGCGGGCGTTCTGCACGATAGCGACTGGATTTTCGCCTTCACGGTAGCCATGTGAGTGCGCAACATCGAGGACGGCTTTGATCCGCTGCGCCACGCGCCGCGCCGTTTCATGCTTGGTGGTCCAGATCGGTGAAAGGATCTGCATCACCTCGCGCTGACCGATATCCGAGACAGGCATCCGCCCGATCTTTGGGAAGGCATAGTCTTCGAGTGTGTTGATCCACTGCTGGCCGTGCTTGGGGTTCTTCCATGTCGGCATACGCTCAACATGGACCTGCCGCGCGATATCCTCGAAGCAGGGGATTTCCTGTTCGCGGTGAAACTTGGGATTCAGCCCTTGTCGCGCCATACGCTGATGCTCAAGCGCCCGATCCCGCGCTGTGGTCAGCGTGACGACATTCGCGCCGTCAAGGCCGAAGTCGGTGCGCAGCGGTTTGCCCTCGCGGTTGCGTTGCCCTCTTACAGTCACAGGCACAATCCAGCGCCTGGCACCCGAGGGATCAACAACAAGATAGAGGCCGCCGCCATCGCAGTGCCTGCCGGGGCCGAGCGTGCGAACAAGGTTCTTCGTCAGTTTTCCTGAAGCGTAGCCCATAGTTCGTACCACCGTTCATACCACAAAATGAACAGAGCCGGGCGCAATCGAAGCGAAACGAATGGAAACAGCGAACGCAAATCAGCGCATAAGTTCAGTGGCTTATACGCTAGGATGCGATGATTCGCAGGTCAACAAAAATGACAAATGACAAATGGCGGAGAGGGTGGGATTCGAACCCACGGAACCCGTGAAGGCTCAACGGTTTTCGAGACCGCCCCGTTCGACCACTCCGGCACCTCTCCGCGCTTTTTGGGTGGTGGCGGGGATTTAGACGGGCCGGGGTTGAAGCGCAAGGGGCTTTGCGTGAAAAAGCATCGAAAGTTTCGGATCGTCCCAATCCTGGCGGGTGGGGCGTCCGGGTCGCGAAGCGCAAGGGGATGCGAATGCCGTTCTTGATCGGGCCTCTGGCCCATGCCGGGCTGCGCGGGTTGCTGGTGCCCGAGGCTCGGCCCGCGCCGCCGCTAAGCGGGCGCCTGCTGGGCGGGGCCGGGGCCGGGGTGCTGCGCGACGGCTTTCCGATGCTGGCGCCGGGAAGCGAGGCGTTGCCCCTGTGGCAAGCCGATTGGACAGATGAACTGCGCCGCTATGCCGAAATCTTCGACCTGCATCCCGTCATGATCGATGGATGCGAGATCCTGGGCCTGGCCTTGGCGGCGACCGCTTCCGCGCAGCCCTGGCAGCCCGACCTGGCCATCGCCATGGCGCGCCACCTACTGACCTTGCCGCAGCATCCCGCGCAGATCCGGCAGCGCCTGCCTCAGATCGCGACATGGATCTCGGCCCGGCTGCGCGCGGCGCGGGATACGGCCGGCCTGCCCGGTCTTGGTCCCGAAGGTGCCGCGCGCTGGCGGCCGATCGCCCGGACCGAACCTTACGCCGGCTATTTCTCGGTCGAGGAAATCACGCTGCGTCACCGCCGCTATCGGGGTGGCTGGACCCCGGACGTGCTGCGCGCGGTCTTCGTCTCGGGCGATGCGACGGTGGTGCTGCCCTGGGACCCCCAGCGTGACCGGGTGCTGCTGATCGACCAGTTTCGCGCCGCCCCGGCTGCTCGGGACGACCGCCAGCCCTGGATATATGAGACCGTCGCGGGCCGCGTCGACGCGGACGAGACGCCCGAGCAGGCGGCGCGGCGCGAGGCGAGGGAAGAGGCCGGCCTGACCATCAGCCGGCTGATCCCCGGACCGCACCACTATCCCAGCCCCGGCGCGGTTGCCGAATTCCTATACCTTTACGTCGGCATCGCCGACCTGCCCGACGGGACGGCGGGTCTGGGCGGCCTTGACAGCGAGGACGAGGATATTCGCAGCCATGTGATCGCGCGCGAGGAGCTGACGCGGATGGCGCTCTCGGGTCAGATTCGCAACGGACCGCTTCTGAGCCTGGCGCTGTGGCTTGAACTCTCACAAGAAAAGATTCGTATGGAACTTGCGCTGGAAAGGAACGGTTTGATCCCCTGACCGGGCACCGGCCGGGGTTGCCGCCATCCGGCGCCCCCGTGTAGACCGGAGAGGATCCATTCGCGAAAGGCCACGCCCATGCGCATCTGCCCCGACCTTGCCTCTGCCATCGGAAACACGCCGCTGATCCGGCTCAAGCGCGCCTCTGAAGAGACCGGCTGCGAGATCCTGGGCAAGGCCGAGTTCATGAATCCCGGCCAGTCGGTCAAGGACCGGGCCGCGCTATATATCATCCGGGACGCGGTGGCGCGGGGCGCGCTGAAGCCCGGCGGCACCATCGTCGAGGGCACGGCGGGCAATACCGGGATCGGGCTGGCGCTGGTCGGGGCCTCGATGGGATTTCGCAGCGTGATCGTCATCCCCGAGACGCAGAGCCAGGAAAAGAAGGACATGCTGCGTCTGGCCGGGGCCGAACTGGTCGAGGTGCCGGCCGCGCCCTACAAGAATCCGAACAATTACGTCCGCTATTCCGGTCGCCTGGCCGAGGCGCTGGCCCGGACCGAGCCCAATGGCGCGATCTGGGCGAACCAGTTCGACAATGTGGCGAACCGCCAGGCCCATGTCGAGACCACCGGCCCCGAGATCTGGGAGCAGACCGGCGGCAAGGTGGACGGCTTCATCTGCGCGGTCGGCTCGGGCGGGACGCTGGCGGGCGTGGCCGAGGCGCTGCAACCCAAGGGCGTCAAGATCGGCCTGGCCGACCCCGAGGGCGCGGCGCTTTACAGCTTCTATACCGAAGGGACCTTCGACAGCCCCGGCTCGTCCATCACCGAAGGCATCGGCCAGGGCCGGATCACCGCGAACCTGGACGGCTTCACCCCCGATTTCGCCTATCGTATCCCGGATGCCGAGGCGCTGCCGGTGATCTTCGACCTGCTGGAGCATGAGGGGCTTTGCCTGGGCGGATCCTCGGGGGTCAATGTCGCCGGGGCGATCCGCATGGCGCGCGAACTGGGGCCTGGCCATACCATCGTCACCGTGCTTTGCGATTACGGCACGCGCTACCAGACCAAGCTTTTCAACCCGGAATTCCTGCGCGCCAAAGGTCTGCCGGTGCCGGCATGGATGGTGCGCAAGGCGGCCGAACTGCCCGAAGCCTACGAGGATTAAACGACCCGGATGTCACGCCTTACTGCCCTGATCGCGGCGTTTTTCGTCGTCCTGTCCCTGGCCTTCGCCGCGCCGGTCGCGGCCCAGGACCCTCAGGCCCCGAATTACGATTCCTGGACCAAGCTGGCCCAGCAGGCCGAGCAGATCCTGCAATCGAACGAGGCGAACGATGCCCGCCTGCAATCCATCCGCGAGCAGGTGGTCCGATGGCGCGACCAGTTCGAGGAGGCCGAGGGGACCAACAGCACCCGCATCGCGACGCTGAAGGACCAGATCGCGGCCCTTCCCACGGCTCTGCCCGACGGGCAGACCGAAAGCCAGGACATCGCCGACCGGCGCAAGGCGCTGAACGAGGAACTGTCCCAGGTCCAGGCGCCGGGGCTTCAGGCGGTCGAGGCATTCGGCCGCGCCGATGGCATCGTCCAGCAGATCGACCTGACCCTGCGGCAGCGCCAGACCTATGCGCTGATCCGCAAGACGCCGACGCCGCTGAACCCCGCGAACTGGGCGTCCGCTTTGGGCGAGGCGGCGGATGTGGGGGTCAATGTCTGGCACGAGGTGCGCGACCATTGGCGCGAATACGGCACCGGGCCTGACGCGGCCTCGCGTATTCTGGTGACGCTGGGGATCATCCTGGCGGGGATGCTGCTGCTGTCGCAGGGCCGGCGATGGGTCGATGGCATGCCGGGGCGGCTGTCGGCACGCGCCAGCGAGCGTTCCCGCGCGGCGCTGGTCTTCGGTGTCTCGCTGGGCCAGATCGCCATTCCCTTCATCGGCATCATGCTGGGGGTCGCCGCGCTGGTCGCGACCGATCTGTTCAGTAGCTGGGGCAGGCCGCTTCTGCTTTCGATCCCGCGGGCGGGGCTGTGCTTCTTTGGCGGGTTGTGGCTGACGCGGCGGGTTTTTCCTGGCACGGGTCCGGTATCCTCGCCGTTGCCGCTGACGCAAGTGCTGGCCGATCAGGCCGCCTTCCGCGCCAAGATGCTGGCGCTGGCGCTGGCGCTGCATCAGTTCTTCGCCCGCAGCGTGCTGCCGCTTTCGGGCTTTCATGCCCAGTCCTCGGCGCTGACCGACCCCCTTCCCGAGCCTTTGTCCGAGGCATCGGCGGGGGTCTGGCATTTCCCGATCATCCTGCTGGGCGCCTTCTTCCTGTTCCGATTGTGCAGCATCCTGCGCAGGCTGCGCCCCTCCGATGTCTCGGAGGCACCCGATTACCGCGTCCGCGTCGTGAGCTTCCTGGGAGGGGTCGGACGGCTGATCGCGCTGGCCGCGCCCATCGCGGCGGCGGGGGGGTATGTGACGCTGGCGAACGCGGTGCTCTGGGCCTATGTGCTGACGCTTGCGCTGGTCGGGTTGCTGATCGTCTTGCAGGATTTCATCGGCGATTTCTACGCCATGGCCAAGGGGGGCGATCAATCCGCGCGGGACGCGCTGATGCCGGTGCTGATCGGCTTTGCGCTGGTCGTGATGGCGCTGCCGCTGTTCGTGCTGATCTGGGGCGCGCGCGCCAGCGATCTGGTCGAGGCATGGAGCCGGGCGCAGCAGGGCTTCAGCCTGGGCGGCGTCACGCTGTCGCCGATGGCGGCCCTGACCTTCATCATCGTCTTCGCCCTTGGCTATTTCCTGACCAACTTCATCCAGGGCGCGCTGCGCAGCTCGATCCTGCCCAAGACGCGGATGGATGTGGGCGGCCAAAGCGCCGTCGCTTCGATGATCGGCTATGTGGGGATCGCGCTGGCGGCGGTCTTCGCGATCACGGCGGCGGGGATCAACCTTACCTCGCTTGCCTTCGTCGCCGGTGCCCTCTCGGTCGGCATCGGTTTCGGCATGCAGCAGGTCGTCTCGAACTTCGTCTCGGGGATCATCCTTCTGGTCGAGCGGCCGATCGCGGTCGGCGACTGGATCGAGGTCGGCGGTCAGCAGGGCATCGTCAAGAAGATGGCGGTGCGCGCGACGCAGATCCAGACCTTCGACCGCAATGACATCATCGTGCCGAACTCGAACCTGATCACGCAGCCGGTGACGAACTGGACGCGGGGCAGCCTGTCGGGGCGCATCATCGTGCCGCTGACAGTGGGCGTCACCGCCGACAGCCGCGAGGTGACGCGCATCCTCAAGGAGGTCGCCGAGGATCAGCCGACCGTGATGATCAGCCCCGCGCCGGTGGTATTCCTGCGCAACATCACCCCCACCGGATTGAATTTCGAACTGCGCGCCGTGGTCTCGGACATCAATGGCAGCACCGGCGTCGTCTCGGAGATCAACCACCAGATCCTGAAGCGCATGGCCGAGGCGGGGATCGGTCTGCCCGGCAGCGCCCGCGGGGCAAGCGATGTCTATCTGCACCGGGTCGATGACGCCCCCGCCGGTCCGCCCGCCAAGCCGCTCGCCGAGACCGCCGAACAGGAGGAACCCGCCTCGGGCACCGTCACCGTCGGGCCGGACGGGCCGGAGGGCACGCCCAGGGCCTGACGGACCCTCTGGCCTGATCCCGGCCTAGCCGCGCAGGCGGGTGCGCGGCTCCTGCTCGGGGATGCCTTCCTGCGACATCAGGATGGCGGCGGGGCGCAGCCAGTGGAACTGCGCGCAGACGATCATGATCGCGACCATGATCGGCACGGCAAGGAAGGTTCCGGCGATGCCCCAGACCGCGCCCCAGAAGGCCAGCGACAGCACGATCCCGAACGACGACAGACGCAGGGTCTGGCCCAGCAGCATCGGGTCCAGCACGTTGCCGATCAGGAAGTGGACGCCGGTGATGATGCCGCCCACGACCAGCGTGGTCGCGGGATCGCCGGTCTGCGCCAGTGCCACGGCCACCGCGATCACCGTCGCGATGATCGAACCCAGCGTCGGGATGAAGTTCAGGATGAAGGTCAGCATCGCTACCGCCCCGGCAAGCTCCAGCCCGCCGATGCGGAATATCATCCAGATCAGCGCGGCGGTGACGGCGCTGATCCCGGCCTTGACCACCAGATAGCGGTTTACCCGGCGCATGATGCTGTGGACGATAGCCAGCACCTCGGCCGCGCGCTCGGGGTCGCCGGTCAGCTTCTCGATCTTGATCGGAAACCACAGCCGTTCCGAGAACATGAAACCCACGAAGGTCAGCGTCAGCACCGTTCCCGAGATCAGGTTGGTCGTTTGTCCCGCGGCCGAGCGCAGCCAGCCCGCGAAATCGATATTGCCCAAGAAGGTGGTGATCGATTCCTGCACCTTCGGTCCCCATCGTTGGCTCAGGCTCGACAGCACCGCCTGCGCCCGGTCGGCATAGGCGATCGAGGTCGAGACGACCTCGTTCAACTGCGCGACGATGGTTGTCGCCGCCCAAAGCGATCCGATGGCGATGGCGATCAGCGCCAGCGTGGTTGCCAGCCAATTGGGCACCTTGAGCCGCGCAAAGGCAGAGATCGCATCGCTGGTCAGGGAAAAGATGATGATGGCGAAGGCAAGGCAGATCAGCATGAACCGGGCCTGGACCAACAGGAACAGAATCAGCGCGAAGGCGATGACGCCCAGAAAGCCGGTTTGCAGCCGCTCGCTCAGCGGATTACGCGACTCCAATCGACTTCCTCGCGCGGTTCGGGGCAGGGCGGGGCGGCGCCAGGCCGCCGCGCCCTGCCGGGATCAGGTTTCAGGCTCATCCTCGCCATTCTCGGCGATGCGGGCAACAGAAACCACCGTCTCGCCCGCGCCGGTGTTGAAGACGCGCACGCCCCCGGCGGAGCGCGAGCGGAAGCTGATGCCCTCGACCGGCACCCGGATCGACTGGCCGGTCGAGGTGGCCAGCATGATCTGGTCGTCGCGCTCGACCGGGAAGGACGCGACCAGTGGGCCGCCGCGCATCGCCTTGTCCATGGCGGTGACGCCCTGGCCGCCGCGCCCGCGCAGCGGATAGTCGAAGCTGGAACTGATCTTGCCCGAGCCCTTGGCGGTGATGGTCAGGATCAGATCCTCGGCCGCCGACATCTCGGCATAGCGTTCCTGGCTGATCGCGGCCTCGGCCCCGGCGGCATCCTCGTCCTCGTCGGCCTCGGCGCCGTCGTCCAGCGCCCCCTCGACGGCGCGGCGCATCTTCAGATAGGCGGCGCGCTCGTCCGAGTCGGTCTCGAAATGGCGGATGACGGACATGCCGACCACGCGGTCGCCCTGGTTCACCAGACGGATGCCGCGCACGCCGGTCGAATCGCGGCCCTTGAAGATCCGCACATCCGTCGTCTGGAAGCGGATCGCCCGGCCCGAGGCGGTGATCAGCATCACATCGTCGCTTTCGGTCGCCAGCCGCACCCCGATCAGTTCCACCCCCTCGGGCAGCTTCATCGCGATCTTGCCGTTCGACTTGATGTTGGTGAAGTCCGACAGCGCGTTGCGGCGCACATCGCCCTCGGATGTGGCGAAGACGACCTGGTAATCGTCCCAATCCTTTTCGGGGGCGTCCATGGGCAGCAGCGCCGCGATCGAGACGCCCTGCTGGATCGGCAGGATGTTGATGATGGCCTTGCCCTTGGCCGTCCGCCCGCCCAGCGGCAGGCGCCAGGTCTTCAGCCGATAGACCATGCCGTCCGTGGTGAAGAACAGCAGTTCCGTGTGGGTGTTGGCGACGAACAGCGTCGTCACCACATCGTCTTCCTTGGTGGCCATGCTGGACAGGCCCTTGCCGCCGCGCCGCTGGCTGCGGAACTCGGCCAGCGCGGTGCGCTTGATATAGCCGCCCGAGGTGATGGTGACGACCATATCCTCGCGCTCGATCAGGTCCTCGTCGTCCATGTCGCCGGCCCAGTCCGAAATCTCGGTGCGGCGGGGGACGGCGAACAGGGCGCGGATCTCGGCCAGTTCGGCCGAGATGATGCCCATGATCCGCTCGCGCGAGGCCAGGATCGCCAGAAGCTCGCGGATCGACTCGGCCAGGGATTTCAACTCGTCGGTGACTTCCTGCACGCCAAGCTGGGTCAGCCGTTGCAGGCGCAGTTCCAGGATGGCGCGGGCCTGGGTTTCGGACAGGTTATAGGTGCCGTCCTCGTTGACCGGGTGCAGCGGGTCGTCGATCAGGCGCAGGTATTCGACGATCTCATGCGCGGGCCAGCGCCGTTCCATCAGCCGCGCCCGCGCCTCGGCGGCATCGGCCGAACTGCGGATGGTCGCCACCACCTCATCGACGTTCGAGACGGCGACGGCCAGGCCGCACAGCACATGCGCGCGTTCGCGGGCCTTGCGCAACTCATAGGCGGTGCGGCGGGCGACGACCTCCTCGCGGAAGGTCAGGAAATGGGTCAGGAAGTCGCGCAGCGTCAGCTGTTCGGGGCGGCCGCCGTTCAGCGCCAGCATGTTGCAGCCGAAGCTGGTCTGCATGGGGGTAAAGCGGAAAAGCTGGTTCAGCACCACCTCGGCCGTCGCGTCGCGTTTCAGTTCCACCACCACGCGGACGCCCACGCGGTCGGATTCGTCCTGCACATGGGCGATGCCCTCGATCCGCTTTTCCTTGGCAAGCTCGGCGATCTTCTCGATCAGCGTGGCCTTGTTCACCTGATAGGGGATCTCGTCCAGCACGATCAACTGGCGCCCGTTGCGGCCTTCCTCGATCCGGGTCTTGGCGCGGATGATGACGCTGCCGCGCCCTTCCAGATAGGCTTTGCGCGCGCCCGAGCGGCCCAGGATGATGCCGCCGGTCGGAAAGTCGGGGCCGGGCACGATCTCCAGCAGCCGCTCGGTCGGCAGGTCGGGGTTCTCGATCAGGGCCAGGGTCGCGTCGATCACCTCGCCCAGGTTGTGGGGGGGGATGTTCGTCGCCATGCCGACGGCGATGCCGCCCGCGCCATTGACCAGCATGTTCGGGAAACGCGCGGGCAGGACGGTCGGCTCGCGGTCCTTGCCGTCGTAGTTGTCCTGAAACTCGACCGTATCCTTTTCGATGTCGGCCAGCAGATAGGCCGAGGGCTTGTCCATCCGCACCTCGGTATAGCGCATCGCCGCCGCGCTATCACCGTCCATGGACCCGAAATTGCCCTGGCCGTCCAGCAGCGGCAGCGACATGGAAAAGTCCTGCGCCATCCGCACCAGCGCGTCATAGATCGCCGCGTCGCCATGCGGGTGGTATTTCCCCATCACGTCGCCCACCGGCCGCGCCGATTTGCGATAGGGCTTGTCATGGGTGTTTCCGGTCTCGTGCATGGCGAACAGGATGCGCCGATGCACCGGCTTCAGCCCGTCGCGCAGGTCCGGGATCGCCCGGCTGACGATGACCGACATGGCATAGTCCAGATAGGACGAACGCATCTCGTGCGCGATGTCGATCACCGGGCCGTCATGGGCCATCACCGCGCGGGCCGCGCCGCCGTTCTCGGTTCCGTCATCGTCGTTTTCGGGGGTGTCAGCCACGGGGTTCGCCTCAACATCTTGTTGAGATGCGGTCTATCCCATACCAGCCGGGGGTGCAATCTTTAGGGGCCGAAAAGCCCCCGCCGCGCCCGTTTTCAGGCTGGTTTCAGGCCCTGCCCATGACCCGCGCGCGCCCCCGCGCCGAGGCCGCCCAAAGCGCCACCAGAACCGCCGAGCAGATCGCGTTCCAGCCCGCCATGGAAATTCCCATCAGCGACCAGACCACCGCGTCACAGCGCACCACCGGCGCCGCCTGGATCGCCGCCATAAGGTCCTGCGTCGACATCGAGGCCATCCCCGAGACCCCGCCCGAGCAATGCTGCGGCCCGGCCCAGATCTTCATCTCGACCCCGGCGTGATAGACGGCGAAGCCGAAGGCCGCGGCGGCCGCCAGCAGCCCCATCACCGCCAGCCAGCGCCGCCAGCCCAGGACGGCGATCAGGCCGCCCAGGATCGCGGCGGCGAGATGCGGCCAGCGTTGCAGGATGCAAAGCTCGCAAGGGGCATAGCCCATGGCCTGAAAGGACAGGGCCGCCGCCAGCAGCAGCCCCGAGCCGGCCCCGGCCAATACACCCAAACGCTTGTATGTCATCTGCATCATGGGCTTGGGTTAGGCCCGGCGACAAGGCGCGGCAAATGTCTTTTGCGTGATCCTAATGCGGCTTCCAGCGGATCACCCGCCACACATAGATCGCCACCACCGCCAGGATCACCAGCTTGGACAGCGGATCGACGTAATCGGCGACGCGGGCATAGTTCTCGTGCAGGATCAGGCCGGCGCAGGTCAGGACGCTGGTCCAGATCGCCGAGCCGAGCACGGTGAAGGCCAGGAATTTCCAGAAGGGCAGGTCCGACAGCCCCGCCGGGACCGAGATCAGCGTGCGGATCGCCGGGATCATCCGGCCGAAGAACACCGCCGCCGCGCCATGGCGGTTGAACCAGGTCCGCGCATTGTCGATATCCGAGGGCGAAAGCGTCAGGAGCCGCCCGTGCCGCGCCGCGATCCGCTTCAGCCGCGCTTCGCCGAAGGCGCGCCCGATCCAATACCAGATCATCGTCCCCAGGACCGAGCCGGCCGTGCCGATCAGGATGGTCAGCCACAGCGACAGATCGCCCCGCGCCGCCAGAAAGCCCGCCAGGGGCATGATCACCTCGGAGGGGATCGGCGGAAAGACATGCTCGGCCACCATCAGCAGGAACACCCCCAGATAGCCCCAGCTTTCGATTGTCGAGACCACCCAGTCGAACATTGCCAACCCTTCCCACTTTAACCGTATCGCAGCCGGACCTTGCTGGACAGCGGGTGGGGAACTGTCAACCCCGCGACATAGTTGCAGCCTGACGGATTTCGGACCATTCTGCTTGCAGTTTGGTTCTTCGCGAGGGTGGCTTCATGGAATGGCGCGGCAGGCGAGGCAGTCGCAACGTCGAGGATCGGCGCGGCATGGGACGGGCCGGGGCGGGGGGCGTGGGCGTCGTCGGCATGCTGGCGATCCTGGCGGTCGGGTATTTCTTCGGCATCGACATATCGCCCATCGTGGGCGCGCTGGATGGCGGCGGCCAGTCGGGCCAGAGCCGCGAACTGAGCCAGACCCAGAAGGACAGCGGGCAGTTCGTCTCGGTCGTGCTGGCCGATACCGAAGAAGTCTGGCGCCGGGTCCTGCCCGATCAGACGGGGGTGGCTTACGTCGACCCGAAGCTGGTGATGTTTTCGGGCGCGGTGCAATCGGCCTGCGGCGGGGCGCAATCGGCGATGGGGCCGTTCTATTGCCCGAACGACCAGAAGATCTATCTGGACACGGATTTCTTCGCCACCATGCAGCGGCAGATGGGGGCGGGGGGCGATTTCGCCTATGCCTATGTGATCGCGCATGAGGTCGGCCACCACGTCCAGAACGTTCTGGGCATCCTGGGCCAGACCATGCAGGCACGCCAGCGGACAAGCGAGGTGATGGCCAACCGCATCTCGGTCGCGACCGAGCTTCAGGCGGATTGCTTTGCCGGCGTCTGGGCGCGCCATGCCAGCCAGCAGTTCAACAGCATCGACGACCAGGACATCGCCGAGGCGATCAACGCCGCCGCCGCCGTGGGCGACGACACGCTGATGAAGAAGGCGGGCCGGGCGCCGATGCCCGATGCCTTCACCCATGGCTCATCGGCGGACCGCCAGACCTGGTTCAAGCGCGGCTTTGCCTCGGGCGAACTGGGGCAATGCGACACGTTCAAGGCGGCGGGGCTTTAGCCCCGGCAACCGGGTCGGGGCCAGATCAAGGCCAGATCAGGGGCGGGGCAGGTGCATGCCCCGGCCGCGCTCCAGCACCGCCCATTCCGGCCAAAGCCCGAAATGCTCCAGGCCGACCAGAAGCAGGCATAGCGCGACCACCGCCAGCACCAGCTTGACGCGGCCCGCGCTGGGCGGATTTTGCAGCCAGCGCCGCGCCCGGATCAGCCAGATGAGGTTGTTCATGTGCCCATTCCTTTGCTAGGGATCGCCGAAACGGAACTCCGCCTCGGGACCAAGTCTTGCCTCAGCACAGCGACAGCCGCATCCTGCCCTATACCGCCGACCAGATGTATGCGCTGGTGGCCGATGTCGAAAGCTATCCCGAGTTCCTGCCCTGGAACAGTGCCGCCCGCATCCGTGCGCGCCGCCCCGGACCGGCGCCCTGCTCGGAGGTGGTCGAGGCCGATCTGGTGATCAGCTTCAAGGTCTTTCGCGAACGCTTCGGCTCACGCGTGACGCTTTGGCCCGAGGCGCGGCGCATCGACACCGAATATCTGGACGGGCCGTTCAAATATCTGAAAAGCGGCTGGAGCTTCGCGGATATTCCCGGCACCGGCTGCAAGGTCGATTTCTTCGTCGATTTCGAGTTCCGCAACGCCATCCTGGGCAAGGTGATCGGCGTCGTCTTCGGCGAGGCCATGACCCGTATCGTCCGCGCCTTCGAGGAACGCGCCAAGATCCTTTACGGCCAGGGCTGAATTTTCCGGGAAGGGCTGGTTGTCGGTCGGGGCTAGGCGGTTCGCGCCGCTTCCCAGGCGGCATATTCCGCGGCCAGGGCGGCGCGGGCGCGGGTCTCGGCCTGGGGGGAAAGATCCGTGTCCTTGCGGGGCGATACATTCGCGCGGGGCAGTTCGATCCGCCTGTCCAGGCGCGCCTCCAGGAAGGCCAGCAGCGCCCCCATCGCCTCGTAGCGGAAGACGTGCTCGACGGCGGGCCTGCCTTCGGCGTCCAGCAAGAACTCGCTTTGCCGCCCCAGCCTCGCATGGGCCGGGCGCCGGCCCTGCGCGAGGTAATCGGTCAGGAACCGCTCGAAGCTGATGGCGGCGGTGCTGTTCGGGCGCCCGATCAACTCGTCGCGGGCGCGGAAACGATACCAGCTTCGCAGCCAGTCCAGCGGCTCGCGCAGAACCGCCACGCTTTCGAAGGGCGGCCCGCCCAGCGGCGCCAGCAGCGGCTTGATCCGGTTCATGTATTGGCGCTGGTTCAGATGCTTGATCTCGGGGCGCGAGCGGAAGACGATCTCGGCCTGGGGCGCGAGCGCCTGTTCCAGCGCCGTGGTCCCGGTCTTGGGGACCGAGAGCAGGACGAGGCGTGGGCGAAGAAAGATCAGCATGTCATTCCGGGCGGTCGGGCTTGGCAACGGCTTAGCCCGGCGCGGTGGCGTGGTTCAACCGGAAATGGAGGGGCCGGGCCGGACGAGGTATGCGGAACCGCCGCAGGCCCGAGGCGCGCGGGGGGCGAGTGCTGGGCCGGCGGCGGCGTTTTTTGGGTATTTGGGAAACGAAGAGGGCGCGCGGGCGCGGCTTTCCCTGGGCGGCGGGGGGTCCGGTCCCATGACGGGGCCGGGCGGTGACGGGGCTGCGCGCGGGCCGGGGCTAGGCTTGGCCGGCTTCGAGCGCGTCCTCGAAGGTGCGCAGGCCGGTCGTCGGGGACTGGACCAGGACCGCCATGTTGCCGGGCTTGTGCTGGTTGCGATACATCTTCATATGCGCGGCCGGGATTTCGGCCCAGGGGAAGACCTCGGACATGCAGGGGTCGATGCGGCGTTCCAGCATCAGCCTGTTCGCCGCCGCCGCTTGTTTCAGATGCGCGAAATGGCTGCCTTGCAGGCGCTTCTGGTGCATCCACATGTAGCGCACGTCGAAGGTGCAGTTGAAGCCCGTCGTGCCGGCGCAGATCACCACCATGCCGCCCTTTTTGCAGACCAGGGTGGAAACGGGAAAGGTCGCCTCGCCGGGATGTTCGAAGACGATGTCCACGTTGTTGCCCTTGCCGGTGATGTCCCAGATCGCCTTGCCGAAGCGGCGTGCCTCGGCGAACCATTCCTTGTATTCGGGCGTGTTCACCTTGGGTAGTTGCCCCCAGCATTTGAAGTCCTTGCGGTTGATGACCCCCTTGGCGCCCAGGGACATGACGAAATCGCGCTTGTCCTCTTCGGAGATGACGCCGATCGCATTGCCGCCCGCCGCGTTGATCAACTGGATCGCGAAGGACCCCAGCCCGCCCGAGGCGCCCCAGACCAGCACGTTCATGCCCGGCTTCAGCTCATGCGGCTCGTGCCCGAAAAGCATGCGGTAGGCGGTGGCCAGCGTCAGCGTGTAGCAGGCCGATTCCTCCCATGTCAGGTGCCGGGGGCGTTTCATCAACTGCTGGGCCTGGACGCGGGTGAACTGGGCGAAGCTGCCGTCCGGGGTCTCGTAGCCCCAGATGCGCTGGCTGGGCGAGAACATCGGATCGCCGCCGTTGCATTCCTCGTCATTGCCGTCGTCCTGGTTGCAGTGGATGACGACCTGATCGCCGACCTTCCAGTTCTTGACCCTGTCGCCGACCGCCCAGACGATCCCCGAGGCGTCCGAACCGGCGATGTGATATTCCGCGCCATGGCCGTCGAAGGGGCTGATCGGCACGCCGAGACCCGCCCAGATGCCGTTGTAGTTCACGCCGGCCGCCATCACCATCACCAGGACCTCGTTGCTGTCGATGGCCGGGGTATCCACCACCTCGACCTGCATGGCCTTGTCCGGCTCGCCGTGCCGTTCGCGACGGATCGCCCAAGCATACATCTGCTTGGGGACATGGCCCAGGGGCGGCATCTCGCCGATCTCGTAAAGATCCTTTTCCGGCGCGTCATAGGGCGCGATCTGGGTCGGTGCGTCGAGGGGCATCTGCGTCTCCTGCCTTGCCGCGCCGCAGAATCAGCGCGAAGTGATCGGCTATGGTTAGCATGGAAGAGTAACATTGCAATCAGTTTAACGTCGTATACGCAACAATATGTCTCGCCTTGTGGGGTGCTCCGCCGCCGCCTAGCCGCGGCGCAGAATAAAGGCGCTCAATTTGGAGGAATCGGAGGTTTTCCCCCGGTTCGCCTTCGCCTATGCTCGGGGTGTTTAAGATTGCCGAGGTTTCATCATGCCTTCCCTTTTTCGGGGCGCCGCGCCGCTTCGTCCGGGCCATCTGCCCATCGAGACGGTCCGCGCCATCGCCATCATTCTTTTGGTCAGCTTCCACGTCATCGGCGGTGCCGAGCAGCAGCGCGGGTTGGGCGTCTCATATCCGCATCCGCTGCGCTATTATGCCGATCTGCTGGTCGACCTGCGCATGCCGCTTTTCGCCTTCGTGGCGGGCGTGGTCTATGGGCTGAAGCCGGTCCAGCCCGAGAAGCTGGGTGCCTTCCTGAAGGGCAAGCTGCGCCGCCTGGCCCTGCCGGGTATTACGGCCATCACCGTCTTCATGCTGATGGCGCGCGCCATGGGCGCGCCCGACGGGCAGATCCTAAGCCATCCCTGGGATGCCTATCTGCGGCATTACACCATCTTCTGGTTCCTTCAGGTGATGCTGGTCATCTTCGCGACCTATGGCACGCTGGACGTGCTGACGCGGGGGCGCGTGCTGATGCCGGTGCTGGCGCTGTCGCTTCTGGCCGTGGCCATGGGCTGGGGTTTTGAAAGCGACATCATGGCACTGAACCGGATCACGCATCTTCTGGCCTATTTCCTGCTGGGCCTGGCCTTCATCCGGCATCTGGACTGGATCGGCGCCCATCGCGGCGCGGTGGCGCTGAGCGGGCTGGCGATGCTGGGCCTGGGCCTGGCGATGAACCTGCACATCCTGCACCAGACCGGGGCGTTCTCGGACCAGCGGCTGGACCTGCAAAGCCTGCTTTTCGGCGCGGGGGCGGCCATCGCGGGCTTTCTGCTGCTGCCTCGCCTGAGCTGGCTGCAATGGCTGGGGGCCTATTCGCTGACGATCTATCTTTACCATATCCTTGCGACCTCGATGTCGCGGCGGGTGCTGGAAAAGCTAGGGATCGAATCGCCCTGGCTGCTGGTCCTGGGCGGGACCGCGCTGGGGATAGGCCTGCCGGTCCTGCTGCATCTGCTGAGCAGCCGCTTCGCCCTGACCCGGCTGCTGGTGCTGGGCCTGCGCGACAAGTCCGCGCCGCGCCAAGGCGCCGCGGTCCCGGCCTAGCCCGCGACCGGCTTCAGGTGGCGCGTCAGGAACCGCGCCATGTCGCCCAGCACTTCCGCGCCGCCGAAGGCGCGGGTGCCGTGCCCTTCGGATTTCAGCAGCTTGAAATCGATCTCGGTCCTGGGGTCGACGCGGCGCCAGGCTCGGCGCAGATGCTCGGCCTGGCCCGCCGAGACGATGCTGTCCATCAGCCCGTGCCGGATCATCAGCGGCGGTAGCGCCAGGCCATCGGCCATCGCGTCCAGCCGGCCCACCGGCCCCATGGCGCTCGCCTCGTGCCGGCGCGCGCCCACGGCATAGCCGATCAGCAGCGATTCCACGCTTTGCGGCGAATCGGCCGGTGGGCGCTTGACCGGCATCCCCAGCCGCGCCATGTCGGCATCCATGCTGCCGAAATCCATCGGACCGTAGAAATCGACCACGGCGGCGGGGGCCTTGCCCTTTTGCACCATGCTCAGCGCGGCCGAGACCGCCAGGAAGGCGCCCGCCGAACGGCCCCCCAGCGCCAGCCGCCCCGGCACCAGCCCCAGTTCGCCCGCGCGCGATTGCAGGAAATGCGCGGCGGCCAGCACGTCCTCGTGCTGGGCGGGCCAGCGCGCCTGGTTCGACAGGCGGTAATTCATCCGCGCCACCGCGATCCCCGCCGCCAGCACCGGGGCGGGCACCGCCAGCTGGCGCTTGTCCCCGGACAGAAAGCCGCCGCCGTGGATGTCCAGCAGCACCGGAAAGGGACCGCGCCCCTCGGGCCGGTGGATGTCCAGCCGGTTGCGGGGCGAGGTGTCGTCATAGGCCAGTTCGGCCAGGTCGGAAGCCTTGCTTCCCTGGCCCAGGGCCGGCGTGGCCAGGGCGCTTGCCAGACCCGCAAGCGCGCCGCGGCGGGTGATCATGCCTGTCTCCTGCCTGTCGTTCGCTCGTTGCGGCCAAGCTAGCATTCCGATCCCCGCCGCGACAGCGGTGCGGCACGCGCGAGGGCCCGCAACCCTGCAAATCCCCTGTTTCCGCTGAAAACAAAGGCACAGGGCGCCCGGAATTTCTGCATCGCGGCGAATTGACGCCGCAGCAATGTTACGCTACCCATTGCACTGTAGTAATAAAGTTGCGAGGCACGGTCGTGGCGCAGAAAGACAAACCCTGGCTTTTTCGGACCTATGCGGGGCATTCCACTGCGGCAAAGTCGAATGAACTCTATCGCACGAATCTGGCAAAGGGCCAGACCGGCCTGTCGGTGGCCTTCGACCTGCCCACCCAGACTGGCTATGACAGCGACCACATCCTGGCGCGGGGCGAGGTGGGCAAGGTCGGCGTGCCCGTCAGCCATCTGGGCGACATGCGCGCGCTTTTTCAGCAGATCCCGCTGGAACAGATGAACACCTCGATGACGATCAACGCGACGGCGCCCTGGCTTTTGGCGCTGTATATCGCCGTGGCCGAGGAGCAGGGCGCCGACATCCGCCTGCTGCAAGGCACGGTGCAGAACGACATCATCAAGGAATACCTGTCGCGCGGCACCTATATCTGCCCGCCCAGGCCCTCGTTGAAGATGATCACCGATGTCGCGGCCTATACGGCCAAGCACCTGCCGAAATGGAACCCGATGAATGTCTGTTCCTATCACCTGCAAGAGGCCGGCGCGACGCCGGAACAGGAACTGGCCTATGCGCTGGCCACCGGCATCGCGGTGCTGGACGACCTGAAGGGCAAGGTCGAGCCGGCGGATTTCCCCAGCATGGTCGGGCGGATCAGCTTTTTCGTGAACGCGGGCATTCGTTTCGTGACCGAGCTGTGCAAGATGCGCGCCTTCACCGAGCTTTGGGACGAGATCTGCCGGGACCGCTACGGCATCGAGGATGAGAAGTTCCGCCGCTTCCGCTATGGCGTGCAGGTGAACAGCCTTGGCCTGACCGAGCAGCAGCCGGAAAACAACGTCTATCGCATCCTCCTGGAAATGCTGGCGGTCACGCTGTCCAGGAATGCCCGCGCCCGCGCCGTGCAGCTTCCGGCCTGGAACGAGGCTCTGGGCCTGCCGCGTCCCTGGGACCAGCAATGGTCCCTGCGGATGCAGCAGATCGTCGCCTATGAAACCGACCTTCTGGAATATGGCGACCTTTTCGACGGCAACCCCGTCATCGCCGCCAAGGTCGAGGAACTCAAGGCCGGCGCCCGCGCCGAACTCGATACGCTGGATCAGATGGGCGGCGCCATCGCCTGCATCGAATACATGAAATCCCGGCTTGTGGAATCCAACGCCGCCCGCCTGAACCGTATCGAGGCGAATGAAACCGTGGTGGTGGGCGTCAACCGCTGGCAGCAGGGCGAACCCTCGCCGCTGACGGCCGGGGATGGCGGCATCATGGTCGTCGATCCGGCGGTCGAACAGGAACAGATCGCCCGGCTCGGCGCCTGGCGCCAGGCCCGCGACGCGGCCGCCGTCCAGACCGCGCTGGCCGCGCTGCGCGAGGCGGCGCGCCAGGGGCGCAACGTGATGCCCTTTTCCATCGCTGCCGCCAAGGCCGGCGTCACGACCGGCGAATGGGCGCGGGTCATGCGCGAGGTCCATGGCGAATATCGCGGCCCCACCGGCGTCTCGCAAAGCCCCTCGAACCGGACCGAAGGGCTGGAGCCGATCCGCGAGGCGGTGGACGCCGCCAGCCAGCGCCTGGGCCGCCGGCTGAAATTCCTGGTCGGCAAGCCCGGCCTCGACGGCCATTCGAACGGCGCCGAGCAGATCGCCTTCCGCGCCCGCGACTGCGGCATGGACATCACCTATGAGGGCATCCGCCTGACGCCCCAGCAGATCGTCGCCCGCGCCGCCGAGGAGAACGCCCATATCGTCGGCCTCTCGATCCTCTCCGGCAGCCACCTGCCGCTGATCGAGGATCTGATGGAGCGCATGACCGCCGCCGGCCTGGCCCATGTGCCCGTCGTCGTCGGCGGCATCATCCCCGACGACGACGCCGCCCGGCTGCGGGCGATGGGCGTGGCGCGGGTCTATACGCCCAAGGATTTCGAACTGAACCGGATCATGCTGGACATTGTGGCGCTGGTCTCGCCCCAGGAGGCCGCCGCTTGATCCGGTGGCAGGCGCCTCGGGGGTATTTGGGAAACGAAGAAGGGCTGCCGCCTCCGCCAAAGGCGCTTCTTCGTTTTTCAAATACCCAATCCGGCGGTGCCGTCAGTCCCGAAGCAGCAGCAGGAGCGCGGCGATGGTGGCGAAAACTCCGGGCAGCAGGGCGCCGCCGGGCGTCCGGCCGGTCAACGCGCCTTCCAGCAGGATCACCCAGAGCGGCGTCAGATAGGTATAGGCCATGACCTTCGAGGCGGGCAGGCGCATGGCGGCATATTGCACCAGCAGCGTCGTCAGGGCGCTGGCGAAGACCGCGACATAGATCAGCGTGATCCAGACGATGGCCGGCAGATGCGCCCAATCCGTGTGCCAGATCGCCTGCCAGTCCCAGACCAGCAGCACCAGCGTTCCCGCGCAAAGCGTGGCCAGGGTCGAGGCGAGCGGGGTCTCGCCCCGGTTCAGGCGGCGGACCATCGGCGTGTAAAGCGCATGCGCCACGCAGCCGACCAGATAGATCGCCTCGCCCCGGCCCAGTTCCAGCCGCAGCAGGGCTCCGATGTCGCCGCGAAAGATCACCCACAGCGCGCCGGCCGCGCCCAGAAGCAGCGCCGCCGCGATGCGAGGGGTCATGCGCTGGCGTAGCAGCAGCCAGCCGAAGCCGGCCGAGATCAGAGGGGTCAGCGTGAAGACCGCAGCCGCCGAAACCGGGGCCGCGGTCTTCAATCCCTTGAACATCAGCACGAAATAGGCGGCGAAAAGGCCGCCCAGCACAAGATAGCGCCAGGGCGCGCGGAAGCTGCCGCGCCGGATGCCCGGCCCCGCCACCGCCACCCCGGCCACCACCCCCGCCGCGATGGCGAAGCGCGCGGCCGAGATCGCCGCCGGGTCGATCAGGTTCGCGGCCCGCGCGCCCAGCGAAAATGAGCCGGAGATGGCCAGAGGGAACAGCGACATGGCGGCATGGCCGTGCAGCGCTTCGCGCCTCCGGTCTTCGGGAGAGGCTGCGGGGGAGGCGGCGGCCTTGGCGCTCACGTTCGGCCCAGCATGTAGAACTCATCGTTGGGGCGGATGTCGCCGGCATTCACCAGCCGGTTCGACATGCCGAAGAAGGCGGCGATGGCGCCGATGTCCCATATCTCGTCCTGGGCGAAGCCGGCATCGCGCAGGGTCCTGTGATCTTGCTCGTCGATGTGCTGTGCCCGCAGCGCCACCTTTTCGGCATAGGTCAGCATCGCCCTTTCGCGCACCGAAAGATCTGCCTTGCGCCAGTTCACCGCCACCTGGTCGGCGATCAGCGGATGCCTGGCGCGGATGCGCAGGATCGCGCCATGCGCCACGACGCAATACTGGCACTGGTTCGCCCCCGAGGTGGCGACGACGATCATCTCGCGCTCGGCCTTGGTCAGCCCGCCCTCGCGCTCCATCAGCGCGTCGTGATAAGCGAAGAAGGCACGGAATTCGTCCGGCCGGTGCGCCAGCGCCAGGAAGATGTTCGGCACGAAGCCCGATTTCTCGGCGACTTTTCGGATATGGGCGGCGATGTCGGGGGGCATCTCGTCCAGGGACGGGACGGGGAAGCGGCTGATCGGATGGGTCATGGGTCCTCCTTCGCGCAGCTTTCGCCAAAGCGGGGGCGGGGTCAATCGGGCGGGCGCAGTTGACTCGGGCGCCGTTTCGGCCTATCCACCCCCGGATTCCCGGAAGGACCGTCCTTCCGGTCCCCTGCGTCAGCCGGGGATCGCCCCCCGTCAGCGCGTTGCGCCCACGGGGGCGTTACCGCTTATGCCGCCCTCATTCGGGCGGGTCCAGAACCGAACGGCAACCATCAGGAGGGCCGCCGATGTTTGAAAACCTGTCCGACCGCCTTGGCGGCGTCTTCGACCGGCTGACCAAGCAGGGCGCGCTGTCCGAGGATGATGTCGCTGCCGCCATGCGCGAGGTGCGCGTGGCCCTGCTTGAGGCCGACGTGTCTTTGCCCGTGGCGCGCGGCTTCGTCAAATCCGTGACCGGCAAGGCCACGGGTGCGGCGGTCACGAAATCCGTCACCCCCGGCCAGCAGGTCGTCAAGATCGTCCATGACGAGCTGATCAAGGTCTTGCAGGGCGAGGGCGCGCCGGATGCGCTGCGCATCGACAACCCTCCGGCGCCGATCCTGATGGTGGGCCTGCAAGGCTCGGGCAAGACCACGACCACGGCGAAGCTGGCCAAGCGCCTGAAGGACCGCGAGAAGAAGCGCGTGCTGATGGCGTCCTTGGACACCAACCGCCCGGCGGCCATGGAGCAGCTTGCGATCCTGGGCCAGCAGATCGGTGTCGACACCCTGCCCATCGTGCCGGGCGAGAACGCGGTCCAGATCGCGAAGCGCGCCAGGCAGCAGGCCACCCTGGGCGGCTATGACATCTATATGCTCGACACCGCCGGTCGGCTGCATATCGACCAGGTGCTGATGGACGAGGTTCAGGCCGTCCGCGACGTGGCCAACCCGCGCGAGACGCTGCTGGTCGTCGATGGCCTGACCGGCCAGGACGCGGTGAACGTCGCGACCGAGTTCGACGGCAAGGTCGGCATCTCGGGCGTGGTGCTGACGCGGATGGATGGCGACGGGCGCGGCGGTGCGGCGCTGTCGATGCGCGCTGTCACCGGCAAGCCGATCCGCTTCGTCGGCCTGGGCGAGAAGATGGACGCGATCGAGGTCTTCGACGCGCAGCGGATCGCGGGCCGCATCCTTGGCATGGGCGATATCGTCGCGCTGGTCGAAAAGGCCCAGGAGGTGCTGGAGGTCGAGCAGGCCGAGCGCATGATGAAGCGGTTCCAGAAGGGCCTCTTCAACATGAACGACCTGAAGAGCCAGCTTGAGCAGATGATGAAGATGGGCGGCATGCAGTCCATCATGGGCATGATGCCCGGCATGGGCAAGATGGCCAAGCAGGCCGAGGCTGCGGGCTTCGACGACAAGGCGATCAAGCGCCAGATCGCGCTGATCAACTCGATGACGAAAAAGGAACGCGCCAATCCCGACCTGTTGCAGGCCAGCCGCAAAAGGCGCATCGCCGCCGGCGCCGGCATGGAGGTGGCCGAGTTGAACAAGCTTCTGAAGATGCAGAAGCAGATGGCCGACACGATGAAGAAGCTGGGCAAGATGGGCAAGGGCGGCATGCTGAAACAGGCCATGCGCGCGATGACCGGCAAGGGCGGCGGGCTGCCCGACATGGCCAATGTCGATCCCGCCCAGATGGCCGAGGCGACCAAGATGCTGCAAGATCCCAAGGGTCTTGGCGGCCAGCTTGGCGGGCTGAACCTGCCCGGCGGGCTTTCGGGCCTGTTCGGGAAGAAGTGATGACGATGGCTCCGTCCCCGGCGCTGTTCAGCGTCTCCGTGCCGGTGACCCGCACGGAGCGGTTGATCCTGCGCGAGCCGAGGGCCGGCGATCTGGATGCGGTGGCCGAGTTCCTGGCCTCGCCCCGCGCGACATTCGTGGGTGGGCCGATGACCCGGTTCGAGTCCTGGCGCAATATCCTGATGGTCTGCGGGCATTGGATCATTCGCGGCCATGGCTACTGGACCATCGAAGAGGCCGCGACCGGCTGCGTTGTCGGCCGTATCGGGGTTCACAATCACGAAGAAAAATGGCCCGAGCCCGAACTGGGCTGGCAGATCTTCGACGGGTTCGAGGGGCTGGGTTACGCGCATGAGGCCGCCCTTGCTGCCCGCGCGCAGGCCGCCCGCATGGGGCTTGGCGCGCTGATCTCGCTGATCGCGCCGGACAATGCGCGCTCGCGCCGGCTGGCCGAGCGTATGGGCGCCTCGGTCGAGCGGGAAATCGATCTTCTGGGCAAGCATGTGCTCATGTATCGCCACCCGATGGAGGCCCTCGCATGAGAGATGCCCCGTGCATGCGCGGTGCATGCCCTGTGTCTGGGCCGTGCATCGCCACTTTCTTGAAAATCAATTGCCTGGAGTTTTCCGCGTGAGTGATGACGCCAACCGCGCCGCGCGGCTTCTGAAAGAGCATCGCGCCAGCATCGACCGGCTGGACGCGATCCTGGTCTATACGCTGGCCGAACGCTTCAAGCACACCCAGAATGTCGGCCGCCTCAAGGCCGAACACGACCTTCCTCCGTCCGATCCCGCCCGCGAGGCGAGTCAGATCGAGCGGCTGGAACGCCTCGCGCGCGAGGCCGATCTCGACCCGGAATTCGCGCGCAAATTCCTGAATTTCGTGATCGCCGAAGTGATCAGGCATCACGAGACCTTTCAATCCTAGGGGCATTCCCCCAAGCCATTTCCAAGGAGAAAACGCAATGGCAATGAAGATCCGTCTGGCCCGTGGTGGCTCGAAGAAACGCCCGCATTATTCGATCGTCGCGACCGATTCGCGCATGCCGCGCGACGGCCGTTTCCTGGAGAAGCTGGGCACCTACAACCCGCTGCTGCCGAAGGATTCGGAAGACCGCATCAAGATGGATGTCGAGCGCGTGCAATACTGGCTGGGTCAGGGCGCCCAGCCCACCGACCGCGTGGCGCGTTTCCTGGAAGCCTCTGGCGTGAAAGAGAAAACCGAGCGCAAGAACCTGAAGAAAGGCGAGCCGGGCAAGGCCGCGAAAGAGCGCGCCGCGAAACGCGCCGCCCGCGAAACCGCCGCCGCGGAAACCGCTTCGGAATAATCCCCGATGGCCGAGCGGATCTGTGTCGGCGCGGTCGCGGGCGCCTTCGGCGTCCGGGGCGAGGTGCGGCTGAAAAGCTTTACCTCGCGGCCCGATGACATCGCGTCCTATGGTCCGCTCTGGTCCGAGGATGGCAAGCGCAGCTTCAGCCTGCGCCTGACCCGCCCGGTGACGGGGGGGCTGGGCGCGCGGCTCTCGGGGGTCGAGACCCGCGAGCAGGCCGAGGCGCTGAAGGGCCTGACCCTTTGGGCGGACCGCGACAAGCTGCCCTCGCTGCCGGATGATGAGTTTTATCATACGGATCTGATTGGGCTTTCCGTCTATGATACGGGCGGTGCCCTGATCGGCGAGGTCCGCGCCATCTATGACCATGGCGCGGGCGACATCCTGGAAATCCATGGGCCGGGGCGCGGGCAGGCGCTGCTTTTGCCCTTTACCCGCGCCTTCGTGCCGACGGTGGACCTTTCCGCCGGGCGCATCATCGCCGACCCGCCCGAGGATTCCGAGGCATGAAATCCCATGGCCGGCTGTCGATCCGCGAAAGCCTGCAACCCCGCGACCTGATGGCCGAGCCGCAGGTCAAGGGCGCCTGGACCGCCCAGATCATCACGCTTTTCCCCGAGGCTTTTCCCGGTGTTCTGGGCCTTTCCTTGACGGGCAGGGCGCTGGCCCAGGGGCTTTGGAACCTGCGCACCACCGATCTGCGCCCCTTCGGCATCGGCAAGCATCGCAATGTCGACGACACGCCTGCCGGCGGCGGCGCGGGCATGGTGATCCGTCCCGACGTAATGGACGCGGCGCTGCGCGAGGCGGGGCCGGGCCTGCCGGTGATCTACCTGTCGCCGCGCGGCAAGCCCTTCACGCAAGAGCGCGCGCGGCAACTGGCGAACGGCCCGGGCATGACCCTGATCTGCGGCCGGTTCGAGGGCGTGGACCAGCGCGTGCTGGACGCCCATGCGGTCGAGGAAATCAGCATCGGCGATTATGTCCTGACCGGGGGCGAACTGGCCGCCCAGGTCTTGATCGACGCGACGGTTCGCCTTATACCGCGCGTGTTGGGGAATCAGGAATCGTTGGCCGAGGAATCCTTTTCCGAGGGCCTGCTTGAACATCCCCAGTATACGAAGCCCGCCCAATGGGAAGGCCGCGCGATACCCGAGGTTCTGCTTTCGGGAAATCACGCGGCTATTGCCACATGGCGGCGCGACATGGCCGAAAGGCTGACCAAGGAACGCCGCCCCGACCTGTGGCGGGCATATGAGGACACTCATGTGGACCCGGCAAAGGACCGACAGCTCTCGGGCGCATCAGACCAATCGCGGAACCACCGCGAGCAACCGTAAGGAACCAAAGCGATGAACCTGATCGCCCAGCTCGAAGCCGAGCAGATTGCCGAACTCGGCAAGGAAATTCCCGACTTCAAGGCCGGTGATACCGTCCGCGTCGGCTATAAAGTCACCGAGGGCACCCGCTCGCGCGTGCAGAACTATGAAGGCGTCGTGATCTCGCGCAAGGGCGGCGGCATCGGCGCCTCGTTCACGGTGCGCAAGATCTCGTTCGGCGAGGGCGTCGAGCGCGTCTTCCCGCTGTATTCGACCAATATCGAATCGATCACCGTGGTGCGCCGCGGCCGCGTCCGCCGCGCCAAGCTGTATTACCTGCGCGACCGTCGCGGTAAATCGGCCCGGATCGCCGAGATCACCAACTACAAGCCCAAAGCCGACGCCAAGGCTTAAGGAGACGCGCCATGAAAGCAGATACCCATCCCGACTATCACCTCATCACGGTCAAGATGATCGACGGCACCACCTATCAGGTGCGCTCGACCTGGGGCAAGGAAGGCGACACCATGTCGCTGGACATCGACCCGACCGTGCATCCCGCCTGGACCGGCGGTTCGGCCAAGCTGATGGATACCGGCGGCCGCGTGTCGAAGTTCAAGAACAAATATGCCGGCCTGGGTTTCTGATCCCGGACCTGAAGGCAGAAACGCGAAACGCCGCCCCGAAAGGGCGGCGTTTCTGTTTTATTGGCCGTGTGGCTCTGGTCCGGCCCGGTGGGCAATGCCGGGATCAGAGTGAAGGTGTTCGCGCCCTATACCAGTCCGGCGAAAAGCGGCGACCAGATCGGTTCCGACACGGGGCGGACGCCCATCGGAAGGCCCGTCAGCCTGCCCTGGCCGGTATCGATCACGACGCGGCCATCGCGATATTCCCGCAAGACCGGCCCCTGCGCACTTTGATGTGCCGAGACGGCGATGGTTGCGTAAGCACGAGGCGGCGCGATTTCAGGCGCCGCGCTCGGCAAGGCGAAACGGATCATTGGACCACTCCCTTGATGTCCATGCGCTCCAGAAAACTGTCCCAGCGGCCCTCGTCGCGGGGGCGCATCAATCCGGCCGCTGCGGCGGCGGGATGGCGTTCCGGCACGGCCATGGGAATCCCGGCAACCCGCCGTGTGCGGCCGTCAAGGCGGTCCAGGGCGGCGGCCGGGTGGCAAAGACCGCGCAAGGCTGCGGAAGTCGAATGAATCAGGTGGGTCATCCTCGGCTCCTTTCCGGGTCTGATTGCGTCTGTTCTGTGGCTATTACGACACAAGGCACCGCTTATTGCAAGAAAAATATCTATCAGAAAAGTCGTCATTAAATCCGCAGCCGGATCAGCCCCCTGGCCGAAACCGCCGACGGATTTCGCGGGCGGCAGGCCGATTGCCGGAGCTTTTCAAGCCGGGTCCGTGCGCCTAGTCTTCGCCGCGCAATGCCAGCCAGCCGGGAGGATTCGTGGCCCATCTCATCGTCGTCGGGAATGAAAAGGGCGGCTCGGGCAAGTCCACCACCTCAATGCATGTCGCGACCGCGCTGGCGCGGATGGGCCATTGCGTCGGCGCCCTGGACCTGGACGTGCGCCAGCGCAGTTTTGGCCGCTACCTTGAGAACCGTGCCCATTTCATCCGCAGCGCGGGGCTGGACCTGCCAAGCGCGCGGCTGGGCGTGCTGGACCCCGAGGCGGCTTCGGACCCGCTGTCCCATGCGGTCGAGGCGCTGGAGCCGGATTGCGATTTCATCCTGCTGGACTGTCCCGGCTCGCATACCAAGCTTAGCCAGATGGCGCATAGCCTGGCCGATACGCTGATCACGCCGATGAATGACAGCTTCATCGACTTTGACCTGCTGGCGCGCATGTCGCCCGATGGCAAGGTGCTTGGCCCCTCGATCTATGCCGAGATGGTCTGGGGCGCCCGGCAGATGCGCGGCCAGGCGGGTGCGGGGCCGATCGACTGGCTGGTGCTGCGCAATCGTCTGGGCACCCAGGCGATGCACAACAAGCGCAAGGTCGGCGGCGCGCTGGACACGCTTTCGAAGCGGATCGGTTTTCGCGTCGCGCCCGGCTTTTCCGAGCGGGTGATATTTCGCGAGTTGTTCCCGCGCGGCCTGACGCTGCTGGACCAGAAGGATATCGGGACCGAGCAGCTCAGCATGTCCAATATCGCCGCCCGGCAGGAGTTGCGCGACCTGATCACCGAATTGCGGCTGCCCGGCGTCATGGTGAATTTCTAGGCGCCATTGTTGCGGGTCGCCGCATTGCCTATTCTTGCGCGGATCTTGGGCAAGGAGAGCGAGATGAGGGGCATGGCGGAAATCGCCGCAGCGGTATTGGTGGCGGGCATGGCCCTGCTGCCCTGGGCCGCAGTGGCCGAGGAATCCGCAGCCGCAGCCCCGGTTGTGCCCACCGTCACCGTCGCGCCCGTGCTGCGCCATGAGGTCCGGGCGCGGGTGCCGATATCCGGCTCGCTGGTGGCGCGGGTGCCGGTGCAGGTCCATGCCAATGTGCAGGGCCACGAGATCCGCGAGATCCGGGCCGAGGCGGGCGCGCGCGTGAAGGCGGGCGATGTCCTGGCGCTGCTGGCCGATGACAGCCTGAAGGCCCAGCTTGCCCAGGCCGAGGCCGAACAGCAGCGCGCCGAGGCCGGAATCCGCCAGGCCGAAAGCCAGATCGTCAGCGCGGATGCCGCGCTGACCCAGGCCGCCGCCGCGCTGGCGCGCACCCGCGCGCTGCGTCAGGGCGGCAATGCCAGCCAGGCGGTGCTGGATCAGGCCGTGGCGACCGAAGCTTCGGCGCGGGCGGCGGCGGCTTCCGCCTCGGACGGGCTGAGGGTGGCGCGCGCGGCGTTGACCCAGGCCCAGGCGGCGCGGAGGATCGCGGAATTGAACCTGGGCTATGCCAGGATCACCGCCCCCGTGGACGGTATAGTCACGGCCCGCAATGCCCAGATCGGCGCCATTTCCGGCACGGGCGCCGATCCCCTGTTCACCATGATCGGCGGCGGCGAGGTCGAGCTTGCCGCCGATGTGATCGAGACGGCTCTGGACCAGTTGAAGCCCGAAGATCCGGCCGAGATCGAGGTTGCGGGGATAGGCACTGTCGCGGGCAGGCTGCGGCTGGTGCCCGCCGCCGTGGATCCCGCGACCCGGCTTGGACAGGCGCGGATCACGCTGGATTCCGATCCGCGCCTGCGCCCCGGCCTTTTCGCGCGGGGCTGGATCACCACCGACCGGCACGAGGCGCTGACGGTGCCCGCCGGCGCCGTGCTGGCCGATGCCGAGGGCGCGCGCGTGCAGGTCGTCCGCGACGGCAAGATCCAGACGCGCCCGGTGCAGGCCGGGCTTTTGTGGCAGGACCGGCGCGAGATCCTGGAGGGGCTGGACGAGGGCGAAACCGTCCTTGCCCGCGCGGGGGCTTTCTTTGGCAATGGCGACGCGGTGCGCCCTGTGCCCATGGCGCGGGGGATGGCGACCCAGGGGGAGAAGGAATGAATTTCTCGACCCTCTCGATCCGCCACCCGGTGCCGCCCATCGCGCTTTTCCTGGTGCTGCTTCTGGTCGGGCTTTACAGCTTCAGCCGGCTCGCGGTCACGGCGATGCCGAATATCGACCTGCCGCTGGTGCAGGTCACGGTCAGCCAGCCCGGCGCCGCGCCTTCCGAGCTGACGCGGCAGGTGGTCCAGCCAATCGAGGATTCGCTGTCTTCGATCACCGGCGTGCGCCATATCACCGCCGCCGCCACCGACAGCGCGGCCCATATCTATGTCGAGTTCGAGCTTGAGACCGATACCGACCGTGCGGTGAACGATGTCAAGGACGCGGTTGCCAATGTCCGCGCCGACCTGCCCGACTCGGTGCAAGAGCCGCTGGTCCGGCGGCTGGACGTGACCGGCCAGGCGATCCTGACCTATGCCGTCAGCGATCCGACGAAATCCATCGAGGAAATCTCGAAATTCGTCGATGACGTGCTTGCGCGTGAGCTTTCGACGGTCGAGGGCGTGGCCAGCATCACCCGGATCGGAGGCGCCGACCGGCAGATCAATGTCGAACTGGACGCCGGCCGCATCCAGGCCATGGGACTGACGGCGGCCGGGATTTCGGATCAGTTGCGCGCGAAGAACATCGACCTTGGCGGCGGCCGGGGCGATCTGGCGGGGCGGGAATATTCGATCCGCGCGCTGGGATCGGCACCCGATGTCGCGCGGCTGGCAGCGATGCCGATCCTGATCGAGGGCGCGCGCACGGTGCGGCTGGACCAGCTTGGCCGCGTGACCGACGGCCCCAGCGAGGAACGCAAGTTCGCGTTGGTGGACGGCCAGCCGGTGGTGGGCTTCGGGGTGTTTCGCGGCTCGGGCCAGTCCGACCTGGTGGCGGGGGACGGGGCCAAGGCGCGGCTGGCCCAGATCATGACCCAGAATCCGGGCATGCGCATCCAGTTGATCGACGACGCGACCACGCACACGCTGTCAAGCTACCGGCACACGATGAACACCCTGTTCGAGGGTGCGGCCCTGGCGGTGGTGGTGGTCTTTCTGTTCCTGCGCAACTGGCGGGCCACGCTGGTCGCGGCGGTGGCGCTGCCCCTGTCGATCATCCCGACCTTCTTCGTGATGTCCTGGCTGGGCTTCACGCTGAACGGCATCAGCCTGCTGGGGATCACGCTGGTCACCGGCATCCTGGTCGATGACGCCATCGTCGAGATCGAGAACATCGTGCGGCATATCCATATGGGCCGCCCCGCCTACGAGGCCAGCATGGAGGCCGCGAACGAGATCGGCCTGACCGTGATCGCGATCAGCTTCTCGATCGTCGCGGTTTTCGCGCCGGTCAGCTTCATGGGCGGGATCCCGGGGCAGTATTTCAAGCAGTTCGGGCTGACCGTCGCGGTCTCGGTCCTGTTCTCGCTGCTGGTGGCGCGGCTGATCACGCCGATGATGGCGGCCTATCTGCTGCGCAGCGGCATGCACGAGGGCGAAGCGCGGGATGGCCCGTTCCTGTCGGCTCTGATGCGGGTGCTGGACTGGACGTTGCACCATCGCGGAGTGACGCTGCTTCTGGGGGCGGCAGTCTTTGCGGCGTCGATCTTTTCGGCGACGCTGATCCCGACCGAGTTCATCCCCTCGCAGGATGTGGGCCGCAGCCAGATCACGGTCGAACTGCCCCCCGGATCGACCATCGCCGAGACCGAGGCTGTCGCCCGCCGCATCTCGGCGCGTATCCTTGAAGAGGGAGAGGCGCGTTCGGTCTTTGTCAACGGCGGTGATGGCGAGGTGACCAAGGCGCAGATCCTGGTGAATTACGGCCCGAAGGACGCGCGGGAACGATCCTCGTTCCAGATCGAGGACGTTCTGAAGCGCGACCTGGCGCGGATCCCGGATCTGCGCATCACCTTTCAGAACGAGGCCGGCGAAAGCGATTTCGAAGTCTCGGTCCTGGGCCAGACCGAGGCGGGCGCGACCGAGGCGGCCGAGCGGCTGATGGCGGCGATGAAGACCCTGCCGACGCTGGAGGGCGTGACTTCATCCGCCGCCTTGCAGCGCCCCGAGATCCAGATCCGCCCGCGCGACGAGGTGGCTTCGGAACTGGGGGTGACGGCCAGCGCGCTGGCGACCACATTGCGCGTGGCGACCATCGGCGACATCGATTCGAACCTGGCGAAGTTCAACACCGGAGAGGAGCAGATCTCGATCATGGTGCGGCTTGACGCGGCCGCGCGGCGCGACCTGAGCCTGTTGCGCGACCTGCGCGTGCCGGGCTCGGCCGGGCAGGTGCCGCTGGAGGCCGTGGCGGATCTGTCGCTTTCGGCGGGCGCGACCGAGATAGGCCGCTATGACCGGCGCTATCGGACCTCGGTCTCGGCGAACCTGGCCGATGGCGCGCTGCTGGGGCCGGTCAGCGCCCAGGTTGCCCGCTTGCAGGCCGATGTCGACCTGCCGCCCGGCACGCAGATCCAGGCTGCGGGCGATGCCGAGATCATGGGCGAGGTGTTTCAGGCATTTGCCGTGGCGATGATTTCGGGCGTGATGCTGACCTATGTGGTGCTGGTGCTGCTGTTTCATAATTTCGTCACGCCGGTCTCGATCCTGATGTCGCTGCCACTGGCCATCGGAGGCGCGATCCTGGCGCTGTTCCTGACCGGGAATTCGATCAGCATGGCGGTGGTGATCGGTTTTCTGATGCTGATGGGGATCGTGACCAAGAACGCCATCATGCTGGTCGAATTCGCGCTGAGCGCCATCGATAACGGGGTCGACAAGCGCGCCGCGATCCTGGATGCTGCGCATAAGCGCGCGCGTCCCATCGTGATGACCACCATCGCGATGACGGCGGGCATGGTGCCTTCGGCCTTGGGGCGGGGCGAGGGGGCCGAGTTCAGTGCTCCCATGGCCATCGCGGTGATCGGCGGGCTGATCCTGTCCACGCTGCTGTCGCTGCTGTTCGTGCCGTCGCTGTTTTCGCTGATCCATGGCGGGCAGGTGCGGATCGGGCGGTGGCTGAAGCGCTGGATCGGTTTGAACACGCGATCCGAACGGGCCGAATAGGTGTCGGTGGTCGAGGGGGGCGGGGGCTTTGCCCCCACGTTTTACGGCCCCCTAAATGGGGGCCGTAAAACGTTCCCCCAGGATATTTGGGCAAGAAAGAAACAAGGGGGCCGCGATGGCCCCCTTTCCTGGTTCCGAGGATTTCGGCCGGGTCAGGCCAACATGCCCATCGGATTTTCCAGATGCTTGACGATGGCTTCCAGCAGTTGCGCGCCGAGCGCCCCGTCGATCACCCGGTGATCGACCGACAGGGTCATGGACATGACATTGCGCACCACCACCTCGCCATTCTCGACCACGGGGGTCTGGATGCCAGCACCCACCGCCAGGATCGCGCCATGCGGCGGGTTGATCACCGCGTCGAAATTCTCGACGCCGAACATGCCGAGGTTCGAGATCGCGAAGCTGCCGCCCTGGTATTCGTGGGGGGCGAGCTTCTTGGTCTTGGCGCGGTTGGCCAGGTCCTTCATCTCGGCCGAAAGGGCCGACAGCGTCTTTTGCTGCGCGTCCTTCAGAACCGGGGTGAACAACCCACCCTCAATGGCCACGGCGACCGCCACGTCCGAGGGTTTCAGCTTGAGGATCCGGTCGCCCGCCCAGACGGCATTGGCATCCGGCACCTCTTGCAGCGCCAGCGCGCAGGCCTTGATGATGAAGTCGTTGACCGAAAGCTTGACCTTTCGCGCTTCGAGCTGCTTGTTCAGCATGGCGCGGAACTTCATCAGCTCGTCCAGCTTGGCCGAGCGGCGCAGGTAGAAATGCGGGATGGTCTGCTTGGCCTCGGAAAGGCGCGCGGCGATGGTGCGGCGCATGCCGTCCAGGGCCACCTCGGTCGTCTCGCGGTCGGCATACATCTTGAGGATGGTTTCCGCCGACGGGCCGCTGGGCGCCGCAGCGGCCGGTTTCGCGGGTGCCGCCGCCGCCGGGGCGCTGGCCGCAGTCGCCGCGGGTTTCGCCGCGCCGGGCTTGGCGTTTTCGACATCCGCCTTGACGATGCGGCCATGCGGACCCGAGCCGGTCAGCGCGGTCAGGTCGAGACCCTTTTCCGCGGCGATCCGCCGTGCCAGGGGCGAGGCGAAGACCCGCCCGCCATCCGCCGCCTTGGGCGCCGCCGGTGCCGGTGCCGCCGCCGCGGGGGCGGGGGCTTCTGCCTTGGGCGCCTCGGCCTTGGCTTCGGCTTTCGGCGCGGGTGCCGCGCCGATGTCGGCGGCGGATTCGCCCTCTTCGAGCAGCACGGCGATGGGGGTGTTCACCTTGACCCCCGCCGAGCCTTCCGCGATCAGCAGCTTGCCGATCTTGCCCTCGTCGACGGCCTCGAACTCCATCGTGGCCTTGTCGGTCTCGATCTCGGCGATGATGTCGCCGGATTTCACGGTGTCACCCTCTTTGACCAGCCATTTGGCCAGCGTGCCCTCCTCCATGGTGGGGGACAGGGCGGGCATCAGGATTTCGGTCGGCATTCTGATTACCCCTTACTTGTAGGTGACTTTTTTGACCGCCTCGACCACCTCGGCGGCGGTGATCAGGGCCAGCTTTTCAAGGTTCGCGGCATAGGGCATGGGCACGTCCTTGCCGGTGCAGTTGATCACCGGCGCGTCGAGATAGTCGAACGCGTTTTCCATGACATAGGCCGAGATGTGGTTGCCGATCGCGCCGACCGGGAAGCCTTCCTCGACGGTCACCAGGCGGTTGGTTTTCTGGACCGAGGCGATGATGCTGTCATAATCGAGCGGGCGCAGGGTGCGCAGGTCGATCACCTCGGCCTCGATCCCGTCGGCGGCGAGCTTGTCGGCTGCCTCCAGCGCATGGGCCACGCCGATGCCGAAGCTGACGATGGTGACATCGCTGCCCTGGCGGGCGATGCGGGCCTTGCCGAAGGGGATGGTGAAATCCTCAAGATCCGGCACCTCGAACGAGCGGCCATAGAGGATTTCGTTTTCCAGGAAGACGACCGGGTTCGGGTCGCGGATCGCCTGCTTCATCAGACCTTTGGCATCGGCCGCGGTATAGGGCATCACCACCTTCAGGCCGGGGATCGCGGCATACCAGGCGGCATAGTCCTGGCTGTGCTGCGCGCCCACGCGGGCGGCGGCGCCGTTCGGGCCGCGGAACACGATGGGACAGCCCATCTGGCCGCCGGACATGTAAAGCGTCTTCGCCGCCGAGTTGATGATATGGTCCATGCCCTGCATGGCGAAGTTGAAGGTCATGAACTCGACGATGGGGCGCAGGCCGGCCAGCGCGGCGCCGGTGCCGATGCCGGCGAAGCCGATTTCCGAGATCGGCGTGTCCACCACGCGGCGTGGGCCGAATTTTTCCAGCAGGCCCTGCGAGATCTTGTAGGCGCCCTGGTATTCGCCGACTTCCTCGCCCATCAGGAACACGGTCTCGTCGCGCTCCATCTCTTCGGACATGGCCTCGCGCAGGGCTTCCCGCACGGTCATGGTCTTCATCTTGGTGCCTTCCGGCCAGTCGGGCGACAGGTCGGGCTGCGGCGCCTTGACCGCCGCGACGGCGGGGGCCGGCGCGTCCGGCGCCTTCGCCTGGGCGGGCGCGGCTTCGGCCTTGGGCGCCTCGGCGGGGATGTCGTCGGCCGATTCGCCCTCTTCGATCAGGATCGCGATGGGGGTGTTGACCTTGACGCCCTGGGCGCCCTCGCCGATCAGGATCTTGCCGAGGATGCCCTCATCCACGGCCTCGAATTCCATCGTGGCCTTGTCGGTTTCGATTTCGGCGATGATGTCGCCGGCCTTGACCGCGTCGCCTTCCTTCTTCAGCCATTTCGCCAGAGTGCCTTCCTCCATGGTCGGAGACAGGGCGGGCATCAGGATTTCGGTTGCCATCTTGTCGTCCCCCCTCAGGCTTTCTCGTCGGCGTAGATGTCGGTCCAAAGCGCATCCAGCGACGGCTCGGGGCTTTCCTTGGCGAATTCGGCGGATTCGTTCACGATATCCTTGATTTCCTTGTCGATGGCCTTGAGGTCATCTTCGCTGGCATGGGCGCCGGTCAGCAGCAGGTCGCGCACATGCTCGATGGCGTCGCGCTCGTCGCGCATCTTCTGCACTTCCTCGCGGGTGCGGTATTTCGCCGGGTCGGACATCGAGTGCCCGCGATAGCGATAGGTCATGACTTCCAGGATGTAGGGGCCCTTGCCCGCGCGGCAATGCGCCACGGCCTTTTCGCCCGCGGCCTTCACCGCCAGCACGTCCATGCCGTCCACCCGCTCGCCGGGGATGCCGAAAGCCTCGCCGCGACCGAAAAGCGTCGTCGACTTGGTCGAACGCTGCATCGAGGTGCCCATGGCGTATTGGTTGTTCTCGATCACGAAGATGACCGGCAATTCCCAAAGCTCGGCCATGTTGTAGGTCTCATAGACCTGGCCCTGGTTGGCCGCGCCGTCGCCGAAATAGGCGAAGGTCACATTGTCGTTGCCCCGATACTTGTCGGCGAAGGCCAGGCCCGCGCCCAGCGGCACCTGTGCCGCGACGATGCCGTGCCCGCCGTAGAAATGCTTTTCGCGGCTGAACATGTGCATCGAGCCGCCCTTGCCCTTGGAGTAGCCCCCCTCGCGGCCCGTCAACTCGGCCATCACGCCGTTCGCGGACATGCCGCAGGCCAGCATATGGCCGTGGTCGCGATACGAGGTGATGCGCTTGTCGCCTTCCTTGGTCGTGGCCTCCAGGCCGACCACCACGGCCTCCTGGCCGATATAGAGGTGACAGAAGCCCCCGATCAGGCCCATGCCGTAAAGCTGGCCCGCCTTCTCCTCGAATCGGCGGATCAACAGCATGTCGCGGTAATATTTGAGAAGCTCGTCCTTCGAGACGTTGGACGTGCTATCCTTGGCTGTGGGCTTTTTGACCATACGGGCCTCCTCCTCGGCGCAGGAATAGTTCAGCGTTAAACTACTTCTAGGACGGAGTTCACGGGAATGTAAACCTGCGATCTGCGGGGCGTGGGCAAATCTCGGCGTGCCCCCGCGCAAGCCCGCCGATAGCTCCTGACGCGGGGTTTCAGCGGATGATGATCTCGTCCGGGCGGATATAGCCCAGCACGTCGCGGGCGCGTTCGTCCAGCAGGTCCAGGTCCAGGAATTTGTCCGAAAGCCGGCGCGTCAGGTTGTGCATCCGGTCAACCTCGGCCTGAAGCCTCTCGCGCTGAGCGATCAATTCGCGCGTATCGGCCTTGAGTTGCTCGCGCCGCAGCACGCCCGAAGGGCCCTGCACGGCGGCGAAGGCGAAATAGGCCCCCAGAAGCGCCATGATCGCGAAAAACACCAGGCTGCTGATCGAAAAGCGTTCGGACACGGGAGTTTCCTTGCAAATCTTATTGCACGCGATCATGCCACAGCCGGGGGGCGGGGGGAATCCCCGGCGCGCGTGCCGGTCATTGACAGTCCCGGCGGCAGGCCGTTCCATGGGCCGCATGAAGCTGACACCCGCCCTTTTTGAAAGCATCCCCGCATGTTGGCGCTGATCCGGCTGATCGGCATGGTCCTGCTGATCGAGCTGCTTTTCTATGTCCTGCTGACCATCTATCTGCGCAGCACGCGGCGCGAGGCGCTTGAAAAGGAATGGGACCGGCGCCATCCGCTGCGGGCGGGCGATTCCCCGGAACGGCAAGAGTTCATCCGGCGTTGCATGGTCGGTTTCAAGAAAAGCCTGAAGGCCCGGCTGGCGCTTCTGGTGCTGGTGCTGCCGGTGGTCGCGATCGTCGCGATCATCATCCTTGTGAATTACGACTGAGAGGGCGTCATGCGCTGGTTCCTGACCGTCTTGGGGGTGCTTTTCGGCATTCTCGTGTTCCTGTTTCTGGACTATGCTCTGCCGTCTCGGCAGACGGTGCGGATCACCAACACCTACAACCGCCTGACCGAGATCAGCGCCAGCAACGCCATCTTCTTCGCCTCGCCCGATACGGGGACGGTGCAGAACGCCCAGGGCCAGCGCGACGTGCGCTTCATCGACACGGTGCGCCCGAACGGCAAGCCCTATGTCTATCGCAACGAGGATACCGGCTGGATCTGGCCGCCTTATTTCAAATACGACAGTTCGAACCTGCATGCGAAGGCCACGGACCTGCGCTCAAGCTCGGGGCAACCGCAATGGGTCAGCGTGACCTCTTACGGCTGGCGGCTGTCCTGGTTGTCGATCTATCCCAACGCCATTTCGGTCCGGCCGGTGGCGGGGCCGGAGGCGCGGTCCTTCAACTGGCCCGCCGTGCTGATTCTTTTGGTGCTTGGCGCGTTTCTGGGGCTGATCTGGCGGATGTGGAACCAGTTCCGCGAGCGCAGCATAGACCCGGCCATCGCCTCGGCTGATCGGGCCTGGGACCGGCTGGACGCGCGGGCGGATGCGGCGCGGGACCGGGCGCGCAGCCGCTGGGCACGCTGGTGGACGCGCCGCTGAGCTTGCCTGCCGCCGCGCCGGCGTCTAGCTTGGCCCGGCTGAGCGGAGGGATGCATGAAGGATCATGAGAAGGTGCGCCGCAATCCCGGCACGGGCCGCTTGCGCCCCGAGCTTTTCGAGGCGTTGCAGGTCAATACCCCCGCCGCCGAGCGCCGGGCGGCCAGCCTGCCCGCGCGCCGCAGCCTCAAGAAGGAATGGCAGGCCGCCTGGCTTCTGAACGCGGTGCGTTGCATCGACCTGACCACGCTTTCGGGCGACGACACCGCCGACCGCGTGGCGCGGCTTTGTGCCAAGGCGCGCCAGCCTGTCGACGCGGGGCAGCTTCGGGCGCTTGGCGTCGAGCGGCTGACCACTGGCGCCGTCTGCGTCTATCCCACCATGGTCGCGGCGGCAAAGCGCGCTCTGGCGGGCTCGGGCGTCCCCGTCGCCTCGGTCGCGACGGGCTTTCCGGCGGGGCTGATGCCTCTGGACCTGCGCCTGGCCGAGATCCGCTATGCGCTGGACATGGGCGCGGACGAGATCGACATCGTGATCTCGCGCGGCCTTGCCCTGCGCGGGGAATGGAACGCGCTTTACGACGAGCTTTGCGCCATGCGCGAGGCGTGCGGGCCCGCGCTGATGAAGGCGATCCTGGCCACGGGCGAGTTGAAGACCCTGACCAATGTGGCCAGGGCCAGCCATGTCGCGATGCAGGCGGGCGCGGATTTCATCAAGACCTCGACCGGGAAAGAGCCGGTGAACGCCACGCTTCCCGTCAGCCTGACCATGCTGCGCGCGATCCGCGACTATCGCGACGCGACCGGCCATGTCGTGGGCTTCAAGCCGGCCGGGGGCCTGCGCACCGCCAGGGACGCGCTGAACTGGCAGGTGCTGATGCTTGAGGAACTGGGCCGCGACTGGCTGCGCCCCGATCTGTTCCGCATCGGCGCCAGCTCGTTGCTGGCCGACATCGAGCGGCAGATTTCCCATTATGTGACGGGGCGCTACGCTGCCTCGCACCGGCTGGCGGCGGGGTGAACATGCCGAATGTGAGCGAGATCATGGAAAGCATGGAATACGGCCCTGCGGCCGAGGATGCCTCGGCCGTGCGCGGCTGGCTGCGCGAACGCGGCACCTTTGGCCATTTCATCGCCGGCCGCTTCACCCGCCCCGGCGACACATTCGAGACCGTGGACCCCGCCACCGGCGAGATCCTGGCCCAGGTCAGCCAAGGCACCGCCCGCGACGTGGCGAAGGCCGTGCGGGCCGCGCGCCGCGCGCAACGCGGCTGGGGCGCGATGCCGGGCCACGACCGGGCGCGCTTTCTATATGCCATCGCCCGCACCATCCAGAAGCGCGAGCGGTTCCTGGCCGTGCTGGAGACGCTGGACAACGGCAAGCCGATCCGCGAAAGCCGCGACATCGACATCCCCCTGGTCGTGCGCCATTTCTATCATCACGCCGGCTGGGCCGAGATCGCCGAGACCGAGTTTCCCGGCCACGGCCCCCTGGGCGTCTGCGGCCAGATCATCCCCTGGAATTTTCCGCTGCTGATGCTGGCCTGGAAGGTGGCCCCCGCCTTGGCCGCCGGCAATACGGTGGTGCTGAAGCCCGCCGAATACACCCCCCTGACCGCCCTGGCCTTCGCCGAGATCTGCGCTCATGTCGGCCTGCCGGCGGGCGTCGTGAACATCGTGACGGGCGACGGTGCGGCCGGGCAGGCGCTGGTTTCGGCTCCGGTGGACAAGATCGCCTTCACCGGCTCGACCGAGGTAGGCCGCCAGATCGCCGCCGCGGTCGCAGGCTCGGGCAAGCGGCTGACGCTGGAACTGGGCGGCAAGTCGCCCTTTGTGGTGATGGAGGACGCCGATCTGGATGCCGCCGTCGAGGGGGTGGTCGATTCGATCTGGTTCAACCAGGGCCAGGTCTGCTGCGCCGGCTCGCGCATCCTGGTCGCCGAAAGCGTGGCGGATCGGTTCGAGGCGCTGCTGAGGCGCCGCATGGACCGCCTGCGCGTCGGCCCGCCGCTGGACAAGTCCACCGACGTGGGCGCCATCGTCCATCCGGTGCAAAAGGCCCGCATCCTCGCCATCCTTGACCGCGCCACCGCCGAGGGGGCCGAACTGGTCGGCGGCGCGGCGGGGCAGGGCTGCTTCGTCGCGCCGGGCTATCTGCGCAACATCGCCCCCGCCAATCCCGGCATGATCGAGGAGATCTTCGGCCCCATCGCCACGCTTTCGACCTTCCGCACCCCGGACGAGGCGGTGGATCTGGCCAACAACACCGCCTATGGCCTTGCCGCCTCGGTCTGGTCGGAAAGCGCGACCGTGGCGACGGATCTGGCCGCGCGCATCAGGGCGGGCGTGGTCTGGGTGAACTGCGCCAATCTTTTCGATGCCGCCGCCCCCTTCGGCGGGGTCCGCGACAGCGGTTACGGCCGCGAGGGCGGGCGCGAGGGGATGCTGGACTATCTGGCGCCGCCGGTCCTGCGGCCCGCCCGCGATCCCGCTCCGGCCGCGCTGACCCCGGTGCCGGACGGGCTGGCGCATGAGGAAAAGGGCATCGACCGCACCGTGAAGCTTTATATCGGCGGCGCGCAGAAGCGCCCCGATGGCGGCGCAAGCTATGAGGCCCAGGACGAGTTGGTGCCCCTGGGCGGTCGCAAGGACATCCGCAACGCGGTCGAGGCCGCGCAGGGCGCGCTGGGGAAATGGCAGGCGCTTGGCGGCCATGGCCGGGCGCAGGTGCTGTATTTCCTGGCCGAGAACCTGGCGCTGCGCCGCTCGGAGTTCGCGGGCTTCGCCACGCTTGAGGAAACCGAGGCCGCGATCCGCCGCTGCTTCTTCTATGCCGGTTTCGCCGACAAGTTCGACGGGGCGACGGTTTCGGCCCGGCCGGGGCATCTTTGCCATGTCCAGCACGAGCCGCAGGGCGTGATGGGGATCGTCGCGCCCAATGCCGCGCCGCTGGCCGGGTTCATGTCGCTGGTGCTGCCGGCGCTGGCGATGGGGAACGCGGTGGTCGCGGTGCCGTCGCAGGACCGGCCCATGGCGGCTTTGACCTTGGCGCAGGTGCTGGCCTGCTCGGACGTGCCGGGGGGCGTGGTCAATATCGTCTCGGGTCCACGCGAAGGGTTGGCCCAGGCGCTGGCCGGGCATGACGGGGTCGGTGCGATCTGGCATGCGGGGCAGGGCGAGGGGCTGGCCGAGATCCAGCGCGCCGCCGCCCGGACCCTGATCCCGGTCTGGTCCCCCGAGCCGAGGGATTGGGCCTCGCCCGCCGGGCAGGGCCGCGAGTTCCTGCGCCGGGCGACGCGGGCCAAGACCATCTGGCTGCCCTATGGCGCGCTTCCCGCCGGCACCGGCAGCGCGGCATATTGAGTGCGCGGGAATATGGGCCGGAACTGGGTGTCGCCCGGACCCGAGCGCTGTGACGCGGCGGTGGTTGCCATGCCGGAGCAGCGGGCGCACAGGCGGATGCCCTGATCGTCGGCTGTCCTTGCTGTCGCAAAGAGGTGGTTGGCTTGGGCGGTCGTGGATCGTAATCGCTACGTCCCGCTCGGCTGGGCGGCCTTGCGTTCAGGGGCCTTGCGTTCAGGTGGCGCGCTGAAGGACTCTCGGCTTGTCCAGCCCCCGCTGGCCGGCAGATTGTTCGGATGCCCGCGTTTTTATCTGGCCCCAAGCGGGTAAGGTCCGCCGCGTCGCTTCCGCTCGCCCGTCCGGGTGCTGCTGCGGCCATGTTTCAAGGCAGCACCTGCTGCGACGGGGCGGCGGTGGATCCCGATCCTTGGGCGCACCTGCGGCATCGATGATGCGTGGGGACACGGCCGCATGCCGAAAGGACCGCCGGGGAATCGCGTGGCTTGGGGGTGGCCGGACGGAGAGCGTCGCGGCAAGCTGACATGTGGGAAAGCGGTTACATCGCGTGAAAGTCTTGCGGCAAGCAGGCACGGGGGGCGTCAGCCGCTCTTTCGCGCCTGCCGGGCGCGCAGGCGCCCGATGCCACGCTCCCCTGGGATCAGGCGCGGCGCAACCAGCGCAGGCCGGCCTCGGTCGAGGTCAGGGGGATGTATTCCGCCCCGATCCAGCCCTCATAGCCCGAGGCGTCCAGCGCGCGGAAGAAGGCCGGATAGTCGATCCCGCCCTGGCGCGGTTCGTGCCTGCCCGGATAGCCCGCGATCTGGACATGCCGGGTGATCGGCGCGAAACGCTCCCACATGGCGACCACGTCGCCGTGGATCATCTGCGCCTGATAGGCGTCGAATTGCAGCCCCAGATTGGGCGCGCAGACCTCTGAGATGATCTCGGCGGTCATGTCGAAATTGCACAGGAAATAGCCCGGCATGTCCTGGCGGTTGATCGGCTCGATCGTCAGGCTCATCTCGGGGGCGTGGGCGGCGGCCCAGCGCAGGTTCTCGATCAGGGTCCGATGCGCCTCGGCGCCCTGGGCTTTACCCGACATCACATGCAGATGCCGCGTCCCCAGCGCCTCGGCGACCCGCAGCGCGCGGTCGAAATCTTTGCGAAAGCGCGCCTCGTTGCCCGGCTCGGCGGCAAAACCGCGCGGGCCGCCCGCCCAGTTCGGCGGTGGTGAGTTGATCAGCACGAATTCCAGCCCCGCCGCCTGGGCCGCGCGGGTCAGCACCGGCACGGCAAGGTCATAGGGAAACAGGATCTCGACCCCCTGGAAGCCCGCGCGCTTGGCCGCGGCAAATCGCTGGGGCATGGGAAGTTCGGTGAATAGATAGGTCAAGTTCGCGGCGAAACGCGCCATGCTTCACGGCTCCAGAGGGAAGGTCGCCCCACCCGAATGCAATACGGGACACCCGGTCGAATCCGGCTCCGCCGCCTCGACCAGCCGATAAAATGTCTTTCGGTCGATCAGCGCCCAAAGGCCGTGACGGACATGCAGATAGGGCCGGGGCGCATCCGCACTCCCCCGAATTTGAACCGGATGGTTCAGATCTGCAACCACAATGTCACCTACGTTCGTGGTGAAGGTCAGCCTGCCTTCGTCGATCTGCGCATCGACAGCCAGGAAGGGCGCATCGACGACGCGGATGCCCAGTTTTTCGACGGGGGTGACAAGGAAGTAGTCATCCCCCTCACGCTTGAGGATCGAGGCGAAAAGCCGCACCAGCGCGGGTCGCCCGATGGGCGTGCCCTCATGGATCCAGGTCCCGTCGGCGCGGATTTCCAGATCCATATCGCCGCAATAGGGCGGATTCCACAGATGCACGGGTGGCGGGCCCTTTTTTGAGGCAGCCGTCGCGGCGGCGATCATGCCCGCCGCGCCGCTCACAGGATTGTCAGTGTCTTGACCCATTACCAGTGGAGCCCCGTCTTCGCTCATCTTATGCTATGGATAGATCAGAAATGAGGCATTGTCATGGTCGAGGATGAGAAGCTGGTTTCGGAAGTCCTGGCGCTGACCGACAGGCTGGCCCGCGCCCGTGCCAGCGTCGAACAAAGGTTCGTCGGACAACATGCTGTCGTGGAACAGGTTTTCGCCGCGATCCTTTCGGGCGGACATGCCCTTCTGGTGGGCCAGCCGGGTCTTGGGAAGACCATGCTGGTCGATACGCTTTCAACCGTTCTGGGCCTTGCCAGCGCCCGCGTGCAGTTCACGCCGGACCTGATGCCCGCCGATATTCTGGGTTCGGAAGTCCTTGATCTGCGCGCCGATGGCAGCCGCGCCTTCCGCTTCATTCCGGGGCCGGTCTTCACCCAGCTTCTGATGGCCGATGAGATCAACCGCGCCAGCCCGCGCACGCAGTCGGCGCTGCTGCAAGCCATGCAAGAGGGCGAGGTCACCATCGGCGGCGCGCATCGTCCGCTGGGCCGGCCCTTCCATGTGCTGGCGACCCAGAACCCGATCGAGCAGGAAGGCACCTATCCGCTGCCCGAGGCGCAGCTTGACCGTTTCCTGTTGCAGATCGATGTGGACTATCCCGACCGCGAGACCGAGCGGGCGATCCTTGTCGCCACCACCGGCACCGGCCAGGGCGCCGCGCATGAGGTCTTCGATGCCGAGGGGCTTCTGGCCGCGCAGGCGCTGATCCGTCGCATGCCGGTGGGCGAGACGGTGCTGAACGCGATCCTGGATCTGGTCCGCGCGGCCCGCCCCGGCGCGCCCGAGGCGCCGGCCTGGATGGCGGAAACGCTGGTCTGGGGGCCCGGTCCGCGCGCCGCGCAGGCGCTGACGCTGGTGGCCCGCGCCCGCGCCGCGCTGAACGGGCGCTTTGCCCCCACGCTTGACGATGTCGAGGCCATGGCCGCCCCGGTCCTGCGTCACCGCATGGCGCTGAGCTTTGCCGCCCGCGCGCGCGGCGAGACGGTGGAAGGGGTTATCGCGCGGCTGGCGGACGGCCGGTTGCAGGCGGCGGCGTGACGGCCAGCCCCGACCAGTTGCGCGCCCGCGCCCAGGCGGCGGTGGCGGGGCTGCCGGCGCTGCTTCTTTCGGCCGAACGGCTGGCGGCCAGCCTGGCCCCCGGCGCCCATGGCCGCCGCCGGGCCGGGCCGGGAGAGGATTTCTGGCAATACCGCCCAGTCGGCCAGGGTGATACGGCGCGCAGCATCGACTGGCGCCGCTCGGCCCGTTCGGACGGGCAGTTCGTCCGCGACCGCGAGGCCCAGGTGGCGCAGTCCGCCTCGATCTGGGTTTCGGCGGCGGCGGGCATGGATTTCAGCGCCGCGCCGGACCGCCCGACCAAGCGCGACCGTGCCGCGCTGCTGGCCCTGGCGCTGGCCATCGCGCTTCTGAACGGAGGCGAGCGGGTGGCGCTGGCGGGCCAGCCGCCGCGCGCGGGCCGCATCCAGGCCGACCGCATGGCCGAGGCGCTGGTCGCCCGCGCGGCGCTGGCCGAGGATGAGGACGCGCCGCCGCTTCAGGCCCTGCGGCCCGGCCAGCGCGCGCTGCTGCTGGACGATTTTCTGGGAGATCCGGCCCCGGTCCTGGCCTATCTGGAGCGTGCCGCGAGCCTGGGCGTGCAGGGCGTGTTGCTGCAAATCCTGGACCCCGAGGAGGAAAGCTTTCCCTATGCCGGCGCGGTGCTCTTCCGCTCGGGCTCGGGGGCGCTGCGGCATGACACGCGGGACGCGGCGGGGCTGCGGGCGGCCTATCTGGCGCGGCTGGCCGCGCGGCGCGAGGTGCTGGGCCGCGCGGCGCTGCAAGCGGGCTGGCATTTCGGCACGCATGACACCGGGGCCACGCCCGCGCAGGCGGCGCTGTGGCTTTGGTCGGCATTGGAGGGGTGATGCTGGTCCTTGGCCCCCTGGGCTTCGCGGCCCCCTGGATCCTGGCCGCGCTGACGGTGCTTCCGGTGCTTTGGCTGATCCTGCGCGCCATGCCGCCCGCACCGCGCCCGCTGCGCTTTCCGGGCACGCGCCTGCTACTGGGCCTCACGGACCCGCAATCCGTGGCGCGGCACACGCCCTGGTGGCTGCTGCTGATCCGGGTGCTGGCCATCGGCGCGCTGATCCTGGGCTTTGCCGGCCCGGTCTGGAGGCCCGCGCCCGCGCCGGGTGGGCAGGGGGGCGGGCAGGGGCCGCTGCTGATCGTGATGGATGCGGGCTGGGCTGCCGCGCCCGACTGGGCGCAGCGGCAGGCGCGGGCCTTGCGCGCGCTTGAGGCGGCGGGCCGACAGGGCCAGCCCGTGGCGCTGCTGCTGGCGGATGGCGGCGCGGGCGGGCCGGGGCGGGACGCGCTGCCCTTCCAGCCCGCGACCCTGCTTTCCCAGCAATTGCGCGCGGCCAGTCCCCAGCCCTGGGAGACGCGCTATCCCGCCGACCCCGCCAGCCTGCTGGCCGAGGCGCCGGAGCAGGGGCTTTCGACGCTTTGGCTCAGTGACGGGCTGGATCATCCGGACCGGGCGGCGCTGCTGGCGGCGCTGGTCGCGCGCGGCGAGGTCGGCGTGGTGCCGCCCGCGACCCCGCGCCTGTCGCTGCAACTGGTGCCGGGGGATCGGCCGGGGCTGCGGCTTTACACCACCGGCGCGACCCCGCCCGAGGTTCTGGCCCTGGGCCTGGACCCGCAGGGCCGGCCGCGCGAACTGGCCCGGCTGCGCGCTTCGGCGCCCGAGGGCCGGGGCGACCTGACTGGCCATGACGTGACTGGCCATGACGTGATTGGCTATCCGGTGGCCATCGACCTGCCCTCGGAACTGCGCAACCGCATCACCCGTTTCCAGATCGAGGGGCAGGACAGCGCCGGGGCGGTGGTGTTGGCCGACGATTCGGTCCGCCGACGCAAGGTGGCGCTGGTCGGTGACGACCGTGCGCGCGAGGGGCAGCAGCTTCTGTCTCCGCTGCATTACCTGCGCCGCGCCCTGGCCCCCACGACCGACCTGATCGAGGGGGACCTGGGCGATATGCTGCAAGCCTCGCCCGATGTCATCGTGCTGGCCGACCGGATCGCCCTGCCCGAGGCCCCCGCGCTTAGCGATTGGGTCGAACGGGGCGGGCTGCTGATCCGTTTCGCGGGACCGCGCATGGCCGCCTCCGAGCGGCTGGCGGACGAGCCGCTTTTGCCGGTGCGCCTGCGCGCGGGCGGCCGCGACATCGGCGGCGCGCTCAGTTGGGGCGATCCGCGCGGCATCGCGCCCTTTCCGCCCGAGGGGGTTTTCGCGGGCCTCGTGGCGCCGCCCGACGCCCAGATCCGCGCCCAGCTTCTGGCCGAGCCTTCGCCCGACCTGGCCGGCCGGATCCTGGCGCAGCTTACGGACGGCACGCCGCTGGTCACGCGCGCGCCCTTGGGCCAGGGGCAGGTGGTGCTGTTTCACAGCAGCGCGAACGCGGAATGGTCGAACCTGGCGCTGTCGGGGCTTTTCGTGCAAATGATGAACCGCCTGGTCCAGACCGCGCGGGCAAGCTCTCCCCAGACCCCGCCCGACGAACAGGACCAGACCTTCTGGACGCCCGTGCAGGTGCTGGACGGCTTTGGTCGCGCCATGCGACCCCAGGACCCGGTGCCGGTCCCTGCCGCCGAGTTCGGCAAGGGTCCCGGTCCCGCCGCGCCCGCCGGTCTTTATCAGGCCGGCCCGCGCAGCGCCGCGCTGAATGCGGGCGGTCCCATCGCCGCCGCCACCTGGCCCGGCGCAAGGATCGAGGCGCGGAACGTCGCGCCCGGCACCGATCTGCGCGGCTGGCTGATCCTGCTGGCGGCGATGCTGCTGGCATTGGATGCGCTGGCCAGTGCCCGGCTGACGCGCGGCCTTGGAAAAAGGGCCTCCGCCGCATGATGATCCGGGTCCTGATCATGCTGATGCTCTGGCCCCTGGCCCTGCGCGCGCAGGACGCCCCCGATCCCCGGTTGGTCCGCGCGGCGGATGAGGTGGCGCTGGCCTATGTCGCGACCGGCGATGCCGAGATCGACCGCGCCTCGCAGGCCGGGCTGCGTGGGCTGTCCCGGATCCTGGCGCAGCGCAGCACGGTCGAGCCGGGCGCGCCCATCGCCGTCGACCTGGAGCAGGACGATCTGTCGTTGTTGACCTTTCTTTACTGGCCCGTCAGCGATGACCAGCCCTCTCCTCCGCCTCTCGCCTATGTCCGCCTGAACCATTTCCTGAAATCCGGCGGCGTGATCCTGTTCGACACCCGCGACGGCGATATCGCCGGATTGGGCGGGCCGGACGGCTCGGCCGCGCTGCAAAGGCTGGCCGCGCCGCTGGAGATCCCGCCGCTGGCGCCGGTGCCGCAGGACCATGTGCTGACCCGCAGCTTTTATCTGCTGGACGATTTCCCCGGCCGCTATCAGGGCCAGCGGCTTTGGGCCGAGGCCCCGCCCCCGGATGCCAAGGCCAGCGAGGGCGTGCCTTTCCGCACCCTCAACGATGGGGTTTCCCCGGTGCTGATCGGCGGCAATGACTGGGCCGAGGCTTGGGCCGTGGACGATGCCGACCTGCCCATGTTCAGCGTCGGCGCGGGCTATGAGGGCGAGCGCCAGCGCGAGATGGCCTATCGCTTCGGGGTGAACCTGATCATGTATGTGCTGACCGGGAACTACAAATCCGACCAAGTGCATGTGCCCGCCCTGCTGGACCGGCTGCGCCGGGAAGAGGCGCTGCGATGACCGGGCTGACCTTCGATCCGCCGCTGCCCTGGGCCTTGGTTGCCTGTGTGGCGGCCCTTGCCCTGCTGGTGGCGGGGTGGTCGCTGTGGCGGGGCCTTCGCGGCTGGTTCTGGCGCGGTCTGGCGGGGCTGGCGGCGGCGGCGGCGCTGGCGGGACCGGCGCTGGAAACCGGCATCCGCGACCGGCTTGCGGATATCGTGCTGCTTCTGGACGACCGCAGCGCCAGCCAGGATCTACCGGGCCGTGCCGCCCAGGCCGATGCCGCGCTGAACGAACTGACCGCGAAGCTTGCCCTGCGCCCCGATACGCAGATCCGCCGCGTCACGGTGGGCGACGATCCCGACGGCTCGCTTCTGGGCGCGGCCCTGACCCGCGCGCTGGGGGCCGAGCCTGCGACCCGCGTGGCGGGCGTCATCGCCGTGACCGACGGGCTGGCCCATGACCGCGCGCAGATCCCCGCCGACGCGCCCGCGCCGGTGCATGTGCTGCTGACCGGCAGGCCCGACGACTGGGACCGCCGCCTGGTGATCGAGGAAGCCCCGGCCTATGGCCTGATCGGCCAGCCCGTCACCATCCGCCTGCGCATCGAGGATCAGGGCGCCGTGCCCGCCCAGGTGGCCGCCCGCCCGTCCCGGCTGGCGGTGATGGTGGACGGCGAGCCGCTGCGGGGGGTGGACCTGCCGCCGGGCGTGACGCTGGACCTGCCCGTGGTGCCGCGGCATGCGGGCCAGAACGTGGTCTCGATCGGCTTCGAGGCGCCGGCGGCGGCGGTGCCGGAACTGACCGACCGCAACAATGGCGCGATCCTGCAAGTCCAAGGTGTGCATGACCGGCTGCGGGTTCTGTTGATCTCGGGGCAGCCGCACGCGGGTGAAAGAACCTGGCGCAACCTTCTGAAATCGGATGCGAATGTGGATCTGATCCATTTCACCATCCTGCGTCCGCCGGACAAGATGGACGGCATTCCCGTCGACGAGCTTTCGCTGATCGCCTTTCCGACGCATGAGCTGTTCATGGAGCGGATCCGCGATTTCGACCTGATCATCTTCGACCGCGACCGGGTGCGCGGCATCCTCTCGCCGCTGTATTACGACAGCATCCGCCGCTATGTCGAAGAGGGGGGGGCGGTGCTGGTCTCGGCCGGTCCCGAGATGTCCACGGTCGAAAGCCTGAACCTGTCGCCGATGGGCCGCATCCTGCCCGGCCGTCCGACGGGCCGCGTCTATGACCAGCCCTTCCTGCCGCGATTGACCGAGGAGGGCCGGCGCCATCCGGTCACGGCGGGCCTGACCGGCGCGCCGGAGCCCGGTCACGCGGACCATTGGGGCCGTTGGCTGCGCATGTCCCAGGTGATCCCCGACCCGGACGCCCAGGTGGTGATGACCGGGGCCGAGGACCAGCCGCTTCTGATCCTGAACCGCGTGGGCAAGGGGCGGGTGGCGCTGATGACCTCGGATCAGGTCTGGCTTTGGGGGCGCGGCTTCGAGGGCGGGGGGCCGCAACTGGAACTGCTGCGCCGCATCGCCCATTGGTCGATGAAGGAGCCCGAGCTTGAGGAAGAGGCCCTGACCGCCGATGTCTCGGCCGGGCTTTCGGTCCAGATCACCCGCCGCACCATGGCCCCGGCTGCCAGGCCCGTGCGCATTGCCGGTCCCGACGGTGCCGAACAGGTCCTGGAACTGGCCCCGGCCGGGCCGGGCCGCTTCGCCGCGCGCTGGACCGCGCCGGGTCCGGGCCTTTACCGGCTGAGCGATGGCGAGATCGCCCGCGTCCTGGCCCTTGGCCCAAGCGCGCCCCGCGAGTTCGAGGAAACCGTGGCCTCGGGCGCGGCGCTGGGTCCGCTTGCCGAGGCCACGCGCGGGGCGGTCCTGCGTCTTTCGGACGGCATCCCGGACCTGCGCGAGGTGCGCCAGGGGCGGCCAGCGCATGGGCGCGGCGTCGCGGGCGACTGGATCGGCCTTACGCCCAGGGATGCGGCCTCGGTCTCGGGGGTGACGCATCGGCCGCTGCTGCCGGGCTGGGCCTGGCTGGCGCTGGCCGCGGGGCTGGCGCTTCTGGGCTGGCTGGCCGAGGGGCGGGGCTGGCGGCGACGCCCCGGCTGATCCCCGCCGGGACAACCCCTCGCGGGGCTTCGCCGAACTTGCCAAGCCGCCGCCCCGTTGCTAGGCAAATCGAAACGAATTCAAGAGGACCCCATGGCCGACGAGACCGCCTATATCCCGCCGACCGAAGCCGATCTCGGCTTGATCAAACAGATCCTGCCGCATCGCTACCCGTTCCTGCTGGTGGACCGGGTGCGCGACATCGTGCCGTTGGAAAGCTGCGTCGGCGTCAAGAACGTCACCTCGAACGAGCCGCATTTCGAGGGGCACTTCCCGCAGGAACCCGTCATGCCCGGCGTTCTCATCATTGAGGCCATGGCCCAATCCGCCGCCGTCCTCGTGGGCGTCAGCCTGGACCTGGCGGGCAAGGGCATGGGCACCTACTTCATGTCCATCGACAAATGCCGCTTTCGTGCCAAGGTCGTGCCCGGAGATGTCCTGGAACTGCACATGAAGACCCTGCGCGGTGGCGGCAAGGTCTGGAAATTCGAGGGGCGCGCCATGGTGAACGGCAAGCTTGCCGCCGAGGCCGAGGTGATGGCCATGCTGAACCGTGGCGACAATGGCTGAGGCGCGGGTCCACCCCACGGCGGTGGTCGACCCCGGCGCGGTGATCGGCGCGGATTGCGAGATCGGGCCGTTCTGCGTCCTTGGGCCTCAGGTCCGCCTTGGCCGGGGCGTGGTGCTGAAATCCCATGTCGTCGTCGCGGGCGAGACCTCGATCGGCGACGAAACGACGGTCTTTCCCTTCGCCTCGATCGGCGAGGTGCCGCAGGACCTGAAATTCCGGGGCGAGCAGGTGCGGCTGGAAATCGGCGTCCGCAACCGCATCCGCGAATATGTCACCATGAATCCGGGGACCGAGGGCGGAGGCGGCGTCACCCGTGTCGGCGATGACGGCCTGTTCATGGCGGGCAGCCATGTCGCGCATGATTGCATGATCGGCGACCGGGTGATCCTGGTCAACAATGCCTCGGTCGCGGGCCATTGCCACCTTGAGGACGATGTGATCGTCGGCGGCCTTTCCGGCGTGCATCAATGGGTCCGCATCGGACGCGGCGCGATGATCGGGGCGGTCTGCATGGTCACGGCCGACGTGATCCCCTTTGGCCTGGTGCAGGGGCCGCGCGGGCATCTGGACGGGCTGAACCTGGTGGGCCTCAAGCGCCGCGGCGCCTCGCGCGATGAAATCCACGCCCTGCGCGACATGCTGGGGCGGCTGGGGCGGGGCAGCTTCCGCGACACCGCCCGCCAGATGGCCGAAGGGCCGAACGGCCCCATGGTGCAAGAGGTGCTGGACTTCATCCTTGGCCCCTCGGACCGCAGCTTCCTGGCCCCGCACCCATGAGCCGCACCGCATTGATCGCGGGCGAGGGCAGCCTGGCCCCCGCCATCGCCGCCGCGCTGGACCAGCCGCTGGTCTATGCGCTGGACCATCTTTCGCCCCAGGTCGCCGCCCAGCCCTTTCGGCTGGAACGGCTGGTGCCCTTCCTGGACCAGTTGACCCGGCAGGGCGTGACGCAGGTGGTCTTCGCCGGTGCCATCCGCCGCCCCCGGATCGAGCCGGACCTGTTCGATCCCGGCACGCTCGCCATCCTGCCCAAGATCCTGATGGGGATGCAATCGGGCGACGACGCCGCCTTGCGCGCGGTGCTCGACGTGTTCGAGGAGGCCGGCATCGCCATCCGTTCGGTCGATCAGATCCTGCCCGATCTTGTCCCGCAGGAAGGGATCCTGACCGGAAGCCCCTCGCCCCGCGACGAAAAGGACGCCGCCCGCGCGGCCGAGATCGTCCAGGGCCTGGGTGCTTTGGACATCGGGCAGGGGGCGGTCGTGGCCCAGGGCCTTTGCCTTGCGGTCGAGGCGCTGCCGGGCACTCAGGCGATGTTGGATTTCGTCCGGCTGCATGCGGGGCTGAAGCCCGATCCCAAGGGCGCGGGCGGGGTGCTTTACAAGGCCCCGAAGCCCGGTCAGGACCGCCGCATCGACCTGCCGACCATCGGCCCCGAGACCGTGCGCCAGGCGGGCGAGGCGGGGCTTGCGGGCATCGCCTGGCAGGCCGGCTCGGTCATCGTGCTGGACCGCGCCCAGGCGGTCGCCTGCGCTCGGGATTTGGGCCTGTTCCTTTGGGCCAGGGGTTGAGCGCGGCAACCAATTCCCGGCCTTCGGGCCTTGCATTGTTCAAATGCCCGATCTTCGACCCAGCGAATGGAGCCGCCCGATGAAGTTCTTCCTGATCGCGGGCGAGCCATCGGGCGACAATCTGGGCGGCCCGTTGATGGCCGGGCTGAAGACCCTGGACCCGCTGGCCCGGTTCCAGGGCGTCGGCGGCCCCGCGATGCAGGCCGAGGGGCTTGAAAGCCTGTTCCCTATGGAAGAGCTTTCCGTCATGGGTCTGGTCGAGATCCTGCCGAAATACCGCCAGCTCAGGGCCCGCATCCGCCAGACCGCCCAGGCCGTGGCCGAGGCGCGGCCCGATGTGCTGATCACCATCGACAGCCCCGATTTCTGCCTGCGCGTCGCCCGCCAGGCCCGCGCGCTGCTGCCTGATCTGCGCACGGTGCATTATGTCGCGCCTTCGGTCTGGGCCTGGCGGGCGGGGCGCGCGGCCAGGATGGCGCAGGTCGTCGATCATGTTCTGGCGATCCTGCCCTTCGAGCCGCCCTATATGCAGGCGGCGGGAATAAGCTGCGATTTCGTCGGCCACCCCATCGCCGCCGCGCCGGTCGCGGATGCGGCGCAGGCGGCGGCGTTTCGCGCGGCCAACGGCATCGAGGCAGCCGCGCCCCTGGTCCTTTGCCTGCCCGGATCGCGCCGGGGCGAGGTCGCGCGCCTTGGTCCCCGCTTCGACGAGGCGCTGATGCGGCTGCGCGACCGCGTGCCCGAACTGCGCGTGGTGATCCCGACGGTGCGCGGCGTCGCGGCGCTGGTGCGGGACATGGCGCGGCGCTGGCCCACGGCGCCGGTGGTGGTCGAGGATGGTGCGGAGAAGCGCGCGGCCTTCGCCGCAGCCGATCTGGCGCTGGCGGCCTCGGGCACGGTCAGCCTGGACCTGGCCGCCAATGACGTGCCCATGGTGATCGGCTATGACGTGGCGCCGCTTAGCCGGATGATCATCGGGCTGATGCTGAAGACCGACACCGTGACGCTGGTGAATCTGGTCACCCAGACCCGCGCGGTCCCCGAATTCCTGGGCCGCGCTTGCCAGCCCGGCCCGATGTCCCAGGCCCTGCTGCGCCTGATCGAGGATCCCCAGGCCAGGGCCGCGCAGCGGGCCGCGATGGAACTGACCATGCAGCGGCTGGGGCGCGGCGGCGAGGCACCCGGCCTGCGCGCCGCGCGCTCGGTCATGGCGGCGGTTACTGCGCCGCGATGACGATGACCTCGACCTTGTAATCGGGCGTCGCCAGTTTCGATTCGCCGGTGGCGCGGGCGGGGGTATGGCCCTGCGGCACCCAGGCGTCCCAGACGGCGTTCATCTCGGCGAAGTCGGCCATGTCGGCCAGCCAGATCTGCGCCGACAGGATACGGGTCTTGTCCGAGCCGCATGCGGCCAGCAGGCGGTCGACCTCGGCCAGCGCGCCCTTGGTCTGCTCGGTGACCGAGGTGCCGGGCGCCGCGACCTGGCCCGCAAGATAGATGGTGCCGTTATGGGTGACGGCGGCGCTCATGCGGGGGCCGGTCTCGATGCGCGTGATCTCGGACATGCTAATCCTTTCCAGGTTTGGGCCGGCGCGCTGGAACAGGCGCCGGAAGAACAGTGCCGTCATGCCAAAGCCCAGGGCGGCAATCAATGCCCGCATGAACGGCACGGGCCGACACCGGGCCGGAAATGTGCCCGGGCCGGTCCCGATGTCATGATCTGGGCGGGCATACGGTGGCGGGCATCCGGTGGCGGGCAGCAGGCGATACCCGGCCTCTCGCCCCCTTGGCGCGAACCTGCCCATGTGCGGGACGCAGGGGGCCAGCGCGCGCCCGGAGGTTGACGCGGGTGGCGCAAACGGCTCAGATAGGGACGATTTTTCCGCGAGGGGCAAGACCATGCGACCGTTGACGATCCTTCTGGGCGGCGCCCTTCTGATGTCGGCCTGCTCGACCGCCGAGGATTACGCCGATGTCATCGCGCGCTCGCAGCCGCCTGGCGCGGCGCTGAAGGCCCAGCTTGTCGCCGGGGCCAAGGAACTGGCCTATGATCCCGGCTCGATCCGCGATGCGCAGATCTCGAACGTGGCGACCTTCCGCGACGGTTTGCAGGGGGTGTGCGTGCGTGCCGACAGCAAGAACGTGCATGGCGTCTATGTCGGCGTGCAGAACATGGGCATCGCGCTGCGCGATGGGAAGCCTGCCTATGGCGAGCTGAACCACCCGATCTGCAATCGGCCCGATATTCCCTGGCAGCCCTTCCCGGAATTGCAGGCGCTGTCGAGGTCGCGCTGACCGGCCCCAACTCGCCTTGATGTCCATTGCCGGCGCCTGGTCGTGCAACAGGACGATCAGGTGCCCGCGCCCTGAATGTTCGCCGGCTTTCCAATACCGTCAGCGTGAACGCCCGCTTGCGCGGCGCTTGTCCAGGGCTTCGGCGCGACGCGCGTGCCTTGGGCGATGCCGCTGGATATTTTTCCGGCGATGGCACAAGAATGCCCCGCAGATTCCCGCAACGGAGATCCCCATGCAGTTCACCATAGACGAGGCGCTGAGCCAGGGCGGCGCCGGACGGTTCCAGAAGAACCTTCTGGGCATCTTCGGGCTGGTCTGGGCGGCGGATGCGATGCAGGTCATCGCCATCGGCTTCACGGCGGCCTCGATCGCGGCCAGTTTCGGGCTGACCGTGCCGCAGGCGCTTCAGACCGGGACGCTGTTCTTTCTGGGCATGTTCGCGGGCGCCACGCTGTTCGGGCGGCTGGCCGACCGCATCGGACGCCGCCGCGTGCTGCTGCTGACGGTGACCTGCGATGCGATCTTTGGCCTTGCCTCGGTCTTTGCGCCGAACTTCGCGGTGCTGCTGGGCCTGCGCTTCCTGACCGGCATGGCGGTGGGCGGCACGCTGCCCGTCGATTACGCCATGATGGCCGAGTTCCTGCCGCCGCGAAACCGGGGCCGCTGGCTGGTCTGGCTGGAGGGCTTCTGGGCCGTCGGCACCATCGTCATCGCGCTGACCGCCTGGATCGCGCATCTGGCCGGCGCGGCCGAGCCCTGGCGCTGGATCTTCGCCATTGCTTCCCTGCCGGCGCTGATCGGGATCGGGCTGCGTTTCTGGGTGCCCGAATCGCCGATGTATCTGATGCGCCGGGGCGATGCGGCGGGCGCGAAGGCGGTCGTGGACCGGGTGCTGACCGCGAATGGCGCGCGCGCGCTTGCGGCGGATGCGCGGCTGGTCGCGCCGCCGCTTTCGGGGACGGATCTGCGGCTGTTCGGGCCAGAGCTGAAATCCAGCAGCATCGCCATCTTCGCGACCTGGTTCCTGGTCTCGCTGTCCTATTATGGCGTGTTCGTCTGGCTGCCGGCCGAGCTTGCCAAGGGCGGGTTCGGCTTTGTGCGCGGCTATGGCTTCCTGGTCCTGCTGGCGCTTGCGCAGATCCCCGGCTATGCGCTGGCTGCCCACGGGGTCGAGGCTTGGGGCCGCAAGCGCACGCTGCAAATCTTCCTGCTGCTCAGCGCGGGGGGGTGCCTGCTGTTCACGCTGGCGGCCAGCCCCTGGATCATCGCCGCCTCGCTTCTGCTGATGAGCTTCGCGCTGCTGGGCACCTGGGGCGCGCTTTACGCCTATACGCCCGAGCTTTATCCGACCGGGTTGCGCGCGACCGGAATGGGGCTTGCCAGCGCCATGGCGCGGGTCGGGGGCCTGCTGGCGCCTTCGCTGATGGGGCTGGTCGTCGCACGGGGCTTTGGCGTCGCCATCGGCGCCTTCGCGGTGCTTTTGCTGGTCGCGGCGGGCGTCACCCTGCTGATCCGGGCCGAGACGCGCAACGCTTCGATCACCTAGCCTCCGCCGCCGCGCAGAACTGCCGCAGGCCCGCGCAAATACGACGCGGGGACTTGCGGGCGCGCCGGTTCTTTGGCAGGGGCGAGGGATGGCCAAGGTATCCGAACTTTACGAGGCCCGCGTCCGCGCCGGCCAGCTTGATCCCGATCCGGCACAGCGGGGCGTGCTGCCCGTGCTGGACCGCCTGGTGCGCGACCTTGCCGCCGGCCGGCCCGCGCCGCCGCCGGCGCAGAAAGCCGGCTGGCTCTCGCGGTTGGTGGGCGGCGGCCAGGCCCAGACGCCCATGCCCACGGCGAAGGGCATCTATCTTTGGGGCGGGGTCGGTCGCGGCAAGTCCATGTTGATGGACATGGTGATGGACGCCGCGCCCCTGCCGCAAAAGCGCCGGGTGCATTTCCACGAATTCATGCAAGAGATCCAGGCCGGGTTGAACGCCGCGCGCCAGGCGGGCCAGCAGGATGCCGTGCGTCCCGTGGCCATGGGCGTCGCCGCCACGACCCGGCTTCTGTGCTTCGACGAGATGCAGATCACCGACATCGCCGATGCCATGATCGTGGGCCGGCTGTTCCAGATCCTGTTCGAGCAGGGCGTCACCATCGTCACCACATCGAACCGCGTCCCCGAGGATCTTTATAAGAACGGGTTGAACCGCCAGCTTTTCCTGCCCTTCATCGCGCTGATCCGCGAGCGGTTGGAGGTGATCGAACTGTCCAGCGTCACCGACCATCGCCAGGACCGGGACGAGGGCGAGCAGGTCTGGTTCAGCCCCGCCGATGCTGATGCCCGCGCCGCGATGGATGCGATCTGGACGCGTGAGACCGCCGGCCTTCCCGCCACGCCCCTGGTCCTGGAAATCCAGGCCCGCAAGGTCGAGATCCCGCGGCATGTCGGCCGCGCGGGCCGCGCCACCTTCTGGGATCTTTGCGCCCGCCCGCTTGGTCCCGCCGATTATCTGGCCCTGGCCCAGGCGCTGGATGTGCTGCTGATCGACGGGATTCCCCGGCTTAGCCAGTCGAACTACAACGAGGCCAAGCGTTTCGTCACCCTGATCGACGCGCTTTACGAAGCCAAGGTCCGCCTGATCGCCAGCGGTGCCGACGCGCCCGAAAAGCTTTATTCCGAGGGCGCGGGCGCCTTTGAGTTCGAGCGCACCGCCAGCCGCCTGCGCGAGATGCGGGACGCCGCCTGGGGCAAGCGCGCCTAGCCGTTTTCCCGCAGCACCCGGCCCGCCAGATAAAGCGAGCCGCAGATCAGGATACGCGCGCCGGGATGGGCGGCGGCGATCACCCGCACCGCCGCCAGCACGTCCGGCGCGGTGTCGCTTGGGATGCCCGCGCGGGCCGCGACGGCGGCGGTCTGGGGGGCGGGCAGGGTGTTCGGCTCGCCCGGAATGGCCACGGCGGTCAGCGCGCGCACATGCGGCGCCAAGGGCCGCATATAGCCCGTCACGTCCTTGGTGTTCAGCATGCCGCAGACCAGAAAGACCGGGCGCGGCGGCATCGCGGCCAGGGTGGCGGCCAGCGCCTCGCCTCCGGCCGGGTTATGGCCGCCGTCCAGCCACAATTCGCAATCCCCCGCCGCCTGGACCAGCGGGCCGCGCCGCAGCCGCTGCATTCGGGCGGGCCATTCCGCGCGGGTCACGGCTGCCTCGGGATCGCCCGTGCCAAGCTCGCGTAGCGCGGCCAGCGCCGCCCCGGCATTCTGGATCTGGTGCGGGCCGGGCAGGTTCGGCAAGGGCAGGTCCAGAAGCCCGCGCTGGTCGAAATAGGTCATCCGCCCGCGCTCGGCATAGCAGTCCCAGTCCTGGCGGGCGACGTGCAGGGGGGCGCCCAAAGCCTGGGCGCGGGCCTCGATCACCTCGCGCGCGGCGGGTTGCTGCGGGCCGACGATGCAGGGCACGCCGCGCTTCAGGATGCCGGCTTTCTCGCCGGCGATCTCGGGCAGGGTCTCGCCCAGATACTGGGTATGGTCGATGCTGACCGGGGTGATCACCGTCAGGCGCGGCCGGTCGATCACATTCGTCGCGTCCAGCCGCCCGCCCAGCCCGACCTCAAGCAGGGTGTAATCGGCGGGCATGCGCGAGAATGCCAGGAAAGCCGCCGCCGTGGTGATCTCGAAGAAGGTGATCGGATGGCCGGCATTGGCGGCCTCGCATTCCTCAAGCGCGGCGGCCAGCGCGTCTTCGTCGATCAGCCCGCCGGCAAGCCGGATGCGTTCATGAAAGCGCGCCAGATGCGGCGAGGTATAGGCATGGACGCGCTTGCCCGCCGCTTCCAGCCCGGCGCGGATCATCGCCTGGGTCGATCCCTTGCCGTTGGTGCCCGCGATATGGATTACCGGCGGGATCCGCTTTTGCGGATCGCCAAGCGCGGCCAGCAGGCGGTGCATCCGCTCCAGCGACAGGTCGATGACCTTGGGATGCAGCCCCATCAGCCGGGCAAGGATGGTGTCCGAATTCATCGGCCAGTCCATCGCGGATCAGGCGGGCTTCTGTTCGGGCACCGCCTGCTCGGGCAGGGCCGAGGCGATCTGTCCCGGCGCGGGCAGGTCCGCCACCACCGGCGCGGGCAGGCCGCGCAGCATGCGCAGGACCGAGATCAGTTCCTCGCGCAGCTTCTTGCGATGGGTCACGCGGTCCAGCATGCCGTGGTCCAGCAGGTATTCCGCGCGCTGGAAGCCCTCGGGCAGTTTCTCGCGGATGGTCTGCTCGATCACGCGCGGCCCGGCAAAGCAGATCAGCGCGTTCGGCTCGGCGATCTGGATGTCGCCCAGCATGGCATAGCTGGCCGTCACGCCTCCGGTGGTCGGATGGGTCAGCACCACGACATAGGGCAGCTTCGCCTCTTTCAGCATCTCGACCGCGACGGTGGTGCGCGGCATCTGCATCAGCGACAGGATGCCTTCCTGCATCCGCGCGCCTCCTGCGGCGGAGAACAGCACCAGCGGCCTCTTCAGCTTCACCGCGCGTTCGGCCGCTGCGATGATCGCGTTGCCGACATACATGCCCATGGATCCGGCCATGAAGGAAAAATCCTGCGCGGCGGCGACGATGGGGGTGCGCCCGATCTCGCCCTCGGCGACCAGCATGGCCTCTTTCTCGCCGGTGGATTTCTGCGCGGCCTTCATCCGCTCGGGATATTTTTTCTGGTCGCGGAATTGCAGCGGGTCGGCGACCGGCTCGGGGATCTTGACCTCGTTGAAGACGCCGCCGTCGAACAGCGCCGCGAAACGCGCGCGGGGCGTGATCGCCAGGTGGTGGTCGCAATGCGTGCAGACGTTCAGATTGTCCGAAAGCTCTCGGTGAAACAGCATGTTGCTGCATTCGGGGCATTTGGTCCAAAGATTCTCGGGCACTTCGCGGCGCGAGAACAGTGAGTTGATGCGCGGACGCACATAGTTGGTGATCCAGTTCATCGAGAGCCCCTTGCGCTGCGGTCTGGCCGCTGACTTAGGCAAATATGCATCGAATTGCAATTCCGCGCTGGCTGGGCTTTCATGCGGGCATGTGGACCCAGGGGCTAGTCGTTCTTCACTATGCGGTCGCTTTGGCGGTTTCCGTGCGGGTGCTTCTGCGGCCCCGGCTGGAACCCAGCGTGCGGCTGAGCTGGATCCTGGTGATCGAACTGGTGCCGCTGGCGGGCATCATTGCCTATATCCTGTTCGGCGAGATCCGCATGCGCGGCGCCGAGGTCGAGACGATGGCCAATGTCCGCTCGCGCCTGTCGGGCCTTTGGCGGCCAAGCGCGTCGCTTGTGACCGATCCGCCCTATTTCGCCGCCCCCGTCATCGCCGCGAATCGTGCCACCACCGGCTTTGGCGCGGTGGCGGGCAATCACGCCCGGCTTCTGCCCGAGGATGACGACGCCATCGACGATCTGGTCCTGGCCATCGACGGCGCGCGCGAGCATCTGCATATGCTTTTCTATATCTGGCTGGACGATGCGTCGGGCCGCAAGATCGCGGATGCGGCGATCCGGGCCGCGGACCGGGGGGTCAAGGTGCGCGCGGTGATAGATGCCTTCGGCTCGCGCGCCTTCGGGGCCTCGGAAAGCTGGCGGGCCATGCGGGCGGCGGGATGCGAATGCGTCGAGGCGCTGCCCTTGGGCCTGCCGCTGCTGGGCGGGCTGACCCAGCGCATGGATCTGCGCAATCACCGCAAGATCGTGGTGATCGACCATTCCCTGGGCTTTACCGGCAGCCGCAACTGCGCGGACACGGCCTTCGCCGTGAAACCTCGTTATGCGCCCTGGATCGATATTCTTCTGCGCATCGAGGGGCCGGTGGTGCGCCAGATGCAGGCGATCTTTCTTCAGGATTGGATGAGCTATAGCGGCGAGGATCTGGGCGATATGCTGGCCATGGTTCCCGCCGCGGCCGAGCCGGGCGAGATCGCGCAGGTGGTGGCGACCGGGCCGGACGACCGGCAAAGCTCGCTTTCGGATTGCATGGCCTCGATGATCCATGCCGCGCGCGACAAGCTGGTGATCACGACGCCTTATTATGTGCCCGATGCCTCGCTGGATGCCGCGATCCGCACAGCCGCACGGCGCGGAGTCGATGTGACCATGATCCTGCCCGCAAGGAACGACTCTCTGGTGGTTCAGGCCACTTCCGAGGGGCTGTATTACGGCCTTGTCGCCGCGGGGGTGAAGCTGATGCTGTTTCAGGATGGGCTGCTGCACGCCAAGATCATCTCGGCCGATGGCCGCATGGCGATGATCGGCAGCGCCAACATGGACCGCCGCAGCTTCGAATTGAACTATGAGATGAACATGCTTTTCGTGGGCGAGGACCTGACCCGCACCCTTGAGCAGCGGCAAGAGACCTATATCCAGCGCTCCGAGCAGATCACCCTGCCCGAGATCCGCGCCTGGTCGGTCTGGCGGCGCCTGCGCAACAATCTGCTGGCGCTGGCAGCGCCGATCCTGTGAGAAGAAGGAGAGCGGCCGATGGACCCTGACCAGCCGATCCGACAGGGCGTCCCGGCGCTGGATGCGCAGGCGCTGGCCCAGGGCCTGGTGGCTCTGCCGCTGTGGCGGCTTTCCCAGGATGGCCGCGCGATCCGGCGCGACTGGAAGCTGCGCGATTTCGCCCAGGCCGCGCAACTGGCCGCCCTGGCCGCCTGGCAGGCCGAGGCCGCGAACCATCACCCGGATATCGCCTTCGGCTGGGGCCATCTGCGTGTCAGTTTCACCACCCATTCCGCCGGAGGGGTGACGATGAACGACCTGATCATGGCGGCGCGGCTGGACCGGGCGGCGGAATGAACCGGCGGGTTGTGGCTTTCATCCCCCGCTTGCGTCCGGATCGGCGCCAAATCCGCTGCCGGCCCCTTGCCGGCGCGCGGGGCTGGCCCTATCCGATGGGCATGTGATCGGAGAGGCTCGGCTATGGCGATGCGCCCGCGCAAGTGGTTGGAACGCAGGACACGCGAGGCGGCGGCGCGGCAATGGGCCGCCATGGCCGAGGATGTCGAATTCATGAGCCGGGGCCGCATCCGCGGCCTGACCGATGAGGCGCTGTCGCTGCGCTCCAGTCTGAACCGCTTCCTGATGCGCGGCGACCGCAAGGCCACGCTTTCGCGCGCGGCGCTGGCGGCGCTGCCTTTGCCGGGCGGCACGGATTGGCGCTGGCGCCCCGGTTTCATGGCCGGCAAGATCACCCCGCGCGGCATCGCCGCCCCGCAGTCGGGCACTCGCCTGGGCGACCGCGCCGCCGTCTGGCACGATTGCGCCGAACGGGCGCTGATCCTGGAACAGGTGCAAAACCCGCGCGCCACCGATCTGTCGCCCTATGGGCTGCGGCTGGAGGTGTTCGGCTTTTCGGGCAGCTTCCTGTCGCTCTCGATCGACCTGCCGGCCGAGGCGCTGGACGGGCTGACCAGGAACCATGTCCTGCGCCTGGAGGCCATGTTTCTGGTCGAGCGCCCGATCAACGTCTATGCCCGGCTCAACATCGGCCACGGCCCCAATACCGAAGAGATGCTGCAACTGCTGCGCGGGATGGAGGAGGGCCTGCAAAGTCAGCAGGTGGTCGAGTTCGACCTTGCCTATACCGAGATGAACGAGAAGCGGCTGGAAAAGATCTGGCTGGACCTGATCTTCGAGGCCCCGCGCATGTCCGCCGTCGAGACGCGTGAACTGTTCTTTTCCCGCCATTTGCGGGCGGATTTCTGATGGAGGACCGGATGGAGTTCGAATCCCTGGGGTTGAAGAGCGGCATCTGGCAGGGCGTGCTGCGGCGCGAGGTCGCGCCCGGCCGGCTGCTTCTGGTGCATCTGGGCAGCCGCGTGGCCGATGCCCGCGCCGCCGCGCAAGCGGATGGCTCGTGGCGTATCGCCGCCGCCATCCCCGCGCTCAAGCTTTCGGACGGGGTGCAGACCTTCCTGCTGCTGGAGGACCAGGGCGAGGGAACCGAGCAGCCCCAGCCCGGCGCGCTGCACCTGGCCAGCCTCAGCATCGTTGCGGGCGCGCCCCTGGAAGAGGACATGCGCGCCGAACTGGATCTGATCCGCAGCGAGCTTGATCTGCTCAAGAAGGAATTGCGCCGTCTGGCCTCGAACCGCGCGGGTTGATCCCGGTCCGCGTGCGTCCCGGCCCTTGCGTCCACCCGGATCAGCGGTCCCGGCCCATCCCTGCCTGGTTGTTCAGTCCCGCACCCAATAGGCGTAGCTGCCCATTTCGGCAAAGCCCATCCGGTCGTAAAGCGCCCGTGCCCCGGTATTCGCCCGGCTGACCGCCAGGCCCAGCCGGCTGGCGCCCTGTTCGGCCCCCCATTGCGCGGCGCTGCGCAGCATCCAGCCGGCAAGGCCGCGGCGGCGGAATTCCGGTGCGACCTCGATGGCGTGAATCATCGCCACCGGCCCGTCCAGCGCGACGAAGGCCGAGCCGGCGGCGCGATCCTCGATCCGGGCCAGGATCGAGGTCTTGGCCAGGGCCACGCGCGGCATGACCGCCTGCCGGGCCGGGCCGATATTGCCCGCCGCCCAAAGATCGGTCTGGATCGCCAGCGGCGGCCAGATGCGGAAGGTCCCCATGCGCGGCACCGCTTCCGAAAGCCGGGCGCAGTCGATGGCCATGACGCTTGTGGGATTGGTGGGCGCATAGCCGCGCGCGGCCAGCGCCGCGCCAAGCCGGGCGTCCTGGTCCCAGACGCGGAACATCGGGCGCTGGTCCCAGCGGCGATGCGCCGCCTCGGCCTCGGCGATGCCCGCCTCGCTCCAATCCGGTCCCAGCGCAAGGCTTGAACTGACCCGTCCGCCCGCGCCAAGGCCCCGGCCGCTGCGAAAGCCGCCCGCCTCGAAGCTTTCGGCGGCGGGCCAACTGGTTTCGAATGCGCGGAAAAGATCGGGATCGCCGATCACAGACCCAGCCTTTGCTTCAGTGCCGCCATCGCTTCGGCGACGCGCGCGGCGTCAAGCCCGCGAACGACCAGATTGGTCCCCCAGCCCGATTGGTCCTGATAGGGATATGAGCCGAGCGACAGGTCGGGAAACGCCTCGGCCACGGATTTCAGATCCTCGGCCACTTCGCTTTCGCCCCGCCGCACCTCTACCGTCTGGCTTTGTGTCGGCCGCCCGCCCGGCAGGCGCGGGATCAGCCAGGCGACCATGGCGCGGAACACCTCGGGGACTCCGGCCATGACATGGGTATGGCCGATGGAAAAGCCCGGCGCGGCGGAAAAGGCATTGTCGATCAGCGTCGCGCCGACCGGGATGCGCGCCATGCGCAGCCGGTTCGGGGTCAGCTCCGTGCCCATCCGGTCGCAGCGCGCTTGCAGCAGCGCGCGAGCTTCGGGGTCGATCTGGACCGTGGTGCCATGGGCGTCGGCGACGGCATCGGCGGTGATGTCGTCATGCGTCGGCCCGATCCCGCCCGAGGTGAAGACCAGATCATAGGCCCCGCCCAGGCTTTTGTCGAAGGCACGCAGGGCGGCCACGATCTGGGCATGGTCGTCGGCGACCACGCGGATTTCGCGCAGGTCGAAGCCGGTGGCGGACAGCACGCCCGCCAGGTGATGGGCATTACCCTCGCGGGTGCGGCCGGACAGGATCTCGTCCCCGATGACCAGGATGGAGGCGGTGGGATTGTCGGATTGCATGGCTGGCTCTCCTGGCGGCGCTCGGTGATGGTGCGGGGGCAGGCCCCCGCGCGGATGTCGGGCGAAGATATATGCCCTTCCGCGGGACTGGAACAAGTGGCGTTCCGGGGCTATCTGTGAGGACGAGCAAAGATGAGGACCCGATGAACGACGCACGCCAGACCCGCGAGGGTATCCGTATCCACGAACCGCAGGATTTCGCGGGGATGCGCGCGGCGGGCCGCGTCGCCGCGCAGATCCTGGACGAGGTCGGGCCGCTGGTCGTGCCGGGCGTGACCACGGCGGCGCTGGACGATTTCATCGGGGGCCGCGTGACCGAGCTTGGCACCGTCAGCGCCACGATCGGCTATCGCGGCTATCGGCATGCCAGTTGCATCAGCGTCAATCATGTCGTCTGCCACGGCATTCCCGGCGACAAGATCCTGGCCGAGGGCGATATCCTCAACATCGACGTGACGGTGATCCTGGACGGCTGGTATGGCGACAGTTCGCGCATGTATGTCGCGGGCAAGCCCAATGTGAAGGCGCGCCGGCTGATCCAGGTCACGCATGACGCGCTGATGAGGGGGATCGAGGCCGTCCGCCCCGGCGCCACCTTCGGCGATATCGGCTGGGCGATCCAGTCCCATGTCGAGGGCAATCGCATGTCGGTGGTGCGCGATTTCTGCGGCCACGGCCTGGGCCGCACCTTCCACGCGCCGCCGAACGTGCTGCATTTCGGTCGCCCCGGCAAGGGCCCCGTCCTTGAGGAGGGCATGTTCTTCACCATCGAGCCGATGGTGAACCTGGGCCGCCCAGAGACCAAGGTGCTGGCCGATGACTGGACCGCCGTGACCCGCGACAAGTCGCTTTCAGCCCAGTTCGAGCATTCGATCGGGGTGACCGCCGACGGGGCCGAGATCTTTACCCTTTCCCCCGCCGGCTGCTTCTATCCCGAGACGGACTGACACAGGCCGGTCCTTTCAAGGTCCGCGCGGCTTGCCGGCGATCCGCGCGGTCAGGGTTTGCGGATCGTCTCGCCCGGCAGGAAGGTGGGGGACAGGGCCACGACGCCGTTCTCGGGGGGCTGCTCCTTGCCGGCGACGATACGCGCCGCGCGCCGCCCGATGTCGATGCGCCGGGCATCCGTGGTGGTCAGCCGCATCGGCAGCCCGTCCAGAAGCTCGACCCCGTTGAAGCCGGCAAGGCCCAGTTGGCCGGGGATGTCATAGCCCCGCTCAAGGCACCACAAAAGCCCGCCCGCGCCGATCATGTCGTTCGAGAAATAAAGGAAATCCAGACCGGGCTCGCGCGTCAGGATGCGCTCGGTCAGTTCGCGGCCTTTATGCAGCGACGAGCCGCCCTGGTAATATTCGCGCGCGGCAAGCTGGATGCCCTCCTGGCCCAGCCGCTCCTCGAAGCCGGCGAGCCGTTTGCGGGCGCGGTGATCCTCGGGCATGTGGGTGCCGATGAAGCCGATGCGGCGATAGCCCGCCCTCAGGATTTCCTCGGCCATCTCGATCCCGGCCCGGCGATGCGAGATTCCGACCGAAGTGTCGATGGGCTCGCCGTCTATATCCATGATCTCGACGACCGGCAGCCCGGCATTGTCCAGCATCGCCCGCGCCGCCTTGCTGTGTTCCAGCCCCGCCAGGATCACCCCCGAGGGGCGCCAGCTCAGCATGTCGTAAAGCACCACATCCTCGCGCGAGGGGCTGTAGTTCGTGACCCCCACCACGGGTTGCAGCCCGGTATCGTCCAATTCGGCCGAGATCCCGCCCAGCACGTCGGGAAAGACCATGTTCGACAGGGACGGGATCACCACCGCGACCAGGTTCACCCGTTGGCTGGCCAGCCCCCCCGCGATCTTGTTCGGCACATAGCCCAGCGTGCGCGCCGCCGTCAGCACCTTCTCGCGCGTGGCCGCCGACACGTCGCCCCGGTTGCGCAGCACCCGGCTGACGGTCATCTCCGAGACGCCTGAAGCTTCGGAGACATCGCGCAGGGTCAGTGGACGGCGGGGCTTATTCGTGTTCATGACCATTCCCGGACGCAATGATATGACCGTTAGCAATTCTGCGCCTTCGCGGCAAGCATGGCCATGTTTACCTGCCCTCAGTTGTGAGAGCGGAGCGGATGCGGCTTCTTGCCAATGTCCTTGCGGCAGGGCAAAAGGGTGCCGTGGCCCCGTGGCTCAACTGGATAGAGCAGCCCCCTCCTAAGGGGCAGGTTACAGGTTCAAGTCCTGTCGGGGTCACCACCATATAAAAATATTGTTTTATAGTAAATAATTAGCGCATCGGTTTTCATTCTGGGCCTTGGCGGGTTCCAATTTCTGTTCCTGATCCGTGCCAGACAGGATGCGCTTGCGGTCCGCCGCCTTGCTGTATCCTTGGACCTCGGACAGGCTTTCGTGGCCGGTCCAGGTGGCGATCTGATGTGATGTCGCGCCCGCCTCGGCTAGCGCCATAGCGCGGGATTTCCTCAAGCCATGGCCTGATTTCTCGGCAATCCCGGCCGCCGTCGCCGCTTCGGCGAACCAGCTACTGAAGGCTTTCTCCGAGCGCGGCTTGGCGTGGTTGAAGCCTGCGGCCCTCGTGTTCTGTGGAAGATCGACCTTTACGACGAACAATATACGTTCGGTGCAAGCATCCCCGAGAGTCCGGAAAAAACCCGCTGCGTCCTGACCATGCTGCTGCCGTCCGAATACTGAACAGGTCAGCCCCCGCGCCCCGTGCGGGGGCTTTATCAACCCAGCTCCGCGACAACGAGAATCGACACGAGGCTTGCCATGGCTATTGGGAAAGAAGGGCTGTAGCCGTGCCATCTGCGTGTCCGTCAGCCAGAAAAGGTTGCTCATCAGTCCTCTCCTTGCGGAGCCTGAATCACACCGAAAGTGGAAGATCAATGGGTCCTGACCCTGGTAGGAGCCTTTGAAACGGGCGAAGATGCCTTAATCCGCAAAGCTCTCGCGAATGTTGCGCGAGCGCGCGGCATGGCCGCCGTCGCAGCCGATGCGGACCTGTCGCGTCAGTCGATTTACAAAAGCCTGTCCGAGAAGGGCGCCCCGAAATTTTCGACCCTCAAGAACATCCTTGATGCTCTTGGCATGGAGTTCACCGTAAAACTGAAAGATGCGAAGGCCGCATGATGCCGCGCCTTTATCATCGCGCCTATCTGGCCGGGCACGCCGGCCAACAGCCGTTCGATCTTGCATAGCTTGTGGCCCTGCTCAGGAAATGCAATTTATCCTGACAGACTCAAACAAAATGAGAACAAATATTTACCGAAAAGCAGGCCTGATCGCCCAAATGGGTTCTTCGCGGACGAAGCGGTCATGCGCCAATAGCAGAGACTCGTCGCGAAAGAGCTTCGCGTTGCTTCGGGTCCAGATAAGTTCCCTGTCTTTCTATGATCGCGGCCAGTTGAGGGCCTATCGCGACTTCAGGAATCGGCAGAAATTCAAACTGGCGAAACCATGGGCCATTCCAAGGCGGCGAGCGGAATGTAGTGAGAGCCACCGTGTCAAAGCCATCCTTAGCCGCGCCCACCAGAAACCTTTCCAGGAGTTTCTTGCCAATGCCCATGCCCTTGGCTTCAGGTTGCGTAGAAATATTATCCAAGAACAAAAGGTTATCGACAGGCTTCGACAGAGCGTAGCCCAGAATCCCGCCCTCGCTTTCTGCGACCCATCCTGACCCCGACTCGAACCGTTCAAGCGCGACGGGCGGCGTATCTGCAACATGTGCGAGTATTAGGAATAGTCCGGTATCTCTCTCGGGCTTCGGCAGAAATACGTTGCAGGATCGGAGCGTCACCCAAGAAAAGCGGGCGTATAATGGCTTCCCGGAACATGGGGGCTGTCGGATAGGGATCATCTGTGGAGACACTACCGGGGCGGAGCGACCGTCCACAATGGGCTCAAAGCGTCGATGATCTGATCTGGCTGGAACGCCGTTCGGGTCAGAAATCTGACGGAAAGCCAGAAATCTCTGACAGGTGACAAATTGATTTAATGGCGGACCCGGAGCGATTCGAACGCCCGACCCCCAGATTCGTAGTCTGGTGCTCTATCCAGCTGAGCTACGGGTCCGCTGTGAGGCCGTTATCTAGAGGCACCGCCGGGGGGGCGCAAGGGCGAAAATGAAGTTTTTCGCCCTTGCCGCGGGAAACTTCGCAAAGCTTTCATTTCGCTGCGAATTCCTGTGCGAAAAGCGCGGTGGAAAGCTCGCGCGGCAGATGCAGGCGGAATTGCGTGCCTTCGGCGTCGCTGCGCAGAAGTTCAAGCCGGCCGCCATGATTGCGCACCAGATCGGCGGCGATGGCGAGGCCCAGGCCGGTCCCGCCCTTGCGCGAGCCGCCCGAGAAGGGCTGGAACAGATAGTCCCGCGCCTTTTGCGGCAGGCCGGGGCCGGTATCGCCGACCCGGATGAACCATTCGTGCTCATCCTCGCCGGCGCCGATCTCGATGGTGCCGGGCTGGCGGGTGGCTTCGATGGCCTGGCGGGCGTTGCGCGCCAGGTTCGACAGCACGCGGAAAAGCTGGTCGCGGTCGGCGCGGATCATCATGCCGGCGGGAATGTCGGTCAGGAACTCGATCATGCCCGGCTGCGGGCCGCTTTCGGCGGCCAGGGCCTCGGCCTCGGTCACTTCGGTCACCAGCGCGGCCAGGTTGAAGCGCGAAAGCGAGGGCGCCGGTTCCTCGGCCTTGCCGAAGGCCAGCGTCGTCTCGCAGAGGTTCACCGCCCGGCTGATCGAGTTCACCAGCTTCGGCGCGGCGCGGCGCACGGCCGGATCCTCGCTGGTCTCAAGCCGGTCGGCGAAGATCTGCGCGGTGGTCAGCACGTTGCGCAGGTCGTGGCTGATCCGCGCCACGGCCTGGCCCAGTTGCGCCAGTCGCGCCTGCTGCTTCAGCGACGAGGTGACGGTGCGCTGCATCGCCGCCAGCGCCGTCTCGGCCTCGTGCAACTCGGTCAGCCGCGCGGTCGGGACGATGATCGCGCGCGCATCCTCGGGCGCGCTGGCATAGGCGCTCATGTGGCTGATCACGCGCCGGATCGGCACCAGCAGCAGGCGCAGCGCCGCAATGTTCAGCAGCAGCGCCGTCAGGACCGAGAAGGCCGCCGAGATAAGCAGAAGCCGCAGCCCGTAATCGATCATCTCGGTGCGCAGCCGCGCGGTGTCCATGGTGATCTCGATCAACTGGCCTGCCTGGTTCACCGGCGCGCCGATCACCCGGATCACCCGGTTCTGGCGGTCGGCAAGCTGTGCCAGCGCGTCATGGGCCGAGGTCAGGAAACGCTGGTCGCGCAGGTCGTAGGTCTCGGCGATGGGGCCGGGGATGGGCGAGGACAGCACAAGCTGGCGCACGTCGTTGCGACGCAGCACGACGTTGAACACCCCGGCATTGTCCAGCAACTCGGATTCCAGGTCCGAGGCGATGGATTCATCCGTCGCCAGCAGCGCGAGGCTTGCGATCTGCGCGCGTTCCAGCCGCGATTCCAGATAGTCCAGACGATAGTTCGCCAATGAGGGCAGCAGGATCAGAATTTCGGCCAGAAGCACGAAGATCCCTGTCAGAAGCGCGAATCGCCCAGAGAGCGTATTCAGGGACATGTCGACCTTTGTATTCCACCTAGTTTGCGGCGCCTTGCAGCCCACATAATCCTTTGGCGCCCGCAGTTCAAACCTGCGTGACCGCATATGGGTTCCTGCAAGCCGGTCGGCGGCGCGAAAGTCACAGGAAAAGCATGCCGGGCCGTCTGGGACAGTTGACTCGCGCAGGAGGGGCGACTATGCAGCGGGCCTCGAATGACCGGCGCGTCTTGCGTGGGCTCCTTGCCCATACCCTGGCCCGCCCTGACCCGGAGTTACAAGATGTCGAAACGCACCTTCCAGCCGTCGAACCTCGTTCGCGCCCGCCGTCACGGCTTCCGCGCCCGGATGGCGACCAAAGGCGGCCGTCGCGTGCTGAACGCGCGTCGCGCCAAGGGCCGCAAATCCCTCAGCGCATAAGGCTTGGGGCCGAAAGGCCGCAGGCGAAAGCGATGAGCAGAGCAGCCGAAGCCGCCGCCGCTGGCCCGGATGATCCCGAAGGGGTGCCGGGCAGGGCGGCTTCAGGCGTTTCCAGCGCCGCCGGATTTTCTACCTTGCGCCAACGCGCGGATTTCCTGCGCGCGGCCTCGGCCCGGCGGCAGGGGGCGGGCAGCTTCCTGCTGCAAGCCCGCAGGCGCGCCGAAGGCGAGGCCGCGGGGGTGCGGCTGGGCTTCACCTGCTCGAAGAAGATCGGCAATGCCGTCGCCCGCAACCGTGCCAAGCGCCGCTTGCGTGCCTTGGCGCGCGAGGTGATGCCGGGTCTGGCGCATGAGGGTTGGGATTATGTCCTGGTCGGCCGCCCCGGCGCCACCATCGAGCGCGATTTCGCCGGGATGAAGCGCGACCTCGTGCAGGCCTTGGCCCGCATCCATGACGAGTCGCGCGCATGACCCCCCTGGCTCGGGTCATCGCCCTGCCGGTCCGGGCTTATCGCCTGATCGCCAGTCCCTGGGTCGGGCATGGCTGTCGGTTTCAGCCGACCTGCTCGGCCTATGCGCTTGAAGCGTTGGAGAGGCACGGGCCATTGCGCGGCACCTGGCTGGGCGCGCGGCGGATCTGCCGCTGCCACCCCTGGGGCGGGCATGGCTTTGATCCGGTCCCGCCCAGGGACTGACGGGGCGCCCCAATCCATGATATGACCGCGCAAGCAGCGCAGACAGGACAGGCCATGCGGGACGAAATCGACAGCCCTGACGATTCCACCGACGAGATCCACCCGCTGTTTCGCGGCGCCCCCTCATCGACCGAGTTTCGCAAGTTGCGCAAGCGCCTTGTGCGCGAGACCCGCGCCGCCATCGAGACCTATGACATGATCCGCCCCGGCGAACGCTGGCTGGTCTGCCTTTCTGGCGGCAAGGACAGCTATACGCTGCTGGCCGTGCTGCATGAGCTGAAATGGCGCGGGCTGTTGCCGGTCGAGCTTCTGGCCTGCAATCTCGACCAGGGCCAGCCGGGTTTTCCCGCGACCGTGCTGCCCGAATTCCTGACCGAGCGGCAGGTGGCGCATCGGATCGAATATCAGGACACTTATTCCATCGTGAAGGAAAAGGTGCCCGCGGGACGGACCTATTGCGCGCTGTGCTCGCGGCTGCGGCGGGGCAATCTGTATCGCATCGCCCGCGAAGAGGGCTGCCGCGCCGTGGTCCTGGGCCATCACCGCGACGACATCCTTGAGACCTTCTTCATGAACCTGTTCCATGGCGGCCGGCTGGCCTCGATGCCGCCGAAGCTGCTGAACGAAGAGGGCGATCTGAACGTGCTGCGTCCGTTGGCCTTCGTCGCCGAGGCGGATTGCGACCGTTTCGCGCGCGCGATGAACTATCCGGTGATTCCCTGCGATCTTTGCGGCAGTCAGGAGGGCTTGCAGCGCATGCAGGTCAAGAAGCTGCTGGACGAATGGGAGACCCGCTCGCCCGGCCGCCGTCAGGTCATGTTCCGGGCGCTGATGAATGTCCGCCCCTCGCATCTGCCGGATCCGAAGCTGTTCGACTTCACCAGTCTTGATCCCGATGCGAAGGATTTTAGCGAAAATTCCGCTGCGGATGTGCCGATTCTGCGCGAACATTAACTGACCGAACACCCTCCTGCCTTAGCGTCCGGGTCAGGCAAACGGATTCGGATCGGAATGATGGCAAAGGGAATCGCGGCAAGGCTGAACGGGCTGATCTGGGGCAAGGGCGCCGCCGCGCGGGCGCGGCCCAAGGCAGTCGTTCTGCTGCGGCTGGAAAATGCGGGCATCCTGCGGGCCTCGCTGGGTCCGGCGATGATCGAACGGATGCTTCAGGAGATTTCGCTGCGGCTGACGGCGGAACTGCGCTTTCTGCCGCAAGGCCGCGCGCCCGGCGCGGTCGAGCTTTGCGGGATGCTGGCCGACCGCCGCACCGGCTCTCTGCCCGGTCATCTGGCGCGGCTGGGGACGATCTGCCGGGCCAGCCTGGATCTGGGCGAAATCCGCGTGATCCCGGTGGTCAACGCCGTCATCGTCAGCGACGAGACCGGGGACAGGGACGTGGCAGCGCTTTACGCTTTCGGCCGCGAGGCGCTGGCCTCGTGCAGCCCGCTGCTGCCTTCGGGCCAGGTCCGCTTCGTGGAATTCCCCGTCACGCCCGGCGAGGCGGTTGGCACGGCCGAACCGCATTTCTCGCCCGATCAGATCCATGCGGGCTTCCTGCCGCAGACCTGCTGCGATACCGGCCGACTTGTCGCGTTGCGTGCCGTGGCCAGGGTCGCGCATCCTGTTCTGGGCCTGCTTGAGCTTGAGGATTTCCGCGCCCGGCTTTCCGACGAGGCGCTGGCGGCCGCTTCGCTGAGCCTGCTGCGCCAAAGCCTTGAGGCGCTGCGGGGCTGGGACAGGCTGGGCCGCGCCGTGCCTTTCGTGACCTTGCCCCTGATGGATCGCGAATTGGCCGATCCGGCGCAGGCCGATGCCATCCTGTGGGAGCTTGACCGCCAGAACCTGCCCGCGAACCGTCTTGAGATCGAGATCTGCGAGCCGATCGGGCGCGAAGCCGGGCGGATGCCCGCGACCGCGAACCTGCGGCGGCTTGCGCAGGCGGGATGCCGCATCGCCATGGGCAATTTCGGCGCGGGCAGCGCGGGGCTGGACGATCTGCGCAGCTTCGGTGTTTCGCGCGTGCGGATCGACCGCAGCTTCGTCGCCGGCTGCGACCACCGCCCCGACCAGCAACGCATGATCCTGGCGATCTTGGCTCTGGCCGAGCATCTGCGGCTGGAAATTCTGGGCGATGGTGTCCTGACCAACGAGGAGCGCTCGTTCCTGTCGCAGATCGGCTTCAACGCGGTGCAGGGCAAGGCGGTCTCGGAACTGCTGGATGCGGCGCAGGTCGATCAATACCTGCTGGACGTGGAGCAGTCGCTGCCGCCGCTCTATAGCCTCAGGCGCGGTGCCTGAAACCGATGCCGCATGCCGTCTTTTGGTGAACGAGTGGCATGGGTCGGCGCAATGCGTTGGTGTCGTATCGAGTATCGAGTATCGAGTATCGAGTATCGGCGATGGCATGGCCAGCACCGATCAGCCTGTCGATCAGCCTCATTGATCTGTGGGCTGTCGGTCCGATGACTGGGGGTGATGACGAGCAGGCCCCGCGGGCGGCGCGCAGCCTCAACCGCATGGTTCCGGTCGGCGATCCGTCGTGGGACCGCGAGACGGCTTGAGCGCCCCTTTTTTGCGAGGCTGTATCGGCATGGGCCTTGGGGATCATGGTGTCGGCGAGCATGTTCCAAACTTGCGATCGGCGCTCAACCCCGTTGAACGGCGCTGCCAGACCCCGGTTCGCGACCCGTGCCGAACCGGGTGTAGACGCTTTTCCCACGGTTTGGTTTCGATTCCTTGATTTCAGTGCTTGGTTTTGGCGCTTGGTTTCGGTGCTTGGTTTTGGCGGCGGATCGCGCCGGGGCGAAGCGTCCCGCGCCAACCATGGCACCGCGTCGATGAACAGCCGGCTGTCATCTTGTCGTGGCACCGATCCATGCCTTGCCGGGCGGAAGCGGTCAGATCCGTGCCCATTGCTTCTTCGGTTAGGGTCCGCCTGCCCAAGCTTGCCTCTGTTCGGGATCCTGAGGTGGAAATGGGCGGATAGGGGAAACCTGGAATGAAGACGCCCCCTGGGCGCCAGGCGATTCTTTGTCGCGGCATGATCTGTGCAGGGGAGGGGGCAGATGGCATGGGATTCTTGGCAGCCTTGCCGAGGATCGGCGGAAGCGGACTGGGAGCTGGCGCGCGGTGTCGATGATGCGGCGGGCTGTCCCGGCCCGGTTGGCGGTCGGGTCCTTGAAACGCGGTGCAGGTCGTCTGCGGCGGGGGCGCTGCCGGGGGTTTCACACCCCCGGACCCCCGTGGGATATTTGGGCAAGAAAGAATGAGGGGGCGGGCACGGCATCGCGATTGCGGCAGCCCTGGTCTGGTGGAGAGGCCCGCGTCGAGAAGAGGCTGGCGCATAGCGTTTTTGCAGGGCATGCGCGGGAAGAGGGCCGGACCGGCGCGGGGGATCGGAGCATGCAGGCGGCGTCAGGGGACGGCCTGGATCTGAACGGCGCGTTTTAAGCCCGTCCGCGCGGAGCGGGGTGTCCATGATCGCCACGCCAGCCCGTGACTGGAAACCGCCCATGCGAGAGGGGGGCGATTTCCGTGGTCCTGGGAAGGCGGGGATCCCAGCGTCGTGGGGCGGCGGGACGCTTGGTCCGGGGCGATCTGGGCCTTTGCGGCCAAATTCCCTTGACCTTTGGCGGGCGCTTCTGTTGAAGCGGCGCGAACCCCACCCCGAACCCCATGGGGTCCCAAGACGACAAAGGGCAGGTCCGGCATGGAAGACAACAACCGCAACCTCATTCTGGCGATGGTGCTTTCGGCCCTCGTCATCCTTGTCTGGTCCGTCTTCCTCGCGCCCGAGCCGGTCCCGCCGGCCCCGGAAACCGCGCAGGGCCAGACGGTCGATGGCCAGCCCGCGACCCCGGCGGCGACAGGGGCGTCGCAGGGCGCGGCACCGGCCCTGGCCGATGCGGCCAGCGCAGATCCTTCGGCGGCGGCGCAGCGTCTGACCATCGAATCGCCCTCGCTCAAGGGGTCGATCTCGCTTGCCGGGGGGCGGATCGACGATCTGGAACTGACCGGATACCATGAGACGCTGGACGATAGCTCGCCCTATGTCCGCCTGCTGTCGCCCACGACGCAGACCGAACTCAAGGCCGACGGTTCGCCCGTAGCGCCCGGCGGCAACCTGACGGCGGTGCCGCAAAAGCCCTATTACGCGGTCTATGGCTGGATGCCGGCGGCGGGGACCGATCCGAAGCTGGTGCCGAATCCTGCCACCATCTGGCAGATCGAGTCGGGCGATGTGCTGTCGCCGGGCAAGCCCGTCACGCTGCGCTGGGACAATGGCGCGGGCCAGATCTTCCGCCGCACCTATGCGCTGGACACGAAATTCCTGTTCACCGTGACCCAATCGCTGGAAAATACTGGCGCCGCGCCCTTCGCTGCCGCGCCCTATGGCATCTTGGCGCGCCACGGCAAACCCGACACGCAGAATTTCTTCGTCCTGCACGAGGGCGCCGTCGGCATGACCGACGGAAAGCTTCTGGAAGAAAAATACAAGAAGATGACCGAGCTTAGCCCCAACGGGGCCGAGGGGCCGGCGCAACTGATCGAGGTCAAGGAAAACGGCTGGATCGGGTTCACCGACAAATATTGGATGACGACGCTGGCGCCGGCGCCCGGCCAGCCCTTCACGGCGGTGGTGAAATACGCCCCCGGCGCCGACATCTACCAGACCGAGACCCGCATGCCCGTCCAGACCGTCGCCCCAGGCGCGACCGGCACCAGCGCCAGCTATCTGTTCGCCGGCGCCAAGGTCTGGGAGACGATCCGCGACTATCAGCGCGATCCGGGCATCCAGGGCTTTGTCGATTCGATCGACTGGGGGTGGTTCTATTTCCTGACCAAGCCGATCTTCCAGCTTCTGCATTGGCTGCACGGCTTCATCGGGAATATGGGCTGGTCGATCATCGCTCTGACCTTCATCCTGAAGCTGCTGGTCTTTCCGCTGGCGCGCAAATCCTACATCTCGATGGCCAAGATGAAGGAAATGCAGCCGCAGATGGAGGCGATCAAGGAGCGCACCGGCGACGACCGGATGAAATACCAAAAAGAGGTCATGGAGCTTTACAAGCGCGAGAAGGTGAACCCCGCCGCGGGCTGCCTTCCGGTGCTGTTGCAGGTGCCGATCTTCTTCTCGCTCTACAAGGTGATCTTCGTCACCATCGAGTTGCGGCACGCGCCCTGGATCGGCTGGATCCATGACCTTTCCGCGCCCGATCCGACCAGCCTGTGGAACCTGTTCGGGCTTCTGCCCTGGGCCACGCCCGGCGCGGGCAGCCTTCTGCACAGCTTCACCCTGCCGATCCTGGCGATTATCCTGGGCATCTCGATGTGGATGCAGCAGAAGCTGAACCCGGCCCCCGCCGACCCGGCGCAGAAGATGATCTTTGCCTGGATGCCCTGGATCTTCATGTTCATGCTTGGGGGGTTCGCCTCGGGGCTGGTGCTGTATTGGATCACCAACAACACCATCACCATCATCCAGCAGTATACGATCATGTCGATGCATGGCCACCGCCCGGATTTCTTCGGCAATATCAAGTCCAGCCTGCCCTCGCGCGCCAAGCAGGACGCCGCCAAGGCCGAGGTCAAGTCCGACCGCAAGGGCAAGAAGTGACCGCGCGGATCGCCCGGATCCGCCGCCACCCGATCAAGTCGATCGGGGGCGAGGATTTGCCGCGAAGCCCGCTTGAGGCGGCGCGGCGGCTTCCGGGCGATCGGCTTTGGGCGGTGTTGACCGAAGGGGGCGAGCGTCACGCGGGCGATGGTCCCCGGCCTGGGCGCTGGCTGCCCAAGTCCTGCTTCATGCGCGGCGCGGCCTCGGCCGCGCTGCAAGCCGTTCAGGGCGGCTGGGGCGAGGGGGCACCGCAAGGCCCGATCACCCTGACCCATCCCGACCTGCCCGCCTTGTCCTTCGATCCCGAAACCGAAGGGCAGCGCCTGATCGACTGGCTGGCGCCGCTTTGGCCCAAGGACAAGCCCGCGCCGACGCGGCTGGTGCAAGGGCCGACCGGCTGGACCGATGTGAACCAGCCCTGGCTTTCGATCCTGTCGCTGTCCAGCCTGGCCGATCTGGAAACCCGCCTGGGCCGTCCCTTGGGCATCGAGCGCTGGCGCGGCAATGTCTGGGTCGAGGGCTGGGCACCCTATGCCGAGCGTGATCTGATCGGCCGGACCCTGTTTCTGGGCGGGGCCGAGCTTCGCGTGACCCAAACCATCGGGCGCTGCCCCGCGACCAGCGCCGATACCGCAACCGGCCATCTGGACAGCGACATGCCCGAGGCGCTGCGCCAGCAATTCGGCCATTCCGATTTCGGCATCTATGCCGAGGTCGTCACCGGGGGCGAGATCGCCCTGAAGGACGAGATCCGCGCATGAAAGTCAAATTTCCCCTGGCCCCCGAACCCGATCAGGAAACCGCCGAAGCCGCGCGCAAGCTGTTCGCCGGCCCGGTCGATTTCCTGAAGGGCGTCGTCGCCATGGATGGGCTGCCCCCCGCCGACCGCCCCGAGGTCTGCTTCGCCGGCCGCTCGAACGTGGGAAAGTCCAGCCTGATCAACGCGCTGACCGGGCGGCACGGCCTGGCGCGGGCCTCGAATACGCCGGGCCGCACCCAGGAGATCAACTATTTCAAGCTGGGCGAGCAGTCGTTTCTGGTCGATCTGCCGGGCTATGGCTTCGCCAAGGCGCCGGTCGCTGTGGTCGCGAAATGGCAGGCGCTGCTGAAAAGCTATCTTTCGGGGCGCCCGACCCTGCGCCGCGCCTTCGCGTTGATCGACGCGCGCCATGGCGTCAAGGATGTCGATCACGAAATCATGAAGTTGCTGGACCGCGCCGCCGTGCCCTTCCAGGTGGTGCTGACCAAGACCGACAAGATCGGCAGGCAGGCGCTGGTCGAAACCATCGCCCAGGTCGAGGATGCGCTGCAAAAGCACCCGGCCGCCTATCCCGAACTGATCGCGACCAGCTCGGACAAGGGCGAAGGCATCGCCACCTTGCGGGCCATCATCGCGGGACTTGAATAACCCGCGAGCGCGAAGGCCGGGACTGGACCTTGCGCGGATGTGGTCCTAGGGTCCGTGCCGTGAACAGGGGCCTCTGATGAGAAAGCAGAACATGAACCGTGACTGGATCGCCACCGCTCGCACCCTTTCGGAGGCGCTGCCCTATATGCAGCGATATTCCGGGGCCGTGGTCGTGGTGAAGTTCGGCGGTAACGCGATGGGCGACGACGAGGCCATGGCTGAATTCGCCCGCGACATCGTGCTGATGCGGCAGGTGGGGATCCACCCGGTCGTGGTCCATGGCGGCGGCCCGATGATCAACGAACTGTTGGCGAAGCTGGGCATCGAAAGCCGTTTCGTGCGCGGCAAGCGCGTCACCACCCGCGAGGCGGTCGAGGTGGTCGAGATGGTGCTGTCGGGCCTGGTCAACAAGCGTATCGTCCAGGCGATCAACGACGCCGGCGGCCGGGCCGTGGGCATTTCGGGCAAGGATGACGACCTGATGGTCTGCGAACCCGACGACCCCGAACTGGGCTTCGTCGGTCGCCCGGTCGAGATGAACGTGCAGATCATCCGCGACCTTTATAATGCCGGGCTGATCCCGGTGATCGCCCCGGTCGCCACGGGCATGGAGGATAACGAGACCTTCAACGTCAATGGCGACACCGCCGCCGGCGCCATCGCCGGGGCGCTGAAGGCCGATCGACTGCTGCTGTTGACCGATGTTTCGGGCGTCAAGAACGCGGCGGGCGAGGTGATGACCGCGATGAACCCCGAACAGGTTCGGGCGATGATCGCGGATGGCACCATTGCTGGCGGCATGATTCCCAAGACCGAAACCGCGCTGAAGGCGGTCGATGAGGGTGTGCGCGCCGTGGTCATCCTGGACGGGCGGGTCCCCAATGCCTGCCTGCTTGAGCTTTTCACCGAGCATGGCGCCGGCTCTTTGATTCGTGCGACCAAGCCGGGGGCTAAGCCGCGCGGGCTGCGCCAGGGCGGGGGCGGGTTGTAATCCCCTGAAAACGAGAGCTTGCCGCGCTTGGGAAAGCTGTGGCAGGTTCGGTGGCAGCTCCCCTGGCTCTCTTTGAAGGCCCTTTGAATGACCACTCTTGGACACTGCCGGCTGATTCTGACCCGCCATGCCAAATCCTCCTGGGACGATCCTGCCCAGGACGATCACGACCGGCCGCTGAACCAACGCGGGCGTCGCTCGGCGCGGGCGCTTGGCGATTGGCTTGCCAGCCGTGGTTATGAGCCGGAAGAGGTGCTGTGCTCGACCGCGAAGCGCACCCGCGAGACCTGGGAGCGCGTGGCGCTTGCCCCCCTGGAGGTGCGCCCGCGTCTGCGATTCGAGCCGGCGCTTTATCAGGCCACGGCCGAGACGATGCTGGGCATCCTGCGCACAGCTCATGCGCCGACGGTGATGATGTTGGGCCACAATCCGGGGATCGCGCAATTCGCGGCGATGCTGCCTGCCCGCGTCCCGGTCGATCCAGATTTCCGCCGCTATCCCACCGCCGCCACTCTGGTCGTGGACTTCCAGACCGACGACTGGGCCAATGTGACGCCGGGCCAGGGCAGCGTGCTGGATTTCGTCCGAATCGACGGCCGGGACTGACCCCAGGGGCGGTTGAACGGGAAGCGCGGCTGACCGGGTGCCCACGCTCTGGACAGTTGCCGGCCGAGGCCGCAATCTTGACCCGTGCAGATCCAAGATCGAGACCGAATGTGAGACATTTCCTGTCGCGCCTGGCCAGGCCCTGGTCCAATCTCCGCCACCGCGAATTGCTGGCCGCCATCGCCACCTTGCGCGAAGAGGCAGGCCGGGCGGATGAGCGGATCTTGCGCCTGGAGGAGCAATTGCGCCAAGGCGTGGCCGAGATCGCGCAGGGTCAGGACCACGACCGGCAGCGGCTGCTGGAATTGCGCGATCTGGCGCGGGTCATGCAGACCGAAAGGCGCGACCGCGACGGCCATATCGACCATTACTTGCCGGGGCGGCGCTACGAATCCTTCGACCTGGGCTTTTTCTCGCGCATTCAGGCGGCGCAGGCTTCGGCCGAGTATTTCAACCGCCATCTGTTCGACAAGCCGGTCTTTCCGACCTCGGAGGCGCTGATCCTGCATTGCCTGGGACTTCTGGGCAGCCGGATCAGCCTGCCGCTGGAATTCGGCGTCTTCAGCGGCCGCACGGTCAACCTGATCGCGGATGCGGTCGGCCCGGATGTGATCGTCTACGGCTTCGACAGTTTCGAGGGGCTGCCCGAGGCATGGCGCTCGGATTTCCGCGAGGGGCATTTCGCCCGGCCCGACCTGCCCGAGGTCCGCGCCAATGTCCGCCTGATCAAGGGCTGGTTCGACGAGACCCTGCCCGCCTTCCGCAGCGATGTGATCGGCGAGGGCCTGGTCAATTTCGTTCACATGGATTGCGATCTGTATTCCTCGACCGCGACGGTTCTTGCCGAGCTTGAGGCGCATCTGGCGCCCGATGCCATCGTGGTCTTCGACGAGTTCTTCAACTATCCCGGCTGGGAACGGCACGAGGTCAGGGCCTTCGACGAATTCCTGGCGCGAAGCGGCCGGCGCTTCGAATTCATCGGCTGCGTGCCCATCCACCAGCAGGTGGCGATCCGTTTCCTGCCCTAAAGGAAAGGGCGGCCCTTGGGCCGCCCTTTCGGATCAAAGCCCCGGCGCGGGCGTGATGTGCCAGATGTCCTTCATATAGCCTTGGATCGTGCGGTCGGACGAGAAGAAGCCCGAGCGCGCGATGTTCAGCGCGGCCATCCGGTCCCAGCCGGCAGTGTCGCGATAGGCCCGGTCCACCTTGCGCTGGCAGGTATAGTAATCCTCGAAATCCGAGGCGACCAGGAAAGGATCGTCGTTCCAGGTCCGGTCCAGGACCGAGAACCAATGCTCCGCCCGCCCGAAACGCCCCTCGGCGATCAGTTGAAGCGCGATCTTCATGTTCTCGCTTTTCTCGATCGCGGCGCGGGCATGGCCGGGCTTGGCCTTTTCGGCGGCGGCCTCCTCGGCGGTCAGGCCGAACAGGAAGAAATTCTCGGCGCCGACCAATTCGCGGATCTCGACATTGGCGCCGTCCAGCGTGCCGATGGTCAGGGCACCGTTCATGGTGAATTTCATGTTGCCGGTGCCCGACGCCTCTTTGCCCGCGGTCGAGATCTGTTCGGACAGGTCCGCCGCCGGGATCAGCTTTTCGGCCATCGAGACGTTGTAATTCGCCGGATAGGCGATTTGCAGATATTTCGAGGTGACGGGATCGTTGTTGATCGCCGCCGCCACGTCGTTGATCAGGTGGATCACCGATTTCGCCAGCCAATAGCCCGGCGCCGCCTTGCCGCCGAAGATCTTCAGGCGCGGCGTCCAATCGGCGTTCGGGCTTTCATGGATGCTGTGCCAAAGCGCGATGGTTTCCAGGATGTTCAGAAGCTGGCGCTTGTATTCGTGCATGCGTTTGACCTGCACGTCGAACAGCGCATCCGGGTCGGCCTTGATGCCGATATCGGCCATCAGCCCATTCGACAGCGCGACCTTGTTCTGGCGCTTGGCGGCGCGCAGCTTGGCCAGGAAGGTGGGATCCGTGGCGTGGGGTTCCAGCTTGGTCAACTGGTCCAGGTCGCCGGTCCAGCCGTCGCCGATGGTCGCGTCCAGAAGCTTCGCCAGCGGCGGGTTCGCCATGCGCAGCCAGCGGCGGGGGGTCACGCCGTTGGTCTGGTTGACGATGCGGTCCGGGTGCAGCTTGTGCAGGTCCGAGAAAACGGTCGAGCGGACCAGATCCGTATGCAGCGCCGAGACGCCGTTGACCTTGCCCGCCATGATGAAGGCCAGTTCCCCCATCAGCACCTGATCGTGCTGGAAGATGCTGACCCCGGCCGGGCGGTTGGTCGTGGCGCGATGCTCGGCGTCGATCATCTCGATGATTTGCAGGTGCCGCGGCAGGACATGGCCCATCAGCCAGACCGACCAGCGCTCCAGCGCCTCGGGCAGCAGGGTGTGGTTGGTATAGTTCAGCGTTGCCCGCGCGATCTTCAGCGCCTCGGCGAAGCCATAGCGATGCTCGTCCATCAGCAGGCGGATCAGTTCCGGCCCGGCGATGGCGGGGTGGGTGTCGTTAAGCTGGATCGCGACCTTTTCTGGCAGCAGGTCCAGGTTCTCGCCATGCTCGGTCACGAAGCGGCGGATAATGTCCTGAAGCGCGGCCGAGGTCAGGAAATACTCCTGTTTCAGCCGCAACTCCTTGCCCTGCTCGGTCGTGTCGTCGGGATAGAGGACGCGCGACAGGGTCCGGGCCAGGGCTTCGGGCTTGGCCGCTTCGGCGTGGTCGCCGGCGTTGAAGCGGTGCAGGTCGAACAGATTCGTCGGCTGCGCGCCCCAAAGCCGCAGCGTATTGGCCCATTTGCCCTTCCAGCCGATGACCGGGGTGTCATAGGCGCGCGCGATCACGCTTTCGCCGGGATGCCAGACCGCACCCTCGGCGGTGTCTTCGACATGGCCCTTGAAGCCGATCTCATAGCTGTAATCGATGCGGGCGAATTCCCAGGGATGGGGCTGGTTCAGCCAGTCCTCGGGCGCCTCGACCTGTTGACCGCCCTCGAACCGCTGGCGAAACAGGCCATGCTCATAGCGGATGCCATAGCCAAAGGCCGGCACGCCCAGGCTGGAGAGCGATTCCATGAAGCAGGCGGCCAGGCGGCCAAGGCCGCCATTCCCCAGCGCGGCGTCCGGTTCGTCGCCCAGGATCTGGTCCTTGTCGAGGCCCAGCTTGTCCAGCGCCTCTTCCACCTGCTGGTCCAGGCCCAGATTGATGATCGCATCGCCCAGGATGCGGCCGATCAGGAACTCCATCGACAGGTAATAGACCCGCTTCAGCCCCAGATCGCGGGCGCTGCGGTGCTTTTTCATCCAGGGCGTCACGATCAGATCGCGGATGGTATAGCTGATCGCCAGGCGCCAGTCGAAGATCGTGGCGAATTCCGGGCCGCGCCCTTGGGTGAACGTCAGGTGGTGCAGGATCTGGTCAAGCACGGTCTGCGTCGAGGGAAGCTGGGTCAATGCAATGCCTCTTCGGCTGAAATCATGGGAAGTGAACGCCTGGCGACGGTCGACCGCTTTCCTCTGGACCCTGGGCCAAGGGGAAGCGGTCGACCGTCGCCGCCTTCCAGTTGCCATTATTTAAGCAGGATGGAAAGATGCCCGAAATCGCGGCGGGTGGCGGTTGTTGCCGGAATGCCGGATTTTGGCCTATGGTGGCGGGCTGTGCCGGCTTTTCGGGCGAGGGCTATTCCGGCAGGGTAAAGGCCACCACGCTTTCCGCCGCGATCATCTCGCTGCGGCCGGCAAGCTGGTCCACCACGCCGTGGCGGCTGGTATCGAACTGTCGCCGCCAGCGGGTCCGTCCCGGCGTGCTGGGCAGGCGCACCTGGGTCTCGGGTCCGGCATTCAGCACCAGGAAGACCGCGCCGTGCAGCGCCGCATAGCCTGGCGTTCCCGAGGCCATGCGCATCTCGGCCGCGAGCAGGCGCAGATCGGGATCGACCCAATCCGCGGCCTCCATCGGATGGCCGTCGGCACGGCGCCAGAAAAGATCGGGAATGCCGTCCTCGTCCCGGTTCAGGCTGTGCAGGAACCGCTTTTGCCGCAGGATCGGATGGGTGCGGCGGAAGGCGATGACGCGGCGGCAGAAATCCAGGAAATCGGGATCGGCCTGGTCCCAGTCGATCCAGCCGATGGGATTGTCCTGGCAATAGGCGTTGTTGTTGCCCTGCTGGCTGTTGCCCAGTTCGTCCCCGCCCAGAATCATCGGCGTGCCCTGTGACAGAAGCAGCGTCGCCATCAGGTTGCGGCGGCGGCGGGCGCGATGGGCCAGGATCTCGGGGTCGTCGCTGGGGCCTTCGGCGCCGCAATTGTCCGAGATGTTGTGGTCATGGCCGTCGCGATTGCCCTCGCCATTGGCTTCATTGTGCTTGTGGCTGTAGCTGACCGCATCCATCAGCGTGAAGCCGTCATGCGACGAGATGAAGTTGACCGAGGCCGTCGCCGCCCGTCCGTCATGGTCAAAGCGCGCGGCCGAGCCGGCCAGCCGTTTGGCCAGCTTGCCGATCAATCCCCGGTCCCCGCGCCAGAAGCCGCGGATCTGGTCGCGGAAACGGTCGTTCCATTCGGCGAAGGGCGCCGGGTAGGAGCCTAGCTGATAGCCGCCATCGCCCAGATCCCAGGGTTCGGCGATCAGTTTGACACGGTTCAGGACCGGGTCCTGCCGCACGGCGCGGAAGAACGAGCCTTCGCGGTCGAACACCCCGCGCGAGCGGCCCAGCACCGAACAGAGGTCGAAGCGGAAGCCGTCCACATGCATCACCTCGACCCAGTAGCGCAGGCTGTCCATCACCATGCGCAGCGCGAAGGGATGATCCAGATCCAGCACGTTTCCGGTGCCCGCGTCGTTGACGTAATAGCGTGGATCCTCGGCAAGGCGATAGTATGAGGCATTGTCGATGCCGCGCAGGTTCAGCGTCGGGCCAAGCTCGTTGCCTTCGGCGGTGTGGTTATAGACCACATCCAGAATCACCTCGATCCCGGCCTGGTGAAAGCGCGAGACCATCTGTTGAAACTCGGCGATCTCGCCGTCGCGCATATAGCGCGGCTCGGGCGCGAAGAAGCCATAGGACATATAGCCCCAGTAATTGCGCAGCCGCTTCTCGACCAGAAAGGCGTCGTCGATGAAGGCATGGACAGGCAAAAGCTCGATCGCGGTGACGCCGAGCCTGTTCAAATGCTCAAGGATCGGGTCCGAGGCCGCCGCCAGATAGGTGCCGCGATCCAGGATGTCGCGCCGGCCCGCAGTCAGGCCCTTCACATGCGCCTCGTAGATGACGCTGTCGATCAGCGGAATCTGGGGCGGGTGGTCGGTGCCCCACGAAAAGCTGGGATCGACCACGACAGAACGGGGCATATAGGGCGCGCTGTCGCGGGGGTCGAAGCTGAGATCGGCCAGCGGATCGCTGCTGCGATAGCCGCAGATTGCCGGATGCTGGATCGGCGTGCCCGTCAGCCGCTTGGCATAGGGATCCATCAGCAGCTTGTTATGGTTGAAGCGATGTCCCTGTTGCGGCGCATAGGGGCCATGGACACGGTAGCCATAGCGATGGCCGGGGCGCAGGCCGGGGACATAGCCATGCCAGACATGGCCGTCGCGCTCGGGCAGATCCAGGCGCAGCTCGGTGCCCTTGCCGTCGAACAGGCAAAGCTGCACCCGCGTGGCGTGCTGCGAGAACAGGGCGAAATTCACGCCGGCCCCATCGAAAGTCGCCCCCAGGGGCGCGGGGTGTCCGGCGGTGATCAGAGGATGAAGGGTCATTCCGGGGCGGTCAGCCTGTCATAGAGTTGCGCATAGGCCAGTGCCGACTGGCTCCACCCCACGGGTTGGGCCATGGCGTTGCGCTGCAAACGGGACCAGGTTTTGCCGTCGCTGTGAAGCTTGCAAAGCGTGACCAGGGCATTGCGCAGTGCCTCGGCGGTGATGGGCGCGAATTGCACGCCTGTCGCCACATTTCGCGTCAGCGCGGCGGGCGAGGCGTTGATCACCGTATCGGCCAGCCCGCCGGTCAGCGCGACCAGCGGGACGGTGCCGTAGCGCAGCGCGTAAAGCTGCGTCAGGCCGCATGGCTCGAACCGCGAGGGGACCAGGATCGCATCCGCCCCGGCCATCATGCGATGGGACAGCGCCTCGTCATAGCCGATGCGGACCGAGACCTGGGGGTGATGGGCGGCCAGATCGCGGAACGCCTGTTCCAGTCCCCGGTCGCCCGCACCCAGAAGCGCAAGCTGCCCGCCCCGGTCCAGAAGCTCGGGCAGGGCTTCAAGCACCAGGTCCAGCCCCTTCTGATGCGTCATCCGCGAGATGATGACGCAAAGCGGGCCGGGCGCTTCGGGCAGGCCGAATTCAGCGCGCAGGGCGGCCTTGTTGGCGCGCTTGCCCTGGGGCGTCTGATAGGGGGTGATCTGGGGATCGGTCGCGGGGTTCCAGACCTGATCGTCGATGCCGTTCAGGATGCCAGTCAGCGCGTCGCGGCGGTCGCGCATCACCCCGTCCAGGCCCATGCCGAAATCGGGCGTCATCAGTTCCTCGGCATAGCGCGACGAGACGGTTGTTAGCGCGTCCGCCCCGATCAGCCCGGCCTTGAGCGCCGAGACCGCGCCCCAATATTCGTAGCCGCCGCTGTGGAAGCGGCCGGGGTCCAGCCGCAGGCTCCAGATCCGCCCGGCATCGGTGATGCCGTGGAAGGCGATATTGTGGATGGTCAGCACGGTGCGGATGTCATGTCCGCCCAGGATGCGCAGATATTCCGTCATGAAACCGGCTTGCCAGTCATGGCCATGCAGCACCTGGGGCCGCCAGCCGCCCGCGCCATGGGTCGCCAGATGGGCGCCGACCCATGAAAGCGCCGCGAAACGTTCCGGATTGTCGGGCCAGTCATGCCCTTCGGGGGTCAGGTAGGGGCCGCCGGGCCGGGCATAAAGATGCGGTGCGTCGATCACCAGCAGGTCCAGCCCCGCCGCCGTGCCCGCCAGCACGCGTGCCGGGCCGCCGAAAAGGTCGTCGAAACGGGCCAGTTCCTGCGGCTCGGGAAGCGCGGCCATCACCGCCGGATAGCCGGGCAGCAATGTGCGCATCCGCACCCCGTGCTGGGCAAGCGCGCCGGGCAGGGCACCGGCGACATCGGCGAGCCCCCCGGTCTTGATCAGCGGCGCGCATTCCGAGGTGACCGAAAGAACCTGCATCAGGATCAATCCCGTGTTGTAAGCGGCAAGCCAAGGCCATGAAGCCGCGGAAAGTTTAATGTCGGATGAACGGCGCCCGGTCGGGGCGCCGTCCGTTCACGTCCTAAAGGCTCTCTGCGCGGCGGTCCAGCATGGACTGCGTGATCAGCGTCACGCCGCGTTCGCTGACGCGGAACCATTTCGCGTCCTCGACGGGATCCTCACCCACGATCAGGCCCTCGGGGATGGTCACGCCGCGGTCGATCACCACATTGCGCAGATGCGCGCTGCGGTGAACGGTCACATAGGGCAGCACCACGGCATGATCCAGCACCGCATAGCTGTTCGTATGCACCTGGGTGAATAGAAGCGAGTTGCGGATCTCGGTCCCGGAAACGATGCAGCCGCCCGAGACCATCGAGGAAATCGCGACGCCGCGCCGCCCGGTCTCATCATGGATGAACTTGGCCGGCGGGGTGATGGTCGAGTTGCTCCAGATCGGCCAGTCATTGTCCCAGAGGTTCAGGTCGGGGGTGAAATCGGTCAGGTCGATATTGGCCTGCCAGAAGGCATCCACCGTGCCCACGTCCTTCCAATAGGTCGGCGCTCCTTCCTGACGCACGCAGGAGGTATCGAAGCGATGCGCCATCGCCTTGCCGTTCTTGACGATCTCGGGGATCAGGTCATTGCCGAAATCGTGGCTGGAATTCGGATCCTCTGCATCCTTCAGCAGCAATTCGCGCAGGAAGGTCCAGTTGAAGACATAGATCCCCATCGAGGCCAGGGACTTGTCCGGCGAGCCGGGCATCAGCGGCGGATCCTTGGGCTTTTCCAGGAACGAGGTGATGCGGCCCGTGCCGTCCACGGCCATGACGCCGAAGGCGCTGGCCTCGGCCTGGGGCACGGTCAGGCAGCCGACGGTCACGTCCGCGCCGCTTTCGACATGCTCGCGCAGCATGATCTCGTAATCCATCTTGTAGATGTGGTCGCCCGCCAGGATCACGATGTAATCGACATCATAGCTGTCCACGATGTCGATGTTCTGGGTGACGGCATCCGCCGTGCCGCGATACCAATGCTCTTCGGACAGGCGCTGGCTGGCGGGCAGGATGTCCATGAACTCGTTGCGCTCGGGGCGGAAGAAGTTCCAGCCGCGATGGACATGCCGGATCAGGCTATGCGCCTTGTATTGGGTCGCGATGGCGATCTTGCGGATGTCGGAGTTCAGCGCGTTCGACAGCGCGAAGTCGATGATCCGTGTTTTGCCGCCGAAATAGACCGCAGGCTTGACGCGCCGGTCGGTCAGTTCCTTCAGCCTGCTGCCGCGTCCTCCGGCCAGGACGAATGCCATCGCCCTGCGGGTCAGCCGCCTGTTATCCGTCATGTGTTCAACCTCCTCCGAAATATGTCCTAGTCCTGGGCGATCAGCACGACCACCGAAAGCGGCGGCAGCGTGATCTCGGCCGAGGCGGGTTGCCCATCCATGGGCTGCGCCTTGGCCTGGACTTCGCCCAGATTGCCCTGTCCGCTGCCGCCGTAAAGCGTGGCATCGGTGTTGATCGCCTCCAGCCAAGCCCCCTCCCGAGGCAGGCCGATGCGGAAGCCGTGCCGGGGCACGGGCGTCATGTTGCAGATCACCGCGACCGGCGGATCGTCCGCGTCGCCCTTGCGCAGATAGGCCAGGATCGACTGGTCCGGGTCGTTGCGCAGCCAGGCGAAACCGTCCGGCTCGGCATCCTTGACATGCAGCGCGGGCGTCGCCGTGTAAAGCCGGTTCAGGTCGCGCACCAGATCGCGCAGCCCCGAGTTCAGCGGCTTGGCGGCGGCCTGCCAGTTCAGTTCCCCGTTATGGTTCCATTCCTCGGGCTGGCCGAATTCGCAGCCCATGAAGATCAGCTTCTTGCCCGGATGGGTCCACATGAAGCCGTAATAGGCGCGCAGATTGGCGAATTGCTGCCATTCGTCGCCCGGCATCTTGTGCAGCATCGAGCCCTTGCCATGGACCACCTCGTCATGGCTGATCGGCAGGATGAAGTTTTCCGAGAAGGCGTAGACCAGGCCGAAGGTCATCTGATCATGGTGGTATTTGCGATGGATCGGCCCGCGCGCGATATAGCGCAGCGTGTCGTTCATCCAGCCCATGTTCCACTTGTAGCCGAAGCCCAGGCCCCCCGCGTCGACCGGCGCCGAGACCTTGGGAAAGCTGGTGCTTTCCTCGGCCACTGTCATGATCCCCGGCACCTCGCCATAGGTGGCGATGTTCATCTGCTGCATGAAGGCGATGGCCTCGTAATTCTCGCGCCCGCCATCCTTGTTCGGCACCCATTCGCCTTCCTTGCGCGAATAGTCGCGGTAAAGCATCGAGGCCACCGCATCCACCCGCAGCCCGTCGACGTGATATTCCTTGAGCCAGTAAAGCGCGTTGGCGATCAGGAAGTTCTGCACCTCGGTCCGGCCGTAATTGTAGATCAGGGTGTTCCAGTCCTGGTGGAACCCCTCGCGCGGGTCGGCATGCTCGTAAAGCGCGGTGCCGTCGAAATGCGCCAGCCCGTGGGCGTCGGTCGGGAAATGGCCCGGCACCCAGTCGAGAATCACCCCAAGCCCCGCCTGATGCGCGGCATCCACCAGGTCGCGGAATTCGTGCGGCGGCCCGAAGCGGATCGTCGGCGCGTAAAGCCCGACCGGCTGATAGCCCCACGAGCCGTCAAAGGGGAACTCGCTGACCGGCATCAGTTCCAGATGGGTAAAGCCCATGTCCTTGGCATAGGCGACCAGATCCCGCGCCAGTTCCTTGTAGGACAGGGGCCGCCCGCCCTGGTCCCAGCGCCGCCGCCAGCTTCCCAGATGCACCTCATAGATCGAGATCGGCGCGCGCCTGTCCTGCGCCGCCGCCCGCTTGTCGAGCCAGGCCGCGTCGTGCCAGCCATAGCCTGCGATGTCGCGCACCATGCTGGCCTTTTCCGGCGGGTGCTGGCTGCCGAAGCCCAGCGGATCGGCTTTCAGCACCAGATCGCCCTGAGCGTCCAGGATCTCGTATTTGTAAAGCGCGCCCTCGGCGATGGCGGGCAGGAAAATCTCCCACACGCCGCTGGAGCCCAGCCGCCGCATCGGATGCACGCGCCCGTCCCAGCGGTTGAAGTCGCCCACGACCGAGACGCGGCGGGCATTGGGCGCCCAGACCGCGAAATGCGTGCCCTGCACGCCCTCATGCGTGATCACATGCGCGCCGAGCGCCTGCCAAAGCCGGCGATGCGTGCCTTCTCCCATCAGGTGCAGGTCCATCTCGCCCAGGACGGGACCGAAGCGATAGGGATCCTCGAACTCCTGCGTGCTGCCATCGGCGCGCGTGGCTTTCAGGTGATAGCGGCCGGCGGGCACCTTGCCGGCGAAAAAATCACCATCGATTCGGGGCAGAGGGGTCTCCTTGCCCTTGGTCAGCGCCGAAAGCGACACGAGGTCGGGCTGGAACGCCACCACCTGCCGGCCGCGGCCCTGCGGATGTGGTCCCAGGATGTCGAATGGGTGATCGCAGCGGCCCTCACGCAAGTCCTGAAGGTCGCGATCATTGCCAGGCGGAGGCGTTTTCAAATGTCCCATCTCCCTCACTCTAGCTTGCCCAAAGATTTGGACAATGCTTCGTTTTTCGCGATTAGGCCCTTTTGCCGGCCCTCGTGTCATGCTTGATGAGGAAAATCGGGTTCTGCAAGAGGTGTTTGGCATGCGGGAATGGTGGCGCGACGCGGTAATCTATCAAATCTACCCCCGGAGCTTTCAGGATAGCGACGGCGACGGGATCGGGGATCTGCCCGGTATCACGCGGCGATTGGACCATGTGGCGGCCCTGGGGGCGGATGCGATCTGGCTGTCGCCGATCTTCACCTCGCCGCAAAAGGACATGGGCTATGACGTGTCGGACTATACCGACATCGACCCGCTGTTCGGCACGATCGAGGATTTCGACGCCTTGGTCGCCCGCGCCCATGACCTGGGGTTGAAGGTGATCATCGACCAGGTGATCAGCCATTCCAGCGACAAGCATCCCTGGTTCGCCGAAAGCCGGCGCGACCGCACGAATCCCAAGGCCGACTGGTATGTCTGGGCCGATCCCAAGCCGGACGGCACGCCCCCGAACAACTGGCCCTCGGTCTTCGGCGGCCCGGCTTGGGAATGGGAGCCGCGGCGGCGCCAGTATTATCTGCACAATTTCCTGGCCGAGCAGCCCGACCTGAACATCTGGCACCCCGAGGTGCAGGAGGCGCTGCTGGAAACCATGCGCTTCTGGCTGGAACGCGGCGTGGACGGCTTCCGGCTGGATACGGTGAACTACTATTTCCACGACCGTCACCTGCGGGACAATCCCTTCAACCCCGATCATACCGGCCCCGACACCTATGGTTTCCAGTTGCCGTTCTTTTCCAAGAACCAGCCGGAAAACGTCGCCTTTCTCAAGCGGCTGCGGGCGCTGACCGACCAGTTCGACGCGCGCATGATGGTGGGCGAGGTGGGCGATGGCGGGCAGGGCGCCATCGACATCATGGCCGCCTATACCGAGGGGCCGGACCGGCTGCACATGTGCTATTCGTTCGAGATGCTCAGCCCCGATTTCACCGCCGGACATTTCCGCAAGGTGATCGAGGGCGTGCGCGCGGGCGCGCCGCATGGTCATAGTTGCTGGAGCTTTTCCAACCATGACGTGATCCGCCACGTCACGCGCTGGCTTCCGCATGCCCAGGACCGCGACGTGCTGGCGCGGCAGGCCATCGGGATGCTGGCCTCGTTTCCCGGCACGATCTGCCTTTATCAGGGCGAGGAGCTTGGCCAGACCGAGACCACGCTGGTCTATGAGGAACTGACCGATCCTCCGGCCCTGCGCTTCTGGCCCGAGATCAAGGGCCGCGATGGTTGCCGCACGCCGATGGTCTGGGAAAAGGACGCGCCGAACGCGGGCTTTTCGGACGGCACGCCCTGGCTGCCGGTCAAGCCCGAGCAGGCGGCCCGCGCCGTCGATGCCGAGGCCGCGCGCAAGGACGGCGTGCTGGCGGGCTACAAGGCGGTGCTGGCCTTGCGCAAGCAGCATCCGGCGCTGCGCTGGGGCGATATCGAATTCATCGACCTGCCCGAGCCGTTGCTGGCCTTTACCCGCACCGACCCCGAGGGCAACGTGACCTGTGTTTTCAACCTCTCGCGCCGGCCCTTGGAGTTGCGGGTTTCCGGCGATGCCGAACTGGCGGGTCCCTCGCTTGCCAAGCTGGACAAGGGGCGGCTCGGCCTGCCCGCGAACGGTTATGCCTGGCTGCTGGGCGGTGAACTGACCCTGGCGCTTTAGCGGCGCGGGGGGCGGGGCGGCTTGTCGCATTGCTCGCGGCGTCCGTCGCGACCGCGCCAGTCGTGAAAGCCGAAGGCGCCCGTGGCCGGGACCGCGCGGCACATCGGCCTGTGCCAGGCCATGGCGCGCGGTGAGCCGCGATCTGGTTCCGGTCCTCGGGCCGGATCACCGCCCATGTGATGGGGAGCGCCCCAGCCGCCTTCGGATCCGGTCCGGTCGACCCGCACGGCCTCCGCGTTTTGCATGCGGCTTTCCGCCTTGTTCGTGCCGTCGCCGGCGCGGAGGCGCAACCGCGCCTTAGCGACAGGGCGGCGTATAGAAAGGAAAGGGCCTGTCGCGCGGACGCCGGGACGGGCACGGCGATTCTTGTTCCGACGGAAAATCCCAGCCGGCCGAGGGGGCGGGTTACCCGTCATGGTGACGGCGCGAAGCGACACATACCGCCGCCTCGCCCCGCCTCGCCGAAGCCGAGCCAGGGTTCGCGTCATGCGGGCTGGCCACGCCAGATCTCCTAAAGGCGCGAGGCCCTTTTCCAAGGCGGCCCGTCCGTGAGCCGGGACCGCATGCCATCCCGCCAGGCAAGCGGCACGGGTCCCGCCGTCACACCACTACGGCGGCGCCTTCGGTTGCCGGGCCGACATGCGCGCGGAAGGCGGCGAACAATTCGCGGCCCATGCCTTCGGCGGAGCCCGAGAGGTCATGCGTCACCGGGGTGCGGCTGTCGAAATCCTCGGCCAGGCATTCCAGCGTGCCGGCCACGGCGTCCAGCCGCACCAGATCGCCGTCCCGCAGCCGCGCCAGCGGACCGCCATTCGCCGCCTCGGGCGAGATATGGATCGCCGCCGGCACCTTGCCCGAGGCGCCCGACATGCGCCCATCGGTGACCAGCGCCACCCGCAGGCCGCGATCCTGCAATACCGAAAGCGTGGGCGTCAGCGAATGCAGCTCGGGCATGCCATTGGCGCGCGGACCCTGGAAGCGGACGACCACCACCGTATCGGCGGTGAACTCGCCCCGCTTGAAAGCGGCCTTGACCTCTTCCTGGTCGGCGAAGACGCGGGCCGGGGCCTCGATCACATGCCGCTCGGGTGCTACGGCCGAGACCTTGATCACCCCGCGCCCCAGATTGCCGGACAATTGCTTCAACCCGCCGATCGGGGCGAAGGGGTCGCCGACCGGGCGCAGGATCTTGTCGTTCAGCGATTCGCGGGCGCCGTCCTCCCATTCGATCCGGCCGCCGCGCAGCTTCGGCTCCTGCGCGTAAAGGTCGAGGCCCCCGCCGGCGATGGTCTTCACGTCGCCGTGCAGCAGCCCGGATTCCAGCAGGCGGCCGATCATGAAGCCGAGGCCCCCTGCGGCATGGAAATGGTTCACATCGGCCAGCCCGTTCGGATAGACCCGCGCCATCAGCGGCACGCTTTCGGACAGGTCGTGGAAATCCTGAAGGTCCAGTTCGACCCCCGCGGCACGGGCCATGGCGGGCAGGTGCAGGATCAGGTTGGTCGAGCCGCCCGTCGCCATCAGCCCGACGATGCCGTTGACGAAGGCGCGCTCATCCAGCACCTCGCCGGCGGGCAGGTAGTCGTTGCCGAGCCGGGTGATGGCGGCCGCGCGCTCGACCGCCGCCGTGGTCAGGGCGTCGCGCAGGGGGGTGTTCGGGTTCACGAAGCTGGAGCCGGGCAGGTGCAGGCCCATGAACTCCATCAGCATCTGGTTGGTGTTGGCGGTGCCGTAGAAGGTGCAGGTGCCCGGCGCGTGATAGCTGGCCATCTCGGCCGCCATCAGCGCGTCGCGGCCCACCTCTCCGGTTGCGAACTGGTTGCGCACCTTGGACTTTTCGTCGTTCGGCAGGCCCGAGGGCATCGGCCCCGCCGGCACGAATACGGCCGGGACATGCCCGAAGGTGCCCGCCGCCATGATCAGGCCCGGCACGATCTTGTCGCAGACGCCCAGATAAAGCGCCGCGTCGAAAGTGTCATGCGACAGTGCCACGGCCGAGGCGAGCGCGATCACATCGCGCGAGAACAGCGACAGTTCCATCCCGGCACGGCCCTGGGTCACCCCGTCGCACATCGCGGGCACCCCCCCCGCGACCTGGACGGTCGCGCCCGCCGCGTGGGCCGCCTGCCGGATCAGGTCGGGATAACGCTCATAGGGCTGATGCGCCGAGAGCATGTCGTTATAGGCGGTGACGATGCCGATATTCGGCTTGCGGGTCGTCGCCATCACTTCCTTGTCGGGCATGGCGGCATAGGCATGCGCCTGGTTGCCGCAGGACAGATGCGCGCGGCGGGGGCCTTCCTCGGCGGCGCGGGCGATCTTCGCCAGATAGGCGGCGCGGCGGATATGCGAACGTTCGCGGATGCGGTCGGTGACGCGGTCGATGGTGGCGTGCAGGATCATGGCTGGCTCCCTTCCATTTGCTCCAGGATACGCCGTTAGCGGTAACAATGCAACTGCCTCGGGCTTGCTCCCCGGCTTTGGGCGTGGCAATCCTGCCCAAGTCTATGCGAGGCCCCCATGACTGTCGATCTGCCCATCGTCCGCCTGCGTCCGAAATCCAAGCCGCAGGCGATCCGCCATGGCTTTCCCTGGGTTTTCGCCGATGAACTGGTGGTGGATCGCCGCACCCGCGCGATCCCCGCTGGCGGCTTTGCCGTGCTTGAGGACGCCGAAAGAAAACCCCTGGGGCTGGTCACGGTGAATGCCGAATCAAAGATCATCGCGCGGATGATGGATGCCGATCCCCAGGCGCGGATCGGCCGCGACTGGCTGGCGGCGCGGATCGCGCGGGCGCAGGCGCTGCGCGAGCGGCTGTTCGACCAGCCCTTTTACCGCCTTGTCCATGCCGAGGCCGACGGGCTGCCCGGCACCATCATCGACCGTTTCGGCGATGCCGCCGTGATCCAGCCCAATGCCGCCTGGGCCGAGCGCATGGCGTCCGAGATCGCCGAGGCGCTGCGCGAGGTGACGGGGGTTGGCACGGTGATCCTGAACGGCCAGGGCAGGGCGCGCGGCCTGGAAGGTCTGCCCGAGCGGATGGAGGTGCTTTCGGGCGGCGTCGACGCCCCGGTGCAGGTGCCGATGAACGGCGCGATCTATCTGGCCGATCTGATGGGGGGGCAGAAGACGGGCCTTTTCTACGACCAGCGCCCGAACCATGCTTTTGCCCAGCGGCTTTGCCGGGGCGCGCGGGTGCTGGACGTGTTCTCGCATGTGGGCGGTTTCGGCCTGGCCGCGCTGGCCGCCGGGGCGGCGGAGGCCACTTGCGTCGATGGCTCGGCCGCCGCGCTGGCGCTGGCGCAGGGCGGGGCAAGGGCCATGGGTGCCGGGGATCGGCTGCGGACGCGCCAGGGCGATGCCTTCGCCCAGTTGGAGGCGCTGGCCGCCGAGGGCGCGCGCTTCGACGTGGTGATCTGCGACCCGCCCGCCTTTGCCCCCTCGAAGCCCGCGCTTGAGGCGGGCTTGCGCGCCTATGAGCGTGTGGCGAGGCTTGCGGCGCCTTTGGTCGCGCCGGGCGGTTATCTGGGGCTGTGCTCGTGCAGCCACGCCGCCGACCTGAACGCCTTCCGCAATGCCAGCGCGCGCGGCATCGGCCGGGGCGGGCGGCGGATGCAGCTTCTGCATACCGGCCAGGCCGGGCCGGACCATCCGGTGCTGCCGCAACTGGCCGAATCGGGCTATCTCAAGGCGCTGTTCTTTCGGTTGGACGGATGAGGCTGGTCCTGGACGCCTGTGTCCTTTACCCGACGGTCCTGCGCGAGATCCTGGCGGATCTGGCCGCCGAGGGGCTGTTCCGGCCGGTCTGGTCCCAGCGCATCCTGGGGGAATGGCGCCTTGCCGCCGAGCGCAACGGCCTTTCCGCCGGGGTCGAGATCGCCCTTCTGGCCGACCGCTTTCCCAAGGCGTGCCAGCCCGAGGCGAACGATGCGCGCGCCGAGGGCCTGGATCTGCCCGATCCCGCCGACCGCCATGTGGTCGAGACCGCGCTCACCTCGGGCGCGGATGCGATCCTGACCGCGAATCTGCGCGATTTTCCGCCCCGCGCGCTGGCGGCGGTGGGGCTGCGCGCGATCCATCCCGACGAATTCCTGCACGGGCTTTATCTGAACGCCCCGGATTCCGTCGCCCGCGCGGTCGCCATGGCGTGCCGGCGCGCGGTCCAGGCGGGCGGGGCGATCACCCGCAAGGACCTGCTGCGACGCGCCCGATTGCCGCGCCTGGCCAAGGCACTGGCGCGTTTCGACGATGCCGAATAGGCTTGGACAAGGCCAGAGTTGATGTTAACGCTAACAATGGATAATGCCCATCCAGGCGAAGAGGAGAGATTGATGGTATCGCGCATCATTCCTGTGGACGATTTCGATCTGGCGATTTTTGGGGCGACTGGCGATCTTGCCCGCCGCAAGATCCTGCCGGGGCTTTATCGGCGCTTCGTGGCGGGTCAGATCCCGCCCTCGGCGCAGATCATCGGCGCTGCCCGCACCAAGCAGGACGACGCGGCCTTTCGCGACGAGGTGCGCGCGGCGATCAACGAATTCGCTGGCAAGGGCGACGATCTTTCGCAGCTTGACGACTTCCTGAACCATCTGGGCTATGTCGCCATCGACGCGCGCGGCACCGATGGCTGGGACGAGCTGAAAGCCCGCATCCGGCCCGGCAGCGTGCATGCCTTTTATTTCTCGGTCGCGCCGTCGCTGTTCGGCGACATCGCCAAGCGCCTGGCCGAGAACGGCATCGCGGATGACGAAAGCCGCATCGTGGTCGAAAAGCCCTTTGGCCGCGATCTGGCCACCGCGCGCGAATTGAACGCGGTCCTGGCGCAGCATTTCTCGGAACGCCAGATCTATCGGATCGACCACTACCTGGGCAAGGAAACGGTCCAGAACCTGATGGCGGTGCGCTTCGCCAATATGCTCTTCGAGCCGCTCTGGAACGCGCAATATGTCGATCACGTCCAGATCACCGTGGCCGAGACGGTGGGCGTCGGCGGGCGCGGCGAATATTACGACCAGTCCGGCGCCATTCGCGACATGGTTCAGAACCACATGATGCAGCTTCTGTGCCTGATCGCGATGGAGCCGCCCTATCACTTCGACCCGGACGCGGTGCGGGACGAAAAGCTGAAGGTGATCCGCGCGCTTGAGCCGCTTCAGCCGGGCGATATCGTGCGCGGCCAGTATCAGGGCGATGGCGCCGCGCCAGGCTATCTTCAGGATTCGGGCAACCCGACCTCGCGCACGGAAAGCTTCGTCGCGCTCAAGGTCAGGATCGCGAACTGGCGTTGGACCGGGACGCCCTTTTATCTGCGCACCGGCAAGAAGATGCGCGCCCGCACCAGCGAAATCGTCGTGACCTTCAAGTCGCCCCCGCATTCGATCTTCGACGAGGTGGACGAGCCGCGCTCGAATCAGCTTGTCATCAAACTGCAACCGGACGAGGGCATGGTCCTGACCGTGATGATCAAGGAGCCGGGGCCGGGCGGCATGCGGCTGATGCAGGTGCCGCTGGACATGAGCTTCGCAGACGCCCTGGGCGCTAGCGCCACGGACATGCCCGACGCCTATGAGCGGCTGATCATGGACGTGATCCGAGGCAACCAGACGCTGTTCATGCGCGGCGACGAGGTCGAGGCCGCCTGGGCCTGGACCGATCCCATCATCCGCGAATGGGAGGCTGGCACCAAGCGCCCCGAGCCTTATGATGCGGGCTCAAGCGGTCCCGAGGAAGCCTTGCGGCTTCTGCACCGCGATAACCGCCGGTGGAGAGAGATCCGGTCATGAGCCTGGAATTCGTCGAATATCCCGACCGCGAGATGATGGCCCTGTCGCTTGCCGACAAGATCGCCGGCCAATTGGCCCAGCATCTGCGCGGCAATGACAGCGCGAGCCTTTGCGTGCCGGGCGGCACCACGCCCGGCCCGGTCTTCGACACGCTTTCCGGGACCGGGCAACTGGACTGGTCCCGCGTCACCGTCCTCCTGAACGACGAGCGTTGGGTCGATGGCGAGCATCACCGCTCGAACAGTCGCCTGCTGCGCCGCCACCTGCTGACCGGCAAGGCCGCAGAGGCGGATTACCTGGACCTTTATACAGGCGCCGCGCGTCCCGAAGAGGCCGCCGAGGGCCTGGCCGGGCGCATCCGCCCGCATCTGCCGATCACCGTGCTTCTGCTGGGCATGGGCCAGGACATGCATACAGCCAGCCTCTTTCCCGGCGCGCCCGAGACGGAACTGGCGCTGGCCTCGGACGCGCCGCTGGTCATGGCCGTGCGCAGCGTCCCCGACGAGCCGCGCATCACCCTGACCGCGCCCGCGCTGCAAAAGGCCATCCATAGCCATCTGATGATCACCGGCGCCGACAAGCGCCAGGCGCTTGAGCGCGCGCAGCTGCTCGACCCCCGGCAGGCGCCGATCCGCGCCTTCCTAGGCGATATTACCGTGCATTGGGCGGAGTGAACGACATGAGCGATATCTGGAATCGGCTGAAGGCGCATCGCCACAGCCAGGGCGACTTGCGGATCGGGGAGCTTTTCGAGGCTCAACCCGACCGGGCCGGCGCCTTCACGACCTCGGCGGATGGCATGCTGCTGGACTGGTCCAAGACCACCATCGACGCCACCGCGCGCGAACTGCTGCTGGAACTGGCCCAGCCCGCGATGGCCCGCCGCGATGCCATGTTCGCCGGCGCCCGCATCAATGAGACCGAGGATCGCGCCGTGCTGCACACCGCGCTACGCAATCTGGAAGGCTCGGTCCTGGTGGATGGAAAGGACGTGATGCCCGAGGTCCGCGCGACCCATGCGCGCATGCGCGCCTTCGCCGATCTGGTGCGTGGCGGCGGCTTCACGGGGCAGGGCGGCAAGATCACCGATGTGATCAATATCGGCATCGGCGGCTCGGATCTCGGCCCGGCCATGGCGACGTTGGCGCTGTCGCCCTGGCATGACGGGCCGCGGCTGCATTTCGTCTCGAACGTGGACGGCGCGGACATCGCCGACACGCTCCAGGGTCTGGATCCGGCGACCACGCTGGTCATCGTGGCCTCGAAGACCTTCACCACCATCGAGACGATGACCAATGCCCAGACCGCCCGGACCTGGATGGCCCGCACGGTCCAGAACCCGGCGGCGCAATTCGCGGCGCTCTCCTCGGCCCAGGAAAAGACGGCAGGCTGGGGTATCGACGGCGATCGCGTCTTCGGCTTCGAGGATTGGGTCGGCGGGCGCTACTCGATGTGGGGACCGATCGGGCTGTCCCTGATGATCGCCATCGGACCGGACAATTTCGAACGTTTCCTGGCCGGCGGCCTGGCGATGGACAGCCATTTCCGCAACGCGTCCCTGGATGCGAACCTGCCGGTGATGCTGGCCCTGGTCGGGATCTGGCATCATCAGGTCTGCGGCTACGGCACCCGCGCGGTGCTGCCCTATGACAACCGCCTGGCGCGCCTGCCCGCCTATCTGCAACAGCTTGAGATGGAATCGAACGGCAAAGGCGTGGCGATGGACGGCTCCAGCCTGACCGTTCCCTCGGGACCCGTGGTCTGGGGCGAGCCGGGCACCAATGGCCAGCACGCCTTCTATCAGCTGATCCACCAGGGCACGGCTGTCATCCCCTGCGAGTTCATGATCGCCGCGCGGGGCCAGGAGGCGGATCTGTCGAACCACCACCTGCTGCTGATCGCCAACTGCCTGGCGCAGTCCGAGGCGCTGATGCGCGGCCGCTCTCTGGACGAGGCGCGGGGGCTGATGGCGGCCAAGGGTCTGGCCGGGGCCGAACTGGAACGCCAGGCCCGCCATCGCGTTTTTCCGGGCAACCGTCCCTCGACGACGCTCGTCTATGCCGAACTCTCGCCCTATACGCTGGGCCAGATCGTCGCCCTCTACGAGCACCGCGTCTTTGTCGAAGGCGCGATCCTGGGCATCAACAGCTTCGACCAATGGGGCGTGGAACTGGGCAAGGAACTGGCCCTGAAGGTAGCGCCGCTTCTTGATGGCCAGGATGCGCCGGGGCACGATCCCTCGACCCTGCGTCTGGCCCAAGTGATCCGCGAATTGCGGGATTGACGGCAAGACCGCCGTCCCGCCCGGTTCCTCGGGTCGGGCGGCGGCACCATCCGGGTATTCGGAAAACGGGAAACGCTCAAGGTCGGGATCGGGCCGACCAAGGTCGCGGCATTGAGGCGGCGCATTCCCCTTCGCCTTTCTCCGCTTCACAAATACCCATCTTCGCGTAACGCCGCGCCACGGGTCCGGGCGGCAAGTGCTTCCCCCGCCGTAAACCGGATCAAGATCATGCTTGGCCGCCTGAGGGCGTATCCGTCGTGACGCTACCCGCCGCGACGGATGCGCCCAGGTCTTCTGTCCCTGCATGTTCTGGATTTGACGGATCGGTAAGGCGGCTGGCCGGGAACGCGTATTCCCAAATGATTGGTCGCGCCTCGGCCGTTGTAAAATAAGGTCGTCTGTCTCACTCTTCGCCGCAGCAGCAGGAGGAGTGCAGCATGAGCAACGAATGGGGTTTTGGCACCACCGCGATCCATGCGGGGGCGGCGCCCGATCCGGCTACGGGCGCGCGGCAGGTGCCGATCTATCAGACCACGGCCTATGTGTTCCGGGATGCCGAGCATGCCGCGCGGCTCTTCGGCCTTCAGGAGGTCGGCTATATCTACTCGCGTCTGACCAATCCCACCGTCTCGGCCTTGCAGGCGCGGGTGGCGGCGCTTGAGGGGGGCGCGGGCGCGGTCTGCTGTTCCTCGGGCCATGCGGCGCAGATCCTGGCGCTGTTTCCGCTGATGGGGCCGGGCTGCAATATCATCGCCTCGACAAGGCTTTACGGCGGCACCGTCACCCAGTTCAGCCAGACCGTCCGCCGCTTCGGCTGGGGTGCGAAATTCGTCGATCTGGACGATCTGGAGGCCCTGCGCGCGGCGGCGGATGAAAATACGCGCGCGATCTTCTGCGAATCGATCAGCAATCCCGGCGGCTATGTCACCGACATTCCCGCCGTGGCCAAGGTGGCCGGGGAACTGGGCCTGCCGCTGATCGTGGACAATACCCTGGCCACGCCCTATCTGTGCAAGCCCATCGAGATGGGCGCCACCCTGGTCGTCCACAGCCTGACGAAATACATGACCGGGAACGGCACCGTCACCGGCGGGGTGGTGGTCGATTCGGGACGCTTCGATTGGTCCGCCTCGGGGCGTTTCCCCAGCCTGTCGCAGCCCGAGCCGGCCTATCACGGGCTGAACTTTCACCAGACCTTCGGCAATCTCGCCTATACCTTTCACGGCATCGCCATCGGCCTGCGCGACCTTGGCATGACCATGAATCCGCAGGCCGCGCATTACACGCTGATGGGGATCGAGACCCTGGGCCTGCGCATGGAGCGCCATGTCGAGAACGCCCGCAAGGTCGCGGAATGGCTGGAAAAGGATCCCCGCGTGGCGTCCGTGACCTATGCCGGGCTGGCGTCATCGCCCTGGAACGGGACGGCGCAGCGGGTCTATCCCAAGGGGGCGGGGGCGCTTTTCACCTTCTCGATCCGGGGCGGCTATGAGGCGGCGGTGAAGCTGGTCGATGCGCTGAAGCTGTTCAGCCATGTGGCGAATCTGGGGGATTCGCGCTCGTTGGTCATTCATTCCGCCTCGACCACGCATAGCCAGTTGACCGATGCGCAGAAGATCGCGGCGGGGGCGGGGCCGGATGTGGTCCGCCTGTCCATCGGGATCGAGGATGCGCAGGATCTGATCGCGGATCTGGACCAGGCGCTGGCCGTCGCGACCGCCTGAAGGCGCGATGAGTGAGGCGCGGGGCGCGGGGCGGGCGGTGGGCGCGCGCCCGCCGCCCGTCGGCCCGGATCAGTTCGCCGGATCAGTTCGCCGGGGCAGGGGAGGGGGGCGGCGCGCCGTCCTCGGGCTTGCCCGCAGCCGGCTCGGGATGGGCGGGCAGCAGGTCGAAAACCGCCGTCACCTGCGCCGTGACGTTCAACTCTCCCGCCTCGATCGGGGTGTGCTCAGCCATCCTGGCATCGGCGGCCATCGCCATCATCGGGCGCGGCCCCTCGACCACCGGGCTGTCCGAAAGCGCCCGCAGCGCCCCCAGCCGCATATCCGCCGCGGCCGCCATCCGTTCGGCCTTGCGGCGGGCGTCGCGCACGGCTTCGGTTCGGGCTTCGTCCTGCGCTTCGACCATGTCGTCGCGGCCAAAGCTGATCCCGTTGACCTCATTCGCGCCGGTGGCGACCAGCTTGTCAAGCACCGCGCCCAGCCCGTCCAGCTTGCGCACCCGCAGGCTGATCGTGTTCTGCACCGCATAGCCCACCAGTTTCGGCGCCTGGTTTTCGGCATATTCCATGCGCGGCGACAGGCTGAGGCCCGATGTCTGGATGTCGCGCGCCTCGATCCCGTCGGCCTTCAGCGCCTCGATCACCGCCTTCTGGCGGCTGGCGTTCTGGGCCATCGCCTCCTGGGCGGTTTCGGCCTGGGTGCTGACGCCCACGGTGATCTGGGCCATGTCGGGGGGCGCGCTGGCCTGGCCTTGCCCCGAGACGCTTAGCCTGGCGGGCTGCGGCTGCTTGCCGGCATGGGCGTGGGCGCCCGGTGCCCGGCCGGGGTCGGGCGTGGGGGGCTGGGCCAGGACGGGGCTGGCCATGGCGGCCATGAGCATGGCGGCCGTCAGGGCGGTGCGGATGCGGGGCATATGGTTCCTCCTTGACCGGGCGGGGGCCGATCCGCCACGGCATGTTGCAGTCAAGACGATATAACGTCGAGGCAACGCTTTGGGTGCCTCACAATGAGGTGTCCGGCTTTTCACGGGTTACGTTCTGCGATAGTTCATAAGATACAAAACGAAGACGCGCGAATGCGCCCGGACTGCAAGGCAAATCCTGCTGATGACGCTTGATTCCGTTACCGAATACGCCCTCTCCTTCAGCGGTGAGGCGGTGCATCTGCAAAGCCGCCGCAGGCCGACGGCGGATCGGCTTGGCGCGCGTCAGCCGGCCTGGCGGCATCTGGGTTCGGTCGATTTCGACGAGCCGCAGTTTCGCGACGCGTTGCGCGGCTTGCGGCGGATGGCGACCGGCGCGCCCGACGATGTGGCCCTGCCGGTGACGCTGATCATTCCCGACGACCAGATCCTTTATACCACGCTGACGGTGGTGCCCTCGGCGGATCGCGAAAGCGCGGTCGGGCGGGCGCTGGACGGGCTGACCCCTTATCCGATCGATCAGCTTGCTTTCGATTGGGACGGCGATGGCGACACCGTGCGGGTGGCGGCGGTGGCGCGCCAGACCCTGCGCGAGGCATGCGACTTTGCCGCGCAATACGGGTTTCGGGGCCAGGGCTATTGCGCCGATCCACAAGAGGGGCAGTTCCCGAACGAGCCGATCTTCGTGCTGGATCCGCCCGCGCGCGGGCCGCTGCGGGTCAATCCGGCGGCGGCGGCGGTAACCGCTCCGGCGCTGATGATCGAGGCGGATGAGGCGACAGGCGACACTGCCGGGGATGATGCGGATCCGCTTCCGGGTGGCGAATATGAACTGCCCGGCGATGTCTCGTCGCGCGAAGAGGCCTGTGGCGCCGACCCCGGCCTTGCGGCGGTCCCCGACGTTGCCACGGTGCCTGAGGTTCAGGCCGCGCCGACCCCCGAACCCGAGCCTGGGCCTGGGCCTGGGCCCGAGACGGTCAAGCTCAAGCCCGAGATTGCCGAACCCAAGGCCCAGCCCGATCCCGCGCCGCAGGAGGCTGGCACCGACGAGCCAGTTGCCTTGCCGGTGCCGGTTGCCGTGCCCGATTCCGATCCTGCGCCCGCCCATGACGCCGCGAAGACGGCCGAGGTCGCGGCGAAGACCACGCCTGGGGGTGATGTTCCGAAAGCGGCCCCTGCCGCTCCGGTGCCGGATGCGAAGGCCGTGCCGGTGGTGCGCCATGCCCCGGCCCGCCCGACTGTCGCTGCGCCGCCGCGTCCGCAGCCCTCTTCGGCCGGGAAGATCAGCCCGCGTGCCCAGGCCATGCATGAGCGCGCCGCCGAGGCGCGCCAGGTCCGGTCCGCCGCCGCGCCCGCCGTGTCCGCAGGGGCAAGGCCCGTGGTCAATCACCGGGGAGGCATCAATGGGCTTTTGATCATGCTGGGGCTGCTGATGGCCGGGCTGGTGGTGATCTGGTCCTTCGCCGCGCCGGGTGACCGGCCCGTGCAGGTCGTGACCAGCGCCGAGCCGGAGCCTCCGGCGCAGCAGCCCCAGCCGACTGCCGACGCCGCTTCGGGTCAAGGCGCGGTTCAGCAGCCCGTGCCTGAAGCTCCGGCCCCGCAGGCCGAGGCCGCGCGGCCCCAGCCGACCGCGACCGCTCCGGCCCCCGAGGTCCAGCCCGAGGAAGAGGTCGGGGACGATTCCGCCGTGCCGCAGCTTCGCGGATCCGAGCCGGACCCGGTGCCGCCGATCTCGGCCCTGACGCAGGACGAGCAGCGCCGCGTCATCGTCGCCGCCGCTGCGGTTGCGGCTGCGGTGGTGCCGCCGCCGCAGGCCCGTGCCGCCGGGATGCCCCCCGCGGATGTCGCCGTCGATGTGCTGGCTGCCCCGGCTTCTGCTGCGGATCCGGCCGCGCCGCTTCGCGCGGCCTCTGCTCCCGCCCCCGCCGCTGTCCAGCCGCGTGCCCAGGCGGCGGTCCCGCGCGTGCAGGCCGGCAATGTCGCGCCTGTCAGCAGTTCTCGTCCGAACGCGGCGCGGCCGCAGCGCGCGGCGGCCAACGCGCCGACCGTGGATGAGGCCCGCCTGACCAGTTCGGCCCGGCCGCAGCTTGCTCCGCGCCGCGCGACGCCGCGCACTTCGGTTCCCCGCGTGGATACCGCGCCGGTGCTGCCGTCCGCTCCGCCGCCCCTCTCGGCTTCTTCATCCGGCGTGCCCAAGGCCAGCGCCCGTCCACCGCAGCGCCCGCGCGACCGTTCGGCCCTGCCTCAGCCCGCCGCCGCGACGCGACTGGCCGCCGGGCAACCTGTCGCGGCCCAGGCCGCCCCCCGCGCCGTCCCGACCGGCGCCGCGCGTCCGCCGCAGCGTCCCGAGGGCGCCGCCCCGGAACCGGCGGTCCAGCCCGGCGTGGCTGGCGACGATCTGGCGCTTCTGACCCCGGAAGAGCGGAACCAGCTTGCCGCCCTGATCCGCGACATGGACCGGCACGGCCTGACCTTGCCCCGCGCCGTCTTTCCCCGCGTGGCCATGCCGGCTGACCCGGCAAGCCGGTTGGCCGACGCCCGCCCCTTGCGCAAGCCGGGCCACCATGGCGCGGCGGCCTCGGCCAGCGATGCGGTTACCTCCTCGGCGGTCGAGGCGGCCTTGCGTTCCGCCAACGCGCCGCCCGGAAAGCAGGCGACAGGCGCGGCCGACAGGACGCCCGCCCGCGATTCGGGCGGGCTTTTGCATGGCTCGGCGCGTCCCTCGGCCCGGCCGGCCGACCGGGCTACGGCTTCGGCCCCCGCCAGGGGCGTTTCGGAAAAGGCGGTCGAGGCCGCCATTGCCTCGGCGGTCACGACCTCGCCCGCGACTCCGGGCGGGGTGGGGCTGGCCGCGCTGCGATCCTCGCCCCTTCCACCGCGCCGGGTTGAAGATGGCCCGGCCCCCGCCACCTCGACGGCCCGCCCGGCGATCCCCGAGAGCAAGCCCGAAACCCCCGCGAGCAAGCCCGCCGCGCCTGCTGCCACCCCCCTCGCGCCGGTCGCGGCGGTGCCCGCCGCGCCATCGCCTTCCGAGGCCGAGATGGCTGCCCGCCGCGCGCTGGACGAGCAATTGCAGGCCCAGGCCGAGGCCCGCATCCGTGCCCGCGCGCAGGCCGATGCGGCGGCCGAGGCCCAGGCGCGCGCCCAGGCCGAGGCCCGTGCCCGCGCCCAGGCCGCCGCCGAAGAGCGCGCCGCCCGTGCCAGCAATCGCAGCTACAAGCCGCCGGAAGTCGACGATGAGCCGGATGTCGCCGGGGGCGCGGTTCGGGGCGGCGTGACGACCGCGAGCGTCGCCAAGGCGGCGACCCAGCGGCGCGGCATGGACATGGGCCGCACCACGATCATCGGCATCATCGGCGCGGGCCAGGCGAGCCGCGCACTGATCCGGCTGCGCAGCGGCAAGGTGGTGACGGTGCGGCTGGGCGACCGGATCGACGGGGGCACGATCAACTCGATCGGCGATGGGCGGCTGACCTATGTGAAGGGTGGCCAGGTGCGCGAGCTTCGGCTCCTGGATGGTCGCTAGGGGTCGGCGCGGATGGAATCCTTTCTGCTGATCGCTACGGTCTATCTGACGACGATGGTGGTCGCGGTGCCGCTTTCGGCGCGGATGGGGCTCGGCTCGGTGCTGGGCTATCTGATTTCGGGCATCCTGATCGGTCCGGTCCTGGGCCTTGCCGGCTCCGAGGGCGAGATGGCGGATTTGCAGCATTTCGCCGAATTCGGCGTGGTGATGATGCTGTTCCTGATCGGGCTGGAGCTTGAGCCGCGCGCGTTGTGGCAGATGCGCCAGCGCCTGATCGGGCTGGCGGGGATGCAGATCCTGGGCACCATCGCGCTTCTGATGCCTCTGGCCATGCTCATGCAGCAAACCTGGCAGGTGGCGCTGGCGCTGGCGATGATCCTGTCGCTTAGCTCGACCGCCATCGTGCTGCAAACCCTGTCCGAGAAGTCGCTGATGCAGACCGGCGGCGGGCGCAGCGCCTTCGCGGTGCTGCTGACCCAGGACATCGCGGTGATCCCGATGATCGCGTTGATGCCGCTTCTGGCCAGTCAAGCCGTTTCCGGGGGCGAGGACCACGGCGGCGCCGCCTTCATGCACATGCTGCCCGGCTGGGCCGCGGCGCTGGTGACGCTGGGCGCGGTCGCGGCGGTGATCGGGATCGGGCAATATCTGATCCGCCCCGTCTTCCGCTACGTCTATTCCGCGCGGTTGACGGAGCTCGACACCGCGCTGGCGCTGCTGATCGTGGTGGGCATCGCCTCGCTGATGGAGGTGGTGGGCCTTTCCCCCGCGCTTGGCACCTTCCTGGCCGGCGTCATGCTGGCCGGGTCCGAGTTCCGCCACGAGCTTGAAGGCCAGATCGCCCCCTTCAAGGGCCTGCTGCTGGGGCTGTTCTTCATCACCGTCGGCGCGGGGATGAACTTCAAGATGCTTTTCGACATGCCGGTGCTGGTGCTGGGCGTGACCTTCCTGGTCATCGCCGTCAAGGCGCTGGTCCTGCATCTGATCGCGCGCGTGACCGGCCTTCGGGCGCGCGACCGCACCCTTTTCACCCTGTCGCTGGCCCAGGCGGGCGAGTTCGGCTTTGTCCTGATCTCATATGCGGTGTCGCTGGCGATCCTGCCCCGGCCGCTGGCCCAGGGGATGCTGCTGGTCATCGCGCTGTCCATGCTGGCGACGCCGCTGCTTTTCATCCTGGCGGAATACATCTCGCGCCGCCTGGCCGAAGAGCGTGCCATCCTGCCCGCCGACGAGATTGCCGAGCAGCAGCCGGTGATCATCGCGGGCGTCGGCCGCTTCGGTCAGGTGGTGAACAGCCTCGTCACCATGTCGGGCTTTCAGACCACGGTGCTGGACACCGATCTTGAGGTGATCCAGCTTATGCGCCGCTTCGGCTTCAAGGGCTATTTCGGCGATCCGACCCGCCCCGAGATCCTGGCGGCGGCGGGCCTGGACAAGGCGCGCATCCTGGTGGCGGCGCTGGACGATCCCGACGCGAACCTGCGCCTGATCCGCTATGCCAAGGAAAAGCGCCCCGATCTGGTGGTGATCGCCCGCGCCCGCGACCGGGTGAACGTGTTCCAGCTTTACGAGGCCAAGGCCGACCATATCGTGCGCGAGACCTTCGACAGTTCGCTGCGCGCGGGACGCTATGTGCTGGAACATGCAGGGCTTTCCGAATACGAGGCGGCCGAGCTTGAGAAGATCTTCTACAAGTTGGACCGCGCCGGGATGCGCGATCTGGCCGAGGTCTGGAAGCCCGGCGTGCCGCTTCAGGACAATCCCGAATATGTCAAGCGCTCGCGCGAATTGAACGGCCAGATGGAGGTGGCCCTGGCCGAGCGTTTCTCGCACGGTCCCAGCGCCGCCCCGATCAAGGACGATGACGATGACGACGAGACCCCCGAGCCCGCCCCGGCGAGGCCGTCGCGGCGGCAGCCGCGCCACCCAAGATAAATCATGGCGGCAGCCGCGTCACCCAAGATAGCGGTGGCAGCCGCGCCATCCCGGCGAAGGGGGCGGCCTAAGTCGCCCGCCGATCCGTCCAAGCGCCTTGCGAGGCGCGCCCCAAGCGCCTAGAAGTTCCGGCAAATGCCAAGGGAAACGCCATGCTCGACCATCTGACCTATACCTCGCCCGAACCCAAAGTGATCGCGGGCGCGAAACAGGATTGGGAACTGGTCATCGGTCTGGAAGTCCACGCCCAGGTCGCCTCGAACGCCAAGCTGTTCTCGGGCGCCTCGACCGGCTTCGGGGCCGAGCCGAACAGCCATGTGGCCTTCGTCGATGCCGCCATGCCGGGGATGCTGCCGGTCATCAACGAATTCTGCGTAGCCCAGGCGGTCCGCACCGGGCTTGGCCTGAAAGCGGGGATCAACCTGCGCTCGGCCTTCGACCGCAAGAACTATTTCTATCCCGACCTGCCGCAGGGCTACCAGATCAGCCAGCTTTACCACCCCATCGTGGGCGAGGGCGAGGTGATCGTGGACATGGGACCGGGCGTCGCCCGCCGCGTCAGGATCGAGCGTATCCACCTGGAACAGGACGCCGGCAAGTCGATCCACGACATGGACCCGAACATGTCCTTCGTGGACCTGAACCGCACCGGCGTCGCGCTGATGGAGATCGTCAGCCGCCCCGACATCCGCGGCCCCGAGGAAGCCGCCGCCTATGTCGCCAAGCTGCGCCAGATCATGCGCTATCTGGGCACCTGCGACGGCAACATGCAGAACGGCAACCTGCGCGCCGACGTGAACGTCAGCGTCTGCCCGCCCGGCGCCTATGAGCGTTACCAGGAGACCCAGGATTTCAGCCATCTGGGCACCCGCTGCGAAATCAAGAACATGAACTCGCTGCGGTTTATCCAAGCCGCCATCGACTATGAGGCCCGCCGCCAGATCGCCATCATCGAGGATGGCGGCAAGGTGGTGCAGGAAACCCGCCTGTATGATCCCGACAAGGGCGAGACGCGCTCGATGCGCTCCAAGGAAGAAGCGCACGATTACCGCTATTTCCCCGATCCCGACCTGCTGCCGCTGGAAATCGAGCAGGCATGGGTGGACGCCATCGCCGGTGCCATGCCGGAACTGCCGGACGCCAAGAAGGCGCGTTTCGTGGGTGATCTGGGCCTGTCGGAATATGACGCCGGCGTGCTGACCGCCGAGGTCGAAAGCGCCGATTACTTCGAGGCGGTGGCGCGGGGCCGCGACGGCAAGATGGCCGCGAACTGGGTCATCAACGAGCTGTTCGGCCGGCTGAACAAAGAGGGGCTGACGGTCGAGACCTCGCCCGTTTCGGCGGCCCAGCTTGGCGGCGTGATCGACCTGATCGGCTCGGGTGACATCTCGGGCAAGATCGCCAAGGACCTGTTCGAGATCCTGTGGACCGAAGGCGGCGACCCGGCGCGGATCGTGGAAGCGCGCGGCATGAAACAGGTCACCGACCTTGGCGCCATCGAGGCCGCCGTGGATCAGATCATCGCGGCCAACCCGGCGCAGGTCGAAAAGGCCAAGGCCAATCCGAAACTGGCGGGCTGGTTCGTGGGCCAGGTGCTGAAGGCGACGGGCGGCAAGGCCAACCCGGCGGCGGTGCAGGATCTGGTGGCGAAGAAGCTGGGGTAGGTGCCGGGGCGGTTTGGGCCCTTGGCGTTCCGAAGACCATGGCGGACATGATCCCACTGCACGGTGCGGCAGAGCAGGCTGTCGCGGGTTTCGGGAATTCTGAGAATCCGCGCTTGATGACGCAACGGTCAGTCCGACAGACAGTCGCCGTTCGCGCCAGGGGCATATCGTCAGGTATCGATCTTTCGCTGCATCTCGCCGGGGGTGATGCCGTAGCAGGCGCGGAAAGCCGCGACGAAGCCGCTGGCTGTCGCATAGCCGGCGGAATGGGCTGCCTCTTGCACGCTCTGCCCTTCCATCAAGGGGGTGACGGCAAGGCCAAGGCGAAGCTCGCGCATCCAGCCGCGCCAGCTTTTCCCGGTTTCGCGCGTAACCAGCCGTTGCAGACTGCGGCGTGAGAGGGCCAGGATATCGGCCCAGCCATCGAGCGTCTTGCCATCCTGCCCTTCGATCTGCGCCAGGACGATCCGGCGCAATTTGGGATGAGAGGGGAGCGTCAGGCCGGGCGTTCCCGCCGGCACCCGGAGGCGGTCCCAAAGCACCGACGCAAGACGTTCAAAAGCTGCCTCGCATCGGTCGCTACGCGAGGCGCCGGCCATGGTCAGCATCAGTTCACGTTCCAGTGCTCCCAATGCGAAGGGAACGATCCTGTCGGGCAGGGGTGTCGCGCCCGGCAGGGTATAGAGGTTCACCGATTGCCGCGCTGCGCGCGACGTGATGCGGTGGGTTTGGCCCGGCGGTAGCCAGATTGCGGCGCTTGGCGACATCAAATGCAGTTTTGCGTCTGCAAGGACCATCACCGCGCGATTCGGGCACCAGGCAAGCTGCCCACGCGCATGGGCATGGGCATCCGGCATCGCCTCTGGGGCGAAATATGTCGTGGTGCCGATGACGGGGCTGCCGTCCTCGGCAAAGCCGCCGATGCTGTCCATGCGTGCTCTGGCACCTCCACGATACCATCTGGCGCCTCGGCGACATCTTTTCCAGCCCATTTGCGATAGTCATGCTGAGGAAAGCGCAAGGAGGCCGGATGCTGATTCAGGACATGGGGCTGCTGGTGGGCGCCGGGCTGCTTGGGGGGCTGTGCAATGCGATTGCCGGCGGCGGCACATTCTTCACCTTCCCCGCGCTTCTGGCCGCCGGCCTGCCCCCGATCAGCGCGGGGGCGACCAGTGCCGTGTCGATATGGCCTGGCCATGCCGCAAGCCTTCTGGGCGAAGGCAAGGTGCTGCGCGAGGAATTGGGCGCGCGGCCGGGCAGGACGGCGATCTTTGCGCTGGGGTCGGCCGTGGGTGCCGGCCTGCTGCTGGCCTCGGGTGATGCGCTGTTCCGGCAACTCATCCCCTGGCTCTTGCTGTTTGCGACTACGCTTTTCGCGGCGGGTCCCGCGCTGAACCGCTGGCTTGTGCGCCACGACAGGCAGGTGGGTGCGGGGCCGGCTACGCTGGCCGAAGGGGCTGTCGCGATCTACGGCGGCTATTTCGGCGCGGGCCTGGGCGTCATGCTGCTGGCCTTGCTGACCGTGACGGAAAAAGACGAGCTTACGCGCCAGAACGTGGTGAAGAATGCCCTGGCGACGCTGGCGACCACCATCGCGGTTCTGATCTTCGCCTTCGGGGGCGAAGTGGCCTGGGGTCCGGGTGCGCTGGTCTTTCTTGGGGCGATCGCGGGCGGCGTCATAGGCAGCCTACTGGCGCGGAGGGTCAAGTCGCAGGTGCTGCGCATCGTCGTGGTCTGCCTGGGGCTGGTCCTGGCTTGGTATTATAGATGAAGCCAGCCCCACTTGCGCAGGGCGCACCTTTTGGCTGTCTCGCACAAATCCTGCAGACCGTCCCAAAACTCGACCAAAGATTCCAGCGGATAGCTGACTGTGCTA
>NZ_JASGGO010000010.1:0-115756 GCF_047605025.1 Paracoccus sp. (in: a-proteobacteria) | reverse complement strand
GGCGCCGCCATCAACATGCCCGATAGCAACTCGGCCGAGCGCGCGCTGCGGCCCATCGGCATCGGCCGCAAGAACTGGCTCTTCGCGGGCGCCGAGACCGGCGCGCAAACACTGGCCCGCGCCATGACCCTGATCGAGACGGCCAAGCTCAATGCCGTCGATCCCCACGCCTGGCTTGCCGACACCCTCGCCCGCATCCACGATCACAAGATCAACCGGATCGACGAACTGCTGCCGTGGAAATGGGCGCCGGTCTCGGCACCGCAGGCGGCGGTCGCCTGATGGCCGCCATCACGCATCTCTGTTCCCTCGATCTCACAGCCAGGATCCTCGACGAAGACCGCGATCTGCTTGAAGCCATCATCGTCAACGACGACAACCTCACCTGCGGCGTGATCGTCACCGTCCATACCGGCCAGGATGAGGCCATCACCGCGCTTACCGATGACGGCATCATCGGGATGAAGGACATGCTCGCGGCCGCGCGTGCTACCGACGGGACATGGAATAAGTTCCTTCAAGATTTCGTCTCAGACCGTCAGGTCATGGAACGGTTCAGGAGCAGGGCAAGACGGTAGCAACCGTGCGGTTACGAAGCACCTGACAGGCGCGACGCTCGGAAACGCCCAGCTCATCCTGGACATGATCGATGCAGGCCCGGCGATGAGCAGGGCTTGGAAGGTTGCCCCGAGCCGCCTCCGTGAGGATCAGCTTATCCAGCGTGAGATCTGACACCGCACGCCTGATCGCGTCCAGACGGGAAAGACCTTGCCCCATCAGAACCTCAACCTGCCGCAACTTCGCAACAATCTCTTCCGGCCTGGGTCGCCTGTTGGTCATCCTGGATCCGCCTTCTCCTGAACATGACGGCGGACCACTTCAAAAGGAGAGGAACAGAACGCCCCGGCCCAGAGCACATGCGGTCGATGCGACGTAGCGAATATCCTGCCGAAAAAAGCGGGGGCGGCGCCCCATGCTTGGCGAAAGGCCCGCCCCCGATCCCCGTCAAAAGGGAACCCCTGAAAAACCTGGTCGGAGCGCAGGGGGGCGCGCATCCGCAAAGAACTGCAACAACATCCTTCGAAATCGCAGAGGCCAAAAGCTGATCTCCGCGTTCCGCCGGCGCGTGGGGGGCAAGGCCAAGCCTTACCCCCGAGCCGCCACGAGCCCCCTCAGATCCGGGCGGCACCCGCCTGTCTCCCGGCATGGCGGGAATTCCGGCGGGATGGTCGGCAGCGCCCCTCGGGTGCTGCTGAGGGTATGTATACAGATCGCGCGAGGCCCGGATTTGATCCAGATCAAAAAAGAAGGGGTTTCGCGAATCATTTCCGTGCCGCGCGCGGCAAGGTCAGATCCGTCGCCCGCCAACCCAGGTCTCGCGCATGACGGGCAGGTCCTCGCGCAGGGCGAAGCGGATCAGATCGGCGCGCAGGCCGGGCGCGATGCGGCCCCGGTCGCCCAGCCTTGCCGCCCGCGCCGGGTTGGCCGTGACCGTGGCCATGGCGCGGGGCAGGTCGTCCCAGATCCGGGCCAGGATCGCCGCCCCCCCCAGCAGGCCGGCGGGAACGTAATCCGAGGAAAGGATGTCCAGATGCCCGGCCTTCGCCAGATCCGCGGCCGAGACGTTGCCGGAATGCGAACCGCCCCGGATCAGGTTCGGTGCCCCCATCATCACCATGATGCCATGCGCATGGCAGGCCGCCGCCGCCTCGGGCGTGGTGGGGAATTCGGCCAGCCGCACACCATGTCCCGCCGAGACCTCGACCTGCGCGGCCGTGGTGTCGTCATGGCTGGCCAGCACCGCGCCCAGGCGGCGCGCGACCTCGACGGCGGCGGCCTCATGCGCATCGCCGTGGCGGTCGCGCAGCGCCCGCATGCGGCGGACATGCTCGGTGAACTCCGCATCGCCCAGCTTGTATTTCCCCTGCACATACTGCGCCAGCTTCGAGATGTCGCGGAACTGGCGCTGGCCCGGCGTGTGGTCCATCAGGCTGATGATGCCGACGCCGTCGGCGGGGCCGAACTCGTCGAGTTCCGCGATCAGCGTCTCGGAGCAGACCTCGGCCCGCAGATGCAGCAGGTGGTTGATCTTCAGCATCCCTTCGCCCCGCAGCGCGATCAGTTCATGCGCAAGCGGGCGGGCGTATTTCCGGTAATCCTCGTCCGGCCCCTCCGAGACCAGCGAGCCGACGCGCATCGCGTCGAAGACCGTGGTGATGCCGCAGCCCGCAAGCTCGCGGTCATGGGCGAGGATCGCCGGAGCATGGGGCCAGTCCACGCCGGGGCGGGGGCGCATGTGGCGTTCCAGGTTGTCGGTATGCAGCTCGACCAGACCCGGTGCCAGGAAATCGCCGCCAAGGTCGATGGCACCGGCGGGGATCGCATCGCCGGGCAGGATCTCGGCGATGGTGTCCTGCTCGATGACAAGGCCGCCCGGAATGACGGCATCACGCAGGATCAGACGGGCGTTGGCGAGGATGGTGCGGGGCATCATGGACCTGGAAATGGTTGCAGCCCAGGGGTGGCGCATCGGACGGGCAGGGTCAAGCGCCGCCCCTGCCGTCCTGCCGGTCCGAGAGAGCGGCGGTTCCGGGGGCTTTGCCCCCGCGCGCCCCGGCTGCCCCTCGATGGGGCGGCCGGGGCGCTTTCCCTGGGGTGTTGGGCAAAGGGAGAGACGGAGGACCGGGTTCGCTCAGGGACAAAGCTCATCGACCCAGGCCGGCACCACTTCGGTCGCGGGGCCGATGCGTTGCTCGTCGAAATCGCGGCTGATGGCCGAGCGGGCCAGGTTCATCTCGACCGTATGGGCGCCCGCGCGCGCCGCGTGCTGCGCCAGCCCCGCAGCAGGATAGACCTGGCCCGAGGTGCCGATGGCGGCAAAGATTTCTGCCGTCTCGATCGTCTCCCAGATCCGGTCCATGTGATAGGGGATCTCGCCGAACCAGACGATGTCGGGCCGCGTCGCGGCCTTGCCGCAGGCGGGGCAGGGGTCCTGGCTGCGCATCACCAGGGTGGCGGGCCAGCGATGGCCGCAATGGGCGCAGAGCGCGCCCAGAAGGCTGCCATGCATGTGCAACACCTCGGGGGCGCCGCCGCGTTCATGCAGGTCGTCCACGTTCTGGGTGATCAGCGTCACCTGATGCCGCCGCGTAAGCCGGGCCAGCGCGCGATGCGCCGCATTGGGCTGGGCGCGGGCCGCATCGCCCCGGCGCTGGTTGTAGAAGCGATGCACCAGCACCGGGTTGCGGCGAAAGCCCTCGGGTGTCGCCACGTCCTCGATGCGGTGCTCTTCCCAAAGCCCGTCGGTGGCGCGGAACGTCTTGATTCCGCTTTCGGCCGAGATGCCGGCCCCTGTCAGAACGACGATGCGCATGATGGAATCAGTTCGCGCAATAGGCCTCGGCGGTGGTCGCGAAGTTCTGATACCGCTCCCAAAAGGCGTTGTCGGTATCGGATTTCGACATGCGCACCGTCTGTGCCGCGTCCGCATCGGCGAAGAAGCGCGCCGCGCGGCGCTGGTCCGAACGCGACAGCGTCTGATCCGCGACCTGCTGGATGCAGCCGCAAAGCTGCCGGCTTTGCGCGCGTTCCGAACGCATGCAGGCGGAATCGATCGGCCCGGCCACGGCAAGCGGGCTGGTCAGCATCACCGCGGCGGCGGCGATCATCAGGCGATTGAGCATTTCTGTCTCCTCGGTCTTCTGCCTTGGGCGACGGGGCTATCCCCCATTTTTTGCTGCCGCCATTCCGATCCGGCGAGACTAGCAGAAAGCCCGCCCGCGCTCAATCGCGCAGGCCGGCCGGCAATGGGCGGCGCGGGGACGGGGCTGCCAGATCTGGCCTCAGGCCGGCTCGGGGCTGTAGCCGGCGGCGCGAATCACCTCGGCCGCGCGCTCGGGGGCCAGCCCCTCGACCTCGACCGAAAGGGTGGCGAGTTCCGCCCTGGCGCGGCCCCCGGCCTGGGCGATGGCCGCCTCGATGCTGGCCGTGCAATGGCCGCAGCTCATGTCTTTGACGCGGAATCTCATCGTCTCTCCTTTCGCGCTGGACCCTCCCATGATCGCCCCCTATTGCAAGAGCCGCAATTCCCCTTCCGAGGTTTCCATGATCGGCGAAAGCTCCGGCGCGAGCGACAATTTCCGCGCCGCCCTTCTGATGGTCTGTTCGATGGTGCTTTTCGCCTTCGAGGACATGTTCATCAAGCTGCTCTCGGCCGATCTGCCCTTTTCGCAGGTGCTGGGGCTGATCGGGCTGATCGGCTGGCTGGCCTTCTGGATCATGCTGCGGGCGCAGGGCGGGCGGCTTTTCACCCGCGACCTGCTGCGCCCGCCCGTGATCCTGCGCAATATTTCCGAGGCCATCGGTTCGATCGGCATCGTCGTCGCGCTGGCGCTGAGCGACCTGTCATCGACCGCGGCGATCATGCAGGCGCTGCCTCTGGGGATCGTCCTGGGCGCGGCGCTGTTTCTGGGCGAGCCGGTGGGCTGGCGGCGCTGGGGCGCGATCGGCGCGGGCTTCCTGGGCGTTCTTCTGGTGATCCGGCCCGGCCTGGCGGGATTTCAGCCGGTCTCGCTGATGGCGGTGGTGGCTGTGCTGGGCCTGACCGCGCGGGACGTGGCGACGCGGCGCATTCCCGCGCATGTGCCTTCGCTGCAACTGGCGGCCTCGGCCTTTCTGGCGATTCTGCTGGCCTCGGTTGCGATGGGGGTGGTGCTGGGGCAGGCCCCGGCGATGCTGGACGCGCGCCAGGGCCTGACGCTGGCCTGCTGCATGGCGGTGGGCCTGGGTGGCTACAGCCTGCTGGTCATCGCGACCCGTCTGGGCCAGGCAGCGGCGCTGGCCCCCTTCCGCTATGCCCGGCTGGTCTTTGCCCTGATCCTGGCGCTGGTCGTCTTCGGCGAGCGGCCCGACGCGATGACGCTGATCGGTGCCGCGATCATCGTCGGCTCGGGCTGCTATGCGATGCTGCGCGAGGCGCGCCTGCGCCGCAACCAGTTGCGCGCCGTCGGCATGCGCCATGCTGAACCCTCTTTCCGCAACGCCAAAGCCCGAGTATAGCCCGGCCATGACCGACCTTGATCTCATCCGCAACTTCTCGATCGTGGCCCATATCGACCACGGCAAATCCACCCTGGCCGACCGCCTGATCCAGATGACGGGAACGGTCGCCGAACGTGACATGAAGGCCCAGCTTCTGGACAGCATGGACATCGAGCGCGAGCGGGGCATCACCATCAAGGCCAACACCGTGCGCATCGAATACCCCGCGCGCGACGGGCGCAAATATGTGCTGAACCTGATCGACACCCCCGGCCATGTCGATTTCGCCTATGAGGTCAGCCGGTCCATGCGCGCGGTCGAGGGATCGTTGCTGGTCGTCGATGCCAGCCAGGGCGTCGAGGCGCAGACCCTGGCCAATGTCTATCAGGCCATCGACGCGGGCCACGAGATCGTTCCGGTCCTGAACAAGATCGATCTGCCGGCGGCCGAGCCCGAGCGGGTCAAGGAAAACATCGAGGAAGTCATCGGCATCGACGCCTCGGACGCGATCCCGATCTCGGCCAAGACCGGCCTTGGCATTCCCGACGTGCTTGAGGCCATCGTGACCCGCCTGCCCGCGCCCAAGGGCGACCGCGACGCGCCCTTGAGGGCGATGCTGGTGGATTCGTGGTATGACGCCTATCTGGGCGTCGTCGTCATGATCCGCGTCATGGACGGGGTGATCCGCAAGGGTGACCGCATCCGCATGATGCAGACGAATGCCGTCTACGGCATCGACAAGCTGGCGGTGCTGAAACCCGCCATGGCCGACATCGCCGAGCTTGGTCCGGGCGAAATCGGCGTGTTGACGGCATCCATCAAGCAGGTGCGCGACACCCGCGTCGGCGACACCATCACGCATGAGCGCAAGGGTTGCGAGACGCCGCTGCCGGGCTTCAAGCCAGCCCAGCCGGTGGTGTTCTGCGGGCTGTTCCCGGTCGATGCCAACGACTTCGAGGCCCTGCGCGACGCCATCGAAAAGCTGGCGCTGAACGACGCGAGCTTCAGCTATGAAATGGAGACCTCGGCCGCGCTGGGTTTCGGTTTCCGTTGTGGCTTCCTGGGCCTGCTGCACCTTGAGGTCGTCCGCGACCGGCTGGAACGCGAATACGACCTGGATTTGATCACCACCGCGCCCAGCGTGGTGTTCAAGCTGCACATGAAGGACGGCGAGGTGCGCGACCTGCACAACCCGGCCGACATGCCCGACCTGACCTATGTGGACCATATCGAGGAGCCGCGCATCAAGGCCACGATCATGGTGCCCGACGAATATCTGGGCGACGTGCTGAAACTGTGCCAGGACCGGCGCGGCATCCAATTGGACCTGACCTATGCCGGCTCGCGCGCGATGGTAGTCTATGACCTGCCGCTGGCCGAGGTGGTGTTCGATTTCTACGACCGGCTGAAATCGGTGACCAAGGGCTATGCCAGCTTCGACTATCAGATCAGCGAATACCGCGAGGATTTCCTGGTCAAGATGTCGATCCTGGTCAACGATGAGCCGGTCGATGCGCTTTCGATCATGGTCCATCGCGACCGCGCGGAATCGCGGGGCCGGGTGATGGTGGAGAAGCTGAAAGAGCTGATCCCGCGCCACATGTTCAAGATCCCGATCCAGGCCGCCATCGGTTCCCGCGTGATCGCCCGCGAGACGCTTTCGGCGATGCGCAAGGACGTGACGGCCAAGTGCTACGGTGGCGACGCGACGCGCAAGAAGAAGCTGCTGGAAAAGCAGAAGGCCGGCAAGAAGAAGATGCGCCAGTTCGGCAAGGTGGAGATTCCGCAGACGGCGTTCATTCAGGCGTTGAAAATGGATGGGTGAGGGAAGGTTAAAGTCAATGAGGTTTTTGTTGCTGGTGGGGTTTCGTCCGTTACCTATGCGCACCGTGACGACCTGAGGCTTGAAGAAAGACCTCTCTCTGCGCTTGAGGATAAGCATCAGATAATTTGCATGACTGGCTCTTGACCCTCTTGCCTCAGGATCCGAGCCGGTCATCCATGATGCATGTGGCCATGATGTTAGCAGATCCATGGCCGGGCCTGCGGATGCCATAATCAGGCCGGAACCCGCCCAAGGAACCGCCACCCAGCCGCCGAAGCCGCCGGGAGGCTTCCGGTCATCGCATCTTTTTCACGTCAGGCATTGGCCGCGCGGATTTTTTCCGCCGCGTCCTTGTCGTAGGAAATGCCGGCCTTGTCGAAAAGCTGGTCCAACTCGCCCGAGAGGGTCATCTCTGTCACGATGTCGCAGCCGCCGACGAACTCACCCTTGACGTAAAGCTGGGGGATCGTCGGCCAATCCGAGAAGTCCTTGATTCCCTGGCGGATCTCCGGGTCTTTCAGCACGTCGACATCGCGATAGGGCACGTTCATGTAGTTCAGCACGCCCGCCACCCGGCTTGAGAATCCGCATTGCGGCATCTCCTTGCTGCCCTTCATGAACAGCACCACGTCATCGCCGTCGATCACATCCTGGATCTTTTCGCGAAGTTCGATCATTTCAGTTCCTTTTCAATGTGTTACGGGATTTTTCCCGCGATGTCACTCGGGTGCTTTGGTGGTCAGCGCAAGGGCGTGAAGCTCTCCTTGCGGGCCGTCCATTTTTCCCTGAAGCGCGGCATAGACCGCGCGCTGCTGCTGGACCCGGTTCAGGCCGCGAAAGCTCTCGTCGATGACCTCGGCGGCATAGTGGTTCCCATCGCCGGCAAGATCGGTGATCGAGATTTTTGCCTGGGGAAATGCCGCGCGGATCAGCGCCTCGATGTCCTGGGCTTCCATCGCCATGAATGAGATCCTTTCTGGGTTTCTCCAAGATTTAGGGTAAGCGGGCAGGTCCCGCAAGGTCGACCGCTTCGCCGCCATGACCGGGAAATGCCTAAGCGGCCCGCATTGGGTAATTGCCTCTGGAGGAAATCTGTTCCGGCGGCGGGAAACCGGATCGGATGGAGGCGCTGTTCGGGGGGCAGGCGCAGGGGCATGCCCGACTGAATCGCGATCCCCCGGATGATCCGAGCGGCATTTCTTTTGGCCTTCACGCGGTGGCACGGCGGCTACACGCTTTCTGTGCTCATACGTCATTGACGCCTGGACCCGGCATTCTAGAGGCCGGTCCCCGGTCATCTCGGTCATCCCGGTCGGCCTTCGCAAGCGTCATTTCCGACGAGGCGGCCGACGAAGCACGGTCGGCAATGGCACGGTCGACGATGCGATCATCCTTGATCGTCAGCTGCGGGTTTCGCGCGTCGCAGGTATGAATGTGCATAATTTTCGTGCAAAACGGCGGGGCTTTGCGATCCCGTCTTCATAAATAGCTTTGCAAGGCTGGTGTTATTAAACATATTTTTAATCTATGGCTGCGGGAAACTCTCCTGCTGACCCTTTTTCGGGCTGTAGGTTGGGCGGGATGGCCGAGGTAGCAACGATCTGGACCAATGTCCGAAACCATTGTGCCGGCGCCGGTGAATTCGGCGTAATCGGAATCGCGATGGCGGGGGATGGCGATCATCGTAATCGGCTACGGCTACAGCGCCTAGCGGCGGCGCGGCGGCCTGGGATGTCTGGCGATTGATGGCGAGTCGGGAAGAACAGCGCATGCTTCGCATGTGCAGTTCCTGCGGGACGGGCCGCGATGTCATGGATCCGGGGCACATGGGGATCCGTCCCCCCGGCCTGGTCATGAAGGCTTTGGCGTTGCGCCTGCGCGCAAGAACCTTGTTCGTCGTCATTCTCGGCACGTCGCGGCTTTGGGCGCGGTCGGTCTTGAAGGGCGCCGGGCGCCCGGACGCCGCTCCCGTGATGCGATCCCGTGAGGCGGCATCCGCAGAATACGCTCGTGATGGGCGTGGTTTGCCCGGCATCACCGCTCGTATTCACGGCCATCCCCCATCACGGCACATGACAGGTATTTACCTGCCATATGCCGTGGTGAACAATGGGCTTCAAAGGAAACGAAACAGGAGGTTATAATGAAATCAATCTATTTAAGATCGATGCGAAAGAAGCCCATCATGTCTGGCGAGGACCATGGGCACGGCCATGGCGGTGCCGGCGGCGAGGATCTTAAGCGCTCGATCACGCTGTTCCAGCTTGTCGCGCTTGGCATCGGCTGCACGGTCGGCACAGGTATCTTCTTCGTGCTGACCGAGACGGTGCCGAAGGCCGGCCCGGCGGTCGTCGCGGCCTTCGTCATCGCCGGCATCGTCGCCGGCCTGACAGCCATCTGCTACGCCGAGATGAGTTCGATGATCCCGGTGTCGGGATCGACCTATTCCTATGCTTATGCAACCCTTGGCGAGATCGTCGCCTTTGTCGTCGCCGCCTGCCTGATGCTGGAATACGGTATCGCCGGCTCGGCCGTCGCGGTCGGATGGAGCGACTATCTCAACAAGCTGTTCGAGGTCTTATTCGGCGTCAGTCTGCCGGCAGCACTGTCCCACGGACCGATCGAGTTCAAGGACCATGTTCTAAGCTGGAGCGAGACGGGCATCATCAACCTGCCTGCGGTTATCGTGGTGATGATGTGCACCCTGCTGCTTGCCAGGGGCGCGCAGGAATCGGCGCGGGTCAATGCCATCATGGTGGTGATCAAGCTTGGCATCCTGCTGATGTTCTGCGCCATCGCCTTCACGGGGTTCAACTCGTCCAACTTCGTGCCCTTCGCGCCGCATGGCATGACGGGCATCAACGCCGCCGCCGCGACCATCTTCTTCTCATATGTCGGCCTTGATGCGGTTTCGACCGCGGGCGAAGAGGTAGAGAACCCTAGGCGCAATCTGCCGCTGGCCATCATGCTGTCGCTTGTCGTCGTCACCACCGTGTATGTTCTGGTCGCCTTCGCTGCCATGGGCGCGCAACCGGCGGCCGAGTTCGAGGGGCAGTCGGCGGGCCTGGCCACCATCCTTGAAAAGGTCACCGGGTCGACGATCCCAAGCGGCATCCTGTCCGCCGGAGCGGTCATCTCGGTGTTCAGCGTGACGCTGGTCATTCTTTACGGGCAGACCCGCATCCTGTTCGTGATGTCGCGCGATGGCCTGGTTCCGGCACGCTTTCACCTGCTTGACGACAAGACCAAGGCGCCAAGGAAGAACACCTTCACGGTTGGCATCCTCGTTGCCCTGGTCGCGGCCTTCGTGCCTTCCGCCATCCTTTGGGATATGGTCAGCATGGGGACGCTCGTGGCCTTCATGGTGGTGTCGGCGGGCGTCATCATCCTGCGCTACAGCTATCCAGACATGCCGCGCGGGTTCAAGGTGCCGCTGTTTCCGTATCTGCCCATCCTGTCGATGGCGTCCTGCCTGTATCTCATCTTCAGCCTTCCCAAGCTTGTCTATATCCTGACATCGATCTGGCTGGTCCTGTCGCTGACGGTCTACTTCATCTATTCCATCCGCAACTCGCGGTTGGAAGACGCCACCTGACCTGACGAGAGCACGGGGCGCGCGCACGCGCGCCCCTATTCTCCATGGCGTGCCTCGACTGCGCTTGAGGCCGCTTTCCGCCTCGAACCGTCGAGGACGGCCTTGGCATCTCGATCCGCTTGTCAAAGGTGCTTTTCCCGATGCCGGGACTTTCCGGGATCCCTGTCCATAGGCTTGATTCCGATCCGGTTTCGTGATGTCGAGGGCGGCGGGGATTTGCTTTGGCGGGACGTGCGGGCCGGGGCGCGGAAAAGGCAGGACGAAATGACGCCGAAAGAGGCGCGCGAGATCGCGGATCTGGGTTTTTCGCATATCGCGGCGGATGTGGAGCTGGTTTCGGCGCTGCTGGCGCAGTCGGGCAGCGATGTGGCGGGGCTGCGGGCGATGGCCGCGCGGCCGGAATTCGCGGTCTTCGTGCTGGATTTTCTGCTGGAGCAGGATGCGCGCGTCCTGGACTTCGCCGCCAGCGCCGGGTTGCGGCCCGAACGTGTGGTGATGGCCCGCGCCACCCTGGGCGGCGCGGATCCGTGGTGATCAGGCGGTTTCGGCGAAAACCTGGTCCAGCGCCTTTTCAAGCTTTTCGAACATCTCGTCCATCTGGCTCTCGGTCAGGATGAAGGGCGGGCACAGCACCACCGACTGACCCAGCGGGCGGCAGATCAGGCCCATGTCGGTGCAGGTGTTGGCGATGCGCTCGCTGACGGACAGGTTGCCGTCGAAGGGGGTCTTGGTGGATTTGTCCTTGACCGCCTCAAGCGCCCACATGAAGCCCACGCCGCGATATTCGCCGATATTCGGCTTTTCGGCCAGGCGTTTCAGCCCTTCCTCGAAACGGGGCGCCAGGTCGCGGACGTTCTCGGCCAGGCCCTCGTTCATCACCACGTCGATGGCCTTCAGCGCGATGGCGCAGCCGACCGGGTGGCCCGAGGCGGTAAAGCCATGCGGGAATTCCTCGATCGCCTCGACGGCGGCCTGGACACGGGTGGCCAGGTCCGGGCCAAGGATCACCGCGCCCATGGGAAACAGCCCCGCCGTCAGGTTCTTCGAGGAAATGATCGCGTCGGGGGTGAAGCCATAGGTCTGGCAGCCCCAGGTGTTCCCGGTGCGGCCAAAGCCGCAGATCACCTCGTCCGAGATCAGCGGGATGCCGTATTTCTTCAGGATCGGCTGGATCGCCTGGAAATAGCCCTGCGAGGGCGGGATGACGCCGCCCGCGCCCATCACGGGTTCGGCGAAGAAGCCGGCGATGGTGTCGGCACCCTCGCGCATGATGGTATCCTCAAGCTCGCGCGCGAGGCGGGCGGTGAATTGCTCCTCGGTCTCGCCGGCCTCGCCGAAACGCCAGTAATGCGGACAGGTCAGGTGGATGAAACCGTCCAGAGGCAGGCCGAAGACCGAGTTATAGGGCTTGCCGGTCATGCTGGCGGATACGGCGGTGACGCCGTGATAGGCGTTCCAGCGGGTCAGGATCTTGCGCTTTCGCGGGTTCCCCTCGGCCCCGTGCAGGAACCACAGGATCTTGACCATGGTGTCGTTCGCCTCGGAGCCGGAATTGGTGTAGAAGACCTTGCCCGACCCGAAGGGCGAGACCTCGACCAGCTTTTCCGACAGCATCACGGTCTGGTCGGACATCCGGCCGAAAAACGCGTGATAGCCTGGAAAGCGCGCATATTGCGCCTGCGCGGCCTGGATCAGCCCCTGGTGGTCAAAGCCCGCGACCATGTTCCAAAGGCCCGAATTCGCATCCAGGTAACGCTTGCCATGCACGTCCACGACATAAGGCCCCTCGCCATGGGTCAGGACCACGGTGCCGCGCCGATGCACCGAGGGCATGTCGGTGAAGCCATAGAGGCTGAATTCCTCGGCGCGGGCTTCCCAGCTTTGCGGGTTCGTCATTTCCAGATGCCTCCATGTTTGGCGGCAGGCTAGCCGGGCGGGCCGGGGCGTTCAATGGGGCGCGGGTTCAGCGTTTGCGCACGAACTCCGTGCGCAGGACCAGGCCCTTGATCGTGTCGTGGCGGCAGTCGATTTCCTCGGGGTTCTCGGTCAGCCGGATCGAGCGGATCACGGTCCCTTGCTTCAGCGTCTGGCCGGCGCCCTTGACCTTCAGGTCCTTGATCAGCACGACCGAATCCCCGTCCGCCAGCGCATTGCCCGAGGCGTCGCGCACCACCGGAGCCCGCGCCGCAAGCTGACCCGCGGGCAGCCATTCGCCGCTTTCCTCGTCATAGACATAATCATCGTCGCTCATCGCGGTCCTCCTTGGTTTGGCTTGCTGCTAACCTCCGCGCCCGGCTGGCGCAACGGGGCGGCTTTGCAAAAGCGGCGCTTTGCGCTATCAGGCGGCATTCCTTAGGACAGCGCGGCATGACGGACCAAGCCAATACCCCGGCGGGCAAGAAACTTTTCATCAAGACCTATGGCTGCCAGATGAACGTCTATGACAGCCAGCGCATGGCCGAGGCCATGGGCGCCGAGGGCTATGTCCTGACCGAGAACCAGGCCGAGGCGGACATGGTGCTGCTGAACACCTGCCATATCCGGGAAAAGGCGGCCGAGAAGCTTTATTCCGATCTGGGGCGGCTGAAGCCCCTGAAGGCCCAGCGGCCCGACCTGAAGATCGGCGTCGCGGGCTGCGTGGCCCAGGCCGAGGGCGTCGAGATCCAGCGCCGCATGCCCATCGTCGATCTGGTCGTCGGCCCGCAAGCCTATCACCGCCTGCCGGCCATGGCCCGCGCCGGGCGCGGCGTCGATACCGAATTCCCGGCCGAGGACAAGTTCGAGCATCTGCCGAAACCCGCCGCGACCCGCCGCGCGCCCGCGGCCTTCCTGACCGTGCAGGAGGGCTGCGACAAGTTCTGCGCCTTTTGCGTCGTTCCCTATACGCGGGGCGCCGAGGTCAGCCGTCCCGTGTCGCGCATCATGGCCGAGGCGCGCGATCTGGTCGCGCGCGGGGTGCGCGAGATCACGCTGCTGGGCCAGAACGTCAACGGCTGGCATGGCGAGGGCGGGAATGGCGAATGGGGTTTCGGCCGCCTGATCCGTGCTTTGGCCGAGATCGACGGGCTGGACCGCATCCGCTACACCACCAGCCATCCCAACGACATGGCCGATGACCTGATCGAGGCGCACCGGCTTGAACCCAAGCTGATGCCCTATCTGCATCTGCCGGTGCAATCGGGCAGCGATCGCATCCTCAAGGCGATGAACCGCAAGCATACCGGGGCCGAATATCTGCGCCTGATCGACCGCATCCGCGACGCGCGCCCCGACATCCTGCTGACCAGCGATTTCATCGTGGGCTTTCCCGGAGAGACGGACCAGGACCATCGCGACACGCTGGATCTGGTGGCGCGGGTGGGCTTTGGCACCGCCTTCAGCTTCAAGTATTCGCCCCGTCCCGGCACGCCCGCCTATGACCGCCCCGAGGTGGAGGGCGACGTGGCCGATGCCCGCTTGCAGGAATTGCAGGCGCTGCTGACGCGCCAGCAGAAGGCGGCACAGCAGGGCATGGTCGGGCGCGAGCTGGGCGTCCTGTTCGAAAAACCGGGGCGTCTGCCGGGGCAGATGGTCGGCAAGTCGGACTATCTGCATGCGGTCTTCGTCGAGGCGCCGGATGCGCGGGTCGGCGATCTGCTGCGCGTGCGGATCACCCATAGCGCGCCGAACTCTCTGGCGGGGCGGTTGGTGGCCTGAGCGGGGCAAATCGGTTGACTTCGGCCCTCGAATCCGCCATATGACCGCGACCGGCCGGGCACGCGCCCGTTGCCGGCGAATTATTTTCATCTCACCCGGATCAAGGGTGCGCTGTCCGAAGGCGGGGAAACCCACCGAACACCTGCATCGCAGGGGCCGCAGGACGCGGGAGAACAAGGAAGAAGCGAATGTTCGCAGTTCTGAAGACGGGCGGCAAGCAATACCGGGTCAAGGCCGGTGATGTGCTGCGCGTCGAAAAGCTGAATGCCGAAGCGGGCGACAAGGTGCAGTTCAACGACGTGCTGATGATCGGCTCGGCCGTGGGCGCGCCGCTGGTGGCCGGTGCCGCCGTGCAGGCCGAAGTGATCGACACGATCAAGGCCGACAAGGTCATCACCTATGTCAAGCGCCGCCGCAAGCACAGCTCGCAGCGCACCCGTGGCCACCGTCAGCAACTGACCCTGGTTCGCGTCACCGACCTGCTGGAAAACGGCGGCGACAAGACCGACGTGAAAGCCGCCGTCGGCGCGCGCACCCGCGTCGAAACCGCCAACTGAGGAGACTGACCCATGGCACATAAGAAAGCAGGCGGTTCGTCCCGCAACGGTCGCGATTCGGCCGGTCGCCGTCTTGGCGTGAAACTGTTTGGCGGCCAGTCGGCCGTCGCCGGCAACATCATCGTGCGCCAGCGCGGCACCACCTGGTGGGCCGGCGCCAATGTCGGCATGGGCCGCGATCACACGCTGTTCGCCCTGACCGACGGCCAGGTGACGTTCCGCAAGGGCCTCAAGGGCCGCACCTATATTTCGGTGCTTCCCGCCAATCTTGAGGCTGCCGAGTAAGCCGTTCTTAACACTCAGGTGTTATCGGGGGATCGGCGCAAGCCGGTCCCCTTAGATTTTCCGGGGGGCGTGCAGATATGCTTTCCGGGATATGTGGGAGGAGGGATGAATGACTAACCTGACCGCGCCGGACCTGCATCCGCAGGCCGAATATCCGACCGAGCGCTTCATGCTGCGGCCGCTGCGGGTTTCGGATGCCGGGCTGATCGCCCATTACACACGGGACCGGCGGGTGGCCGAGGGGACGCGTTCGATCCCCCATCCGCTGCCGCCCGGCGCCGCCGAAGCCTATGTGAAGCGCGCCATGGCCAAGGAGCGCGAAGAGGATGTCTGGTCTATCGACGGTTCGGCGAACAAGCTTGCCGAACTTTTGGGCGTGGTCTCGCTGACCCGGCTTGAGGATGGACAGTCGGAACTGGGCTTTTGGGTTGGCGCGGGGTTCTGGAACACGGGTTTCGCGACCGAGGCCGTGGCCGCGCTGGTCGCCGCGAATCCGCATGGCTCGCGCACGCTGTTCGCCGAGGCGTTTCAGGACAATCCCGGCTCGGCCAGGGTGCTGACGAATTGCGGTTTCGAATATCTGGGCGATGCGGAAAGCTGGTCCGTCGCACGCGGCGGCCGTGTGCCGACCTGGACCTATCTGCGCAAGATGGACTGAGGCGACCTCGCGAAAGGCCGGGCCTCTTGGAAGAGCTTGCCGAAGGGCGCGGTGCCATGGGATGTGATCACGCCTAAAAAATCGGGCGCTCCTGCAAGGGGCGCCCTTTCCCATTCACGAAGGGCCGCGCATTTTCCAGGCATGGGGCCTGGACGGCGGACCTGGCCGGGGGCCGTCCTTCGGTTCGGGTTCGCCCCCTCAGGGCCGCAGGCTGACCGAGTTCGCGGCGCCGCTGATCACCACCTCGCGGATATCGGCCAGGTTCTCGTTCGAGATGGTCAGGGCCACGCTGATGGTGTCGCTGGCGGGGCTCGCGGGCTGGCGCGCCTCGGGGCTGTCGGCAGGGGGCGGGTTCCCCAGAAGGCGCAGGCGCAGCACGCCGTTCTGGTCCGGCGCCAGGCGTCCGGGCGGCATAGGCTGCTCGGTCACAAGCGCCGCGTGCCACCAGCCCTTGCTGTTGGCAAGGCCGGTCACGACCAGCATCCGCCCTTCGTAAAGCGGTTCCCAGCGTGCGCCGGTGATCTGGGCCAGGGGGGTGCGGCTGTCGGTCTTCGCGGTCGGATAGCCCTCTTTCGGGGCCAGCGTCTCGGGCTTGCTTGGTCCGTCGAACCAGCCCATCGGGTTCAGGCGGCTCTCCGCAAGGCGACCGCAGCCCACCAGCGCCAGCAGCGCGCAGCCAAGAATGCCCAAAGTTCTGATCCGCATCGCCGCCGTCCCGTCGTTCTTTCGCGTTCCTGGCCGAGTGATAGGGCAAAGCCCGCGCGCGTGAAAGCCTCTTTGACCTTGTCGGCGGCGCGCGTTATGTCGGGGCCGCCCGCCGCGAAAGGAACCGACATGGCCACGCCCGCCTTCGAAGAGATTGCCGAGACCTTCGATTTCCTTGAGGATTGGGAAGAGCGTTACCGCCATGTGATCGAACTGGGCAAGGCAATGCCGGCGATGGACCCGGCGCTGCAAGTCCCCGCCACCAAGGTCGAGGGCTGCGCGAGCCAGGTCTGGATCATGCCTCGGATCGAAGGCGGAGTCTTCGATTTTCAGGGCGACAGCGACGCGCTGATCGTGCGCGGTCTGATTGCCATCCTGCATGCGCTTTATTCGGGCGTGCCACTGGCGCAGGTGGGACGAATCGATGCCCCTGCCGAGCTGCGCCGGCTGGGGTTGGACGAGCATCTGTCGGCCCAGCGTTCGAACGGGCTGCGCGCCATGGTCGAGCGGATCAGGGCGCTGGCCGCCGCCTAGCCGAGGCTTCGGGCCTTAGCCGCGGCGGTGCGCGATCCAGCCGCCGCCCAGCACCCGCGTGCTCTCGGTCGCGTAAAAGACGCAGGCCTGGCCGGGGCTGACACCTTCCTCGGGGTCCAGAAGCTCGATCTCGGCGCGGTTCACGCCCGTCGGGCGCAGAATCGCCGGGCGTGGCGGCCGGGTCGAGCGGATGCGGGCGGTGATCGCGATCTCGCCCTGGAAGGGACCGTCGCCCAGCCAGTTCACCTCGGTCACGGGCACGATCTTCGTGGCCAGCGCCTGTTTGGGACCGACCACGACGCGGCGCGCATCCGGGTCGAGCCGCACGACATAAAGCGGATCGCCCAGGCCACCGATGCCCAGGCCGCGCCGCTGGCCGATGGTGTAATGGATCACGCCGCGATGCCGGCCCAGGACATGGCCTTCCAGATCGACGATCTCGCCCGGATCGGCGGCGCCGGGGCGCAGCTTCTCGATCACGCTGGCATAATCGCCGTTCGGCACAAAGCAGATGTCCTGGCTGTCGGGTTTGTCCGCGACGGCCAGGCCGTATTTTTGCGCAAGCGCCCGCGTCTCGGCCTTGCTGGCCAGCCCGCCCAGAGGAAATCGCAGGAAATCAAGCTGTTCCGGGGTGGTCGAGAACAGGAAGTAGCTCTGGTCGCGATTGAGATCGGCGGCCATGTGCAATTCGGCCCCGCGCGGCCCGTCGAAGCGGCGGATGTAATGGCCCGTCGCCATGCAATCGGCGTCAAGTTCGCGTGCGGTTTGCAACAGATCGCGGAACTTCACCCGCTCATTGCAGCGGATGCAGGGCACCGGGGTCGCGCCGGCCAGATAGGCATCGGCGAATTCCTCGATCACCGATTCGCGGAATTTGTTTTCGTAATCCAGGACATAATGTGGAAAACCGATGCGCTCGGCGACGCGGCGGGCATCGTGGATGTCCTGGCCCGCGCAGCAGGCACCTTTCTTGGCCAGGGCCGCGCCATGGTCGTAAAGCTGCAAGGTGACGCCGATCACGTCGTATCCCTCGGCCGCAAGCATCGCGGCCACGACCGAACTATCGACGCCCCCCGACATCGCGACGACCACGCGGGTCTGTGCCGGGGATTTGGCAAATCCAAGCGAATTCAATGTCATGTCACGCGCATCCGGGCGCAGTGCAGGGGTCGGGGCTGTCATGGATCGTCCTTTGGCGGCGAGATGGTGCCGCGATTTGTCTCTATTTATAGGAAAATCCGCGAAATTCTCAAGGTCGTCGGGGGCAGGAAATTCATTCCTGGTTCACCGGCACTTAAGATGTCTCTGCCAGAAAGGGGGCAGGGAAACGGGATTTGTCGATGTTCTTGAAAAAAACGCATGGGCCGCGCACCGCCATCCTGCGCGATGGAAGCGTGCTTACCCTGGCCGATCTGCCTCCGGTGGATACGCGGTGGGTCGCCAGCCGCAAGGCGGTCGTGGTGGCCGCAGTCGAGCATGGGCTGCTGCGGCGCGACGAGGCGATCGCCCGCTATGGCCTGACCGAGGAGGAGTTCGATAGCTGGGCCGCCGCCGTTGCCCGGCATGGACGCAACGCGTTGAAAATCACGCAGTTGCAAAAATTTCGGCAACTTTAGATTGATTTGTATAAGCACTCTTCTTTGGTAACGTGATATTAATCATTTGCTGAGACATATTGTGCGTTAACGCTGCAGTTAGGGGCTTATCTAAATGAGAATTTTACTTGTCGAAGACGACCCAACCACGGCGCGCAGCATCGAGCTGATGCTGACCCATGCCAGTTACAACGTCTATCGGACGGACATGGGTGAGGAGGGGATCGATCTTGCGAAGCTTTATGATTACGATCTGATCCTTCTGGATCTTGACCTGCCTGACATGCACGGAATGGAGGTGCTGCGCCAGATCCGCATGTCGCGCGTGGATACGCCGATCCTGATCCTGACCGGCTCGGACGATACGGAAAGCAAGCTGAGGGGTTTCGGCTTCGGGGCGGACGATTACATGACGAAACCATTCAACCGGGATGAGCTGATCGCCCGCATCCAGGCGATCATCCGCCGCTCGAAAGGGCACAGCCAGTCCATCATCCGCACCGGAGATATGGTGGTGAACCTGGACGCCCGCGCGGTCGAGGTGGGTGGCAAGGCGGTCAACCTGACCGGCAAGGAATACCAGATCCTGGAACTGCTCAGCCTGCGCAAGGGGACCACGCTGACCAAGGAGATGTTTCTGAATCACCTTTACGGCGGCATGGACGAACCCGAGTTGAAGATCATCGATGTTTTCGTATGCAAATTGCGCAAGAAGCTGGCGGCGGCCTTGGGCGGGGAAAGCCATATCGAGACGGTCTGGGGCCGGGGCTATGTCCTGCGCGATCCGCAGACCGACGGCCTGACCGTCGAGCGTCTGGCGCTTCGCGCCTGATCCCCCCGCGCCGAAGGCCCTGACGCGAAACCCGATCACGTCTTTGGCGTCTGGATCCAGGCCGGACGCTGGACAAGCCGGCGCTGCTGCCGCTATCACTCTGGCCCGGATGATTGGCCCCTTCTTTGGGCCAGAAAAGGCAGCCATGGCCCAGGAACAGAACGATCACCCCGATGCGACGGGTCTGCCCCCGCCAGTCGCCGAACTGGACGACGCGGCCGCTGCGGACGAGTTGGCGGTGCTGGCCGAACTGCTGGAGCGCGCCGATCGGGCCTATCACGCCGAGGATGCGCCCTTTCTCAGCGATGCCGACTACGATGCCGCCAAGCGCCGGCTGGCCGGGATCGAGGCGCGTTTTCCCGAACTGGCGCGCCCCGACAGCCCCAGCGCCAGAGTGGGCGCGGCGCCGGACAACCGCTTCGGCAAGATCCCGCACCGCCTGCCGATGCTGTCGCTGGAAAACGGCTTTTCGCCCGAGGATGTGGCGGCTTTCGTTCAGCGCGTCCGCAGCTTTCTCAGCCTGCCGGCTGGGCAACCCGTCCAGATGACCGCCGAGCCCAAGATCGACGGCCTGTCCCTGTCGCTTCGCTATGAAAAGGGGGAGCTGGTTCAGGCCGCGACGCGGGGCGACGGCGCCATGGGCGAGAACGTGACCGCCAATGCGCGCACCATCGCCGACATCCCGCAGCGCCTGCACGGCGCCGACATCCCCGAGACCGTCGAGATTCGGGGCGAGGTCTATATGTCGCATGCGGATTTCGAGGCGCTGAACCTGTCCGATACCGGCCGGGTCTTTGCCAATCCGCGCAATGCCGCCGCCGGATCCCTGCGCCAACTGGACCCCGCGATCACCGCCGCGCGGCCTCTGCGCTTCTTCGCCTATGCCTGGGGCGAACTCAGCGCGCCCCTGGCGTCGACGCAGATCCAGGCGGTCGCGCGGATGCGGCAAATGGGGTTTCAGACCAACCCCCTGACGCGGCTCTGCGCCTCGGTCGAGGAGATGCTGGCGACATGGGCCGAGATCGAGCAGAAGCGCGCGACGCTGGGCTATGACATCGACGGCGTGGTCTACAAGGTCGATGACCTGGACTGGCAGGCCCGGCTGGGCATGCGCTCGACCACGCCCCGCTGGGCCTTGGCGCATAAATTCCCGGCCGAGCGCGCCTGGACCCGGCTTGAGGCGATCGACATCCAGATGGGTCGGACGGGAGCGCTTAGTCCCGTGGCCCGTCTGATGCCGGTGACGGTGGGGGGCGTCGTCGTCTCGAACGCGACCCTGCACAATGAGGATTACATCGCCGGGCGCGGCGCCGACGGGCGCGAGATTCGGGGCGGCAAGGACATTCGCGTCGGTGACTGGGTTCAGATCTATCGCGCGGGCGACGTGATTCCCAAGGTCTCGGATGTGGACCTGGCGCAGCGCCCCGCCGAAAGCGCGCCCTATGCCTTTCCCCAGACTTGCCCGGAATGCGGCTCGCCCGCGATCCGGGAAGAGGGCGATTCGGTGCGCCGTTGCACGGGCGGGCTGATCTGTCCGGCCCAGGCGGTCGAGAAGCTGCGCCATTTCGTGTCCCGCGCGGCCTTCGACATCGAGGGGCTGGGCGCCAAGCAGGTCGAACTGTTCCACCGCCTGGGCTGGATCGCCGAGCCGGCCGATATCTTCACCCTGGCCGCGCGCGACGGACAGAAGCTGCTGCCCGAGGCGACCCCCGCCGAAGACCGCGAGTTGCTGCTGTCGCTGGGCCTGGACGCCTTGCAGCTTTCCGCGCAGGCGCTGCCGGAATCGCTGGCGCGTCTTTCGGCCACGCCGCTGGCCCAGATCAAGGGCTGGGGCGAGAAAAGCGCGACCGCCCTTTTCCAGGCCATCGAGCGCAAGCGTGACATTTCACTGCCGCGCCTGCTTTTCGGCCTGGGCATCCGGCATCTGGGCGAGGTCGGTGCCGCAGAACTGGCGCGGCATTTCGGCGGCTGGGACGCGCTGGTCCAGGCGCTGGACCTGTCGCGCCCGGCGGCCCTGGTCCATCGCGCCGCCGATCTTGCCGCCCAGGCCGAACGCGAGGCCGCCGCGCGCGAATCCCGCCGCGCCCGGCTGGCCGAGGCCCGCGCCCAGGTCATTGCTGCGGAACCCGGCGCCCAGGCCGCCTGGGACGACCTGATCTCGGCCGACGGGATCGGCCCGACCCTTGCCATGTCGCTGTCCGACGCTTTCGCCAACCCGCGCGAGCGCGCGGCCATCGACCGGCTGATCGCCCAGTTGCGCGATGTCCAGCCGCCCGAGGCGCGCGCCGCCGACAGCGCCATTGCCGGCAAGACCCTGGTTTTCACCGGCACGCTGGAAAAGATGACCCGCGCCGAGGCCAAGGCGCGGGCCGAGGCGATGGGGGCCAAGGTCGCGGGCTCGGTCTCGGCTAAGACGGATCTGCTGATCGCGGGGCCGGGCGCGGGCTCCAAGGCCAAGAAGGCCACCGAACTGGGCATCAAGGTCATCGATGAGGACGAATGGCTGGCGATCGCGCAAGCATAGGCCGGCCGCCGGCCTTGTTTCCGCTGTTCGCGGGTCTGGAAACGTTGCCGGGCATCGGTCCCAAGGCGGCGGAAGCCTTCATGCAGATGGGCGTGACCCGCCCGCGCGACCTGATCCTGACCCTGCCGCATGCCGTGCTGCACCGTCGGCCCATCGCGCGGCTGGCCGATGCCCACCCCCCCGAGATCGTCAGCCTGACCGTGAGGGTCCAGCGCCACAATCCGCCCGCCAACCGGGGGCGGCCCTGGCGGGTGCATTGCTCGGACGGCAAGGGCGATCTGCAACTGGTGTTCTTTCACGCACGCCGCGACTGGATCGAGGGGCAGTTGCCGGTCGGGGCCGAGCGCCTGGTCTCGGGCAAGATCGAGCTTTTCGACGGCGTGGCGCAGATGGTCCATCCCGACCAGATCGCCGCGCCGGGGGGCCTGGAACCGCTGGAATACGAGCCGGTCTATCCCCTATCGGGCCGGCTGACCCAGGGGCTGGTGCAGAAAGCGCAGGCGGCGGCGATGACGCGTCTGCCCGAGATCGGCGAATGGATCGATCCCGGCGTGATGGCGCGGCAGGGCTGGCCGGATTGGCGCCGCGCGCTGGAACTGGCCCATGCGCCGCAGGGCCTGAGCGATGTGTCGGGCACAGCGCCGGCGCGGTCGCGGCTGGCCTATGATGAGCTTTTCGCCCATCAGATGACGCTGGCGCTGCTGCGCCGCGACCGGCGGCGGCTGGCGGGGCAACAGACACGCGGCGATGGAAGCCTGCGCGCGCGGGTGCTGGCGGGCCTGCCCTGGCCGCCGACCGGCGCGCAGATCCGCGCGGTCGATGAGATCGCCGTCGACATGGCTGCGCCGCGCCGCATGAACCGGCTGCTTCAGGGCGACGTGGGGGCGGGGAAAACGCTGGTTGCCTTCCTGGCGTTGCTGGTCGCGGTCGAGGCGGGCGGGCAGGGCGTGCTGATGGCCCCGACCGAGATCCTGGCCCGCCAGCACCTGCGCGCGCTTGAACCCTTCGCGCGGCTGGCGGGCATTCGGATCGAGGCGCTGACCGGCCGCGACAAGGGCGACGCGCGGGCCAATATCCTGACCGACCTGGCCGAGGGGCGGATCGACATCCTGGTCGGCACCCATGCCGTGATCCAGAAGACCGTCGCCTTTCACGACCTGCGCCTTGCGATCATCGACGAACAGCACCGCTTCGGCGTCAACCAGCGGATGGAGCTTGCCGGCAAGGGGAACGGCCTGCCGCCCGACATGCTGGTGATGACTGCGACGCCGATCCCGCGCTCGCTGGCTTTGGCGCAGTTCGGGGACATGGATCTGTCGGTGCTGGATGAAAAGCCGCCCGGCCGTCTGCCGGTGCGCACGACGGTGATCTCGGATGCGCGGATGGAGGAGGTGCTGGCGCATCTGGCCCGCGCGCTGGAAGGGGGCACCCGCGCCTATTGGGTCTGCCCTTTGGTCGAGGAAAGCGAGGCGGTGGATCTGACCGGGGCCGAGGCGCGGTTCAAGACCCTGCGCGCCCGTTTCGGCGATGAGGTGCGGCTGGTCCATGGCCAGATGCCGCCCGACGAGCGCGACGCGGCGATGGCCGATTTCGCCGCCGGCCGCGCCCGCATCCTGGTCGCGACCACGGTGATCGAGGTGGGCGTGGACGTGCCCGAGGCCACGATCATGGTGATCGAACGGGCGGAAAGCTTTGGTCTGGCGCAGTTGCATCAGTTGCGCGGCCGGGTCGGGCGCGGCGCGGGTGCGTCGAGCTGTGTGCTGATGTATCAGGAGCCTCTGGGCGAGACCGGGCGGCGGCGCCTGGGCATCCTGCGCGAGACCGAGGACGGATTCCGCATCGCCCAGGAGGATCTGGAGATGCGCGGCGCGGGCGACGTGATCGGCACCGCGCAATCGGGGCTGCCGCGTTTCCGCATCGCTGATCTGGAGCGCCAGGCCGGCTTGATGGCCATGGCGCGCAAGGATGCTCAGGCTTTCCTTGAGCGAGACCCGCTGATGCAGGGCCAGCGCGGCCAGGCGGTGCGCACGCTTTTATGGCTGATGGAGCAGGATCGCGCGGTCCGCCTGATCACCGCAGGGTGACAGGCCCCAGGATGTTCTTATGATGTTCTTAAAAATCTCTTTACTTCTTGGTGATTCGATGGGAACAAATTGGGAACCTTAGAGTGGAGTCCGACCATGAACCGTGAATCCCTTTCCGATCTGCTTGGTGTCATCGCGATTTCGGTGACCGCGATCGTCCTGTTTTCCATGCCCGCAGTGATCCCCGCGGGCATGATGGCCTGAGACCCGGGCCTTTACCTTTCCTGCCGCGCGCCTTGCTCCGGTCCCTGACCTGTGGACCGGAGGGACTGCCCCGGTCCCCTGCCTGCGCGCAACTTGCCGGCTCCATCACGGGGCCGGCCTTTTTTATTCCGCCTGCGGCGGGGGGTATTTGGAAAACGAAGAAGACCTATGCCGGCGAAGCGTCGATGGCGCCGAGGATCGCGTCCCAGGCCAGCAGGATCGACGCATGGCGATTGGGGAATTCGCGCGCCGGAAGAAGGGCTTCAAGCGCCGCGAAGGGGGGTGAGGGGGCGGGTCCGCCGGCGGTCAGCATGGCGTGAAGCTGATCCCTTGCCGTGGCGATCTGGGCGCGGGTGGCGCCAAGCGCCGCCCCCCCGAGCACGCTGGCCGAAGCCTGGCCCAGGGCGCAGGCGCGGACCTCTTGCCCGAATTCCGCGATGTGGCCCTGGCGCAGCACCACATGCGCCGTCACCGACGAGCCGCATTGCGGCGAGCGGCGATGCGCGCTGCCGGTTGGGGCGGGAAGCTTGCCCAGATGCGGGATATCCGCCGCCAGCGCCAGGATCCGGCGGGAATAGAGCTGCATCAGATCGCTGTCGGGCATGGGCCTTGGATTCCCTGGGCCGGGCTTCCGCTTGGCCCGCGTCCCGATTAGATAGGGGCGCCATTGCCGAAAGGAAAGCCGATGTTCGATCCCGCCCGCCTGAAATACGACGCCCATGGCCTGATCCCCGCCATCGCCCAGGACCATGCGACGGGCGAGGTGCTGATGTTGGCCTGGATGAATGCGGAATCCGTGGCGCGCACCCTTGAAAGCGGAAGGGTGACCTATTGGTCACGCTCGCGCCGCGCGTTCTGGGTCAAGGGGGAAAGCTCGGGCCATGTGCAGAAGCTGGTCGAGATGCGGATCGATTGCGACCGCGATTGCCTGCTGGTCCAGGTCGAGCAGACCGGCCCGGCCTGTCACACCAACCGGCGTTCGTGCTTTTACACGGCGGTGAGGGGTGGAGCCGAGGTCGAGATCATGGCGCCATTAGAGCCCTAGCATGCGGCGGATGTCCCGCGGCGTGGCGCCCTCGGCGCGATAAAGGCGCAGGGCGCGGGCGTCGTCACGTTTGGCCAGGCGTCTGCCGGCATCGTCGCGGATCAGGCGGTGATGGTGGTATCGCGGTGTCGGCAGGTCCAGCAGGCGTTGCAGCAGCACATGGATCCAGGTCGAATCGCGCAGATCCTCGCCCCGCGTGACCAGGGTGATCCCCTGCGCCGCGTCATCCGCCACGACCGAAAGGTGATAGCTGGTGCCCATCCCGCGCCGCGCCAGCACGATATCGCCGATGCCTTGGATGAAATCCCGCGCGTCTAGGTGCCGGGGGCCGTCGCGGTCGAGGAATTTCAGCGCTGCGAGGTCCAGATGGGCGAAGGCCGCGCGGGCGTTCAGGCGGATGGCGTCCTGGGGGCCGGCCTTGGTCATGCCGCGTTCGCGGCAGGTGCCGGGATAGACCAGGCCATCGGGGCCGATGACCGGCGCGCCCTCTTGCGGGGCCGAAAGGGCGGCGCGGATATCGGCGCGGCGGCATTGGCAGGGATAGGTCAGGCCAAGCGACGCCAGCCGGTCCAGCGCGGCGCGATAGGCGGGCAGGCGGTCGGACTGGCGCATGACCGGCCGTGGCCAGGACAGCCCGAGCCAGCGCAGATCCTCGGTGATCATCGCCTCATATTCCGGGCGGCAGCGGGTCTGGTCGATGTCCTCGATCCTGAGCAGGAACTGGTCGGGATCGGCCAGCCGCGCCGCCGTCAGGGCGGCGAAGGCATGGCCCAGATGCAGCGGGCCGGTAGGCGAGGGGGCAAACCGGGTCCGCTTCAATCCTGTCCCGCAAGCCATTCGCGGAAATCGGTTTTCGCGCGGTCGGTATAGGCCGGGTAGCGGTCCTTGCGGCCCTTGCGGCCGCCACGCGTCTCGTCGAGCGGAGGATAGAGGCCGAAATTCACGTTCATGGGCTGGAAGGTCTTGGCATCCGCGCCTCCGGTGATGTGATTGACCAGCGCCCCCATCGAGGTGGTGACGGGCGGGGGCGCGAGATCGCGGCCCAGAGCCTCGGCTGCGGCCATGCGACCGGCGAGAAGGCCCATGGCGGCGGATTCGACATAGCCCTCGACCCCGGTGACCTGACCGGCGAAGCGCAGGTTCGGGCGGATGCGTAGTCGCAGCCTGTCGTCGATCAGGCGCGGCGAGTTCAGGAAGGTATTGCGATGGATGCCGCCCAACCGGGCGAATCTGGCATTTTCCAGGCCGGGAATGCGCCTGAAAACATCAGTTTGTGCGCCATATTTCATCTTGGTCTGGAAGCCGACGATATTGTAGAGCGTTCCCAGCGCATTGTCGCGGCGAAGCTGGACCACGGCATAGGGCTTTTCGGCCGGATTATGGGCATTGGTCAGGCCCACGGGTTTCATCGGGCCGTGCCGCAGCGTCTCGCGCCCGCGCTCGGCCATGATCTCAATGGGCAGGCATCCGTCGAAATAACCTGCCGTCTCGCCCTCGTGGAACTGGGTCTTTTCCGCCGCCAGCAGCGCGTCGATGAAATCCTCATAATCGGCGCGGGTCATAGGGCAGTTGATATAGGCGGTGCGTTCCTCCTCGGTATCGCCCTTGTCGTAGCGGCTTTGGCGCCAGCAGACCCGCATGTCGATGGTCTCGGCATGGACGATGGGGGCGATGGCGTCGAAGAAGGCAAGCGCACCTTCGCCGGTCGTGTCCAGGATCGCGCGGCCGAGCGCGGGAGAGGTCAGGGGGCCGGTGGCGACGATCCAACGACCTTCGGAGGGCAGCTCGGTGATCTCGCCCGGGGCGAAGCTGATCAGCGGCTGATCCCGCAGCGCCTGGGTCACGGCGGCGGAAAAAGCGTCACGGTCCACCGCCAGCGCGCTACCTGCCGGCAGGCGGTGGCGGTCGGCCATGGCCATGATCAGGCCGCCGGCCGCGCGCATTTCCCAATGGAGTTGCCCGACCGCGTTCATCTGGTCGTCATCCGAGCGGAAGCTGTTCGAGCAGACCATCTCGGCGCAATCGCCGGTGCGATGGGCGAAGGTCCGGGTCTGGGGGCGCATCTCGTGGAGGACGACCGGCAGGCCCATGCGGGCGATCTGCCAAGCGGCTTCGGACCCCGCGAGGCCCGCGCCGATGATGTGGATCGGTTCCATGTCTTTCCCTTTGTCGGCAAGGGCGCCTGTTATCAATCCGGGCGCGGCCCCGCAAGGGCACCGCCGCATGGGTATTTGGGAAACGAAGAATGAAAAAGGGCGGCACCCGCTGGGGATGCCGCCCGTATCATCGCGCGCGAGACCTGGGATCAGGCTTCGGCTTCGGCATTCTCTTCCGAACGCAGGCCCGAGGGGGCCGCGATGTTGGCGATGACGAAATTGCGGTCGATGGCCGGCTTCACGCCATTCGGCAGGACCACGTCGCTGATATGGATCGAATCGCCGATTTCCTTGCCGGTCAGGTCGACCGTGATGTGATCGGGAATGTCCGAGGCGGTCACGACCAGTTCGACTTCGGGGCGCACCACGACCAGCGTGCCGCCACGTTTCAGGCCCGGTGCGGCCTCGTGGTTTTCGAAGGTCACATGGATGAACAGGTTCACCCGAGTGTTGCGGTGCAGGCGCATGAAGTCGATATGCGTCGGCAGGTCCTTTACCACGTCGCGCTGGACGCCGCGGCAGACGACACGGACATCTTCCTGACCTTCGACCTGGAGATTCCAGAGCGTGGACATGAAGCGACCGGCGCGCAGCTTGGTCAGCAGGTAGTTGAAGTCGAGGGCGAGCGGCTGCGGGTCCTTGCCGTCGCCATAAACGATGCCGGGCACCTTGCCTTCGCGGCGAGCTTGGCGGGCGGCCCCCTTGCCTGTCCCCGCGCGTGCCTCGGCCACCAGATTCAGAATCTCTTTGGCCATGTCGATAGTCCTTTGTCAGAGTTGGCGGCCATCCTCCAAGGGTGCATGGCCGGAGCCGTGCCGTTACACGAGAGGCTATGAAATGTGAAGTGCAAAGTTCCGCGGGTCTGGAATGGGCGGATTTATGCGCATTCTGAGCGAAAAACCGCTTGCCAGATGCGGGGCGAATCGCGCATGCCTGAGGGGCCGCATGGAGTTTTCGAATTGCGACGTATTCATTCACTCGATTATCTCAAGACTTTCCTTTCTCTTTTCGTCGTCCTGGCCCATACCAACTGGATCCAGAACAACACGACCATGGGGCTTTTCGTCTTCGGCAGCGGGCTGATGCGGACGCTTGTGCCGCTGTTCTGCATCATCGCCGGCTACTTCCTGCATATCTCGATGGTCGGGGGCCGGGCGGGGAAATGGCTCATGCGGATGCTGGTGCTGTATCTGTTCTGGATGGCGGTCTATTTCCCGATCTGGCAGGGGCAGGTGACGGGGCTGCGCTCATTGGCGACGACGCTGCTGTGGGGGTTTTTCCACCTGTGGTTCCTGATCGGGCTGTTCGTCGGTGGGCTGGCATTGGCGGGGCTGGTCGCGCTGGGGCGCAGGCTGGCGCCGGGGCATGAGGTCTGGTTCGTGGTGCTGCCCGCCGCGATCTGCGCGCTGCTGGGGTTGGCGATGCAATATGCCGACCTGTCCGGCCTGGCCCAGATTCCTGTGCAACGCTATCGCAACGGGCTGTTCATGTGCTTTCCCTTTCTGGCCATCGGCTATCTGCTGAACGCGCGGCTGAACCGGCCCGGCACCGTGCCCGCGACCCGGCCGCGCCCGCTTCTGATCCTGGGCCTGGCGCTGCTGCTTCTTTGCGCCGAGGCATGGCTGGTCCAGGCGCGCTTCGGCACCGGCGTGATGATCGAGATGCCGGCCGCGACCTATGTGGCGGCGCCGCTGATCTTCCTGCTGGCGCTCGAACTGCGGATGCCGCCGCAGCCGGTGGATCTGGGGCTGGTCTCGGCCACGATCTATTTCCTGCATGTCTGGGCGTTCCGGCTGGCGGACTTACTGGACATCCACGATGTCCTGGGGCTGATGCTTTTCGGCGTGGGGGTGCCCACGGTGATCGCGCTGTTCTACGATGAGGCGCGGCGGCGGATGCGCGGCGGGCCTCATTCCGCCGCGCTGGTCCGGTCCGCCGGCCGGGATTAGCTCCAGGGCGTCAGGAAATCGGGTGGCACCAGCAGGTTCTGCCGGCCGATCCGGCGCACGTCCCGTTCGCCGCAAAGCGCCATGGTAATGTCCAGTTCGTTGCGGATGATGCCAAGCGCGCTGGTCACGCCGGCCTCGCCCATCGCGCCCAGCCCGTAGATGAAGGCGCGGCCGATATGGGTCGCATGCGCCCCCATGGCCAGCGCCTTGAACACGTCCTGGCCCGAGCGGATGCCGCTGTCCAGATGCACCTCGATCCGGTCGCCGACGGCGGCGAGGATCTCGGGCAGCATGCGGATCGAACTGACCGCGCCGTCAAGCTGGCGGCCGCCATGGTTGCTGACGATGATGGCGTCGGCGCCGAAATCGGCAGCGATGCGGGCATCCTCGGGATCGTTGATGCCCTTGAGGATCAGCTTGCCGCCCCAGAGATCGCGGATCTTCGCGATCTTGCCCCAGTCGAGTTGCGGATCGAACTGTTCGCTGGTCCAGCGCATCAGTGACGAGGTGTCGCCGACCCCCTTGGCGTGGCCGATGATATTGCCGAACGAGCGGCGTTTGGTCCGCAGCATCCCGATGCCCCAGCCCCATTTGGTGGCCAGATCCAGCATGACCGGCAGCGTCATCTTGGGCGGCGCGGAAAGCCCGTTCTTCAGATCCTTGTGCCGCTGGCCCAGGATCTGAAGATCCAGCGTCAGCACCAGGGCCGAGCAGTTCGCCCGCCGCGCGCGTTCGATCGCGCCCTCGACGAAAGCCTCGTCGCGCATGACGTAAAGCTGGAACCAGAAGGGCGCGCGGATCGCAGCGGCCACATCCTCGATAGAGCAGATGGACATGGTGGAAAGCGTGAAGGGCACGCCGAAGGCGGTGGCGGCGCGGGCAGCCTTGATCTCGCCATCGGCCGATTGCATTCCGGTCATGCCGACCGGGGCGAGGCCCACGGGCATGGCGACCTTCTGGCCGATCATCGTGCTTTCGGTGCTGCGCCCGCTCATGTCCACGGCGACCCTTTGGCGCAGCTTGATGCGCTGGAAATCCGTCGTGTTCTCGCGGAAGGTGCTTTCGGTATAGCTGCCGCTTTCGGCGTAATCGTAGAACATGCGCGGCACGCGGCGGCGATAGATCGCCTTGAGATCGTCGATGCAGGTGATGACGGGCATGGCCGGTCCTTCGCTTAGTTTCCGAGGTCGCCGCAATCGGGCTGTTCCGCCGGGCAATCGTCCAGGCTGCGGGTCTTGAGATCGGCCGCGCGGGCGCGCAGCGCCTCGGCCCGGCGCATCAGCCCGGCATCCGAGACCGGCCCGGTGCCGCCGCGCGCGCCAAGGGCCGCGGCGCGCCTGGCAAGCGTGGCATCGGCCGCATCGGGGCTTTGGGCCGCATCGCGCGCATGGGAGGGCAGGGCCGGCTCGGCCAGAAGCTGGTCGGTCGGCAGCAGCCTGGGATAGTCCGTCATGCGGTCCTCGCAGCCGGCAAGCGATGCCAGCAATGCCAAACCGATCCAAGCTGCCCGCATCGACGCCTTCCCCTTCGAAATGCCGCGACAATAGGCGCGGCGAGGTGCCCCGGCAAGATCCGCCCTTCCTTTTGGCGGCCCGTGGCCCGCAGCCGGGGCAGGGCGCGGATCACCGGCCCGCTGATGCCGCCTTGCCGATGTTGTCGGGCGCCACGGCCCGTCTTCTTCGTTTTTCCAAATACCCGAATACATCGACGCAGAACCTTGTTCACCCCCGCCGCGCGACCCGATATAAGAGCGCATGAGCCTTCCGCCCCAATTCCTTGATGAGATCCGCGCCCGCGTGCCTTTGTCGCGCGTGATCGGGCGCAAGGTCACTTGGGACCTGCGCCGCTCGAACCAGGCGAAAGGGGACTGGTGGGCGCCCTGTCCCTTCCATGGCGAAAAAACCGCTTCGTTCCATGTCGATGATCAGAAAGGGTTTTATTACTGCTTCGGCTGCCATGCCAAGGGCGATGCGCTGACCTTCCTGCGCGAGGCCGAGGGCATGGGCTTCATGGAGGCGGTCGAGCTTTTGGCCTCGGAGGCGGGGCTGCAAATGCCCGAGCGCGATCCCCGCCAGGTGCAGCGCGCCGACCGCCGCACCGAACTGGTCGAGGTGATGGAACAGGCCGTGCGCTGGTATCGCATGCAGCTTGGCATGGGGCTGGCGCAGGGCGCGCGCGACTATCTGGCGCGGCGCGGACTTGACGCGCCCGCCTGCGAGCAGTTCGGCATCGGCTTCGCGCCCGACCAGCGCCAGGGTCTTTTCAACGCGCTGCGGGCCAAGGGCGTCCCCGAGGTGCTGATCGTTGAGGCAGGTCTGGCCGCCAGGCCCGAGGATCGCGGCGCCCCCTTCGACCGCTTCCGGGGCCGGATCATGTTCCCGATCCGCGATGCGCGCGGGCGCTGCATCGCCTTCGGCGGTCGCTCGATGGATCCGAACGCGCGGGCGAAATACCTCAACAGTCCCGAGACGCCTTTGTTCGACAAGGGCCGCAACCTCTATAATCTCGGCCCGGCGCGGGCGGCGGTCGCGAAGGGCAGGCCGCTTATCGTGGTCGAGGGCTATATGGACGTGATCGCGCTGGTCCGCGCCGGTTTCGAGGGCGCCGTCGCCCCCCTGGGCACCGCCATCACCGAGGATCAACTGCGGCTGATGTGGCGCGTCTCGCCCGAGCCGGTGATCGCGCTTGACGGCGACAGCGCGGGGCTGCGCGCGGCGATGCGGCTGATTGATCTGGCGCTGCCGATGACCGCGCCGGGCCAGGCGTTGCGCTTTGCCTTCCTGCCCGAGGGGCTGGATCCCGACGACCTGATCCGCGCGCGAGGCGCCGGCGCCATGTCGGCGACGCTGGAGGAATCACGGCCGCTGGTCGATCTGCTTTGGCGGCGCGAAACCGAGGGCCGCGTCCTGGACAGTCCCGAGCGCAAGGCCGCGTTGGACAAGGCGCTTGGCGACGCCATCGCGAAGATCCCCGACAAGGACACGCGGGATCATTACTTCGCCGCGCTGAAATCCCTGAAATGGGAGCTTTTCGGCCATCGCCGCCGCGAAGCCCCGGTCCGTGCCCCCTGGCAACCCAGGGGCATGCGCGGCGCGGTGCCGCAACCCGTGGCGCCGGTCGCCTCGACGCGGGCTTCGCGGCTTTCCTCGCCCAAGGCGGGCGAGCGCGAGGCCGAGGGGATGATCGAGGCGATGATCCTGGCCATCTGCGCCTCGCACCCCCATCTGATCGGCGCGGTCGAGCCGCGGCTGGAGCGGCTGGACCCCGAGGATGCCGACCGCGCGCAACTGGTCCATGACCTGCTGGCGGGCGGGCATTCCCAGGCCGGGCAGCGCGCCCTTGAAAGCATCATGGCCGAGCCCCATGTCAGGGCTGCTCCGGCGTTGCTGCGCGCCCAGGACGGGGATGCGGCGGCCGAGATCCTGTCCAATGCGCTGGACCGCATCGAATCGCGCCGCATCGCGCGCGAAGAGGTCGCCCGCGCCGAGGTCGAGATCGAGGGGCTGGCCGATGAGGGGCTGACCTGGCGCGTGGCGCAATCGGCCCGCGCGCGGCAGGCGGCCGATACGCCGTCCCTGTCGGACATCTCGGATTTCGGCGAGAACCGCGAGGCGCTTGCCGCGCAGTTGCGGGCGGCCATCGAAAACCAGATCTGGCGCAAGCCGCGGCGCTAGGGGACAGGCCCGTCGAATCACGCGGCAACCGCGATTCGATTCGGAATCGCTTAGGCAGGGCTGGGCGCGCAGGGTTTGATTCCGCTTTCGCCTCGGCTAGAACCGTTCGACAGACGATCCCGATTCGCCGATTCGCGAATCACCGTTTCAAGGGAGCCAGCATGGCAGCCAACGACGACGACCAAAAGCCCGACACCAAGGACGACGATCATTCGCTGGACATGTCGCAAGCGGCGGTCAAGCGAATGATCGCCGAGGGCCGCGAGCGCGGATACATCACCTATGATCAGTTGAACGCCGTCCTGCCGCCCGAGCAGGCCAGTTCCGACCAGATCGAGGACGTGATGTCGATGCTGTCCGAAATGGACATTCGCGTGGTCGAAAACGACGAAGAGGCCGAAGACTCCGAGGGTGGTGAGGTCGCGACGACCAGCTCCGGCTCGCGCGAGGTGGTCATCGCCGCCACCGAGACCGAGAAGCTGGACCGCACCGACGATCCCGTGCGCATGTATCTGCGCGAAATGGGCAGCGTCGAGCTTTTGTCGCGTGAGGGCGAGATCGCCATCGCCAAGCGCATCGAGGCCGGCCGCAACACCATGATCGCCGGGCTTTGCGAAAGCCCGCTGACCTTCAAGGCCATCACGCTGTGGCGCCAGGAACTTCTGGACGAAGCCATCCTGCTGCGCGACGTGATCGATCTGGAAACCACCTTCGGCCGCTCGATGGACGAGGAGGGCGAAGAGGAGGTCGTGCTGTCCGAGGAGGGCGTGCGCTCCGCCGCCGGCCCCTCGGCCAGCAACCGCGAGGAGGAACTGGACGCCGATGGCAACCCCATGGCCGGCGGCGAAGAGGAAGAGGACGAGGATGACGGGCAAAGCCTGTCCCTTTCGGCCATGGAAGCCTCGTTGAAGCCCAAGGTGCTTGAGACGCTGGAAGCGATCGCCCAGGGCTATGAGGAACTGGCGCATATGCAGGACAACCGCATGTCCGCCACCCTGAACGAGGATAGCAGCTTCTCGGCGTCGGACGAGGTGGATTACCAGGTTCTGCGGTCACGCATCGTCGGGCTGGTCAATGAACTGCACCTGCACAATGCCCGGATCGAGGCGCTGGTCGATCAGATCTATGGCATCAACCGCCGCATCGTGTCGCTTGATTCGGGCATGGTGAAACTGGCCGACGGCGCCCGCATCAACCGTCGCGAATTCATCGACGCCTATCGCGGCTCGGAACTGGATCCGACCTGGATCGACCGCATGTCCGCCAACAAGGGCCGCGGCTGGCAGAGCCTGTTCGAGAAATCGCGCCGTCAGGTCGAGGATCTGCGCGGCGAGATGGCGATGATCAGCCAGCGCGTCGGCGTCGATATCGAGGAATTCCGCCGCATCGTGAACCAGGTCCAGCGCGGCGAGAAAGAGGCGCGCCAGGCCAAGAAGGAAATGGTCGAGGCGAACCTGCGGCTGGTCATCTCGATCGCCAAGAAATACACGAACAGGGGCCTGCAATTCCTTGATCTTATTCAGGAAGGCAATATCGGCCTGATGAAGGCCGTGGACAAGTTCGAGTATCGCCGGGGCTATAAGTTCAGCACCTATGCGACATGGTGGATTCGTCAGGCGATCACCCGCTCCATCGCCGATCAGGCCCGCACCATCCGCATCCCCGTCCATATGATCGAGACGATCAACAAGCTGGTGCGCACCGGCCGCCAGATGCTGCACGAGATCGGCCGCGAGCCCACGCCCGAGGAACTGGCCGAAAAGCTGCAAATGCCGCTGGAAAAGGTCCGCAAGGTGATGAAGATCGCCAAGGAACCGATCAGCCTGGAAACCCCCATCGGGGACGAGGAAGACAGCCAGCTTGGCGATTTCATCGAGGACAAGAACGCCGTGCTGCCCTTGGACAGCGCGATCCAGGAAAACCTCAAGGAGACCACGACGCGGGTTCTGGCCAGCCTGACCCCGCGCGAGGAACGGGTGCTGCGCATGCGTTTCGGCATCGGCATGAACACCGACCACACGCTTGAGGAAGTGGGCCAGCAGTTCAGCGTCACCCGCGAACGGATCCGCCAGATCGAGGCCAAGGCGCTGCGCAAGCTGAAGCACCCCTCGCGGTCGCGCAAGCTGCGCTCGTTCCTGGATCAATAGGATGCCGACAGGGTTCGCTCTTTATCGCAGCCGGACCTTGCTTGTGCCCCGATCCGTCGAATGTCAGCGTATTCTGGTCAGCGCCCGCGCGCGCAACGCGCAGCTTGCGCTGACCGGCTTTCTGCATCTGGAGGATGGCGCCTTCTATCAATGGCTTGAGGGGCCGGATGCGGCGTTGCAACTGGTGCTGGACCGTATCGCCCTTGACCCCCGGCACGAGCGGATGCAGATCCTTTCGCGCGGAACGCAGGAGACGAGGCAGTTCCCGAATTGGCAGATGGGCTTCGGCGCCTGCGAACCGAAGATGCTTTTCAACTGGATCGCCGAAAACGGCGTGCAGATGGGCGACCTGCGCAGCCTGACGGTGGGCGTTCTGGGCTTCATGCGCGCTTGCCAGCCGGCGGGTTGAGGCCCGGCCGGCAAGCGCGCGGGGCTTGTCAGCGGTGCTTCTCGATGAAGGCCGCGAAAGCGTCCACATAGGCCGTCAGGAACTTGCGCAGCGATTCGTCGGTGATCGCTCCGTCGGCGGCGAAAGCCTCGGGCTTCCACTGGATATAGGCTTCGGGCTGCTGCATCATCATCATGTTCAGGGCCAGCATGTCGCTTTTCAGGTGGAACTGCGCCACCGCCGCGCCGATGGCGCCGGGCGAAGTGCCGGTGACGGCGGCGGGCTTGCCGGACCAGCTATTCGCGCCATAGGGGCGGCTGGCCCAGTCGAGGGCGTTCTTGATCACGCCGGGATAGCTGCGACTATATTCCGGTGTGATCGCCAGAATCGCGTCCGAATGCTCGATCCGGTCCTTAAGCCGTGCGACAGGCTCGGGCAGGTCGGCCCAAAGCTCTTCGTTGTAATGCGGCAGATCGCCGATATGCAGTTCGTGAAAGCTAAGCCGGTCGCCGGCCAGATTCACGATGGCTTTCGCCAGTTTTCGGTTCAGCGAATCCTTGCGAAGCGAACCGATGATAAGGGCGACGTTCCTGGCCATTCTGATCTCCTGTCCTGATGAAGGAAAGCTGGGATCGGCAGGGGCGGATTGAAAGGGGCCACGGGTTGCAATTCCGGGGCAAAAGGTGAACAATCGCCTTGGCAGGTCAGCAAGAAACGGGCGGGGTCGGCAGGATGCCGAGGCAAGGCAGCGAAATAATCCAGGCATGGCTGGCGGATAACGGGAATCTGCGGCTTCTTTGCCTGCTTCTCGCGTTTTGCGCGGTTTTTTGTGGCGTCGCCTGGTGGCGGGGGCGGGGTTCGGCCCAGGCGCGGGCGCTGGCGGCGGCGCGGGATATGGCGGAGCTGGCCGCGCGACTCGATGCCGAGGGCAAGGCATTGCGCGAACAGTTGGTCGCCGCGAGCCGGCTTGAGACCCGCGCCGAGTCGCTGGGCCAGCGCATGGCCGAACTGGTCGAAGAGCGCGACGGCCTGACCGATGCGCTGCACCGCGAGCGGCAGGGGGCGGCGAGCCTTCAGCGCGAACTGGCCGAGACCCGCCTTGCCGCCGACAAGGACCGCGAGGCGGCCGAGCGCGACATCCAGACCCTGCGCGAACTGCGCGAAGAGATGACCGGCCATTTTCGCCTGATGGCGAACGAGACCCTGCGCGTCCAGGGCAGCGAGATGCGGAAATCGCATGGCGAACAGCTTAGCGCCCTGCTGACCCCGTTCCGCGATCAGGTGAACCGCTTCCAGACCGAGCTTCAGGCCCGCAACAAGGCCACCGACGAAGAGCGCGCGCGGCTGAAAGAGCAGATCGAATATCTGCATAAGCGTTCGGAACAGATCTCGGCCGAGGCGGTGGCGCTGACGCGCGCGCTGAAAGGCGACAGCCAGAAGCGCGGGGCCTGGGGCGAGATGATTCTGGAGCGCATCCTGGAGGATTCGGGCCTGATCCGGGGCACGCATTACGAAACGCAGTCCAGCCATACCGATGCCGAGGGCCGGCGCTGGCGCCCGGATGTGATCGTCAGGATGCCGCAGAGAAGGTTGCTGGTGGTGGACAGCAAGGTCTCTTTGCTTGCCTATGAGGAGGCGGTGAACGCCGACGATCCGGCTTTGCGCGACGCGGCCCTGCGCCGCCATGTGGCCGCCGTCCGCATCCATGTCCAGCAGCTTGCCGCCAAGGGCTATCAGGCCCTGGACGAAGGTTCGGTCGATTACGTCCTGATGTTCATTCCGGTCGAAGGGGCCTTCTCCGAGGCGTTGCGCGTGGACCCGGACCTTGCGCGCTTCGCGATGGAGAACCGCGTCGGGCTGGCGACGCCGACGACGCTGATGCTGACGTTGCGCACGGTCGATCACATCTGGACGGTCGAGCGGCGCGAATCGAACGCCATGCAGATCGCCGCCCGCGCGGGCCAGCTTTACGACAAGCTGCACGGCTTCGTGGTCTCGATCGAGGATGTCGGCACGGCGTTGGACCGGGCGCAGAAAAGCCATGCCATGGCGATGGACCGGCTGACGCGCGGCTCGGGCAACGTGATCCGCCAGGCCGAGATGCTGCGAGAACTGGGCGCGCGCACGCAGAAGCGGCTGGCGCTGGATCATGACGGTAGCGATGAAATGGAAGCGCCGGGCGAGGCGGCGGAGTAGGCGGTTTGGGTATTTGGGAAACGAAGAAAACCATGGAGCGGAGAGACTGGGCGCCCTGGCGGAGCCGGGCCGAGATCGACAGACGGTCCCTTGATGCCTTGGGGCGTGCGGTCCATGCTTGGTGGCCGATGGTGGTGTCGGTCTTTGCCGCCTGCGGCGCGCTTCTGGGATTGCTGATTGCTGCGCCCGAGGGATCGGGTCCGGCGATCCTGACAGTCAGGTTGCTGATTTTTTTGATGTTGGCGATTTTTTCCGCCGCCTTCACCTTTTTGCTGTTCATGGTGCCCAAGGTGTTCGGCGACGAGTGGCGTTCGCCTTGGCATTGGAAAGGGTGGTTGCTTGCGGCGTCGATGCTGCCCTGCGTCGGTCTTTGGGCGATGACCATGAGGATCACGGCTGATGCTTTGGGGGATGCGATCTCTGCCGCGACTCATCTGCTCCATGCCGCGCCGATCCCGGCGCCTTGAAGATCATGCAGTGCATTCTTACCATCCAGACCCACGGTCCCGCCTGCCACGACATCACGCGGCAGGTGGCGCGCTGGCTGGTCGGCATGGGCGACGGGGTGGTCACGCTGTTCGTGCGCCATAGCTCGTGCTCGCTGTTGGTCCAGGAGAATGCCGATCCCGACGTGCAGGCCGATCTGCTGGCTTGGCTGGGGCGGATCGCGCCGCCATCGGATCATCCCTCGATGCGCTGGATCACCCATCGCGACGAGGGCCCCGACGACATGCCCGCGCATCTGAAGGCCGCCATGCTGCCGACCAGCCTGCAAATCCCGGTCGAGGGCGGGCGGATGGCTTTGGGCACCTGGCAGGGCATCTACCTGGTCGAGCATCGCCGCGCCCCGCATCTTCGTGAGGTGGTGGCGAAGTTTCAGGCAGGTTAGGGAAAGCTGGGGGCATCGTTTCGAAATAAGCTTTCCCTTCCCCGCCCGTTGTGAAAACTTGCGTAACAAACGGGCAGGCATGCCAGCGGCTGGGAACAGGACATGGCCTCAGGAAACCGATCACAGACCGCGCAGGGCCTGACCCTGGTCGCCCCGCCTTTGGGCTATGCCGTGCTGGTGATGGCGGCGCCGTTGCTGACGATCCTGGCCTATTCCTTCCTGAAGGACGGTTATCTGACCGTGATCCGGGAATTCACGCTGGAAAACTACCGCGCTGTCTGGAGCGACCCGATCTTTCACAAGATCATGCTGCGCTCGCTGGGGGTGGCGGCGCTGGTCACGCTGGTCACGGTGGCGCTGGCCTTTCCGGTGGCCTATTTCCTGAGCTTCGTGGTCAGCCCGACCCGCAAGTCGATGTGGATCTTCCTGATCACCATCCCGTTCTGGACCAGCTACCTGATCCGGGTGTTCTTGTGGAAGGTGATCCTGGGTTATAACGGGGTGATCAATTCGGGGCTGAAGACGCTGGGCGTCATCGAACAGCCGCTGAGCTTTCTGCTGTATAACGTCAATTCGATGGTGATGACGCTGGCCCATGCCTATGCGCCCTTCGCGATCCTGCCGATCTTCATCGCGCTGGAAAAGATCGACCGCTCGCTTCTGGAGGCCGGGCGCGATCTGGGCGAAAGCCGGGCGATGACCTTCTGGCGGGTGACACTGCCCTTGGCCATGCCCGGCGTGGTGGCGGCGGCGCTGATCGTCTTCATCCCGACCATCGGCGATTACGTCACGCCCGCGCTGATCGGCGGCGGCAAGATCCCGATGATCGCCAATATGATCCAAAGCCAGATGCTGGACCAGGACAACCGGCCGCTGGGTTCGGCGCTGGCGGTCACGGCGATGCTGATCGTCGCGCTGCTGAGCCTGGCCTTCGTCGCGCTGAACCGGCGCTTCCTGAAGGTGCGGCAATGAAGGGCGGGGCAGGGAACGCGGGCATGGGGCTGCGCGCCTATGCGCTGGCCTATCTGCTGTTTCTTTACGCGCCGATCCTGCTTCTGCCCATCTTCGCCTTCAACTCGGGCACGATCATCGCCTTTCCGCTGAAGGGCTTTACCACCGACTGGTTCGTGCAGATGTGGGAAAACGCCTCGCTGCGCCGGGCGCTGACCAATTCGCTGACCATCGCCATCTCGTCCTCGGTGCTGGCGACCTGCCTGGGGGTGTTCGCGGCCCGCGCCTCGACCCGGTTCCAGTTTCCGGGCAAGGGGCCGATCATGGGGCTGATCATGCTGCCGCTGGTGCTGCCCGAGATCATCGTCTCGATCTCGCTTCTGGTTGTGCTTTTGTCCCTGGGCGTCAAGCTGACCATCCTGACGGTGATCCTGGGCCATACGCTGATCTGCATGCCCTATGCCACGGTGATCCTGTCCACGGCCTTCAACTCGCTTGACCGCTCGCTTGAGGAGGCGGCTTATGACCTGGGCGAGACGCGCTTCAGCGCCTTTCGCCTGGTGATCCTGCCGCTGGTCATGCCCGGCATCATCTCATCTTTGCTGATGAGCTTCACGATCAGCCTGGACGAGTTCATCATCGCCTTCTTCCTGGCCGGGAACGAGCCGACGCTTCCCACCTATATCTACAGCCAGCTTCGGTTCCCCAAGCAGATCCCGATGATCATGGCGCTCGGCTCGGTCCTGGTGCTGATGTCGATCATCCTGCTGACCATCGCCGAATATTTCCGCCGTCGCGGCATCGCCAAAACCGGCGCCAAGGATACCGGAGGCTTCCTTTGAACGATACCCGCCATGATCGCCTGGCGACGGCCAAGCCGATGATCGAATGCCGCGCCGTGCAGAAATATTACGGCGACTATCACGCCCTGCGCGGGATCGACCTGACCATCCGCGCGGGCGAGTTCTTTTCGTTGCTGGGGCCCTCGGGCTGCGGCAAGACCACGCTTCTGCGCACCATCGCGGGTTTCGAGGATATCACCGACGGCGTCGTCCTGATCGCCGGGCAGGATATGGAGAACGTGCCCGCGAACCGCCGCCCCACCAATATGGTGTTTCAGTCCTATGCCATCTTTCCGCATCTGACCGTGGCCGAGAACGTGGGCTTCGGTCTGCGCCGCGATCCGCGCTCCAAGGCCGAGAAAGCGGCGGCGGTCGAGGAAGCCCTGGCCATGGTCGGGCTGAAAGGCTATGGTGCGCGCGCCAGCCATGCGCTGTCCGGCGGCCAGCGCCAGCGGGTCGCGCTGGCCCGCGCGCTGATCCTGAAGCCCAAGGTGCTGCTGCTGGACGAGCCGCTTTCGGCACTTGACCGCAAGATGCGCGAGCAGATGCAGGTCGAACTGATCAAGCTGCAACGTCAGGTCGGCATCACCTTCGTGCTGGTCACGCATGACCAGGAAGAGGCGCTGGTCATGTCGGACCGCATCGCCGTGATGTTCGAGGGCCAGATCGCGCAACTGGACGGTCCCGAGGCGCTTTATGCCCGCCCCTCCAGCCGCAGGGTCGCGAACTTCATCGGTGTGATGAACTTCCTGCCCGCCCATGTGCTGGGCGAGAGCGCGGCGGGGGTCGAGGTCGATGTGCCGGGCCTAGGCCGGGTCGAGATCCCCGTCTCGAATGTCAGCCGTGCCGATCCGGGCGACGAGGGGCCCTCGGTGGGCTTCCGCCCCGAGGCGGTTTCACTGGTGTCCAGCGCCCAGCCGGTCAATGGCCGCATGACCCCCGGCGTGATCGACGAGGTCGTCTATTACGGCGATATGACCTATTACGACGTACGGCTGGACGGATCGACCGGGATCGATGGCAGGGCGCGGCCGGTCCGCATCGCCATGCGCAACGTCTTCGGCCGCGAGGTCCAGGATGTGGGAACGCGCGCGAATGTGACCTGGTCGCCGGGCTCGCTGGTGCTTTTTCGCTGATTTCAGGTCCTCTGCGCAGGATCCTGCCGCTGCCCGGTTTGCGCAACCGGCGCCAAGATGCCACGTTCCGCCCGGAACTGAAAATCAACGGAGATCGAGATGATCGCACGTTTCGCAACCCTGGCCGCCACGGCCCTTTTCGTTGCCAGCCCCGGCCTGGCGCTGGCGCAGCAGGCGGCGGCCCCCGCCACGACCGAGGCGCCCGCCGCCGTCACCGCACCCCCGGCCGCGTCAGCGGCCGCCGATACCGGCGCCGCCTATGAAAGCGCAAGGAACCAGCTGGGCGTGCTGACCTATTGCCAGGACAAGGGCTTCATCGACAGCAAGGCGGTCGAGACGCAGAACAGGCTGCTGACCATGATCCCCGCCGGCGATACGGCCAAGGGCGACGCCGCCGAGGCCAAGGGCAAGGAAGGCACCGTCTCGGCCATGGGGGTCGAGCGTTCGCTGGCCGATGCCGCGACCGAGCAGAAGACCAGCGAGGATGCGCTCTGCAAGCAGATGGATGCGCTTTTGCAGCAACTGGCGACCCAGGTTCCGACCTGATCCGCCAAGATTCCGGTGGCCGGGCGGCGGGAACAGCGTCCGGCGTCGGCCGATCCCGCGCTGGTGTGATGCCTAGATCGGCGGCAGCGCGGCCTGGACCTTCTTGGGCAGCGCGCCGCGCACCAGCCGGTAGCTGTGGCGCAGCCGATGCGCCAATTCGTCCGGCGCCGAATCAAGCGGCAGCGCCACCCAGCTACGATGCAGATAGGGCGCGCGCGCGGCCACGCCGGTCTCGATCAGGAAGGCGGCCGTCTCGGTGCTGTCGGTCTTGACCGAGACATGCGTGCCCGCCGTGCCCGTCATGGCAAAGATCCGGCCCCCGACCTTCCAGCAGTCGTGCCCGCCGTCCCAGGGGTCCGAAAGCTCGGCTCCGGGCTGCGCGGCGCAGATTTCGTTGACAAGATCTCGGCTCATGGCAGGAGTTTTGCAGCCTCTCTTGGCAGAGACAAGACAATGCGTTAAGCGGATCGCATGAAGGCAGGAACCGCCACCATCCGCTGCACCATTACCGGCTGAAATTTCAGGCGGGCGGTTCATGTTGACCTGAGGACGCCCGCAAAGGGGAAGTCATGGTCGAAATCAGACTGACGAACAGCAAGACCCGCGCGAAAGAGGTCTTCGCGCCGCTGGACCCGGCGAATCTGCGGCTGTATCTGTGCGGGCCGACGGTCTATGACCGCGCGCATCTGGGCAATGCCCGGCCGGTGGTGGTGATCGACGTGCTGGTGCGGCTGCTGCGCCATGTCCATGGCGCCGATCATGTGACCTATGTGCGCAATTTCACCGATGTGGACGACAAGATCAATGCCACTGCCCTGGCCCGCAAGCAGGCGGGCGCGCGGGGCAGCCTTGAGGATCTGATCCGCGAGCGGACCGAGGAGACCATCGGCTGGTATCACGCCGACATGGACGCGCTTGGCGCCGGACGCCCCGACCACGAGCCGCGCGCGACCGATTACATCGCGCAGATGATCGCCATGATTCAGGTGCTGATCGAGGGTGGACATGCCTATGCCCGCGACGGCCATGTGCTGTTCCGGGTCCGGTCCTATGCGCGATATGGCAGGCTGTCGGGGCGGTCGGTCGATGACATGATCGCGGGCGCGCGGGTCGAGGTCGCGCCCTTCAAGGAGGATCCGATGGATTTCGTCCTGTGGAAGCCCTCGGACGCCGATCTGCCGGGCTGGGACAGCCCCTGGGGCCGGGGCCGTCCGGGCTGGCATATCGAATGCTCGGCCATGGCTTACGAATTGCTGGGCGAAAGCTTCGACATTCATGCCGGGGGCATCGACCTGCAATTCCCGCATCATGAGAACGAGATCGCGCAAAGCTGCTGCGCCCATCCGCATGGCGATTTCGCCCGGGTCTGGCTGCACAACGAGATGTTGCAGGTCGAGGGGCGCAAGATGTCCAAGTCCCTGGGCAATTTCTTTACCGTCCGCGACCTGCTGGACCAGGGCATTCCGGGCGAGGTGATCCGCTTCGTCCTGCTGTCGACGCATTACCGCAAGCCGATGGACTGGACCGCCGAGAAGGCGCGCGAGGCGGAAGCCGTGCTGCGTAAGTGGCGCGGCCTGACCGCCGGGATCGACCCGGCGCCCAGCCCGGCACCCGCCGTCACCGCCGCTCTGGCAGATGACTTGAATACGGCGGGTGCGATCGCGGCGCTGCACGAGTTGGCGGGGCAGGGCGATGCGCCGGGGCTGCTGGCCTCGGCCCGGCTGCTGGGATTGCTGAGCGACGAACTGGGCGATTGGGCCGTTTCCGGCCCGGACCTGAGCGCGCTGGCCGCGCGAATGGAGACTTTGCGCGCCGAGGCCAAGGCCAGCAAGGATTTCTCGGCCGTGGATGCGCTGAAACATGCCCTGACCCAGGCCGGGGTCGAGATCCGCATGACCCGCGACGGGACCGAACTGTCCGCCGGCGCGGGGTTCGATCCCGCCCGCCTGCCGCAATGACTTGAACCAGCCAGCCGAAAGGGGAGCACCCCGATGCCGCGCGAGCGACTTTACCTTTACGACACCACGCTGCGCGACGGGCAGCAGACCCAGGGCGTCCAGTTCAGCGCCGCCGAGAAGACCGAGATCGCGCGGATGCTGGACGCGCTTGGCGTCGATTACATCGAGGGCGGCTGGCCCGGCGCCAATCCGACCGACAGCGATTTCTTCGCCCAGGCGCCGGCGACCCGCGCCACCATGACCGCCTTCGGCATGACCAAGCGTGCCGGCCGCTCGGCCCAGAATGACGAGGTGCTGGCGGGCGTCCTGGATGCCGGGACGCCCGCCGTCTGCATCGTCGGCAAGACCCATCCCTTTCACGTCCGTGAGGCGCTGGGGATCGGGCTGGACGAGAACCTTGAGAATATCCGCGCCTCGGTGGCGCATCTGGCGGCAGAGGGGCGCGAGGCGTTGTTCGATGCCGAGCATTTCTTCGATGGCCATGCCGAGGATCCTGCCTATGCGCTTACCTGCCTGAAGACGGCGCTGGAGGCGGGGGCGGCCTGGGTGATTCTGTGCGATACCAATGGCGGCACGCTGCCGAGCCGGGTGGCCGAGGTGACGCGGGCGGTGATCGCGGCGGGCATTCCGGGCGCAAGGCTGGGCATTCATTGCCATGACGATACCGGCAATGCGGTGGCCTGCACGCTGGCCGCGGTCGATGCGGGCGCGCGCCAGATCCAGGGCACGCTGAACGGCCTGGGCGAGCGTTGCGGCAATGCGAGCCTGACCACCCTGATCCCGACGCTGGTGCTGAAGGAGCCCTATGCCTCGGGCTATGAGACCGGCGTTTCGGCCCAGGCGGTGGCGGGGCTGACGCGGATCTCGCGCCGGCTGGACGAGGTTCTGAACCGCGCGCCGGTCCGCGCCGCGCCCTATGTCGGGCGCTCGGCCTTTGCCCATAAGGCGGGGCTGCATGCCAGCGCGATCCTGAAGAACCCCGCGACCTATGAGCATCTGGACCCGGCGCTGGTCGGCAATCAGCGCGTGATCCCGATGTCGAACCAGGCCGGGCAGTCGAACCTGCGCGCGCGCCTGGCCGAGGCGGGGATCGAGGTCGACCGCGACGATCCCGCCCTGGCGCGCATCCTGAACCTGGTCAAGGCGCGCGAGGATCAGGGCTATGCCTATGACGGCGCGCAGGCCAGTTTCGAGCTGCTGGCGCTGGCCGAACTGGGCCGGATGCGGGATTATTTCGAGGTCGAGCGATATCGTGTCACCGTCGAGCGGCGCAAGAACGCCTTGGGCAGGCGCATCTCGGTTTCGGAGGCCGTCGTGGTGGTCGGGATCGGCGGGGCGCGCATGCTTTCGGTCAGCGAAAGCATGGATGAGGAAGGCCAGGATCGCGGCCCGGTCAATGCCCTGTGGCGGGCGCTGGCCAAGGATCTGGGACCCTATCAGGCCGCCATCGACGACATGCACCTGGTCGATTTTCGTGTCCGCATCACCGGCGGCGGCACCGAGGCCGCGACCCGCGTGATCATCGACAGCGCCGATACGCGGGGCCATCGCTGGTCCACCGTGGGCGTGTCGCCGAATATCGTCGATGCCAGCTTCGAGGCTCTTGTCGATGCGATCCGCTGGAAGCTGATCCGCGACAAGGTGGTCCCCGCATGAGCCTTGCGCTTTGTGCCGATGCGCTGCGGGCGCATGATCCCGATCGGTTCGGGATCTGTCTTCTGGCCCCGCCCGAGGCGCGGCCCCGGCTGATGACGCTTTATGCGTTGAACCTGGAACTGGCGCGGGCGCCCCTGGCTTCGGCCGAGCCGTTGATCGCCGAGATGCGGCTGCAATGGTGGGTCGAGCGGCTGGAGGAGATCGGCGCGGGCCGCATGTCCTCGCATGAGTTGATGGCGCCTCTGGCCGAGGCTTGGGGCGCGCGGGTGGCAGCCTTGGCGGTTTTGGCCGAGCCGCGCCGCCGCGATTGCCTGCGTGAACCGCATGACGGGCCGGAAGCCGTCGCGGATTATGTGCGCGGGACGGCGGTGCCGCTTGCGCTATTCGCGGCCGAGGCATTGGGGGGAGATGTCGCCGGGGGTTTCACACCCCCGGACCCCCGTGGGATATTTGGACAAGAAAGACAGGCGGATGCGCCGCGCGGCGAGGCTGCGGGCGTGATCGCGGCGCAGGCCGAGGGCATCGGGCTGGCGCATTGGCTGGCGGCCCTGCCGGTCTTGCAAGGTCTGGGCCTGGGGCTTTGGGATCCTTCGCCCCAGGCTTTGGCGGGGATCGCCGGCATGGCGCGCGCACGGCTTCGTGAGGCGAAGGAGCGGCGGCGGGATCTGCCCCGCGAGCTTGCGCCGGTGCTGTTTCCGGGCGCGGGGCTGCGCGCGGTTCTGGAGGCCGCACCGCGTGGCATCGAGGCTTTGGCGGCGGCCGGGCCGTCCGAGTTTCGCAAGCGTCTGGCCCTGACCCGCTTTGCGCTGACGCATCGCTGGTGGATATGAGGAAGGGCGGCCCAGAGGGGCCGCCCTTTTCGTCTGACCCGCAGGGGATCAGCCGGGGATCAGCCGCGCAGGATGCTGCGGCCGGCATATTCGGCGCTGGCGCCCAGCATTTCCTCGATGCGGATCAGTTGGTTGTATTTCGCCAGCCGGTCCGAGCGCGCGAGCGAGCCGGTCTTGATCTGGCCGCAGTTCGTGGCAACCGCCAGATCGGCGATGGTGGCGTCCTCGGTCTCGCCCGAGCGGTGCGACATCACCGAAGTATAGCGGGCACGGTCGGCCATGCGCACGGCGTCCAGCGTTTCGGTCAGGGTGCCGATCTGGTTGACCTTGACCAGCAGGCTGTTGGCGCAGCCCTTGGCAATCCCTTCGGCCAGGCGGGCGGGGTTGGTCACGAAGAGATCGTCGCCCACAAGCTGCACGCGGTCGCCCAGGCGCTCGGTCAGCAGCTTCCAGCCGTCCCAGTCGTCCTCGGAGCAGCCGTCCTCGATCGACAGGATCGGGTAATCGGCGCAGAGCGCGGCCAGGTAGTCGACGTTCTCGGCCGGGGTCAGGGATTTCCCCTCGCCCTTCATCTCATACTTGCCGCCCTTGAAATATTCGGTCGAGGCGCAGTCCAGCGCCAGCATGATGTCCTCGCCCGGCGCGTAGCCGGCCTTCTCGATGGCCTTCAGGATGAAGTCCAGCGCATCGCGGGTGGAAGACAGGTTCGGGGCGAAGCCGCCCTCGTCGCCGACGCCGGTGGCGAGGCCCGCCGCCGAGAGCTCCTTTTTCAGCGTGTGGAAGACTTCGGAGCCCATGCGCACGGCGTCGCGGATATTCTCGGCCGCGACCGGCATGATCATGAATTCCTGGATGTCGATGGGGTTGTCGGCATGTTCGCCGCCGTTGATGATATTCATCATCGGCACCGGCAGAATGCGCGCGCCCGTGCCGCCGACATAGCGGTAAAGCGGCTGCGCGCTGGCTTCGGCGGCCGCCTTCGCGGCAGCGAGCGACACGCCCAGGATCGCGTTCGCGCCCAGCCGGCCCTTGTTATGGGTGCCGTCCAGTTCGATCATCAGCCGGTCGATGCCGATCTGGTCGGTCGCATCCTCGCCGATCAGGTTCTCGGCGATCTCGCCATTGACGGCGTTGACGGCTTCCAGCACGCCCTTGCCCATGTAGCGGGACTTGTCGCCGTCGCGCTTCTCGACGGCCTCATGCGCGCCGGTCGAGGCGCCCGAGGGAACGGCGGCGCGGCCCATGGTGCCGTCTTCCAGCGTCACGTCCACCTCGACCGTCGGGTTGCCCCGGCTGTCCAGAATCTCGCGCGCGAAAATGTCGATGATGGCGGTCATTGTTCTGCGTCCCCCTGATGACAATGCTTGTCGGTTGTTTAGCGGGCTTCGTCGGATCGGGGAAGCGTCATTCTTTGTTATCGGTAACATCGGCGGATTGCCCAGGCGGCGCGGCCAGCGCCAGATCCGCCCAGATCGGCAGGTGATCGCTGGCCTGGCGGGCGATTTCGCTGTTCCAGACGCCGTGATCCAGCACCTGGATCCCCGAGGAAACCGCGATGCGGTCATAGCGCAGGCGCGGAAAGGGCGCGGGCCAGCTTGGGCCGGGGGCGATGACATGCAGAGGCTCCAGCGCCTCCAGCCCGCGATTGTCGTGCCATTCGTTGAAATCGCCGGTCAGCACCAGCCGGTCATGGCCGATGCGGTCGGCCTGGGCGACGATGCGCTGCAACTGCGCCCGGCGGGACGAGCGGATCAGCCCCAGATGCACCGCCACCACCGTCAGGCCCGGAAGGCGCAGGACCAGCGCGCCGCGTGGTTCCAGCCCCGGCAGCGGCAGGCGGCGGACCTGGGCCTGTTCCATCAGTTCGGGGCGCAGCAGGATGGTCTGGCCGTGCCAGCCCAGCGATTGCGATCCGGTGCCCAGAAAACTCGCCGGGACCATGCCGGTCGCCTCTTCGATCAGGGCGCGGGGCAGGGCCTCGGGACGCTTGCCCAGGCGGAAATCCACCTCTTGCAGGGCGATCACGTCGGCGCCGATATCGGCGATGACGCGCAGGTTCCTTTCGGGCGTGTGCGGCCCCGTCATGCCCCTGCATTTGTGCAGGTTGTAGCTGGCAAGGCGCAGGCGCGGGGGCGTGGGGGGCATCGGGATCGCGTCCTTGGAGGGGGGGTCAGGTGCCGCAGAAGGTCCGCAGCACCCGCTCGTCCGGCAGGGGCGCGCGGGCCAGGTCGTCCCATTCGGGCCGGTCCTGGAAGGGCTGGCGCAGCGCGGCGTCCAGCCGGTGAAAGGGGCCGAAATCGTTCTGGTCGCGGGCCGAGGCGATGGCTTCCTCGATCCGGTGGTTGCGCGGGATGCGGCGGGGATTGGCACGGGCCATGACATGGGGCGCGTCCCTTAGCCCCTGGATGCGCGCCTGCCAGTCCCGCGCCCAGAGGTCATAGGCCGCGCGGCCGGCGAATTCGTCCCCCGCGCGACCGTCCAGGAGGCCCGCGAAGACGCGGGTGAAATCGGCGTGCTCGGTGGCCATCAGGTCCAGAAGCCGCTCGGCCAGGCCGCGATCCTCGGGGGTCGGGTCGGCGATGCCCAGCTTGGCCGCGAAGACCCGCAGCCAGGCGGCCTGGTAAAGCGCGGGGAAGCCATGGACGATGCGGGTCGCCTCTTCGACGGCGGCATCGTCATCGCCCATCAGCGGCACCAGGCAACTGGCAAGCTGCGCCAGGTTCCAGACCGCGACGTTCGGCTGCTGGTTCCAGGCATAGCGCCCGCCCGCGTCGATCGAGGAAAACACCTGGTCGGGCTTGTAGCCGTCCATGAAGGCGCAGGGGCCATAGTCGATCGTCTCGCCCGAGACGGACATGTTGTCGGTGTTCATCACCCCGTGGATAAAGCCCAGCCCCATCCAGCAGGCGATGGTGCGGGCCTGCGCCTCGACCACGGCGCGCAGCAGGTCGGCCGCGCCCTGGGCCTGGGGATGGTGGCGGGCGATGACGTGATCGGCCAGCAGGCGCAGGCGGTCGCGGTCGCCGCGCGCGGCGTAGAATTCGAACGTGCCGATGCGGATATGGCTTGCGGCGACGCGGGTCAGGACGGCGCCCGGCAGGGCGGTCTCGCGCTGGACCTTCTCTCCGGTCAGGACGGCGGCAAGCGCGCGCGTCGTGGGGATGCCGAAGGCCGCCATGAACTCGCTGACCAGATATTCGCGCAGCACCGGCCCCAGCCAGGCCCGACCGTCGCCCCGGCGCGAGAACGGCGTCGGACCCGAGCCCTTGAGCTGGATGTCGAAGCGCCGCCCGTCGGGGGTCAGCACCTCGCCCAGCAGGATCGCGCGCCCGTCGCCCAGTTGCGGCGAGAAGCCGCCGAACTGATGGCCGGCATAGGCTTGCGCGATAGGCTCGGCCCCCTCGGGGGGGCGGTTGCCGGACAGCATCGCAAGCCCTTCGGGACCGGCCAGCCATTCGGGATCCAGGCCCAGGCTTTCGGCCAGCGGCCGGTTCAGCGCCACCAGGCGGGGCGCACGCACCGGGGTCGGCGCTGTGCGGGTGAAAAAGCCCTGCGGCAGCCGGGCATAGCTGTTGTCGAAGCGGATCATGCGACCCTCCTTTCGATCATATCTAGACCCTTGCGCGGAAAAGTTAAGGGCGACCTCAATGGGTGACGCTGTTCGAGAGGGCGTTCAGCACCACCACGCCCGCGACGATCAGCCCCAGCCCGATCATCGCGGCAAGGTCCAGCTTCTGGCCAAAGATCAGCAATCCGGCGACCGAGACAAGGACGATGCCCAGCCCGCTCCAGATCGCATAGGCGATGCCCAGGGGCATGGTTCGCAGCGTCAGCGACAGAAGATAAAAGGCGCCGGCATAGCAAAGCCCGGTGGCCAGCGTGGGAAGCGGCTGGGTAAACTGCTGACTGCGTTGCAGGAAGCTGGTCCCCGCAACCTCAAGCACGATGGCCGCGATCAGCGTGGCATAGGTCGGGATCGTCATGGGGCCTCCGGTTCGGGTCCCTAGATCTAGCCTTGTGCAAGGCGAAAGTCACGCCGCCCTTGAACCGCCCGGCGCTCTTTAGTATCGCACGGGATTGCAATTCAAAGGATGCCAGCCCGTGAAATTCCTCGATCTCGCCAAGGTCTATGTCCGTTCGGGCGGCGGCGGCGCCGGCTGCGTCTCGTTCCGTCGCGAGAAGTTCATCGAATATGGCGGTCCCGATGGCGGCGATGGCGGCCATGGCGGCGATGTCTGGGCCGAGGCGATGCCGGGCCTGAACACGCTGATCGACTTTCGTTTCCAGCAGCATTTCTTTGCCAAGTCCGGCCAGCACGGCATGGGATCGCAGCGCACCGGCGCCAGCGGGGACGATATCGTGCTGCAAGTGCCGGTCGGGACCGAGATTCTGGAGGAAGATCAGGAAACCGTGATCGCCGACCTGACCGAGCCGGGCCAGCGGGTGCTGCTGGCGCGCGGCGGCAATGGCGGCTTCGGCAACCTGCATTTCAAAAGCTCGACCAACCGTTCGCCCCGCAACGCCAATCCGGGCCAGCCGGGGATCGAGCGCACGCTGTGGCTGCGGCTGAAGCTGATCGCCGATGCGGGGCTGCTGGGCCTGCCCAATGCCGGGAAATCGACCTTTCTTTCGGCGGTGTCGAACGCCCGGCCCAAGATCGCGGATTATCCCTTCACCACCTTGCACCCTAACCTGGGCGTGGTGGGCGTCGATCAGCACGAATTCGTCATGGCCGACATTCCGGGCCTGATCGAGGGCGCAAGCGAGGGGCGGGGCCTGGGCGACCAGTTCCTGGGCCATGTCGAACGCTCGCGCGTGCTTTTGCACCTGATCGACGGCACGGCCGAGGATGTAGCGGCCGATGCGCGCACCATCCTGGCCGAGCTTGCCGCCTATTCGCCCGCCCTGGCCGAAAAGCCGCGCGTGACCGCGTTGAACAAGATCGACGCCATCGACCCCGATGATCTGGCCGGCAAGAAAGCCGCGCTTGAGGCCGAACTGGGCGAGGCGGTGCTGCTGATGTCCGGCGTCTCACGCGAGGGGGTGACGGAGGTGCTGCGCGCGCTTTGGACACGGATCGCGCCCTCGCGTCAGACCGGCGTGGAGCAGGAAGACAAGCCTTGGCAGCCGTGATCCCGGAACTCGCGCGGGCGCAGCGGCTGGTCGTCAAGATCGGCTCGGCGCTGCTGGTCGATGCCCAGGGGCTGCGCGCCGAATGGCTGCGCGCCCTGTGCGACGATGTGGCCGCCGCGCGGGCGCGGGGCACGGATGTGGTGCTGGTCTCGTCCGGGGCGATCGCGCTGGGACGCAAGGTGCTGGATCTGCCCGAGGGCTCGCTGCGGGTGGAGCAATCCCAGGCCGCCGCCGCCGTGGGCCAGATCCGCCTGGCCCGCGCCTATGAAGAGGCGCTGGCCCCGCATGGCGTCAAGACCGCCCAGCTTCTGATGACGCTCGACGACACCACCGACCGGCGCCGCTATCTCAACAGCCGCGCGACCATGCAGACCCTGCTGGGCCTTGGCGCGGTGCCCATCGTGAACGAAAACGACACCGTGGCGACCGACGAGATCCGATTCGGCGATAACGACCGGCTGGCGGCGCAGATCGCGGTCACCTGCGGCGCGGATCAGTTGCTGCTTCTTTCGGATGTCGATGGGCTTTACACCGCGAATCCCAAGACCGACCCGCAGGCGCGCCACCTGCCCGTGATCGAGCAGATCACGCCCGAGATAGAGGCCATGGGCGGCGACCCGATCTCGGGTCTTTCCAAGGGCGGCATGAAGACGAAGCTCATGGCGGCGCGCACCGCCGTCGCGGGCGGCTGCGCCATGGCCATCGCCGAGGGCTCGGTCGCGAACCCCCTTGCCGCCGTGGAGAAGGGCGCGCGCGTGACCTGGTTCCTGCCCGACACCGATCCCCATGCGGCGCGCAAACGCTGGATCGCCGCGATGAAGCCCAAGGGCGAGATCATCGTGGACGAAGGCGCGGCCCGCGCGCTGCGGCATGGAAAGTCCCTGTTACCCGCCGGCGTGACCGCCATCGCCGGCCGCTTCGGCCGCGGCGATCCGGTGCTGGTCCAGGACCGCCAGGGCGCGCGCCTTGCCTCGGGCCTGGTGCGCTACGGCTCGACCGAGGCCCGTGCCATCGCCGGCCATCGCAGCGACGAGATCGAAGCGATCCTCGGCTATCCGGGCCGGGCCGCGCTGATCCATCGCGACGACATGGTGATGTGAGAGCGCCCGGACGGCGGCTTCGACGGCGCCGTCGCATGGGTATTTGGAAAACGAAGAACGGATGGACGCGGCGCCTCGGGGAAGCGCGGCGCGCTTTGTTCCCTGGCTTGAACTGTGGAAAGGGCGCCCTGAGAGGGGCGGAATTCCATTTGAGCATAAGCGTTGTCCCGCCTTGACCTTCCCGTCGGATCCGCGGGCCGGGATGTGGCCGTGGGAGAAGGTCTGCGCGACAGCATGATGGATTTTATGGAGGCCGCAGGGTTCGCGGTCTTTGGCGGTCAGGCGGCGCCGGTGGGGCGGAGCGAAAGGCAGGGTCGTGGCGAGGATGAACGGATTTCCTGGTTCACGCACGGGACTGCGTTCAAGATTTCGTGGAATGCCTGCCCCGCTTTGTCCGGGGGCATGCAATCGATGGCCCATGCCGGTGGGTGTGGCTTGGTCCTTGCAGTGCTTCACGCTTGACCTGTCCGCCCGGCTTGCGAGGGCCAAGGGCTAGCGGTGGCCGGCAGGTGGCTCGTTCGAACTGACCAAGCGGAAGCGGGCGCGCCGCTCCTCGGGCGAGGAATGTTCTTTGGTCGGCGCGGGTTCCGCCTGCCGCGGCGCATGACTGCTTGCCTCCCTGGCGTCGCGGGCTCCGCGCCAGCGCGGGGGCGTTTCGGCGAAGCCTTGGGCCGAGGCCGAAGGCTCGATCACCTTGGCGCCGGGAATGACCGGGAACACCGCGTCCGAAACCAGGTCGAAGCGGCGCGGCCCCTGGCCGATCTCGCCCTGCGCGACCAGGCAACCCAAGGCCCGCGTCACGTCCCCCAGATCCGAGCGTAGCGGCAGGAAGATCATCCGTCCCGTCAACAGCGGCCGGCCATAGCTGGACGGGCTTTCAAGCTCGATCTCGGCGATCTGCGGGCCACGGAACACGCTTTCCAGCACATCCGAAAGGCGACCGCGCGAACTGGTGTTGAGAAAGGAGCAAAGCGGCATGCCGCGCACCTCCATCCCCATCAGATCGACCAGATGGCGCCCGGCAAGCCGGAAACGCGCGGCGCCGGGCGCGATGCGTTCCAGGATGAAGGCATAATCCAGCGCCCGGCGGATGCCGCGCGGCTCGATCTCGGCGCGGGCGGGGATGGCGCGGCCCTGGCGCAAACCCTCCCAATAGCCGCGTAATTCGCCGACGATACGGTCGGGCTGGACGGATTCGAAATCCGCCAGGTGCAGCAGCTTGCCGCTGCCATCTTGATGAAGGGGGCGAACCACATTGCCGGCATCGCCCTGGCCCAGATCTTCGGACATTCCCAAAACCATCCAACCGAAAAAGAAAACATCGCTACGAAGCAGAATGTAAACCTTTTGTTTACGAAGGCTAAGCGATTTCTTACTGGTTCGTTAAATTGCTTGGCATTCGGGCTGGGCCTTGACCCCGGATACGGGGCTGCGCCATTGAGACGCGCGGCGAAACGGCGAAGGGGATCGGGGCTGATGGAACGTAGCGGGCTTCTGGTCATCCTGTCCTCGCCCTCGGGGGCGGGCAAGTCCACGCTGGCGCGCCGGCTGATGGCCTGGGACCCCGAACTGCGCTTTTCGGTCTCGGCCACGACCCGCAAGCCCCGCCCCGGCGAGATCGAGGGGCAGCATTATTATTTCCGTGAGCGCGACGAATTCCGCGATATGGTGGCCCAGGGCCAGATGCTGGAACATGCAGAGGTCTTCGGCAATCTTTACGGCACGCCGCGCGGTCCGGTCGAGGCCGCGATGCTGGCGGGCCGCGACACGCTTTTCGATGTGGACTGGCAGGGTGGCCAGCAGATCCGGGCCTCGGTCCTGGGCAAGCATGTCGTCTCGATCTTCGTTCTACCCCCCAGCCTGGCCGAGCTTGAGCGGCGGCTGGTCTCGCGTCAGCAGGACGCGCCCGAGGTGATCGCCGCGCGGATGCGGAAATCGCGCGACGAAATCAGCCATTGGGCGGAATACGATTATGTCATCGTGAACGAGGATCTGGACGAAAGCACGCAGGTGCTGAAAACCATCCTGATGGCCGAGCGCGCGCGCCGCGACCGCCAGACAGGGCTGGGCGGTTTCGTGCGCCGGTTGATGGAGGAGGAGCAGGCATGATCTGGGAACTGGATGGCAGGGCGCCGGAACTGGCGGCGGACGCCTGGGTCGCGGACGATGCGCAGGTGATGGGCGACGTGGTGCTGGAGGCGGGCGCCAGCGTCTGGTTCGGCGCGGTGCTGCGCGGCGACAATGAGCGGATCCGGCTGGGGCAGGGATCGAACGTGCAGGAACATTGCGTCTGCCACACCGATCTGGGCTTTCCGCTGAGCATCGGCGCGGACTGCACCATCGGCCATCGCGCCATCCTGCACGGCTGCACCATCGAGGACGGCGTGCTGATCGGCATGGGCGCGATCATCCTGAACGGGGCGCGGATCGGGGCGGGATCGCTGATCGGGGCCGGGGCGCTCATCGCGGAAAACAAGGTGATCCCGCCCGGCTCCCTGGTCATGGGCGCGCCCGGCAAGATCATCCGCGAACTGGACGCGGATGCCCGCGCGAAGCTGCTGAAATCGGCCGATGGCTATCGCCGCAACGCCGCCCGTTTCCGCGCGGGCCTGCGCCCCCTTCCGGGATGAACCCGGACCAGCTTCGCGACCTGCTGCGCGCCGTGCCGATGGCGATGCTGGTCGTGGACCCCCATGCCCGCATCGCTGGCGCCAATGACGCGGCCGAGGCGCTGCTGGGACCGATCTTCCCGGCCCGGCCCTTCGTCACCGTCCTGCGCAACCCCGAGGTCAACGCGGCGCTGGACGCGGTGCTTGCCGGCGCCGGGCGGGCGCGGCTGGACGCCAGCCTGTCCTTGCGCGGGCGCGCCACCCTTTGCGCCGTGACCGTGACGCCGCTCGCGGGCGGGCAGGGCGCGGCCATCGCGATCGAGGACCGTTCGCGTGACGAGGAGACCGACCAGATGCGGCGCGATTTCGTCGCCAATGTCAGCCATGAACTGCGCACGCCGCTGACCGCGCTGATGGGCTTCATCGAGACCCTGCGCGGCCCGGCCCGCAACGATCCAGCCGCCCGCGACCGCTTCCTGGACATCATGGAGCGCGAGGCGGGGCGCATGAACCGGCTGATCGGTGACCTTCTGTCCCTGAGCCGGGTTCAGCAGGACGAGCGCCGCCGCCCGCTGGAGAGCCTGGACCTGGCCATGCTTCTGCGCGGGGTGGTGGCGACGCTTTCCCCCCAGGCCGCCCAGGCCGGGGTGCTGATCGAGACGCGGGGGCTTCAGGATCCGGTGACGCTGCCCGGCGATGCCGATCAGCTGGTGCAGGTGTTTCACAACCTGATCGAGAACGCGGTGAAATACGGCGGCGGCGGCGGCTGGGTCCGCGTCGACCTGGAACGCCTGGAGCATGAGCCGGTGCTGCGCGGCCCGGCCTGGGCCGTCACCGTCGCGGATGGCGGCGAGGGCATCGATGAGCGTCACCTGCCGCGCCTGACCGAGCGTTTCTACCGCGTCGACGCCCACCGCTCGCGCGGGCAGGGGGGGACGGGGCTGGGCCTCGCCATCGTCAAGCACATCGTCAACCGCCATCGCGGACGGCTGCGGATCGAAAGCGAACGGGGCCGGGGCAGCCGATTCGCCGTGATCCTGCCCGAAAGCGCGGCGCGCCTGTAACGGGCCTTCGCAAGCGGGGGAGGCGTCGATTGACATTGGCACCCCAGGGGCTAGGAAGGGCGCGACTGTTTCGGGGGACGGCCATGCTGGTCATCGATCTTGCGGCCCTGGTGGCCAATTGGAAGGCGCTTGCCGCGCTTGCGCCCGGCGCCCGGCCCGGCGCCGTGGTCAAGGCCGATGCCTATGGCCTTGGCGCGGCCAGGGTGGCGCCGGCGCTTTATCAGGCGGGGGCGCGGGATTTCTTCGTGGCGCTGGCCTCGGAGGGGCGCGCGATCCGGGGCGTGCTGCCCGAGGATGCGCAGATCTTCGTCCTTTCCGGCCATATGGAGGGGCAGGATCTGACCGGCCTGATCCCGGTCCTGAACAGCCCGCAGCAATTCTTCCGCGACCGCGCCCTGCGTCCCAGGGGGCCTTTCGCCATCCAGCTCGACAGCGGCATGAACCGGCTGGGGATGGAGGCCGGGGAATGGGCCGCGATCCGCTCGGAGGCCCTGGCGGCCGGCCCGCGCCTGGTCATGTCGCATCTGGCCTGCGCCGATGAGCCGGATCACCCCGCCAATGCCCAGCAACTGGCGGCCTTCCGCGCCATGACCGAAGGCGTCTCGGCCCCGCGCGCACTGTCCGCGACGGGCGGGACGCTTCTGGGGCCGGATTACCATTTCGACCTGGTGCGGCTGGGGATCGGGATCTATGGCGGCCAGCCCTTCGCAGAGGCGAAGCCGGTGGTGACGCTGACCCTGCCCATCGTCCAGACGCGCGAGGTCCAGCCGGGGGAATCGGTCGGCTATGGCTATGGCTGGACCGCCACGCGCCCCTCGCGCATCGCGACGGTGGCGGCGGGCTATGCCGACGGGCTGGCCCGCGCCCTTGGCCGCGACGGCGACCTGAAGCTTTGGGCGGGCGAGCGCGCCGCGCCGGTGGTGGGGCGCATCTCGATGGATCTGATCACGGCGGACGTGACCGACCTGCCCGACATCCCGGCGGGGCTTGATATCCTGAACGCCCGCCAGGGTGTCGATGCGCTGGCCGCGCATGGCGGCACCATCGGGTATGAGATCCTGACCTCGCTGGGGCACCGCTATCCCCGGACCTATCTGTGACCCCCATCCGGCTGATCGGGCGGGGGGTGCTGGCGCTGGTCCGAGGGACGGGACGGGTCTCGATCTTCGCCCTTCGGGGCATGGCGCGGGTCGGCGCGCATCCGGCCGAGCTTGCCCGCCAGATCCTGCATATCGGCTGGCTGTCGCTGCCCGTGGTCGGGCTGACGGCGCTGTTCACCGGCGCGGCCCTGGCCTTGCAGATCCATTCCGGGGGCGAGCGGTTCCAGGCCCAGGATGTGGTTCCCGCCATCGTCGCCATCGGCATGGCGCGCGAGCTTGGCCCGGTGCTGGGCGGCCTTATGGTCGCGGCCCGCGTCGCCTCGGCCATCGCGGCCGAGCTTGGCACGATGCGCGTGACCGAACAGATCGACGCGCTGGTGACGCTTTCGACCGATCCGGTGGGCTGGCTCGTCTCGCCCCGGATCTGGGCCGCGATCCTGTGTCTGCCGGTGCTGGTCGGCGTGGGCGACGTGATCGGGATCATGGGCGGCTGGCTGGTCGGGGTGAACGCGCTGGGATTCAACTCGGCCGGTTATCTCAGCCATTCCTGGGCCTATCTGGAAGGCTGGGACGTGGTGTCGGGGCTGGTCAAGGGCGCGTTCTTCGGCCTGATCGTGGCGCTGTCGGGCTGCTGGTTCGGGATGAATGCCGGCAATGGCGCGGCGGGCGTCGGGCGGGCCACCACGAATGCCGTGGTCGCGGCGTCGGTGGGTATCCTGGCCGCGAACTTCGTCCTGACGGGGCTGTTCTTCTGATGCTGACGGTGCGCGGCCTGACGAAAAGCTTTGGCGCCAAGCCCGTGCTTCGCGGCATCGAGCTGGACCTGGCGCAGGGCGAAAGCCTGGTGGTCATCGGCGGCTCGGGCAGCGGAAAATCGGTGCTTCTGCGCTGCATCCTGGGGCTGGAGCGCCCCGATGCCGGCCTTATCCTGTGGAACGGCGCGCCCATCGGCCCGGATTTCATGGCCCGTTTCGGCATGCTGTTCCAGAATGCGGCCCTGTTCGACAGCCTGCCCGTCTGGCGCAACGTCGCCTTCCGGCTGCTGCGGACCATGCCCAAGGCGCAGGCACGCGCCCTGGCGATCGAGAAGCTGGCCCGCGTGGGCCTTGGCCCCGAGGTCGCGGATCTTTACCCGGCGGCGCTTTCGGGCGGCATGCGCAAGCGCGTGGGGCTGGCCCGCGCCATCGCAGCCGACCCCAGGGTGATCTTCTTCGACGAGCCGACGACCGGCCTGGACCCGATCCGCGCCGCCGCGATCAACGCCCTGATCCGCGGCATCGTCGACGAAACCGGGGCCAGCGCCATCACCATCACCCATGACATGTCCTCGGTCCGCGCCATCGGCGACCGGGTGGCACTGCTGGACCGGGGTCACATCCGCTGGCAGGGCCCGGTCGCGCGGATGGACGGGGCGCCAGACGATCACTTGCAGGACTTCATCCTGGGCCGGGCGCGGCCGATCCCCTCGCAACCAGAGGCATAGATGCATATATTTGCATCAAGGCTTGCGCAAAACCGCGCCACGCACCCCGCCGCACTTGTGCGAATCCCGCGCAGTTGCAACCATGATGATGTGACCTCGACCTGACCGGAGAGCAATTTGGGTCTTACCCCGATCACCCCCGCCCCCACATCCGCTGGCGAAACCCTGCTGGAATTCCACGACAACCGGCTGCTGATCGACCTGTGCGGCCCGCACGACCGGCATCTGGCCCGCATCGAGGAGGCGCTGAAGGTCCATATCCTGCGACGCGGCAACCTGCTTTCGGTCGTCGGCCCTGCGGATGCCCAGGCCGAGGCCGCGCAGGTGCTGCGCGCGCTTTATGCCCGCCTTGAACAGGGCCGCCCGGTCGAGATGGCCGAGGTCGAGGCCGCGCTGCGCATGGGCGTCGAGCCGGCGCAGGAAACGCTGAGCCCCGCCGAGCAGCTTGAGATGTTCCAGGCCGGGCATGTCGAGCTTCGCACCCGCAAAAAGACCGTCGAGCCGCGCACCGAGGCGCAAAAGGATTACGTCCGCAGCCTTTTCGCCAATGAACTGGCCTTTGGCATCGGCCCGGCGGGCACCGGCAAGACCTATCTGGCCGTCGCGGTCGGCGTCACCATGCTGATCGGCGGCCATGTGGACAAGATCATTCTGTCACGCCCCGCCGTCGAGGCGGGCGAGCGGCTGGGCTTTCTGCCGGGCGACATGAAGGAAAAGGTCGATCCCTACATGCAGCCGCTTTACGACGCGCTGAACGATTTCCTGCCCGGCAAGCAGATGCAGAAGCTGATGGAGGAAAAGCGCATCGAGATCGCGCCTCTGGCCTTCATGCGCGGGCGCACGCTGTCGAATGCCTTCGTCGTGCTGGACGAGGCGCAGAACGCCACCACCATGCAGATGAAGATGTTCCTGACCCGTCTGGGCGAGGGCTCGCGCATGGTGATCACCGGCGACCGCACCCAGATCGACCTGCCGCGCGGGGTCCATTCCGGCCTGACCGAGGCCGAGAAGATCCTGAAGGACGTGAAGGGCATCAGCTTCAGCTATTTCACCGCCAAGGACGTGGTGCGTCACCCGCTGGTCGCCCGCATCATCCAGGCTTACGACGCCGATGCCGAGGCGGCCCTGGCGCGGGGGGAACCGCTTGATGACCGCGGCCAACGCATTCCCCGCCGCGAGCCGCGCTTCCTGGCCAGTGCCGGGCAAAGCGATGCCTGACGAAGCCGACGACGCGACCGGCATCGTCGATCTGGTGATCGAGGATGAACGCTGGGAGGATGCCGGGCTTCAGGACATGGCCGAGCGCGCGGCGCGCGCCGTGGGCGAATGGCTGGAAATGGATGACTTCCAGGTCGTGGTCATGGGCTGCGACGATGCCCGCATCGCCGGGCTGAACGCAGAGTTTCGCGGCAAGCCCAAGCCCACCAATGTGCTGAGCTGGCCTGCCATCGACTTCGACGCCCGCGAACCCGGCGCCCATCCCGACCTGCCCGAAATCGAGGAACTGGGCGATATCGCCATTTCCTACGATACCTGCTGGCGCGAGGCCGAGGCCCAGGGCAAATCCTTCGGAAATCACGCGACACATCTTCTGGTCCATGCCATGCTGCATCTTGCGGGTTATGATCATATCGACGATCTGGACGCGGAGACGATGGAGGATGCCGAGCGGTCCATTCTGGGCAAGCTGGGTATTCCCGACCCCTATCTGGAAGTGGAAACATGAATAACGATCGAAGTCCCGACACGTCCATCGACTCGGCACCCGCCTCTGGGGCGGAGGGCGATGGGCGTGAACTGCCGCCGCAGTCGCGGGGCTTTCTGGGCCGTATCCTGGGCGCGTTCGGCGGCGGCGAGGCCGAGGCCGAGGGCACGGCGGCAGTGCAGGACACCGCCAAGGGCGCGGCGCTTGGCATGGTGAACCTGCGCCGGATGCGCGTCGATGACGTGGCCATCCCCAAGGCGGAGATCGTGGCTATGCCGGTAACGACGGGCCTGCCGGAACTGGTCGAAACCTTTCGCGAGCATGGTTTCTCGCGCGTGCCGGTATTTCGGGGCACGCTGGACAGCCCGCTGGGGCTGATCCACCTTAAGGATCTGGCGCTGAAATACGGCTTCGGCGCCGCCGCGCCGAAATTCGCGCTGCGGCCGATGCTGCGACCGCTGCTTTACGTCCCGCCCTCGATGTCGATCGGGGTTCTGCTGCAACAGATGCAGCAGAAGCGCATTCATATGGCGCTGGTGATCGACGAATATGGCGGCGTCGACGGGCTTGTCACCATCGAGGACCTGATCGAAACCGTGATCGGCGAGATCGAGGACGAGCATGACGAGATCGAGGGCGGGCTGTTCATCCAGGAAAAGCCGGGCCAATGGCTGATCCAGGCGCGCGCCGACCTGGACAGCGTTGCCGCCGAGACCGGGCTGCGCCTGGCCGCCGACGAGCAAGAGGAAGAGATCGAGACCCTGGGCGGATTGATCTTCATGCTGACCGGCCGGGTGCCGGTGCGCGGCGAGGTGATCCCGTATGGGGAGGGTGTCGAGTTCGAGATCGTCGATGCCGATCCGCGCCGGGTCAAGCGTGTGCGCCTGCGCCTGCCGCAGGGCGGGGACAAGGACAAGGCGGCATAAGCGGCCGGGCCTAGGGCGCGGCAAAGGCCCGCGCGTGCCGGATGGTGCTGCCTTGGGGCAGGGCCGGACCGCAGGCCATCAGATGCGGACCGGCATGGGGCGAGGCCAGATCCACAGGCGTGAAGCCGAAGCGGGTATAATAGGCCGGATCGCCCAGCACGATAATGCTATGGCCGGGGAATGCGTCCAGCGCCGCCCGGACCAGCGCCGCACCTATGCCGCGCCGCCTTACCGCTGGATGGACAGCGACCGGAGCCAGTGCCAGCGCCGGACCAGCGGCCTGAATGCCCGACAGCGCGACATGACCGACGATGCAGCCCGCCGCATCCGCCACCAGCGACAGGGCCAGATCACCGTCGAGGCGCAGGCGCCGGACCAGCGCCGCCTCATCCTCGCCGCCAAAGGCGCGGGTCAGCAGGGCATGGATCGCGGCGTGATCCTGGGGATGTTCGAGGCGCAGCCGGGGCAGGGCCTCGGTCCGGCGGTAATCGCGCCGCATTTCATGGCTGTCCTTGCCCCAGCGGCTGGCGGCGGTGCGGTTTTGATGCCGGGTGAAAGCCTCGGCATCGGCGAAAAGCTCATCGAGTTGCCAAAGCAGCGGGTCTTCCTGCTGGTGCAGGTCAAAGCGCAGATTGCCCGGCTCGGCCCGGCTTTGCGCCACATGTTCGGGCAACAGGTCCAGCGCCAGCAGCATCTGGTCCATGTCCCGGCAGGTCAGCGTGCCGGTCAGCGCGACCAGAGGCCGGGCCAGCAGGATCTCTGCCCCTGCCGCGATCCGGGCGGGGGCGGCGTGATGCCCGCCGCAGGCGCAGCCAGCCATCAGGCGATTTCCAGCTTCAGCGTCCTTTCGAAGCTGCCCCGGTAAAGCGCCGAAAGCTCGGCCAAGGGGACCGTATCGCCGCCCAGGCTGACCCGGTCGCCGCCGAAGCGGCCTACGACCGCCAGCGGCACGCCCGCCGTCTTCGCCGCATGGGCCAGTGCTTCGGCATTGGCCGGGGTGGCGGCGACCAGGTAGCGGGCCTGATCCTCGCCGAAAAGCTGGGCGATCAGGGCGCTGTCCAGGGCAAAGCCAAGCCCCGCGGCCTCGGCCAGTTCGAAAGCCGCCAGCGCCAGCCCGCCATCCGAAAGATCGGTCGCCGCCGAAACCAGCTTGCCCTGCGCGCGCAGGAATTCGCCATGCCGACGCTCGACCGCCAGATCGACATGCGGCGCGTCGCCGGCCTCGATCCCGAACGCCTCGGCCGCCAGCGCCGACTGGCCCAGATGGCCCGCCGTCTCGCCGATGACCAGCGCCAGATCGCCCTCGCCGGGCAGGCCCGCGATCAGGTCGCCCAGGTCGGCGATCAGGCCGACGCCGCCGATGGTCGGGGTGGGCAGGATGCCCTTGCCGTCGGTTTCATTGTAAAGCGACACGTTCCCCGAGACGATGGGAAAGTCCAGCGCCGCGCAAGCCTCGCCGATGCCTTTGATCGCGCCCACGAACTGGCCCATGATCTCGGGCTTTTCCGGGTTGCCGAAATTCAGGTTGTCGGTGGTGGCCAGCGGCAGCGCGCCGCAGGCGGAAAGGTTGCGATACGCCTCGGCCACGGCCTGCTTGCCGCCCTCATAGGGGTTGGCCTTGACATAGCGCGGCGTCACGTCGCTGGTGAAGGCCAGGGCCTTGGCGGTGCCATGCACGCGCACCACGCCGGCACCCAGGCCGGGGCGGCGCACGGTGTCCGCGCCGACCTGGGTGTCGTATTGCTCCCACACCCAAGCCTTATGCGCGTAAGAGGGCGCGCCGATCAGCGCCTTGAGCGCCGCGATGGGCTGGATCGCGGGCAGGGCGGGCATCGGTGCCGCCGCCGGCGTCGGGACCCAGGGGCGATCATATTCCGGCGCGCTGGAGGACAATTTCGACAGCGGCAGATCGGCTTTCACCTCATTGCCATGCACGATCAGGAAACGATCCTCGGCGAGGGTCTCGCCGACGATGGCGAAATCCAGATCCCATTTCTGAAAAATCGCCCGCGCCTCGGTCTCTTTCTCGGGCTTCAGCACCATCAGCATCCGCTCCTGGGATTCCGACAGCATCATCTCATAGGCGGTCATGTTGGTTTCCCGCTGGGGCACGGCGTCCAGGACCAGCTTGATGCCCAGACCGCCCTTGTCGCCCATTTCCACGGCCGAGCAGGTCAGGCCGGCCGCGCCCATGTCCTGGATCGAGATCACGCTGTCGGTCGTCATCAGTTCAAGACAGGCTTCCAGCAGGCATTTTTCGGTGAAGGGGTCGCCGACCTGAACGGTGGGGCGCTTTTCCTCGATGGTGTCGTCGAATTCGGCGCTGGCCATGGTGGCGCCGCCGACGCCGTCGCGGCCGGTCTTGGCGCCCAGATAGACCACCGGCATCCCCACGCCCGAGGCGGCGGAATAGAAAATCCTGTCGGCGTCCGCCAGACCGGCGGCAAAGGCGTTCACCAGGCAATTGCCGTCATAGCTGGCATGGAAACGCACCTCGCCGCCCACGTTCGGCACGCCGAAGGCATTGCCATAGGCGCCGATCCCCTCGACCACGCCCTTGACCAGATGCGCGGTCTTGGGGTGATCCGGTCGGCCGAAGGACAGCGAATCCATGGCGGCGATGGGCCGCGCGCCCATGGTGAAGACATCGCGCAGGATGCCGCCCACGCCGGTCGCGGCGCCCTGATGCGGTTCGATATAGCTGGGGTGGTTGTGGCTTTCCATCTTGAAGACCACGGCCTGGCCGTCGCCGATGTCCACGACGCCCGCATTCTCGCCCGGACCGCAGATCACCTGCGGGCCGGTGGTGGGCAGGGTGCGCAGCCATTTCTTCGAGGATTTATAAGAGCAATGCTCGTTCCACATGGCCGAGAAAATGCCCAGTTCGGTAAAGCTCGGCACGCGGCCGATGATGTCCAGGATGCGCTGGTATTCGTCGGGCTTGAGGCCATGCGACGCAATCAATTCCTCGGTGATCTGCGGTTCGTTCATGCTTGGCACCCTTTTCCCCAGTTTCCGGCCTTTTAAGCGGCGCGCGCCGGTTAGGAAAGAGCTTGCGCACCCTCTGACGCCGCCCCATGCGTCTTTGCCGTTTTGCAAATCCCCATGCAGGGGCACCCTTGCGCGTGGGGCCGGTTGGCAGGGCCAAAAATCGCAAAAAAAGCCGGGCATAAAGCCCGGCCTAAGTCCAACAGGGAGGTTGAAAGTGATGAGAGTTTCCTCAGACCATCTCCTTCACAGCCCGAGATATGTGCAGCCTGAAAACTATTCAAGCCAGAATTGTCCGCGCCAGGACATGGCCGCTATGCGGTCCGCGAATGGCTGACACAGCATCCTTGCGCAGGCATGCTTTCGGTATCGGTATCGGTATCGGTATCGGGGCGGCTCAGGCCTGGCCGTCGATCTCGATCTGCTGCTTTCTGATCGACTGGATCTCTTCCAGCACGAAGTCGCGAAAGGCGCCGACGCGCCGCGAGGTGCGCAATTCTTCGGGGAAGGCCAGAAAGACCGGAACCTCACCGGATTCGATCTCGGGCAGAACGCGGGTCAGGTTCGGGAAATCCGCCGTCAGGTAGTCGGGCAGAACGCCGATGCCGACATGGTTCAGCACGGCCTGCAAGACGCCGAAATAATTGTTCACCATCAGCATCGAGGTCATGTTCTGCGCCAACAGGCTTTGCACCAGCACCGCGCCGGAACTGACCTGCGGCGTGTCGGGGCTTTGGCAGATCAGGCGATGGGTGGCGATATTCTCGATCGAGGCGGGGGTGCCGGCCTTCGCCAGATATTCCGGCGTCGCGTAAAGCCGCATGCGGATGTTCAGAAGGCGGCGGCGGATCAGGTCCTGCTGGTTAGGCTCTTTCATGCGGATGGCGACATCGGCCTCACGCATGGGCAGGTCCAGGACGCGCTCCTCCAGCATCAGCTTGATCTTCAGATCCGGGTAGCGTTCGTAAAGCTTGGCCAGGCGCGGCACCAGCCACATGGTGCCGAAGCCGGTCGTGGTCGTCACCTTCAATTCGCCGAAGACATGTTCCTCGCTGTCGCGGATGCGCGCGGCGGTCGTGTCGAGCTTGCGCACCATGGCCGAGGTCGCCTCGAACAGCAATTCGCCCTGCTCGGTCAGGATCAGCCCGCGCGCATGGCGGTGAAAAAGCGTGGTGCCCAGCGAATCCTCAAGCGCGCGGATCTGGCGGCTGACGGCGGATTGAGACAGGTGCAGCACATCGCCCGCATGAGTCAGCGACCCCGCATCCGCGACGGCGTGGAATATTCTTAGCTTGTCCCAGTCCATGAAAGTGCTTTCTTGCCCTATCAGCCATGCATTTTTTGCAACCCTACGGGAAAAACTTCAACGGCGCAAACGGTCACAAACGCGTAGAAAACGCTATCTGGGTCAGTTTCATTGACCTATGCCATCTGTATGCCATTCAGCAAGTCTAGAAGAGCCCGACGAGCGTGCAGGATTTCTCGCCGCCGGACCAGTTCTATCGCCAGGCGACACGTTTTGTTGAACGGCGCGCAGGCGCTGGTGTGGTCAAGGCCGATGCAGGGTCGGCACGGGCAGAATGCCTTCCCGCCCTCGTCGTGCTGGCATCCGCCGGTCCGTGCGAAAATATTTCGAAACAATCTTAGTAACTGAATGTAACAGCATATTAATTATATAAACTTTATCCTCATGCATGGCCATGTTTCGTCAGGGCCAGGGCGGCGTCCCGGACGGCAACGCTTCTGAATGCCTTCCGCAAAAGGGGCCGCGCGCCTTTGGGCCAAGCCCGCCGAATGACATAAATCATGGCATTCCGCCGCCGCGCGGCCTAATAAGGCGCGTCGCGAGCAGGAGGCTAGTCATGGCGGTGGGCGTATTCGATTCGGGTCTGGGCGGGCTGACGGTGCTGGGCGCCGTTGCCGCGCGCATGCCGGATTTGCCGCTGGTCTATCTGGGCGACAACAAGCACACGCCCTATGGCACGCGCGATGCCGAGGACATCTTCAACCTGACCTGCGCCGGCGTCGAGCGGCTTTGGGCCGAGGGCTGCGACCTGGTGATCCTGGCCTGCAACACCGCCTCGGCCGCCGCGCTGAAGCGGATGCAGGAGAGATGGCTTCCCAAGGACAAGCGCGTGCTGGGGGTGTTCGTCCCGATGATCGAGGCGCTGACCGAGCGCCGCTGGGGCGATAACTCCCCCCCGCGCGAGGTCGCGGTGAAGCATGTCGCGCTGTTCGCCACCCCCGCCACCGTGGCAAGCCGCGCCTTCCAGCGCGAACTCGCCTTCCGCGCCATCGGCGTCGATGTCGAGGCCCAGCCCTGCGGCGGCGTCGTCGATGCCATCGAGATGGGCGACGAGATCCTGGCCGAGGCGCTGGTCAGCAGCCATGTCGAGGCGTTGCTGCGCCGCATGCCCCATCCCGAGGCGGCGATCCTGGGCTGCACGCATTATCCTCTGGTCCAGGCGGCGTTCCAAAAGGCCCTGGGCGAGCGGGTGCGGGTCTATTCCCAGCCGCAACTGGTCGCCGAAAGCCTTGAGGATTATCTGAAGCGCCATCCCGAATTCGTCGGCGCGGGCAGGGTCTCGCGCTTCCTGACCACCGGCGACGCCACCCGCGTCTCGGGCAAGGCCACGCAGTTCATGCGCCAGCCGATCCGCTTTGAAAGTGCCTTCGAGACAGCCTAAGATTTACGGCGTAGCGAAATGAAATCGCTTAAGAAAAAGCGGAGAATTCAGGTTCTTCTGGCTGCCGGTGTCGCGCTGGTCCTGGCGGTGGGACTGATCGGCTATGGCTTTCGCGACGGCATCAATCTTTACCGCTCTCCCAGTCAGATGGCCGAGAACCCGCCCGCGCCGGGCGAGGTCTTTCGCCTGGGCGGGCTGGTTCAGGCGGGAAGCTTGCGGCGGGGCGCGGGCGAGGCGGTCAGTTTTCGCGTGACCGATGGCGGCGCCTCGATCCCCGTCCGCTTCACCGGGGTCCTGCCCGATCTTTTCGCCGAGGGACAGGGCATGATCGCCACCGGAAAGATGCAGGGCGAAAGCTTCGTCGCCTCGGAAATCCTGGCCAAGCATGACGAGAATTACATGCCGCGCGAGGTCATCGACACGCTCAAGCAGCAAGGCATCTATGAGCCTCCCTCCTGATGCAACGCGCGATGGGTTAACGAAGGGTTAACCGCCGGACCTCAGCCTTGTGCCTGTTTCAATGCATGGGGCTGGTATGAAGACGGTGGAACAGATCGCGGCGGAGATCGTCGCGCGTGAGGGCGGCTATGTGAACGACCCCGACGATCCGGGCGGGGCGACGAATTTCGGGGTCACGCTGGGAACGCTGCAACGGCTGGGGATCGACAAGACCGGCGACGGGCGGGTCGATATGCGCGACGTGAAGGCGCTGAGCCGCGAGGATGCGCAGCGCATCTATGTCGAGAGTTATTTCAGGAAGCCGCGGCTGGCGGAGCTGCCCGAGACGATCCAGGCTTCGGTTTTCGACATGTATGTCAACGCCGGCGCCAATGCGGTCAAGATCCTGCAAAGGCTGGTGACGCGCATGGGCTTTGCCGCGACCGATGACGGGGTTCTGGGACCGCGCACGATCCTGGCCGCAAGACAGGCCGACGCGGCGGCGCCGGGCTATTTCGCCGACGCCTATGGCATCGCGCGGCGGAATTACTACTACGCCCTTGCCGATGCGCGGCCCGCCAGCCGCAAATATGCCCGCAGCCAGTCGGGCGGCAAGGGCGGCTGGATCACCCGCGCCGAGGAGTTCATCTCGGCCCGCTATCACCTGACACTGGCCGAGCACCGGGCAAGGGTCGCGTCATGGGGATGATGGATCGTTTCCTTGGCAGCAGCGCCGCCGTCACCTCGGTCGCCAATGCCGCGACGGGCGTGGCCGAGGTCTTTCGCGAGAATGCCACGCGCAAGCTGGAACTGGAAGAGGAAGCCTATGCCCGCGCGATCAGCCAGCTTTCGGGCGAGTTCGCGGCCCAGCCGCGCGGCTGGTTCGACGGGCTGATGAACGGACTGAACCGGATGCCGCGCCCCTTGCTGACGCTGGGAACGGTGGGGCTTTTCGTCTATGCCATGGCCGAGCCGGTGGGGTTCGGGCTGCGGATGCAGAACCTGAACCTGATCCCGGAGCCGCTCTGGTGGCTTCTGGGCGCGATCATCAGCTTTTATTTCGGCGCGCGCGAGGCGCATTATTTCCGCGCCCGTCCCCGGATCGACATCCGCCAGCCGCTTTCCGGGCAGGTAGAGACCGCCGGGACGCAGGTGCCCAAGGGCGACGGCTTCACCGACAACGCCGCGCTGTGTGACTGGGCCGATGCGATGGCCGCGCGGGACGCGGCGCCCTAGCGGTGAGACAAACCAAGGCAAGATCGGCGGAAGGGGGGGCTGGCGAGCCTCTCTTTCGCCCGCTATCCTTCCGGCCAGCCATTCGGGAGATAGCCCATGAATGCCGAGATCGGCCATTTCACTCTGATCCTCGCCCTTGCCGTGGCGCTGTTTCAGATGATCGTGCCGATGCTGGGCGCCGCCAAGGGCTGGAGCGGCTGGATCGACAGTGCCCGACCCGCCGCCATCGCCCAATTCGGGCTGATCGCCATTTCCTTCGCCGCGCTGACCATCGCCTTCGTGCAGTCCGATTTCTCGGTCCGACTGGTCTATGAGAATTCGCACACGGCCAAGCCATTGATCTACAAAATTTCTGGCGTCTGGGGCAATCACGAGGGCTCGATGCTGCTTTGGGTGCTGATCCTGGCGCTGTTCGGCGCTGCGGGGGCCACCTTCGATGCGAACCTGCCGCCCCGGCTGCGGGCGCGGGTTCTGTCGGTCCAGGGCGCGATCGGCGCGGCCTTCCTGGGCTTCATCCTGCTGACCTCGAACCCGTTCCTGCGGATCGAGGCGCCGCCCTTTGACGGGCGCGACCTGAACCCGCTTTTGCAAGACCCCGGCCTGGCCTTTCACCCGCCCTTTCTTTACCTGGGCTATGTCGGGCTTTCGATGGCCTTCAGCTTCGCCGTCGCCGCGCTGATCGAGGGGCGGGTCGATGCCGCCTGGGCGCGCTGGGTCCGGCCCTGGACGCTGGCCGCCTGGATGTTTCTGACCATCGGCATCGCGCTGGGTTCCTGGTGGGCCTATTACGAGCTGGGCTGGGGCGGCTTCTGGTTCTGGGATCCGGTGGAAAACGCCAGCTTCATGCCCTGGCTGATCGCCGCCGCGCTGCTGCATTCCGCCATCGTCGTGGAAAAGCGCGAGGCGCTGAAAAGCTGGACCATCCTGCTGGCGATCCTGGCCTTCGGCTTCTCGCTGATCGGGACGTTCATCGTGCGCTCGGGGGTGATCACCTCGGTCCACAGCTTTGCCAGCGATCCGCAGCGCGGCGTCTTCATCCTGGCGATCCTGGGCGTCTTCGTCGGCGGCGCGCTGACGCTTTACGCCTTCCGCGCGGGCGCGATGCAGGCCAAGGGCGTCTTTGCCCCCGTCTCGCGCGAGGGGGCGCTGGTGCTGAACAACATCCTGCTGGCGGTCTCGGCCTTCGTGGTCTTCATCGGCACGGTCTGGCCGCTGGTCGCGGAAATGGCCTGGGGGCGCAAGCTTTCGGTCGGGGCGCCGTTCTTCGAGCAGGCGTTCACGCCCTTCATGATCGCGCTGGCGCTGGCGCTGCCTTTCGGCGCGATCCTGCCCTGGAAGCGCGCGACGCTGGGGCGGGCGCTGGCGCCGCTGCGTGCGGCGCTGGTCTTTGCCGGCGCGGTGATGGCGCTGGTCTTCGCGGTCTCGACCGGGCATTCGGCGCTGGCGGTGATCGGCGCGGGGCTGGGAAGCTGGCTGGTCGCGGGTTCGGCCGTCGATCTGTGGCTGCGGACGGGGCATTCGGGCCTTGCGCGCCTGCGGCGGCTGCCGCGTGCCGATTGGGGCAGGGCGGTCGCCCATGCGGGACTGGGCGTCACCTTCATCGGCGTCGGCCTGCTGATGGCCTGGCAGGTCGAGGATATCCGCGTGGCCCGCATCGGCGACAGCTTCGATGTCGCGGGCTATCGTATCACCCTGGAAAAGGTCGAGGAGCGTCCCGGCCCGAATTACGACGCGACCGTCGCCACCATGCGTGTCGCGCGGGACGGGCGGCAGGTCGCGGTGCTTCATCCCGAAAAGCGGCTTTATCCCGTCCAGGGCATGCCCACGACCGAGGCGGCGATTCAGAACGGGCTGTTCCGCGACCTGTATCTGGTGATCGGCGATCCGCAGCAGGCCGGCGGCTGGGCGGTGCGCAGCTATGTCAAACCCTTCGCAAGCTGGATCTGGCTGGGCTGCGGGCTGATGGCGCTGGGGGGGCTGATCAGCCTTTCGGATCGGCGCTATCGCGTGGCGGCGGGGGCGCGGCGGGCGGCACCCCTGGCCCAGCCGGCCGAGTGATCCCGCGATGCGCGCGCTGATCCTTTGCCTGATCCTGCTGGCCGCGCCGGCTTTCGCCGTGCAGCCCGACGAGATCCTGCCCGACCCGGCGCTTGAGGCGCGGGCGCGCGAGGTCTCGAAGCAGTTGCGCTGCCCGGTCTGCCAGGGCGAGACGATCGACGAATCCAATGCGCCGATCAGCCGCGACCTGCGGCTTTACCTGCGCGAACGGCTGGTGGCGGGCGACAGCGACCGGCAGGCGCTGGACGCCGTGGCCGCGCGCTTCGGCGAATTCGTGCTGTTTCAACCGCCCGCGCGGGGGGCGAACTGGCTGCTTTATCTGGCCGGTCCGGCGATGGCGGTTCTGGGCCTGCTGATCGGCTGGCGATTCCTGCGCGCGCGGGGCCGCGCCGCGCCCCGGCCCGAGACGCCGCTGGACCCCGAGGAACGCGCTCGTCTGGACCAGATCATGCGCGACTGACGCGAGATCGCGCTTTCCTCTGGGGCATGCCGACGGCAGGATGGCCGCGAAAGGGGGCGAACATGCAGACCATAACGATCAGCCACGAGGCGGGCGTCACCCGCCTGGCGCTGAACCGCCCTGAGGTGATGAACGCGCTTGACCGCCGGATGCGGGCCGAGATCACCCAGGCGCTGACCAGCCTGCCCCCGGAAACCCGCTGCGTGGTGCTGACGGGCACCGGGCGGGCCTTCTGCTCGGGTCAGGATCTGGGGGATGCGGGCGCGGGCCTGGATGTCGAGCGCATCCTGCGCGAGGAATATGAGCCGATGCTGGCCGCGATCCGCTCGGCGCCCGTGCCTGTGATCGCGGCGGTCAACGGTGTCGCGGCGGGGGCGGGGGCGAACCTGGCTTTGGCCGCCGATCTGGTGATCGCGGCCGAGGGGGCAAGCTTTATCCAGGCATTCGCCCGGATCGGCCTGATCCCCGATGCCGGCGGCACCTTCATCATTCCGCGCGCCGTGGGCCAGGCCCGCGCCATGGGGATGATGCTGCTTGCCGAGCCGGTCAGCGCCCGCCAAGCCGCCGATTGGGGCCTGATCTGGGAGGCGGTGCCCGATGCCGAATTCCCCGCCCATGTCGCCCGTCGCGCCGCAGCCCTGGCCCAGGGGCCGACGCTGGCCTATCTGGCGATCCGCGAGGCGGTCCAGGACTCGGCCGGGAATGACATGCAGGGCCAGCTGGCGCTTGAGGCGCGGCTTCAGGGCCGCATGGCCAAGACGCGGGATTTCGCCGAAGGCGTCGCGGCCTTCCTGGAAAAGCGCCCGGCCGGGTTCCGGGGCCGCTAGGCGATCCGGGCGAAGCGGGGCTGCACGCCGCGGTTGTCGAAAAAGGGCACCGAATCGGGGAACGTGATCGGGCCGGGACGGCGGGCCAGCGCCGCGACCTCGGCCAGCACGACCTCGGTGATGAAGGGCAGGTCCAGCGCCCGCGCCTGGGTCAGCGGCACCCAGTGCAGGTGGGAAAGCTCGTCGCAGGCGGTGCCGAAATCATCGCGGTCGCCATGGATGCGCCGCGCGTCCAGAAGCAGGAAGCGCGCATCGAAGCGGCGCGGACGGCCCGGCGGCGTGATCGCGCGGAAAATATAGGTCAGCCCGCCCGGATCGGGGGTAAGGCCCGCGCGGGCGTAATGGTCCCAGGCATCGGGCGCGGGGCCGGGACTGCCGACCAGAAGCCCGGTCTCTTCGGCCAGTTCGCGCAGGGCGGCGGCCAGAATGGCCTCGGGGGACAGCACCACGCCGGGGCGCGGCTCGGCGGCAAGGCGGGCGCGCAACCGCGCATCCAGCGGCGTGGCAAAGCGCACCCCGGCATCTGCGGCATCGACCGCGCCCCCCGGAAAGACGTATTTCGAGGGCATGAAGGCCGCGCCCGCGCCACGCTGGCCCATCAGGACGGCCGGCCCCTCGGCGCGGTCGCGGTCCAGCACGATGATCGTCGCGGCATCGCGGATGGGCGCGTCCTGGGGGGCGGTCATGCGTTTCCTTCCGGTCGCGGCTCGGGGGTGAGGGGAGTGCCGCCGAAGCCATGCATCCGCCGTGCCCATTGGAAGCCCACGAAGGCGCCCTTGATCAGCGGCAACAGCGACAGCGACAGCACCACCGTGCCCAGCCCGAAGCTCCATAGCAGCACCGCCGGCGACGGGCGATACGCCATATAGACCGCCAGCAGCAGCGGTCCCACCAGATGCGAGACCAGCAGGATCGTCAGATAGGCCGGACCATCATCGGCGCGCTGATGGGACAGATCCTCGTGGCAATGCGGGCATTCGGCGCGAATGGTCAGATAGCCCAGAAACAGCGGGCCTTCGCCGCAGGCCGGGCAGCGCCGCCGCGCCCCGCGCAGCATGGCTACCTTGACCGGACGCTCATCCGGGGAAGGGGAATGGGGCATCGGCTCGTCCTCCTGCGCAGGAATCTAGGGCAGGGCGGGGTGAAAGGAAAGTCCGCGATCCCACGCCGGCACCGGGATTTTCAGGCCGCGAAGGTCGAGGGCGCCATGACGATGCGGTTGCGCCCCGAGGATTTCGCCGTCAGCAGCGCCCGGTCGGCGCGCGCCAGCAGCAGTTCGGCATCCAGCCCAGCCTCGTCGTCCGCGCCCCAGGTGATGGCCATGCCGACCGAGATCGTCACGATCAGGCTGTCGCGCAGGCAATCGGGCGGCAGGGCGACGGGGGCTTCCATGATGCCCAGCCGGATCTCCTCGGCCACGAGACGGGCCTGGCGGGCAGGGCAGTCGGGGATGGCGGCCAGGAACTCCTCGCCGCCGATCCGGGCCAGCAGCGCGTCCTCGGGCAGGCCCGCGCCCAGGCGGGCGGCGATGGCGACCAGCACCGCATCCCCCGCCGCATGGCCATGGATGTCGTTCACCTGCTTGAAGCGGTCCAGATCCAGCACCATCACCGCCAGCGGCCTGGCCGCGTCGGCCGCGTCCGCGAACATCTCGGCAAGGCGCGGCATGGCGTAGCGGCGATTGTGCAGCCCGGTCAGCGGATCGGTCATCGCCAGCGCCACGCTGCGCTGCGTCTCGGCGCGGCGGCGGTCGGCCTCGCGCTTGCGGGCAAGCTGGGTCTCAAGCCGGATCGCGGCCTCGGCGGCGGCGGCGGGCAGGCCCAGATCGGCGGGCAGCACGTCGCCCGCGCCCAGGTCCAGCGCAATGGCGGTCAGATCGGCGCGTTCCGGGCGCAGCATGACGACGAAGCCCGCATCCCGCGACAAGGGCCGCGAGCGCAGCTCTGAAAGCAGCCGCAGCCCGTCGCCATGCTGATGGATGTCGGCGGCCAGAAGGTAAAGATCGGGCACCCGGCCGCGCGCGGCCTCGGTCAGGGCCTTCTCGGGATCGCTGACCGAGATCGCGAAGTTCAGCCGCCCCTGCAAGGCATGCCGCCAGGACAGCGCCGAGGCGGGCTGATCGGCGATGAAGACCGCGCGCGGCCGGTCGTCGCGCAGAAATCCCGCCCCATCCTCGGCCAGCCCCATGTTCTGGTCCATCTGCGGGTCCAGCCGCATCAACCCCCGGATGCGCGCCAGAAGCGTCAGGTCGTCGCCCGTCGCCTCGATCAGCGCCGAGGCCCCCGCGCGCAGCGCGGCGATCCGGTCGCCGCCCTGGGCCTGGATCAGCACCGGCAGGTCGCCGCCCCCCGGGCCTTCCCGCAAGGCCGCGCAAAGCTCGGGGCCGGACATGTCGGGCAGGTTCGCCCCGATCAGCACGATCTGGGGCTGGACGATCTGCGCCAGCCGCAGCGCCTCGGCCCCCGAGGCGGCGGCGGACACGTCATAACAGGCCGAGGCCAGCCGCACCTTGATGGTGATCCGGTTCGTCGGCACCCCGTCCACGACCAGAATGCGCCCTGCCATATTCATCGCTTACACCCTTCATACACCCGCATCCTTGCGTGGATTGGTTAAGAAAGCGTTAAGGCGGCCGAATTCGATGACCGGGCTTGCGGTTTCCTTAGACCGGATGCGCGAAGAAGGCGGATCCCGAGGTCGGCATCACGGGAAACTTCCATAGATAATTTGAAATCAATGGATTGTCCTGAAATTTCGCCAATAAGACAGACAGTGATCACATATGGAACGAACAAAAACAGGGGCTTGAACGGGAAATATTTCATTGCTCGTGATCATTTCTCCAGCAACATTCATTGCCACCAAGTCAAAATGTCACGGGGCCAGCCATTTAGGCCAGCCATTTGGAAATGTCACCCTGGGGCAGGGCGGTCGTGCCGGGCGACAAGCCGGCCCCGGCCCGCTCTCCATCCAGGCCGGCGGCAATGAAAAGGGCCGGGACAAGCTTGCTATTGCGCAGCAAATACATCCCTGATGCGGCCAGATGCAATCGCGCTTCAAAGCCTTTCGACCGCCCGGCACGTCGAATTTGTCGGTTCGCGACAGGGTGAATTCAATATGAAATGCGACAGCGGGCGCTGACGCAGCATGATCCGGACGGGCGGAGACATCCGCCATCGCAGCCCGGCTGGATCATGCGGGACGCGGGAGCGGACATGTCAGTTTGCCCCGCATAGCAGACGTTACGCTCATGCGTTGATCTCTGCCAACTGCGCGCCGAAGATCTCGGCCGGTGTGTGGAAGCCAAGACATTTGCGCGGCGTTTTCCACATCTAATTGCTCAATAACCATAGTTATGTAAACAAACTTCCATCCCACGCGGATACCCCATGGCGCTTGCCGCGAAAACCCGGCACCTTTGCTTTGCCGCAAGCAAATGGAAAGCCCGATGAACACCTGCCTCGCGCCTTGTCCCGTCGTCTTCGACCTGGATGGCACGCTGATCGACAGCGCGCCCGATATTCATGCGGCGGCGAATGCCGTATTGCGGCTTCACGGCGCGCGGCCGCTGACCTTGGACCAGATCCGCAGCTTTGTCGGCGGCGGCGTCGATGTGCTGTGGCACCGGATCGAGCATGCGGCCGGCTTGCCCGCTGAGATGCATCGCGACCTGCTGGCCTCGTTCATGACGCGCTATCACGACGCCAGTTCGCTGACGCGGCTTTATCCGAACGTGATCGAAATGCTGGGCCAGCTTGCCGATCGCGGCCATCCGCTGGGCATCTGCACCAACAAGCCGATGGTTCCGACCCTTGCGATCCTGGATCATTTCGGCATCGCGGGAATCTTCCAGGCGGTGATCGCCGGTGATTCGCTGCCGCAGAAAAAGCCCGACCCCGAACCCCTGCGCGCGACCTTCGCGGCGCTTGGCGCGCATCCTCAGCGGCCCAGCGGCCTTTTTGTCGGCGACAGCGAATTCGACGCGCAATGCGCCCGGAACGCGCGGGTGCCGTTCCTGATCTTTACCAAGGGCTACCGGAACACGCCGCTGGAGCAGATGACCTTCGCCGAAAGCTTCGACGATCACGCCCGGCTTCCCGCGCTGGTCGAGGCGCGGCGGCTGGCCGATTGAGCGCGCTTGACAGCGGCCGCAAAGCAAGGGATCGGTCGCGCCCAGATGTTTGACCCGACGGAACCGAAGGAGCCCCGGATGGACCTGCGCCAGATCACCCCAGAACTTTCCGTCTCGCCCCAGATCCAGCCGCATGATCTGGCCGCGCTTGCCGCCGAGGGCTATCGCGTGGTCATCAACAACCGCCCCGATGCCGAGGTCTCCGCGCAGGAAGACAGCGCCGCCATGCGCATCGCGGCCGAGGCCGCCGGGATGGACTATCGGGAAATCCCCTTCGTGCCGGGCCATGTCACGCTTGATATGATCGAAGCCCAGGCCGAGGCGCTGGCCCTGCCCGGCCGCAAGATCGCCTATTGCCGCTCGGGCAACCGTTCGACCGTGCTTTGGGCGCTCAGCCGCGCGGGGCTTGAACCGACCGAGCAATTGCTGCGGATCGCCGCGGATGCGGGCTATGACCTTTCCGGCATCCGCCCGATGATCGAAAAACTTGCGCGTTCTCGGGGCTAAGCGCCGGAACTTGCGAAGGCTTTGCCGTGTTGGCTCGGTCAGCCGGGCCCGCTCCGGCCCCAGCCCAAAGGAAGCTTGCGCATGAATTCGCTCATCTATCTTGTCGGTCTGGTCGTGGTCGTGCTGTTTATCCTTAGTCTTCTGGGCTTGCGCTAGCCTTTCAAGATTGATGCTGGCCTTTCGGTCCCTCCTGCGCTAGGGGGGCCGCAACTTAATTCAAAGGCCAGCCTCCCTATGGACATCCGCAATATTGCGATCATCGCCCACGTCGACCACGGCAAGACGACGCTTGTCGACCAGCTTCTGAAACAGTCGGGGGCCTTCCGCGAGAACCAGGCCGTGGCGGAACGCGCCATGGACAGCAACGATATCGAGCGCGAGCGCGGCATCACCATCCTGGCCAAGGCCACCTCGGTCGAATGGAAAGGCACCCGGATCAATATCGTGGACACCCCCGGCCACGCCGATTTCGGCGGCGAGGTCGAGCGTATCCTGTCCATGGTCGATGGCGTCTGCCTGCTGGTCGATGCGGCCGAAGGCCCGATGCCGCAGACGAAGTTCGTGACATCCAAGGCGCTGGCGCTGGGGCTGCGCCCCATCGTGGTGCTGAACAAGGTGGACAAGCCCGCCGCCGAGCCGGACCGGGCGCTGGACGAGGTGTTCGACCTGTTCGCCAACCTTGGCGCTTCGGACGAGCAGCTTGATTTCCCGCATGTTTACGCCTCGGGCATCGGCGGCTGGGCCGATGAGGACCTGGACGGGCCGCGCAAGGACATGTCGGCGCTTTTCGATCTGGTTCTGTCCCATGTCGAGCAACCCAAGCAGGTCGCCCGCCAGGACGAACCCTTCCAGATGCTGGCGACCACCCTGGGCGCCGACCCCTTCATCGGCCGCATCCTGACCGGCCGGGTCGAGGCAGGCCGCGCGAAGGCCGGCGACACGGTCAAGGCGCTGTCGCGCGATGGTGAGCGGATCGAGCAGTTCCGCATCTCGAAGGTGCTGGCCTTTCGCGGCCTGACCCAGGCCCCCATCGACGAGGCCGTGGCCGGCGATATCGTCAGCCTGGCCGGCATGGCCAAGGCCACCGTCGCCGACACCATCGCCGCGCTGGATGTGGAAACCGCCCTGCCCGCCCAGCCCATCGACCCGCCGACCATCAGCGTCACCTTCGGCATCAATGACAGCCCGCTGGCCGGCCGCGACGGCAACAAGGTCCAGTCCCGCGTCATCCGCGAGCGCCTGATGAAAGAGGCCGAGACCAATGTGGCCATCAAGGTCGAGGACACGCCCGGCGGCGACGCCTTCGTGGTCTCGGGCCGGGGCGAATTGCAGATGGGCGTGCTGATCGAGAACATGCGCCGCGAAGGGTTCGAACTGTCGATCTCGCGCCCGCGCGTGATTTTTCAGGACATCGACGGCCTGCGCCATGAGCCGATCGAGGAAGCCATCATCGACGTGGATGACGAATATACCGGCGCCGTGATAGACAAGCTGACCGGGCACCGCAAGGGCGATCTGGTCGAGATGAAGCCCGCCGGCCATGGCAAGACGCGCATCGTCGCGCATGTCCCCTCGCGCGGGTTGATCGGTTATCAGGGCGAGTTCATGACCGACACGCGCGGCAACGGCGTGTTGAACCGCATCTTCCATAGCTGGGCGCCCTATAAGGGTCCGATCCAGGGCCGCCGCCAGGGCGTGCTGATCAGCATGGAGGACGGGGGCTCGGTGGCCTATGCGCTGTGGAACCTGGAAGAGCGCGGCAAGATGTTCATCGGCGCGCAGGAGCAGGTCTATCAGGGCATGATCATCGGCGAGCATTCGCGCGACAACGACCTGGAAGTGAACCCGCTGAAGGGCAAGAAGCTGACCAACGTTCGCGCCTCGGGCACGGACGAGGCCGTGCGCCTGACGCCCCCGGTGCGTATGTCGCTGGAAGAGGCCATCGCCTATATCGACGACGACGAACTGGTCGAGGTCACGCCCAAGCATATCCGTCTGCGCAAGCGTTATCTCGACCCGCACGAGCGCAAGCGCCAGTCCCGCAACGAGGGCTGACGCGGCACGGCGCCGATACTTCCCATCAGGCTGAATTTCACCGTTCCGTGAGCGCGGAATCGTGCTAAATTCAACCTGTTGATAAACAGAGGCGTATCATGCCAATCCGGGGTAATCTGTATCAGTCTCTGATTTCGGCAGCCAAGGCGCATCTGGTCGACAGCGGCGTGCTTCCCGGCACCTTGGATGAGTTGGCCCAATTGGCGGGAGCGCCCGCCGAGGACGTTCGGCAAAGCTTCGCCTCGATGGCCGAGGTTCGGGACGGGTTGATCTATGATGGCGTGGTGCTTCTGAACGATGCGCTGCGCCAGGCCATCATTCAATCCGACCCCGACAGCCCCGAGGCGCAGTTGCGCGCGCTCGCGCGCAGCTATGGCGATTGGGCGCAGGAAAACAGGCCGCTGTTCCGGCTGCTGATCGACGCCCTGGCCGAAGATGTCGCCCCGGAGAGCGCCGTCTATCGCTTCACCCTGTCGATTCGGGGGGTGTTCGAGCGCAAGCTTCAAGAGATGAAGACCCTCGGCATTCTGGCACCCGAGACCGATCTGGAGCGCATCATTCTGGTGCTGCATTGCCTGATCCGGGGCGCGAATCTGGTCTTTGCCGGGCGCGGCACCGACCCCTGGACCAAGGGCGACCTGCGCAGCAACGGCAATCTGGCCGAGGCGATATTCGACGAATTCATGAACGGCCTGATCGCGGCGCACGGCCCGCGCAAGCCCTAGCTGTTCAGTCCCGGCGTCGGATGGATTCGTAGCGGCAAACCAATCGCGTCGACAGCCCGCGCAGCCTGGTCGACAGCCCGCCGCGCGAACGACCGATGGGCATTGCTTGCCATCCGCAGGATCGCCTCGACAAACAGCCGGTTGTCGAGGCCGCTTCGGCCCGGTGTCCCGACCCGGAGGATACCCCTCGATCCGCTCTCATTGCGCGTCTGTCGGCGTTCGTCTGCTCAAGGTCGTCTCCTTCAACGACCTTGAGCCGGAATTCCTCAGAAAACGGAACCCTCTGAACGCAGGCAGGCCCTAGACCGCCTTTTGCTGCCGCGCGACGCCGACGCGGCGGTTGCGCAGTTCCTCGGCGACCAGGAAGGCCAGTTCCAGGGACTGGCTGGCATTCAGGCGAGGATCGCAGGCGGTATGATAGCGGTCGGACAGATCCTCGTCCGTTACCGCGCGCACGCCGCCAGTGCATTCGGTCACATCCCTGCCGGTCATCTCGAAATGCACGCCGCCGGGGATGGTGCCTTCGGCGCGGTGGACGGCGAAGAATTCGCGCACCTCGCGCAGGATCGAATCGAAGGGCCGGGTCTTGTAGCCAGTCGAGGATTTGATGACGTTGCCGTGCATCGGGTCGCAGGACCACACGACATTCGCGCCCTCGGCCTGCACGGTCTGGATCAGGCGCGGCAGGTTATCGCCGACCTTGCCGGCGCCGAAGCGGGCGATCAGGGTCAGGCGTCCGGCTTCGTTTTCCGGGTTCAGCCTGGCCATCAGCACCTTCAGGTCCTCTGCGGTCGTGGTCGGGCCGCATTTCAACCCGATCGGGTTCTGCACGCCCCGGCAGAATTCGACATGCGCGCCATCGGGCTGGCGGGTGCGGTCGCCGATCCAGATCATATGGCCCGAGCCGGCGACGGGCAGGCCCGTGGTCGAATCGATCCGCGCCAGGGCTTCTTCGTATTCCAGCAGCAACGCCTCGTGGCTGGTATAGAACTCCACCGCCGCCAGTTCATGCGCCGTGTCCGAGGTCACGCCCGCCGCCGCCATGAAGGCCATGGCGTCGCTGATGCGGTCGGCGATGTCGCGATAGCGCGCGGCCTCGTCGCCGCCGGTGAAATCGCTGATCCAGCTTTGCACCCGGTGGATGTCGGCATAGCCCCCGGTCGAGAAGGCGCGCAGCAGGTTCAGCGAGGCCGCGGCCTGGGTATAGGCCGAAAGCATGCGCTGCGGATCGGGAATGCGCGCCTCGGGGGTGAAGTCGAAGCCGTTGATGATGTCGCCCTTGTAGCTGGGCAGTTCCACGCCGCCGACGATCTCGGTCGCGGCCGAACGGGGCTTGGCGAACTGACCCGCGACGCGGCCGACCTTGACCACGGGAAGCTGCGCCCCCCAGGTCAGCACCACAGCCATTTGCAGCATGACCTTGAACGTGTCGCGGATGTTGTCGGCAGAGAATTCAGCGAAGCTTTCCGCGCAATCGCCGCCTTGCAGCAGGAAGGCGCGGCCCTGGGCGACCTCGGCCAGGTGCTGCTTCAGCCGCCGCGCCTCGCCGGCGAAGACCAGGGGCGGATATTTGGCAAGCTGCGCCTCGACCTGGGCAAGCGCCCGTGCATCGGGATAATCCGGCATCTGGATCCGCGGAAAGGCGCGCCAGCTCTGCTTGTCCCATGCGGCGGCGGCGCCCTGGGTTGCGGAAGCTGCTTTTTGCTGTGCCATATCCTGTCCTCCTGGCAATTGGTGCCCGAGCCTATACGGCCATAACGCGGCAAGGAAAAGCCTTGCGCGTCATGGAAGGGACTGATGATCTGCCATTGATTCGCAAAGCCCGTCCGCCATGTCCTATCCCCTGCCCCCATTGCCTGCTTCATCCCCCTTCCCGTCTCCCGTCCCGGCCGAGCCGGCGCCGGAGCGTCCCCGGCGCTATGTTTTCCTGTTGCTCGACCGCTTCACGCTGATCTCTTTCGCGGCCGCGATCGAGCCGCTGCGGCTGGCGAACCGGATCGCGGCGCGCGCGCTTTACGACTGGCGGCTGGTGGGCGAGGACGGGGCGCAGGCGCATTGCTCGAACGGGACGCGGCTGGCGCTGGATTCGGGCCTGGCCGAAACCGGGCGCGACGACACCATCATCGTCTGCGGCGGTGTCGATCCGGCCCGCGCGGCCACGCGCAACATCCAGTCCTGGCTGCGCCGCGAGGCACGCCGCGCAGCCCGCATCGGCGCGCTTTGCACCGGCTCCTGGGTGCTGGCGCGGACTGGACTTTTGGACGGGCGGCGCGCGACCATCCACTGGGAAAACCAGGATGGCTTTCAAGAGGAGTTCCCGCAGATCACGCTGATCCGCACCGTCTTCGTCGAGGATGGCAACCGTCTGACCGCCGCCGGGGGCACCGCCGCCATCGACCTGATGCTGCGCCAGATCGCGCGCGACCATGGCGAGGAACTGGCCAGCCGCGTGGCCGAGCAGATGATCCATACCTCGGTGCGCTCGTCCGAGGACAATCAGCGGTTCTCGGTTCCCAGCCGCGTCGGCGCGCGCCACCCCCGCCTGGCCCAGGTCGTGGCCCGGATGGAGGCCAATATCGAAGAACCGATCAGCCCCGCGCGCCTGGCCGCCGATGCCGGCATGTCGCCGCGCCAGCTAGAGCGGCTGTTCCAGCGCTATCTGGGCCGCAGCCCCAAGCGCCATTACATGGAATTGCGGCTGGAACGCGCGCGCAACCTGCTTTTGCAGACCGAGATGAGCGTGATAGAGGTGGCGCTGGCCTCGGGGTTTTCCAGCGCGGCGCATTTCTCGAAATGCTATCGGCTGCAATTCGGCGCAACGCCGCTGCGCCAGCGCGGTGCCGCAACGTCAATCAGGTGACCCGGCGTCCCGGCTGGATTTTGCCGTCGATTTGCATGGTTTTGTCGGCGTTCCGCCGGGTCAGCGCACTTTTCTTTTGAAAGCACCGCTTATAGCCTGCCAGACAGGACAGAGTTCCACCAGGGAGACTGAAAATGAAGAAGCTTCTTCTGGCCAGCGTGGCCGGTGCCATGTTCGCGGGCGCCGCCGGCGCCGAAGAGATCAAGATGGGCATCTCGCTGGGGCTGACCGGCCCATTGGAATCGATCGCCCCGAATATCCAGAAGGGCGCCGAAATGGCGATGAAGGAGGTCAGCGACAGCGGCAAGCTGCTGGACGGCTCGACCGTGGCCCCGGTCGTGGCCGACAGCACCTGCGTCGATGCGGCGGCGGCCGTCGCGGCGGTCGAGCGGCTTGTGACCTCGGAAGGCGTCAAGGGCATCGTCGGCGGCATGTGTTCGGGCGAAACCATCGCATCGCTGGAAAAGGTGGGCGTGCCGAACGGTGTGGTGATGATCTCGCCCTCGGCCACCTCGCCCGCGCTTTCGACCATCGACGACAAGGGCTTCTTCTTCCGCACCTCGCCCTCGGACGCGCGCCAGGGCGAAGTGATGGCCGATATCGTGCTGGAGCATGGCGTGAAATCGGTGGCCGTCACCTATACGAACAACGATTACGGCAAGGGCTTGGCCGACAGTTTCGTGAATGCCTACAAGGCAAAGGGCGGCAGTGTCACCATCGTCGCCGCGCATGACGACGGCAAGGCGGATTACTCGGCCGAGGTCGCCGCGCTGGCCGCCGCCGGGGGCGATGCGCTGGTCGTGGCGGGCTATGCCGACCAGGGTGGCTCGGGCATCATCCAGGGCGCGCTGGACACGGGCGCATTCGAGACTTTCGTGCTGCCCGACGGCATGGTGAACGTCGTCCTGGCCGAGAAGTTCGGCACCCAGCTTGAAACCTCGTTCGGGCAGAACCCCTCGGCCGAGGGCGAAGGCCACGACAAATACGCCGAACTGGCGAAAGCCGCCGGCTTCGACGGCACCTCGGCCTATTCGGGCGAAGCCTATGACGCCGCGTCCCTGATGCTTCTGGCGATGCAGGCGGCCAAGACCTCGGATCCCAAGGTCTATAAGGACAAGATTCTGGATGTCGCCAACGCGCCGGGCGAAAAGATCTATCCGGGCGATCTGGCCAAGGGTCTGGAACTGTTGGCCGAGGGCAAGGACATCGACTATGTCGGCGCCACCTCGGTCGAACTGGTCGAGCCGGGCGAAAGCGCGGGCGTCTATCGCGAGGTCGATTTCAAGGGCGGCAAGCTGAACGTCGTCGGTTTCCGCTGAACCCCGAAAGCCCGGAGAAATCCGGGCTTTTTCATAACAATAATATCCGCTTGGCGGAAAATATTCGCGTATCTCGCGAAGTCCGGGGAGAGATATGATCCAGGTCCAGGACCTGCACCGACATTTCGGAGGGTTTCGCGCGGTGGATGGTGCCAGCATCACCATCGAAACCGGCTCGATCACCGGGTTGATCGGTCCGAACGGCGCAGGGAAATCAACACTTTTCAATGTTATAGCCGGGGTTCTTCAACCCACTTCGGGCCATGTCGTCATGGATGGCGAGGATATCACCGGCCTGCCTCCGCACATGCTGTTCCGCAAGGGGCTGCTGCGCACCTTCCAGCTTGCGCATGAATTCTCTTCGATGACGGTGCGCGAGAACCTGATGATGGTGCCGGGCGGCCAGACGGGCGAGACGCTTGCGAATGCCTGGCTGAAGCGCGGCCGCATCCGCGACGAAGAGCGCGCTCTGCGCCGTAAGGCCGACGAGGTGCTGGAATTCCTGACCATCAGCCATGTCGCGGATGAAAAGGCCGGCAATCTCTCGGGCGGGCAGAAGAAGCTTCTGGAACTGGGCCGGACGATGATGGTGGACGCCAAGATCGTCTTTCTGGACGAGGTGGGCGCGGGTGTGAACCGCACCCTTCTGGGCACCATCGGCGATGCCATCGTGCGGCTGAACCGCGAGCGTGGCTATACTTTCTGCGTGATCGAGCATGACATGGATTTCATCGGCCGCCTTTGCGATCCGGTGATCGTCATGGCGGCGGGCAAAGTCCTGGCCCAGGGCAGCGCCTCCAGCATCATGCAGGACGAGGCGGTGATCGAGGCGTATCTGGGCCGGGGCCTGAAGAACAAGGTCGCCGCCGAGGAGCGGCTGGAAACCGCGCGGGACGAAAGCCATGGCGCTCAGCCGGGGCTTGGCGCGGAAGCCGGAAAGGAGCCGCGCTGATGGCCCAGCCCTATCTTTCCGCGACCGCCATGCGCGGCGGCTATGGCAAGGCCGATATCCTGAACGGCTGCACCCTGACCGTCGATCCCGGCCAGATCGCGGTGATCGTCGGCCCGAACGGCGCCGGAAAATCCACCGCGATGAAGGCCGTCTTCGGCATGCTGACCCTGCGCGAGGGCGCCGTCCTTCTGGGCGGAGAGGACATCACCGCCCTGACGCCCCAGCAGCGCGTCCACAAGGGCATGGGCTTCGTGCCCCAGACGCATAACATCTTCCCGACCATGACGGTCGAGGAGAACCTGGAGATGGGCGCCTATATCCGCGACGATGACTATCGCGACACCCTCGCCCAGGTCTACGAGCTTTTTCCCGCCGTCGCCGACAAGCGCCGCCAGAACGCGGGCGAATTGTCGGGCGGCCAGCGCCAGCAGGTGGCCGTGGGCCGCGCGCTGATGACCAAGCCGCGCCTGCTGATGCTGGACGAGCCGACCGCCGGCGTCAGCCCCATCGTCATGGACGAACTTTTCGACCGCATCATCGAGGTCGCCCGCACCGGGATTTCGATCCTGATGGTCGAGCAGAACGCCCGCCAGGCCCTTGAGATCGCGGATATCGGCTATGTGCTGGTCCAGGGCGCGAACCGCTATACCGACACCGGCAAGGCCCTGATGGCCGACCCCGAGGTCCGCCGCACTTTCCTGGGGGGCTGAGATGGACATTCTGAACGCCCTGGTGGCCATCCTGAACTTCGTCGTCATCCCCGCCGCCTCTTACGGCGCGCAGCTTGCGCTGGGGGCTCTGGGGGTGACGCTGATCTATGGCATCCTGCGCTTTTCCAACTTCGCCCATGGCGACACCATGGCCTTCGGGACCGGGCTGGTGATCCTGGTGACCTGGGGGCTGCAAGCCCTTGGGATCGGCCTTGGCCCGCTGCCGACCGCGCTGCTGTCCCTGCCCCTGGGCATCGCGCTTTGCGCCGCCTTCGTGCTGGGCACGGACCGGGTGGTCTATCGCTTTTACCGGCGAAAGCGATCGGCCTCGATCATCCTGGTCATGGCCTCGGTCGGGGTCATGTTCATCATGAACGGCCTGACCCGGCTGATGATCGGCGTGGATGAGATCCGCTTCGACGACGGGGCGCGCTTTCTGATCTCGGTCCAGCAGTTCCGGGCCTGGACCGGGCTGACCGAGGGGCTGGCGCTGCGCGTCAGCCAGGCGCTGACCCTGGCGATCACCGCGCTGGCCTGCTGGGCGCTGTTTCGCTTCCTGGGCCGCTCGCGCGCGGGCAAGGCCATGCGCGCCTATGCCGACAACGAGGATCTGGCGCTGCTGTCGGGCATCGACCCCGAACGCGTGGTGCGCCTGACCTGGATCATCGCCACCGCGCTGGCGGTCACGGCGGGGACGCTTTACGGGCTGGACAAGTCCTTCAAGGCGTTCAACTATTTCCAGATCCTGCTGCCGATCTTCGCCGCCGCCATCGTGGGGGGCCTCGGCAATCCGCTGGGCGCCGTCGCCGGGGGCTTCATCGTCGCCTTCTCGGAGGTCGCGGTGACCTATCCCTGGAAGAAGATCGCGACCTATCTGGGCTTTCAGCCCGAGGGGCTGCTGCAACTGCTGTCCACCGAATACAAATTCGCGGTCAGCTTCGTGATCCTGATCGTCGTCCTGCTGTTCAGGCCCACGGGCCTGTTGCGCGGCAAAGCCTATTGAGGGGGGCGCAAGATGTCGAATAACCGTCAAGCCGAGGCCGGCAGCCGCTGGCGCGCGCCCCTGATCCTGCTGCTGGTCGCGGCGCTTTTCGTGCTGGAGGGGACGACCCGGAACGTCCTGTTCTCGGGCAGTTGGAACTCGGCGCTGGCGATCCTGAACATGGGGCTGATCTCGGCCGTCATGGCGCTGGGGGTCAATATGCAATGGGGCTATGCTGGGCTGTTCAACACCGGCGTGGTGGGCTTTCTGGCCATGGGCGCGCTGGGGCCGGTGCTGGTCGCGACCGCGCCGGTGCCGGGCGCCTGGGCCGCCGGGGGGCCGCGCGTGCTTCTGGCCCTGGCGGTGGGCTTGGGCACGCTGGCCTTGGCCGTGCTGGCCTGGCGGCGGGTGGCGAGACCGCTGCGGATCGCCGCCTTGATCGCGGTCCTGGTGCTGGGCTTCGTGCTTTATCGCGGCCTGTTCGATCCGGCGGTGATGGCGATCGAGGCCAATAATGCCGCCTCGGCCGGCAATATCGGCGGGCTCGGCTGGCCGGTGCTGCTGTCCTGGCCGGTGGGCGCGGCCTTCGCCGCCGTCGCTGCCTGGGGCGTGGGCAAGGTCGCGCTGGGGCTGCGCTCGGACTATCTGGCCATCGCGACGCTGGGCATCGGCGAGATCATCGTGGCGGTTCTACGCAACGAGGAATGGCTGGCGCGGGGCGTCAAGAACATGTCCGGAATCCCGCGCCCCGTGCCCTATGAGCTGGACCTGCAAGGCGACCCCGCTTTCGTCGCCCGCGCCGCCGCCTGGGGGATGGACGTCGCCACCGCCTCGGGGATCTGGGTCAAGCTGCTTTACGCGGGCCTGTTCGGCGGCGTGCTGCTGGCGCTGATCCTGCTGGCCGAACTGGCGCTGAGATCGCCCTGGGGCCGGATGATGCGCGCGATCCGCGACAACGAGACCGCCGCCGCGGCCATGGGCAAGGACGTGACCGGCCGGCATTTGCAGATCTTCGTGATCGGCTCGGCGGTGATCGGACTTGCGGGCGCGATGATGGTGACGCAGGACGGGCTTTTGTCGCCGGGGGGCTTCAACCCCCTGCGCTACACCTTCCTGATCTGGGTGATGGTGATCGTCGGCGGCTCGGGCAACAATTGGGGGGCGGTGCTGGGCGCGGTGCTGATCTGGTTCCTGTGGATCAAGGCCGAGGTCTGGGGGCCGGCCTTCATGCACCTGATCACCCTGCCCCTGCCCGAGGGCGGGCTGAAATCCCAGCTTCTGGGTGGCGCGCCGCATATGCGCTTTGTCGCCATGGGGGTGGTGCTGCTTTTGGTGCTGCGCTTCGCGCCGCGTGGGCTGGTGCCGGAGAGGTGAGGCATGGGGGGCTTCCCCATATGCGCTCACTCAATGGGTAGACGGGCGGCATCTGTCCGTGATTCATAAGGTGGATACGAACGACTGCTTCCATCGATCCTGACTGGTCCGCCCTGCTGTCGAAGCTGGAGCGGGTCATTGATCTCGGCGCAACTGCGCGCACGTCCAAGGCGCTTGTGCGGCGGCGCGGGGTTGGTGACGCCGAGACCTTGCTGCGGCTGGCATTGGGGTTATGGACCCGGCGGCATGAGCTTGCGCTCCGCGGCGGCCTGGGCTGGCCTGAACGGCGTGGCGGCGATTTCCGATGTGGCGCTCTTGAAGCGATTGCGCGGATCGGCCGACTGGCTGGGGGACATCGCCGGCGCGTTGTTGCGCAAGGCTTCGGATCCGGGAAGTGCCGCAGTTCGCGCCGCCTGCGTATCGTCGACGGCAGTTCCATCTCGCGGCCCGGCAGTGCGGGCACGGATTTTCGGCTTCATGCGGCATATGAGCCGGCACTTGCCCGCTTCACGCATCTGGAATTCACCGATGTCCACGGTGGCGAAAGTTTCTCGCGCATCCCCATCGTTCCGGGCGACATCGTTCTTGGTGATCGCGCTTATGCCCGCGCTCCGGCGCTCCATGAGGTCGTGTCCGCCGGGGCGGACTTCATCGTGCGGATGGCCTGGTCCAATGTCAGGCTCACCTCGCTCGATGGCCGGTTGATAGACTGGAATGCGATTTACGGCACGATGATGCCCGGTGACGTTTGCGAGCACGAGGTGCTGGTCGAGTATTCCGGCCCCGGTTGCCGACAGCGAGGCAAGTCGATGCATCCATTGACGGTTGCGACGTCGGGCTTTCTTCTGCTGTTGACGTTGATACCGGCCAGCGAAATAACCGCCGAGGATGTCTGGAAAACCTATCGGCTGCGCTGGCAGGTCGAGATCGCCTTCAAGCGCCTGAAAAGCGGCCTGGGCATCCACAAGCTGCCAGCCAGGGACGAGCGCCTTTCGCGAAGCTGGCTCATGGCACATCTGATCGTGGCGCTGTTGATCGACGAGGCCGTCTCGGAAGTCCTCGACTCTCCCCCCTGCGAAGACGACATCCCATGCGTTCGGGTCATTGTCGCTGTGGAGGCTGCATAGCCTGCTGAGGCATGCGATCCTCTCTGCGATACTGACGGTGCGGGCGGTGAAGAAAACCTCCAGGCACCTTGCCGCCGTCATGCGCCATATCTGCGATCCGCCGAGACGGCGGAAAAGCCAGGCAAACGCCGCCAGAAACCCCACAAGCCTTTAAGTTAAAGCGTATGGGGGAATCCCCCCCCGGGGGATATTTGGGCAAGAAAGAAAGCAGGCGGCCACCGCGCCCTTTTTCATGTGGTGGCGAGAGGGATCAGATCGCGTTTTCGGCGAAGTGGCGCAGGACCTCGGGATAGAGGCGGTGTTCTTGGGTGAGGACGCGGGCGGCGAGGCTTTCCGCCGTGTCATCGGGCAGGATAGGCACGCGGGCCTGGCCCAGGATCGGGCCTGCATCGAGTTCGGGCGTCACCAGATGGACCGAGGCGCCCGCCTCGGCATCGCCGGCCTCGATGGCGCGCCGATGCGTGTGCAGGCCCGGATATTTCGGCAGCAGCGAGGGGTGGATATTCAGCATCCTGCCCTTGAATGCCTGCACGAAATCCGGGGTCAGGATCCGCATGAAGCCCGCCAGGCAGAGGATGTCGGGCCGGGCGTCCAGGATCGGGCGGATCAGCGCGGCCTCGAAGGCGGCGCGGTCGCCCTTATAGGCGCGGTGATCGACGGCGAAGGTCGGCACGCCCAGGGCGGCGGCGCGCGCCAGACCCCCCGCCTGGGGGTCATTCGATCCGACCAGGACCGCGCGCGCCGGATGCTCGCCGGTCATCGATTCCACCAGCTTGACCATGTTCGAGCCACCGCCCGAGATCAGGATCGCGACGCGTTTCACCGCAGCTTGTTTCACCGCAGCTTGCCGCTGTAGCGCACGCCCTCGCCCGGCGTGACATGGCCCAGGCGGCTGACGGTTTCGCCCTGTTCGCGCAGGATCGCCTCAAGCGTCTCGGCCCGGTCGGGGGCGACGGCCAGGATCATGCCGATGCCGGAGTTGAAGGTCTTCAGCATCTCGGCCTCGGCAATGCCGCCGGCCTGGGCCAGCCAGTCGAAGACCGCCGGCAGGGTGAAGCTGTCGAGGTCGACTTCCGCGCCAAGGCCCTTCGGCAGCACGCGCGGCAGGTTCTCGGTGATGCCGCCGCCGGTGATATGGGCCGCCGCATGCACCCCCCCCGCGCGGATCGCGGCCAGGACCGGCTTGACGTAGAGCCGCGTCGGCACCAGCAGCGCCTGGCCCAGCGTGCCGGTCCCGAAGGGCGAGGCCGCGTCCCAATCGAGGCCCGCATGCTCGGCCACCTTGCGCACCAGGGAAAATCCGTTGGAATGCACGCCGTCCGAGGCAAGCCCCAGCAGCACGTCGCCATCCGCGACGCCCGAGGGCAGCGCGGTCCCCCGCTCCATCGCGCCGACGGCAAAGCCCGCCAGATCGAAATCGCCCTTGGCATACATGCCCGGCATCTCGGCCGTTTCGCCGCCGATCAGCGCGCAGCCAGAACGGCGACAGCCCTCGGCGATGCCGGCGATCACCCTGGCGGCTTCATCGACGGAGAGCTTTCCCGTGGCGAAGTAGTCGAGGAAGAAAAGCGGCTCGGCGCCCTGGCAGACCAGGTCGTTCACGCACATCGCGACGAGGTCGATGCCGAGGCCGTCGAGTTCGCCGGTATCGATGCCGATGCGCAGCTTGGTGCCCACGCCATCCGTCGCGGCAACCAGGACCGGATCCTGGTAGCCTGCCGCGCGCGGATCGAAAAGCGCGCCGAAGCCGCCCAGCCCGTCCATCACTCCGGGGCGGCTGGTCGCGGCGGCGGCGGGCTTGATGCGTTCAACCAGCGCATTGCCGGCGTCGATATCCACCCCGGCCTCGGCATAGGACAGTCCAGGTTTGCGCTCGGTCATCTTCGGTCCCCTTTGCTTTGCGCCCCGATAGCGCAGGCGGGCCGCGCAGGCAATCCGGCGCGACCGCGAAAGCAGGTATGCCGCGCGCCGCGCCGATGCGCCGTCCGACGCCGAAGCGGGATTTATCGAAACATGCCGCATATTTAGGTTAATATGTCCAGAATAAGCCAGAATGGCGAATCACGATGATAGCGACCTTGACCTTGATGGGATCGGTCCGCCTGCGCGGCACGGCTTCGCAGGATCTGACCCCGAGAAGCCAGAAAAGCCGGGGCGCGCTGGCGATCCTGGGCACCGCGCCCGATCTGCGCATGACCCGCGCCCGGCTTCAGGATCTGCTGTGGAGCGACCGGGGCCAGCAGCAGGGCTCGGACAGCCTGCGCCAGATGCTGCGCGAATTGCGCGCCAGCCTGGGCTCCGAGGCCGGGCTGGTGCTGTCGGGGGTGGGCTGGATCGGGCTGGACCCCGACCGGGTGCGCATCGACCTGTCGCCGGTCTATGACGCGGGCGGCGTGGCGATGGATTTCGCCAGCGATCTGGACATCCCCGATCCCGAATTCGAATCCTGGCTGCGCGACATGCGCCTGCGGCTGGCGCCGGATCAGGACGGTCCGGTGCGCGGCATGGCGCAGCCTCTTTTCACCACGGCACCCCCTGCCGGCCAGCCCTTCGCCAGGCAGCCCTTTGCCGCCGCCGCACCGCGCTATGTGGTCAGCCTGGAGGGCGTCGAGGCGGGCGCGCGCCATGCCCGCATCCTGGGCCGCATGGTTCTGGCCGAGGCTGCCGCCCGCGCCTGCGAGATGATCCCCGCCACCTTGGCCGAGCATCTGCCCGCGACCGAGAGGCCCTTGCGGGCGCAGGCGGGCGCGCGGCTTTCGGCGTTGTGCCACGGCGACGGGTGCGACCTGACGCTGATGGTGATGATGCGCGACCTGGCCAGCGGCGCGCAGATCTGGGCGTATCGCTGCATTATCCGCGCGCAGGACGAAAAGACCACCATGCGCCAGGCCACCGCCCAGATCACGGTGGCGCTGCTGGACCGGGCGCGGCGCACCGCCTCGCCGCATTGGGCCGGTTTTCCGATCTGGGACGTGTTCAGCCATTCGGCGGCCCGGCTGCGATCGGCCGATGCCGCGCTGGCGCGGTTCCAGGGCGGCGCCGAGGCCGCGGTGGCGATGGCGCTGCGCTCGTATCTGCGCGGCACCCTGGTGACCGAGCGGCTGACCTCGGACCCCGCTGCCTGCCAGGCCGAGGCCGAGGACCTGGTGCGCCAGGCGCTGGAACTGGCGCCGACAAGCCCGATCGTGCTGGCGGCCGCTTCGCTGACGGCCGCCTGGCGGCACGACCCGGAAGGGGCGCTGATGCTGGCCCATGCGGCCGAGCGCAAGGACCCCGATCACGAGATGGCCTGCCATGCGCTTTCCCTGGCGCTAAGCGATCTGGGCCGCAATCACGAGGCGCTGGAACTGGCCGACCGGGGCGCGCATGGCGCGCTGGCCGACCTGGGGCCGGCCTGCTGGATGATGCGGCGCGCGCTGGTGCTGGTGCGGCTGGGCCGTTTCAGCGATGCCGAGAACAACGCCGCCGCGGCCTATGCCTTCGCGCCGGACAACCGCCCCTCGCTGCGCTATCTGGCGGCGCTGCGCTTTCATCGCGGCGATGTCGAGGGCGCGGCGGATGCGCTGCGGCGGTTGCGCCTGATCGAGCCGGATTTCTCGTTGGAACTGATGGCGCATCCCGATTATCCCGTGCGGCCCCTGCGCCGCGCGGGGCTGATGGGGCTGCTGGATTCGAGGCTGTGACCGGGCCGCTTAGTTCAGCATCGCGATGCCGTTGCCTGTCCACGAGGCAGGTGGCGCGCCGATGGCCAAAGCACGCTGCATCACGTCCAGCGCGCCATTGTCCAGTTCCGCCCCCAGAAGATTCGCCGCCTGCATCTGCGCGCCGGTCAGGTCGGCATCGCGCATCCGCGCGCCCCGCAGATCCGCGCCGTCCAGCATCGCAAGGCCCAGCCGGGCGCGACACAGGTTCGCGCCGCAGAACCGGGCGCCCCGCGCGCGGACCGACCACAGGCAAGCCCCAGCAAGCTCGGCTCCGGTCAGGTCCGCCCCGGTCAGGTCCGCATAGCTGAGATCGGCGCCCGAGAGCGTCAGCCCCGAAAGGTCCAGCCCGGAAAGATCGGCCCCGCTAAGCCGCAAAACGCCGCAAAGCGCGATATGGCGCAGAATCCGGTTGCGTCGATATTCGGTTTCGGACTGTCCCAATGCGGCCTCCTGCCCTTTGCGGCCTGGATCCTATGTGTAAACGGCAAATGTCCGGGGACGGCTGCCTCCGCCCCCGGACTACCGGATGCCGTCTTCCAGGTCAGGCAACATCCAGCAAAGGTGCAAGCCGCCTTCGGCGACCCGGCCCCGAAAGCCGCAACGGCCTTCGAGCCCCGGACAGGATCCACCACCCATGGATCTCGATCAGGGTTCTGCCAGGTTAGGTTGACCCAGGAACGTGAAATCAGCGTGAATCTTCTAATGGTTGTTTAATGGCATATTAATCAATAAATTTCATCTATAGATTGTGTAAATTTCCCCACCGCCCAGTCTTTCAGACAGAATCGGGCATGGGAGACATGCCAAAGGATAGTTCGCGCCCCGCCGCGACCACCGCCTGGGCAATCGCCTCGATCCGGGCATCCTTCATCCGATGGGTCGGCCCCGAAACCGATATCCCGGCCGCGACCTCTCCGCTTTGGTCGAAGATCGGGGCGGCGATGCAGCGCATGCCCTCGGTGCGTTCTTCATTGTCCAGCGCATAGCCCCGCGCGCGGATGCGGGCCAGATCCTGGACCAGCAGATCCGGCTCGGTCAGTGTCGCCGGGGTGAACCGCTCAAGCCGCAGGCCCCGGATCATCCGCCGCAGATCCTCGGGGCGGACATGGGCCAGCACCGCCTTGCCGATACCCGAGGCATGCAGCGGCGAACGCGTGCCGGGCGGGAAAAAGGCGCGGATCGTCTCATGCGTTTCGGCCTGGCTGAGAAACAGCACCGCCGGGCCGTTCGGAATGCCCAGATTGGCGGTTTCGCCGGTCATCTCCATCAGGCGGCGCAGCACCGGGCGCGCCCGCTCGACCAGGCCCGAGCGGCGCATGAAGGCCGAACCCAGCCGAAAGGCGGTCGCACCGACATGCCAGGTCTGACCCGTGCCTTCGGTTTCCGCCATGCCGCGTGCCGATAGCGTGACCAGCACCCGATGCACCGTCGAAGGTGCCAGTTCCAGCCGCTGCGCGATCTCGGTCAGGGTCAGCCCGCCACCCGATGCGATCACGTCCAGCACATCCAGCGCCCTATCCAGGGCGCGCACCCCGCCATTGTCCTCGACCTCATCCCGGCGACCGCGTGGGCGGCCGCGCTTACGCGGTTCAGTCGACATTCAATGAATCCTTTCGACAGATACAATATACGCTAAAGAATCTACATTCTGCTATGGAAAACGGCAACGATTTGATCTTGGGCAGCAATATTGAATTTTTCCGCAGTTGCGAAATGTTTTTCAGAAAAATTGTCGCGATAGGCCGGCGCGCCTAGGCTGATCCACAACCCAAAGGAGGAAGCCGCATGACCAGCCAGAACCCGATCTTCATTCCCGGTCCGACGAATATCCCCGAGCAATTGCGCAAGGCCGTCGACATGCCCACGATCGACCACCGCTCGCCGGTGTTCGGGCGGATGCTGCATCCTGCGCTGGAGGGGGTGAAGAAGGTCCTGAAAACCGAAAAGGCGCAGGTCTTCCTGTTCCCCTCGACCGGGACCGGCGGCTGGGAAACGGCGATCAGCAATACGCTGTCGCCCGGCGACAAGGTGCTGGCCGCGCGCAACGGCATGTTCAGCCACCGCTGGATCGACATGTGCCGGCGCCACGGGCTGGACGTGCAATTCGTCGAGACGCCCTGGGGCGAGGGTATCCCCGCCGACCGCTTCGAGGAGATCCTGACCGCCGACAAGGGCCATCGGATCAAGGTCGTCCTGGCCACGCATAACGAGACCGCGACCGGCGTGAAATCCGACATCGCCGCCGTCCGCCGCGCACTGGACGCGGCCGCGCACCCGGCGCTGCTGTTCGTCGATGGCGTCAGTTCCATCGGCTCGATGGATTTCCGCATGGACGAATGGGGCGTCGACATCGCCGTCACCGGCAGTCAAAAGGGCTTCATGCTGCCGCCGGGCCTGGCGATCCTGGGCTTTTCGCCCAAGGCCATGGCGGCGGTGGAAACCGCCCACCTGCCGCGCACCTTCTTCGACATCCGCGACATGGCCACCGGCTATGCCCGCAACGGCTATCCCTATACCCCGCCGGTCGGGCTGATCAACGGGCTGAACGTCGCCTGCGACCGGCTGCTGGCCGAGGGGCTTGAAAACGTCTTTGCCCGCCATCGCCGCATCGCGGGCGGCGTGCGCGCCGCCGTCGATGCCTGGGGGCTGATGCTATGCGCCGCCCGCCCCGAGCTTTACTCGGACAGCGTCAGCGCCATCCGCGTGCCCGAGGGCTTCGACGCCAACCGTATCGTCAGCCACGCGTTGGAAACCTATGACATGGCCTTCGGCACCGGCCTGGGCGAGGTCGCGGGCAAGGTGTTCCGCATCGGCCATCTGGGCAGCCTGACCGATGCCATGGCGCTGTCGGGAATCGCGGTCGCGGAAATGACCATGGCCGATCTGGGCCTGCCGGTCCGGCTTGGCTCGGGCGTGGCCGCCGCGCAGGAGCATTATCGCCGATCCACCGGGGCGGCGCTGGAAAAGGCCGCATGATGGATAAGGCGATGCACATCCCGACCTATCAGGACATGCTGGACGCGCATGCGCGCATCAAGCCGTATATCCGGCGCACCGAGGTCCGCATCTCGGACTATCTGAACGAGTTGACCGGCGCGCGGCTGTTCTTCAAATGCGAGAACTTCCAGGAGCCGGGGGCCTTCAAGGTCCGCGGCGCCACGAACGCGGTCTTTGGCCTGACCGACGAACAGGCCGCGAAAGGCGTCGCCACGCACAGTTCGGGCAACCATGCCTCGTGCCTCAGCTATGCCGCCATGCTGCGCGGCATCCCCTGCAACGTCGTCATGCCCCGCACCGCGCCGCAGGCGAAAAAGGATACCGTGCGGCGCTATGGCGGGGTGATCACCGAATGCGAGCCCTCGACCAGTTCCCGCGAAGAGACCTTCGCCAGGGTGCAGGCCGCGACGGGCGGCGATTTCGTCCATCCCTATAACGACCCGCGCGTGATCGCGGGGCAAGGCACCTGCGCCCGCGAGCTCATGGAACAGACCGACGGCCTGGACGCGGTGGTCGCGCCCATCGGCGGCGGCGGCATGATCTCGGGCACCTGCCTGACGCTGGCCACGCTGGCGCCCGAGGTCAAGGTGATCGCCGCCGAGCCCGAACAGGCCGACGACGCCTATCGCAGCTTCAAGGCCGGCCATATCATCGCCGACGACGCCCCCAAGACCATCGCCGACGGGCTGCTGGTGCCGCTGAAGGATCTGACCTGGCATTTCGTGGAAAACCATGTGGCCGAGATCTATACCGCCTCGGACGCCGAAATCGTCGATGCGATGAAGCTGATCTGGAAGCACCTGCGCATCGTGATGGAGCCCAGCAGCGCCGTGCCGCTGGCCACCATCCTGAAGAACCCCGAAGCCTTCGCCGGCAAGCGCGTCGGCATCATCATCACCGGCGGCAATGTCGATCTCGACAAGCTGCCCTGGATCTGAGGAGCATTCCCATGAACGTGAAAGCGGATTTCGCCGGCTATGAGGTCGGCTACGACATCCCCGCCCTGCCCGGCATGGACGAGGCCGATATACAGACGCCTTGCCTGATCCTTGATCTGGACGCGCTGGAACGCAACATCAGGAAGATGGGCGATTACGCCAAAGCGCATGGGATGCGCCACCGCAGCCACGGCAAGATGCACAAATCCGTGGACGTGCAGAAATTGCAGGAAAGCCTTGGCGACGCGGTCGGCGTCTGCTGCCAGAAAGTGTCCGAGGCCGAGGTCTTTGCCCGTGGCGGCATCAAGGACATCCTGGTCAGCAATCAGGTCCGCGACGCGGCCAAGATCGACCGCCTGGCCCGGATGCCCAAGCTGGGCGCGACCGTGACCGTCTGCGTCGATGACGTGGCGAACGTGGCCGACCTGTCGGCCGCCGCGCAAAAGCACGGCACCACCCTGGGCGTTTTCGTGGAGATCGACTGCGGCGCCGGCCGCTGCGGCGTCAAGACCACCCCCGAGGTGCTGGAGATCGCCCGCGCCGTCGCGGCTGCCCCCGGCCTGACCTTCAAAGGCATCCAGGCCTATCAGGGCGCCATGCAGCACATGGACAGCTATCAGGACCGCAAGGCCAAGCTGGACGCCGCCATCGCCCAGGTGTCGGAAGCCGTCGAGGCGCTGAAGGCCGAGGGGCTCACGCCCGAATTCGTCTCGGGCGGCGGCACGGGGTCGTATTATTTCGAAAGCAATTCTGGCGTTTACAACGAATTGCAATGCGGGTCCTATGCCTTCATGGATGCCGATTATGGCCGCATCCGGGACCAGGACGGCAAGCGCATCGACGCCGGCGAATGGGAAAACGCGCTGTTCATCCTGACCTCGGTAATGAGCCACGCCAAGCCGCACCTGGCGGTGGTGGACGCGGGCCTCAAGGCGCAGTCGGTCGATTCGGGCCTGCCCTTCGTCCATGGCCGCGACGATGTGAAATACATCAAGTGCAGCGACGAACACGGCGTGGTCGAGGACAACGGCGGCGTGCTGAAGGTCAACGACAAGCTGCGGCTGGTGCCGGGCCATTGCGATCCGACCTGCAACGTCCACGACTGGTATGTCGGCGTCAGGAACGGCAAGGTCGAATCCGTCTGGCCGGTTTCGGCGCGCGGAAAGGGCTATTGATGCTGGTCGTTCCCGAGCGCGAGATCGCGGGGCTGATGACCCCAGAGGCGGCCCATGAGGCGGTCGAGGCGGTCTTTGCCGCCATGGCCTTGGGCCGGGCGCGCAACTTTCCGGTCGTGCGCGAGGCCCTGGGGCATGAGCAGGCGCTTTACGGCTTCAAGGGCGGCTTCGACGGTGTTGCTCTGACCTTGGGGCTGAAGGCCGGGGGCTATTGGCCCGACAACCACAAGCGCGGCCTGATCAACCATCAGTCCACGATCTTCCTGTTCGACGCCGATACCGGCCAGGTCGCGGCGGCGGTGGGCGGCAACCTTCTGACCGCGCTGCGCACGGCGGCGGCCTCGGCGGTCTCGATCAAGCATCTGGCACCGAAGGGCGCGAAGGTGCTTGGCATGATCGGCGCGGGCCATCAATCCGCCTTCCAGATGCGCGCCGCCGTCGCCGTCCACGGCTTTCAGCGTGTGATCGGCTGGAACCGCGATCCCGCCCGGCTTTCGCGTCTTGCCGAGGCGGCGGCAAAGCTTGGCCTGCCCTTCCAGGCGGTGGACCTGCCCACGCTGGGGGCCGAGGCGGATGTGATCATCTCGATCACCTCGGCCTTCTCGCCGCTGCTTCTGGACGGGCATGTCAGCGGCCCGACCCATATCGCGGCCATGGGCACCGACACACGCGGCAAGCAGGAGCTGGACCCCGCCCTGGTCGCCCGCGCCCGGCTTTTCACCGACGAGGTGGCGCAATCCGTCACCATCGGCGAATTCCAGCACGCCCTGGCGCAGGGGCTGATCGCAAGACAGGCGATCACCCAGCTTGGCGCCGTGGTGAACGGCAGCGATCCCGGACGCGGGGACGCGGAACTGACCATCTTCGACGGCACCGGGGTCGGCTTGCAGGATCTGGCCGTCGCCGCCGCCGTGCTGCGCCTGGCCCAGGAAAAAGGCATCGCCCGGCGCGTCGAGATCTGACGCGCCCCACAGAACGACAAGGACAGAACGACAAGGGAGGAGAACCATGTCGCAACTCGACAAGGGCCGGGCCATCGACCCGGTAGAGGAAATATTGCCGGCACCGCGCCTGCTCACGCTGGGCTTCCAGCATGTCCTGGTGATGTATGCCGGGGCCATTGCCGTGCCGCTGATCGTGGGCCGCGCCTTGCAGCTTGCGCCGCAGGACGTGGCCTTCCTGATTTCGGCGGATCTGTTCGTCTGCGGGCTGGTCTCGGTCATCCAGTCGCTGGGGGCGACGCAATGGTTCGGGATCAAGCTGCCGGTGATGATGGGCGTGACCTTCGCCGCCGTGGGGCCGATGGTCTCGATCGCGGCGGCCAATCCGGGCAACGAGGGCGCGCGGATGCTTTTCGGCGCGATCATCGCGGCGGGGGTGATCTCGATCTTCCTGGCGCCGCTGGTCAGCCGGCTGCTGCGCTTCTTTCCCAGCGTGGTGACGGGGACGGTGATCCTGGCCATCGGTGTCAGCCTGATGCCCATCGGGATCAACTGGATCTTCGGCCTGCCGGTGGGCGCGACCGCGCCGAAGCTGGTCGATCCGGCGGCGCAGGAATGGCTGAACGCGGCCATCGCCTCGGGCGCGGCGCCCCAGGGGGTGAAGCTGCTGCCGACCGTGCCGAACCCGGCTTATGCCTCGGGCAGGAACATCCTGATCGGGATCACGGTGCTGGCCGCGATCCTGCTTTTATCGCGCTTTGGCCGCGGCTTCGTCGCCAATATCGCGGTGCTGCTGGGCATCGTCGGCGGCGGCGTCCTGGCCGCCGCCATGGGGATGATGCATTTCGGCGCGGTCTCGGAGGCGGCCTGGTTCGCGCCGATCAAGCCCTTTCATTTCGGCATGCCGATCTTTGACCCGGTGATGATCGCCACCATGCTTCTGGTCATGTTCGTGACCATGGTGGAATCGACCGGCATGTTCCTGGCGCTGAGCGATATCTGCGGCCGCAGGATCACGCCGAAATCGCTGTCGGCCGGCCTGCGGGTCGATGGGCTGGGCACGGCGCTGGGCGGGCTGTTCAACACCTTCCCCTATACCTCGTTCAGCCAGAACGTGGGCCTTGTCGGCGTGACCGGCATCCGTTCGCGCTTCGTCTGCGTGGCAGGCGGTGCGATCATGATCGTGCTGGGCCTGATCCCCAAGATGGGGGCGCTGGTCGAAAGCCTGCCCACCACGGTGCTGGGCGGCGCGGGGCTGGTCATGTTCGGCATGGTCGCGGCCACCGGCATCCGCATCCTGTCCACGGTGAACTTCGCCGGGAACCGGCACAATCTTTTCGTGGTCGCCGTCTCGCTGGGGCTGGGGATGATCCCGATGATCGCGCCGGACTTCAACCAGTGGATGCCCCATGCGCTGCATCCGCTGATCCATTCGGGAATCCTGCTTGCAACCATCTCGGCAGTTCTGCTCAACTGGTTCTTCAACGGCGCGCCCCATGCGACCGAGGAAGATCTGCGCGCGGCCGGCCACGCGGCCGATGCCCATTGAAAGGCAAGCGATGACCCGAACCCTGATCCGCAAGGCCCGCGTGCTGGTCACCATGGACGGCACGCGGCGCGAGATCGCGGACGGGGACGTGCTGGTGGAGGGCGGGGTCATCCTGGCCACCGGCACCGACCTGCCGCGCGAGGGGGCCGAGGTGGTCGAGGCGGCGGGCTGCGTCGTCACGCCGGGGCTGGTCAACACCCATCACCACCTGTTCCAGACGCTGACCCGCGCCGTGCCCGCCGCGCAGGACGCGGCGCTGTTCGGCTGGCTGCGCGGCCTCTATCCGATCTGGGGCCGCATGACGCCGGACGACATCCGGCTTTCGACGCGGATCGGGCTGGCGGAACTGGCGCTGTCGGGCTGCACCTGCTCGTCCGATCACCTGTATCTTTTCCCGAACGGCGCCCGGCTGGACGACAGCATCGAGGCCGCGACCCAGATCGGCATCCGCTTCCACGCCACGCGCGGCGCCATGTCGATCGGCGAATCCAGGGGCGGCCTGCCCCCCGACGCGCTGGTCGAGGACGAGGCCGCGATCCTGAAGGACAGCGAGCGTCTGATCGCCGCCTTCCACGACCCGATGCCCGGTGCCATGGTGCAGGTGGCGCTGGCGCCCTGCTCGCCCTTCTCTGTCAGCCGCGAACTGATGCGCGACGCCGCCATCCTTGCCCGAGAAAAGGGCGTTCGGCTGCACACCCACCTGGCCGAGAACGACGAGGACATCGCCTATTCGCTGGCGAATTTCGGCATGTTGCCGGGCGATTACGCCGAAAGCCTGGGCTGGACCGGAGAGGATGTCTGGCACGCCCATTGCGTCAAGCTCTCGGACAAGGAAATCGACCTGTTCGCCCGCACCGGCACCGGGGTCGCGCATTGCCCCTGCTCGAACGCGCGCCTCGCCTCGGGGATCGCGCCGGTCCGCGCCATGCGCGACGCGGGCGTGCCGGTGGGCCTGGGCGTCGACGGCTCGGCCAGCAACGATTGCAGCCATCTGGGGCTTGAGGCGCGGCAGGCCATGCTGATGGCGCGGCTGAAGAACGGCCCCGCCGCCCTGGGCGCGCGCGAGGCGCTGGAGATCGCGACGCTTGGCGGCGCCCGCGTGCTGGGCCGCACGGACCTTGGCAGCCTGGAGCCCGGCAAGCGCGCCGATCTGGTGCTGTGGGACGTGACCGAACTGGCGGCGGCCGGCGAATGGGATCCGGTCGCGGCCCTTGTGTTCTGCGCGCCGATGCGGCCACGTGCGGTTTATGTCGAAGGCCGCGCCGTGGTCCGCGACCATCATCTGATCACGGCCGACCCGCATCTTTTGAATGAACAGGCCCGCGCGGCGACCAAGCGCCTCGCCAACGGATAAGGAGCAACCATGCCCGGCTATCTTACCACCCATGTCCTCGACACCGCGACCGGCGCCCCGGCGCAGGGGATGCGGATCGAGCTTTACCGCCTCGACGGCGGCCGCACGCTGCTGAAAGAGGTCGTGACCAACCACGACGGCCGCACCGACAGCCAGATCCTGCCCGAGGCCGAGTTCCAGGCCGGCGAATACGAGCTTGTCTTCCATGTGGGCGACTGGCTGGACGCGCAGGGGCACCAGGCGGCGAAGCCCCGCTTTCTGGACCAGATCCCGCTGCGCTTCGGCATGTCCGAGCAGGACCATTACCATGTCCCGCTGCTGATCTCGCCCTATGGTTACTCGACCTATCGCGGAAGCTGATCCGCGCGATATCGAAAGGACAAAGGGGGCGGGCGCGCCCCCTTTGCCGTTTATGCCCAGGGATCCGCGATAAGCCGGGCCGCACCCGGAAAGGCCCGACAGGCCATGCCGGCGCGAGCAAGGATTTCGCAAATTTACAGTTTTCACTCGGCATGGAAAACATATTTTGCAAATATTCTCCTTTTTCCTTCCCGCAGCCCCGTCAAAGCCTTAACTTGTGCCAAACCCCAAGGCGGAGACCCATGATGAAGGACATCCTCGACCAGCTCGAAGCCCGGCGGCAGGATGCCCAGTTGGGCGGCGGACAGCGACGGATCGACGCCCAGCACGCGCGCGGCAAGCTGACCGCCCGCGAGCGGATCGAGCTTTTGCTGGACGAAGGCTCGTTCGAGGAGTTCGACATGTTCGTCCGCCACCGCTCGACCGATTTCGGCATGGAGGCGGATCGCCCCTATGGCGATGGCGTCGTCACCGGCTGGGGCACGATCAACGGCCGCATGGTCTATGTGTTCAGCCAGGATTTCACCGTCTTCGGCGGCTCTCTGTCGGAAACGCATGCGCAGAAGATCTGCAAGATCATGGATATGGCCATGCAGAACGGCGCCCCGGTGATCGGGCTGAACGATTCCGGCGGCGCGCGGATCCAGGAGGGCGTGGCCAGCCTTGCGGGCTATGCCGATGTGTTCCAGCGCAATATCATGGCCTCGGGCGTGATCCCGCAGATCAGCGTCATCATGGGGCCTTGCGCGGGCGGCGCGGTCTATTCGCCGGCCATGACGGATTTCATTTTCATGGTGCGCGATACCAGCTACATGTTCGTGACCGGCCCCGATGTGGTCAAGACCGTGACGAACGAGGTCGTCACCGCCGAGCAATTGGGCGGCGCCTCGACCCATACCCGGAAATCCTCGGTCGCCGATGGCGCTTTCGACAATGATGTCGAGGCGCTGGCCGAAATCCGGCGCCTTTTCGACTTCCTGCCGCTGAGCAATCGCGAAAAGGCGCCGACGCGGCCCTTCTTCGACGATCCCCAGCGCATCGAGGACAGCCTGGACACGCTGATCCCCGACAACCCGAACCAGCCCTACGACATGAAGGAACTGATCCTGAAAGTCGCGGACGAAGGCGATTTCTACGAGATCCAAAAGGATTACGCCGGCAATATCATCACCGGCTTCATCCGGGTCGAGGGCCAGACCGTGGGCGTCGTCGCCAACCAGCCGATGGTGCTGGCGGGCTGCCTGGACATCGATTCCAGCCGCAAGGCCGCGCGCTTCGTGCGCTTCTGCGACGCGTTCGAGATCCCGATCCTGACTTTCGTGGACGTGCCCGGCTTCCTGCCCGGCACCGGCCAGGAATACGGCGGCGTCATCAAGCATGGCGCGAAGCTGCTGTTCGCCTATGGCGAGGCGACCGTGCCGAAGGTGACGGTGATCACCCGCAAAGCCTATGGCGGGGCCTATGACGTGATGGCCTCGAAGCACCTGCGCGGGGATTTCAACTATGCCTGGCCGACCGCCGAAATCGCGGTGATGGGTGCCAAGGGCGCGGTCGAGATCCTGTATCGCAGCGAATTGGGCGATGCCGGCAAGATCGCCAGCCGGACCAGGGATTATGAGACGCGCTTTGCCAATCCCTTCGTCGCCGCCGAAAAGGGCTTCATCGACGAGGTGATCCAGCCCCATTCGACCCGCCGCCGCGTTGCCCGCGCGCTGGCCAGCCTGCGCGGCAAGAAACTTACAAATCCATGGAAAAAGCACGATAACATTCCGCTGTGACGGCTGCTTTTCCCAGGAGGATGTAATGGTTCGCAATCTGGCGTTAAGCGCCCTGCTGGCGGCCTTGGCCGCGCCGGCGGGCGCCGAGGTCAAGGAGGCCAAGGGGTCGCTGATCAAGCTGCCTTCGGGGGCCGAGATGACTTGGCAAGAGACCCTGCATGACAGTTCGGGCGGCCAGGGGCTGACCTATCGTTTCCGCTTCGTGATGCCCGATCTGGCCAAACGCATGCCCGATGACCGCCAGGGCGCGACGGGCCAGATCGACGCCGAGGAGCGCGCGCCGATCGAGATCGACACCGAGACCGGCGAGGTCGGGGGCGCGGGCGCGGCGGCGGCCACCGCCTCGGCCCAGGATTATGCGCCCGAAGCGCAGCCCGACCAGCCCCTGGCGGAAGTGCCCGATATCGACGGCGGCGCCGAGGCCGAAGCCGAAGCCGACGGTATGCTGGAAGCCGCGCAGGGCGGCACGGATGCCGCGCCGGCGGACGATTCCGGCGAAGATCCGCTGCATGCCGATATTCTGTGGCTGTGCCAGAACTGGGTCCTGCCGCGCGTGGCAAGCCCCGCCCCGCGCCCTAGTCAGATCATCGTCAGCATCGCCGACAAGGAACTGCCCTTCGGCAGCTACGACGCTGATGCGCATCAGGTTTTCGAGGCGTTTCGCCTGCCTGCGGATCGCGATCAATGCCAATGGGAGCCCTGGTGATGCGCCGCCCGGCCGATGATGCAAGCCTGCCACAGCGCCGCGCGCGCCGGGAAAAAGGCCGGGGCCTCGTCTGTGCCGCGTCCAAGAGGACCGATATGCTGCGCCTGCGGCCGCATCAAGCGGCCGAATCTCAGAGCAGTCGGGGCCAATGCGCCCCGCCATACAGGAGCACGACATCATGTCGAAAAAGCTTGCACTCGCCCTTGTCCTCGTCGGTCTGGCCGCAGCCTGCGCCAAGAAAGAGCCCGAAGTCGTTCCGGCCCCGGTCGTGCAGCCCGAGCCCGTCTTCCAAGGCAAATACGGCGCCAACTAAGCCTGTAGCCGAGCGCGGGCTGCGTGTCGGCCCGCGCTTGCCGCGCCCGCCCCGTCGTCCGCTTGACACCTTACTTCAAGCAGAACGGGGGCCAGCATGCTGAAGCATCGCGGCTTTCCGGGCCGACTTCCCGGAACTGATTTCCAATTCACCATCCGCCGCGCCAACAAGAAGGGCGCGACACCGCTGATCCGGCGCGAGCGATTTCGCGACCGCAAGGCACCCGACAAGCGTGCCGATGCGGGCTTTCTAGCCGCGCTGATCCGCTGCTTCGGAGAGGAACCCTTTGCACGCGGCAACCTGGACGCCGGCCGCCTGTCCTGGCTGCTGGGCCGCGAGGTCGTGGCCGTGGGCAAGCTGGACCCCACGGATTATGCCCAAATGCTGCGCATCGACATGAAAAAGGCGCAGGCGAGCTTTCCCGAACTCTTCGCCGAGGAGCCCCCGGAATTCGACTGGGACGCCACCGAATGGGACGAGGACGAAGATGCGGACGGCGACTGGGACGAGGATCGCGACTGATGGGCAAAAGGCCGCTGAACCCTGGAATTTCACATCGTTGTCAGTTTCTTCTGGCGTTTCGGCGTGCCATGATGCGGCCATCGCAACCTTACCCGGCCCGCGCGAGGGCCCATAATACAGGCAAAGAACCATGCAAAAATCCGTCCTTCTCCGCCTTTCGGCCGCTGCCATGCTGGTCGCCGGCCTTGCCGCTTGCGAAAGCAACGGCTACGGCGGCTCGACGCTTTCGCCCGACGCGCAGCGCGCCGCCGGCGGCGCCCTGGCGGGTGCGGCGGTCGCCAAGATCGTTGACGGCAATGTCGGCACCGGCGCGCTTATCGGCGCCGCCGGCGGCGCGCTGTGCGACGACGTGGGCGTCTGCCAGCGCCGTTACTGATACCCCCTTCCCGCCGGCGCCCTGGCGCGCGCCCCGCGCCGCCCTGGCCCGGCATTCGGAGACTGGAAAATGTCCAAGAAACTCGTTCTTATCCTTGGCCTCGGACTTACCGGCTTGGCCGGCTGCACCCAAGGCATCAACCCGACCGACACCGACCGCGCCCTTATCGGCGCGGGCGTCGGTGCGACCGTCGCGCATGTCGGCGGCCATAATGTCCTTAGGGGCGCGGCCATCGGCGCCGCCGGCGGCGCGCTTTGCGACGACGTGCACCTGTGCCAATGACGCACAATTCCCGCTGACCCGCTTCGGCGGCCGGCGACCGACCACTTCAAGGGCCGTTCCCGCCATGCGCGGGAGCGGCTTTTTCACGTTCTGATCTGCCCCATGGGAGAAAGCATGTTCCAGAAGATCCTGATCGCCAACCGGGGCGAGATCGCCTGCCGCGTCATCAAGACCGCGCGCAAGATGGGGATTGCGACGGTCGCGGTCTATTCCGACGCCGACCGCAACGCGCTTCATGTGAAGATGGCCGACGAGGCCATCCATATCGGCCCGCCCCCCGCGAACCAGTCCTATATCGTGATCGACAGGATCATGGACGCCATCCGCCAGACCGGCGCGCAGGCCGTCCATCCGGGCTATGGCTTTCTGTCCGAGAACATGAAATTCGCCGAGGCGCTTGAAAAAGAGGGCGTGACCTTCGTAGGCCCCCCCTCGCCCGCCATCGAGGCGATGGGCGACAAGATCACCTCGAAGAAGATCGCGCAGGAAGCCGGCGTCAGCACCGTGCCGGGTTACATGGGCCTGATCGCCGATGCCGACGAGGCGGTGAAGATCTCGGGCCAGATCGGCTATCCGGTGATGATCAAGGCCAGCGCCGGCGGCGGCGGCAAGGGCATGCGGATCGCCTGGAACGACCAGGAGGCGCGCGAAGGCTTCGAATCCTCGCGTAACGAGGCTGCGAACAGCTTCGGCGACGACCGCATCTTCATCGAGAAGTTCGTGACCCAGCCGCGCCATATCGAAATCCAGGTGCTGGCCGACAAGCATGGCAACGCGGTCTATCTGCACGAACGCGAATGCTCGATCCAGCGTCGCAACCAGAAGGTGATCGAGGAAGCGCCCAGCCCCTTTCTGGACGAGGCGACGCGCAAGGCCATGGGCGAGCAGGCCGTCGCCCTGGCCAAGGCCGTGGGCTATACCAGCGCCGGCACCGTCGAGTTCATCGTCGATGGCGACAGGAACTTCTACTTCCTGGAGATGAACACCCGGCTTCAGGTCGAGCATCCCGTGACCGAACTGATCACCGGCGTCGATCTGGTCGAGCAGATGATCCGCGTCGCGAACGGCGAGGTGCTGCCCTTTGCGCAAGCCGACCTGAAGATCAACGGCTGGGCCATGGAATCCCGGCTTTACGCCGAGGATCCCTATCGCAACTTCCTGCCCTCGATCGGGCGGCTGACCCGCTATCGTCCGCCGGCCGAGACCGCCGCCGGACCGATGCAGTCCGCCGACAAATGGGTGCCTGCCCAGCCCGGCGCGCGCCCCCCGGTCGCCGCGACCGGCACGCGCAACGATACCGGCGTCTATGAGGGCGGCGAAATCAGCATGTATTACGACCCGATGATCGCCAAGCTCTGCACCTGGGCGCCGTCGCGCGCGCAGGCCATCGAGGCGATGCGCGTGGCGCTGGACGAATTCGAGGTCGAGGGCATCGGCCACAACCTGCCCTTCCTCAGCGCCGTGATGGACCATCCGAAATTCGTCTCGGGCGACATCTCGACCGCCTTCATCGCCGAGGAATACCCCGAGGGCTTCCAGGGCGCGACCCTGCCCGAGGCGGAACTGAGCCGCATCGCCGCCGCCGCCGCCGCCATGCATCGCGTGGCCGAGATCCGCGCCACCCGCATCACCGGCCGGCTGGGCAATCACGAGCGTCATGTCGGCGAAAACTGGGTGGTGACGCTGGCGAACCGGGAATTCCCCGTCCGCATCACCGCCGACCGGCAAGGCTCGACGGTCGAGGTCCAGGGGCGCAAGCTGCGGGTGGAAAGCGACTGGCTGCCGGGTCAATCGCTGGCCCGGCTGGCCGTCGATGGCGCGGCGCTGGTGCTGAAGGTCGATCCCATCCCCTCGGGCTTTCGCCTGCGCGGGCGCGGCGCCGATCTTAAGGTCCATGTCCGCCGCCCCCGCGCCGCCGAACTGGCGCGCCTGATGCCCGAGAAACTGCCGCCCGACACCTCGAAATTCCTGCTCTGCCCGATGCCGGGGCTGGTGGTGAAGATCAACGTGGCCCAGGGCGACGAGGTGCAGGAAGGCCAGGCGCTGGCGACCGTCGAGGCGATGAAGATGGAAAACATCCTGCGCGCCGAGAAGAAGGCGGTGGTCAAGTCGGTCAAGGCCGCGCAGGGCGAAAGCCTCAAGGTCGATGACGTGATCCTGGAATTCGAGTGATCGATGCCGCAATCGCCGGACAGCCTGTTCAACCCCACGGTCACGGCCGCCCTTGTGGCCGCGATCGTGGCGGTGCTGGCCTGGCCGGTGAACGACTGGCTGAACCGCCGCCGTGCCCGCGCGCTGCGGGCCGAGCGGGTCAGCGACGTGCAGCGCGCCCTTATGGCCGAGATCCGCGCCCATGTCGTCACGCTTGAGCGCGAGCGGCTGGACCCCGAGGGCATGGCCCTGCGCCTGGCCGCGCTTGATGAGGGCGGCCGCATCCCCTTCATTCCGGCCCAGGCCAATGACCGGATCTATTCGGCGGTGATCGAGGACGTGCATATCCTGCCCGCCGACATCATCGACCCGGTCGTGACCTATTACCGGCAATTGTCCATCATGGCTTCGTTCGCCGAGGCCATGCCGAAGCAGGCGGAAAAGGACCATGCGCTGGCCGTGGCGATGTTCGGGGATTATCTGGAACTGACCCAGGCCGCGCGGGAAAGCGGGCAAGAGGCGCTGCGCCTGCTGATGATCAGCGTCTTTCTGGGCGAGGACGCGCTGCGTCAGGCATTGCAGCAGGAAGCCGAGGCGGAACTGGCGATTCGGCAGGCCGAGATCGCGCGCCTACCCGCGACGCTGCCGGAAGAGTTGGCTGCGCTGCGCGCGCGGCTCAGTAAGCGATCTTCGGACCGGAGCGACCTTTGATGGGCTTCAACCCCACGATCACAGCCATCTCGTTCGCGGTGCGGGCATTGCGCAACCGCTCGACCAATTGCTCGGTCGCCGGGTCCAGCCTGCGCCGCTTGGGCGAATCCGGCTGCTGGGTCGCGCGCGGCTGGGCAGATTTGGGCATGGCGGCTCTCCTGTTCGGGGGGCGGCCTTGCCGCCCTGTCCCCAAGATAATGCGGCCGGGCCTTTCCCGCAATGAATCCGTCGCGGTTTTCGCAATATCTCAGGGTAGCGCCGCGCGGCCCATCTCTTGCAGGCGCAGCGGGAACTTGTCGATGGCGCGGGAAATCTCGCGCACCGACCAGGGCGCGGGCTTGCGCTGCTTGACCTGGCCGTCCTTGTCCAGAAGCACCAGGGAAAACCCCTCGGGACGCAATTGCCGCCGCCAGGAACTGGCCGCCGCCGGATCGCTGTCGGTGATCACCACCACGTCGCGCAGGGTCAGCGCCACCGGATCGCCCCGCAACATACGGATCTGGTCCAGGAAGGCGGGATCCGCGGCGGTATCGGCAAAGACCACGACCGGGCGTGCCTGCCACAGAAACTCTCGCGGATCGGCCTGGGCGGCCTCCAGGACGCGCAATTCGCCCGCCTGGGCGGGGCTTCGCGGCCGCGTATCGGCCTGTGCCGCCGGCACCTCGCCCCGCACATATGGCCGGGCGGCACCCTCGCCCTGCGGTCTGGACCCCATCGCCGCGACCAGCGGCACCATCGCAAGAATAATCAACCGTTTCAGTTTTATCGCCCCCTCTGCTTCTTCTTCATATAAGCGCCGGGCGGCCATGCGAAAGGATCTAAGATGACCGAGAGCACGAAAGCCGAGCTTGGGGATTGGCAAAAGCTTGCCAGCAAGGAACTGAAAGGCGCCCCCCCCGAAAGCCTGAACTGGCACACGCTGGAAGGGATCGAGGTCAAGCCGCTTTACACCGAGACGGATGTGCGGGGCCTGCCGCATCTGGGTTCGCTGCCGGGGATCGAGCCCTTCACCCGTGGTCCGCGCGCCACCATGTATGCCGGCCGGCCCTGGACCATCCGGCAATATGCGGGCTTTTCCACCGCAGAGGAATCGAACGCCTTTTACCGCAAGGCGCTGGCCGCCGGGCAGCAGGGCGTGTCCGTGGCCTTCGACCTGGCCACCCATCGCGGCTATGACAGCGACCATCCCCGCGTCGAGGGCGATGTGGGCAAGGCCGGCGTCGCCATCGATTCGGTCGAGGACATGAAGATCCTGTTCGACGGCATCCCGCTGGACAAGGTGTCCGTGTCCATGACGATGAACGGCGCGGTGATCCCGATCCTGGCGAATTTCATCGTCACCGGCGAGGAGCAGGGCCATTCCCGCGCCGTGCTGTCGGGCACGATCCAGAACGACATCCTGAAGGAATTCATGGTGCGGAACACCTATATCTATCCGCCCGAACCCAGCATGCGCATCATCGCGGACATTATCGAATATACCTCGAACGAGATGCCCAAGTTCAACTCGATCTCGATTTCCGGCTATCACATGCAGGAGGCGGGCGCGAACCTGGTGCAGGAACTGGCCTATACGCTGGCGGACGGGCGCGAATATGTGCGCGCCGCGCTGAAGGCCGGGATGGACGTGGACCAGTTCGCGGGGCGGCTGTCCTTCTTTTTCGCCATCGGCATGAATTTCTTCATGGAGGTCGCCAAGCTGCGCGCGGCGCGGCTGCTGTGGACGCGGATCATGAAGGAGTTCGACCCGAAGAAGCCCGGCAGCCTGATGCTGCGCACGCATTGCCAGACCTCGGGCGTCAGCTTGCAGGAACAGGACCCCTATAACAACGTGGTGCGCACCGCCTATGAGGCGATGGCGGCGGCGCTGGGGGGCACGCAATCGCTGCACACCAACGCGCTGGACGAAGCCATCGCCCTGCCGACCGAGTTCAGCGCCCGCATCGCCCGCAACACCCAGTTGATCCTGCAAGAGGAAACCGGGATCACCCATGTCGTCGATCCGCTGGCCGGCAGCTATTACGTCGAAAGCCTGACCCATGAGCTGGCCGAGAAAGCCTGGGCGCTGATCGAGGAGGTCGAGGCCATGGGCGGCATGACCAAGGCGGTCGCCACCGGAATGCCCAAGCTGCGCATCGAGGAGACGGCGGCGCGGCGCCAGGCCCAGATCGACCGGGGCGAGGACGTGATCGTCGGCGTCAACAAATACAAGCTGGCGAGCCAGGATCCGATCGACATCCTGGACATCGACAACATGAAGGTGCGCGATGCCCAGATCGCGCGGCTGGAGCGTATCCGCGCCACCCGCGACCAGGCGGCCTGCGACGCGGCGCTTCTGGAACTGGGCCGGCGCACGGTCGAGGGCGGCAACCTGCTGGAGGCGGCGGTCGAATGCGCCCGCGCCCGCGCCAGCGTCGGCGAGATCAGCCTGGCGATGGAGGGCACCTTCGGGCGCCACAGGGCGGAGGTGAGGACTTTGGCAGGGGTTTACGGCGCCGCCTATGAGGGCGACGAGGAATTCGCGCAAATCCAGCGCGATGTCGAGCAATTCGCCGAGGACGAGGGCCGCCGCCCCCGGATGCTGGTCGTGAAGATGGGCCAGGATGGCCATGATCGCGGCGCCAAGGTGATCGCCACCGCATTCGCCGATATCGGCTTCGACGTGGATGTGGGGCCGCTGTTCCAGACCCCCGAGGAAGCGGCGCAGGACGCCATCGACAATGACGTGCATGTGATCGGGATTTCCAGCCAGGCGGCGGGGCACAAGACCCTGGCGCCGAAGCTGATCGCCGCGCTGAAGGAACAGGGCGCCGAGGAGATCCTGGTGATCTGCGGCGGCGTCATCCCGCAGCAGGATTACGATTTCCTGAAACAGGCCGGGGTGAAGGCGATCTTTGGGCCGGGGACCAACATCCCCTCGGCGGCGCGCGACATCCTGGGCCTGATCCGGGCGGCGCGCGCGGCCTGAGCGCGGCTCTTGCGTCTTGCGCCGCGGGGGTATTTGTAAAACGAAGAAGACCGGCCGTCCCTCTTCCGGGGCGGCGCTTTCGCGAAAGGCAAGGCATGATCATCCGTCCCGCGGCGCCCGCCGACATTCCCGCCATCCTGGTGTTCTGGAACCAGATCATCCGCGAGACCACGATCATTTTCGCCGCCGAGGAGCGCACGGCCGAGAGCCTGGCCGCGATGATCGAGGCGCGGCGCGCGGCGGGGCGCGAGATGCTGGTCGCCGAGGCGGATGGCCGGACCCTGGGGATCGCGACCTATGACCAGTTCCGGGGCGGCTCGGGCTTTGCCCATGCGATGGAGCATACCGTGCTGCTTGCCCCCGGTGCGCGCGGGCGCGGCATCGGCCGGGCGCTGATGGCCGCGATCGAGGCCCATGCGCGGGGCGCGGGCGCCCATACCATGGTCGCGGCGGTAGCGGCGGAGAACGCGGCGGGGGTCGAGTTCCACAAGGCCATCGGTTTTGCGCAGGTCGGCCATCTGCCGCAATCGGGCCGCAAGTTCGGCCGCTGGCTGGATCTGGTGCTGCTTCAGAAGCTGCTCTGACGCTTGCCCCCCCTGCCGGCCCATGCGAATGTCGCAGGCAAAAGCGAGGCGGACATGAACGACGGGCGCAACGGCACGGTCAAGCAGATCATCTGCATCAAATGGGGCGGCAAGTTCGGTCCCGAATATGTCAACCGCCTGCATGCGATGGTGGCCCGCAACATCACCCCGCCGTTCCGGCTTTACTGCTTTACCGATGACGGCGCGGGGCTTCACCCCGATATCGGTGTGCGGCCCCTGCCGGAATTCGAATATCAGGCGCCGGTGCGGACCAAGGGGAAATGGCCGAAGTCGCGGCTTTGGGGCGATCTGGGCGACGTGACCGGGGTGGTGCTGTTTCTGGACCTGGACGTGATCGTCACCGGAAACCTGGACGATTTCTTCACCTTCGGCGATCCCGACGACACCGTGCTTGGGCTGAACCCGAACACGCCTCTGGAAAAGATGGGCCAGACCTCGGTCTATCGGATGCGGGTGGGCAAGCTGAAACCCTTGCAGGACATCTTCCGCGCCGATCCGCAGGCGGCGGCGGACAAGTTCCGCTATGAGCAGCGTTTCGTCACGCGCAACGCGCCGGGCGGGGTCAAGTTCTGGCCGCGCGGCTGGCTGGCGCATTTCCGCATGCATTGCGTGCCGGTCTTTCCGCTGAACTATGTCCTGGAAGCACGGATTCCCCGGCGGGCGCGGATCGTGATCTTTCCGGGCAGCCTGAACCCGCCCGACGCGATCCTGGGCCGCTGGGACGAGACCCAGCCCGTGCGCTCGGCCGGGGCGCATCTGCGGGCGGGTTTTCTGGGCGAGCGCCGAGAAAGCCTGTTCAGGCATCTGCGCCATTACGTCCGCCCTGTCGGCTGGGTCGCCCGGCTATGGCGCGAATAGGCGCCGCCCCCGAGACGCATCATACCCTACCCCAGGATTTCGCCACCGAACTGGGCCGATGCGTCGCGGATTTCGGCTGGCTGGAAGAAATCCTGAAGCGCACCATCTATGCGCTGGAGCGCGCCCGGCTGGCCGACGACCTGACCGAGGCCGAGTTGCGGGCCTGGCTGTCCAAGATCCAGGGCATCGCCGATGATTCCATGGGCACGCTGATCGAGCAGATGGACGCGGCCATGCGCCGCCATCCCGGCCTGCGCGACCGCTCGCGCATCACCGACAGGCTGGCCGAGCTGCGGCTGTGGCGCAACCTGCTGTGCCATGCCTCGTGGCGGCCGACCGAGGTGCCAACGCTGTGGCATCCGGCCTTTGTCAGCCTTCGCGGCGAGGTGCAGCAAAAGGCGCTGAGCCTGGAGGATCTGCGCCATATCCGCGCCCAGGTGGCCGAGATCGGGGAGCGCGTGCTGCGGGTGATGCGCACGACCGGCATCCAGGGCGAATGGGCGGGGGACGAGCCGTCCTGACGGGGGATGCGCCGGGGCGCGTTGCAACGTGCCGGGGCTTGCGCTAACTACCCCGCAGTCCATCAACACGGGTTTCACATGTCCGCCCAGAACATGGGGCAAGATGCCTCTCCGCTTCGTCTTGGCATCGCTGGTCTGGGGACGGTCGGCACCGGCACCGTCAAGATCATCCAGAAACATGCGGCGCTGCTGTCGGCGCGTGCCGGCCGGCCCGTCGCCATCACCGCCGTCAGCGCCCGCGACCGCCGCAAGAACCGCGACCTGGACCTGTCCGCCTATGCCTGGGAGGACGACGCCCGCGCCCTGGCCGTGCGCGAGGATGTCGATGTCTTCGTCGAACTGGTCGGCGGGCATGAGGGCATCGCCCGCGAGGCCGTGATCGCCGCGCTGACCGCGGGCAAGGATGTCGTGACCGCGAACAAGGCGCTGTTGGCGATCCATGGCCAGGAACTGGCGGAACTGGCCGAGGCGAATGGCCGCGTGCTGCGTTTCGAGGCGGCCGTGGCGGGGGGCATTCCCGTCATCAAGGCAATGACCGAATCGCTGGCCGGCAACGAGATCCGCCGCGTCATGGGCGTGATGAACGGGACCTGCAACTATATCCTGACGCGGATGGAAAGCGGGGGCCTGCCCTATGAGACGGTCTTCGATGAGGCCCGGCAACTGGGCTATCTGGAGGCGGATCCGACGCTGGACGTGGGCGGGATCGACGCAAGCCACAAGTTGGCGCTTCTGTCCTCGATCGCCTTCGGCACCCGGCCCAGTTTCGATACGGTCGAGATCGAGGGGATCGAGCGCGTCAGCATCGACGATATCCGCCGCGCCGCCGATATGGGCTATCGCATCAAGCTTCTGGGCGTGGCGCAGATGACCGGGCGCGGGCTGGAACAGCGCATGTCGCCCTGTCTGGTGCCCTCGGACAGTCCCCTGGGGCAATTGCAGGGCGGCACGAACATGGTCGTGGTCGAGGGCGATTCGGTCGGGCAGATCGTATTGCGCGGCGCGGGCGCGGGCGAGGGTCCGACCGCGAGCGCGGTGATGTCGGACATCGTCGAGATCGCGCGCGGCGTGCGGATGCCGGCCTTCGGTCAGCCTGCTAGCCTGCTGGTCCGGCCCCAGCCCGCCCGCACCGCCGTGCCCGCCGCCTATTACATCCGCCTGGCCCTGACCGACAAGCCTGGCGCCCTGGCCAAGGTCGCCTCGGTCCTGGGAGATGCCGGGATCTCGATCGACCGGATGCGGCAATATGGCAGGCACGACACCGAGGGCGTGGCTCCGGTCCTGATCGTGACGCATAAGACCACGCCAGAAGCCATCGGCCATGCCATCGAGGCCCTGCCCCGCACGGGCGTCATCGCGGGCGAGCCGGTGGAACTGCGGATCGAAGAGGTCTGAAACCGGATACGGCAGTGCCCGAGGGCGCCGCCGCATGGGTATTTGGAAAACGAAGAAATCCGACGATGCGCTTTGGGGCGCTGCCTCATGCTAACATTACTTTGGCAGAAATTTTCCGGGGTTTTTGATGAGACCACATCGGCAGCCAGGGCAATGCCCTAGGCTCAGGACCCATTGATCATATCCAGAAGATGACTGTTGCGATGACGATGGCTGACATGAAGGTGTGCGCAGCGGTCGTAGCGGGTATGGATACGGCGCCAATCCTTGAGCTTGCCGGACATGTTCTCGATCCTGTGTCGCTTGCGGCAACGCACACGGCCATGGGGCATCTGGATTTTCCGGTTTGATTTTGATGGGATACAGGCTTCGATCCTCGGATCCACGAGGGCTGCACGCAGCCAATCGGCGTCATAACCCTTGTCCGCCACGAGCGCCTTGGTATCTGGCAGCGAACTTAACAGCGCGGCGGGCCGGCATAGTCGCTGACCTGGCCAG
>NZ_JASGGO010000009.1:0-117988 GCF_047605025.1 Paracoccus sp. (in: a-proteobacteria) | reverse complement strand
ACGCACTCATGCCATGGAATTACAAACCCTGAACGGCCTCAACTCCGCGCTTACTGACGATCCGGCGCGGCCCATAGGCAAGCGTCAGGTCGCGGGCGGCAAGACCGGCGGTGCCCTGGTCAGTCATCGCGATGTCTCCACATAAGCCAGCCGAGGAATGGCGCGCCGATCAGGGCCGCGACGATCCCCGCCGGCACCTGCGCGGGCGCGATGACGCTGCGCCCTATCGTGTCGGCCAGCAGCAAAAGCGCGGCTCCGGTCACGGCGGCCATGGGCAAAAGATGGCGGTGCAGCGGACCTGCCAGCCGCCGGGCCAGATGCGGCGCGACAAGGCCGACAAATCCGATGGGGCCTGTCGCCGCCACGACCGCCCCGGCAAGGCCCGCGCAAATCGCCAGCATGGAGGCCCGCAGCTTCCCGGCCGGAAAGCCCAATGCCGATACCTGGCCATCCTGAAAGCCCAGCACATCCAGCCACCGCGCCAAGGTCAGCGTCAGGATTGCCAGGGGCGCAAGCCATGCAAGCAGCAGCGACAGTTTTTCCCACCGGCTGTCCTGTAGGCTGCCCGCCATCCAGATCATCGCCCTTTGCACCGTGGCGATATCGCCCAGCACCGCCAGAAACGAGGATATGCCGCCCGCAACCGCGCCAAGCGCAAGCCCGATCAGGATCATCCGCTGCGAGCGCATGCCGAAGCGCAGGCTCAGGATCTGGATCAGCGCGGCCATGATCAGCGCGCCGGCAAGCGCCGCCCATTGCAGCCATGCCGCCGCGAAATCGGGGAACAGGACCAGGATCGCCATCGCGGCCAGGGCCGCGCCGCCATTGATGCCGATCAGTCCCGGTTCGGCAAGGCTGTTGCGCATCGCGGCCTGCGCCAGCGCCCCGGCCAGGCCCAGGGCCGCCCCCGCCAGCAGCGCAAGCAAGGCGCGCGGCAGGCGCAGATCGCGGATGATGAAGCCGATATCGGGGGCAATGGCCGGATCGCCCATGATCGCGGGCAGGATCTGGCCCGGCGGGATCGGTCGCTCGCCCAGGGCCAGCGATATCAGGAAGAAGGCAAGCAGCGCCAGGCAGGCGAAGGCAAGCCTCATGCCAGGCGCCCGATCCGGCCGCGCGCCAGCGCCAGAAAGACCGGCCCGCCGATAAGCGCAAGCGCGATCCCGACGGGAACATCCCGGCCAAGCACGGCGCGCGGCAGCGTGTCGGCCAGCAGGACCGCCGCCGCCCCCGCCAGCATCGACAGGGGCAACAGCCGGGAAAACCGCGCGCCCGCGACCAGCCGCACCGCCTGCGGCACGATCAGCCCGACAAAGCCCACCGGCCCGGCCATCGCAACCGCCGCCGCCGCCATCAGCGCGGCAAGCGCGATGCCGATCCCCCACCACAGCGCCACTTGCACCCCCAGGCCGGCGGCGGTCTCGGGCCCCAGCCCGATCACGGCAAGCCTGGGCCGCAGGATCAGCGCGGCGCCCATGGCAAGGCCCAGCCAGGGCAGCGGCGCGGCAAGCCCGGCCATGCTTTGCCCGGCCAGCGATCCGGCGGTCCATTGCCGCACCGCGTCCAGCGTGGCCGCATCGAAGATCAGCAGGGCCGCCGTGGCCGAGGCGAGAAAGCTTGCGATCACCACGCCCGCCAGGGTCAGGCGCAGAGGGCTGGCGCCGCCCCTGCCGGCCGAGCCGAGCGCATGGACGGCCAGAGCCGCGAACCCGGCACCCAGAAAGGCGACGGGAACCATCGCGCCCCGGCTGGCCGTGGGCACGAACGTCACCAGCAGAACCACCGCCAGCGCGGCCCCCGCGTTGATCCCCAGCAGGCCCGGATCCGCCAGCGGATTGCGGGTCAGCATCTGCAAGATCGCCCCCGCCCCCGCAAGCCCCGCACCCACCGCCAGCGCGGCCAGGACCCTGGGCAGGCGGACGGTGGTGATCAGCAATGTCTCGCGGCTGTCGTCGCCGCCATGGATCAGCGCCGAGAGCACGTCGCCCGGACCGATCCCGGCCGAGCCTATGCCCAGGGCCCAGAACGCCATCAGCGGCAAAAGCAGCAGCAGCGGCAGAAGAAGCAGGGCGCGTCTCATGGATGGCCGATCACCAATCGTTCGACATCGTTCAGAACCCGATGCGCCGATCCGATCCCGGAGAACTCCATCCACAGTCCCGGATCCAGTGGAAAGACCTGCCCCGCGCGGACGGCGGGCAGCATCCGCCACAGCGGGTTCCGGCTGACTTCGTTCCAGCGACCGCCCTCGGCGGAGCCGTTGGAGCCGCCGATGATGTAAAGAAGCCGATCGCCGTCAAGGCCCGCCATCTGTTCCCAATCGGGGCGCTTCAGGCCGGTCGGGTCGCTTTGGCGCTCATAGGCGCTGCGCCGGACGCCAAGCTCGTGCAGCAGCGCGAACGGGGCCCAGGCGTCGGGCGCATCCAGATAGACCTGAAAATCCCAGGGGGTGATGCGGATGATCGAAACGGTGGTCTTGGGCATCCTTGCGCGCAGATCGGCGATGCGCGTGTCAAGCGGGGCCATCAGCGCGGCAAGGTCGGCCTCGCGCCCGGCGATCCGGGCCATGGCGCGATAATAGGCGCGCCAGTCCTGGGGCGTCACCAGAACGGTAGGCGCGATGCGGGTCAGCATCGGCAGATGGCTTTCGGCCATGGCGCTGCCGATGATCAGATCGGGCCGGCTCGACACAACCGCCTCCATCGAGGGCTCAAGCACGAAGCCGATGTTCTGGATGCCCTTCGCCTCGGCCTGGGCCTTCAATATCGGGTCGCTCATCCCGGTCAGGGGGGCCGCGACGACGGGAAGGCCCATTTCCAGCGACATGCCCAGCGAAAAGGTCGGGTCGATCACCAGAATGCGCCGGGGATCGGCTGGGATGCAAAGTGGCGCGCCGATGTAATCCGGCCCGTCCAGAATCCTGCCCGCGCAATCCCCGGCCCGCGCCGCGCCGGCAAGCAGGAAGGCATGAAGCAGAATGGCGATCAGACCGCGCATGGATTTCTCCGCGAAGGGAAGGACGAACCGGCGCCCTGGGAACCCCAGGGTGCCAGAAAGGCGCAGGATGGCATCTTAGAACCTGTAACCGACCCGCAGACCCACCTCGCGCCGGTCCCCCAGCGTGGCCACCACGCCCGGACCCGCCTCATAGACATCATACTCCTTGTCGAAGAGGTTGGTCGCATAGGCGGTCAGCCGGACCTGCTCCCACTGATAGCCGAATTCGGCATCGACCGTGGTGTATGAGGACAGATCGACCGGCCGGGCCGTGCCTTGTTCCAGCCGCGACATCGAACGGCCGGTGTATTTCGCCGAAGCCGCTCCGAAGAACCCGTTCGCGCCGGTCCAGCGCAAGCCCAGGGCGATGCTCTGCTCGGGTGCGTTGGGAAAGGGCAGGCCGGAATAGTCACCATAGCCCGCGATGTCGAAATCCTTGAACTTGGTTTTCAGCAACCCGACCGAGGAATACAGGCTTAGTTCCTCCGTCGCCGCCCAGGCGATTTCCAATTCCGCGCCATGGCTTTCCGACTTGCCGGCATTGGCGATGTAGCTGTCGCCGCCGGGGTTCGCCGGATCGACCAGGACCTCGACCTGCTGATCGCGCCAGTCCTGCCAGAAGACATTGGCCGCCACCGTCAGCCGGTCCTCAAGGAAGCTGCCGCGCCAGGCCAGTTCCAGGTTCCTGGCATATTCCGGGTCGTAATCGTATCTGGCGCCGCTTGCCGCCATGATCGCCGATCCGCCGGGACGATAGCCCTTCTGATAGATCAGCGAAAGCGTCTGGCCATCGGCGAAGGCATATTCCAGGCCCAGCTTCGGCAGGAAGACCGTATCCTCGAATTTCGAACGGTCGTCGGCGGTCACCATGCCATCGCTGGAAACCCAGGCCATCTGCTTCTGGCTGATCCAGTCGACGCGGCCGCCGCCGATCACGCTCCATCCCGGAGTGAATTCCCAGGTCGCCTCGCCGAACAGCGCGATATTGGTGATATCCGCCTCGTTGCGGCTTTCGTCAAAGGAAAAGAGCTGGCTCTTGCGCCAGGCATCGTTGTCCGAGCGGCCGGCGTAAAGCCCGGCCACCCATTTCAGCCCGGCCCCGTCCTCATAGTTCAGGCGGACCTCTTGCGAGATGGTTTTCTGGGTGAACTGGCCGCTGGTCGTGAAGAATTCGCCTGCGGTTCCGTGGTTGATGGAATCCCGGTCGGTGACCGAGCGCGAGATACCCGTCAGGGCGGAAAGCGTCAGGTTCCCGCTTAGCTCATGGGTCACCTCGATGCCGAAATTGTCGACGGTGGTGTCGCGCATCTCTTGAAAGACCGGAGCCTCGCCGACGATGGCGGCATAGAAATCCGGTGTCAGCGCCCCCCACAGATCGCCGCGCCGCGCCCCATAGCCCGGCGCGCCCGTGGCCCAAAGCGGCCCGCCCACGTCGTTATAGGTGGGGCTGTCATAGCTGTGGGCATAGCTGAACAGAACGCGGGTCGCCTCGTCCCCGGTGGGCAGCCACAGCAGCTTGGCGCGCAGGGCGTAGTAATCATCGGTGACGAAATCGTCGTAGTTTTTGAAACGTTTGTAAGAGCGGTAGTCAAGATCGCTGTCTTTTTCCGACCATTCGGCACTGACGCGATAGGCCAGATCGGTGCCCAGGGCATCGCCGAAGGCCAGGCCCGCCCGGCGGTGATTGTCCGAGCCATAGCTCAGCATCGCCTCGCCCGACCGGGCGAATTCGGGATCCCTGGTGCGCAGATACATCGCGCCGGCCAGGGCCGCGCGCCCCGACAGGGTGGATTGCGGGCCGCGATAGACCTCGACCTGTTCGACATCGAAGAAATTGCGGGTTCCGCGACGCACTGCGTTGACGGTCTGCTGCACCCCGTCGATGTAAAGCGAGGCAAGCGGCGCCCCGGCCGCGCCCGGCACCAGCCCCTCGGAGTTGATGCCCCGGATGATGAAGCCGCTTTCCAGCCAGTCGCCCGCGGCGACGTTGCCCATCTGGCGAAAGGCGTCCTTCACCGTGGCGGGCACCGGCGCGGCCGCGGGCTCTGCCGTGACGACCGCCACGCTGCTGCGGCTTTCACCCAGGGCGGCGGTGGTGCGATCCCCGTAAAGCACGATGGGTTCCAGAACGACGCCCTCGGCTTCCGCCGCGCCCCGCTCCGCCCTGTCCGTGATCGTCACCACCCCCGGAGCGGCGAAGGTGAAGCTTAGCCCCGTGCCGCGCAGCAAGGTCGCCAGCGCCGCCTCGGGCGGGGCCGGGGCCTTCAGCCCGGGCGAGGTCCTGCCGGCCGCCAATGTCGGGTCATAGGCCAGTTGCAGCCCCGCCCGCCGTCCATAGGCCGCAAGGGCCGGGCCGAGCGGCCCCGGCGGAATGCTGTCATAGCCCGCCTCTTGCGCCATGGCGCGGCCGCCGCCCGCAAGACTGCCGCCCGCAAGACTGCCACCCAATGCCGTCGTGGCCAGCAGCATCGCGGCCAGGACCCGCCCGGTCGTGCCGGTGCCTTTGTCGTTCATACCAGTCTCCTCATCGGAATTCAGCGAGGACTGGCTGCTCACGGATGCAATGGCTGCCTCGGTAAGCTTTACGAACGGCGTAAGGAGTTTTTCACCCCCGCCGCCGGATTTTTTTCGCGACTGTCAAAGCGCGGTGATCACCACCAGCCAGGGAGAGATCCGATACAGGCCCGCGCCATGCGGGCTGACGGCGGCCAGCAAGGCATCGCGCGGGCGGTCCATGTCGAACACCCCGCTGACCAGCTTTGCCCCCAGGCCCGGATCGGCGATCACCACCCGTCCGGGCAACCAGCGCGCGATACGGGCAACCACGGCCGAAAGCGGCTCGGCCTCGACGACGATCAGCCCGTCGCGCCAGCCGGACGCCTCGCTGGCGGTCAGTCCGACCTTGCGGATGATGCGCCCGCTTTCCTCCAGTTCCAGCCAGTCACCGGCTGTCAGTTCCGTTCCGGCATCCGCGCCGGTAAGGATCCGGGCCTGGCCCCGATCCAGCGCCAGCGACAGGCGCCCGCGTTCATGCGACAGGCTCAGTTCCCCGGCCGCGCTTTCGATCCGGGCGCGGCCGCAGCGGAACTGAAGGGCCGGCGTCCCGGGTGCGACCGCGCACCAGATCATGCCGGACAGCAGCAGCACCTCTCGCCGGTCCGGCTGGATATCCACCGTGATCGCGGAATCCGGGCCAAGGCTGATCCGGCTGCCATCGGCAAGGGTGATGTCGCTGATTTCGGCGGTGGAGGTCAGATGATCCGCTTTGGCCGCCAGGAACATCCCTGGCCCGACAAGCCCCGCCCCGGCCGCAAGTCCCAGTCCGACGGCCCCCAGCCCAAGCGCCTTGCGGCGGCTTAGCCCGTTTTCCCCCGGTCGACGGGCCAGCAGGGATCCGGTCATGCCGTGGATCTCGGCAATCTCGGCCCAGGCTTTTTCATGGGCGGGACTGCGCGCGCGCCAGGCGGCCAGCGCCTCCAGCGCGGCGGCGTTGCGCGGATTGGCTTGCAGGCGGATCGCATGGGTCACGGCCGCATCGAAAAGGTTGTCGTCAGAGGGCGTGGGCATGGCTCAGCCGTCGTTCAGCGTCTGGCGGATGCGGCGATAGGCATCATGGATCAGCGCCCAGCCCCGGCTGGTCGAAACCCCAAGCTCGGCCGCGACCTCGGCTATCGTGTGCCCCTCGATCCGGTGCAGCTCGAAGGCGCGGCGCGTGCGCTGGGGCATTTCGGTCAGCGCCTTGGCGGTCAGTTCCAGCCGCTGGCGGTCGTAAACCCGCTGTTCGGCAAGCGGTGCCGGGTCGGCGACGGCCTCGACCTCGGCGGGCGGCAGCGCGGTCAGGGGCAGCACCTTCTCTCGCCGCCATTGGTCGATCATCAGGTTGCGCGCGATGCGCAGAAGCAGCGGCGCGGGATCGCGCCCGGCCTGCTGCTCGGGTGGGGTGCGGTCCCGGTCCAGCAGGCGCAGGAACACATCCTGGGTCAGATCCTCGGCCACATCCATTGCCATGCCCCGACGAACCAGAGAGCGGGTGACCCGCCGAGAGTGGCTGCGGAATAATGTTTGAATATCCCAGGTCACGCATCAAGGCCCGTGTTGCGATGAAAGCCATCCCACCAGAATGCGCCATGGGCAGACGCGATGCAACTTGGCCCGAGAATGACTGCAAGCGAAATGAAGGCCCGGCCGTTTCCGTCGCTCGGGAAATCCGCGGGCAGTCGCCGCAAATGCCTGCGCGCCGCCCGTGGCATCGCGCCCGCGGCCCTTCGGCAAAAGCCCCCGAGCCATGCCCAGGGGCCATCACGCCTTATGCCACGAACAGGGTGGGCCGGGTCAGCGTCTCGGGGCGCAGGATCGCGTCCAGCCGCTCTTTTGGCAGCAGGCCCTTTTCCAGCACCAGTTCATAGACGCCGCGCCCGGTCAAATGCGCCTCGGTCGCGACCTCGGTGGCGGCCGCGTAGCCGATATAGGGGTTCAGCGCGGTGACGATGCCGATCGAGCGGCGCACCGTTTCCTTCAGCACCTCGCGGTTGGCGGTGATGCCCTCGACGCAGTTCGTCTGCAAGGTGGCGCAGCCCGCGACCAGGTGATCGACCGAGCGGAACAGCGAATAGGCGATCACCGGCTCGAAGGCATTCAGTTGCAACTGCCCGCCCTCGGCCGCCATGGTGATGGTCATGTCGTTGCCGATCACCTCGAAGCAGATCTGGTTCATCACCTCGGGGATGACCGGATTGACCTTGCCCGGCATGATCGAGGAACCCGCCTGCCGCGCGGGCAGGTTGATCTCGTTGAAGCCGGCGCGCGGGCCTGACGACAGCAGCCGCAGGTCGTTGCAGGTCTTGGACAGCTTGACCGCCACCCGCTTCAGCACGCCCGAGACCTGCACGAAGCAGCCGCAATCCTGCGTCGCCTCGATCAGGTCGAAGGCGGTGACGACCGGGATCACGGTGATCTCGGCCAGGCGCGCGCGCACCCGCTCGGCATATTCGGGATGGGCGGTGATGCCGGTGCCGATGGCGGTGGCGCCCAGGTTGATCTCGCAGAGCAGGGCCGAGACCTCGGCCAGCCGCGCCTCGTCCTCGCCCAGCATGACGGCATAGGTGGTGAATTCCTGGCCCAGCGTCATCGGCACGGCCTCTTGCAACTGGGTGCGGCCCATCTTCAGGATGTCGGCGAATTCGACCGCCTTGACCTCGAAGGCGCCGCGCAGGCTGGACAGCGCGCCGATCAGCTTCTGAATGCCCTTCCACGAGGCCAGCCGCAGCGCCGTCGGATAGACATCGTTGGTCGACTGGCTCATGTTCACATGCTCGTTCGGGTGCAGGAACTGATACTGGCCCTTCTGGTGGCCCATGATTTCCAGCGCGCGGTTGGCGATGACCTCGTTGGCGTTCATATTGGTCGAGGTGCCGGCGCCGCCCTGGATCTGATCGACCACGAACTGATCGTGCAGCTTGCCCGCGCGGATTTCCTCGCAGGCGGCGACGATGGCGTCGCGGCGCTCGGGCGAAAGCAGGCCCAGATCGGCATTGGCAAGCGCCGCCGCCTGCTTGATCGCGGCCAGCGAGCGGACCAGTTCGGGGATATCGCCGATGCGCCGTCCCGAGATCGGGAAATTCTCGACCGCGCGCAGGGTGTGGACGCCCCAATAGGCGTCGGCGGGCACGTCGCGGTCGCCAAGCAGGTCATGTTCGACGCGGATCTGGTTCATGTCATTCCTCTGGGGCATAAAGGCGGGGCCGGCGGCGCACGGATCGCCCGCTGTCGCGCAACGCTTTGGGTTCGGACGGTTTTTGCCGTCCCGTGGCGCAGATCTAGGCCCGGCGGCGCGTGAATGCCAATGCCAATCCCGGCATGGTTATTCGGGTTTCGCATAACCTTCGCCCAGTTCGCGCGCGGCCTGCCAGACCCGGCCGGTGATGCCGCGTCCGCGCGCCGCATTGCGGTAAAGCCGGATCTGCATCGGCAGTTCGGGGGCCACCACCTCAAGCCGGCCCGAGGCGATCTCGGCCTCGACCAGCAGGCGGGGCAGCCAGACCATGCCATGGCCCGCGACCGCCATGCTTTTCATCGCCTCGGCCATGCTCGCCTCGTCGGTATGGGCGGTATAGACCTGCGGCGCGCCGGGCTGGGCCAGGGCGATGCGGGCCATCGCGTTCAGAAAGCTGCCGCGCGAATATTTCAGCATCGGCATGCCCTCGGTCAGCCATTCGGGCGGCCAGCCGGGCCGGGCGACGGCGACCAGGCTGTCGGCGCCCACGACCAGATGCGGATAGGCCGCCGGGTCCAGCGGGATGTTCACCTGCGGATGGGCATAGGTCAGGAAGAAGTCGTAGCCGCCTTCGGCCAGCGCCTCGATGCAGCGGTCGAAATTCTCGGGCTTGACGCGGCTGGTCATCTGTCCCGCCGTCGCCTTCAGCCGCATCAGCCAGCCGGGCAGGAAGGTCACGGTCAGGCTGTGCAGCGCGACAAAGGAAATCTCGCCGCCGCGCGCGCGGGCATGGTCGCGGAACTCGGCGCGGCGGGCCTGGATCATGCGCACGGCCTCTTCGGCGGTTTCGCGGAAGGCCATGCCCTCGGGGGTCAGGCGCACCGGATAGCTTTCGCGGGACAGAAGGTCGGTGCCCAGCCATTCCTCAAGCGCGCGGATGCGGCGCGAGAAGGCGCTTTGCGTCACCCCGCGCAGTTCCGCCGCGCGCGAGAAGCTATGCGTCTCGGCCAGGGTCAGGAAGTCTTCCAGCCATTTGAAGTCCATCGGCCCCTCCCTTTCCGCCAAGGCTTACCCCAGCCGCCCCGCCGCCGGAAGCCGCTTGCGGGGGCGGCGGGCTTTTCGCGCAGGGGCTGTCATGACATCGCGTATTCAGGATGCCATCGCCGCCGCGCCGGTCCAGCCATCCCGACGGCCTGGCCAAGCCACGGGCCGCGCCGCCGATTCAGGCCGGCACCTTCGCCCCCGAGGCAAGGGGCGGCCCTATAGCTCGGTCCAGTTCTGCTCGACCACCGCCTCCATCGAGACATAGCTGGTCGTGCCCTGGATATGGGGCAGGGCCGAGATCCGCTCGGCCATGATCCGGCGGAAATCGGCCATGTCCTGCGAACGCACCTTCAGAAGATAGTCAAAGCCGCCCGCGATCAGATAGCATTCCTCGATCTGGGGGATGGCGCGCACGGCGGCGTTGAACTGCTCCAGCGTCCTTTGCCGGGTGTCCGACAGCCGCAATTCCACATAGGTCACATGGGTCAGCCCCAGCTTCAGCGGCGACAGGATCGCGCGGTAGCCGGTGATCAGCCCCGCCTGCTCCATCTGCCGGATGCGTAGCGCCACCGGCGTCTTCGACAACCCGACCTTGCGCGCCAGTTCAGTGATTGGAATCCGGGCATTGGCGACCAGTTCGCGCAGGATCTTGATGTTGGTCGCGTCCAGGATGTCGTTCATGGACCATAAACTCGCGAATATATGTTTCAATCGCCTGGCAAAATGGCATGAATTGGTCACACCGTCCATTCCTACCCAGGTAATGAGCCGCTACGCCACAGGAGAAGATGATGCCCCCCGTTGCCCCCATTGCCTATGATCAGCTTGGTCTTGCCACCAAATACCAGCCCGAGCAGGAGCTGTCGCAGCGCCTGGTCGCCGAGACCGCGCTGACGCCCGAGGCCCGCGCCGCCATCACCGCGCGCGGCGCCGATCTGGTGCGCCGCATCCGCGCCGAGGCCAAGCCCAGCCTGATGGAGCATTTCCTGTCCGAATACGGGTTGTCGACGCGCGAAGGGGTGGCGCTGATGTGCCTGGCCGAGGCGATGCTGCGCGTCCCCGACCGTCATACCATCGACGCGCTGATCGAGGATAAGATCGCCCCCTCGGACTGGGGCCGGCACCTGGGCGAGGCGTCCTCGTCACTGGTGAACGCCTCGACCTGGGCCCTGATGCTGACGGGCAAGGTCCTGGACGACGATCAGGGCGGCATCGCGGGCACGCTGCGCGGCGCGCTCAAGCGGCTGGGCGAGCCGGTGATCCGCACCGCCGTCGGCCGCGCCATGAAAGAGATGGGCCGCCAGTTCGTCCTGGGCGAGACCATCGAGAAGGCGCTGGACCGTGCCCGCACCCGCGAGGCGCAGGGCTTTACCTACAGCTACGACATGCTGGGCGAGGCGGCGATGACCGGCGCCGATGCCGCGCGCTATGCCCGCGACTACGAAAAGGCCATCGCCGCGATCGCGAAGGCTTGCGACAAGGGCTCGGTGCAGATGAATCCGGGCATCTCGATCAAGCTCTCGGCGCTGCATCCGCGCTATGAGGTGGCGCAGGAACCGCGCGTGCTGGCCGAACTGGTGCCGGTTGTGCTGAAGCTTGCCCGCGCCGCCAAGGCCGCCGGCATGGGCATGAACATCGACGCCGAGGAACAGGACCGGCTGGTCCTGTCGATGAAGGTGATCGAGGCGGTGATGTCGGATCCCTCGCTGGCCGGCTGGGACGGGTTCGGCGTGGTCGTGCAGGCTTACGGCAAGCGCGCCGGGCTGGTCATCGACTGGCTTTACGGACTGGCCTCGGGTCTTGACCGCAGGATCATGGTCCGCCTGGTCAAGGGCGCCTATTGGGACAGCGAGATCAAGCGCGCCCAGGTCGAGGGCCTGCCGGGATTCGCGCTGTTCACCAGCAAGGTCGCCACCGATGTCAGCTATATCGCCAATGCGCGCAAGCTGATCGGATATGCGGACCGCATCTATCCGCAATTCGCCACCCACAACGCCCAGACCGTCGCCGCCGTCCTTGAGATGGTGGACGAGGCCGGCGGCATCTCGTTCGAGTTCCAGCGCCTGCATGGCATGGGCGAGCGGCTGCATGACATCGTGCTGCGCGAAAGCAACGGGCGCTGCCGCATCTATGCGCCGGTCGGCGCGCATCGCGACCTGCTGGCCTATCTGGTCCGCCGCCTGCTGGAAAACGGCGCGAATTCCAGCTTCGTGAACCAGATCGTGGACGAATCGATCCCGCCCGAGGAAGTGGCCGCCGATCCCATCGCGTTGCTGGATGGCGCGCGGGCACCCGCGGGTCTGGTCCAGCCGCAGGCGCTGTTCGGCGCGCAGCGGCAGAACTCGCGCGGCTTCGATCTCAGCGATACCGGGCTGCTGGCGCGGATCGAGGACGCGCGCGGCGGCCCGCTGCCCGATGCCGCGCCGCTGACCGTATCGGCACCCACGGGTGCGACGCTTGCCGTGGTGAACCCCGCGACCGGCGAGACGGTCGCCCATGTGACCGAGGCCGATGCCGAGACCGCCGCCCGCGCCATCGCGGACGCCCGGATCTGGGACGCCCCCCCGGCCGAGCGCGCCCGCATCCTGCGCGCCGCCGCCGATCTCTACGAGGAAAACTTCGGTCCGATCTTCGCGGCCCTGGCGCGCGAGGCGGGCAAGACCCTGCCCGATGCGGTGGGCGAATTGCGCGAGGCGGTGGATTTCCTGCGCTATTACGCCGCCGAGGGCGAGGCGACGCGCCACGCGCCGCGTGGCTTGATCGTGGCGATCAGCCCCTGGAACTTCCCGCTGGCGATCTTCACCGGCCAGATCGCCGCCGCGCTGATGGCGGGGAACGCGGTCCTGGCCAAGCCCGCCGAACAGACGCCGCTGATCGCCGCCATCGCGGTGCGGCTGCTGTACCAGGCGGGGGTTCCGGCCAGCGCGCTGCAACTTCTGCCGGGGCAGGGCGGCACGGTCGGCGCCGCGCTGACCTCGGATGCGCGGGTGAACGGGGTGGTCTTCACCGGCTCGACCGACACGGCGCGCATCATCGCCCGCGCCATGGCCCGGCATATGCAGCCGGGCACGCCCCTGATCGCCGAGACCGGCGGGCTGAACGCGATGATCGTCGACTCGACGGCGCTGCCCGAACAGGCGGTGCGCGATATCGTGGCCTCGTCCTTCCGCTCGGCCGGGCAACGCTGCTCGGCGCTGCGCTGCCTTTATGTGCAAGAGGACATCGCCCCGCATCTGATCGAGATGATCCAGGGCGCCATGGACGAGCTGGTCGTGGGCGACCCCTGGGCGCTTGCAACCGATGTCGGCCCGGTGATCGACGCCGAGGCGCGCGACGGCATCCTGGACTATCTGCGCCAGAACCAGAAGCGCGTGGCCTATGCGGTGGCGGCGCCCCAGGCGGGCACCTTCGTGCCGCCGACGCTGCTGAAGGTGGGCGGGATCGACGATCTTTCGCATGAGATCTTCGGCCCGGTCCTGCATGTCGCGACCTTCCGCTCGGGCCAGCTTGACCGGGTGATCCAGGCGATCAACGCGCGCGGCTACGGGCTGACCTTCGGCCTGCACACGCGGATCGACAGCCGCGTGCAAGAGGTCACGGACGCGATCCATGCGGGCAATATCTATGTCAACCGCAACCAGATCGGCGCGGTCGTGGGCAGCCAGCCCTTTGGCGGCGAGGGGCTTTCCGGCACTGGTCCCAAGGCGGGCGGGCCGCTTTACCTGGGCCGCTTCTATGCGCCGCGCCTGCCCGAGGACGCGCTGCCCCATGCCGTCCTGCCCGCCAGCGACATCGTAAGTGACCTCAAGGGCCTGGCCCCGGCGCCCGTGGCCGAGATCGCGCACCGCCTGATGCCCGGCCCGACCGGCGAGATGAACCGCCTGACGCTTCTGAACCGCGCCCCGGTCCTGTGCCTGGGCCCGGGCGAGAGCGCCCGCGCGGCCCAGATCAGCGCCGTGCGCGCCCTGGGCGGCACGGCCATCGCCGCGCCCGAGACCCTGGCGCCCGAGACGCTTTCGGCGGCGCGGGGCTTCTCGGCGGTGCTGTGGTGGGGCGATGTCGAGACCGGGCGCGGCCTTGCCCAGGCGCTGGCCTCGGGCCAGACCGAACTGCGCCCGCTGATCACCGCCATGCCCGACCAGGCCCATGTCGCGCATGAGCGCCATCTGTGCGTGGACACCACCGCGGCCGGCGGCAACGCCGCGCTGCTGGCGGGCTAGGGCGCGACACTTTCCGGCAGGCCCGCCAATGCGCGGGCCTGCCGGTCCAGGAAGGGAAAATTGCGCGCCACCGCCGCGTCGATCGCCTCGGGCTGCATCAGGACCATGTTGCGGCGCCTGATCATCATCGGGGTGAAATCCGTGTCGTTCGTGCCGTTGTTGGTGACCAGCGCCAGCCGGCCCGGAATGGTGATGCTGGTAAAACGCTGCGCCAGACCGAAATGCCCGAAATCGAACACGCAGCGCGTCGGATGGCGCAGCGCCGCCCCGGCGCTGAAAAACGCCACCGGCCAGTCATAGATCCCGGCTGTCGGACCGGCCAGCTTGCAATACATCACCCCGCGCATGCTGGCGGCAAAGGCCAGGCCGCTTTTCATCATCCCCGCGGTATTGCGCCGCATCCGCTCGATGAAGTCGACGCATAGGCAATCGTCGTCGTCCAGCCGGCACTGCAATACCTGACCCAGGCGCAGGCCCAGTTCGGCAAAGACCGCGCCCTGCGCCTCCGAAACCGAGGTGATCGGGAAAAACCGCAACACCACCTGCGGCACCCTGGCGCAGATCGCCTCCAGCCGGGCGCGATCCCGGCGGCATCAACTCCGAGGCCAGCACCAGAAAGCGGAAATCCTGGTCGGTCTGCGCCCGCATCGAGGCCAGCGTCAGATGCTCGAAGCTCCGCAGCCGCGCCTCCATCCGCTCGGGCGCGAACAACAGCGCCGCCTGCTCCAGCGCGATCCGCTCGATCTCCTCCTCGGGCCTGTCCTGATAGGCTTTCCAGTCGCCCCGTCCCAGCAGGGAAAAGCGGCAGATTCCGACGATGTCCATTGCGTCTCACTCTCGTTTCCCGGGGCGGCACGATCCGCATCGCATCCGCCCTTCTTTCTTGTCCAAATATCCCGGGGTCCGGGGCAGAGCCCCGGTCCAGACATCGCGGGCCCCGCGCGACCGGCGTGCTTTGCGATCTTCGCCTTGCCATCCGCCCATGTGCAAGGCAGGCATGGCATGTTCGAACAGTCAGGCGACAATGTCCACAGCCACCCCCGCCACCCATGCGCTGACCCGCGCCGCCATCGCCTTCCAGGTGCTGGAATATGCCTATGCCCCCGGCCAGGACCGCGTCGGGCTGCAAGCCGCCGAGGCCATCGGCATGCCGCCGGGACAAGTCCTGAAAACGCTGATGGTCGAGGTCGACGGCAAGCCGGCCTGCGCGGCGATCCCCTCGGACCGCACATTGTCGATGAAACGCGTCGCCGCGGCCTTCGGCGGCAAGGCCGCGCGGATGATGCCGCCCGACAAGGCCGAGCGGCTGACCGGCTATCATACCGGCGGCATCAGCCCCTTTGGCCAGAAACGCCGCGTGCCGACCGCCTTTCAGGCCGATGCGCTGACGGCGCCGCTGATCGTCCTGAACGGCGGCAGGCGCGGGCTGATGCTGCGGCTGGCGCCCGCTGACGCGGTCGAGGCGGCGGGGGCGATCCGCGCCATGCTCTGCGCCGACTAGCGCGATCCTTCGCCGCCATGCCACGGCGGGGGGCGCCTTTCCCCGCTGCGCGTTTTCCCGTATCCGCCCGTCCCGCCCCGCGCTAGGATTGGAGGCGGGCCATCGGCGAAGGCGACAGGAGCGGCATGAAGATCATCATCTGTGGGGCGGGGCAGGTCGGCTGGCACATCGCCCGCCACCTTTCGGGCGAGCGTAACGATGTCACCATCGTCGATACCGATGCCGAACTGATCCGCCGCGCCACCGACGCGCTGGATGTCCAGGGCGTCACCGGCTTCGCCAGCCATCCCGATGTGCTGGACCGGGCCGGCGCGCGCGATTGCGACCTGATCATCGCCGCCACCCATTCGGACGAGGTGAACATGGTCACCTGCCAGGTCGCGCATTCGGTCTTCCAGGTGCCGCGCAAGATCGCGCGGCTGCGCAGCTCGGCCTATCTGGATGCGATCTGGTCGGATCTTTACCGCACCGACCACCTGCCCATCGATGTGGTCATCAGCCCCGAGCGCGAGGTGGCGCGGGCGGCGCTGCAACGGCTCTCGGCACCCTCGACCTTCGATGCGGAAACCTTCCTGGACCGGAAGCTGCATCTTCTGGGCATTCTGCTGGATGCCGACAGCCCGGTGCTGAATACGCCCCTGCGCCAACTGGACGAGATGTTTCCCAGCCTTTCGGCGCTGGTGGCGGGGGTGCGCCGCGCGGGCAAGCTGTTCGCGCCCGAGCCGGGCGACCAGCTGTTCGAGGGCGACCAGATCTATGTCTTCACCCGGACCGAGGACGTGCCGCGCACGCTTGAGGTCTTCGGCAAGCCCGCCGAGCGGCAAAGCAGCATTGTCATCATCGGCGCGGGAAATGTGGGCCTGGCCGTCGCCCAGGCGCTGGAGGCCCGCCCCGAGCGCGTGCGTGTGCGCCTGATCGAGAAAAGCCGCGCCCGTGCCGAGGACGCGGCCGACGCGCTGAAGCGGACCATCGTGCTGAACGGCGACGGGCTTTCCGCCGAATTGCTGGAAGAGGCCGCCGTGCCCCGCGCCGACGCGGTTCTGGCGATCACGGATGACGACAAGACCAACATCCTGGCCGCCGTGCGCGCCAAGCAGGCGGGGGCGAAGCTTGCGATCTCGCTGATCAACGATCCCACGCTGATGTCGCTGATGGACCCGCTGGGCATCGACGCCTTCATCAATCCGCGCGCCTCGACGGTCTCGACCATCCTGCGCCATATCCGGCGCGGGCGGGTGCGCGACATCTATTCCATCGGCGACGCCGAGGCCGAAGTGATCGAGGCGCAGGTGCTTTCGACCTCGCCCCTGGCCGGGCGGCCCATCCGCGACATCGAATTCCCCGAGGGCGTGCTTCTGGGCGCGGTCCAGAAAGGCGGGCGCGTGATCAAGCCGGTGGGCGACCTGCGCATCGAAGAGGGCGATATCGTGGTGATCTTCGCCCTGGCCTCCGACATTCCCGAGGTCGAGGGCCTGCTTCAGGTCTCGATCGACTTTTTCTGATGCGGATGCTGGTGCGCCTGCCGCTGCTCGTGATCCTGGCCGGCTTCGTGTCGCTGGCCATGGCGGTGCCGGGGCTTTACGCCCATGCGCTGGACCAGCACCATGTCGGCGCGATCTTTCTGGGCTGCGCCGGGATCTTCCTGATCCTCAGCGTGCTGCTGGCCCTTGCGACGGCGGGCAAGCCGGAAAGCGCCGGGCCGCGCAGCGTGCTTCTGACCATGCTGGGGGCGATGGTGGGCCTGCCGGGCGTCATGGCCACGCCCTTCCTTTTGTCGCTGCCCGATACCGGCTTCTTCAACGCCTGGTGGGAGATGGTCTCGTGCCTGACCACCACCGGCGCCTCGCTTTACGACACGCAAAGGCTGGCCGACCCGCTGAACCTCTGGCGTGGGCTGGTGGGCTGGATGGGGGGGCTTTTCATGCTGATCGCGGCCACCTCGCTTCTGGCGCCCCTGCGCGTCGGCGGGTTCGAGATCCTGGCCTCGCCCTATGGCCGCAATGAGCGGTTCGAGCGGCTGCCGGGCTCGGCCCGGTCGTCAGGCATGGTCACGCATCTTTCGCTGCCCTCGCTGCAAAGCGATATGGTCGATCCGGTGCATCGCGTGGTGCGGGCCTTCCAGCAGGTCTTTCCGCTTTACGCGGGGCTGACGCTTCTGATGTGGGTGCTGCTGTTGATGCTGGGGGATGTAGGGCTTGTGGCGCTGACCCGCGCCATGGGCACGCTTTCGACCAGCGGGATCGGTCCGGGGCCGGGTCCCGCCGGCCAGCAAAGCGGTATCCTGGGCGAAATGGTGATCTTCCTCTTTCTGCTTCCGGCGCTTTCGCGGCGCTTTTGGCCCGGCGGAGGAGAGCTTCAGGCCACGGCGGGCTGGATCGGCGATCCAGAATTGCGGCTGGCGGCCGGGGTGGTGCTGGTGATTTCGGCCGCGCTGTTCCTGCGCCATTTCATCGCGGCGATCGGGGTGGCGCCGGGCGGCGCGCGGGGCGCGCTGGCCACGCTCGACAGTGCGGCTTCGGCGGGCTGGGGCGGGGTCTTCAACGCGCTTTCCTATCTGACGACGACGGGCTGGAACTCGGTCGAATGGCAGGGCGCGCGGAACTGGTCGGGGATCAGTTCGACAGGGCTGATGCTGGCGGGGCTGGCGATGATGGGCGGCGGTGTCGCCACGACGGCGGGGGGCGTCAAGCTGCTGCGCGTCTATGCCCTGGCTCGGCATTCCCAGCGCGAGCTGGAAAAGATCGTGCATCCGAACTCGATCGGGGGCGGCGGGCTGATGGCGCGGCGGCTGCGGGGCGAGGGGGCCTATCTGGCCTTCATCTTCTTCATGCTCTTCGCCAGTTCCATCGCGGTGGTGGTGATGCTCGTCTCGCTGCAGCAGATCGAGTTCGATTCGGCGACGATCCTGTCGATTTCGGCGCTGACGAATACCGGCCAGCTTGCCGGGGTGATTCCCACCACGCCCACTTTCCAGGGCAGCGCGGGCATGGCCGGCGCCCCGTGGGAGGGCTGGGCGGGCCTGCCCGCGCTGACCAAGGGCGTGCTCGCGGGCGCGATGATCGTCGGCCGCGTCGAGACGCTGGCTATCCTGGCGCTGCTTTCGCCAGAATATTGGCGTCGCTAGCGGCTTTGTCACAGTGGCGCGGGCCTTGGGGATGATTGGCTTGCAAGCGCCCGTGGCCTCGCCTAAGTCTTGAAAACCCGAGATAAGAACAAGGTGCTTGCAATGGCCGGCGATAAACAGAATCTCCAGGATGCTTTTCTGAATCATGTCCGCAAGGGCAAGGTTCCGGTCACGATCTTTCTTATCAATGGCGTGAAGCTTCAGGGCGTGATCACCTGGTTCGATAATTTCTGTGTGCTGCTGCGCCGGGACGGCCAGTCGCAACTGGTCTACAAGCACGCGATCTCTACCATCATGCCGGGGCAACCCATCAGCCTTTACGATGGCGAGGATTGATTGGCCGAACCGTCGGAAACGCGCGAACGCCCGACGCGCGCCTATGTGATCCATCCCGATCTGGGTAATTCTCGCACCCGCCGCTCGCCCGAGCTGGCGCTGGAAGAGGCCGTGGCACTGGCCCATGCCCTGCCCGCGATCGATGTCACGGGCGCCGAGGTCGCGCGGCTGCGCAAGCCCGATGCCGGCATGCTGCTCTCCAAGGGCAAGCGCGAGGAAATCGGCCAGCACCTGGCCGCCGTCGCCGGGGGCGAGGGGGCCGAACTGGTGCTGATCGACGGGCCGGTCACGCCGGTCCAGCAGCGCAACCTGGAAAAGGAATGGGGCGTCAAGATCCTGGACCGGACCGGGCTGATCCTGGAGATCTTCGCCGACCGTGCCCAGACGCGCGAGGGGGTGTTGCAGGTGGAACTGGCCGCGCTTGCCTATCAGCGCACGCGGCTGGTGCGCGCCTGGACACACCTCGAACGCCAGCGCGGTGGATTCGGCTTTGTCGGCGGTCCGGGCGAAACCCAGATCGAAGCCGACCGCCGCGCCATCGACGAACAGGTGATCCGCCTGCGCCGCCAGCTTGAGCGCGTGGTCAAGACCCGCGAACTGCACCGCAAGGCCCGCGCCAAGGTGCCCTATCCGATCGTGGCTCTGGTCGGCTATACGAACGCGGGAAAATCCACGCTCTTCAACCTGCTGACCGGGGCTGAGGTCATGGCCAGGGACCAGCTTTTCGCGACGCTGGACCCGACCATGCGCCAGATGGTGCTGCCGGGCGGGCGGCGGGTGATCCTGTCCGATACGGTCGGCTTCATCAGCGATCTGCCGCATGAACTGGTCGCGGCCTTCCGCGCCACGCTGGAAGAAGTGCTGGCGGCCGATCTGATCCTGCATGTGCGCGACATCTCTCACCCCGAGACCGAGGAACAGGCCGGAGACGTGGGCGAGATCCTCGAAAGCCTGGGGGTCGAGGATGACGTGCCCCTGATCGAGGTCTGGAACAAGATCGACGCGCTTACCCCCGAGACCCGCGCCGCCCTGCGCCGCACGGATGCGCGCACCGAGGGCGTGCAGGCGATCTCGGCCCTGTCGGGCGAGGGGCTGGAAGATCTTCTGGCCGCCGTCGAGACCCGCCTGGCCGAAGCCCTGGACGAGCCGCTGGTCGAAGCCCAACTGCTGCTGCCGCTCCATGATGGCCGCCGCCGCGCCTGGCTGCATCAAGCCGGGGTGGTGCGATCCGAGAGCACCGGCGAGGATGGCATCCGCCTGACCCTGCGCTGGACCGCGCGCCAGCAGGCGGCCTTCGAGGCGCTCTGAAGCGCGGGCGTCGCCGGGAAAAAGCCGCAGCCCGCCTTCTTCGTTTTCCAAATACCCATGCGGCGGTGCCGGTGGCGTTGTCCTTTGGGTATTTTGGAAACGAAGAAAGCCGATGGAGCGCGCCCTGACCGACGGCTGCTCGGGTGGCGCGGTTTTCGGGGTATGCGGGGCCGCGAAGGGCATCGGCCGCTTTGGGGGCGGCCGATCCTGGGTCACGCGGGCAGGGCCGCGAGTTCCTGCGCCCAGGGCGGGTCGGCGCCGGGGCGCGAGACGGTGATCGCCGCCGCGCGGGTGCCCATGGTCAGGGCTTGGGCCAGAGTCCTGGAGGTGAGGGCGGCGATGCCGTCGCGGGTCAGGGCGCCGCTTTGATGCAGCGCGGCGAGAAAGCCCGCGTTGAACGTATCGCCGGCACCGATCGTGTCGGCGACCTCGACGCGGGTGGCGGGGGCCTTGACCGGATCGCCTTGCCGCCAATGGGCGGTCGCGCCCTCGGCGCCGCCGGTTTGCAGCACGAGTTTCGCGCCCTGTGCAAGGATGCGTTCGGCGGCTTCGGCGAAGCTTTGTCCGGGGGCCAGCCATTCCAGGTCGTCCGCCGAGAGTTTGACGATATCCGCCTGAGCCAGCAGGCGGTCCAGGCGGGCGCGATAGGCTTCGGCGTCCTGGATGAAGAAGGGCCGGATATTCGGGTCGATCATCACCGGCATGCGGGGGCGCAGGCGCCGGACCAGTTCCTCGACCGCGCTGCCGCAGGGATCGGGGACCAGGCTGATGCCGCCCACGAAGAGGGCGCCGACCTCATCGGGGATGGGGGGCAGGTCCTCGGGGGCGAGCATGCGGCCGGCCGAGCCTTCGTCATAGAAGGAATAGCGCGCCTCGCCGCCGATCAGGGTGACGAAGGCCAGCGTGGTCGGCCTGTCCGAGCGCGGGCAGAGATCGGTGTTCACCGCCGCCTCGGCCAGGGGGCGCAGGAGCTGTTCGCCGAAAGGATCGCGCGAGATTGGCCAGAGATAGCCGGTCGGCGCGCCCAGGCGGCCGAGCGCGATCGCGGTATTGTAGACGGCGCCGCCGGACAGGGGGCGGAAGGCCCCCGCCTCTGGCACCATGTCGATCAAGGATTCGCCCGCGCAAAGGATCATCTTCGTCCCCTCCCTTTATGGTCCGTGGCCGTTTTGATAGCGGTAGCCGTCGCGGATGGAAATATCCGGCATGATGTCGCTGCCCCCGAAGCTGACATTCACCCCGTCATGCAGCCAGACGAAGAGCGCGGCCAGCGCCAGGGCCAGGAGCACAGCCAGCGCGATTTTCCAGACCGACCAGGGCCGTTCCCCTTGGACCCGGCCCGACTGGCCATTGACCACGAATCGGTAGCTCTTGCCGTTATAGCGATATGCCGCGGTCCAGACCGGCAGCAGGATATGCTTGAAGGTCTCGGCATCGTGGCGGGTCTGGATGGACGAGATCTGTTGTTCGTTGCCGCCGATGGCCCGGCGCACGTCCATGGCGATCACCCCGGCCATTTCCTGGCGCGCGATGTCATGGCCCGAGGAGAGCGGGATGGTGTAGCCCTCGGCCAGGAAACCGGCCAGGAAGGCGGGCTGATAGGGCATCAGGTGCGACAGGTCCCAGGGCGTCAGCCCATCCGTGATCCGGCGCGGCAGAGAACTGGAGGCCAGCACGAGCACATCGTTGAAAACGCGTGCGACCTGGCCCTGCACCGGGGTCCAGCGGGTGCGGCGGACCTGCTCGGCCACCTGCTGGCGCTGGCCGTTGATCTCGCGCGTGACCCAGACGGTTTCGAAATACCAATCCCCCCGCGCGCCGGCATAGGCCGAGCGCGTCGCCGCGTCGAAGGTCCAGAAGGGGGAATAGACCCCGCTGAGCCGCTTGCCCCGGCGGGCATAGGCCGTCAGCCCCGAGGGCGCGAACCACAGCCCCTTGAGCCAGCTTTCCAGCGCCGCCCTGGCCTGGTCCTGGGTGATCACGAAAGGCAGCACGCCCTGCGGCTTGATCTGGCGCGTGGTGCCGGTATCGGTCACCACGGGCGTGGCGCAGAAGGGGCAGGCCGAGGCGTGCCGGGTGTCGGTGATCTCGACCTTGGCGCCGCAGTTCGGGCAGGAGAGGGTGCGCAGCGTCTCGGTCAGGTCGCTGTCGCGGTCGAGGCGCAGGCCCTGTTCCAGCGGCAGTTCGACCAGTTCGGGCGCCTTGTGGCTGGCATCCCATTGCAACGCCCGCCCCGTGGCGGGATCTTGCAGGATGGCGCGTTCGCCCCAGGGGCCGTCCTTTTGCTGGCGCGAGGGGGCGCGGGCGGCGCCGGGGCCGATCTGTTGCGCATGGCCGCAATAGGGACAGACCAGGCTTTGCTGGCCGGGAGAGAATTCCAGGCTCGCGCCGCAATTCTCGCAGGGATAGCGATATTCCGAGGGGGGCGTCGGCATGGCGCCCTGCCTATTGCCCCGGCGGAAGCGGCGGCGGAGGGGGCGGCGGCGCGACGGTGAAGAGCTGGGCCAGCTCGGCGATTTCCTCGGCTGGTTTCCAGCCGTCCTGTCCGGGCGTCCAGACCAGCGTATCGCGGGCGAAGCCGCCCTGCGCCGCCAGGCGGCCCAGATGCGCGCGTCCGTAGGGGCCTTGGGCCGCGCCGTTCACCGCGATATGCCAGAGCGTCTCGGGATGAAGCGGCGGGGGCACCGCCGCCGCCGGGGCCTGCTGTTGTTGCGGCATCGCGCCCCAGGGGCCGCGCTGCTGGGCCATGGCGGCGCCCAGCCCCGCGCCCAGCCCCGCGCCGATTCCGGCGCCCATGCCGCCCGCCTGGTTCGAGGCGTTCAGCATCGCCTCGGCGGCGGCATATTGGCCGAAGCGGTCCAGGTCGCCCACGATCCCCATCGAGGTGCGCTTGTCGAGCATCCTCTCGACCTCGTCGGGCAGGCTGATGTTCTCGATATAGAATTCGGGGATGCTCAGCCCGTATCCGGCAATGGTCGGGGCGATGGCCTTGGCGACCAGCCCGCCGAGTTGGCCGGTATTCGCCGCCATGTCCAGGACAGGGATGCCCGAACCCGCGATCATGCGCGAAAACTCTTGCACGATGATATTGCGCAGTTGGAAGGCGATCTCGTCGCGGGTGAATTCGCCGTCGGTGCCGACGATCTCGGTCATGAACTTGCCCGGATCGGTCACGCGCATCGAATAGGTGCCGAAGGCGCGGATGCGGACCGGGCCGAATTCGGGATCCCGCGCTATCACGGGGTTCTTGGTGCCCCATTTCAGGTCGTTGAAACGGGTGGTGTTGACGAAATAGATCTCGGACTTGAAGGGGCTGCGGAAGCCGTGATCCCAATGCTGTATCCGGGTCAGGACCGGCATGTTGTTCGTTTCCAGCATATACAGGCCGGGCTGGAACACGTCCGCCAACTGCCCCTCATGGATGAAGACGGCCGCCTGCCCTTCGCGCACGGTAAGCTTGGCGCCGTATTTGATCGCGCGGCCCACGGTCGGGAAGCGATAGACCATCGTGTCGCGCGAATCGTCCACCCATTCGATGATGTCGATGAATTCGCCGCCCAGAATGTCGAAGATGCCCATGACCCGCTGTCCCTCGCAAAAAACGCTTGTGCCGATAGTGCCGCAGGCGGGGGGCGCGTCAAGCCGAAAGGCCGATGCCCCGCCTTGGGCTTTAGCTTTGCGCGGCCAGCAATTCGCGGGCGATCTGAAGGACGATGGGGCGGGACTCGGCCTCGGTCATGCCGGGATGCAGGCGCGGATCGTAGAGGATCTTCAGCAAAAGCTCGTCATGCGGGGTCAGCGAGGCGAATTCCTCGTCGTCGTTGAAGATCGACGGGCGGACCAGGCGGCTGTCATTGGCCAGCCCCATGCCCTGGGCCAATTCCTCATGCACGCAGGATAGCCGCAGCCGCTGCGGCGTTTCCGAGCGGATCAGCGCCACCGCATGGGCATAGGTCGAGGCGCTGCCGCGCGAATAGGCGAAGACCGTGCAATAGTTCTGGGGCGAGAGATGCACCAGCGCGTTCACGTCGCTGGGCGGGATGCCGGGCACCAGCGCGGCCAGCCGCTCGGCCATGTCGTGGCGCTCGTCCTCGGACAGGATCAGGATGGTGAAGTTGCCGTCCCCCGCGCCGAGCGAGACCGGATGCCCCGTGGCCGCTTGCAGCCGCGCCGCATAGGCGGCGATGTCGGCGCGGTCGCGGCTGCGTTGGGCGGGCGCGACCGAGGCGCCGAATTCGATCCGCATCCGCACCGGATTGACCCAGCGCCGCAGCGGGGCCGGGATCGAGTTGGCGATCAACTCGCCGTTCTGGCGGGTATATTCGTCATGCAGCGCGACCAGCACGAAATCATCGGCCAGCCGTTCGGGCGTCATCGCGATCTCGGTCCCGCCATCGGTGCGCATCAGGCCGCGCCCGATCAGGGATTTCTCGACCCCTTGCAGATAGGCGCGCATCTGGCGGCTGGCCGGGGTATCGGCGGCGGTCTGGGCGGCCAACCGCGCCTCGCGCGCGCTGGCGGCCCGGTCGCGGCGAAGCGCGGCCTGGCGGATGTCGCTGGGCCGGGGCCGGGGCGCGGCCGCGCCGATCACCTCCTCGGGTGGGGCGCTGTCGACCTTGGGCGCGCCGTCGCAGCCGGCCAGCAGCGCGATGCAGGCCAGCGCCAGCAAGGGGGCGGTCGGGCGCGAGGACGGGAAGGCGAGGGCGGTCACGATGGGGTCTGGCCTTTTTGGCTGGCGCTGGCCGAGGACAGGGTGCGGCGCAGTTCGCCCTCCATCTGGCGCAGTTCCTCTTCGGCGGCCGCGCGGCGGGCCTTGCCCTCGTCGGCGATGCGCAGGCTGTCCTCGATGGTGGCGACCAGTTCGGCATTGGCGGCGCGCACCGAGGCGATGTCGAAGACGCCCCGCTCGACCTGGGTGCGGATGGTGGCGTTCGCATCGCGCAGGTTCCGGGCATTCGCGGTCAGAAGGTCGTTGGTCAGGTCGTTGGCCTGTTTGACCGCCGCCGCCGCCTCGGCGCCGCGGCGGATGGTGACGGCCTGGGCAAGCTGGGTTTCCCACAGGGGGACGGTATTGACCAGCGTAGAATTAATCTTGGTGATCAGTGACTTGTCGTTTTCCTGAACGAGCCGGATCGAGGGCAGGGATTGCATCGTCACCTGCCGGGTCAGTTTCAGGTCATGCACCCGCCGCTCCAGATCGTCGCGGCCCGCGCGCAGGTCGCGAAGCTCTTGCGCGGCCATCACCTTGTCCGGCTCGGGGGCGGCCTGCATCGCGGCCTCGCGCGCGGGAACCTCGTCGTGGTCGATCTGGGCAAGCTTTTCCTCGCCCGCCGCGATATAGAGGCCCAGTTCATCGTAGAAGGCCAGCGTGCGGTCGTAAAGCAGATCCAGCGAGCGGATGTCCTTCAAAAGCCGGTGCTGGTGCTGGTCCAGTTCCGAGGTGATGCGGTCGATCTGGCCTTGGACCTGTTCGTAATTCGCCACGAATTTCGCGAAGGGCGCGGCGCGGCCGGTCAGACGCTCGAACCAGCTTCTGTCCCGGCGCGTGTCCAGTTCCGAAAGCGAGAAGCCCCGGATCGTGGTCACGATCTCGCGCAGGGATTCGCCCGCGGGGCCCACGTCCTTGTTCTTCACGTCCGCCAGCATGGCCTGGCTGATCTCTTGCAATTCGTTCTGGGCGCGGGCGCCGAAATGGATGATCGAGCCGCTGTCGCGGATGTCGATCTCGGCCATGCGGCGGAGGATCTCGTCCGCGACCTCGGGGCGGGCGGCGGCCAGGTCGGGCTGCGCGGGCGGCGGCTCGGGCAGGGCCACGGCGGTCACGTCCCGGATCTCGGCCATGGCGGCCTTGGCGCTGGCCTGGGTCTTGTCGGTCATGCGGTCGTCCTTCGCTGGTTCAGGACCAAGCGCAGAATAGGCGGAATCCGCGCGGTTACAACGCCATCCCGGCGCGCGGGGGCGGGAATGGCGTCCAAGGCGGCCCATCTTGCGCCCGACCGTTGCAATCGCGCCGCATGCGCGGAAAGTCGCGGGCGGGGGCGGCGGCAGGCTTTGCGTTGCGCAGATCGCGGGCGGCGTGTAGAACCTGCCCGATTGAACGAGGGGTAAGGAGCCGTCTATGCGCAGAGTAGTCGTCACCGGGCTGGGTATGGTCACGCCGCTGGCCTCGGGGGTCGAGGAGACCTGGAGCCGTCTTCTGGCCGGAGAATCCGGCGCCGGTCCGATCACGCGCTTCGATACCTCGGGGGTCGTGACGAAATACGCCTGCGAGATTCCCTTGGGCGATGGCAGCGGCGGCACCTTCAATCCCGACGACTGGATGGAGCCGAAGGACCGCCGCAAGGTGGACGATTTCATCCTTTACGGCATGGCCGCCGCCGAGCAGGCGGTCAGGGATTCCGGCTGGGCGCCCGAAAGCCTTGAGGATCGCGAGCGCACCGGGGTCATGATCGGCTCGGGGATCGGCGGGCTGTCCTCGATCGCCGATACCGCCGTCCTGATCAAGGAACGCGGGGCCAAGCGCGTCTCGCCCTTCTTCATTCCGGGGGCGCTGATCAACCTGGTTTCGGGGCAGGTGTCGATCCGCTTCGGCTTCAAGGGTCCGAACCATGCCGTGGTCACGGCCTGTTCGACCGGGGCGCATGCCATCGGCGACGCGGCGCGGCTGATCGCCCTGGGCGATGCCGATGTCATGGTCGCGGGCGGCACCGAAAGCCCGATCTGCGAGATCGGCGTCGCGGGCTTCAACGCCTGCAAGGCGCTGTCGACCCGGCGCGAGGACGATCCCAAGGCCGCCAGCCGTCCCTGGGACGAGGCCCGCGACGGTTTCGTCATGGGCGAGGGCGCGGGCGTCGTCGTGCTTGAGGAATACGAGCACGCCAAGGCGCGCGGCGCCAGGATCTATGCCGAGATCCTGGGCTATGGCATGTCGGGCGACGCCTATCACATCACCGCCCCCAGCGAGGATGGCGACGGCGGCTTCCGCAGCATGACGGCGGCGCTGAAGCGGGCGGGGATCGGCCCCGGCGATCTGGATTACATCAACGCGCATGGCACCTCGACCATGGCCGACGTGATCGAGCTGGGTGCGGTCGAGCGGATGCTGGGCGATGCGGCGGGCAATGTCGTGATGTCCTCGACCAAATCCAGCATCGGGCATCTGCTGGGCGCGGCGGGCGCGGTCGAGGCGATCTTCTGCATCCTGGCGATCCGCGATCAGATCTGCCCGCCGACGATCAACCTGGACAAGCCGGCGCGCGAGACGGCCATCGACCTGGCCGCCAATGCCGCCGTGCGGCGCAAGGTGGATCATGTGCTGTCGAACAGCTTTGGTTTTGGCGGCACCAATGCCAGCCTGGTGATGGGACGCGTGGCGGAATGATCTTCTGGCGTCACGTCGCCGCGAATTTCCTGACGCTGCTGATCGTGATCCTGATCGCGGTCGCGGCGGCGGTGGCCTGGGCCAAGCATCAATATTCCGCGCCCGGACCGAATGCGGTCGCCTCGTGTCTGCGCATCGCGCCCGGCGCCGGCCTGAGCGCGGTGAGCCAGCAACTGGTAGAGCAGGGCGCGGTCTCGAACGGTTATATCTTTCGCGCGGGCGCCGATTACGCCGGCAAGGCGCGGGACCTGAAATACGGCGCCTATCTGGTGGCGCCGCATTCCAGCATGGAGCAGATCGTCGCCACGATCACCGCCGGCGGACCCAGCACCTGCGGAGCCGAACTGATCTATCGCATCGGCGTGCGCGAGAATTCGGTGATCCTGCGCGACACCGATCCCGCCAGCGGACAGATGGCCGAGCAGGCGAAATACGTTCCCGGCGTCGAGCCCGCCCCCGAGGCGATCACCGCCGCCGAGGCGCGTTCCGACCTGCGCATCCGCCTGACCGTGGCCGAGGGCGTGACCAGTTGGCAGGTCGTGGACGGGCTGAAAAAGGCCGGATTCATGAGCGGCGATGTGGCCAAGGTGCCCGCCGAAGGCAGCCTTGCCCCCGATACCTATGACGTGCAGAAGGGCGCCGAGCGCGGCAAGCTTCTGGACGAGATGGCGCGGCGGCAGGCGGCTTACCTGACGCAAGCCTGGGACGCGCGCGAGACGGGCCTGCCCTATCAGACGCCGGAAGAGGCGCTGATCATGGCCTCGATCATCGAGAAGGAAACCGCCGTTCCCGACGAACGGCGCGTGGTGGCCAGCGTCTTTGTCAACCGGCTGCGGCGGGGCATGCGGCTGGAGACCGACCCGACCGTGATCTATGGCATCACCGAGGGCAAGGGCGTCCTGGACCGCGGCATCCGCGGCAGCGAGTTGCGCCGGCGCACGCCCTGGAACACCTATCAGATCAAGGGCCTGCCGCCGACGCCCATCGCCAATCCGGGCCGCGCCTCGATCCAGGCGGCGCTGGACCCCGAGGAGACGGACTATATCTTCTTCGTCGCCGATGGCACCGGCGGCCATGCCTTCGGTCGCACCCTGGCCGAGCACAACGCCAATGTCGCGCGCTGGCGCCAGATCGAAAAGCAGCGTGGCGAGCAGCTTTCCCCGGTTCAGGGCGAATAGATTCGGGCGCGGCGGGGGGCCTTGGCGCCCCCGTTGCAACAGCGCGCGCTGGGGGTGTTGCGCGGTTCAGTAAATTGTTTTTCAAGGGAAATGAATGGAAGGTTTATCAACCTTTGGTTTTGCGTTGACTCATCGAACGCTCTAAAGTAGAAATTATACATGCTGGGAGAAATGGGCAAGCGGCCGGGTCGAAAGATCCGAGGCCGCTTTTTTCATGTCTCGCTCGTGCGGACAGGCACACGAGGGGCAGGGCGATACGGAATGACAGTGAACTTCGATCCGGGGCGCGAGCCTTCGGAAGGGCCGATCATGCCCGGCGCCGATGCGGCGCCGGGCATCAATGTGCTGGACATCGCGGAGGGGCTTTTCCTGTCCTATGCCGCGGATCTGGACCTGCTTCGGCGTAAGATCGAGGCGGGAGCAACCGAAGAAGTAAAGGAATCCTGCAAGCTGGTCCGCACCCTGCGGGATGCGGCCCATCTGGTGCTGGAGGAAAGGAACAAGGTTGACAAGCTACGCAAAGATGCTGCCGGACAGGTCGGTGCAGGCGCACTCGACCTTGTCGCGGCAAGAGATGAAGTCGGGCGCCGCCTGGCTTGCCTGCGCCGCGCCGGAGGAGGTTGACGAATTCCTGGGCGGCCTCAGCGACAATGCGCTGGCGAGCCTGCCCTGGCTGTTCGAGTTCTGGGCCCTGCCGCATCAGCTGCCCCCCGAGGGCGACTGGAAAAGCTGGGTGATCATGGGGGGGCGCGGGGCGGGCAAGACCCGTGCCGGATCCGAATGGGTGCGCGTGCAGGTCGAGGGCGCGACGCCCGATGCGCCGGGCCGCGCCCATCGCGTGGCCCTGGTCAGCGAGACCTTCGATCAGGCGCGCGACGTGATGGTCTTTGGCGAGTCGGGCATCCTGGCCTGTTCGCCGCCCGACCGCAGGCCGGTCTGGGAGGCGGGGCGGCGGCGGCTGCTCTGGCCCAATGGCGCGACCGCGCAGGTCTATTCGGCGCATGAGCCGGAGGCTCTGCGCGGGCCGCAATTCGATGCGGCCTGGGTCGATGAGCTGGCCAAGTGGAGGAAGGCCGAAGAGACCTGGGACATGCTGCAATTCGCGCTGCGGCTGGGCGCGCATCCGCAGCAGGTCGTGACCACGACGCCCCGGAACGTGGCTGTGCTGAAGCGCATTCTGGGCAATGCCTCGACCGTGACGACCCATGCGCCGACGGATGCGAACCGCGCCTATCTGGCCGAGAGCTTTCTGGCCGAGGTCGAAAGCCGCTATGCCGGCACGCGGCTGGGGCGGCAGGAGCTTGAGGGGCTGCTGCTGGAGGATGTCGAGGGGGCCTTGTGGTCTGGCGCGGGGCTGGAAGCCTGCCGGGTGGCCGAGGCTCCGCGCCTGTCGCGTATCGTCGTCGCCGTCGATCCGGCGGTGACGGGGGGCGTGGGGGCGGACGAATGCGGGATCGTCGTGGCGGGTGTCGTCTCGGAAGGGCCGGTCGGCGAATGGCGGGCCTATGTGCTGGAGGATGCGAGCGTGAGGGGCGGGCCGACGGACTGGGCGCGCGCCGCCATTGCCGCGATGGACCGGCACGGGGCCGAGCGGCTGGTGGCCGAGGTGAACCAGGGCGGTGATCTGGTCGAGGGCGTGATCCGCCAGATCGATCCGCTGGTCCCCTTCCGGGCCTTGCGGGCTGCGCGCGGGAAGGGGCTGCGCGCCGAGCCGGTCGCGGCGCTTTACGAGCAGGGCCGGGTGCGTCACCTGCATGGCCTGGGCGCGCTTGAGGACCAGATGTGTCGCATGACCGTCGGGGGCTATGACGGCAAGGGTTCGCCCGACCGGCTGGATGCCCTGGTCTGGGCCATTCACGAGCTGATCATCGAGCCGGGCGCGCATTATCGCCGGCCTTCGGTGCGGGGGCTGTAGGGGGCTCTGCCCCCGCGTTTTCGAGGCCCCTCAATGGGGCCTCGAAAACGCTCCCCCGGGATATTTGGACAAGAAAGACGGGCCTTGGGGGTCCGCGGGGGTCGCGGTTGACGCGGCCCTTTTTCGTTGGGATTTCAGGAGGAAAACCATGGCTTTTCCCTGGTTCGGCCGGGCTGTGGCGCCGGCCGTCGCGGAACCTGCTCCGGTCGAGACGAAGGCAAGCGCGACGGGCAAGCTGGTCGCGCTTGCCTCGGGTTCGGGCCGGGCGGTCTGGTCCGCGCGCGACACGTTCAGCCTGACGCAGAGCGGGTTCGTCGGCAATCCCGTCGGCTTCCGCGCCGTGCGCCTGATCGCCGAGGCCGCTGCCGCTGTCCCGCTGATCTGTCAGGACCGCGAGCGCCGCTATGAGTTGCATCCGGTTCTGGATCTGTTGCGGAGGCCCAATCCGGGCCAGGGCCGGGCAGAACTGTTCGAGGCGTTGATCGGCCAGATCCTGCTGAGCGGGAATGGATATCTGGAGGCTGTGGGCGAGGGTGCCAAGGGCTTGCCGGCCGAGTTGCATGTGCTGCGCTCGGACCGGATGGCCGTGGTGCCGGGGCCGGACGGCTGGCCCGTGGCCTTTGAATATGGCGTCGGGGGGCGGAAATTCCGCTTCGACATGACCGGAAGTCCCGATCCCATCTGCCATATCCGCAGTTTCCATCCGCTGGACGACCATTATGGCCTGTCGCCCATGCAGGCGGCGGCGGTGGCGCTGGATGTGCATAACAGCGCCTCGGCCTGGTCGAAGGCGCTGCTGGACAATGCCGCCCGGCCTTCGGGCGCGATCGTCTATAAGGGGGCGGATGGGCAGGGCAGCCTGTCGGCCGATCAATATGATCGCCTGGTGACCGAGATGGAGATGCATCACCAGGGTGCGCGCAATGCGGGCCGGCCGATGCTTCTGGAGGGGGGGCTGGATTGGCGGCCCATGGGTTTCAGTCCCAGCGACATGGAGTTTCACCAGACCAAGCTGGCGGCGGCGCGCGAGATCGCGCAAGCCTTCGGCGTGCCGCCGATGCTGATGGGCATTCCCGGCGAGGCCACCTATGCCAATTACGCCGAGGCGCATCGGGCCTTTTACCGGCTGACGGTCCTGCCGCTGATCACGCGGGTCGCAAGCGCGCTGGCCTGGTGGATGAGCGAGCATCTGGGCGCCGAGGTCGATTTGCGCCCCGATCCCGATCAGGTGCCCGCCCTGTCCGAGGAGCGCGACCAGCAATGGAAGCGCGTCGGCGAGGCCGCTTTCCTGACCGATGCCGAGAAGCGGGCGGCGCTGGGTCTGCCGCCTCTGGCCTTGGAGGGCTGAGATGGAGGGCTCGCGCTTTCTGAAGGAGCCTTTCGACTGGCACGATCAGCGTTTCGACACTCAGGAGCGGATCATGGCCCTGCAATTCGGTCAGGTCGAGCGTCGTCTGGAGCGGATCGAGGGGTTGATCGAAGGGCTGGAGCGGCGGCTGTGGATGACCGTCTACGGTGTCGTCGCGGTCATCCTGACCCAGGCCGTGCAGTCGATCCTGGCCTATACCCCGAAAGGAGGATGAAATGAGTTCAACGGACTATGGGCTTGAGTTGAAATACGCGCCGGGAGCCTCGCTGGTTTCGGACGGGACCATGCTGGAGGGTTACGCCAGCCTGTTCGGGCTGACCGACCAGAGTGGCGATGTGGTCGTCAAGGGTGCCTATGCCGCCAGCCTCAAGCGGCTGGAGGCGCGGGGCGACAAGGTGCGGATGCTGTGGCAGCACGACCCTGCCCGCCCCATCGGCGTCTGGGACGAGATCCGGGAGGACGACAAGGGGCTGTGGGTCAAGGGCCGCCTGCTGCCCGAGATTGCCCAGGCCCGCGAGGCCGCGGCGCTGATCGCCGCGGGTGCCATCGACGGGCTTTCCATCGGCTACCGCACCATTTCAGCGGAGCGCGACGGCAGGGGGCGCCGCCTGCTGAGCGAGGTCGAGTTGTGGGAGGTGTCGCTGGTCACCTTCCCGATGCTGGCCGAGGCCAAGGTCGGGCGCAAGTCCGAGGACGTGCCACAGAGTGGCGCGCAGGAAATGGCGGCGGCCTTTCGGGCCGCGACGCTGGCGCTGCGCGCCGAATGAGTTTCACCGCAAGGAGGGGAACATGACCGAGGTGAAAGCCGTGGCCGGGGCAGGGACGCCCGGTGAACTGGGACGCGAGATGGTGGGGTTCGTCAACGAACTCAAGAGTTTCCGCACCGACATTCAGAAACGACTGGAAGCACAGGAAGAACGCATGACCATGCTGGACCGCAAGACGATCGTTCGGGGCCGCGCCCCTTTGTCGGTTGAGGCCGATGCCGGCGCGCCCCATCAGAAGGCGTTCGACGCCTATATCCGCCATGGCGACGATGCCGCGCTGCGCGGCTTGCCGCTGGAGGGCAAGGCCATGGCCACGACCTCGGACGGCGGTTTTCTGGCGGCGCCCACCGTGTCGCTGCAAGTGCAGGATTTGCTGAACTCGATGGCCTCGCTGCGCCGCGTGGCCAATGTGGTGACGGTGGAATCGGCCACTTTCGAGATGCTGGTCGATATGGGGGATATCGCCAGCGGCTGGTCGGTCGAGGCCACCGCCCAGGCCGAGACCGCCACTCCGACCGTGCAGCGCATCCAGATCCCGGTCTATGAGCTTTCGGCCATGCCGAAGGCCAGCCAGCGGCTGCTGGACGACGCGGCCTTCGACATCGAGGCGTGGCTTTCGAACTCGATCGCGCAGCGTTTCGCCCGTGCCGAGGCGACGGCCTTCATCAGCGGCGACGGCGTGAACAAGCCGCGCGGCTTTCTGACCCATGCGCGGGCGGCGAATGCCTCGGCGACGAATGTGCAGATCGGCACCATCCCCTCGGGTGCGACGGGCGATTTCGCGGCGTCCAATCCGGCCAATGCGCTTATCGATCTGGTCTATGCCCTTGGCGCGCACTACCGCGCCAATGCGAGCTTCGTGATGAATTCGAAAACCGCCGCGGCGGTTCGCAAGATGCGCGATACGGATGGTCGCTTCCTGTGGTCGGACAGCCTGGCCATGGGCCAGCCTCCGCAGCTTCTGGGCTATCCCGTGCTGCTTTGCGAGGACATGCCGGACATCGCCAACGGGTCGGCCTCGATCGCGTTCGGGGATTTCAGATCGGCCTATACGATCGTCGAGCGTCCCGATCTGCGCGTGCTGCGCGATCCCTTCTCGGCCAAGCCGCATGTGCTGTTCTATGCCACGAAACGTATCGGCGGCGGCGTCACCGACGCCCGTGCGATCAAGTTGATGGTCTTCGGCTGATCTAGGCCGAAGGGGGGCCGCGCGGGCCATGTCCGCCCAACCGGCTGAGCAGCTGTCCGCGCGCGCGAGGGCGGACAAGCGCGGCCCCCGATTTCGTCCTGGATGCAGCAACCGTGCGAGCGGGAGGTTCGAAGATGATGCTTGTGGAATTGACGGCGCCAGCCCTTGAGGCGCTGCCTGTCGCGGGGTTGCGCGCCCATCTGCGGCTGGGAACGGGGTTCGACATGGCCGAGGATGAGGCCGAGACCGCCGCGCTGGCGGGTTTCCTGCGCGCTGCCATCGCGACCATCGAGGCGCGCACGGGCAAGGTGCTTCTGGCCCGGCAGTTCCGGCTGCGGCTGGAGGATTGGCGCGACCCGGAATGCCAGCCCTTGCCGCTGTCGCCGGTCAGGTCGGTCGAGCGGGTCGAGATCGACGACGGAACCGGCGAGGTCACGCCGGTCGATCCGGCAGGTTGGCAGCTTTGCCCCGACATGCAAAGGCCCTCGCTTGTGCCCAAGGGCAGCGCATGGCTGTCGCCGGTGCCTTCGGCGGGTTTCGTGACGATCATGTTTTCGGCCGGTTTCGGGCTAAGCTGGGACGCGGTTCCGGTGGATCTGGCACAGGCCGTGCTGCTGCTTGCCGCGCGCTATTACGAGGACCGCACCTTCGAGGGCAGCCAGTCGGCCATGCCGTTCGGGGTCAGCGCGCTGATCGAACGCTGGCGTGCCGTGCGGGTGCTGGGGGGGCGCGGCCAAAGCCCGCGCTTTCGGCGATGAGCCCGCCGCGCCTTTCGGTGCCTTTGGTGCTTGAAGCCTCGGTCAGAGAACCGGACGGCATGGGCGGGTTCACCCTGGCATGGCAGTCGGTCAGCCGGTTCTGGGCCGAGATGCGGTCCGGCGCGGGTGGCGAGAAATTCGCCGAAGTCGGGGCGAGAAGCGTCGTGACCTGGCGGATCCTCATCCGCTCGGTCCGGGCCGGCGATCCTCGTCGTCCGCGCCCCGAGCAGCGGCTGGTGATGGGCGAGGGCGTCCATCAGCGTTGCTTTCGCATCGAGGCCGTGGCCGAGGCCGACAATCTGGGCCGCTATCTGGTCTGCTTTGCCAAGGAGGAGACGGCGGCATGAGTTACGCGGCGAGCGCGGCTTTGCAGGCTGCGATCTATCGGACGTTATGCGCCGATGACGGGCTTGGGGCGCTGATCGGGGATGCGATCTTCGACGCCATGCCGGTGGCCGCGCCGAACGGCACCTATGTCGCGCTTGGCCCGGAAGAGGTGCGCGACGCGGGTGACATGACGGGCGCGGGATCGAGCCATGATTTCGTCGTCTCGGTGCTGTCGGGCGCCGATGAGGCGAACGGTTTCGGCGCGGTCAAGGCGGTCGCGGTCGCGGTCTCGGAGGTGCTGGAGGCGGCCGAGATACGGCTGACCCGAGGCCGCCTGGTGGGGCTTTGGTTCCTGCGCGCCAAGGCGCGGCGGGTGGAAAACGGCGGGGGGCGGCGGGTCGATCTGACCTTCCGCGCCCGCATTGACCTGGTTGAGGAGTGACGGACATGGCGGTGCAAAACGGGCGCGACCTGCTGATCAAGATGGATATGACCGGCGATGGTCAGTTCGAGACCATCGCGGGGCTTCGTGCCTCGCGCATCTCGTTCAATGCCGAGACGGTCGATGTGACCAGCATCGAGAGCGAAGGCCGCTGGCGGGAGTTGCTGGGGGGTGCGGGGGTGCGCTCGGCCAGTATCTCGGGCTCGGGCGTGTTTCGCGACGGGACCACGGACGAGCGGGCGCGGCAGGTCTTTTTCGACGGCGAGGTGCCGAATTTTCAGGTCGTGATCCCGGATTTCGGGACCGTCCAGGGCTCTTTCCAGATCACCAGCCTGGAATATTCCGGCAGCTATAACGGCGAGGCGACTTATGAAGTTACCATGGCAAGCGCGGGCGTCATCAGCTTCGTCTCGCTTTAGGATGGCCAACCCCCTTGCCGGCGAGGTCGAGGTGGTGCTGGGCGGCCGGTCCTATGCGGCGAAGCTGACCTTGGGCAGCCTGGCCGAGCTTGAGGCGGAGCTGGGAGCGGAGAGCATGATCGCGCTGGTCGAACGCTTCGAAGGTGGCCGGTTTGCGACGAAGGACGTGATCGCCGTGCTGGTGGCGGGTCTGCGGAGCGCGGGCTGGCAGGGGGATCGCCAGGCGTTCGGCGCGCAGGAGCTTGAGGGCGGGCCGGTCATGGCGGCGCAACTGGCGGCGCAACTGCTGGCGCGGGCCTTTCGGATCGAGGGCACATGAGCAGGCGCGGTCTGGACTGGCCGGGCCTTTTGCGCGTCGGTCTGGGGCCGGAGCGGACGGGCGGGCTGGGACTGGCCCCCGATGCGTTCTGGCGGCTGACCCCGGCGGAACTGGCCCTGATGCTGGGCGTGGATTCGGGCGGGGCGGGAATGACCCGCGACCGTCTGGCCGAACTGGTGGCGCGTTACCCGGATGCGCCGCGCAAGATCCCCACGAAAAAGGACTAGGAGGGTTGGCATGGCCAACAAGGATGGTTTCGGTGGCCTGTCCGACGACAGCGGCGACGGCGGCGCCCTGGGCAAAAGCCTGGACGAGAGCGGTCGGGTGACGGCGGCCTTCGAGCAGGAGCTGGCGCGGCTTCGCGGCTCGATGCTTTACACCGGCCGCGAGGTCGGCACGCTGAGCGCGGGTATCGGCAGCGGCTTGCGCAAGGCTTTCGAGGGGCTGGTCTTTGACGGCGCCAAGCTGAGCGACGCGCTGAAGTCGGTCGGGCGCAGCATGGCGGATACGGCGTTCTCGGTCGCGTTCAAGCCGATCCAGCAGGCTTTCTCGGGTGCGCTGGCGCAGGGCGTGAACGGTCTTGTTTCGGGGGCGATGCCGTTTGCGGATGGCGGGGCGTTCACCCAGGGCAGGGTCATGCCCTTTGCCAAGGGCGGCGTCGTCAGCCAGCCGGCTTATTTCCCCATGCGCGGCGCGACCGGGCTGATGGGCGAGGCCGGACCCGAGGCGATCATGCCCCTGCGCCGGGGCGCGGATGGCAGGCTTGGGGTCGCGGCGGGCGGCGGCGGCCGTCCGGTGAACGTCACCTTCAATGTAACGACGCCCGATGTCTCGGGCTTTCAGCGCAGCCAAAGCCAGATGGCTGCCCAGTTGGGCCGGCTATTGGCACGCGGCGACAGGAACGGGTGAACCATGGCCTTTCACGAAATCCGGTTTCCGGCGAATCTTTCCTTTGGCTCTGTCGGCGGTCCCGAGCGGCGCACCGAGATCGTGGCCATGACCAACGGCCACGAGGAGCGCCGCTCGCCCTGGGTGCATTCGCGGCGGCGCTATGATGCCGGAATGGGGTTGCGCTCGATGGACGATATTGCGGCGCTGATCGACTTTTTCGAGGCGCGAGCCGGCCAATTGCACGGCTTTCGCTGGAAGGATTGGGCGGATTGCAAATCCTCGGCGCCCAGTGGCGAGGTCTCGGCGCTGGATCAGCATCTGGGGCGGGGGAACGGCATCAACCGCGTTTTCCAGTTGCGCAAGGTCTATCAATCCGGGCCGTCGCGCTATTGGCGTCCGGTCCAGAAGCCGGTGGCCGGAACGGTGACGCTGGCCATCGGCGATGTCGTGCAGGTGGAGGATGCCGATTTTTCGGTCGATACGGCAAGCGGAGAGGTCACTTTTACGGTGCCTCCCGACGATGGCGCGCCCGTCACGGCAGGGTTCGAGTTCGACGTGCCGGTGCGGTTCGATACGGATCGCATCGCCGTCTCGGTCGCATCCTTTCATGCGGGTGATCTGCCGCAGGTTCCAGTCATCGAGGTGCGGCTGTGAGGGGCGAGAGCATCGCGCGCGCATGGGCCATTCGCCGCAAGGACGGCATGGAGCTGGGCTTTACAGATCACGACCGGCCCTTGTCATTCGGCGGCATGACCTTCCGCCCCGAAAGCGGGTTGACGGCCAAGGCGCTGGTGCAGGGCGCGGGCCTGTCGGTGGACAACACCGAGGCGGTCGGGGCGCTTTCCGATGACGGCATCACCGAGCTGGACCTGCTGGCGGGGCGATGGGATTCGGCCGATGTGCGGCTGTGGGAGGTCGACTGGGCCGATACGGAGCGGCGCAAGCTGATCTTTCGCGGCGGCTTGGGCGAGGTCAGCCGGTCCGGCGGGGCGTTTCGCGCCGAGTTGCGCGGGCTTTCCGAGCCGCTGAACCGCACCCAGGGCCGGGTCTATCATGCACGCTGTTCGGCCGAACTGGGGGACAAGGATTGCTGCTTCGACCTGACCAAGCCGGGATACCGGGCCGAGGGGGTGATCCGGTCGCATGAGGATGGGCAGCGTTTCATCCTGGGCGGAATCGCCGGTTATGATACCAGGTGGTTCGAGCGTGGGCAGTTGATCGTTCTGTCCGGCCGTTGCGAGGGACTGCGCGGGCTGGTCAAGAACGACTTCGCCCAGACGGGTCAGCGGCGCGATGTCGAACTGTGGACTGCCTTGGCGCTTCAGCCCGAGGTCGGCGACCGTATCCGGCTGGTCGCGGGATGCGACAAAAGGGGAGAAACCTGCCGTTTCAAGTTTCTGAACTACCTAAACTTCAGGGGCTTCCCTCATCTGCCGCCGGAAGACTGGCTGATCGCGCCGCAGGTGCAGCGATGAGCGAGCGGATTGTGCTTGCGGCGCGGGGATGGATCGGCACGCCTTATGTTCACCAAGCCTCGGTCAAGGGAGCGGGGACGGATTGCCTGGGCCTGATCCGAGGGGTCTGGCGCGAGCTTTATGGCCGCGAACCCGAGGCATTGCCCGCTTATACCCAGGACTGGGGCGAGATGGGCGAGAGCGAATTGCTGATGTCCGGCGCGGCGCGTCTGCTGATGCCGGTCACGGATGAAATGGCGGGGGATGTTCTGATCTTTCGCATGCGGTCGGGCGCGATCGCGAAACATATGGGTATCCAGGCGCAGGCGGGAAGCGCGGCAAGTTTCATCCATGCCTATGATCGGCATGGTGTCGTCGAGAGCCCTTTATCCGCGCCCTGGAGTTCCCGGATTGCCGGGCGGTTCCGTTTTCCGCCCCTGCAACAAGCCTGAAACAAGAGGGAAGGCGCGATGGCGACTATTCTGCTGGCGGCTGCGGGCGCCTCGGTCGGGGCGGGTTTCGGCGGCACGGTCCTGGGCCTTTCCGGGGCCGTCATCGGACGTGCCGTGGGTGCGACGCTGGGCCGGGTCATCGACCAGAGGCTTCTGGGTTCCGGCTCTAAGGCCGTCGAGACGGGCCGGATCGACCGGCTGCGGATCCAGACCGCCGGCGAGGGCACGCCGATTCCGCGCGTCTGGGGGCAGATGCGTATGCCGGGGCATGTCATCTGGGCTGGCCCGCTGGTCGAGACCCGGCGCAAGCAGGGCGGCGGCAAGGGCACCAGCCCCAGTGTGACCGAGATCAGTTATCGTTTGAGCTTTGCCGTCTCGGTCTGCGAGGGGCCTATTCTGGGCGTGGGGCGGATCTGGGCGGATGGAGAGGAGATTTCCCCCGACGATCTGGGCATGCGGGTCTATAAGGGCGGGGCCGAGCAATTGCCGGACCCCGCCATCGTCGCGGATCATGGCGACGATGCCCCAGCCTATCGCGGCATCGCTTATATCGTATTCGAGGATCTGGCGCTGGAACGCTGGGGCAATCGCGTGCCGCAATTCTCGTTCGAGGTCACCCGTGCGGCGATGCAGGGGCGGGGGCTGTCCCGCGAGGTTCAGGCGGTCGCGATGATCCCCGGCACGGGGGAATATTCGCTTGCGACGACAGCGGTGTCCTATGATTTCGGCCTGGGCGAGACCCGCGTGGTCAATCGCAACACGCCGATCTCGGGCACGGATTTCGATGGCTCGATGCGGATCCTTGGGCGGGAACTGCCTGCGGTCGGCTCGGTTTCGCTGGTCGTGTCCTGGTTCGGCGACGATCTGCGGGTGAACCATTGCACCGTCCGCCCCAAGATCGAGGATGCCTCACGCGAGGGTGAGGGCATGGCCTGGCGGGTGGGCGGGATAGACCGTGCCCATGCCAGCGAGGTTGCCCGGTCAAGCGGGCGTCCGATCTATGGCGGCACGCCCGCCGATGGGTCGGTGCTGGAGGCATTGCGCGCCATCGCCTCCAGCGGGCGCAAGGCGGTGTTCTATCCGTTCATCCTGATGGAGCAGCTTGCCGACAATGGGCGCGACGACCCCTGGACGGGCGCCTCGGATCAACCCGTCATGCCCTGGCGGGGCCGGATCACCGCGAGCATTGCGGCAGGGCGGCCGGACAGCCCGGTGGGAACGGCGAGTGCCGCGCATGAAGTGGCGAAGTTCTTCGGCTCGGCCACGCGCGAGGACTTCTTTGTCGAGGGTGGCGAGATTTCGTATCGGGGTCCCGATGAATGGTCCTATCGGCGGTTCATTCTGCATTACGCGCATCTTTGCGCCTTGGCGGGGGGGATCGACGCGTTTCTGATCGGCTCGGAGATGATCGGGCTTACGCAGATCCGTGCCGCCGGGGATGGTTTCCCGGCCGTCGCGGAACTGCGCCGGCTTGCGGCCGATGTGCGCGCCATCCTGGGAGAAGAGGTCAAGATCGGCTATGCGGCGGATTGGTCTGAATATTTCGGCTATCATCCCGGCGATGGGGATGTCTATTTCCACCTGGACCCGCTTTGGGGTGACGAGAATATCGATTTTATCGGCATCGACAATTACATGCCGCTGTCGGACTGGCGCGAGGGTGAGACGCATCTGGATGCGGGTTGGGAGCGCAACGACAATGTTGAATACCTGAAGTCCAATGTCGCGGGCGGCGAGGGGTTTGACTGGTATTATGCCCGCGACGAGGATCGCTTGGAGCAGAAGCGCAGGCCGATCCGCGACGACTTGTTCGACGAGCATTGGATCTGGCGCTACAAGGATATCCGAAATTGGTGGCTGAACGAGCATTTCGACCGGATCCGCGGGGTCAGGCAGTCGCAGCGGACGGCATGGAGGCCCGGCTCGAAGCCTGTCTGGTTCACCGAGATGGGTTGCGCGGCCCTGGACAAGGGGACCAACCAGCCGAATAAGTTCCTGGATGCGATGAGCTCGGAATCCTCTTTGCCCTGGTTCTCGGACGGGCGGCGGGACGATGCGTTGCAGGCGGCCTATATTCGGGCGATGACTGAATATTGGGAGAATCCGACAAATAATCCTGTCCGCGCCGCTTTCGGACGGATCGCGGCGGGGCGGATGATAGACATGGCGCGGGCGCATGTCTGGTGCTGGGACGCCAGGCCCTTTCCCGCCTTTCCGTCGCGCACCGACCTGTGGTCGGATGGCCCCGCCTGGGAGCGGGGCCATTGGTTGAATGGTCGTGCGGGCGCTGTTCCTTTGGGAGACGTGGTGGCGGAGTTATGCCGCGATGCCGGAGTTGCCGCATTCGATACCGGGGAACTGGCGGGCCTGGTTCGGGGCTATGTCGTTTCGGGTGCCGAAAGCGGACGCGCGGCGCTGCAACCGCTGATGCTGGCGCATGGCTTCGATGCCTTGGAGCGGGACGGCATATTGCAATTCCGCATGCGGGATGCGCGCGTGGACGCTGATCTGACCGTGGACGATCTGGCGATTTCGTCCGAAGTCGACATGCCCGAATTCACCCGCGCGGCGGAGTCCGAGACGGCGGGGCGGGTCCGCGCCACATTTGTCGAGGCGGGCGCGGATTATGTTGCGCGCACTTCCGAGGCCCAGCAGCCTGGAGGGGATGTGCTGACGGTATCGGATAGCGAACTGCCGATGCTGATGACCCCAGGCGAGGGTCTTGCCATGGCCGAGCGCTGGCTTTCGGAAACGGTGGTGGCGCGGGATGTGGTTCGTTTTGCGCTGCCGCCGTCCGCCGATGGTCTTGGACCGGGAGATGTGGTCCGGTTGATCGAAGGGGACGGTGTTGCCAGGCGGTGGAGGATCGACCGTATCGAACGATCCGGCGCCATCACGGTCGATGCGGTGCGGGTCGAGCCCGGCGTTTATCGCCCGGCGCGGCCCATCGCCGAAGAAATGCCGTCCAAAGCCTACCAGCCGCCACTGCCCGTCTGGCCGGTCTTCCTGGATCTGCCGCTGCTTCGGGGAGACGAGGTGCCGCATGCGCCCTATCTGGCGGTGACTGCCACACCTTGGCTGGGCGCGGCCACGGTCTGGAGTTCGGTGCAGGAAAATGGCGGTTACGCTTTGAACAGCACGCTGAACTCTTCCGCCGTCATGGGCGTGACGTTGGAGCCTCTGGAGACCGCGAGGGCGGGCTGCTGGGACCGGGGCGCGCCGCTTCGGATCCGTGTGAAGGGTGGCAGTCTGGAATCCGCGACCGAGACCGCCCTGCTGGCCGGGGCGAACCTTTTGGCGATCGGCGACGGCACGCCCGAAGCCTGGGAGCTGATGCAGTTCCGGGACGCCAGGCTGATTTCGTCAGAGGTATGGGAGATTTCGACCCGGCTTCGCGGCCAGGCCGGCACGGATGCCTTGATGCCCGAGATCTGGCCGGCCGGCAGCACGGTCGTTCTGCTGGACGGTGCCGCGCGTCAGGTGGATCTGCCGCCCTCGGCGCGCAATCAATTGCGCCATTGGCGGATAGGGCCGGCGACGCGGGTCCTGGGCGATGCCAGCTATCGCCATGTCGCGGCGGCCTTCAGGGGCGTGGGCCTGCGGCCGCTGTCGCCCTGCCATCTGGATCTGAGCGGCACCACCTTGCGCTGGATCCGCCGGACCCGCATCGACGGCGACGATTGGGCGGGTCTGGACGTGCCGCTGGGCGAGGCGCAGGAGCGGTATCTGGCACGCGTGGTGCAGAACGGCTTGGTCCTGGCGCAGACGACAACAAGCGAGCGGCAATGGAGCGTGCCGCCCGCGATATGGAACACGGCGATGGCGGCCGGACCCTTCGCGGTCGAGGTCGCCCAGCTTTCCGACAGTTTCGGCCCTGGCCTTTTTGCAAGGAAAATCATCAATGCCTGAGAATATGACGGCCAAGATCGAGCTGCCTCTGCTGGCGCCCGCCCAAGCCCAAAAGCATGTCACGGTGAACGATGCCTTGGCGCGGCTGGACGGCCAGGTGGACCTGGTGCTGCAAAGCCTGGGGCAGACCACGCCGCCCGAGACGGTGGTGGACGGGATGTGCTGGGCCGTGCCCGCTGGCGCCGTCAACGCCTGGGGGGGACAGGAGGGCAAGATCGCCATTGGTGCGAATGGAGGATGGATCTTTGTGCAGCCGCGCTATGGTCGCCGCGCTATGATCGCCGATCAGGGTTTGGCGGCTATCCATGACGGCTCTGACTGGGTTGCGGGCGCCATTTCGATGGGCGCGCACGGTTCGGGCATGATCGCGGGCCAACTTTCCGAGGATGTGACCCTGAGGGCGGGCGGCTTCGTCAATACCTCGATGGTCATTCCGACTGGCGCCATGGTGATCGGGGCGACTGCGCGGGTCCTGAGCCCCATCACTGGCTCTTTGAGTTCATGGACGCTGGGGAACGCGGATTCTCTGAACCGCTTCGGGCAGGGCTTGGGCAAGGAGGCGGGGGTCTGGGTCAGGGGAATCCTGTCCGCGCCCATGACCTTCTGGACGCCCACGCCGCTACGGTTGTCGGCGACGGGGGGCCAGTTCGCGGATGGTCAGGTCAGGGTGGTCGTGCATTGGTGGGAATTGCGGGTGCCGAACTGATACGCGCTCTTTCGGAGGACGAGGGTTTCCAGTAGAAGCGGCTTTGGGATGCAAGCCGACGGACATTGTCATGAACCTTCAGAAAGACATGATCGAGCCGCTTCAAGTGGGCGAGCAGGATGTGTCGCGTGAAACGATCTGGGCGCGCATTCAGCGCGAGGCGCGCATGGCCATACGTGACGAGCCGCTGCTGGGTGCCTTGATCCATGCGGGCCTGCTGCACCATTCCACATTCGAGGCGGCGCTGGCCTTCCGCTTTTCGCTGAAGCTCGCCTCCGGCGAAATGAGCGAGCAGATCCTGCGCGAAATCGCGGATGATGCCTTTGCCCGCGCGCCGGGACTTGCCTTGGCGGCCCAGGCGGATCTGATCGCGGTCTATGACCGGGATCCGGCCACGCATCGTCTGATGCAGCCGATCCTGTTCTTCAAAGGCTACCAGGCATTGCAAGCTTATCGTATCGGGCACTGGCTTTGGCAGAACGGGCGCCAGGACATGGCCTATTTCGTCCAGATGCGGTGTTCTGAAGTGTTCGGCGTGGATATTCATCCCGCCGCGCGGATCGGGACGGGCGTGATGATCGACCATGCCCATTCCATCGTGATCGGCGAGACGGCGGTGGTGGGCGACAATGTCTCGATGTTGCATTCGGTGACGCTGGGCGGCACCGGCAAGGAGGACGGGGACCGTCATCCCAAGATCGGCAATGGCGTCATGATCGGTGCGGGGGCCAAGGTTCTGGGGAATATCCAGGTCGGGCATTGCTCGCGCATCGCCGCCGGCTCGGTCGTGCTGACGGACATTCCGCCGTGCAAGACCGTGGCGGGCGTGCCCGCGCGGGTCGTCGGCGATGCCGGATGCAGCGATCCGTCGAGCGCCATGAACCAGCTTCTGGTGCAACCGGACCTGTTCTAAGCTTCAGGTCCAGTCCTTGATGCCGCTGCCGATCAGTTCGGGCAGGGAAATCCTTTCGCGTTTCAGGCGCGCGTCGATCTGTCGCGCGATCCTGTCGGCCAAAGAAAAGCCCTGATAGATCAAGGCCGAGTAGATCTGTATCGCCGAGGCGCCCGCCCGGAGCTTTTCCCAGGCATCTTCGGCCGAGGCGATGCCGCCGACACCCAGGATAGGAATGCGGCCAGCGATCTGCTGGCTGAGGCGCGCCAGCACCTGGGTGGATTTTTGAAACAGCGGCCGCCCCGAGAGCCCGCCGGCCTGCGCCGCATCGGCCGAGGTCAAGCCATCACGCGCGAGCGTCGTATTGGTCGCGATGATCCCGTCCAGGCCAGCCGCGACCGCGACGGCGGCTATGTCGGCGATTGCGCCGTCCTCCAGGTCGGGGGCGATCTTCACGAAGACCGGCGGACGGTTCGGCAGTTCGTTGCGCGCCGACACGACACCGTCGAGCAGCGCGGCGAGCGCTTCGGCCCCCTGGAGATCGCGTAGCTTCTCGGTATTCGGCGAGGAGACGTTGACGGTCAGGAAATCCGCATGCGCACCAGCGATGCGCACCACGGCCGCGAAATCCGCAGCCTTGTCGATGCTGTCCTTGTTTGCGCCGATATTCAACCCCACCGGAATTCCCGTAGGACGCTGGGCCAGGCGGGCGGCGATTACCTTTGCGCCTTCATTGTTGAAACCGAAGCGGTTGATGATGGCCTGGTCCTGCGTCAGCCGGAAAAGGCGCGGCCTGGGATTGCCCGGCTGGGGTCGGGGCGTGGCGGCGCCGACCTCGACGAAGCCAAAACCCGCGCGCATCAGCGCAGGCAGGGCGCGGGCATTCTTGTCATAGCCTGCCGCCAGCCCGACCGGATTGCGCAGGGACAAGCCCGCGACGGTGCAGGCCAGCCGCTCGGAACCGTATGGTTGGCCGGGCAGGGGCACCAGGCCCCGCTCAAGCGCGCGGATCGAGAGGTCATGCGCGCGCTCGGGTTCCAGAAGGTGCAGCGCCTTCAGGCCCGCCGTTTCGATCATCCTCATTCCAGTTCTCCCGGCTCGTGGCCGTTCAGGCCGGCGGTGATCGGACGTGCCCAAAGCACATCCTCGCGCCGCAACTCGCGATAGAGATGCGGGAAGAGCGCCCCGCCGCGAGAAGGCTCCCATTTCACTTTGTCCAGGGCGTCGATATCGACGGCAAGCAGGTGCAGGCCGTTTTCGCCGGCGAAATGCTTGGTCAGCGTCCCGCGGACCTGATCGGCGGTCGAGAGGTGGATATAACCATCCGCCAGGTCGATGGGCGCACCCTGGCTGCGGCCCTGATCCTGAAAGGCGCGGAATTCTTCGGCACGGAAAATCTTGTATGCGAGCATGCGCGGTTCATGCGCCGCACCCTGGGCCGCGTCAAGCCGGAAGCGCATCCGGGTTGACGGCGGTCGCCGCATCCCGGAAGCTGTCCCTGTCAAACCATCGATGACAGAGGTTCAAGATGAAACGCTGGCTCATGATCTCGGCTGCGGTCTTCTTCGGCGCGGGCTCGGCCCATGCGGAATACAAGCTGCATGTTCTGCATATCAACGATTTCCATAGCCGTATCGAGCCGATCACCAAATCCGACAGCACCTGTGCCGCCGAGGATGACGCCAAGGGCGAGTGCTTCGGCGGCGTCGCGCGTCTGGCGAGCAAGGTGGACGAGCTGCGCAAGCAACTGCTCGCGGATGGCCAGAACGTGATCCTGCTGGATGCGGGCGACCAGTATCAAGGCAGCCTGTTCTATACGACCTACAAGGGCAAGGACACGGTCGAGTTCATGAATATGATCGGCTTCGACGCCATGGCGGTGGGCAATCATGAATTCGATGACGGGCCTGCGGGCTTGCAGATACTGATCGAAGGCGTGAAGTTCCCGGTCGTCTCGGGCAATCTCGACGTGTCGCAATCGCCCGAGCTGAAGGGCAAGCTGGGCGATGTGCTGACGCTGGATGTCGGAGGCGAGAAGGTCGGGATCGTTTCGGCCCTGGCGATGGATACGCCCGAGACCGCCTCGCCCGGCGACAAGGTGATCTTCAAGGACGATCTCGATAGTTTGCGCGACGATGTGCAGGTGCTGAGCGATCAGGGTGTCAACAAGATCATCGCCCTGACGCATGAGGGTTATAAGCGCGACCAGGAAATCGCCGCCGATGTCGCGGGCATCGACGTGGTGATCGGCGGTCACAGCCACACCCTTCTGGGTGAGATGGAGGGCGCCGAAGGCCCTTATCCCACCATGGTCAAGGGAGCCGACGGTGTCGAGGTTCCCGTGGCAACCGCTTATGCTTACGGAAAATATCTGGGCCATCTGGTGTTGACCTGGGATGACAAGGGCAAGCTGATCAAAGCCGAGGGCCAGCCGGTGCTGCTGGATGCCTCGGTCCAGCCCGACGCTCGGGTCGCTGCTCGCGTCAAGGAGATGGCGGCGCCGATCCAGGAGTTGAAGCAGAAGCAGGTCGCCACCCTGAAGGCGGGCATCGACGGAGATCGCAACAATTGCCGCCAGCGCGAATGCGAGATGGGCAATGTGGTCGCGGATTCCATGCTGGACCGGGTAAAGGGGCAGGGCATCTCGATCGCCATCGAGAATGGCGGCGGCCTGCGTGCTTCGCTACAGGCCGGAAACATTACCATGGGCGATGTGCTGGCGGTGCTGCCGTTCCAGAACACGCTTGCGACCTTTCAGCTGAAGGGCGGCGATATCGTCACCGCGCTGGAGAACGGCGCCAGCCAGTATGACGAGAAGGCGGGGCGCTTTGCCCAGGTCTCGGGCCTGAAGTATACGGTCGATCCGAAGGCCGAGGTGGGCAAGCGCATCTCTGATGTGCAGGTCAGCGAGGGGAGCAAATGGGTGCCTCTGGATCCGGCGGCGATCTATGGCGTGGTCGCGAACAATTACACCCGCCTGGGCGGGGACGGCTACAAGATCTTCGAGACGAACGCGATCGCGGCCTATGATTTCGGCCCCGACATGGCCGATGTGCTGGCCGAGTATCTGGCCAAAAAGGGGCCGGATTTTGTCCCGGAGATGGATGGCCGCATCACGGTGAAATGAATCGGACCGGGCGCGGGGCTTGTCTTCGCGCCTATTCGGCTAAGGGTGGGGCGGTATCCGGCTCGTCCTGAAGCTCGGCCAGCAGGAAACGCTCGAAATCGTCCAGATCCACGGGATCAAACTGGCCGAAGCCCTGCATCCAGACCGAGGCTTTGCGCAGCCCGTCCGGCTCGATCTTGCACCAGATGATCCGGCCGCGACGCTCTTGCCGGATCAGTCCTGCTGTCACCAGCACCGCCAAATGTTTCGAGATCGCCGCCAGGCTGACCTGGAACGGTTCCGCCACATCGGTCACGGCCATGTCATCCTCAAGCAGCATCGACAGGATCGTCCGCCGGGTCGGGTCGGCCAGGGCGGAAAAGATCATGTCGAGGTTCGGCTGATGCGCGCTCATCGTCTTTGTTTAACTGAGTGGTTGAATAAAGGCCATGGGGCGATTTTCCCGAAGGCTGGTTCGGCTGGCGAGAATTTCCCAATATTGTTTATATAAAACAGATATTTGATGATTGCTCTCGATTGCTTGACTCGGGGCGTCGCAACCCCTATCACCAGCCTCAATCAATACACGGGGGCGTGAGCGATGTCCGAAGGGCCGGATGAGCAGGCTGCGCGCGTCCGGGATGCTGAACGGCTGCGGCAGCTTGAGGCCCGTCTGGGTGAAAAGGTGGCCCGTGAGGAGCAGTCGCGCGGCGAAGACCATTTCCGCCAGGCCAATATTGCCTGGCGCATGGTAACCGAACTGGTGGCCGGATTGGGCATCGGTTTCGGGATCGGATACGGGCTGGACGTGCTGTTCAGCACCGCACCGTTCCTGATGGTCGTCTTCGTGATGCTGGGCCTTGCGGCCGGGGTGAAGACGATGCTGCGGACGGCGAGGGACATAGGGAAGACACCGGGGCGCACCGGCGACGACAAGGGTGAATGACGATGGCTGTTACTGAAGAAGAAGTTGAGGGGCTGGTTTTCCATCCCATGGACCAGTTCATCGTCAAGCCGCTGTTTGGCGGTCACGACGTGCATTGGTATACGCCGACGAATGCCGCGCTGTGGATGGGTCTGGCCGCGCTTTGCGTGGTGGGCCTGCTCGTCTTCGGCACCCGTGGCCGTGCCATCGTCCCGAACCGCCTGCAATCCATCGCGGAGCTGCTTTACGGCATGGTCCGCAAGATGGTCGAGGACGTGACCGGCAAGGACGGGCTGAAATACTTCCCCTATGTGATGACGCTGTTCTGCTTCATCCTGTTCGCGAACTTCCTGGCCCTGCTGCCGAAATCCTTCTCGCCGACCTCGCATATCGCGGTGACGGCGGTGCTGGCGCTTCTGGTCTTCGTTGGCGTGACCGTGTTGGGCTTCGTCAAGAACGGCACGCATTTCCTGGGCCTTTTCTGGGTCAGTTCGGCGCCGCTGGCGCTGCGCCCGGTCCTGGCCGTGATCGAGCTGATCTCGTATTTCGTGCGTCCGGTCAGCCACTCGATCCGGCTTGCGGGCAACGTCATGGCCGGCCACGCGGTGATCAAGGTCTTTGCCGCATTCGCCGCCGTCGCCGCCATCGCCCCTGTCTCGATCGTCGCGATCACCGCCATGTATGGGCTTGAGGTGCTTGTCGCGCTGATCCAGGCTTATGTCTTTACCATCCTGACCTGCGTCTATCTGAAAGACGCCCTGCATCCGGCGCACTAAGCGCCGGATCGACGGTCGGACAATCGAAACCCTTTCCAAAGCCTCAAGGAGCATGAATATGGAAAATCTGGGTCAACTGGGACAATACCTCGGTGCCGGTCTGGCTTGCATCGGCATGGCCGGTGCTGCCATGGGTGTGGGCAATGTCGCAGGCAACTACCTGGCCGGCGCGCTGCGCAACCCCTCGGCCGCCGCTTCGCAGACCGCTACGCTGTTCATCGGCATGGCCTTCGCCGAAGCCCTGGGCATCTTCTCGTTCCTGGTCGCGCTGCTGCTGCTGTTCGCAGTCTGATCCTTTTGCCATCCTTGCGGTTGGGTGGGGGCATGACGCGCCCACCCGATTGTGAAACGACCGGCATGGGGTAGGATATGTTCAGCCTGTTGCAACAGACCGCGCCCGTCGTGGTCGAAGAAACCGAAACGGTGATCATCACCGAGACCGCCCCCGATGCAGCGCATGGTGTGGCGGCGCATGGTGCCGACGCGGCCCATGCCGCGGCTGAGGGCGCCCACAGTGCCGGAATGCCGCAATTGGACGTCAGCACGTTCGGCAACCAGATCTTCTGGCTGCTGGTGGTGTTGGCTGTCATCTACTGGGTTCTGTCGCGCGTGGCCTTGCCGCGTATCGGCGGGGTCATCAGCGACCGCCAGGGCGCCATCACCGGCGATCTGATGGCTGCCGAGGAGTTCAAGCAGAAAGCCAAGGAAGCGGAAGCCGCCTATGACAAGGCGCTGGCTGATGCCCGGACCGAAGCGAACAAGATCATCGCCGCCAACAAGGCCGAGATGCAGAAGGAACTGGACGCCGCCATCGCCCATGCCGATGCCGAGATCACCGCGCGCTCGGTCGAATCCGAGAAGCGCATAGGTGAGATCCGTGCCTCGGCGGTCGAGGATGCGCGCAATGTCGCCCGCGACGTGACCCAGGCCCTGGTCGAAAGCTTTGGCGGCAATGTCGATCAATCCATGGTCAACGAGGCCGTGGACCAGCGGCTGAAGGGGGTGCTGCAATGAAACGTCTGAGCGTCCTTTTCGCCCTGCTGGCCAGCCCGGCCTTCGCCGCGTCCGGCCCGTTCTTCTCGCTGCGAAACACGGATTTCATCGTCACGCTGGCCTTCCTGCTTTTCGTGGGCATCCTGGTCTATTACCGGGTGCCGCAACTGGTGGGCGGTCTGCTGGACAAGCGGGCCGAGGGTATCCGCAACGATCTGGCCGAAGCCCGGCGCCTGCGGGACGAAGCGCAGGAGATCTATGTCAGCTACGAGCGCCGCCAGCGCGAGGTCAAAAGCCAGGCCGACGAGATCGTCGCCAACGCGAAGCGCGAGGCCACGCTTGAGGCCGAGAAGGCCAAGAAGGCGCTTGCTCTGTCGATCGAGCGCCGCCTGAAGGCCGCCGAAGAGCAGATCGCCAGCGCCGAAGGCGATGCGGTCCGCGCCGTTCGCGACCGTGCGATCCAGACCGCCGTGGCTGCCGCGACCGAAATTCTGGGCAAGCAGACCACCGCCGACCAACGGCGTTCGGGCATCGACAAAGCCATCGAAGATGTGGCCCGCCGCCTGAACTGAAACAAGATACGCGGCCTTCAAGGGCCGGTGCATCGGACAGTGATCGGCCCCCGTGACAGCAATGTCCGGGGGCTTTTTTCATGCTTGGCGGCTGGCTTCTGGCTGCTGCGCGCCTGGGCCAGGCACGCTTGGGCGACGCATGCTTGGGCAATGTATGGCGGGCAATAGAAAAGGGCCGGCGTGATGCCGGCCCTTCTGGTCGTGGCCGTGGAAATCAGCGGCTGTTTGGAGTGATCAGGATTTCGACCCGGCGGTTTTGCGCCCGGCCTGCCACCGTGTCGTTCGAGGCGACCGGGTTCGCGGCGCCCCGACCCGTGGTGGTCAGCCGCCCCTGCGCCACGCCGCCCGCCGTCAGGATGCCCGAGACCGAGCGTGCCCGGCGCTCGGAGAGGTCCTGGTTATAGGCGGCCGAGCCGGTGCTGTCGGTATGGCCGATCACCTGGATGCGGCTGTCTGAATATTGGTTCAGGTTGCGCGCGATGGTGTAAAGATCATTCTGTCCCTGGGCACCGACGGCCGCCGAATCGGTCGCGAACAGCGTGGATTCCGGCATTACCACGGTCAGGTAATTGCCATTATTGACGATGCGGATATTGGGGTTGTTCAACTGCTGTTGCAGCGCCTTTTGTTGCTGATCCAGGATCGAGCCGCCGACCGCGCCCGCGGTCGCGCCGATCAGCGCGCCCTTCAGCGCATTTTCCTTGCTCTCTCCGGCGCCGATCAGGCCACCGACGACGGCGCCGGCGATGGCGCCCTGCTGGGTGCGGCTCAGGTTGGTCTGGCCGCCGGACGTGCCGTAGGAGTCCGTGGTCGCACAGGCGCCAAGCGCGAACACGCCCACCGAGGAGATCAGCAGCGCAATACGGGTTTTCATCATGTCACCTTTCTTCATGGAGCGATTCAACGCCGCCTTGTCCTACGACGCGCCCCAAGCGTTCAACCGCAACTTGGGTCTGGTCTTCAAGCACGGGCAAGATGGCACGGGTTCCCGCGCAACTCCACAGAAATACATCGGAAAAGCGATATCGCGCCGCTCACATTGCGGCGATGGCGGTGCGGGCGGGACCGGCGTTTTTTGCCTGCGCGCCTTGCGTTGGCGCGCGGGCCGGGGCATGTGGAGGCATGGCCCGTGCAACCCTGTCCCGCAGTTTCCAGCCCTTGCCCTATGGCGCCCAGGTCGCGATCTTTTCGTGCCTGCGCGAGGCCAATCCGCAGCCGGAGACCGAGCTTGAATATACCAATGCCTTCACGCTGCTGGTCGCGGTGGCGCTGTCGGCCCAGGCGACGGATGTGGGTGTGAACAAGGCGACCAAGGCGCTTTTCGCCCAGGTCTCGACGCCCCGGCAGATGCTGGACCTGGGCCTTGAGGCGTTGACCGATCACATCAAGACCATCGGGCTGTTCCGGCAGAAGGCGAAAAACGTCATCGCCCTTTCGCGCATCCTGGTCGAGGAATATGGCGGCGAGGTGCCGCAATCGCGTGCCGCGCTGATGACCCTGCCCGGCGTGGGACGCAAGACCGCGAATGTCGTCCTGAACAGCGTGTTTCACTTTCCGGCCCAGGCGGTCGACACCCATATCTTTCGCGTCGGCAACCGCACCCGCATCGCGCCCGGTCGCGATGTCGAGGCGGTCGAGCGCGCCATCGAGGACAATGTCCCCGTCCCTTTCCAGCAGAACGCGCATCACTGGCTGATCCTGCACGGCCGCTATATCTGCCAGGCCCGCCGTCCGCGCTGCAAGATCTGCCCCATCGAAGACCTCTGCCCCTATGAGGAGAAGACCGAATGACCACCCCCTATGTGATCGGGATCGGCAATGCCGTGATGGATGTGATCGCGCCGACCTCGGATGCCACGCTGGCGCGGCTGGGGGTGGAAAAGGGCATCATGCAGTTGATCGAGCGTGAACGCTCCGAGTTCCTGATGGCCGCCCAATCCGCCGACAAGGGCGCGGGCAAGGCCCGGCTGGTCCCCGGAGGCTCGGTCGCGAACACGCTGGCGGGACTGGGCATGATGGGGCTGCGCACCTGCTTCATCGGCAAGGTGGCGGACGATGCCCTGGGTTTGAGCTATGCCGAGCAGACCGAGGCGCAGGGCACGGTCTTCGTGAACCCTCCGGTCGCGGGCGAGGTGCTGCCCACCTCGCGTTCGATCATCTTCGTGACGCCGGATGGCGAGCGTTCGATGAACACCTATCTTGGCATTTCGGGCGGCATCTGCCCCGAGGACGTGAACCCCGCCACCTTCAGCGGCTGCGATTGGCTGTTCCTGGAGGGCTATCTTTTCGACAAGCCCGAGGGCAAGGCCGCCTTCCTGAAAGCCACCGAGGCTTGCCACGCTGAGGGCGGGCAGGCGGGCATCGCGCTGTCAGATCCTTTCTGCGTCGACCGCCACCGCGAGGATTTCCGCCGCCTGGTCGCGGGGCCGATGGATTACGTCATCGGCAATGTCCATGAGTGGCAGTCGCTTTATCAGGTCGAGGATCTGGAACAGGCCCTGACGCTGGCCCGCGCCGATTGCGGCACGGTGATCTGCACCCGCTCGGGCGAGGATGCCATCCTGATCCGTGGCGACGAGCGCGTGACGGCCCCGGTCAACCGCGTCGTTCCGATCGATGCGACCGGCGCGGGTGACCAGTTCGCCGCCGGGCTGATCCACGGCCTGGCGCGCGGCCTGCCCCTGGCGGTCGCCGGCCGCATGGGCTGCATCGCCGCCGCCGAGGTGATCTCGCATGTCGGCGCCCGGCCTGAAAGCGATCTTTTGGCCGCCTTCCGTGCGGATGGTCTGATCTAGGCGCTTCCGGCGCGCTTGGCATGGGTATTTGAAAAACGAAGAAAGGCCCGAGGCGGGGGGCGAAGCCGCGACAGGGCAAAGCCTGGGGGCTTCTTCGTTTTTCAAATACCCATGCGACGCAGGCGGACAAAGCCGAGCAAGCCGACTTTGTCGCTGCCCGCTTTCTCAGGCGGCGTTCTTTCCGGCCCCGAAGCGATCATGGAAGTTTTCGTTCTTGTCCGCCATGTCCTTCAGAAGTCGCGGCGGGGCGAAGCGGGCGCCGAATTTCCGGGCCAGATCCTCGGCGATGTCGACGGCGCGGGGCGCGCCCAGCATGTCGAGCCAGCCGAAGGGGCCGCCGGACCAGGGCGCGAAGCCCCAGCCCAGGACCGCGCCCACGTCGCCTTCGCGGATGTCTTCCAGCACGCCCTCTTGCAGGGCGCGCACGGCCTCAAGCGATTGGACGAACATCAGGCGGTGCTGGATCTCGGTCAGGTCGGGCTGGTCGGGGCATTCCGGCCATTCCGTGGCGAGGCCGGGCCAAAAGCCCTGGCGCTTGCCGGCATCGTCGTAATCGTAGAACCCGGCCTTGGCCTTGCGGCCCAGCCGGCCCAACTCGGCCAGCTTGAAGATCACCGCATCCACCGCCCCATCCGGGTAGGCGTCGCCCATCGCCGCGCGGGTCGCCTTGGCGATCTTGACGCCCAGGTCGATCGAGGTTTCGTCCACCAGTTGCAGCGGCCCCAGCGGCATTCCCATCATCTTGGCGGCATTCTCGATCAGGATGGGGCTGGTGCCCTCGGCCACCATGCGGATGCCTTCGTTGATATAGGGGATGATGCAGCGATTGGCGTAGAAGAAGCGCGCGTCGTTGACCACGATGGGCGTCTTGCGGATCTGGCGCACGAAATCCAGCGCCTTGGCCACGGCGCGCGGGCCGGTCCGATGGCCCTTGATGATCTCGACCAGCAGCATCTTGTCCACGGGGCTGAAGAAATGGATGCCGATGAACTGTTCCGGCCGGGCGCTGGCCTTGGCCAGTTCGCTGATCGGCAGGGTCGAGGTATTGGTGGCGAAGATCGCGTCCCGCGGGATCGCGGCCTCGGCTTTCGCGGTGACCTCGGCCTTGACCTTGGGATCCTCGAACACTGCCTCGACCACCAGGTCGCAGCCGGCAAGGGCGGCGTAATCGGTGGTGGCGGTGATGCGGGCCAGCACCTCGGTCTTTTTCGCCTCGGTCGCCTTGCAGCGGCTGATCGCCTTGTCCAGGAGGTCTGCCGAATGCGCCTTGCCGCGATCGGCGGCCTCTTGGGCCGCGTCGATCAGCACCACCTCGATCCCCGCCATGGCGCTGACATGAGCGATGCCGGCGCCCATCATGCCGGCGCCCAGGATACCGACCTTGCGCACGGTCTGGTCCGGCGCCTCGGGGCGGTTCGCGCCTTTCTCCAGCGCCTCCTTGTTGATGAAGAGGCTGCGGATCATCGCGGTCGAGGAGGGGTTCATCAGCACATTGGTGAACCAGCGCGCCTCGATTTTCAGCGCCGTGTCGAAGGGCACCAGCGCCCCTTCATAGACCGCGCTCAGCAGCGCCCTGGCCGCCGGATAGACGCCCAGCGTCTTGCCATGCACCATGGCGCTGGCGCCCACGAAGGTCATGTAGCCCGCCGGGTGATAGGGCTCGCCGCCGGGCATCTTGTAGCCCTTGGCGTCCCAGGGCTTGACCAGATCGGCGTCCGAGGCGCTCAGCACCCAGTCGCGGGCGGCTTGCAGCGGGTCGGCGGCCACCTCGTCGATCAGCCCCGCCGCCCTGGCCTTGGCCGGATCGCTCAGCTTGCCTTCCAGCAGGAAGGGCGCGGCGCCCATGGCGCCCAGCTTGCGCACCAGCCGCGTGGTGCCGCCGCCGCCCGGAAAGATGCCGACCATGATCTCGGGCAGGCCGATCCTGGCCTTGGGGTTGTCGGCGGCGAAGATGCGATGCGTGGCCAGCGGCAGTTCCAGCCCGATCCCCAGCGCGGTGCCGGGCAGGGCCGAGGCGATGGGCTTGGCCCCCTTTTTCGTCTTGGGGTCCATGCCGGCCAGTTCGATCCGGCGCAGCAGATGGTGCAGGGACATGGTGCCGTCGAAGACCGCCCGCGCGCCGCCGTCCTTCATCGCTGCGATGACGTTCAGGTCCATGCCGGCGGCGAAATCCTTTTTGCCGCTGGTGATGACGATGCCCTTGACGGCCGGATCGGCCAGCGCGTCGTCGATCAGCGCGCCCAGTTCGGCGGCGCCTTCCAGCGACAGCACGTTCATCGACTTGCCGGGCACGTCCCAGGTGACGATGGCGACGCCGTCGTCGCCGGTCCGCATGGTGAAATCGGTCATTCTCTCTCTCCCTCGCTCGGGTAGGGGGTGCCGTCCAGACGCACATATCCCTGGGGCGTCGCCAGCAGGTCCAGGCCCGGATAATGGCAGATGTTGTTCGGTTGTCGGCTGCCGGCGATCAGGTAGGTCGCGGGCGCCTCGCCATGGTTGCGCAGCGTATGGGCGACGGGGGTGCCCGCCTTCCAGCAGCAGGCATCACCGGGGCGGATCACGGTCTCGATCCCATCCTCGATGACGGTCAGTTCGCCTTCGAGCATGTAAAGGAATTCGTCCTCATGCTCTTCCCAATGCGGCTGGCTGCTTTGCTTGCCGGGGTGAAGCGTCTCCAGCGCGATGCCGAACTGCGTCAGTCCGCCTGCCTCGGTCAGGTGACGATAGGAAAGGAACCCCCGGCCCAGGTTCCAGGGATCGGGATAGCCCGAGACCCCCTCGGTCACCGGCACGCTGTCCTTGCGAATGATCATCACACGCGCTCGATGATGGTGGCCGCGCCCATGCCCGAGGCGATGCACAGCGTGGCAAGGCCCAGGGCCTTGTCCTGCCGCTCAAGCTCGTCCAGCAGCGTGCCGATGATGATGGCGCCGGTTGCGCCAAGGGGGTGACCCAGCGCGATGGCGCCGCCGTTGACGTTCACGCGTTCGGGATCGGCCTGGAAGGCTTGCAGGAAGCGCAGCACCACGCTGGCGAAGGCTTCGTTCACCTCGAACAGGTCGATGTCGCCGATGGTCAGCCCGCTTTCGCGCAGGATCTTCTCGGTCACCGGGACCGGGCCGGTCAGCATGATCGTCGGATCGGTGCCGATCTTGGCGGTGGCGCGGATGCGGGCGCGGGGCTTCAACCCGTGCGCCTGGCCGAATTCCGCGTTCCCGATCAGCACGCCCGCCGCCCCGTCCACGATGCCCGAACTGTTGCCGGCATGATGAATATGCTCGATCCGGTCCAGATGCGGGTATTTCAGCGTGGCCACCTTGTCGAATCCGGGCATCGCCTCGCCCATGTCCTTGAAGGCGGGCTTCAGCCTGGCCAGGTCGTCCAGCGTGGTGCCTGGGCGCAGGTATTCGTCGCGGTCCAGAATGGTCAGCCCGTTCTGGTCCAGCACGGGAACGATGGACTTGTCAAAGCGGCCCTCGGACCAGGCCAGGGCGGCGCGGCGCTGGGATTCCACCGCCAGCCGGTCGGCATCCTCGCGCGAAAAGCCGTATTCGGTGGCGATGAGATCGGCGCTGATGCCTTGGGGCACGAAAAAGGTCGGGAAGGTCAGGCTGGGATCGACGGCGATGGCGGCGCCGTCGCTGCCCATGGGGACGCGGCTCATCATCTCGACTCCGCCGGCGATATAGGCCGCGCCGGCGCCGCCCATGACCTGGTTCGCGGCCAGGTTCACCGCCTCCATGCCGCTGGCGCAGAAGCGGTTGATCGAAAGGCCGGGAATGGATTGGTCCAGCCCCGAGGCCAGCACGGCCGAGCGTGCCAGGCAACCGCCCTGTTCCTTGACCTGGGTGACATTGCCCCAGATCACGTCCTCGACCGCGTGGCCGATAAGCCCGTTGCGGTCCTTGATCGCATCCAGCAGCCGGGCCGAAAGCGCGACCGAGGTGACCTCATGCAGGCTGCCGTCCGGTCGGCCCTTGCCGCGCGGCGTGCGTGCGGCGTCATAGATATAGGCGTCGGTCATGCGTCCTCCTTCGCGGCCCGGTCCGCGGGATTGCCGGGCATCAGGTCATAGGGATGTTTCCAGCCGGGCAGGGCCTGAACGCGGCTCAGCCAGGTATCTATATGCGGCCATTCCGAGCGGTCGAAGCCGAAAGGCTCGGGATAGAAGAGGTAACCGCAGCATGAGAGGTCGGCGATGGTCGCACGGTCTCCGGCAAGCCAGTCGCGGCCTTCAAGCTGGCCGTCCAGCGTCCCGAGCGCGGCGCGCATGCGGCCCCGCATCCAGCCGATCACCTCGGCGGGACGCTTTTCGGGCGGCAGGAAGTTCATCAGAAAGCGCAATGCCCCGAATTGCGACGAACCCTTGTGATTGTCCCAGAAAAGCCAGCGCAGGATCTCGTTTCGATCACCGTCGAGAAAGCGCCCGGTCCTTTCGGCCAGATGCAGCAGGATGACGCCCGATTGCGTCAGGGTCACGTCCCCTTCGATGAAAACGGGGGCCTCGGCCATCCCGTTCAATGCGCGATAGTCCGGGCTGCGCGTCGCGCCGCCGAAGAAATCGACGAAGACCGGCCGCCAAGAATAGCCGGTGAGCTCCATCATCAGCGCGACTTTGTAGGAATGGCCGGATTCTCCAAAGCAATGCAATTGTGCGGTCATGTGCTCTTTCCTTTCTGCGCTGTCGGGGCGGGTGGCGGCGCCGGATTATGGGTATTTGTAAAGCAAAGAAGGTTAGAGGTTTCTTAACCTTTCGCCACTACGTTCAATATTGCGGTACAGGCTGGGGAGCCGATGACCGCAAGCGAAGAAGGCGCTCCGAGGCTCCCGGCTTGTCCCCGTCAAACGGGGAGGCCCGGTGTCTCGGAGCCCAACCTGGCCCTTCTTTGCTTTTCAAATACCCATAATCCGGCATCTCGACCCGCGTTCTCCTTGCAGTTTCAGAACTGCGCCTCGTCCAGCGCCATCACCGGCTCGGCGCCGGAACGGATGCGGGCCAGGTGGGTTGCGGTCATCGGCAGTTGACGCGCCATGTAATAGCGCCCGGTGGCAAGCTTGGTTTCATGGAAAGAGGGATCGGCCGCGCCTGCCGCCAGCGCGTTGCAAGCGGCGGCCGCCATGCGCAGCCACATCAGGCCAAGCGCCACATGGCCGAAGAGGTGCATGAAATCATAAGAGCCCGCCAAGGCGGCATCTGGATTTCTCATGCCCTGCTCCATGAAGAACATGGCTGCCGATTGCAGATCCTTCGAGGCTGCTTTCAGCGGCTCGCAGAAGGGCGCGCGAAGCTCTTCCTTGGCCTCGTGCCGCTTGATCTCGGCCTTGATCAGGTCGAAGAAGGCCATGATCGGTTTACCGCCTTCGGCAGCCAGCTTGCGGCCCACCAGATCCAGCGCCTGCACGCCGTTCGCCCCTTCGTAGATCATGGCGATGCGGGTGTCGCGGACGAACTGGGACATGCTCTGTTCCTCGATATAGCCGTGGCCGCCAAAGACCTGCTGGGCCTGCACCGCGCTTTCGAAGCCCTTGTCGGTCAGGAAGCCCTTGATCACCGGCGTCAGCAGCGAGACCAGCGTCTCGGCCTCGTGATCCTGGGTCAGGCGGCTGCGGTCGATCAGGTGCGCGGCCCAGGTGGCCAGCGCGCGGGCGCCCTCGACGAAACTTTTCTGATCCATCAGGTTGCGGCGGATGTCGGGATGGACAAGCAGCGGATCGGCCGGTCCCGTGGGGTTCGCGGCCCCGGTCACGGCACGGCCTTGCAACCGATCCTTGGCATAGGCCAGCGCGTTCTGGTAGGCGGCTTCGGCCACGGCATAGCCTTGCAGGCCGACGCCGATCCGGGCCTCGTTCATCATGGTGAACATGGCCTTCATGCCCTTGTGCTTCTCGCCCAGCAGCCAGCCGCGGGCGCCGTCGTAGTTCATGACGCAGGTGGAATTGCCGTGGATGCCCATCTTTTCCTCGACCTTGCCGACCGAGACCGCGTTGCGCGCGCCGAGCGCGCCGTTTTGATCGACCAGGAATTTCGGCACGATGAAAAGCGAGATGCCCTTGGTGCCCTCGCCGCCGCCGGGGGCCTTGGCCAGGACCAGGTGGATCACGTTCCCGGCCATGTCGTGGTCCCCGGCCGAGATGAAGATCTTCTGTCCGGTGATCAGGTAGCTGCCATCCGCCTGCGGCTCGGCCCGACTGCGCAGAAGGCCCAGGTCGGTGCCGCAATGCGGCTCGGTCAGGTTCATCGTGCCGGTCCAGTCGCAGTTGACCAACCGGGGCAGATAGGTGCGTTTCTGCGCCTCGGTGCCATGAGTGTGGATGGCGGAATAGGCGCCATGCGTCAGCCCCTGATACATGGCGAAGGCCATGTTCGCGCCCGAAAACAGTTCTCCCGCCGAGATGCCGATCACATAGGGCATGCCCTGGCCGCCATATTCGGGATCGCAGTCCAGCGCGGTCCAGCCGCCCTCGCGCAATTGCGAAAAGGCTTCCTTGAACCCGTCGGGTGTGCGCACCACGCCGTTTTCCAGCTTGCAGCCCTGGCGGTCGCCTGTTCCGTTCAGGGGCGCGATCACGTCCGAGGCGAGCTTGCCCGCCGCCTCCAGGATGGCCTGGGTGAAGTCGCGGTCCAGATCGGCATAGCCCGGAACGTCGAGCGTCGAAATCCCCAGCACGTCATGCAGGATGAATTGAAGGTCGCGCAGGGGGGCGGTGTAGGTGGTCATCGGTCCTCCGGGGGGATGTCCTGCGCCCCGGAGGCGCGGGATGTCATGCTTTCAAGCCAGGTCTCGCCCTGGACGATCTGCTGGCGAAGTTCGTCGATCGCCACGGCAAGCTCGCGCTGCTGGCGTTCCATGTCGGCCAGGCGCGCGCGCGCGGTGGCGAGGGTTTGGGTGGTCTGGGTGAGGTTGCGCTCGGCCGGATCGTAAAGCTCGATCAACTGGCGGATCTGTTCCAGCGAAAAGCCGAAACGCTTGCCGCGCAGGATCAGCTTCATCCGGGCGCGATCCGAACGGCCGTAAAGCCGGTGCTGGCCCTGTCGTTCGGGAAAGATCAGTTCGCGGGATTCATAGAAGCGCAAGGTGCGCGGTGTCACCTCGAAGATGTCGCACATTTCGCGGATGGTCATCAACTGGTCGCTCATGGCCCTCCCTTCCGATTGCTTGGGGTGGAATATAAAGCAAGTTGACGTTCACGTCAGCGGAGACGTGGCGTCAGATCGCGAGGCGCCCCGTCACTGCTGGCCGTGCGGCTTGTCCTGGGCCGTCTGTTCGAGGAAGCCGGTGGTCTCGTCGCGCAGGGCCTTCAGGTCCGTGATCGCGGCCTGGATTTCGGCCTGCTGGCGGCTAAGCTGTTCGATCTGGCGGTTGGCCAGGTTGATCCAGACGCGATATTGCTCGTGCGTGCCCTTTTCGCCGTAGATCAGCAGCCATTGCCGGATTTCCTCCAGCGAGAAGCCGAAGCGGCGGCCGCGCAGGATCAACTTCATGCGCGCGATTTCACGAGGGCCGTAAAAACGCGCGCGCCCGTCGCGTCGGGGGTCCAGAAGCTCGATATATTCATAGTAGCGCAGCGTTCTCGGCGTGACCTCGAACCGGGCGCACATTTCCTTGAAACTGATGAAGTCGCTGTCTGCCATGGGTTACCTGCCGCAAGCAGGGACAGCCTAGCTTGACGTTTTGGGAAACTCAACCATCTGGCGGATATCTGGTGGCTTGCTCCCCGATCCGGGCGGGGCTAGCGTGACCCGCGAAACAACGATCCGCGAGTCGGCATGCCAGATCACGATCCCGTCGCCCCGGACGAGGCCGCGTGCGAGCATCGCCTTCGCATCGCCCGGCAATTCATCGAGGCCATCCCCCATGTCCGCGCCCTGGGGATGCGGCTGGACGATATACTGCCCGGCGCGGCCTGGATCTCGATGCCCTGGGCGGCGGAACTGGTCGGCGATCCGCGCAGCGGGGTGATCCATGGCGGCGTGATCTCGGCCCTGATGGATACTTGCAGCGGGGCGGCGGTCATGGCCCATCCCGAGGGGGCGAAGGTCACCGCGACCATCGACCTGAGGATCGACTATATGCGCGCCGCGACCCCGCGCCAGACGATCCGGGCGCGGGCCGAATGCTATCACGTCACCCGCTCGGTCGCCTTCGTGCGCGCCTGGGCGATGGATGAGGACGACACCCGCCCGGTCGCCGCCGCCACCGGCGCCTTCACCTTCGAGCGTTAGCATGACCGACCCGAACGAATCCCTGGCCGCGATCAAGCTGCGCCGCAACACCACGCTGAACGCCCTGATCGCGGGGGTGCCCTATATGCGCTGGCTGGGCATCCGCTTCGACCGGCGCGGGGATGAGCTGACCGCCATTCTGCCCTTTGACGAGAAGCTGATCGGAAATCCGATGCTGCCCGCCATCCATGGCGGCGTGACGGCGGCTTTCCTGGAGGTCACGGCGATCATCGAACTGACCTGGACCGCGATCTGGGAGGATATGGAGCGCGGCCGCATCGTCCCCGACGCCGCCGTGCCGGACAGCCTGCCGCGCCTGCCCAAGACCATCGACATCACTGTGGATTACCTGCGCCCGGGCCTGCCGCGCGACGCCTATGCGCGGGCGCGGGTGGTGCGTTCGGGGCGGCGCTATGCCAGCGTCCAGGTCGAGGCGTGGCAGGACCAGCGCGCCCGCCTGTTCGCCCAGGCCACCGGGCATTTCGTGATGCCCGAGAATGGCTGAGCCGGGCGCCGAGGTGTCGTTGACGCATCGCCGGGTGCTGTCGATCGCGCTGCCCGTGGTGATCTCGAACGCGACGGTGCCGCTTCTGGGCGCGGTCAATACCGGGGTCATCGGCCAGATGGGCCAGGCCGCGCCCATCGGCGCCGTGGGGCTGGGCGCGGTGATCCTAGCCTCGATCTACTGGGTTTTCAGCTTTCTGCGCATGGGCACGTCCGGGCTGGTGGCGCAGGCCCGTGGCGCGGGGGACGGGCGCGAGGCCGGGGCGCATCTGGTCCGGGCGCTGCTGATCGGGCTGGCCGCGGGGCTGGTCCTGGTGTTGGGGCAGGGCCTGATCCTGGGCGGCGCGCTGCGGCTGGCGCCGGCCTCGGCCCAGGTCGAGGATCTGGCGCGGCAATATCTGTCGATCCGCATCTGGGGCGCGCCCGCCACCATCTCGCTTTACGCGTTGACCGGCTGGCTGATCGCGGTCGAGCGGACCCGCGCGCTGCTGGTGCTGCAACTGCTGATGAACGGGCTGAACGTCGCGCTGGATCTGTGGTTCGTGCTGGGCCTGGACTGGGGCGTGCCGGGGGTCGCCGCCGCCACGCTGATCGCGGAATGGTCGGGGCTGGCCCTGGGCCTGTGGCTGGCACGCCATGCGATCGCCAGGGGGCTGCGCCATGCCCAGCTGTTCGCCGCCGACCGGCTGCGGCGGCTGGGGCAGGTGAATGGCGACATCATGATCCGCTCGGTTCTGTTGCAGGGCTGTTTCACCAGCTTCATGTTCCTGGCGGCGGGACAGGGGGACGTGACGCTGGCCGCGAACCAGGTGCTGCTGCAATTCCTGGAGATCCTGTCCTTCGCGCTGGACGGTTTCGCCTTCGCCGCCGAATCGCTGGTCGGCCAGGCGGTGGGCGCGCGGCATCCGGCGCGGCTGCGGCGGGCGGCGGCGCTGGCCTCGGGCTGGGGTTTTGGCGGGGCGGCGGCGCTGGCGCTGGCCTATGGGCTGTTCGGCGGCGCGCTGATCGACCTTCTGACCACCTCGACCGAGGTTCGCGACGAGGCGCGGCGCTATCTGCCCTGGCTGGTCGCCTTGCCCCTGGTCAGCGTCGCCGCCTATATGCTGGACGGGATCTTCATCGGCGCCACCCGCACGCGCGAGATGCGCAACGCCATGATCCTGACCGTCGCGGTCTATGCGGCGCTGGTCCTGGCGCTGCTGCCCGTCTTCGGCAACCATGGGCTGTGGGTGGCGCTGACGGTGCTGAACTGCCTGCGGGGGCTGACGCTGTGGCGGCTTTTCCCGCAGGTCGAGGCGGCGGCCCGCGCCTGAGGCGTGTTCCCTTGCGGCGGGCCGGGCCGGAGTTCAGCCCTCGTTCAGGATCTGCTCGCGCGCGACGATGCGCAGTTGGGCCATCTTGCCGCGGATCGTCGGCTCGTCCGCCTTTTCCTTCAGGTCGGTCGCGAGCTTGCGATAGACATCCTCTTCGCCCGGTTCGTCGAAATCCGATGCCACCAGCGTCAGCGCATAGGCGCGGGCATCGTCGCCGGTCTTGCCCAGAAGCGCGGCCGCCCATTCGCCGACCAGCCGGTTGCGCCGTGCCTCGGCCTTGAAGTTCAATTCGGCGTCATGGGCGAACTTGTTTTCGTAAGCGCGCTCGCGTTCGTCAAATGTCGTCATGGCAGTCTCCGCCTGAGGGTGCTGGATTATTCGCTGGCACGATAGCACCAGCTTTGCTCTTCGCTCGCAAGCCCGTATTGCCCCGGACCCTCGTTCTGGCCTATAGCCGCAGGGAAGTGATGGTTACCTTGCGGACGGGAGACGCGCAGATGGCACCAAGGCGCAAGAAAATCTACGAGGGCAAGGCGAAGATCCTTTACGAAGGCACCGAGCCGGGCACGCTGATCCAGTATTTCAAGGATGATGCCACGGCCTTCAATGCCCAGAAGAAGGCGACCATCGAGGGCAAGGGCGTGCTGAACAACCGCCTGTCCGAATTCTTCATGACGGGGCTGACCAATATCGGCGTGCCGAACCATTTCATCCGCCGCATCAACATGCGCGAGCAATTGGTGCGCCAGGTCGAGATCATCCCGCTTGAGGTGATCGTGCGTAATTTCGCCGCCGGCTCGATCGCCAAGCGCCTGGGCATGGAAGAGGGGACCCCCCTGCCGCGCCCGATCGTCGAATACAGCTTCAAGAACGACGAACTGGGCGATCCCTTCGTCTCCGAGGAATATGTCATCGCCTTCGGCTGGGCCAGCCAGCAGGATCTGGACGATATCGTCAGCCTGGCGCTGCGCGTGAACGACTTCCTGTCGGGCGTCTTCTTCGGCGTCGGCATCAAGCTGGTGGATTTCAAGATCGAGATCGGTCGCGTCTGGGACGGCGATTTCATGCGCCTGGTCGTCGCCGACGAGATCAGCCCGGATTCGTGCCGGCTGTGGGACGTGAAGACCGGCCAGAAGCTGGACAAGGACGTGTTCCGCCGCGACTTGGGCAGCCTGACCGACGCCTATACCGAGGTGGCCCGCCGGCTGGGCCTGATGCCCGCCAACACCACCTCGCTGACCAAGCCCACGCTGATCAACTGAAGGACTGCCGCCGATGAAAGCCCCCCTGAAGGCTCGTGTGACCATCATGCTGAAGGACGGCGTCCTGGACCCGCAGGGCGAGGCGATCCGTCACGCGCTGGGGGGGCTGGGTTTTGCGGGCGTCTCGGGCGTGCGCCAGGGCAAGGTGATCGAGCTTGATCTGGCGGCCGGCGATGCCGAGGCCGCCAGGATCGAGGTCGCGCGCATGTGCGAGGGGCTGTTGGCCAATACCGTGATCGAGAAATACGCCGTCGAGATCGTCTGATCCGCCGAACCGGGGCTTTGCCCCGGACCCCAGGGTATTTGGCAAACGAAGAAAGACGGTCCGTGCGGGGAGGGCGGTCCGCTTGATCGACAAGCTGTCCATGTTCATGGTGCTGGCGCGCGAGGAGCATTTCGGCCGCGCCGCCGAGGCGCTGGGGATCGCCCAGCCCACGCTTTCCTCGGCCGTCAAGTCGCTGGAAGAGCAGCTTGGCGTGCAATTGGTTCGGCGCGGCTCGCGCTATCAGGGGCTGACGCCGGAGGGGCGGCGTGTGCTGGAATGGGCGCGCCGCATCGTCGGCGATGCGCGCGCCATGCAGGAGGAGATGGCGGCGAGCCGGCGCGGCGTCTCGGGGCTGCTGCGGCTGGGGGTGATCCCGACCGCCATGCCGCGCATCGCGGAGCTGACCGGGCCGTTCCTGCAACGCCATCCGAATGCCGGGGTCTCGATCCTGTCGCGTTCCTCGGACGAGATCCGCGAGCAGATCGAGGCATTGGAACTGGATGCGGGTGTCACCTATCTGGATGGCGAGCCCCTGGGCCGGGTCCAGAGCCTGCCCTTGTATCGCGAGACCTATTGTCTGGTCGCCCGCGACGAGGCTGGTGGTCCCGTCGGCTGGGCCGAGGCCGCGCGGCGGCCGCTTTGCCTGCTGACGCCGGATATGCAGAACCGTCGCATCGTCACCCGCCATCTGCTGGCGGCCGGGGTCGAGGCGCTGCCCAGGGTGGAATCGACCTCGATGCTGGCGATCCTGGCCCATGTGGCCACCGGCGACTGGGCTGCGATCCTGCCGCGCGGCCTGGCGCATGGCCTGCCGCTGCCCGCGGGGGTGCGCGCCCGCGACCTGGCCGGCGAGGGGTATCTGGTGGGCCTGGTCGTGGCCGCGCGCGCGCCGCATTCTCCGCTGGTCGAGGCGCTATTGCGGGGCCTGAGCGCGATAGACCAGAGCTATCAATAGACGAGAGTTTGAAATTGCCTGGTCTATCGCGAGGCCATATCCTGGGTGTGATCGTGCAATGAGCCAGGACGGACCCAGCCATGACCGACGCCGCGCATGCCGCCGATTTCCGCGAGCGCCTAGACGAGATCCTGACCCGGCATCGGAGGCGCGAGGGGCCGCTGCTGCCGATCCTGCATGATGTCCAGGCCGAATGGGGCCATGTGCCCGAGGCCGCGCTGCCGGTGATCGCCGGTGCCCTGGGTCTGACCCGGGCCGAGGTGCATGGCGTCGTCAGCTTCTATCACGATTTCCGCGACCATCCCTCGGGGCGGCATGTGCTGCGGCTGTGCCGGGCCGAAGCCTGCCAGTCGATGGGCGCCGACGCGTTGGCCGATCAGGTTCGCGCGGCCCTGGGCGTCGATTTCCACGAGACCACGCCCGACGGGCGGCTGACGCTGGAGCCGGTGTTCTGCCTGGGGCTGTGCGCCTGCGCGCCCTCGGCCCAGATGGGCGGGCGGCTGCTGGGCCGGGCGACGGTCGAAAAGGTGCAGCGCATGGTCGCGGAGGCGGGCGCATGAGGGTCTGGGTTCCGCTGGATGCCGCCGCCCGCGCGCTTGGGGCCGACGAGGTGGCCGAGGCCCTGGCCAGGGATTTCGCCGTGACGCGGAACGGCACGCGCGGGATGATCTGGCTTGAGCCGCTGGTCGAGGTCGAGCGTGACGGGGTGCGCTACGGTTACGGGCCGGTCGAGCCGGGCGATGTGGCCTCGGTCTTGGATGCGATCCGCACGGGCGCCGATCACCCGCTGGCGCTGGGTCCGGTCGATGACCTGCCCTGGATGAAGGCGCAGATGCGGCTGACCTTTGCCCGCGTCGGCGTGATCGACCCGCTGTCGGTCGAGGAATACCGGGCGCATGGCGGGCTGGACGGCCTGCGCCGCGCCATCGGGATCGGGTCCGAGGCCATCGTGACCGAGGTGACGGATTCGGGCCTGCGCGGCCGGGGCGGCGCGGGGTTCCCGACCGGCATCAAGTGGAAGACCGTGGCAGGCGCGGGGGCCGCCCGCAAATATATCGTCTGCAATGCCGACGAGGGCGACAGCGGCAGCTTCGCCGACCGCATGATCATGGAGGGCGATCCGCTGGTCCTGGTCGAGGGCATGGCGATCGCCGGCATCGCGGTGGGCGCGGTGCAGGGCTATGTCTATTGCCGCAGCGAATATCCCGACGCGATCCGCATGATGCAGGCCGCCATCGGCAAGGCCCGGCAGGCGGGCATCCTTGGGGACAGCGTGCTGGGATCGGGCCATGCCTTCGACATGGAGGTGCGCACCGGCGCCGGCGCCTATGTCTGCGGCGAGGAAACCAGCCTATTGAACAGTCTTGAGGGCAAGCGCGGCACCGTGCGGGCCAAGCCGCCGATCCCGGCGCTGGAGGGGTTCCTGGGCCGGCCGACGGTGGTGAACAACCTGATTTCGCTGGCGACGGTGCCCTGGATCCTGGCGCATGGCGGCGCGGAATACGCCAAGCTGGGCATCGGGCGCTCCAAGGGCACCATCCCGATCCAGCTTTCCGGCAATATCAAGCATGGCGGGCTGTTCGAGGCGCCCTTTGGCATGAGCCTGCGCCGGATCATCGAGGAGATCGGCGGCGGCACGGCCAGCGGCCGCCCGGTCAAGGCGGCGCAGGTCGGCGGGCCTTTGGGCGCCTATGTCCCGCATTGGAGTTTCGATGTGCCTTTCGGCTATGAGGAACTGGGGGGCAAGGACGCGCTGCTGGGCCATGCCGGCATCACCGTCTTTGACGATACCGCCGACATGCTGAGACTGGCGCGCTTTGCCATGGAATTCTGCGCCACGGAAAGCTGCGGCAAGTGCACGCCCTGCCGCATCGGCTCGGTTCGTGGGGTCGAGACCATCGACCGCATCGCGTCCGGCGACCGGGACGGCATCCCGATCCTGACGGATCTGTGCAACACGATGAAATGGGGCTCGCTTTGCGCGCTGGGGGGCTTTGCGCCCTTTCCGGTGATGTCGGCGCTGACCCATTTCCCCGACGAATTCAGCGGGCGGCGCGCGCCGCGTAAGGAGGCCGCAGAATGAAGGATTTCATCATCCCCAGTCGCGACATGGGCACGCCCGCCGTCAAATCCGACGTGACGGTGAACCTGCTGGTCGACGGCATCCCGGTCAGCGTTCCCGCCGGCACCAGCGTCATGCGGGCCGCCGCCATGGCCGGGATCAGCGTGCCCAAGCTTTGCGCGACCGATCACGTTTCGGCCTTTGGGTCCTGCCGCTTGTGCGTGGTGCAGATCGAGGGGATGCGCGGCACGCCGGCATCCTGCACCACTCCGGTCGCCGAAGGGATGGTCGTCCATACCCAGACCGACGAGGTGGCGCGCATCCGCCGGGGCGTGATGGAACTGTATATCAGCGATCACCCGCTGGACTGCCTGACCTGCGCGGCGAACGGCGATTGCGAATTGCAGGACATGGCCGGCGCCGTTGGCCTGCGCGAGGTCCGCTATGAGCCCGGCGCGAACCATTTCGCCCGCCGCGCCGCCGAAGGCCCGAACCCGGAATACCGGCCCAAGGACCAGTCGAACCCCTATTTCACCTTCGATCCAGCGAAATGCATCGTCTGTTCGCGCTGCGTGCGCGCCTGCGAGGAAGTGCAGGGCACCTTTGCCCTGACCATCGAGGGGCGCGGCTTCGACAGCCGCGTTTCGGCGGGCATGGAATCGGACAGCTTCCTGTCCTCGGATTGCGTGTCCTGCGGCGCCTGCGTGCAGGTCTGCCCGACCGCCACCCTGATCGAGAACAAGGTGATCCAGATCGGCACGCCCGAGCATGTCGTCAAGACCACCTGCGCCTATTGCGGCGTCGGCTGCTCGTTCGATGCGCATATGCGGGGCGAGGAAGTCGTGCGCATGGTGCCCAGCATGGACGGCAAGGCGAACCGGGGCCATTCCTGCGTCAAGGGCCGCTTTGCCTGGGGCTATGCCACCCATCAGGACCGTAAGCTTGAGCCGATGATCCGCGACAGGATCACCGATCCCTGGCGCGTGGTCACCTGGGATCAGGCGCTGGATTTCGCCGCCGAGCGGCTGCGCCGGGCGCAGGCCGATCACGGCCGCGACAGCATCGGGGTGATCACCTCGTCGCGCTGCACCAATGAGGAAACCTATCTGGTGCAGAAGCTGGCGCGCGCGGTCTTCGGCAACAACAACACCGACACCTGCGCGCGGGTCTGCCATTCGCCGACCGGCTACGGGCTGAAGACGGCCTTCGGCACCTCGGCCGGGACGCATGATTTCGACTCGGTCGAGGAAACCGACCTGGCGCTGGTGATCGGCGCGAACCCGACGGACGGGCATCCGGTGTTCGGAAGCCGGCTGCGCAAGCGCCTGCGTCAGGGCGCCGGGCTGATCGTCGTCGACCCGCGCGAGATCGACCTGCTGTCGACCCCGCACATGGGGCAGGGCCTGCACCTGCCGCTGCGCCCGGGCACGAACGTCGCCGTCGTCACCTCGCTTGCCCATGTGATCGTGGCCGAAAAGCTTTATGACGAGGCGTTCATCCGCGCGCGTTGCGACTGGGACGAATTCCTGGCCTATGCCGAATTCGTGCTGGACCCCAGGCACGCCCCCGAGGAGGTCGAGAAACTCAGCAAGGTGCCCGCCGGGCTGATCCGCCAGGCGGCCCGCGCCTATGCCGGGGCGCCGCGCGCCAGCATCTATTACGGACTGGGCGTGACCGAGCATTCGCAGGGCTCGACCACGGTGATGGCGATCGCGAACCTTGCGATGATGTGCGGCAATATCGGCAAGCCCGGAACCGGGGTGAACCCGCTGCGCGGCCAGAACAACGTGCAGGGTTCGTGCGACATGGGGTCGTTCCCGCACGAATATCCGGGCTATCGCCATGTCTCGGACCCCGAGACCAGGGCGCTTTACGAACGCGTCTGGGGCGTCGAGCTGTCGCCCGAACCGGGCCTGCGCATCCCCAACATGTTCGACGAGGCGCTGGCCGGCCGCTTCCGGGGCCTTTACTGCCAGGGCGAGGACATCGTGCAATCCGACCCCGACACCCGCCATGTCACCGGCGCGCTGTCGTCCATGGACATCGTCATCGTCCACGACCTGTTCCTGAACGAGACCTCGAATTACGCCCATGTCTTCCTGCCGGGATCGTCCTTCCTGGAAAAGGACGGCACATTCACCAATGCCGAGCGGCGCATCAACATGGTGAACCGCGCGATGACGCCCAGGAACGGGTTCGAGGATTGGCAGATCACCCAGATGCTGGCGAACCGGCTGGGGGCGGGCTGGTCCTATGCCCACCCGCGCGAAATCATGGACGAGATCGCCCTGACCACGCCCAGCTTCGCCGGCGTGACCTATGACCTGCTGGAGCGCGAGGGCTCGGTCCAATGGCCCTGCAACGAGGCCGCGCCGCTGGGCACGCCCTTGATGCACATCGACGGCTTCGTGCGCGGCAAGGGCAAGTTCATCCACACCGAATATGTCGCGACCGAGGAGCGCACCGGAGCCCGCTTCCCGCTGCTGCTGACGACGGGCCGGATCCTGTCGCAATACAACGTGGGCGCCCAGACCCGGCGCACCGACAACGTGGCCTGGCACCCCGAGGATATTCTGGAAATCCACCCCTCGGATGCGGAAAACCGCGGCGTGCGGGATGGCGACTGGGTGCGGGTCGCCTCGCGCTCGGGCGACACCACGCTGCGGGCGCATATCACGGAACGGGTGGCGCCGGGCGTGGTCTATACCACCTTCCACCACCCGACGACCCAGGCCAATGTGGTGACCACGGACAATTCCGACTGGGCCACCAACTGCCCCGAATTCAAGGTGACGGCGGTGCAGGTCAGCCCCTCGAACGGGCCATCCGACTGGCAAGAGGAGTATCGGACCCATTCCGACCTGTCGCGCCGCATCATCGCCGCCGCAGCCGAGTGACATGCGCGATCCAAGGGGCGTCATGCGCTGGGACGGCGGTGGCTGGCATCAGGCCGCCCCGCCGCCCGCGCCGCAGGAAATGCCGGTGGCGCTGGTCGTCGACGGCATGAGCCAGGCGGTGCTGATGGCGACGCCGCTGGACCTGCGCGACTTCGCCCTGGGCTTTGCGCTGACCGAGGGGCTGATCGCCGATCCGGGCGACCTGCGGGATTTCGAGGAAGCCGAGGTCGAGACCGGCGGTTTTCCCGCGCGCGAGGCGCGGCTGTGGCTGCGCCCCGGCCTGGCGGCGGGTCTGGCCGCGCGGCGGCGTTCCATGGTCGGCCCGGTCGGCTGCGGCCTTTGCGGCGTGGACAGCATCGCCGCCGCCCTGCCGGCCATCGTCCCGGTGACCAGCGACTGGACCATGCCGCCCGGCGATGTGGCCCGCGCCATGGCCGCGCTGGACGCGGGCCAGGCACTGCGCCGCGAAACCCCCGCGATCCACGGCGCCGCCTTCTGGGACGGCGCCCGCGCGCTGGTGCGCGAGGATGTCGGCCGCCACAATGCGCTGGACAAGCTGGCCGGCGCGCTGGCCTTGGCGGGGACTGACGCGGGGCGGGGGGCCATCGCCATGTCCTCGCGCCTGTCGGTCGATCTGGTGCAGAAGGCCGCCCGCATCGGTGCGCCCATCCTGATCGGGGCCAGCGCGCCGACCCGGCTGGCGCTGGACTGGGCCGAGCGCGCCGGCATCACCCTGATCGCCCGCGCGCGGGGCGACAGCTTCGATCTTTACACCCACCCCCGACGCATCGCTGGAACCTGACCCATGCATTACGACACGATGAAACTGATTCGCATGGCCAAGCAGATGGCCGATTTCTTTCGCAGCCAGCCCGACCGTCCGGCCCCCGAGGCGGTGGCCGATCACATCAACCACAACTGGTCGCCGCAGATGCGCCAGGACTTTCTGGACCTGATCGCCTCGGGTGCCGAGGCCGACCCCATCGTGCGCGCCGCCGCCGGCTTCGTCCGGCCCCGCACCCGAGGCGCCGCCTGATTTTTGCCCCTGCCTTGTCCGGTGGCGCCGTGCTAGCGTGGCGCCATGGCACAGCTTCCTTCCCGACAAGAGATTCTCGACTGGGTGAACGCGCACCCCGACGCCACCGCCAAGCGCGACATCGCCAAGGCGTTCGGCATCAAGGGCGCCGCCCGGATCGAATTGAAGCGCATCCTGAAAGAGCTTGAGGCCGAGGGCCTGCTAGAGCGCCGCCGCCGTCATTATCGCGATGCGGAAAAGCTGCCCCCGGTCACGGTGCTGCAACTTCTGCCCCCGGACGGCGATGGCGACATCTTTGCCAAGCCCATGGAATGGCAGGGCGAAGGTCCGGTCCCGCGCATCCTTTACGCCGCGCTGAAATCCGATCCGGCGCTGGCGCCCGGCGAGCGTATCCTGGCCCGCCTGATCGAAACGCGGGGTCAGGATCACGATTATCAGGCCCGGCTGATCCGCCGCATCGGCACCACCAGCCACAAGATCGTCGGCATCTATCGCGCCAGTTCCGGCGGACCCGAGGCCGGCGGCCGCATCCTGCCCATCGACAAGGGTTCGGACAAGGAATGGGTGATCCCCGCCCGCGAGGTGCATGGCGCGCAGAACGGCGAGTTGGTCGAGGCCGAGCAGACCGGCCCGCGCGGCCGCCTGGGCCTGCCGGTGGCGCGGATCGTGGAACGGCTGGGCGACCCCTCGGCCCCGCGCGCGGTCAGCCTGATCGCCATCCATCAGCACGGCATCCCCGACGATTTTCCCGATGAGGTCATGGCCCAGGCCGATGCCGCCCGGCCCGCGACCATGAAGGACCGCGAGGACCTGCGCCATCTGCCGCTGGTCACCATCGACCCCTCGGACGCGCGCGACCATGACGATGCGGTGGCGGCGGAAATCCGGCCGGACGGCGGCGCCGACATCTGGGTCGCCATCGCCGATGTGGCCCATTACGTCACGCCGGGTTCCGCGCTGGACCGCGAGGCCCGCAAGCGCGGCAATTCGACCTATTTCCCCGACCGCGTGGTGCCGATGCTGCCCGACATCCTGTCGGGCGATCTGTGTTCGCTGCACGAGGGCGTGGACCGGCCGGTGATCGCGGTGCGGATGCGGCTGGACGCGCAGGGCAACAAGACCAGCCACAGCTTTCACCGCGCCATGATGCATTCCGCCGCCAGCCTGTCCTATGAACAGGCGCAGGCGGCGGCGGACGGCAACCCGGATGAGGCGACCGGGCCGCTTCTGGATTCGGTGATCCGCCCGCTGTGGCACGCCTATGATCTGTTGAAATCCGCCCGCGCCCGCCGCCAGCCGCTGGAACTGGACCTGCCCGAGCGCAGGATCGTCCTGACCCCGGATGGCCGCGTGAAATCGGTGAATTTCCGCGACCGCTTCGACGCCCACAAGCTGATCGAGGAATTCATGGTGCTGGCCAATGTCGCCGCCGCCGAGGAACTGGAACGCCTGCGCCGCCCGCTGCTTTACCGCGTCCACGAGGAACCATCGGCCGAGAAACTCGACGCCCTGCGCGAGGTGGCCGAGGCGTCCGGCTTTACCCTGGCCAAGGGGCAGGTGCTGCAAACCCGCCATCTGAACCGCTTGCTGGAACAGGCCCAGGGCAGCGATTTCGACGAATTGATCAACATGACCGCGCTGCGCTCGATGCAGCAGGCTTATTATCACCCCGAGAATTTCGGCCATTTCGGGTTGGCGCTGCGATCCTATGCGCATTTCACCTCGCCCATCCGGCGCTATTCCGACCTGATCGTGCATCGCGCGCTGATCCTGGGCCATAAATGGGGCAAGGACGGGCTGTCGGAATGGGACATCGAGAACCTGTCCGAGACCGCCAAGCAGATCAGCGAGACCGAGCGTCGGTCCATGGCGGCCGAGCGCGACACCACCGACCGCTATCTGGCCGCCTATCTGGCCGACCGCGTGGGGGCGGAATTCACCGGCAAGGTCTCGGGCGTGCAGAAATTCGGCGCCTTCGTGCGGCTGGACGAGACGGGCGCCGACGGTCTGCTGCCGATCCGCGAAATCGGGCGCGAATATTTCCATTACGATCCTGATGCCCAGGTGCTGATGGGTTCGGAAACCGGGCTGGAAATCGGCATCGGCCAGCGCGTCACCGTGCGCCTGTCCGAGGCCGTGCCGCTGACCGGGGGCCTGATGCTGGAACTGCTGGAGGTCGAGGGCAGGGCGATGCCGCAGGGCGGTTCGCGTGGTCGGGGCAAGGGCCCGCTGCGCAAGCGCGCCACCCAGGCCCGGCTGGCCGAGGTCAAGCGCGCCCAGAAACGCCGCCGGTTGCGCCGGAAATAACCGCATGAAGGCCCGGCTGCCCTATCTGCTGGCCGCGCTGATCGTGGCGCTGGCCGCCGCCTGGCTGCTGTGGATCGGGCGCGAGCCGATCTGCAAATGCGGCTATATCAAGCTCTGGCACGGCGAAACCGTCAGCGCCGAGAACTCGCAGCATATCGCCGACTGGTATACGCCCTCGCACCTGATCCACGGCCTGCTGTTCTACGCCGCGCTTTGGCTTGTCGCCCCGCGCCTGCCACTCAGTTGGCGTCTGACCATCGCCACCCTGGTCGAATCGCTCTGGGAACTGGTCGAGAATTCCGACGCGATCATCGAACGCTATCGCGCCGTGACCATCTCGCTGGACTATTACGGTGACAGCGTGCTGAACTCGGTCAGCGACATCCTGACGATGATGCTGGGCTTCGCCCTCGCCAGCCGCCTGCCGGTCTGGGCCTCGGTCGGCATAGTCCTGGGGTTCGAGGCACTGACCACCTGGCTAATCCGCGACGGGCTGGCGCTCAATGTGCTGATGCTCATCTGGCCGCTGCAAGCCGTCCGCGACTGGCAATCCGCCATATGAAAACGGGCGGCCCAACCAGACCACCCGCTTCTTTGCTCCATAAATACTCCGGGGGAGCCCCGAAGGGGCGGGGGCAGAGCCCCCAACCCTCTCAGCCGATGGCCGCAGCCTTCACGTCGTCGTCGATCTTGTCGGCATATTGCGCGAAATTGTCGCTGAACATGCCGACCAGCTTGCGGGCCTGCGCGTCATAGGCGGCCGGATCGGCCCAGGTCTGGCGCGGGTCCAGCAGCCTGTCCTCGACGCCGGGGACCGAGACGGGAACCTCGAAGCCGAAATTCGGGTCCTTGCGGAACTGCGCGTCGTTCAGCGAGCCGTCCAGCGCGGCGGTCAGCAGGGCGCGGGTCGCCTTGATCGGCATCCGCTTGCCGGTGCCGAAGGCGCCGCCGGTCCAGCCGGTGTTGACCAGCCAGCAGGCCGCGCCGGTCCTGGCGATCTTTTCCTGCAACAGCTTGCCATAGACCTCGGGCCGGCGCGGCATGAAGGGCGCGCCGAAGCAGGTCGAGAAGGTGGGCGTCGGCTCGACCACGCCCACCTCGGTGCCCGGCGTCTTCGAGGTGAAGCCCGACAGGAAGTGATACATCGCCTGCGCCGGGGTCAGCCGCGCGATGGGCGGCAGGACGCCATAGGCATCGCAGGTCAGCATGATCACGTTCTTGGGCATTCCGCCCAGCGACGTGTCCGACGCGTTCGAGATCTGCTCCAGCGGATAGGCGCAGCGCATGTTGTCGGTCAGCGAGTTGTCTTCGAAATCCAGTTCCAGCGTGTCGGGATCATGGACCATGTTCTCGACCACGGTGCCGAACTTGAAGCAGGTGGCGTAGATTTCCGGCTCGGCCTCGGCCGACAGGTTGATGGTCTTGGCGTAGCAGCCGCCCTCGAAGTTGAAGATGCCGTGATCGGACCAGCCGTGTTCGTCATCGCCGATCAGCGTGCGCGAGGGGTCGGCCGACAGCGTGGTCTTGCCGGTGCCCGACAGGCCGAAGAAGATCGCCGCGTCGTCCGGCTTGCCGATGGCGTGGTTGGCCGAGCAATGCATCGGCATCACGCCTTTTTCCGGCAGCAGATAGTTCAGCAGCGTAAAGACCGACTTCTTGTTCTCGCCGGCATAGGCGGTATTGCCGATCAGGATCAGCTTGCGGTCGAAGTTCAGCGCGATCACCGTTTCCGAGCGGCAGCCGTGGCGTTCCGGGTCGGCCTTGAAGCCGGGGCAGTTGATGATGGTGAACTCGGGCACGAAGCTGGCGAGCTCCGCCGCCTCGGGACGGCGCAGCAGGTGGCGGATGAAGAGACCGTGCCAGGCCAGCTCGGTCACGACGCGCACGTCCAGGCGCAGCGCGGGGTCGGCGCCGCCATAAAGATCCTGGACGTAGTAATCCTTGCCTTTCATATGGGCCAGCATGTCGGCGTAAAGCCGGTCGAACGCCTCGGGGGCCATGGGCTTGTTGTTGTCCCACCAGATCGAATCCTCGACCGAGGGGCTGCGCACGACGAATTTGTCCTTGGGCGAGCGGCCGGTATGGGCGCCGGTCGAGACCAGGAAGGTGCCGCCCAGGCCGATCTTGCCCTCGTCGCGCTTCACGGCGGCCTCGATCAGGGCCGGCTCCAGAAGGTTGTAATGGACATTGCCCAGCCCTGTGATCCCCTGATCCTCAAGACGGCAGTTCGGATTGACGCGCGCTTCGGTCATGGCCTGATTAAGCTCCTGCTTGCTCGGAAAGTCCGGGACCCCCCCGTTCCTTGGCGTCCTATAGCATGGCATTTCCGTGACGAAAGCGGCCTTATCGACAGGTTTAGCGCCATCAGGAAAGGTTAGCGCAATCATTTGCCATTTCGTGGATTTATTGCCAAGGTTCATGCTGTGGTCCCTGTCGTTTTCCCGGTGCCGCGCTATAGGGTTTCCCTCTATGGATGTTGAAAATCGAAACCTGATCCATGCCACGGCAATCGCCCATCGGGGGCGGGGGCTGCTGATCCTGGGTGCCTCGGGGACAGGCAAATCCACGCTTGCCCTTGAAATGATGGCATTCGGGGCGGAGCTTGTTTCGGATGACCAGGTGTTGCTGCGCGTCGAGGCGGGGCGAATCACCGCCGATTCGCCGGATCGGATCCGGGGCCTGATCGAGGCGCGGGGGGTGGGCATCCTGAATGCCCGCGCCCATGGCCCCGTGATCCTGGCACTGGCGGCGGATCTGGGGCTTGCCCCGGACCGGCGGCTGCCGGATCACGAAAAACTTGATCTTCTGGGGTGCGGCCTGCCTCTTGTGCGGGGGGCGGGGCGTGTTCATCTTGCAGCAGTGTTGATGCAATATCTTGCCGCCGGGCGCTGGGATGGCAACGGGGGTTGACCTGCATTGCGCCAATGCTCTTGATATTCTGGCGACATTTCCATGGTTCCGCATGATGGACGATCACGCCCAGAGCGACGATCAGGTGCAGCGCCTGGTCCTGATCACCGGCCCTTCGGGTGCCGGGCGGTCGACGGCGATCAACGTGCTTGAGGATCTGGGCTATGAGGCGATCGACAACCTGCCTTTGTCGCTGGTGCCGCGGCTTTTGGATGGTCCGGCAAGGCCGATGCCGCTGGCGCTGGGGCTGGACGTGCGCAACCGCGACTTCTCGGTCGCGAACCTGATCGAACTGGTGGACCGGCTGACGCGCATGCCCGAATACGCGCTTGAGGTGCTGTTTCTGGACTGCGCGACCGAGCAGTTGCTGCGCCGCTTCAACGAAACCCGTCGCCGCCACCCGCTTCAGACCGAGGGGGCGCCGCTGGACGCCATCCTGGCCGAGCGCGACATGCTGGCTCCGATTCGGGCGCGGGCGGATGTGCTGCTGGATACCTCGGAACTGTCGCCGCACGACCTGAAGGCCGAACTGGCGCGCTGGTTCGACATCCAGGCGGGGCGGCGGCTGGCGGTCTCGGTCCAGTCGTTTTCCTATAAGCGGGGGGTGCCGCGCGGGGTCGATGTGATGTTCGACTGCCGCTTCCTGGCGAATCCGCATTGGGAACTGGCGCTGCGGCCGATGGACGGGCGCGACAAGCCGGTGCAGGACTATGTGGCCGCTGATTCGCGATTCGCGGAATTCTTTGAGCGGGTGCGCGATTTTCTGCTTTTCGTCCTTCCGGCGCATCTGGATGAGGGCAAGGCGCATCTGGTAATCGGCTTTGGCTGCACAGGCGGGCAACATCGTTCCGTCACACTGGCGGAAAAAATGGCGGACGCGCTTGCGCAAGCGGGCTGGCAAGTGTCAACTAGGCACAGGGAACTTGAACGCCGTGAAAAGGCGCCGGCACCTGCGGAGGAAGGCTTGACCCCAAGCGCCCGCAAGATCGCCGCCAGCCGTTGACGGCAGACCATGCGTGGTGAGGAAATTTGATCGGAATTGTCATCGTGGCGCATGGAGGGCTGGCGCGAGAGTATCTCTCGGCGGTCGAGCATGTCGTGGGGCCGCAACCGGGAATTCGCGCGGTCACGATCGAAGAGGTGCATGACCGGGGCGAGAAGCAGGCCGAGATCTGCGCGGCGGCCGATTCCGTCGATACGGGCGACGGCGTGGTGGTGGTGACGGATCTGTTCGGCGGCTCGCCCTCGAACCTGTCGCTGATGGCCTGCGCGATGCGCAACCGCTCGATCCTTTACGGGGCCAATCTGCCGATGCTGGTCAAGCTTGCGAAATCGCGCAAGCTGCCGGTGGCCGATGCGGTGACACTGGCCAAGGATGCCGGCCGCAAATACATCAACAGCTATGACGTGCTGCCCGCCGACATCATTCCCGTTCCCAGCCGCGCCGCGTCATGAGCATCGAGCCGATCACCCGCGAGCTTCAGATCATCAATGAAAAGGGCCTGCACGCGCGGGCCAGCGCCAAATTCGTCGAAACGGTCGAGCGTTTCGATGCCCGCGCCACGGTCGAGAAGGATGGGATAAGCGTGTCGGGCGACAGCATCATGGGCCTTTTGATGCTGATCGCGCCGCGCGGCAGCACGATCCGCGTCACCACCCAGGGCGCGCAGGCGACGGAACTGGCCGAGGCGCTGTCCTTGCTGGTCGGAGATTATTTCGGCGAAGGCATGTAGGGACGACATTGTCCCGCGCCTCGTATCATCACGGCAATCTGCGGCAGGCCCTGGTCCAGGCGACCATCGGCCTGATCGAGGAGAGGGGGCCGCAAGCCTTCACCCTGGCCGAGGCCGCGCGCCTGGCCGGTGTCAGCGCCGCCGCGCCCTATCGCCATTTCGCCGGCCGGGACGAGCTTCTGGAAGAGGTCGCCCGCCAGGGGTTCGAGGAATTCGCCGAACGGCTTGAGGCGGCGTTCGACCAGGGGCGGCCCAGCCCGCTTTCCGCCTTCCTGCGCATGGGTCAGGCATATCTGGCCTTCGCGGCCGAGCGGCGGGGATCCTATATCGCCATGTTCGAATCCGGTATCTCGATCGCGGGCAATGCCGCGCTGTCGCAGGCGGCCGAGCGCGCGCGCGGCACCTTGGTGCGCGGGGCCGAGGCGCTGTTTCAGCGCGTCCCGTCCGGCCCGCGCCCGCCGGCGGGCATGGTCGCGGATCATATCTGGGCGCTAAGTCACGGTGTGGTCGAGCTTTTCGGCAGGGGAAAGCCCGGCGGCCGCTCGCCCATCTCGGCCCCGGATATGCTGGAAAGCGGCGTGCTGATCTATCTGCGCGGGCTGGGCGTCATCCCCGAGTGAAATTTTCGCGCCAAACCATTGAATGGCGCGCGGGGGTCTCCCATCTATGTAAATGTAATTAACATTCACATCGAAAGGGAGCGTAGATGAACACTGAGATTGCCATGCGCCCGCCGGTTCTGGAACGGATCGGCATGGCCCTTGCGGCGGTCCGTGACTGGCTGGACGAGCGCGGCAAGGCTGCCTGGATCATCGCCATGATCCTGGGCTTCGTCGCGGCCTGGCCTTTGGGCCTTGCCATCCTTGGTTACATGATCTGGAGCAAACGCATGTTTTCCTGCCGCCACCGTCATCATTCCCATTCGCGCCGCTTCGGCGGTCCCGTCTATAGCCAGCCCAGCGGTAACGCCGCCTTCGATGCCTATCGCGAGGAGACGCTGAAGCGGCTGGAGGACGAACAGCGCGAATTCGTCGATTTCCTGCAAAAGCTGCGCGAGGCCAAGGACAAGGCCGAATTCGACCAGTTCATGCAGAACCGCAAGGAGCCGCGCGACCTGGCCTCCTGACGACATGGGATCAGGCTGGGGCGACAGGGCCCCGGTGTAACGAGTAACGCTTTCGACCAGTGCCCATGACGGGGCATGACCGGGGCCGGGAAATTCCCGGCCCTTTTCGGGTCAATAGGAATATTCGGCGTAGATCCGGCTTGCGTCGCCGTCCCATTCGCCGTGGTATTTCTCAAGCAGTTCGTCGGCCTGCACCTTGCCGGTGTCGATGCTTTCCTTGAGCGTGTTCAGGAAATGCGTCTCGTCCGGGACCAGCCCGCCGGCGCCGGGCCGCGCCCGCGCCTTCAGCCCCGCCTCTGAAATCGCAACGACCTCGCGCGCCAGATCGCGCATCTCGGTGCCGTTCACGCGGGCCTGCAAGCCGTGGATGCCCGCCTCGCGGCGCCAGGCGTCGCGGGTTTGCGCATCCCAGCCGCGCACCAGATCCCAGGCCGCGTCCAGCGCGCCCTGGTCATAGATCAGCCCGACCCAGAAGGCCGGAAGCGCGCAGAGGTTGCGCCAGGGACCGCCATCCGCGCCGCGCATCTCGATGAATTTCTTGACGCGGGCCTCGGGGAATACGGTGGTCAGGTGGTCCGCCCAATCCGAAAGCGTCGGCACCTCGCCCGGCAGCGCGGGCAGGCGGCCCTGCATGAAATCGCGGAAGCTTTGCCCCAGCGCGTCGATGTATTTGCCGTCGCGATAGACGAAATACATAGGCACATCAAGAACATAGTCCACCCACGCCTCATAGCCCATGCCGTCCTGGAAGGCAAAGGGCAGCATCCCCGTGCGCGCCGCGTCCAGGTTCTGCCAGATATGGGCGCGCCAGCTTTTCCAGCCGTTCGGCTTGCCGTCCAGGAAGGGCGAGTTCGCGAAAAGCGCATTCGCCACGGGTTGCAGCGCCAGCGCCACGCGCAGCTTCTGCACCATGTCGGCTTCGCTGCCGAAGTCCAGATTCACCTGCACCGTGCAGGTGCGATACATCATCTGGGTGCCCAGCGTGCCGACCCGGCCCATGTAATCGGTCATCAGCCGGTAACGGCCCTTGGGCATCGTCGGCATCTGGTCCTGATGCCAGATCGGCGCGGCGCCCAGGCCGATGAAGCCCGCGCCCAGTTTGCCCGCGATCTCGCGCACCTCGGCCAGGTGGCTGTTCACCTCGTCGCAGGTCTGGTGGATGGTTTCCAGCGGCGCGCCGGACAGTTCAAGCTGCCCACCCGGCTCAAGGCTGACATTGGCGCCGTCGCGCTCAAGCCCGATGATATGGCCGGCTTCAAGCACCGGGGTCCAGCCGAAGCGGTCGCGCAAGCCTTCCAGCATGGCCTTGACCGAGGGTTGGCCGGGCGCGGCCTCATAGGGCAGGGGCATCAGGTCGGAATGGCGATAACCGAATTTCTCGTGCTCGGTGCCGATGCGCCAGTTTTCGCGGGGCTTCTCGCCCGAGGCGAGGTATTCGGCCAGTTGCTCGGGTCGCTCGATCGGGCCGCCGCCCTGTTGGGGAATGGACATCGGGGGCCTTTCATCTGCCTTTGAAGGACACAGGTGGCGCGCCGGGCGCGTCAAGTCAAGCCGGGCCGGTCGTGGCTGCGCCAAAGCGTCTGGACAGCGGGACCCTCGGCCGTCAGCGCGGCCGAGATGCGGCCCAGATCCGCGCCGGGCAGGCTGGCAAAGGCGCCAGCCAGCCGTTCGGCCCCCGCCGCATCGCGGGGGATCAGCAGGGCCTGGCCGTCGCGGCTTTTCAGCCGCCAGTGGACTGCGCCGTTCAGGCGCAGAAGGCGGATCTCGGACAGGTCGCGCAGCGCCATCTCTCCGCCCAGGAAGGAGTTCGGGGTCAGATAGCGAATCGCGCCTTCGTCCAGTTCCACCAGGCCCGGCGCATCCGCCCTGCCGCGAAAGCGCCGCCGCCGCCAGGCATCCAGCGCCCAAAGCGCCGCCGCCCCCGCGATCAGCGCGCCCAGGGGCCAGAACACCCAGCCGCCCAGAGAGAACACCCAAAGCCCGAAGCCGGTCGCGCCCAGGGCCAAGGCGGTTTCGGTCCAGGGGCGCAGTTCGGGGCGGATCATGCTAAAGCTCCTGCACCATGTCGCGATGGGGAATGCCCGCCTCAAGGTATTCCGGCCCCTGGGCGATAAAGCCCAGTCTTTCGTAAAACCCGACGGCATGGGTCTGCGCGCCGAGTTTCGCACGGGAAACACCTGGAATTGCGCGAAATTCCTCAAGAGCGGCGCGGATCATCGCGGCGCCGATGCCCAGGCCGCGCGCCTGCGCAAGCACTGCGACGCGGCCGATCTTGCCGGTTCCGTCCCGCACCAGCAGCCGGGCCGTGCCCAGCGGCCGGCCCTGCGCGTCCTGGGCCAGAAGGTGGATCGCCTGCGCGTCCTGTCCGTCCCGTTCCAGCGCCTCGGGGACGGATTGCTCGATCACGAAGACCTCGTGCCGGATTCGGCGGCAGGTCTCAAGGTCCTGGCTGCGTGCGATTTTCATGCGAAATACCGCTCAAGGATGCGGCGATAGATGCGGGCAAGCTGGCGCACCTGATCGGCTGGCACGCGCTCATCGACCTGATGCATGAAATGCCCGACCAGGCCGAATTCCAGCACCGGGCAATGATCCTTGACGAAGCGCGCGTCCGAGGTGCCGCCCGAGGTCGAAAGCACCGGGTCCAGCCCGGTTTCCGCGCGCACCACGTCCGCCACCAGATCGACGAAAGGTCCGGGCGCGGTCAGGAAGCTTTCGCCGGAAACCTCGGTCAGGATGGTGAACTCGACGCCGGTTTCGGCCGCGATCGCCTGCGCCTGGGCGCGGATCGCCGTATCCAGGCTGGCCGATGTATGAGCGTCGTTGAAGCGGATGTTCACCGTGGCCCGCGCCCGCTCGGGGATCACGTTCGAGGCCGGGTTGCCGCAATCCACTGTCGTCACTTGCAGCCCCGAGGGATCGAAATGCGCCGTGCCCTGGTCCAGCGGCCGGGCGGTCAGTTCCCCCAGCAGCCGCACCAGCGCGTGCAGCGGGTTCTTCGCGCGATGCGGATAGGCGGCATGGCCCTGCACGCCCCTGGCCTCGATCCCGAATGTCATCGAGCCGCGCCGGCCGATCTTGATCATCTCGCCCATGCGGTCGGGATTGGACGGCTCGCCCACGAGGCAGACATCCATCCGCTCGCCCGTCGCGGCCATCCAGTCCAGCAGGGCGCGGGTGCCGTCGCGGCCGGGGCCTTCCTCGTCGCCGGTGATCGTCAGGATGACGGCGCCGTCGGGCGGGGTCTGGGTCACGAAGCCGATGGCGGCCGCGGCGAAGGCCGCGACGCCCGATTTCATGTCGGTCGCGCCCCGGCCCCAGATCCAGCCATCGACCTGGGCCCCGGAAAAGGGCGGATGGGTCCAGCTTGCCGGATCGCCGGGCGGCACGACATCGGTATGGCCGTTGAAGCCGAAGGTCCTGGCCCCCCTTGCGCCCCAGCGCGCGAACAGGTTCGAAACGCCCCCCCGGTCCACGCGATGGCATTCGAACCCCGCCGCCGAAAGCACCTGGGCCAGCAGCGTCAGCGCGCCCCCCTCGTCCGGTGTGACCGAGGGGCAGCGGATCAGCCGCGCGGTCAGGTCGGCGGCGTCTGGAACAAGGCTCATTGCGGTTCCCCCTTTTACCTGGGGGTCGGTCTATACCGGCCAGCCCAGCAGTTCCAGCGCCCGCCGGATCAGGTTCATCCCGGTCAGGATCAGAAGCACCAGTGTCCAGCGCCGGAACTGCGCCACGTTCAGCCGGTCATGTGCCAGATAGCCCAGCCCCATGCCGATCACCGCCGGAAGCACCAGCATCGCCGAAAAGGGCAGGGTCTGCGCGTTCAGAAGCCCCGATTTCAGATGCGAGACCGTCAGCACCGCCGCGCCGATGAAGAAGACGACGCCCTGGACCCGCATCTGTTCGTCCTTTGGCGCGTGCAGCGACAAAAGCAGCACCACCAGCGGCGGCCCCCAGATCCCGGAAATCCCGCCGATGATCCCGCCGATGATTCCGGTCACGATCTCGGCCCGGCGGCGGTGATGCAGCGGCAGGACCAGGCTGCGGCCCAGCAACTGCCACAGGGCGAAGGCGGTGATGGGCAGGCCGATCATCGCATACATCGCCCATTGCGGCACGCGGGTCGCGAAAAAGGCGCTGATCGGGATGAACAGCACCACCATGGCCACATGCCAGCGATAGGCCCAGGTCGCCTCGCAGGCGGGGCCCCAGCCCTGACGCAGCGCCTGGCGGATATTGGTGAACAGCACCGGCAGGATCACCGCCGCCACCGCCTGCTGCGCGGTCAGGAACGATCCCAGCGCCGACAGCATGATCATCGGCATGGCAAAGCCGATGGCCCCTTTCACGAAGCCGGAAAACAGCGTGATCGCGATTGCAAGCGCCAGATGAAGAGGGTCGAGGCCGAACATGGCGACAGGGTTGCCCTTTTGGCCCGGCGGATGCAAGGCCATGCCGGCGGGTCATATTCGTTCGCCCTTGCTTAGCATGGCGCATGATAGTTGCGCTGCGATTGCAAAGGCGCTAGTCATGCCGCAACGCCGCAGAGCGATGCAGAGGACATGCCATGAAGGATAGCCCCGCCATGCCCGCCGATCTTCTTTCCAAGGCCCGTGAGATCCAGCCCGAGCTTGCCGATCTGCTGTCCCGCGCGACCGGGGCGCTGCGCACCCGTGTCGCGCCCTTGGGCAAGGCCGATGCCGCGCTTCTGGACCGACATCAGCACGCGGCCCATGCGCTGTCCTGGCTGGCCACCTATATCGAGGCGCTGCGCCAGCTTTCGGCCTGGGCCGCGCGGCTGGACGAGGCGGGCCACCTGGGCCGGATCGAGGTGCTGATCCTGCGGATCGGCCTTGGCGAATACCTGACGCAGATCCAGGGCGGCATCCCCATGAGCCAGACGGAATTCGCCCGCCTGTCGGACCTTGGCCTGGAGTTCCAGCCCTCGGCGGCGCTGCGCGAGCTTGCGGGCGGCAATACGCCCGAGGCGCGGGCCGAGCTTGCGCGCCTGATGCACGAAAACCAGGGCCGCGCCACCTTCGGCGCCTCGGGCCTGGACGAGGATCTGGAGATGATCCGCGACCAGTTCCGCCGCTATGCCGACGACCGGGTGATCCCCAATGCCCATGAATGGCACCTGAAGGACGAGCTGATCCCGATGGAGATCATCGAGGAACTGGCCGAACTTGGCGTCTTCGGCCTGACCATCCCCGAGGAGTTCGGCGGGCTGGGCCTGTCCAAGGCATCCATGGTCGTCGTCACCGAAGAGCTTTCGCGCGGCTATATCGGCGTGGGCAGTCTGGGCACGCGCTCGGAAATCGCGGCCGAACTGATCCTTTGCGGCGGCACGGCTGAGCAGAAGGCGAAATGGCTGCCCAAGCTCGCCTCGGGCGAGATCCTGTCCACCGCCGTCTTCACCGAGCCGAATACGGGCAGCGACCTGGGTTCCCTGCGCACCCGTGCCGTGCGCGACGGCGAGGATTGGGTCGTGACCGGCAACAAGACCTGGATCACCCATGCGCAGCGCACCCATGTGATGACGCTGCTGGCACGCACCGATCCGGCCAGCACCGACTGGCGCGGCCTTTCCATGTTCCTGGCCGAGAAGACGCCGGGGACCGATGACGATCCCTTCCCGACCCCCGGCATGACGGGGGGCGAGATCGAGGTGCTGGGCTATCGCGGCATGAAGGAATATGAGCTTGGCTTCGACGGCTTCCGCGTGCGTGGCGAGAACCTTCTGGGCGGCGCGCCGGGACGCGGCTTCAAGCAGTTGATGGAAACCTTCGAATCCGCTCGGATCCAGACCGCCGCCCGCGCCGTGGGCGTGGCCCAATGCGCGGCCGAGATTGGGATGCGCTATGCCCTGGACCGCAAGCAGTTCGGCCGTTCGCTGATCGAGTTTCCCCGTGTCGCCGACAAGCTTGCCATGATGGCGGTGGAAATCATGATCGCGCGGCAGTTGACCTATTTCAGCGCCTGGGAAAAGGACCATGGCAGGCGCTGCGACCTTGAGGCCGGGATGGCCAAGCTGCTGGGCGCGCGCGTAGCCTGGTCGGCGGCGGATAATGCGCTGCAAATCCATGGCGGCAACGGCTTCGCGCTGGAATATGCGATCAGCCGCGTCCTTTGCGACGCGCGCATCCTGAACATCTTCGAGGGCGCGGCCGAGATCCAGGCCCAGGTTATTGCGCGCCGGCTACTGGGTTAGGGCGAATTTTCGCGGCCGGCTGGACAGATAGGCCCGATCAGGCATTATGTCGGGCAACATGAGAGAACGGAGCTGCCAATGACCCGCCTTCTGCCCTTTTCCGCGGCCCTGGCCGCAGTCTCGGCCCTGGCCGCCTGCCAACCGACCGCCACGCCCTCGGCGGGCGGCAGCGTCCCGACGGGGCCTTACGTCCTGGTGGGCATCGGCGCGGATACCGTGCCGCAACGCAATGTGGGCCTGACGATCGAATCGGATGGCTCGGTTTCGGGCCAGGGGCCGTGCAACCATTACTCGGCTCCGCAGGCCGCCGAGCCGCCGGGCTTCAAGCTGGGTGCGATCACGACGACCTATATGGCCTGTTCGGGCCGCGCCGGCGCGCTTGAGACGCGCTATCTGGGGGCGCTGTCGCAGGCCGACGGCATCACCTATGAGGGGGGCGTGCTGAAGATCACCGGACCGACCTATCTGACCTTCGAGCCGGGTTATCGCAAAGAGCAATAACCGCCATCACGCCGCCCCAGGACGCGCCGCCGAACGGATACGGTGTCAGGCATCGCCGCCGTCCCGCGCCATCAGCCGGGCGATCAGCCGCGCCCGCGCGGGCGGCAGGGGCCTGCCGGCATGGGCCTGGGCCAGATGCGTCTCCAGGAAATGCCCGGTCAGGCGTAGCGCATCGGCCACGCCGCCATTGCCCCTTCCCCCCAGGATCGCGGGCAGGGGCAGCAGCCTCGGCGCCCATTCCCCCGCCGCCTGCGCGCTGACCGCGCGACCCGTGCGCGGGCTGACATAGGCCAGCCCATGCCGCGTCCCGGTCAGCGCGCAGCTTTCCAGGTCCAGCCCGAAGCCCAGTTCCTCAAGCAGGTGCAATTCCCAGCGCAGATAGGTCTCGGTCCAGGCGTCGCCCGCGTCCATCCGGTCCAGCAGCACCTCGGTCAGGTCTGACAGGCGGGGATGCGGATCGCGCTCGGGCAGGGCGAAGGTCACAAGCGCGGTCACCGCATTGACCCCGGCCAGCGCCTCGGCGTCCGACAGAAGGCCCGGCCTAGCCCGCGCGGGCTCGGCGGCGAAGGTGCCCAGCTGCCCGTCGACCCGCGCGCGCCAGCGCAGGCTGACCCGGTTGCCCGGTTGCACGATCGCGGCGCGTTTCGCGCTGGCGCCCCCCGGCACCAGTCCCGAGACAAGCCCTGCCTCGCGCGACAGCACCGTCAGGATCACGGCGCTTTCGCCATGCCTGCGCAGCGTCATCACGCTGGCCTCGCCGCTCCACTCCATCGCCGGTCCTTTCCTTCGCGGCCACCTTGCCGCAGATTGGTCGCCAGGAACAAGGAGACAGGCATGCTGAAACCATGGATCCAGGCGCAGGCCCGGCTGGTCGAGGTGGCGGCGGGACGCGCCCCCGCCGATCTGGTGATCCGGGGCGGGCGATGGGTGAACGTCCATAGCCGCGAGGTGATCGCGCAAACGGATATCGCGGTGGCCGATGGCCGTGTCGCCTATGTCGGTCCCGATGCCGCGCCCTGCATCGGGCCGGACACGCAGGTGATCGAGGCCGCCGGCCGCTTCATGGTTCCGGGGCTGATCGACGCGCATATGCATGTGGAATCGGGGATGCTGACGCCGGCCGGCTTCGCCGCCGCCGTGATCCCGCATGGCACGACGACGATCTTTCACGATCCCCATGAGATCGCCAATGTCCTAGGCCTGGAAGGCGTGCGCCTGATGCGCGACGAATCGGTGATCCAGCCGATCGGCATGTTCACCCAGATGCCAAGCTGCGCCCCCTCGGCCCCCGGACTTGAGACCACCGGCGCCCCCATCACCGAGGGCGAGGTGGCCCAGGCCATGGGCTGGGAGGGGATCGTGGGCCTGGGCGAGATGATGAATTTCCCCGGCGTGGCGGCGGGTGATCCCCAGATGCTGGGCGAAATCGCGGCCACGCGCGCGGCCGGCAAGACGGTCGGCGGCCATTACGCCAGCCCGGATCTGGGCCGTCCCTTCCATGCCTATGTCGCGGGCGGTCCTCAGGACGATCACGAGACCACCAGCGAGGCCGAGGGCCTGGCCCGCGTCCGCCAGGGCATGGCCTGCATGATGCGGTTGGGCAGCGCCTGGTATGACGTGGCAAGCCAGATCACCGCGATCACCGAAAAGGGCCTGGACCCGCGCGGTTTCATCCTTTGCACCGATGACAGCCATTCGGGCACGCTGGTCCATGACGGCCATATGAACCGCGTCGTCCGCCATGCCATCGAATGCGGCTGCGATCCCCTGATCGCGATCCAGATGGCCACGATCAACCCCGCCAGCCATTTCGGCCAGGAGCGCGAGCTTGGCAGCATCACCCCAGGCAGGCGGGCCGATGTGATCCTGACCTCGGACCTGGCGTCCCTGCCGATCGAGGCGGTCATCGCCCAGGGCGCGCTTGTCGCCGAAAACGGCCGCCTGCTGGCCACATGCCCCCGCATCGACTGGCCCGAGAGCGCCCGCAACTCGGTCCGTCTCGGCCGCGCGCTGGCCGCCGCCGATTTCCGGGTTCCGGCGCGGGGCGACCTGGCTCGCGTCCGCGTGATCGGCGTGGTCGAGAACCAGGCTCCGACCAGGGCGCTGGAGGCCGAGCTTCCCATCCGCGACGGCGTGATCGAGGGCGAGGGAGAGATCTGCCAGATCGCCCTGGTCGAGCGTCATCGCGGCACGGGCGGCGTGACCAATGGCTTCGTCCAGGGCTTCGGCTATCGGGGCCGCGTCGCGGTCGCCTCGACGGTGGCGCATGACAGTCACCACATGATCGTCGTGGGCACCTGCCGCGACAGCATGGCGGCGGCGGTGAATCATCTGGGCCGGATCGGCGGCGGCGTCACCGTCTTCCGCGACGGCGCCGAGCTTGCCACCGTTGCGCTGCCCATCGCCGGTCTGATGTCCGACCTGCCCGCCGAAGAGGTGGCCGAGGCCGCCCAAGGCATCGTGCAGGCCATGCGCGATTGCGGCTGCCAGCTCAACAACGCCTATATGCAGCATTCGCTTCTGGCGCTGGTGGTGATCCCGGAACTGCGCATCTCGGATCTGGGCCTGGTCGATGTCCGCCGCTTCGAACTGGTCGATCTGATCCTCTAGCCTTCAACAGGATGCGCGGCCCTCACCGCCGCGCATCATTTCCGTTTCCCAGTCACCCAAAACGCGGCGCCTCCATCCCGCGCCCCCCGCCTGGCCGACAAGCCACGCCTTCTTTGCTTTCCAAATACCCAAAAGCGCACCGCCGCGCCGGCCTTTCCTCTTGTTTCAAACACCCATGCCCAGCCCCGACACCTCGCCCCGCCGTTCGACCGCCAGGGACTGGGCCCGCGCGCCCAGCGTCTGGAACAGTTCCGGCCCGGTCCCGGTCAGGAAGCTCTGCGCCTCAAGGGCGCAGATTTCGTCATGCAGGGCCGCGCGGCGTTCGGCGTCAAGATGCGCCGCCACCTCGTCCAGCAGCAGGACAGGGCGCTGATCCGCCAGGGCGCGGGCATTGGCGAGGATCAGGGACAGCAGCAGCGCCTTCTGCTCTCCGGTCGAGCTCAGGGCGGCGGGCATGTCCTGCGGCCCCCAATGCGCCCCCAGATCGGCGCGATGCGGGCCGGTCAGGGTGCGGCCGGCGGCCATGTCGCGGCTTCGCCCCTCGGCCAGGCGGGCGGCGATGCTTTCGGGGTCGGGATCGTCGGCCCAGCCCTCGCCCGGCAGCAGCGTCAGCCTGGCCGAGGGGAAGCTGGTCCCGGCCCCCTCCTGCGCCTGGGCGATACGGGCGATGGCGTCCTGGCGGTTGCGGGTCAGGGCCGCGCCCATATCGGCCATCTGGACTTCAAGCGCGCGATACCAGCCGCTATCCCGCACCTCTTCCTTCAGCAGCCGGTTCCGTTCGCGCATGGCCTTTTCATAGCCCAGGGAATCCTCGGCATGGCCGGGGGTAAAGCTCAGCGTGACGCGATCCAGGAAGCGGCGGCGCTGCTCGGGCGGGTCTGTCCATAGCCGGTCCATGGCGGGGGTCAGCCAGATCACCCGCATTAGCACGCCAAGCGCCGATTGCGTGGCGGGCTTGCCGTCGACGATCACCTCGCGGGTCAGGCCGGGCAAGGCGCGGGTCGCGACCTCGTGATCGCCGATGCGGGCGCGGATCTGCCAGCCAAGCCCCGGCCCCCGGCGCGCCTGATCGCCCGGCGGCGCCCCGCGCATGCCGCGTCCAGGCGACAGCATCGAGACCGCTTCCAGGATATTCGTCTTGCCCGCTCCGTTCGGCCCATGGATCGCCACGGGCCGCGCATCCAGCGCCAGATCCAGCCTGGCCCAGCTTCGGAACTGCGCCAGTTGCAGCTGATGCAGCGTCACACGCGCATCGGCATCACGACATAGACGGCGGAACTGTCGCCGCCCTCGCGGATCAGTGCCGCATCGCCCGAGCCGTTGAACAGGAAGACCGCATTCTCACGCTCGATCTGGCTGGCGATCTCGTGCAGGTATTTGGCGTTGAAGCCGATATCCAGCGGCTCGTCGGCATAGGCCACCGGCAGTTCCTCATCCGCCGCGCCGCTGTCGGGGGCGTTGACGGACAGGACCAGCCGGTCTTCCTCAAGCGAAAGCTTCACCGCGCGCGAGCGCTCGCTGCTGACCGTGGCCACCCGGTCCACGGCCTTGGCGAAATCGCCGGCATCGACTTCCAGTTTGCGGCTGTTGGCCGAAGGGATGACACGCGAATAATCGGGGAAGGTGCCGTCGATCACCTTCGAGGTCAGCGTGATCGTGGGCGTCGCGAAACGCACCTTCGTTTCGCTGACCGAGACGGCGATCTCGGTCGCGTCATCGTCCAGCAGCTTGCGCAATTCGCCCACGGTCTTTCTGGGCACGATCACGCCGGGCATGTCGCCCGCGCCCTGGGGCAGGGGGGCGTCGATGCGGGCCAGCCGGTGGCCGTCGGTGGCCACGCAGCGCAGGCTTGGCCCATCCTCGCCCTGCGCCACATGCATATAGACGCCATTCAGGTAATAGCGCGTCTCCTCGTTCGAGATGGCGAATTTCGACTTGTCGAACAGCCGCCGCAGGACCAGGGCCGGGGCGCTGAAATTCGCCGCGTATTCCGAGGCGGACATGACCGGGAAATCCTCGCGCGGCAGGGTCGCCAGGCTGAAATTCGAGCGTCCCGCCTGCACCGAGAGCCGCCCCGAGCCGCCGTCCAGGCTAAGCTGCACCAGCGCGCCGTCCGGCAGCTTGCGCGCGATGTCGTTCAGCATCGAGGCCGAGACGGTCGTGGCGCCCGGCCGCTCGACCTGGGCGGCGGCCTGATAGACGATTTCCGTGTCCAGATCGGTGGCACGGAAGGTCACGCCGCCCTGGCTGGTCTCGATCAGCACATTGGCCAGGATCGGGATGGTGTTGCGGCGTTCGACCACGGACTGGGCCTGCGACACCGCCTTGACCAGGTCGGCGCGTTCAATGGCGAATTTCATGGTCGTTCCTCATCTCGATCCGGCGCGGGGCGCCAATCTGGCACAATTCCGCGCGGGGTCAAGCGGGCAATCTTACGCCTCCAGCAGGCGGCGCAGCAGGTCGATATCCTCGGCCAGGCTGCGGTCGGCGCCGCGCAACTCCTCGATCTTCCTGACGCCATGCATAATCGTCGTGTGATCCCGCCCGCCGAAGCGGCGCCCGATCTCGGGCAGGCTACGCGAGGTCATCTGCTTGGCCAGATACATCGCGATCTGGCGGGGCCTAGCCACGGTGCGGACCCGCTTTGGGCCGATCATATCCGACAGGCGGATGTTGTAATGCTCGGCCACCTTGCGCTGGATCTCCTCGATCGAGACCTTGCGGTCATTGGCGCGCAGGATGTCGGCCAGGCATTCCTGGGTCATGTCCAGCGTGATCTCGCGCCCCATCAGGCTGGCAAAGGCGAACAGCCGTTGCAGCGCGCCTTCCAGCACGCGCACGTTCGAGGTGATGCGATGGGCCAGGAATTCCAGCACGCCCGGCGCCAGTTGCAGGCCCGGATATTGCACGCGGAAGGCATCGGTCTTGGATTGCAGAATGCCCAGGCGCAATTCGTAATCGGTCGGGTGCAGGTCCACGACCAGCCCGCATTGCAGGCGCGACCTGATGCGCTCTTCCATATCCTTGATCTCGCCCGGCGCGCGGTCGGCGGAAATCACGATCTGCTTGCCCTGATCGACCAGGGTATTGAAGGTATGGAAGAATTCCTCTTGCGTGCTGTCCTTGCCGGCGATGAACTGCACGTCATCGACCATCAGCACGGATACGGTGCGGAACAGTTCCTTGAAATCCATCACGGTGCGGTCGCGCAGCGCCTGGACGAAGCGATACATGAACTGTTCGGCCGACAGATACAGCACGCGGGCCTCGGGCTGGCGGGCCTGGATCTCGCGCGCGATGGCATGCATCAGGTGGGTCTTGCCCAGGCCCACGCCGCCGTAAAGGAACAGCGGGTTGAAGGTGACCGGCCCGCCCTCGGCCACGCGGCGGGCGGCGGCATGGGCCAGTTCGTTCGGCTTGCCGACGACGAAATTCTCAAAGGTGAATCGCTGGTCCAGGGGCGCGGCCAGTTCCTCGTCCGTGCCCAGGCGCGGACGGCGAATCTCGGGGGCCGCGGCCGGGGCGGGGGCGGGGCGGGCGCTTTGGCTGCGTGTCTCGAAGCTCAGCCGATGCACCGCGCCGCCCAGCCGGTTCAGCACCTGAAGGATATCGTCGCTGTAATGGCGCGATACCCAGTCCGAGAGGAAGCGGGTCGGGCAGGCGATGACGGCCGTGCCATCATCCAGGCCGCTCAGGCGCAGCGGGTCGATCCAGGTGGCGAAACTGTCCGCTCCGACGACCTTCTGAAGTTCCTCACGCGCCTGCCCCCAAATCTTGTCCATCTCGCCCACGTCCGTTTCCTTGGCCCATATCCCGCCGGTTTTCCCGACGTGCAGCGACTCGCGTTTCGGCGCCCGAGGTGGAAACAGAGAACAGCAAGCCTTTACCGTGCGGGACGGTATGTCAGACCTTGCTGGCCCTATTTCCAAACCTGTTATGTCGGCCGGTGGCAGCCGGCGCGGCATTGTCAATCGGCAAGCTGTTCCGCCCGCGCCGCAGTCAGCAGCTTCTTGCGGCGGGCTGTCCCCCAGGTGCGAGGTGAATCGCATGGTGGAAGCTAGCAAGAAGGGGGTTCCGCCGACAACCGATCTTCGCGCTTGACAGTCACTTTGGCTGTCGAATCTCGAAACGCCGCGGCACGCCGGGCAGTTCAGGAAACCCAATCTTTCCAATAGGTTGATCGGATTTATTTCATCAGGAAAGGCGCGCTGAAAGAGAGCGCGCCTTTAATTAATCTTCTGTCAGTTGCGTATTTGTCGCAATTGTCTTAGGCGGTCGCCAGTGCTTTCACGCGCGAGGCCAGACGCGAGATCTTGCGGGCTGCGGTGTTCTTGTGGACGACGCCCTTGGTGACGCCGCGCATCAGTTCCGGCTGGGCGGCTTGCAACGCCTTCTTCGCGGCTTCCGCATCGCCCGAGGCGATGGCTTCCTCGACACCGCGCAGGAAAGTGCGGATGCGCGAGCGGCGGGCTTTGTTGACGGCGGTGACACGCTCGATCTGGCGGGCGCGCTTCTTGGATTGGGGCGTATTGGCCATGGGTCTCGTCCTTATCGTAATCTGTATCTCGGTGACGCAAAGCCCCATGGCGCCGTCCGGCAGGGGACGGTCATGATTCTTGCCTTAAGCGGGCCCACGCGCATGTAAGGTCTGCCCTATACAGGCCCGACCCCCGGATGCCAAGCTGAAAATCAGCGGTCGCGGAATTGCGGCTCGCGCTTTTCCAGGAAGGCGGCCATGCCCTCTTTCTGATCCTCGGTCGAGAACAGCGCCTGGAAGGTCCGGCGCTCGAACAGGATGCCTTCGTTCAGCGTGGTCTCATAGGCGCGGTTCACGGCCTCCTTGGCGGCCAGCACGGCGATCTGGGATTTCTCGGCGATCTTTCGCGCGGCGGCCAGCGCCTCGGGGACCAGCTTGGAGCTGGGCACGACCCGGCTGACCAGGCCCGAGCGTTCGGCCTCGGCCGCATCCATGAAACGGCCGGTCAGGTGCATTTCCATGCTTTTCGACTTGCCGACGAAGCGGGTCAGCCGCTGGGTGCCGCCGATGCCGGCGATGACGCCCAGGTTGATCTCGGGCTGGCCGAATTTGGCGTTCTCGGCGCAGATGATGAAATCGCAGGCCATGGCCAGTTCGCAGCCGCCCCCCAGCGCATAGCCCGAGACGGCGGCGATGACCGGCTTGCGGGTCGCGGTGATGCGGTCGATATCGGCGCCGAAAAGGTCGCTCGTATAGACCTCGACAAAGCTCTTCTCGGCCATTTCCTTGATGTCGGCGCCGGCGGCGAAGGCTTTCTCGCTGCCGGTCAGGACGATGGCGCGAACCCGGTCGTTGCGGTCGGCATCGGCCAGGGCATCGCCAAGCTCGGACAAAAGCTGGGAATTCAGTGCGTTCAGCGCATCGGGCCGGTTCAGCCGGATCAATGCGACATAGTCGTCGATCTCGACGGTAAGGGTCTGGTAAGCCATGAAAACCTAGCCTTTCGGTAAGAAGCTGGGCCAGAGTCCTAGCAAATCGCCCCGGCCAAGGCCAGCGCCGGCTTCGCCCTTGCCGAATATCCCGGCCATGGGCGGGCCTGTCCCTATCGTTGGCAGATCGGGCAGAAATAGCTGGACCGTCCCGATTGCACGATGCGCCGCACCTGCCCGGCGCAGCCGGGGACGGGGCAGGGCGCGCCCTCGCGGCCATAGACGCGGAAACTGTGCTGGAAATAGCCAAGCTCGCCTGTCGCCTGCCGGTGATCGCGCAGGGACGATCCCCCGGCGGCGATGGCCTCGGTCAGCACCTCGCGGATATGGCCGGCAAGCGCGGCGATTCGTCCCGGCCCGATCCGGCCCGCCGCGCGGCGGGGGTCGATCCCGGCGCGATGCAGCGCCTCCGAGACATAGATGTTGCCCAGCCCCGCCACCAGCCGCTGGTCCAGCAGCGCCGCCTTCACCGCCGTCTTCCTGCCCGTGAATGCCGCCGCCAGATGCGCGGCCGAAAAGGCGTCGGACAGGGGTTCGGGTCCCAGGTGCGCCAGCAGCGGGTGCTCGGCCCCAGGCGCCACCAGGTCGACCATGCCGAATCGGCGCGCGTCGTTGAAGGTGATCCGCGTGCCCAGGTCGGTCCACAGCACCACATGGTCGTGGCGCGGCAGGATCGCGGGATCGCGGTGAAATTCGCCCTGGCTTTCGCCCTCGATCAGCATTCGCCCGGACATGCCCAGATGCAGAAGCAGGCTGCCCCGATCCTCCAGATCCACGAGGATGTATTTGGAGCGCCGCCGCAGCCCGCCGACCCGCGCGCCCGTCAGCACCTGGACCAGGTCCGGGGGCAGGGGCCAGCGCAGGTCCGGGCGCCGCGCCTCGGCCCGCGCGATCACGCGGCCGGTCAGATGCGGCTCAAGGCCGTGCCGCACGGTTTCGACCTCTGGCAGTTCTGGCATTTCCGTCCCATTCGTCACATGTTGCGCGGGGTGGCGCATGGCCCGCGTTCGGACTATCTGGGCGTGAAACGACGGATGGACAAGCAGATGACCGACGATCAGCGCCCAGATGCGACCCGCGAGACCCATTTCGGCTTCCGCACCGTGGCCGAGGATGACAAGGCGGGGCTGGTCCATGGCGTCTTCTCGCGCGTGGCCTCGCGCTATGACGTGATGAACGATCTGATGAGCATGGGCATCCACCGGGTCTGGAAGAACGCGATGATGGACTGGCTGGCCCCGCGCGACGGCCAGCACCTGCTGGACGTGGCGGGCGGCACCGGGGACGTGGCCTTCCGCTTCCTGACCCGCGCCTCGGGCGCGCGCGTCACCGTCTGCGACATGACCGAATCCATGCTGATCGAGGGGCGCAAGCGCGCCGAGGCCCAGCAGATGGCCGACCGCCTGGCCTGGGTCACGGGCGATGCGATGGCGCTGCCCTTCGCCGATGACAGCTTCGACCGCTACACGATCAGCTTCGGCATCCGCAACGTGACCCGCATTCCCGACGCCCTGGCCGAGGCGCGGCGCGTGCTGAAGCCGGGTGGGCGCCTGATGGTGCTGGAGTTCAGCCAGATCCCGGTCCCGATGCTGCAATGGCTTTACGACCGCTACAGCTTCAATGTGATCCCGGCGATGGGCCAGGTCGTGGCGAACGACCGTGACAGCTATCAATACCTGGTGGAATCGATCCGCAAGTTCCCGAACCAGCAGGCATTCGTGAACATGATCCGGGAAGCGGGCTTTGGCCGGGTGCAATATCGCAACCTCTCGATGGGGATCGCGGCGCTGCATTCCGGCTGGAAGATCTGATGCGCGGACCCCACAACATCTGGCGCCTGATCCGCACCGGCGCCACGTTCGAGCGCACCGGCGCCATGGGCGCGGCCCTGGATGCGATGAACGCCCCCGCCCGCGTGCGGCTGGCGGCGCGTGTGATGGGCTGGCCCTTCGCCTGGCTGGGCTATAAGGGCGATCCCGCGCTGCCGCCGGTGACGCGCGCGATCACCGCCCTGGGTCCGGCCTATATCAAGTTCGGGCAGATCCTTTCGACCCGGCCCGATGTGGTCGGCCCCGAACTGGCCAGCCAGCTTTCCATGCTGCAAGACCGCCTGCCGCCCTTTCCGCTGGCCCAGGCCCGCCGCATCGTCGAAGAGGATCTGGGCCAGCCGGTCGCGGATCTTTTCGGCGAATTCTCGGAACCCGTCGCCGCCGCCTCTATCGCCCAGGTCCACCGCGCGCGTCGCGCCGATAACGGGCGCGAGGTCGCGGTCAAGGTGCTGCGTCCCTCGGTCGAATCCGATTTCCGCCGCGATATCGACGCCTTCCACTTCGCCGCCGGCATGATCGAGCGGCTTTCTCCGGCGACCCGCCGCCTGCGTCCGCGCGATGTGGTCAGCCACTTCGAATCCGTCGTGACGGGCGAATTGGACCTGCGCCGCGAGGCCGCGAACGCCTCGGAATTCGCCGAGAATACCGGCGGTGATCCCGGCATGCGCGTGCCGCTGCCGCATTGGCACCTGAGCGCGCGGCGCGTCCTGACCAGCGACTGGGCCGAGGGTATCGCCATGGGCGACATCGCCGCCCTAACCGCGGCGGGCCACGACCTGCATGGCCTGGGCGAGCGGGTGTTGCAGCTTTTCCTGCGCCATGCGCTGCGCGACGGCTATTTCCACGCCGACATGCATCAGGGCAATCTGAAGGTCGCGGCGGATGGCGATGTCGTCATCTATGATTTCGGCATCATGGGCGAGATCGACGAATATACCCGCCGTGTCTATGCCGAGATCCTGATGGGTTTCATCCGCCGCGACTATATGCGCGTGGCCCGCGTGCATTTCGAGGCGGGCTATGTCCCCCGCGACCGCGACCCGGCCGAATTCGCCCGCGCCCTGCGTGCCGTGGGCGAGCCGATCTTCGGCGCCGATGCCAGCCGCATCAGCATGGCGAACCTGCTGGCCTATCTTTTCGAGGTGACCGAGCGCTTCGGCATGGCGACCCGGACCGAGCTGATCCTGCTGCAACGCACCATGGTCGTGGTCGAGGGGGTGGCGCGGTCGCTAAGCCCCCAGATCAACATGTGGGAGGTCGCCCGCCCCGTGGTCGAGGATTACATCCGCGACAATCTGGGCCCCAAGGCGGCCTTGCGCGATCTTGGCCGCTCGGCCCAGGTTCTGGCGCGCTTCGCGCCGCTTCTGCCCGAATTCCTGGAACGCCGCATGCCCGAGCTTCTGCGCGAGGACGCGGCCCCGCCCGCGCCGCGCCCGCGCCTGGGCTTCGCGGCGGGCGTGGCGCTGGGGGGCGTGATCGCGCTTGGATCGGCGCTGATTGGCGCATGGCTGGGCTAGGGCCGCCACGATGGGGCTTGAGTGCGGGCCGGCTTTGACCTAAAGGCGGCGCATGCGCATTCTGTATCTTGGGGACGTGATGGGCCGCGCCGGTCGTCGCGCCATCGTCGAGGGGCTGGGGCCGCTGAAGCAGCGTCTCGGCGTCGATTTCACTGTCGTCAACTCCGAGAACGCCTCGGGCGGGATGGGGCTGACCGCCGGTCATGCCAAGCTGATCCTGGAGGCGGGGGCGGATTGCATCACGCTGGGGGACCATGCCTTCGACCAGAAGGAGATGCTGTCCTTTATCCAGACAGAGCAGCGCATCGTCCGGCCGCTGAACTACTCCAAGGCGGCGCCGGGCCGGGGCGCGCGGGTCTATGAGGCGACGCGGGGCCGCAAGGTGCTGGTGGCCCAGATCCTGGGCCAGGTCTTCATGAAGCGGCCCTTCGACGATCCCTTCTCGGCCATCGAGACGGTGCTGAAGGCGCATCCGCTGGGCGGGCTGGTGCAGGCCAGCGTCGTGGACATCCATGCCGAGGCGACCAGCGAAAAGATGGCGGTGGGGCATTTCTGCGACGGCCGTGCCAGCCTGGTCGTGGGCACCCACACCCATGTGCCGACCGCCGACACGATGATCCTGGCGCGGGGCACCGGCTATCAGTCCGACGCGGGGATGTGCGGCGATTATGACAGCGTGATCGGCATGGACAAGGCCGAGCCGCTGCGCCGCTTCCTGACCGGCATGGCCAGCGAGCGTTTCACCCCCGCCGACGGCGAGGCCACGCTGTGCGGCGTGCTGGTCATCACCGACGACCGGACTGGCAAGGCGCTTGAAATCGCGCCCGTCCGTGCCGGCGGCCGTCTGTCCCAAACGCAGATTCCCGCCTGATTTTGGAATTTCCCCAGCTTGCGCTTGCGGTGTAGGGGAAAATTATTCTAATACCCACCGAAAGGGCCGTGATTTAACCGGCCTGCCTGGGACGGGATTGGGACAACGCCTATGCTTGGCTTCGAACTGACCGGCACCAATGCCGCGCTTGCGATGTTGGTGATCATCACGATCATGTTCATCGAATTCATCCGTGAAAAGCACCCGCCCGAGGTCGTGGCCATCGGCACGGCGGCGGCGATGATGCTGCTGGGCCTCTTGCCGGTCAAGGACGCGGCCGGCGTGCTGTCGAACTCGGCGCCCTGGACCATCGCCTTCATGTTCATGATCATGGGCGGGCTGTTGCGGACGGGCGCGCTGAACATGGTTTCGGGCGTGATCACCAGGCGCGCGGCCGAGCGGCCGATCTTCACCATCTGCCTGACCTTCGGCTTCCTCATCGTGGCCTCGACCGTGATGAACAACACGCCGCTGGTCGCGGTGATGATCCCGATCCTGATCCAACTGGGCCTCAAGGCCAGCATCGCGCCCTCGAAGCTGCTGATCCCACTGTCCTATATGACGATCCTGTCGGGCATGATCACGCTGATCGGCACCTCGACCAACCTGCTGGTCGATGGCGTCGCGCGCGAACAGGGGATGACGCCCTTCACCATCTTCGAGATCGCCCCGGTCGGCATCGCCGTCACCATCGCGGGGATCGCGTATTTCGGCCTGGTCGGCTGGAGACTTCTGCCGGACCGCACCTCGCTGGCAGGGTTCCTGGGCACCAGGCGCGAGTTGAAATATTTCACCGAGGTCGCCATCCCCGAGGATTCCACCCTGGTCGGCATGAACGTGAACGAGGTGCCGCTGTTCAAACGCGCCGCCGTCCGGCTGATCGACGTGCTGCGCGGTGATGCCTCGCTGCGGCGCGACATGGCCGAAGTCGTGCTGGCGCCGGGCGATCGCGTGGTGCTGCGCTCGGAAATGGCCGACCTGCTGGAGATGCAGGCCAACAAGAACTTCCAGCTGGTGGACAAGCTGAGCTCCGTCGCGACCGAAACGGTCGAGGTGCTGATATCGCCCGGCGCGCGCATGATCGGCCGCCGGCTGGGCGATCTGCGCCTGCGTCGGCGCTATGGCGTCTATGTCCTGGCGGCGCATCGCCGCAGTCAGAACATCGGCCGGCAACTGGACGACCTGGTGGTGCAGATCGGCGACACGCTGCTGCTGGAAGGCGCGCCCGAGGATATCGGCCGCCTGGCCGCCGACATGGACCTGCTGGACGTGTCGCGCCCCTCGGCCCAGCCTTTCCGTCGCCGGAAGGCGCCGATCGCCGTGGTCTGCCTGCTGTCGGTGGTGACGCTGGCGGCGCTGGACGTGGCGCCGATCATGGCGCTGTCCTTCCTGGCGGCGGCGGTGATCCTGCTGACGCGCTGCGTCGATGCCGAAGAGGCGTTCTCCTTCGTCGATGCGCGGCTCATGGCGATGATCTTCGCCATGCTGGCGGTGGGCGAGGCGCTGGAGCACACTGGCACCGTGAACATGGTGGTGGATGTCGTCGCGCCCTGGCTGCGCGGCCTGCCGCCCTTCGCCACGCTGATCGCGGTCTATTTCCTGGGCCTGGTCATGACCGAGGTGCTGTCGAACAATGCCGTGGCGGTGCTGCTGACGCCCGTGGCCATCGCGCTGGCGAAATCGCTGGGCCACGATCCGCGCGCCTATGTCGTGGCGGTCATGTTTTCGGCCACGGTCGCCTTCGCGACACCCATCGGCTATCAGACGCATCTGATGGTCTATGGTCCCGGCGGCTACAGATTCAGCGATTTCGTCAAGGTGGGCGTGCCGCTGGACATCATCTGCGGCATCGTCGCCTGCCTGGTGATCCCGCTTTTCTGGCCGCTCTAGCACCCGCCCGCGACCGCATCCCTGGGAAAGGCAAGGCCGGCCCTTCTTTGCTTCTCAAATACCCATGCGACCGTGCCCATCCGCGATGCGCTCGCGGCTCCGGGGCGCGCTTTCAACCCCTCGCGAAGTCCGCGCGGATGCTGGCCTCGGCCTTGGCGGAAAGGGTCTTGCGGGTTTCTCCGGCGACGGGAATGGGCGCGCCCAGGCGAACGGTGATGCGGCCCTGGCGAGGCTGGGCCAGCACGGCCAGCAGATGTGCGCCCAGGTCCATGTCCCCGAACCATCCGTAAAAGCGGGGATCGCGGCCGGGAGGCGCGTGATAGATCGCCGTCATCGGCTGGATCGCCAGGCTCTGGGGCAGTTCGGGCACAAGAAAACCCTGAAACAGCGTCGGCTTGAAGGGAAGGACGCGGCGGCCATCGGTGCTTGTGCCCTCGGGAAAGAACAGCAGCCGGTGGCCCGCGCGGGTGCGCTCGGCGAATTCGGCGGCCTGGATGCGGGCCAGGCGTGGATCTCGGGTCACGAAATGGGTATTGGTGACGCGGGTCAGGATATTGATGCCCGGCCAGCCCGCGACCTCGGATTTCGAGACGAAGAAGACCGGCATCGCGGCATTCAGCGCGAAGATGTCGAGCCAGCTTGAGTGATTGGCGACCACGGCGCCGGGGCCGCGCATGGGTTCGCCTTCGCGGCGCCAGGAAATCCCCATGATCCAAAGGCAGATCCGGCACACGCCCTGAACCCACGGCCCGGTCAGCGGGCGGCGGGGGCCGGCAAGCAGCCGCTCGGTCCCGCGCAGGGGCAGGATCAGGATCACGCCCAATGCCAGGACCAAGATAACCCCCAGCCCTCGCGTCAGCACCAGCACCCAGCCCAGCGGGCCGATGCGGACTTTTGGCGGAGCCTCGCCGATCCAGGTGGCCTGGCTTGCCCGGTTCTCGGGCAAGGCGGCGGGGGGCGAAGGATCGATGGTCATGGTGTCTGCAAGCGGGTCTCGTAGAATTTCCGGTGCTTTTCGGACATGGCGGCAGTGTCCAGCATCAGGAACACATCGGTGGTGTTGAAGTCATGGTCCAGATAGGCGCCTTCGCCGATGATCCCGCCCATGCGCAGATAGGCTTTGATCAGCGCGGGCATGCTCAGCATGGCCGCGCGCCGGTCCAGATCCGGCTCGGCCACCAGGTCCATGGGCTGGAACCCTTCGGGCCGGGCGCGGGGACGCAGGGCCTCGGGCGCCAGGTGGTTGTGATGCAGCCAGCTTAGCGGCTGGGCCAGCGCCTGGGGATCGGTGCCATGGAACGAGGCCACGCCGAAAAGCAGTTCTATCTCTCGCGCCAGCACATATTCCGCCAGCGCGTTCCACAAAAGGAACATTCCCGAACTGCCCCGGAACCCGGCATCCACGCAGGAGCGCCCCAGTTCCAGAAGCGAGCGCCCCGAGGCCCGCAGCGCCGAAAGGTCGTATTCGGCATCGCAATAGAAGCGGCCGAAGCGCGCCGCCCGTTCGCCCGGCAGCAGGCGATAGGCCCCCACCACATGATCGAGGCTGTTGCGGTCGCGGCGATTGTCGATCAGCAGCAGGTGATCGACCAGCGAATCGAACTCGTCCCGTTCCAGCCGCCGCGCGTGATCGACCATCGCGCCATCGCCGCCCAGTTCCTCGACAAAGACCCGGTAGCGCAGTCGCTGCGCGGCCAGCAGGTCGTTTTCGTCCTGGGCCAGCCGGGTTTCGAAGAACAGGTTGTCCGAGGTCATCAGCGATGCTCTTGCCGGTCGGGTTGTGGTTCAAACGTCTCTAGGCGCCACGGGCGGGCGATGCAACCTGGCACGAAAGCGAGGGGCAGGTTCAGGGGGAATTGACTCACTCAAAAGTTGTATTAAACTCGAATTGTATGATTTAAGGGGCCGACGTGACCAATTCCAGGCTGACATTCCGACCGTCCACGACCTGCTTGCCGGCATGGGCGAAATTCACCGTGATGCGGTCGCCGATCCGCGACTGGACCTGCCCGATGCCCCATTCTGGCGCGGCGGGATGGCGGACCAGCATGCCGGGTTCCAGGATTTCGTTCATGTCGCAATCTCGCAATGGAATATGATGGAAAGCTAGACACAGATGGACGATCTGACAATCCACCCCGAACAGATGGCGAGCAAGCTGAAAAACGACCGATTGGCCGCGCTTGTGACCTCGCGGCTATGCCATGACCTGGTCTCGCCTTTGGGGGCGATCGGCAACGGGTTGGAGCTGTTGCAGATGGGGGGAGAGTTTCCGGGCATCTTGCAGTCGCCCGAATTGCAGCTTGTGGCCGAGAGCCTTGACGCGGCGCGGGCACGGCTGCGCTGGTTCCGGGTGGCCTTTGGCCCCGCCGGGGCCGAGCAGCGCCTGGCTCTGCCCGAACTCACCGCTCTGCTGGCCGATCTTGAGCGCGTGGGACGGTTGAGGCTGCGCCTTGATGCGCAGGGCGACCTGCCCCGCGACGAGGCGCGGCTGATCCTTCTGGGCCTGATGTGCCTTGAGACCGCCTTGCCCTGGGGCGGCAGCGTGCTGATCTGTCGCGGCGCGCAGGGCTGGCGCCTGGTGGCCCAGGCCGCGCGCACCAAGCGCGACCCCGCGCTTTGGGCCTGGCTGGATCAGGGCGCGCGTCTGGACCTGCCCGAGCCTTTGCCCGCCGAGGTGCATTTCGCGCTGCTGGCAAGCTTCGCCGCCGGCGCCCGCCGCAGCCTGGCCTGGGAACTGGACGAAAGCGGTGGCGAGATTTCCTTTTAACGCATTTTGCCCGCCATGCGTCGTGAATGGATCGCCCCACGCCGGCGTTTTCATGAATGACGGGCCATGCCGGCGCCGCCTGTCCAAGCCTGATGGCGCAGGCGGGCAGGGCCAGTTGCCTGCGCGGCCGGGCTTGGCTTGGTGAAACGTCCGCCCGCAAGGGATTGCTGAAGGTTGGGATCTGCCTCGGCTTTGGCCTCGGTATCATGCCCAGGTAGAGCGAGAGATAGCTCGGGCGTGGCGGCAGGCGGCGCTGGGTGCCGATCCTCAGACGGAGCGGGAAGCCTATGAGGCTGCGCTCAGGGGGGCAGGCTATGCTGTCCGCAGATGCCGACGTCGATTGAGGGATGTCGACGCCGTCTTGAGGGATGCGCCCAGCCGCCGAATTCCGCGATATTGCCCTGTATGCTGCGGCACAGCCTCGGCGAAGCCACACTGGACGATGGCGCTCGGTCCATGCCCACAACCATGCTCGGGCGACAAAGGGTCTGAAGGCCGGGTGTGGGGGCACGGCGCTTGGGTCGCGCGGCCCTTCGGATGCGCCTGCCGCGTGCTTGCCCTTGCTTTCCGCTTTCTGGGACAGCGGCCATGCCATCCATTGCTCCGGCCCGGCGTCGCGCGTGGCAAAAGGCGCTCCCCTTCCTCGCCTTCGGTCACGACATCGCTAGCCCCCCAGCCGGTCGCGCAGCGCATACCAGCTCATGCCCGCGACCAGCAGCGGCCAGCGCAGCAGGGTGCCGCCGGGGAAAGGCGGCGTGGGCAGGGCGGCCATGGTGTCGAAACCCTCGCTCTGCCCTTGAAGGGCCTGCGCCATCAACTTGCCCGCAAGACAGGCCAGCGCCAGCCCATGGCCGGAATAGCCGCTGGCCGAAAGGCAGTTCGGGGCGGGGCGGGTGAAACAGGGCATCCGGTTCATGGTGATCGCCAAAGTCCCGCCCCAGGCATGGGTCAGGCGGATATCGGCCAGTCCGGGATAGATCCGCAACAGCGGTTTTCGCACCTTGGCAAAGATATCGGAGGGGAAGCGATAGCCCAGGTTTTCGCCGCCGCCAAAGATCAGCCGTCCCTCGGGGTCCAGCCGCCAATAGTTCACCACGAACTTCGTATCATGCACGCCGATGTCGCGGGTCAGCACCTGGGCGGCGCGTGTGCCCAGCGGCTCGGTTGCGACGATGAAATTGTTCAGCGGCATCACCCGCGCCGCCACCTTCGGTGCAAGCCCGCCCAGGTAACCGTTGCAGGCCAGGATCAGACGATCGCAGATTACCGCGCCCTCGGCGGTGTTTACGCGGGTCGCGGCGGTGACCCCGCCATGCCGCAGGTCCACCACCTCGGCACGCTCATGGATGACGGCTCCGGCCGCATCGGCCAACCGCGCCATCCCGATGGCCAGGTTCAACGGATGCAGATGCCCGGCGCCCATGTCCAGTTCGCCCGCGACATAGCTGTCCGAGGGCAGCAGTGCCCGAAACGCCTCGCGCTCCAGCGGCTCGATCGCGCAATAGCCGTAATCGCGGGCCAGCCTCTCGATCATCGCGCGCGCGTGGTCGAATTCGGCGGGCTTGCGGAAGGCATGCGCAATGCCGTCGGCGATGGGCACGCCCGCCCGCGCGGCCAGGGCGCGGGTCAGGGCCTTCGCCTCCTCGGCCATGTCCCATAGCCGATGCGCGGCCTCCGGTCCCGCCATCGCTTCAAGCTGATCGACCTCCAGCCGCTGCCCCGAGCCAAGCTGCCCGCCATTCCGTCCCGAGGCGCCGAACCCCACGCGATGCGCCTCAAGGACCACCACCCGGCGCCCGGCCTCGGCCAGATGCAGCGCCGCCGAAAGCCCGGTATAGCCTGCGCCGATGACGCAGACATCCGCCCGGACCTCGCCCCGCAAGGGCGGGAAAGGATCCAGCGGCAGGCGCGTGGCGGCATAAAGACTGGGCGGATATTCCCCCGCCCGGTCATTGGCGTGAAGCAGGTTCATCCTGTCGCCTTCTTTGCTTCCCAAATACCCGCAAGACGACGCCCGCAACAGGCGCCACGCCTGCCGTCTCAGACGTTCAGCAGCAGGTGCTCACGCTCCCACGGGCTGATGACTTGCAAGAACTCTTTGTATTCATTGCGTTTAACTGCCTGATAGATGGCAAAGAACTCGGCGCCCAGAACCTCGCGCATGGGCGCGCTCTCATCCATCAGGTCCAGCGCGTCGCCCAGGTTATAGGGCAGCGCACCCTCGGACATATAGGCGTCGCCCAGGCATTCGGCGCGGGGATTTTCCTGCTCGACCAAGCCCAGATAGCCGCAGGCGAGGCTGGCGGCGAGGCCCAGATAGGGGTTGCAGTCCATGCCCGCCAGCCGGTTCTCGATCCGCCGCGCCTCCGGCCCCGAGATCGGCACCCGCAGCCCGGTGGTGCGGTTGTCGCGGCCCCATTCCAGATTGATCGGCGCCGCGAAATCGGGGACATAGCGGCGATAGCTGTTGACATAGGGGGCCAGCAGCGCGACCGCGGCGGGCAGATGCTTCTGCATCCCGGCGATGAAATGCATGAAGGCGGGCGTCTCGCGCCCCTGCGGGTCCGAGAAGATGTTGCGCCCGTCCTCGACCCCCACGACGGAATGATGGATATGCATGGCGCTGCCCGGCTCGCCTTCGATCGGCTTGGCCATGAAGGTGGCGAAACAGTCGTGGCGCAGCGCCGCCTCGCGGATCAGCCGCTTGAAGAAAAAGATCTGGTCGGCCAGATGCACGGGATCGCCATGGTTCAGGTTGATCTCGACCTGACCGGCGCCGCCTTCTTGCAGGATGCCGTCGATTTCGAAGCCCTGCGCCTCGGCGAAATCATAGATGTCGTCGATGACCTTGCCGTATTCGTCCACCGCGCTCATCGAGTAAGCCTGCTTTGCCGCTGCCCGCCGTCCGGTGCGGCCCATGGGTGGCATGATCGGCTGGTTCGGGTCGATATTGCGGGCGGTCAGGAAGAATTCCATCTCGGGCGCGACGATGGGTTTCCAGCCGCGCGCGCGGTAAAGCTCGACCACCCGTTTCAGCACATTGCGCGGCGCGGCGGGCACCGGATCGCCCGATTGCGTGGACACGTCATGGATGACCTGCAAGGTCACGTCCGCCGTCCAGGGCGCAGCCGTCGCGGTCGAGAAGTCCGGCGTCAGGATCATGTCCGGTTCGGTGAACGCGCCCGAGGGATTGTCCGCCCAATCGCCGGTGATGGTTTGCAGAAAGATCGAATTCGGCAGGTAGAAGCGTTCCTGATGCGCGAATTTCGATGCAGGCATGGCCTTGCCGCGCGCCACCCCGGCGATGTCGGCCACGATGCATTCAACCTCGTCCAGGCGCCGGCCGGCGACGTAATCCTGGGTGGCGGGCGGGGTTTCCTCGATCCAGCGCGGTCTCATGCGGCACCTCGCACGGCCAGGCGGGGGGCCTTGAGAAAGGTTTCGATCCGGTCGGCAAGGATCGCGGACTGGCCCGCGCCGCTCAGGCGCGCGCGCGCCTTCGCTACCAGTTCGGGCGGGACGCTGGCGCTGCGATGCTCGATCAGCCCGCCGATCATGGCATCGCCGAATTCGGGATGCGCCTGCACGGTAAAGGCGCGGTCGTCATAGGCCAGCGCCGCGTTCCGGCAAAAACCGCTGAACGCCACGGTTTCCGCGCCCGGCGGCGGTTCGACCACCTGGTCCTGATGCCAGGCGTTCAGCGTGATCGACTCGCCCTGGAAGTCGTATTCCTGCGCGCCGACCGACCAGCCGCCCGCGAATTTCTCGACCCGTCCGCCCAGGGCCTGGGCGATGATCTGATGGCCGAAGCAGATGCCGACCAAAGGCACGCGCGCGACATAGGCGGCGCGGATGAAATCCTCTAGCGGGGGGATGAAGGCGTGACTTTCATAGGCGCCATGGCGCGAACCCGTCAGAAGCCAGCCCTGGGAGTCATGGACCGAGGCGGGGAACTCCATCGCCTCGACGTGGTAGCTGGTGAAGTCGAAGTCGCGCCCCGCAAGAAGCTCTTCGAACATCGAATCGTAATCGCCAAGCGCGCCCCGGATGATTTCGGGCGACTGGCCGCATTTCAGAATGCCGATACGCATGAATGGCCTGTTGGTTGTCCAACTTGAAGGTAGACGGCGACGCGGGACCGGGCAAGGGCCTTGCGGCGGCGGGGGCTGGCCCTCGTGTCGGGGTCGGGCTAGGTTCGGTGCTGCCATGAAAGAAAGGTTTCTTCCCATGCCCGGACTGCGCCCCGATGTCGATCCCGACGGCTTGCAGGAATTCTCGGTGGTTTTCACCGACCGCTCGCTCAACCACATGTCGCGGAAGTTCCAGCAGGTCATGCGCCGGATCTCGGCCCGGCTGGCCGAGGTCTATCGCGCCGAGGGCGTGGCCCTGGTTCCCGGCGGCGGCACCTGCGCGATGGAGGCGGTGGCCCGCCAGTTCGGCCGCGACGCCCATGCGCTGATCATCCGCAACGGCTGGTTCAGCTATCGCTGGAGCCAGATCTTCGAGGCGGGCGGCTTTGCCGGGGAAACCACGGTGATGATGGCCCGCCAGTCGGGCAATGCGTCGCGGACCCCCTTCGCCCCCGCCCCGATCGAGGAGGTCGTCCAGAAGATCCGCGAGCTGCGCCCCGATGCGGTCTTTGCCCCCCATGTCGAGACTTCGGCCGGCATGATCCTGCCCGACGACTATATCAAGGCGGTTGCCGACGCGGCCCATGAGGTCGGCGCGCTGATGGTCCTGGATTGCATCGCCTCGGGCGCGATCTGGGTCGATATGCAGGCCACCGGGGTCGATGTCCTGATCTCGGCGCCGCAAAAGGGCTGGTCGGCCTCGCCCTCGGCGGGGATGGTGATGTTCTCGGCGCGTGGACTGGCCCGGCTTGAGGAAACCACCTCGAACAGCTTCGCGCTGGATCTGAAGAAATGGCGCGCGATCATGAAAGCCTATGAGGATGGTGGCCACGCCTATCACGCGACCATGCCGACGGATGCGCTGGCGGGGCTTCTGGACGCCATGGAGGAGACCGCCGCGATGGGTTTCGAGGCCGCGCGCGACGCGCAATGGCGGCTGGGCCGTGCCGTGCGCGAGGAGTTGGCGCGGCGCGGGCTGCGCTCGGTCGCGGCCGATGGCTTCGCGGCGCCGGGTGTCGTGGTCTGCCATACCGACGATCCCGAGGTGCAGAGCGGCAGGAAATTCCTGGCCGAAGGCTATCAGATCGCGGCGGGCGTGCCCTTGCAGGTGGGCGAGGGCGAGGGGTTCCGCACCTTCCGCATCGGGCTTTTCGGCCTCGACAAGCTCAAGGATGTCGAGGCCACGCTGGCACGACTGAAACCGGCCTTCGACGCCGTATTCTGAGGCGCGCGGGCATGTGGATCCCACTCGCGTCTTGGTTGTATTTTCCAGCCTGCCGTCCCTGGCCCTTTTCGCGGATCTCATGCGGGCGGGGCGGGTGATCGAACGGTCCCAGGTGGCCGGGGGCTGCGTGTCAGGTCACGGGGCGTCGGGTCGCGGAGCCGGGCGGGCTGACGCCAAAGGCAGGATCAGATTTCGGAAAGCGCCGGCATATGTTGATCCAATATAAGATATTGAAGATATGTATCTATATTGCAAGCAGCCCAATGCCTAAGCCATCGTGAAATAAGCAAGGCCGCCCCCAAGGGGACGGCCCGGATGTCGTGATCGCGAGGCCGGATCAGATATTGTCCAGCGCCTCGATGGCTTTTTCCAGATCGTCCTTGCTGACCGTCTTGTCGGTCACCTTGGCGCCCTCGACGATGTGATCGACGACCTTGTCCTCGAAGATCGGCGCGCGAAGCTGTTGCTGGGCCTGCGGGTTCTGCTGGATGAACTCGAAGAAGGCGCGCTCCTGGCCCGGATATTGGCGGGCCTGGCTCAGCACGGCCTGCGTCATCTCCTGATCCGAGACGCTGATCTCGGCCTTCTGGCCGATCTCGGCCAGCAGCAGGCCCAGGCGGACCCGGCGCTCGGCCAGGGACTTGTGCTCTTCCGTCGGCTCGATCTCGCCATGGTTATGGCCGTGATCCTCGGGGTGTTCCTCGTGGTAAAGCTGGTGCGCGATCTGCGCCGCCTCGGCCTCGACCAGCGACTGGGGCAGGTCGAACTGGACCAGCGCATCCAGCTTGTCCAGCAGCGCTCGTTTGAGCACCTGGCGCGAGGCGCCCTTGTATTCGGCTTCCAGGCGCGAGCGGATCTGCCCCTTCAGCGCCTCAAGATCCTCGGCACCGAATTTCTTGGCCAGTTCGTCATCCAGTTCGGCGGCCTGGGGCGCCTTCACGGTCTTCACGACCGTCTCGAAGACGGCATCCTTGCCGGCCAGCGCGGCATGGCCGTAATCCTCGGGGAACTTGACCTCGACATTGATTTCGTCGCCGGCTTTCGCGCCGACCAACTGATCCTCGAAGCCGGGGATGAAGCTGGAGGAACCCAGGACCAGCGGGTAATCCTCGGCCGAGCCGCCCTCGAATGCCTCGCCATCGACCATGCCCTTGAAGTCGATCACGACCTGATCGCCCTCCTTGGCCTTGCTGCCCTTCTTGCGTTCCTCGAAGGACTGGGCGTTCTTGGCCAGGTTTTCCAGCGCCTCGCTGATCTGCTCATCGGCGGCGGCGACGACCAGGCGCTCAAGCTCGATGCCCGAGAGGTCGGCTTGCGGGATGGTGGGCAGGGCCTCGTAGGTGACATCGACCACCAGGTCGTCACCCTCTTTCCAGGTCTCGCCGCCGACCATCTCGATCTTGGGTTGCAGCGCCGGGCGGTCGCCGGATTGCTCCAGATGATTGCGCAGCGCGCCGTCGATCGCTTCCTGCATGGCATCGCCCATGATGCGCGGGCCGAACTGCTTCTTCAGCATCGCCATCGGCACCTTGCCTTTGCGGAAGCCCTTCAATTCGATCTCGGGCTGGGCCTCTTTCAGCTTCGCTTCGACCCGCGCGGCCAGATCGGCCGCAGGCAGGGTGAATTGATAGCCGCGCTTCAGACCGTCGTTCTGGGTTTCCTTGACCTGCATTTGCCTTCCTTCATCCAACCTTGTCGCGAAGAAGGGGCATCGCCCCCGGACCACGAGGCTTGATCGCCCCGGCTTCCCCGCCATGTTTCAGCGCGCTAGCTAGGGGATTTTGGCGGCCATAGCAAGGAGGAAGGGCTGCCCGCGCATGGCCTCGCTGCCGCGATTCCCCTTGGCACGGCACTTGGGCGCGATCCTGGCCGGGCAGGCCCCCAGCCGCGCCGCGCCGTCCACGGTCGGGTGATCCGCCGCAATGCCCAGCAATTGCTGGGGTAACCTCGGGGGGGTGAAGAATCTTCCGAAAATCCGCTTTTTTCCGCTTGCGCCCCTTTTCCACCCCCCCTATACGACGCCTCACGAAGCGACGGCAGCGTTGTTTCAGACCTCCGGTGGGGCCATAGCTCAGTTGGTAGAGCGCTTGAATGGCATTCAAGAGGTCAGGGGTTCGACTCCCCTTGGCTCCACCAAACCGCACTTTTGTTGCAAGAAATCCGCTAACACCTTGAACAGAAAGGTGATTTCAGCGGTTCTATAACCTTTTTTCCGATTGTAGCGCAGGGGCTACGCGAAGGCCAGTTTCAGCACTGTCCGCTTGAGCGGGAATGTATATTTTTCGTATATTTTCCAATGACTTGCTGGAAACAGCAGGGTCGGTTCGATAAATTCGTTCAGCCTGCCCGGCGGCGGCACGGCATTCTCGACCCGATCCGCCAATATCCGTTTCTCTCGTTCCAGCTTTTCGATGCGCTGCTCAAGCGATACGTCGCCGTCCAGATGCACCAGCCCGCGCAGCAGCGCATCCAGCCAGTTCTGCGCCTTGTGTTCAAAGAACCGCGCTTCCCCGCCGCCACTGTCAGGCAGCGGCGTCCGCGCCATGCGGCGGCTGTCGGCCACCAGCAAGGGCAAGTGCGCCAGCAGCGCCACGCTATGATCGGGCAGCCCATGCAGCGGATACGGGTTGATGCAATAGACATGCGCCCCCTGATGAACGAGGCCGCGCCCGATCACGGCAGCCAATTCGCCCTTGGGGTCGAGGATGGCATAGCGTGGCGGTTGATCCTTACCGCGCCCCGTATCCGCCATGATATGGGCGAGGACGGAGACGAACTTGCCGGACCCGACCCCACCGATCAGCAGCACTCCGGCTTGCCGGGAATGAAACAGCAAGCGCCCGCCAGAGAAACCGATGGATGTTTTATACGGGGCAATTATTCGGTGTCAGAAGGATAAGATGCTGGCCTTGCAACATGGTTTGCCGATCTGCATTGCCGATCTCCAGAACGCCGGCTCGGCGTGATGGTAGGAGCTATCGTTCCGTAGTCTAGCCCCCGGCTCACATATGTCTGCGACCTGGACAAAGAAGTAATTGACCGGAAGCGCAGTCAGGACCAAGGATAATTTTCTTGGGGACCCACCGCCAAGTTTGCCGAAAACCGGAAAATTGTGAATCCGATGCATCATTTCATGCACTATAAGCCCCGATTTGGTAAGACTTATGGCGCCTTTTGCAACCAGATGACGGGACTGAACAATTAGCTTTCCAACTCGCTGTCCCAGTAAAGATAGTCCATCCAGCTGTCATGCAGGAAGTTTGGCGGGAAACGGCGGCCTGCCGCGTGCATCTCTTCGGGGCTGGGACGATGCGGCGCGTGGCGCAGGCGCAGGCCGGAATTCCGCAGCGACTTGTTCGCCTTTTTCAGGTTGCAGGGCGAGCAGGCGGCAACGACATTCTCCCAACTGGTAATACCCCCGCGCGAACGCGGCACGACGTGATCGAAGGTCAGTTCCCCCTTGGCGCCGCAATACTGGCAGCAGAACTCGTCCCTCAGAAAAAGATTGAAGCGCGTGAATGCCACGCGCTTCTGGGGTTTGACGAAATCCTTCAGCACCACGACCGAGGGGATGCGTATGCTGTGCCGCTGGCTTCGCACCACATCGTCATATTCGGCGATGATCTGAACCCGGTCCAGGAAGACCGCCTTGATCGCCTCCTGCCAGGGCCAGAGAGACAGCGGATAATAGCTGAGCGGCCGGAAATCGGCATTCAGCACAAGGGCGGGATGGTGGCGCAAGCTGGCCGGCTCGCGCACGAATTGGGTTCGGAATTCGCCGTGGTGGTCCAGCATAGGGCCTCTGCCTTTGGTGCCAGGAACAGTTCGGATCTTCTCGGGTCAGACTATATATCGCGGCTGTGACCTGGCAAGTCCCCGAATATATGTGCCCCCGAACGAATATTCGTGATCCGTGACATGGGGGTGACAACCCTCGCGCTGGAAAGAGGCGGCCTGGCGTGGCAGGGTAGGGGGCATGAAACATCCGCCGAAACTTCTGGGCACGCTGGAATCCGCGCTTTACGCCACCGATCTGAGGGCGGCCGAGGGGTTCTGGACCGGCATCATCGGGCTTGAGAAGGTCGCCGCAGCGCCCGGTCGCCACGTCTTCTTTCGCTGCGGCGCGCAGATTCTGCTGGTCTTCGATCCCCGCGCGACGATAATCCCGCCCGCGTCAGCGGCGAAACTGCCGGTGCCGCCGCACGGGGCGCGCGGGCCGGGCCATTTCTGCATGGCGGCCGAACCGGGTCAGCTTGACCCCTGGCGCGCGCATCTGGAAAGCCTGGGAGTTGTGATCGAGGCGGATTTCCGCTGGCCGCAAGGCGGACGCTCGATCTATTTCCGTGATCCCGCCGGCAATTCCATCGAAATAGCCGAGCCCCGGATCTGGGCGGCACCCTGAAGGAGCAAGACTGGGGACGTAATATTAAAGGGCGCAAGAAAAAACGGCGGCCCCTTGCGGGATCGCCGTTCCGTATTCGTCAAGGTCAGCGACGGGCTCGCACGGCGACCTTCTGCTTTTCGGGGCGGGCCATCGCCACGGCCAGAAGGCCGGCGGGCAGAAGTGCGGTCAGCGCCATCCAGGTCAGGGTCATCGCGGAATCTCCTCGTATCCTTGAGGCCAAGGTAAGCTTTGGCCGGTGGGTTTCAAGCGTTATTTGCGAATCTTGCTAGGATCAGGCGCCAAACCGCTGTTTCAGAAACCCAAGCGCGGCGGACAGCCCATCGGGTGAGATGCCATGCGGCGTATTTTTCATCACATGCGTATAGACGGCAAAGCCTGCGGCGGTCAGCGCATCCGCCGCCAAGCCCATGCTTTCGAAGGGCACGACCGGATCCTGATCGCCGTGAAGCAGCAGCACCGGCGGCGTGACGCGCACCTCGCGCGCCATTTGCTCGGGATCAAGCAGGCGCCCCGAAAAGCCGACGACGCCCGCGATCTCGGCCTCGCGGCGGGGAGCGACCTCAAGCGACATCATCGTGCCCTGCGAGAAGCCTACCAATGCCAGCCGGTCCGGCGCAATCTCATCCTGCTTCAGCACTTTATCTATGAAAGAATTGATATCATTGAATGACTGCTCTGCCGAAGACCGCGCCGCCTCGGGCGATGAGCCGTCCATCCAGGGGATCGGGAACCACTGAAAACCCATGGGATTGTTCACGCAACGCTCGGGCGCATCGGGGGCATAGAAGGCCGTGCGCGGCAGATGCGGCGCCAGCGGATCGGCAAGGCCCAGCAGATCCGCGCCGTCGGCGCCATAGCCGTGCAGAAAGATGACGACGGAATCGGGCTTGGCCGGTCCCTTGCGCTTCGATTTCAGTTCCCGTGTCATCTGATCCCCTCGCGTCCTTTTGCCAGCCGGTAATAGGCCCAGAGGCCGCGTGCCGCAACCGCCCGCCAGGGCCGCCACGGCTCGGCCAGCGCCATCAGGGCGGCGGGCCTGGGACGCTCGGGCAGGGCGTAAAGCAGCCGCGCGGCCTCGGCCAGCGCCAGATCGGCCGAGGCCAGCACATCGGCCCGCCCCAGCGCGAATTTCAGATAGATCTCGGTGGTCCAGCGCCCGATACCCGGCAGCGCGACCAGCCGGGCGATGGCCTCTTCGTCGGGCAGATCGGCCAGCGCCCGCCAGTCGATCCCGGCCTGGGCGATGCCGCGCAGATAGCGCGCCTTCCGCCCCGAAAGCCCCGCCGCGCGCAGATCCGCATCGCTTGCGGCGCGAAGCCCCGCCTCGGTCTCCAGCCCCGCCCCGGCCATGCGCGCCAAGATCGCCCCCGCCGCATGGGTCGAGATCTGCTGCGAGACGACGGCATCGCGGATCGAGCCGAAGCCTTCGTCCCAGCGCCGCAGCGGCAAGGGCGGCAGGTCCGGCAGCACCCGCGCCCAGACCGGACAGACCTTTGCCAGATGGGCCGCGCCCTCGGCCAGGTCCGCCTCGGTCCGTATCAGCCGCATCAGATGTCCAGCCCCGCCCCGCCATGGGCGTTCAGCCGCGCCTCTTCCTTCAGCCGGGTCTCGTAGGCCATCGAGATATGGCGCCGCAATGCCTGCTCGGCCCCGGCGGAATCGCGGGCCGAAATCGCGTCCACGATCTGCTGATGCTCGTCCAGGCTGATCGCGTCGCGGCCCTTGGCGGCCAGCGTCGTGCGCGCCATCAGGGCCATCGAACGATGCACCAGATCAAGTTGCTGCACCAGATAACGGTTATGCGAGGCCAGATGCATCTGGTGGTGAAAGCGCCGGTTCGCGCGCGACAGCGCCTGCGGATCGCCCATGATGCGGTGATCGTCCTGGACCATGCCGGCCAGGACGCGGATTTCCTCGGGGGTGGCGTGCAGGGCGGCAAGGCGCGCGGCCAGGGCCTCAAGCTCGGCCCGCACGGTGTAAAGCTCGGCCAACTGATTGTGATCCAGCGTCGCCACGATCAGGCTGCGGCCGTCGCGCTTCAGCATGGCCTGGGTTTCCAGCCGTTGCAGCGCCTCGCGCACGGGGGTGCGGCTGACCCCGAAACGCTCGGCCAGCTCGGATTCCACCAGCCGGTCGCCGGGCCGATAGGTGCCATTGTCGATGGCGGACAGGATCAGGGAATAGGCATCTTTCATGCCGCGCACGATCAATCGTCGCGCGGGGGAATGCAAGCGCCGCATCCGGGCACGCCGCGCGACATCGCGTGAACGATTGCAAGCCGTCCCGGCCCGGCTTAGGCATGCGGCATGGATTTCTCGCATGTGACCACCTGGATCTTCGATCTGGACAACACGCTTTACGCGCCCCGGATCAGGCTTTTCGACCAGATCGAACGGCGCATGACCGCCTATGTCATGCGCGAGCTTCGCCTTTCGGAACCCGAGGCGAACCGCCTGCGCAGCCATTACTGGCGCGAGCACGGCACCACGCTTTCCGGGCTGATGGCGATCCACGGCATCGACCCGATGGCCTACCTGCGCGAGGTCCATGACATCGACCTCTCGGAACTGACGCCGGATCCGCGGCTTGCCGCGCTGATCCGCGACCTGCCGGGACGCAAGATCGTGCATACCAATGGCGATGTCGCCTATGCCGCGCGGGTGTTGAAGGGCCGCGGGCTGGAGGTGTTCGACCAGGTGCATGGCATCGACAGCCTGGGCTTTCACCCCAAGCCCGACTTCCGCGCCTATGAGGCGGTGATCGCGCAATCGGGCTTCGCCCCGCGCTCCGCCGCCATGTTCGAGGATGATCCCCGCAACCTCGCCGTGCCGCATGCGCTGGGAATGCGCACGGTGCTGGTCGGCGCGGGCAGAAGCGGCCCGGACGATCCGGCCCCCGACAGCGACCATGGCCCCCATGTCCATCACCGCACGGGCGATCTGGCCGATTTCCTGCGCCGCCTTGCCATTCAGGAGCCGACCCCATGACCGGACAGATCCAGGACTACGACGTGCTGATCTCGGGCGGGGGCATCGCCGGGCTGATCGCGGCGGCAAGCTTCGGCGCGGCGGGCCATTCCGTCCTTTGCGTCGACCCCGCACCCCCGGTCACGGATGAAGCGGCCCAGGGCGCGGACCTGCGCAGCACCGCCTTCCTGCAACCCTCGGTCGCGACGCTGAAGGCGGCCGGCCTGTGGGAGCGGCTGGCCCCGCACGCCACGCCCCTGCAAGTCATGCGCATCGTCGATGCGGGCGGCGGGCTGCCCCAGGCGCGGCTGGTGCGGGAATTCGACGCGGCCGAAATCTCGGACCAGCCCTTCGGCTGGAACCTGCCGAACTGGCTGCTGAAGCGCGAGATCGCCGCGCGGCTGGCGGGGCTGCAAAACGTCCGCTTCCTGCCCGGCACCGGCACCGCCGCCCTGACCGCCCGCCAGGCCGAGGCGCTGGCCCGGCTGACCGATGGCAGCCGCATCCGCGCGCGCCTGGTGATCGGCGCCGATGGCCGCGACTCGCCCGTGCGCCAGGCGCTGGGGATCGGGGTGCGAACGCTGCGCTATGGCCAGAAGGCGCTGGCCTTCGCGGTGACCCATGCGCGCGCCCATGAAAACGTCTCGACCGAGATCCACCGTTCAGGCGGCCCTTTCACGCTGGTCCCGCTGCCCACGCGCGATGGCAGGCCGTGCTCGGCGGTGGTCTGGATGGATCGCGGGCCGGAAATCGCCCGCCTGCGCGCCCTGCCCCCCGAAGCCTTCGAGGTTGAACTGAACCGCCGCTCGGCCGGCGTGCTGGGCCACCTGACCCAGGCGACCCGGCTGACCGAATGGCCGATCATCAGCCAGATCGCCGACCGCTTCACCGGCCCGCGCACCGCTCTGATCGCCGAGGCCGCCCATGTCGTCCCGCCGATCGGCGCCCAGGGCCTGAACATGAGCCTTGCCGATCTTGCCGCCCTGATCGAGATCACCGCCGACCGCCCCGGCGAACCCGAGGGCCTCGCCCGCTTCGAACGCCGCCGCCGCCCCGAGGCACTGGCGCGTCTGGCCGGCATCGACGCGCTGAACCGCGCCAGCATGCTTGCCCCCCGCCCCCTGCGCGACCTGCGCGCCGCCGCACTCGGCGGATTTTACGCGGTCCAGCCGGTCCGCAAGCTGCTGATGCGCACCGGCCTGGGCGCGACCTAAGGCTCGTGGGG
>NZ_JASGGO010000008.1:0-123686 GCF_047605025.1 Paracoccus sp. (in: a-proteobacteria) | reverse complement strand
GCTCCAAAAGATCCGTGATCGAAAGGTCGGGAGTGGCAAGAATCAACGGCCCGCCGCCCGTCACGGTCCCGCGCTTGCCCGTGGGGGCGTTCCGGCGGAAGGGGTGCGGTCGCTTGGCCATCAGGTGGTCGGGGGCGTGGCGCCGATCTCGACCGGGCTTGCCCTTGGCCCCCATGCGTATGCGGGAGCCTTCGCGGAAGGAGGGACGGGGGCATAGATGCCTTCCGGCGAAGGATGGTCTTCGCCGCCGCGTCGGCGTGTCCGTCGCGATGCGGCCCTTGTTCGTGTCCAGGGGCGGGACGATATCGCGGAAACTGGCCGAATACGCCTTGGGCGGCAGGCGTCCGGCTATTGGTCGCCGGGATCTGCCTGGCCGGCTTGTCCTTATGGGATCAGGCCAACACGGGCGTGTTCATATCGCATGGTCAAATATCGCGGCGAACCGGATGTGGAGCATTCAGGCAGGCAGGCGCAGGCTGGCCGCGAGGCCGCCCAGTTCCGCGCGTTCCAGCCGCAACTGCCCGCCATGCAGCGCCGCGAGATCGGCCACGATGGCCAGCCCCAGGCCGGTGCCGGGGGGGCCGGTCTCGTCCAGGCGGCCGCCTCGGGCCAGGGCCTGGGCGTGGTCCTGGTCGGTCATGCCGGGGCCGTCGTCCTGGATCTGGAACAGCAGATGGCCGGGACCGTCGGGGCGTGCCGTGATGTGGATGCGGCTTTCGGCCCATTTCACCGCGTTCTCGATCAGGTTGCCGGTCATCTCTTCCAGATCCTGGCGCTCGCCCGCGAAGGCAAGGCCGGGTTGCAGGTCCAGCTCTACCGCCAGGCCCGCGTCGCGGATCGGCCCGCGCAGGACCATCAGGATACCGCCCAGCGTCTCGGACAGGGGGGTGCGATGGCCCAGACCGCGCGATTGGCCGGCGCTGCGGGCGCGCTTCAGATGCCAGCCGATCTGGCGGTCCATGCGCGCCACCAGGGCATGGCCGGCATGGTCGGGGGGCAGGGCGTTGTCCAGCGCCGCCAGCGGGGTCTTCAGCGAGTGGGCGAGGTTGCCGACATGCTCGCGCGTTCGCGCCAGCACCGTCCGGTTCTGTTCCAGCAGGCCGTTGATCTCGGCGGCGATGGGCTGAAGCTCGCGGACATGCGGCATCGGCAGCGCATCGGCCCGTCCCGCCCGGATCGCGCGCAGGTCGCGGCCCAGGCGGTCCAGGCTGGAGAGGCCCGCCGCCACCTGAACGACGCTGGCCGCCGCCAGGGCCAGCCCCAGCACGGCCAGCGACACCGCCAGAGGGCGGCGCAGCCGCTTGAGGCTGGCGTCGATCTCGGCGCGGGGGCTGGTCACGGTGACGGCCAGCGTCGCGGCCCCGGCATCGGGCAGGGTGAAGGCATGGCGGGTGACGCGCAGCGCCTCGCCCCCCGGACCCAGCCCTGCGCCGCCGGTGAAATCGGCATCGGGCGGGTTCAGCACATTGTCAAAAAGCGATTCGGATTTCGCCACCACCGCGCCGCCTTGGCTAAGCTGCCAGAACCAGCCCGAAAGCGGCATGCCGAAGCGCGGGTCGGCGGGGGCGGGGCCTGCCACCAGCCGTCCCGCGCCGTCGATGGTCGCGCCCGCGATCAGGGCATCGGCCACCGCATCGGCCTCGGCGTCGAAGCGGTCCGTGATGAAGCGGTCCAGGATCGCCGCGATGGCCAGATAGCCCGCGACCAGCGCCACCCCGATCAGCACCGCCGCAAGCGCGATCAGCCGCGCCCGGATCGAATCGCCCCGGATGTTCATGCCGCGCCGCGCAGCACATAGCCCTCGCCGCGCCGGGTCTCGATGACCCCTTCGCCGATCTTCCGGCGCAAGCGCCCGATCACCACCTCGATGGATTTGAAATCCCGGTCGGCGGCGCTGTCGTAAAGGTGGTCCGAAAGCTCGGTGCGGCTGACGATGCGGTTCTGGTGGTGGATGAGATAGGAAAGGATGCGGGTCTCGAACGCGGTCAGCTTCAGCGCCATGCCGTCGCGGGTGATGACGCCAAGCTGGCTGTCCAGGTGCAAAGGCCCGGCCTTGATCACGGCCTGGGCATGGCCCGCCGCGCGGCGCACCAGGGTCTGGGCGCGGATGACGACCTCTTCAAGCCGAAAGGGTTTGACCGCGTAATCGTCGGCCCCCGCGCGAAAGCCCGCGACCTTGTCGGACCATTCGCCCCGCGCGGTCAGGATCAGGACGGGCATGGTGACACCGCCCTCGCGCCAGCGGGTCAGCACCTCGATCCCCGGCAGGCCGGGAAGGCCCAGGTCCAGGATCGCCAGGTCGAAGCTTTCGGTCGCGCCCAGGAATTCGCCCCGTAGTCCGTCCGCCGCAGTGTCGCAGGCAAAGCCGCCATCGGCCATGGCCTGGGCAAGCTGGCCGGACAGGATCGGGTCGTCCTCGACGATCAGGCATCTCATTCGCTGTCTCCGTTCCTGACGCGCGCCTCGGCGAGGCCGCTGCCCGCGACCTCCAGGAACGCGCCCGAGCGCGCGTCCAGCCGGATCAGCAGCACATCGCGGCGCGGGGTCAAGAGGCGCAGTTCATGGACCAGATCGATCCCGCGCGCGCGCTCGGCGGGGCGGGCGGGTTTCAGCCGGGCGGCGATCAGGCGGCCGCGAAAGCGCGCATGCGCGATCCGCACCGCTTCGCGCAGCGGAACGATGCGATGGCCCGGCTCGTCCAGCGCCTGGAAATCCTGGAAATTCTCGGGCAGGGGATCGGGCTGCGTGTCGCCGTGGACCTGGGCATGCCCGCCCGACCAAAGGCCAAGCGCCGGCAGCAGGGCCAGCGCAAGCCATGGGGCCAAGGGGGGCAAGGGGCGACGCATGCCGTCTTTTATGCCTGCGAAGCCAAACGAAACCCCAATGGCCCGTTAATCTTTGGTTGGTGCGGTCTGGGATAATCCTGATTCGTATCGGGGGCGGTGCCTGCGGCCCGCAGACCCGCTCGACCAAGCAAGGAAGCAATGATGAGCAGAAATTTCAGATCCTCGGCCGCGATCGCGGCGCTGGTGGCGCTGCTGGCCGGTCCGGCCCTGGCGCAGGAGCATGCGGCCCCGGCCGCGCCCGTGGCGGAACTGCCGCAGGTCCTGCGCGATGCGGGCCTGGACAACGTCACCGCCCGGCCCGGCCGCCACGGCACCCGGATCGAGGGACGGCTGGCCGACGGCACCGCCCTGACCGCCTTTCTGAACGAGGCCGGCGAGTTGCGCGGCCTGCGCGCCATGGGCGATGCCGCGATCCCCGAGGCGCTGGTCCAGCAACTGGTGCCGCAGGCGGTGCGCGGCCAGCCGATCTATGCCGAACTGGGGCGAATCGACGCCATCTTCACCGGCGAGCGGGGCGTGATGGTCGCGGGCGAGGATGCGCAGGACCAGACCATCCGCGCGGGCTTCGCCGAGGACGGCACGCTGCTGCGCTTCGCGCGGGGAGAGCAGGATCGCCCGCCGATGCATGGCATGGGCGATCACGGCGGCAAAGGCCCCGGCAAGCCCGGCCATAAGGGGCCGAAAGAGCATGGCGGTCCCAAAGAGCATGGCGGTCCCAAAGAGCATGGTGGCCCGAAAGAGCATGGCGGTCCCGATCGCGGGGGCCCCGTTCCCGGCGACGCGGCGGGCGGACCTCCGCCCAGCCCCGAGGCAATCCGTTCCAGCCTGGGCGAGGCGGGCTATACCGATATCGGCCAGATCCTTCAGCAAGGCCCGATCACCGTGGCCCAGGCCACGAACCCCGAGGGTGAGCGGGTGCTGGTCGAACTGGGCCGCGACGGCAAGGTCCTGCGCGAGTTGAACCGCTGAGCCGGACCTGACGCGGCGCGTCCGCGCCCGATACATGCATAGGGGGGAGCGCCGGGTATGGCGTTCCCCCTGTTCTTTTGGTTAACTGGGTCAAGAATAAACCGGCGCAGGGCTTTTATCTTGAAAAGACTTGCCTGATCAGTGCTGCAATGCCAAATCCGCAGCCGAAATGCGGCCCCGTCCGGGGCACAGCCACAGGACCAGCTATGTATCGTCGTGATTTCGTTCTCTCTGCCGGAGCGGCGCTGACAGCGGCAACCGCCCTGGGGTCCAGCCTTGGCGCGGCTCTGGCGCAGGATGCCCCGGCGCCAGAGCCGGCCGAGCAGCCCGTTGCCGCCAAGCCCTTCGGTTTCGAGGACGTGGTGACGATGGCGCAGGAAATGGCCGCCCAGGAATACAAATATCGCGACGCGGAGCTGGTCGGCAGCTTCGCGAACCTGACCTACGACCGCTACCGCGCGATCCGCTTCCGCCGGGACCGCGATCCCTGGGCGGGCAGCCGCGATTTCGCGCTGGACCTGCTGCCGCCCGGCGCCATCTTCCATGAGCCGGTGGACATCAACCTGGTCGAGGACGGCGTTGTCCTGCCGGTCAAGTTCGATGCGCATATGTTCGAATTCGATCCGGGTCAGTTCCCCGATGGCGTCGATTACGAGACACTGGGCAATATGGGCTTTTCGGGCTTTCGCCTGCGCGCGCCGCTGAACCGGCCGGATGTGATGGACGAATTCGTCGTCTTCCAGGGCGCGAGCTATTTCCGTGCCGTGGCGCGCGGCACACTTTACGGCATCTCGGCGCGCGGTCTCGCGGTCGGCACCGGCACCGCCGAGGGCGAGGAGTTTCCCCTGTTCCGGGCCTTCTGGATCCACAAGCCCAGCAGCCAGGACCGCCATGTGCTGATCTATGCGCTTCTGGACAGCCGCTCGGTCTCGGGGGCGTTCGAATTCCGCATCACGCCCGGCGCCGAGACGGTGTTCGACACCCGCGTCGCGCTTTTCCCCCGCCAGGAGATGCGCAATATCGGCGTCGCGCCGCTGACCTCGATGTATTGGTTCGGGCCGACCGACCGCACCCGCGTCGATGATTATCGCCCCGCCGTGCATGACAGCGACGGATTGCAGATGCTGAACGGCGGCGAACAGCGCATCTGGCGCGTGCTTTCGGGGCATTCGACGTTGCAGGTCTCGGCCTTCATGGACGAAAATCCGCTTGGCTTCGGCCTGGCGCAGCGCGCGCGCAGCTTCGACGCCTATCAGGACGCGGAAGCGCGCTACGAGAAACGGCCCTCGGCCTGGATCGCGCCGCAGGACGGCTGGGGCAAGGGCACCGTCAGCCTGGTCGAGATCCCGGTCCAGAACGAATTCAACGACAATATCGTCAGCTTCTGGCAGCCCAGCGATCCGTTGCAGCCGGGCCGGCGCTACGATTTCAACTACATGCTGAGTTTTTCCCCCGAGCCGCCGGACAGCGCCCCCATCGCCCGCATCGTCGAGACCATGTCGGGCCAGTCGGTCAACAATGCCGACGCGCGCACCTTCGTCATCGACTATGACCTGGACGTGTTCGGCGCGGACGATCCGGCACCGCAGATCAAGGCGTCCTCGGGCAGCATCGGGCACAGCTACCTGCTGCGCCTGCCCGAGCAGGGGCGGATGCGCCTGGCTTTCGAATATATTCCCGAGGGGGCGAAACTCGCGGACATCTCGGCGGTTCTGAATGGGCCAGAGGGATCGCTCAGCGAAACCTGGGTCGCCCGCTGGACGCGCGAGTAAGCCCCGTGACCGAGACGCATCAACCGACCCCGGAATCCGTTTCGACCGAGCCGGCACCCCCGCTTTCGGAGGAATCGGAATGGGCGGCGCTTGGGCTGAGCCTGCCCGGCGGTCCCGCCACTCCGCCCGAAGCGCCGCTGGACATGCCCGAGCAGGATTTCCGCGGCCGTCCTCCGCGCGGGCCGGATGCGCGCTGGCCCAGCCCGCGCACCGCGCTGGCGCGGCTGATCGCCTTCGGCGGCGCGGCGCTGATCGCCTGGATCGGCTGGCATCAGATGCGGCTGGCCTTCGGCGCGAATGTCACCTTCCTGCAAACCGTGCTGCTGGTGCTGTTCGGGCTGACCTTCACCTGGGTCGGATTTTCCTTCACCTCGATGGTGGCGGGGTTCCTGGCCGCGCGCCCGAACACGCCCAAAGGCCCGAACGAGGCCAAGATCGCGGTGATCATGCCGGTCTATCACGAGGATTCGGCGGCGACCGCCGGGCTTCTGGCGGCCTTGGCGCGCGATCTCTATCGCCAGGGCATCGCCGACCGGACCGAGATCTTCGTCCTGTCGGATTCGCGCCAGCCCGGCGCGGTGTTCGAGGAGATGATCGCCGTCAGCCGGCTGCGCGACATCTCGCCCGTGCCGATCTGGTATCGGCGCCGGCGCAGCAACAAGGGCCGCAAGGCGGGCAATGTCGCCGATTTCGTCACCCGCTGGGGCGGGCGCTATGACCAGATGGTGGTGCTGGACGCCGATAGCGTCGTGGGCGCCTCGACCATCAAGGCGCTGTCGGCGCGGATGAGCGCCGATCCGGCCATCGGCCTGATCCAGACCATGCCGATGCTGGTCGGCGGGCAGACGATCTTTGCCCGGCTGACGCAGTTCGCGGGCCGGGTCTATGGCCCGGCCATCGCGCGCGGCGTCTCGGCCTGGTCCGGCGAAAGCGGCAATTTCTGGGGCCATAACGCCATCATCCGGGTCCATGCCTTCGCGCAATGCTGCGGCCTGCCGGACCTGCCGGGCCGCCCGCCCTTTGGTGGCCACGTCCTTAGCCATGATTTCGTCGAGGCGGCGCTGCTGCGGCGCGCGGGCTGGAAGGTCCGGCTGGACCACGATCTGCGCGAAAGCTTCGAGGGCAGCCCGCCCACGCTGCTGGACATGGCCGTGCGGGAACGCCGCTGGGCGCAGGGCAATCTGCAACATGCGCGCATCATCTTCTCGCGCGGGTTCACCTGGGTCACGCGGGCGCATTTCGTGATCGGCATCCTGGGCTTCCTGATGTCGCCGCTTTGGCTGGCGATGATCCTGGTGGGGCTGGCGCTGTCGGCGAACGTGCTGTTGTCGCGGCCCGACTATTTCCCGCAGACCTACCAGCTTTTCCCGGAATGGCCGACCTTCGATCCGGTGCGGATGCTGTGGCTGTTCATCGCGGCCATGTCCTTTCTGCTGGTGCCGAAATTCATCGGCCTGGCGCGGGCCTGGCTGCGGCCCTTGTCGCATAACGCGGGCGGGTCGGCGAGGCTGCTTGGCTCGGCCCTGTTCGAGATCACATTGTCGGCGCTGATCGCGCCGGTCCAGATGCTGATCCAGACGCGGCAGATCTATGACATCTTCCGGGGCCGAGATTCCGGTTGGGAGGCGCAGGTCCGCGCCGGCCAGATGCCGCCCTGGCGCGTCGTGCTGCGCCGCCATGCGCTGCATATGTTCCTGGGGGTGGGCACGCTTGTCGTGCTGGCGCTCTTCTCGCCGGGGCAACTGGTGTGGCTGTCGCCGATCCTGGCCGGGCTGATCCTGTCGCCGATGACCTCGCGCTGGTCCGCAAGCCCGGTCTTTGGCCGCTGGGCGCGGCGTCACGGCCTGCTGGTGACCCCCGAAGAGCGCAACCCGCCCGAGATTCTGACCGCCGCCAACGCGCTGGACTATCGCATCTCGTCCATGCTGCCGCGCGACGGCATCGCCACCATGGGCGGCGATCCGGCCATGCAGGCGCGCGTCGCCTCGCTTTTGCGGGCGGGGGCACCGAGCGGCCCGGCGGCGGCGCGTCTGGACGCGATCTCGGCCGAGGCGAAGCTGGCCCATGCCGCGACCCAGGCCGAGGCGCTGAGCTTCCTTTCAGAGGCCGAAAAGCTTGCCATGCTGGAGGACCGCGCCCTGGTCCAGCGTTTCTCGGCGCTGCCCCGATGAAGCGGATCGCGGCGCTGGACATGCTGCGCGGCTATGCGCTGGTCTGCATCATGCTGGACCACATGCCGCTGAGCGTGCTGCGCAACATTACCCTGGCGAATTTCGTGGTCTTCGACGCGGCCGAGCTTTTCGTGCTGCTTTCGGGCTTTCTGGTCGGCATGGTCTGGGTCAAGGTCGAGGAAAGGCATGGTCTTCGCCGGGCGCAACTGCGTTTCCTGAAACGCGCTTTCCAGGTCTGGCTGGCGCTGGTCGCGGGCGCGGTGCTGCTGGCGCTGTTCTCGCATCTGCTTTTCAGTCTCAAGATCAACCACACCGCCGTCTGGTTCCAGTATTCCCGCTGGGTGGTCGAGAACCCGCTGGGCTATCTCGGCACGGTCATGCTGATGTGGATGCAGCCGAACCTTCTGGACGTGCTGGCGCTTTACGTCGTGCTGATCATCACGGTGCCGGTGACGGTGCCCTTTCTGCTGCGCATGCCTTGGCTGGCCATGGCGGTTTCGGTCGCGGTCTGGTGGTTCGCGGGGCCGCTGAATACGCTGGTCCCGAACCAGAGGCCGGGAGGGCTGCTTTTCAATCCCTTCGGCTGGCAGCTTCTTTTCTTCATCGGCATCGGGTTTGGCGCTTTCCGGGGCCGGGTCATGCCGATGCTGAAACGCCATTCCGCCCTGCTGACCACCGCCTCGCTGGGCGTCCTGGCCTTTGGCGCGGCGATCCTGATCTGCTGGCGCATCGGCCCCGCCGCGAAGCCCGTCGCCGCCTTCCTGAAGTCGATCTATGGCGAGATCGACAAGTGGTCCCTGGACGGGCTGCGGCTGATGTCGATCATGGCGGCAAGCTGGCTGGTCGCGGTGCCGCTGGCGCGCCTGTTCGAATGGATGGCGAACACGACGCTGGGCCGCGACTTCGCCGAGATCGGGCGCGGGGGGCTGTGGTCCTTCATCGCCTGCGTGCTGCTGTCGATCTGGGGCGATGCGCTGGACATGATGGCGCCCCAGGACATGACCGGCTTCGTCCTGCGCCTGGCCATCGACATCTGGGTCGTCACCGCGCTCTGGGTCGCCGCCGCGCTCTGGCTGCGGCGCGATGAGTGGATGGGCCGCCTGCGCCGGCGGCTGCGCGGCTAGGGCATGCCGCTTGCGGGGCGCGATCAACGGAGGAACGATGAAGTCCGATATCGAGATCGCCCGCGAGGCGCGCAAGCAGCCGATCGCCCGGATCGCCGCCGGGCTTTCGCTGGGCGAGGCGGACATCCTGCCCTATGGCCATGACAAGGCCAAGATCACGCATGAGGCCCTTGCCGCGCTTTCGGGGCGGGCGCAGGGCAAGCTGATCCTCGTGACCGCAATCAACCCGACCCCTGCGGGCGAGGGCAAGACCACGACCACGGTGGGTCTGGGCGACGCGCTGAACCGGATCGGCAAGCGCGCCACAATCTGCATCCGTGAGGCGAGCCTGGGGCCGAATTTCGGCATGAAGGGCGGCGCGGCGGGGGGCGGCATGGCCCAGATCGTCCCCATGGAAGAGATGAACCTGCATTTCACCGGGGATTTTCACGCCGTCACCAGTGCCCATAACCTGCTGGCCGCGATGATCGATAATCACATCCACTGGGGCAACGCCCTGCGCATCGACCCGCGCCGCGTGACCTGGCGGCGGGTCATGGACATGAACGACCGTGCCCTGCGCGAGACGGTGATCGGCCTTGGCGGCTGCGCGAACGGCCATCCGCGCGAAAGCGGATTCGACATCACCGTGGCCTCCGAGGTGATGGCGATCCTGTGCCTCGCCTCGGATCTTGGCGATCTGCAAGCGCGGCTGGGCCGCATCGTGATCGGCCAGAGCTTCGAGAAGACCCCGGTGACGGCCCGCGATCTTGGCGCGGCCGGGGCGATGACGGCGCTTCTGCGCGATGCCTTGCAGCCGAACCTGGTCCAGACGCTGGAAAACAGCCCCGCGCTGGTCCATGGCGGCCCCTTCGCCAATATCGCCCATGGTTGCAATTCGGTCATCGCCACCCGCGCGGCGCTGGCGCTGTCGGATTACGTCGTGACCGAGGCCGGTTTCGGCGCCGATCTGGGGGCCGAGAAGTTTCTCGACATCAAATGCCGCATGGCCGGGCTGGTGCCCGACGCGGTGGTGCTGGTGGCGACGGTGCGCGCGCTGAAGATGAACGGCGGCACCGCCCGCGCCGATCTGGGGGCCGAGAATGTCGGCGCCCTGCGGCGCGGCGCGGCCAATCTAGGCCGCCATATCGAGAATCTGCGCGGCTATGGCTTGCCGGTGGTCGTGGCGATCAACCATTTCACCAGCGACACCCAGGCCGAGATCGCGGCGCTTCAGGACTATTGCGCCGGCCATGGCGTCAAGGCCGTGCTTTGTCGGCATTGGGCCATGGGCGGCGCGGGGGCCGAGGAACTGGCCCAGGCAGTGGTGCGCCAGGCCCAGGCGCCCTCGGGCTTTCAACCGCTCTATCCCGACGAGATGCCGCTTTGGGACAAGATCCAGACCATCTGCCGCCGGATCTATCGCGCGGATCGGGTCGAGGCCGCGCCGGGCGTGCTGGCGCAGCTTCGCGCCTGGCAAGAGGCCGGGTATGGCACGCTGCCGATCTGCATGGCCAAGACGCAATATTCCTTCTCGGCCGATCCCGCCGCCCTGGGCGCGCCGCAGGGCTTCTCGATCCCGCTCCGCGAGGTCCGGCTTGCGGCCGGCGCGGGCTTCGTCGTCGCGATCTGCGGCGAGATCATGACCATGCCGGGCCTGCCGCGCGAACCCGCCGCGCTGCGCATCGGCCTGGACGATCAGGGCCGGATCGAGGGGCTGTTCTAGATGCGCGCGGGATTGCCCCTGGCCCTGCCGGGCATGCGGATCGGCCTCTTGGGCGGCTCGTTCGATCCGGCCCATGCCGGCCATGTCCATATCACCGAAGAGGCGCTGCGCCGCTTCGGACTTGACCAGGTGTGGTGGCTGGTCAGCCCCGGCAATCCGCTGAAGACCCATGGTCCGGCGCCGCTTGCGCGGCGTATGGCCCAGGCCCGCGCGCTGATGCGCCATCCTCGCGTGCGGATCACCGACCTGGAAAGCCGCCTCGGCACCCGCGCCACCGCCGACACCATCGCGGGCTTGCAGAGGCTTTATCCACAAGTGCGCTTCGTCTGGCTGATGGGCGCCGACAATCTGGTCCAGTTCGACCGCTGGGGCCGATGGGACCAGATCGCGGCGCGCGTCCCCCTTGGCGTCATTGCCCGGCCTGGCTGGCGCATGCCCGCGCGCTTCTCGCGCACGGCGCGGCTCATGTGGCGCGCCCGCCTGCCCGAGGAGCGGGTGGGCCGCATCGCCGATGCCCGGTCTCCGGCCTGGGCGATGATCAACGTCCCGATGAGCAAGCTCTCATCGACCGCGATCAGGGTGGGGAAGGGATGACGATGCTGAACCGTCGCGCGCTTCTGGCCGGGATGGCGGCGCTGGCCCTGCCGCGCGCCGCATATGCGCAATCGCCCTTCGATGCCCAGGCGCAGGTCCAGGCCGCCGGCCTGGGCGGCGCGGTGGCCTTTGCCGTGATCGACCCGGAAACCGGCCATGTCCTCGCCAGCCGGGATGCGGATGCGCCGCTGCCGCCGGCCAGCACGCTGAAACTCGTGACCACGCTTTACGCGCTGGACCGGCTCGGTCCCGCGCATCGCTTCCAGACCCGCGTGCTGCGCCGGGGCGAGGCGCTGGTCCTGGCGGGCGGCGGCGATCCGGTGCTGGACACGGATGCGCTGGGGCGGCTTGCCAAGGCCACGGCCCAGGGCTGGCAGGGCGCGGCGCCGACGCGGTTCCTGGTCTGGGGCGGCGCCTTGCCGCGTATCGACCGGCTCTCGGCCAGCCAGGACGAGCATCTGCCCTATAACCCGACCATTTCGGGCATGATCCTGAACTTCAACCGCGTGCATCTAAGCTGGCGGGCCGGGCAAATGTCGCTTGAGGCGCGGGGCGGCAAGCTCTCGCCCCGCGCCTATACGGTCACCGCCGCCGCGACCGACCGCCGCTTGCCGCTTTTCGCCTATCAGGACGGCGGTGCGCGCGAAAGCTGGACGGTGGCGCGCGCCGCGTTGCGCCAGCCGGGCGCGCGCTGGCTGCCCGTCCGTCACCCCGAGCTTTACGCAGGCGACGTGTTCCAGACCCTGTGCCGCGCCCAGGGCCTGGTCCTGCCCACGCCCGAAATCGCCGATCAGCCCCCCGAAGGCCGGCAACTGGCGCAGGAGCAAAGCCCGGCCCTGTCCCTGATCCTGCGCGACATGCTGGAATATTCGACCAATCTGACCGCCGAGGTGCTGGGCCTGGCCGCCAGCGCCGCGCCCGGCTTGGCCGCCTCGACCACCGCCATGTCGGACTGGATGCGCGGCCTCGACCCCGCGGCGGAATTCGCCTTTCACGACCATTCCGGCCTTTCCCCCGACAACCGCGTCACCGCGATGACGCTTGCCCGGCTGCTGGCGGGGCCGGGCCGCTCGCGCGATCTGGCCGCGCTGCTGAAGCGGATACCCCTGAAGGAAAAGACGCAGCCCGATCCCGCGATCCAGGTCCGGGCCAAGACCGGCACGCTGAATTTCGTCTCGAACCTCGCCGGCTATGCCACCCCGCCGCAAGGCCGGCCCCTGGCCTTCGCCATCCTCGGCGCGGATGAACCCCGCCGCGCCGCGACCGAAGGCCAGGAACTGCCCGAGGGCGTCATCGGCTGGACCAGGCGCGCGAAGCGCCTGCAACAGGATCTGATCCGGGGCTGGTGCGAACCGGCCTGATCTTCTTCGTTTTCCAAATACCCCGGCGGCGGCGCCGCCAGGACCGCGCCTCAAAGCACGCGATGACGCGCCCGCGTGGCCAGCTCGATCGCCGCCGCATGCAGCCGCTCGATCTCAAGCTGATCGCGGATCTCGGCCAGCATCTCGGCCTCGACCTCGCCCAGCCGCCCGTCCGAGGCGGCCACGTCGCAGGCCAGCACATAGGCGGTGTCGTAAAGCCGCTGGGGCAGGGATTCGCGGATCAGGCCGAATAGCGCGTCCAGCCCGTCCTCTTCCTCGAAAAGCGACATCACCGTCTGCGAGATCGCGCGCACCCGGTCGATGTCGTAGCTGGCGAAGACCGGGGTATGGTTCACCGCCCGCTCGATCGCCACCAGTTCGGCCGTGCGCAGCCTTTGGTCCGAGGCCGATACGGCCACCATCAGCGCCACCAGCGCGTCGCAGGGCGAGAATGAGGGCATGGCATCGGTCATCGCATTTCTCCGTGGTGTCCAGGGGGTAATTATTGACCATCCGCCGCGGTTTCAATACGGGGAAACCCTTAGCGATGGAGACCCGAAATGACCGCCCTGCGTGACGCCGCGATGAAATCCAAGGCATGGCCCTTCGAGGAGGCCCGCCGCGTGCTGAAACGCTATGAGAAGAAGGACCCGGAAAAGGGCTATGTCCTGTTCGAGACCGGCTATGGCCCGTCGGGCCTGCCCCATATCGGCACCTTCGGCGAGGTGGCGCGCACGGCGATGATCCGGCGGGCGTTCCAGATGATCAGCGACATTCCGACCCGGCTCTTCTGCTTCTCGGACGATATGGACGGCATGCGCAAGGTGCCCGAGAACGTGCCCCACCAAGAGATGCTGCGCGAGCATCTGCAAGAGCCGCTGACCACGGTGCCGGACCCTTTCGGCGAATATGACAGCTTCGGCGGGCATAACAACGCGATGCTGCGCCGCTTCCTGGACACGTTCGGTTTCGAATACGAGTTCATCAGCGCGACCGAGTTCTACAAGTCGGGCCGGTTCGATCCGACCCTGCTTCTGGCCGCCGAACGCTATGACGCGATCATGGAGGTGATGCTGGCCTCGCTGCGCGAGGAACGCCAGCAGACCTATTCCTGCTTCCTGCCGATCAGCCCCAAGACCGGCAAGGTGCTTTACGTTCCGATCAAGCATGTCGATGCGAAAGATGGCACCATCACCTTCGACGACGAGGACGGGCAGGAACTGACCCTGCCGGTCACGGGCGGCCAGGTAAAGCTGCAATGGAAGCCCGATTTCGGTGCCCGCTGGGCCGCGCTGGACGTGGACTTCGAGATGTATGGCAAGGATCACAGCACCAATACGCCGATCTATGATCGCATCTGCGAGATCCTGGGCGGCAGGAAGCCCGAGCATTTCACCTATGAGCTGTTCCTGGATCAGCACGGGCAAAAGATCAGCAAATCCAAGGGCAACGGGCTTTCCATCGACGAATGGCTGACCTATGCGGCGACCGAGAGCCTGAGCTATTTCATGTTCCAGAAGCCCAAGACCGCCAAGCGGATGTATTTCGACGTGATCCCGAAGGCGGTGGACGAATATCACCAGCAGTTGCGCGCCTATCCCGACCAGAACCCCGATCAGCAGCTTGCGAACCCGGTCTGGCATATCCACGGCGGGGCGGTTCCGGCCAGCGACATGGTGGTGCCGTTCCAGATGCTGCTGAACCTGGCCTCGGTCGCCGGGGCCAAGGACAAGGCGGGGCTGTGGGGCTTTATCCGCCGCTATGCGCCCGAGGCCAGCCCCGAGTCCAATCCGGCGCTGGATGCCGCCGCCGAATTCGCGGTGCGCTATTTCAACGATTTCGTCGCGCCCACCCGGACCTTCCGCGAACCGACCGAGATCGAGCGCCGCGCGCTGGAGGATCTGGCGGGCCGGCTTGCGGCCTGGAACCAGCCGGCGGATGCCGAGGCACTGCAAACCATGGTCTTCGCCATCGGGCGCGAACATGGGTTCGAGCCGATGAAGGACTGGTTCCAGGCGCTTTACCAGGTGCTGCTGGGTGCGGACCAGGGACCGCGCTTCGGCGGATTCATCGCGCTTTACGGCGTCGAGGAAACCCGCAAGCTGATCGAGCGCGCCTTGGCTGGCGCCATGGTTGATCAGTCAATATATTGATTATAATTAATAATAATATGCCGTTGCGCGCGGCGGCGTTGCCGCGCGCGATGTATTAATGAAACGTTAATCGCGGATTGCCAAATTCCTGACCAGAGCACGCGGCCCCGGACCTCAACTGTCCAGCGGCCGGGGCGGAACTGAACTGGTAGAGGGAGTAATCTGGCAATGACCATTGCGATTGGCAGCAAGGCGCTTATGCCGCGCGAATTTCGACTGGGCCTGAGCCTTTGGTCGCGGACCAATGGCACGGCGGATTCGCCGACTTGGGAAGGGCAGGGCAACGCTGCCATCGTTCCGGCGGACGAGCATTTCGGCACCTGCCTTGAGATCCTGAAGCTCGATACGGTGACATCGCTGCGCTATAAGCGCCAGACACCGATCACGCCGGGCACCTATCTGCGCATCTCCACGCGGGTCAAGGTGATCGCGGGCAGCCTGCCGCAGGTGCGGATCGCGGGCTATGCCGGCACCAGTTCGGGCGCGGCGGTCACGGGCGTGCCGCTGGTCGGGCCTACGGTCACGATATCGTCCTATGGCGACGCGGTCGAGGTCGCGGCGGTGGTCGGCAGCGGACGGCGCGACGGGGTGGACCTGGCCTGGGGGCGGCAGGCCACCTTCGGTTTTTTCGGGCTGGATTTGCTGGGGGACAACAACGGTTCGGTCAGGATCGAGAATTTTGTCATCGAGGATGTCACCTCGGCCTTCGTGCCCGACATGCTGGACTGGGTCGATGTGCGCGATTTCGGGGCGGTCGGTGACGGCGTGACCGATGATCGCGACGCCTTCGTGGCGGCGAACCAGGCGGCGGCGGGCCGGCAGATTCTGGTTCCGGCAGGCACCTATCTTGTCGGTTCGGACCTGAGCCTGAGCGCGCCCATGCGCTTCGTGGGTAAGCTGACCATGCCGCGCGCAGCCCGGTTGGCGCTGACGGGAAAGTTCGATTATCCGACCTATGCCGCCGCCTTCGGCGACGAGACCGAGGGGCTGAAGCGCGCGCTTCAGGCGCTGTTCGGCTTCACGGACCATTCCTCGCTGGATCTGGGCGGGCGTTGCGTTCACTTGACCGAGCCTATGCGGGCTTCGACCTTCGCGCCGAACCTGACCAGCTTCGCCAACCGCCGCGTCATCACCAACGGTCAGATCGCCCCTGTGGCGGGATCGGCCTGGAATACCAAGACCGTCACCTCGACCGCGACCTATAGCGTTAGCCAGTCGGTCACGCTGAGCAACGTCGCCAATATCGCCAATATCGAGGTAGGCGCGCGCGTCTCGGGCAATGGCGTCGGGCGCGAGGTCTATGTCATGGCCAAGAACGTCGCCGCCGGCAGCCTGACGCTTTCGCAGCCGCTTTACGGCGGCGCGGGGACGCGGAACTATACCTTCACCCGTTATCGCTATGTCTTCGATTTCTCGGATATGGAGCAGCTAAGCCGTTTCAATTTCGATGATATCGAGTTTCTGCTGGACGGCACGGCCAGCGCGGTCATGCTGGCGCGCACCGGCACGATGAACTGTTTCCGCGACTGTTATTTCACCCGTCCCAAGGATCGTGGCATTACCTCTATCGGCTCTGGCTGTCAGGGCATGCTGGTGGATCGCTGCGAGTTTCTTTCGAACGAGATGAGCGCGCTGGCGCAGAACCGCAGCTCGATCGCGATGAACGTCAACAACAACGACACCAAGATCCGGCACAACCGCTTTATCCGCTTCGGTCATTTCGCGGTGATGAACGGCGGCGGCCATATCATCGAGGGCAATCACTGGTTTCAGGGCGATTCCGCGCAGGCGGGCGTGCGCTTCGGCGGGCTGGTCCTGACCCAGACCAACGCCCAGAGCACGATTACCGGAAATTACATCGACAACTGTTCTATAGAATGGACGAACGAACATGATCCGACGCCGGATTTCGTGACCGACGAATATTCCTTTGGAGGGCTGACGATTACCGGCAATACCTTCCTGGCCTCGAACACCACGCTGGGTTTCAATTGGCTGGTGGTGAAGCCCTATGGCACCGGGCATTTCATCCATGGCCTTTCGGTCATGGGCAATGTGTTCAAATCGCTTTTCAACAAGATCAACCGTATCGACCGCGTAGATACGACATTCGCCGCGCTGGACTACACCCGGATGCGCAATATCCAGTTTCAGGGCAACATGTTCAACGGCGTGCAGGTCTATATCGCCAATCCGGTGGATGTCAGCTTTACCCAGGGCACGGCCTCGAACCGCTGGATCGTTCCGGTCACGGCGGCGCTGCCCTTCAACGGCTGGGCCAAGAACGTGGAATCGGTCGTCGCGACCTCGGCGATCACCAACGGCGCCAACGCCCGGATCACGGAAATGCCCTGGCTGCAAAGCTCGGTCGGGGCGGCGAAGAAGCAGATCGCGGTGAACTGGAGCGCGGCCACGAAAGGCTCGGTCTCGTTGCGGGTGCGGATGGACAACCCGGACTGAGGGCAGGGGCCCCGCGTCACTTTTTCTTGCGGGTGGATCACTTCCCGGCAGGCTTTGGCCTGCCGGGCTTTTTCATACGCCTGTCAAAAATTTACCGATTGACCTAAGATTCCGTCAATAACTTTACAAAATTTTCCAATACAAAAAATAGTTTACCTTAGCATGGCTGTTATATTAACCTGCTCTGGATCGGCGGCTGCCGGTGGTCGGGTCCGGGGAGGGGCCGGGACCCGCAGCGACAAGAGGAGGTCCGTCATGTCCGTTGAAAACATTGTTAAACATCCCATTCCGCCGGGCTTTGAAAATGCCTTGATGAGTCCCGTCGAATATCGCCGGCTTTACGAGGAATCGATTCGCGATCCCGACGGGTTCTGGGGCCGGGAAGGCAAGCGGCTGGATTGGATCGAGCCCTATAGCCAGGTCAAGAACACCGATTTCACAATGGGCAAGGTCTCGATCAAATGGTTCGAGGACGGGGTGCTGAATGCCTCGGTCAACTGCATCGACCGCCACCTGCCCGAGCGCGCGAACCAGACCGCGATCATCTGGGAGGCGGACGACCCCGATACCCCCGCGCGCCATATCACCTATGCCCAGTTGGCCGACAAGGTGAACCGCTTTGCCAATGTGCTGCTGAGCCAGGGCGTCACGCGCGGCGACCGGGTGGTGATCTATATGCCGATGATCCCCGAAGCCGCCTATGCCATGCTGGCCTGCGCGCGGATCGGCGCGGTGCATTCCATCGTCTTCGCCGGCTTTTCGCCCGATGCACTGGCCAATCGGATCAACGATTGCGGCGCCAAGCTGGTGATCACCGCCGATACCGCGCCGCGCGGCGGACGGCGGACGGCGCTGAAGTCGAACACCGACGCGGCGCTTCTGCATTGCTCGGACCGGGTGCGCTGCCTGGTCGTCAAGCATACCGGCGACCAGACGACCTGGATCGACGGCCGCGACATCGACGTGCTGAAGCTGATGGAGGATGTCAGCCCCGATTGCCCGCCGCGCCCGATGGGGGCCGAGGATCCGCTGTTCATCCTTTACACTTCGGGATCGACGGGCAAGCCCAAGGGCGTCGTGCACACGACCGGCGGCTATCTGGTCTATGCCGCGATGACGCATCAATATGTCTTCGACTACAAGGATGGGGACGTGTTCTGGTGCACGGCGGATGTGGGCTGGGTCACCGGGCACAGCTATATCGTCTATGGCCCCCTGGCGAATGGCGCGACCACCCTGATGTTCGAGGGCGTGCCGAACTTTCCCGATCCCGGCCGCTTCTGGGAGGTTTGCGACAGGCACAAGGTGACGCAGTTCTACACCGCCCCCACCGCCATCCGCGCGCTGATGGGGCAGGGGCCGGAATGGGTCGAGAAGCACGACCTTTCCACCCTGCGCGTGCTGGGCACCGTGGGCGAGCCGATCAACCCGGAAGCCTGGATCTGGTATGACAGGCATGTTGGCAAGGGCCGTTGTCCCATCGTCGACACGTTCTGGCAGACCGAGACCGGCGGGCATATGATCACCTCGATTCCCGGCGCGATCGAGACCAAGCCCGGCTCGGCCACGCTGCCCTTCTTTGGCGTGCGCCCCGAGGTGCTTGAGCCGCAGACCGGCGAGGTGCTGGCGGGCAACGGCGTCGAGGGCGTGCTTTGCATCGCCGACAGTTGGCCCGGACAGATGCGCACCGTCTGGGGCGATCATGAACGCTTCATGGAGACTTATTTCCAGCAATATCCCGGCTATTACTTCACCGGGGACGGCTGCCGGCGGGACCAGGACGGCTATTACTGGATCACCGGGCGGGTCGATGACGTGATCAACGTCTCGGGCCACCGCATGGGCACGGCCGAGGTGGAATCGGCCCTGGTCGCCCATGCCAAGGTCGCCGAGGCCGCCGTGGTCGGCTATCCGCATCCGCTGAAGGGGCAGGGCATCTATGCCTATGTCACGCTGATGAAGAATGTCGAGCCCAGCGACGAACTGCGCGCCGAGCTGGAGAAATGGGTCCGCACCGAGATCGGTCCCATCGCCAAGCCCGACCTGATCCAATGGGCGCCGGGCCTACCCAAGACCCGTTCGGGCAAGATCATGCGCCGCATCCTGCGCAAGGTCGCCGAGAATGATTTCGGCGCATTGGGCGACATCTCGACGCTGGCCGATCCCAGTGTGGTCGAGGAGTTGATCGAAAACCGGATGAACCGGGACTGATACCGTCCCGGCGTCCGCGCGGCGCCGGGTTCCGCCTTTGTGACGGCCGCGGGCGATGATCGTCCCGCGGAGCGGTGGCGGCTTGGCCGAAGATGGCCCACCGCGCCGCGATTCCACCGAAAAAAGCAGCTTGGACGGCGCGCGCGCCGCATGCCGTCTGGTCGAAATTACCCAGTTCGTGGCAGTGGAGGACACGATACAATGGAAAAGACACTGGCTGACCGGATCGCTTCCGATCCCAATTATCAGCTTCTGACATCGCGCAGGACACGCTTTGGCTGGATCCTGACCATCGCTATGCTGGTGGTGTATTACGGCTATGTGGTGCTGATCGCCTTTGACAAGGAATTCCTTGCCACCCGGCTTGGCGACGGCGCGATCACGTTGGGCATCCCGCTTGGTTTCGGGGTGATCATCTTCACCATTCTGATCACCGGCTTCTATGTCCGTCGGGCCAACGGCGAATTCGACGAGCTGAGCGAGAAGATCAAGCGGGAGGCGCTGAAATGAGCCGCATCACCAGAACCATGGCGGGCGTTGGCGCGCTTGCCCTGTCGCCGGGGCTGGCATCGGCCGCCGACGTGATTCAGGGCGGCGCCAAGCAGGCCACCAACTGGACCGCCATCGTGATGTTCGGCGGCTTCGTGGTGCTGACGCTGTTCATCACCAAATGGGCGGCGGCCAAGACCAAGTCGGCGGCCGATTTCTACACCGCCGGCGGCGGCATCACCGGCTTCCAGAACGGCCTGGCCATTGCGGGCGACTACATGTCCGCCGCCTCGTTCCTGGGCATCTCGGCGGCGGTGATGACCTCGGGCTATGACGGGTTGATCTATTCCATCGGCTTTCTGGTCGGCTGGCCGATCCTGACCTTCCTGATGGCGGAACGCCTGCGCAACCTGGGCAAGTTCACCTTTGCCGACGTGGCGGCCTTCCGCTTCGCCCAGGCGCCGGTGCGCATTTTCGCCGCCTCGGGCACGCTGGTCGTCGTGGCCTTCTACCTGATCGCGCAGATGGTGGGCGCGGGCTCGCTGATCCAGCTTCTGTTCGGCCTGGACTATTGGATCGCCGTGGTGATCGTCGGCGCGCTGATGATGATCTATGTGCTGTTCGGCGGCATGACGGCAACGACCTGGGTGCAGATCATCAAGGCATGCCTGCTGCTGGGCGGCGCCTCGTTCATGGCGCTGATGGTGATGTGGCATTACGGCTTTTCGCCCGAGGCGATGTTCGCCGACGCTGTGAAGGTCAAGGCCGGTCTGGCCACCGCCGCCGGCAAGACCCCGGAAGAGGCGGCTGTCGCCGGCCAGTCGATCATGGGGCCGGGCACCTTCATCAAGGACCCGATCTCGGCCATCAGCTTCGGCATGGCGCTGATGTTCGGCACCGCCGGCCTGCCCCATATCCTGATGCGCTTCTTCACCGTTCCCAGCGCCAAGGAGGCGCGCAAATCGGTGATGTGGGCGACTGGCTGGATCGGCTATTTCTACCTTCTGACCTTCATCATCGGCTTTGGCGCCATCACCTTCGTGCTGACCAATCCCGATTTCCTGGACGCCGAGGGCAAGCTGGTCGGCGGCAGCAACATGGCGGCCGTGCATCTGGCCCATGCGGTCGGCGGCAACGTCTTCCTGGGCTTCATGTCGGCGGTGGCCTTCGCGACCATCCTGGCGGTCGTCGCCGGGCTGACGCTGTCGGGCGCCTCGGCGGTCAGCCACGACCTTTATGCCACGGTGATCAAGAACGGCAATCCCGCGCCGGGCAGCGAGCTGCGCGTCTCGCGGATCACGACCATCGCGCTGGGTGTGATCGCCGTGGTGCTGGGCATCGCCTTCAAGAACCAGAACATCGCCTTCATGGTGTCGCTGGCATTCGCAGTCGCCGCCTCGGCCAACTTCCCGGTGCTGTTCATGTCGGTGCTGTGGAAGGACTGCACCACGCGCGGCGCGGTGATCGGCGGCTTCCTGGGGCTGATCTCATCGGTGGCTCTGACGGTGCTGTCGCCCTCGGTCTGGGAGGCGACGCTGGGCAACCCGGTCGGCTCGGCGCCCTTCCCCTATACCTCGCCGGCGCTCTTCTCGATGACGCTGGCCTTCCTGGGGATCTGGCTGTTCTCGAAGATGGACAACAGCCAGCGGGCGCGGACCGACCGCGCGGGCTACCTGGCCCAGCAGGTCCGCTCGGAAACGGGGATCGGCGCGTCCGAAGCCTCGTCGCACTAGAAACCACGCGGTCCGCCCTTTCCGGGCGGGCCGTTTTCCGCCAAGGCAAAGTTGGACGCATGGCCCATATCCTGATCGTCGAGGACGAGGACAATATCGCCGTCGCGCTGGAGTTCCTGCTGGCGCGCGCCGGCCATAGCCATCAGCGGCTGGCCTCGGGCGCGGATGCGCTGGCACGGATCCGCTCGCGCCGGCCCGATCTGGTGCTTCTGGACATCATGCTGCCCGATGTGTCGGGCTATGAGATCATCCAGGCGATGCGCGCCGATCCCGCCCTGCGCGACATCCGCGTGCTGATGATGACCGCGCGCGGCTCGGCGGTCGAGCGTCGCAAGGGGCTGGAACTGGGTGCCGACGGCTTCATCGCCAAGCCTTTCGAGCTTTCCGAACTGCGCGCCGAGATGGCCCGCCTGCTGGGCGCGGCCTGACCGCCGGGCCTTCCGCTTCAACTATTCCTGGATGCGATAGATATTCTTGGCATACCAGGCGTTCATCACGTTTTCCGTCGGCAGGCCCTTGATCGCGGGATTGATCATGTCGACCTTGGCATAGTGATAGATCGGGATCAGGGGCATGTCCCCGGCCAGGATCTTTTCGGCGGCGGTGTATTGGACGCCCGGATCCTTCGAGGTCCGGGATTCCGCCATCAGCCTGTCGAATTCCGGATCGGAGTATTTGCCGTAATTCAGCCCGTCGGTCTGGAAATAATCCAGAAAGGTCGAGGCTTCGTTGTAATCCGCGCACCAGGTATAGCGCGCCATCTGGAAGTCCTGATTCCGCAGGCGCTCGGCATGCACCTTCCAGTCGACATCGTTCAGCGTGATCTGCACGCCAAGCGCCTTGTAGAACTGCTGCGCCGCGACGGCGATCTTCCTGTGATCCTCGGATCTGTTATAGGTCAGCGTCAGCTTCAGCGGCTTGCCCGGACCATAGCCTGCCTCGGCCAGCAGCGCCCTGGCTTTCTCAAGCCGCTCGGCCTGGGACCAGGACGCATAGTCGATCTGGGGCATCCCGAAGCCTTCGATCGCCCAATGCGTCCAGCTATAGGCAGGTTTCTGGCCGCCTTGCAGGATCTGGTTCACCACCGTCTCGCGCTGCATCGCATAGGAAAGCGCCTTGCGCACGCGCACGTCCTTCAACGCCTCGGGGCCTTTGTCCGAGAGGTTGAAAATATAGGCATAGGTGCAGGCATAGGGGACCGAGATCGCCTGATCGGGGAATTCCTTCGCCAGGCGCGGATATTCTCCGGTCGGGATCTGCGCGCGGTCCAGATCGCCCGCCTGAAAGCGGGCCAGCGCGGCATCGGCATCGCTGACGGTCAGGCCCTGGATGCGTTGCATCACGACATTGGCGGCGTCCCAGTAATTCGGGCTCTTCTCCATGGTGATCCGCACCCCGAGGTCGTGGCTTTTCAGCATATAGGCGCCATTGCCGATCAGATTTCCGGGTTGGGTCCAGGCATCGCCCTTGGCTTCGACCACCTTTCTGGGCAGCGGAAAGGTCGGGGCACGGCCCAGCATCTTCACGAAATAGGGCGTGGGGGTGGAAAGCCTGACTTCCAGCGTCCGCGCGTCCAGCGCCTTCACGCCCAGTTCCCCCGGCTTCTTGGCGCCCTTGATCACATCCGCCGCATTGGCGACGTGCATCAATTCCATGAACCAGGAGTATTCCGAGGCCGTCTCGGGATTTGCCAGGCGGCGCCAGCCATAGACGAAATCCTCGGCGGTGACGGGATCGCCGTTCGACCATTTCGCCTCGGGGCGCAGATGGAAGGTATAGGTCAGCCTGTCGTCCGACAGATCGTATGAGGCCGCGACCCCAGGCACCGGCGCGCCCTTGGGATCCTCGTTCATCAGCCCCTCGAACAATTGGCGCAGAACGTCCGCTCCCTCGGCATCGTTGCTTTTATGCGGATCGAGCGTCCTGATCGCGTCTGCCAGCCAGAAGGTATAGCTTTGGTCCTGGGCCAGCTTTTCGTCCGTGGCGGGCTGGACGGCGAAGGCGGGCAGGGCAAGACCCAGCGTCAGGGCCGTCGTCAGGAACAATCGCGTCATGGCGCACCTCTCATAATATCTCTGCCGAAGCGCCTCGTCGGCCTGGGCGGGCGGATTGGCGGAAATTGGCCGGATGGCTGCCGGACGGCAAGCATGATTTCGGGCTTTCCCGGCACTTGGCCATGTGTCAAAACCCCGCCATGATCCAGCCATCCCGCATCATCATGGTGACAGGCGGCGCCCGCTCCGGTAAGTCCCTGCTTGCCGAAACAATGGCTTGCCGAAATCCCGCGCCGCGCCATTACATCGCCACGGCCGAAGCCCTGGACGCTGAAATGGCGCAGCGTGTCCTGGCGCATCGCCAGCGCCGGGACGGCGGCTGGATCACCCATGAAGCGCCGCGGGATCTGACCGGCGCGCTGGCGCGGACGGACGGACAGGGGGTGCGGCTGGTCGATTGCCTGACGCTGTGGCTGTCCAACATCATGCGGGACGATCCCGAGGCGCGGTTGCGGGCGCTGGTCGACACGCTGGCCGCCCAGGTCTCGCCCGTGATCCTGGTCACCAATGAGCTGGGCCTGGGCATCGTGCCCGAAAATGCGCTTGCACGTCGCTTCCGCGATCTTCATGGCTTGATGAACCAGGCGGTCGCTGCGGCCTCGGATCAGGTCTGGATGGCCGTCAGCGGCCTGCCCCTTCGGCTGAAACCACAAAGAGAGATGCCTTGAAACAGTTTGACCAAGCCGCCGCCGACGCCGCCCGCAACCGCCAGGCCGAACTGACGAAGCCACCCGGATCCCTGGGCCGGCTGGAGGAACTTGCGATCTTCATGGCCGGCTGGCAAGGACGCGCGCGGCCCCGGATCGAGAAGGCCCAGGCCCTGATCTTTGCCGGCAACCACGGTGTCACCGCGCAGGGCGTGAACCCCTTCCCGGTCGAGGTCACGGCCCAGATGGTCCAGAACTTCCAGAACGGCGGCGCGGCGATCAACCAGCTTTGCCGCGCGGCGGGGGCCGATCTTCAGGTCTTTGCCCTGGGGCTGGAACAGCCCACCGCCGATTTCACCAAAGGCATGGCCCTGGAGACGCCGGAACTGGTCGCGGCGATCCAGACCGGCAAGAACGCCGTCGACCCCAAGGCGGATGTGATCATCCTGGGCGAGATGGGGATCGGCAATTCGACCGTCGCGGCGGCGCTGGCGGCGGCGACCTTCGGCGGCACGGCCGAGGATTGGGTCGGCCCCGGCACCGGCGCCACCGACGAGATCATGCAAAACAAGCTTCGCGCCGTCGATGCGGGGTTGAAGCGGCACAAGGGCGCGGCGACGGCGGCCTCGATCCTGGGCAGCTATGGCGGGCGCGAGCAGGCGGCGATCTGCGGCGCCGTGATCCGCGCGCGCGAACTGGGGATTCCGGTGATTCTGGACGGCTTCATCTGCTCGGCAGCGGCGGGGGTGCTTCTGGCGAATGATCCGAACGCGCTGGACCATTGCCTGATCGGCCATGAAAGCGCCGAGCCGGGCCACCGCCGCCTGATCGCCGTGATGAAGAAAGAGCCCGTGGTCACGCTTGACATGCGCCTGGGCGAAGGCTCGGGCGCGGCCGTCGCGCTGATGATCCTGCGCGCGGCGCTGGAGTGCCATGACGGCATGGCGACCTTTGCCGAGGCCGGGATTGGCTAAGGCACTTGCCGGGCTGCTGACGGCGTTCCTGTGGCTGACACGCCTGCCGGTTCCGGGGCTGCGCCCGGTGCCGCTGGCCGAGGCCGTCTGGGCCTTTCCGCTGGTGGGCCTGGCGGTCGGCGGCCTTGCCGGGCTGGTCCTGGCGGCGGCCTTGGCCTTGGGCCTTTCGTCCCTGGTCGCCGCGTTGCTGGCGGTGGGCGCCATGGTGCTTGCGACCGGCGCGCTGCACGAGGACGGGCTGGCCGATTACGCCGATGGCTGCGGCGGCGCGAACCGGGTCCGCGCGCTTGAGATCATGCGCGATTCCCGCATCGGCAGCTATGGCGTTCTGGCGCTGGTTCTGGTGACGGGGCTGCGCGTCTGCGCGGTCGCGGGCATGCTGGAAAATGGCCCGCTGATCGCGGCGGCCGGTCTGATCGCTGCGGCGGCGCTGTCGCGGGCGGGCATGGCGCTGGCCCTGCGGCTGATGCGGCCGGCCCGGCCCAGCGGGTTGGGGCATGACGCGGGACGACCGGCAAGCGGCGCATCGCTTGCCGCGCTTTCCCTGGGAGCGGGGCTGATGATCTGGCCCGCCGCCCTGTCGCCTTTCCCGGCGAAGACTTGGCTTGTCCCGCTGATCTGCTGCGGCATCGCGCAGGCGTGGCTTGGCTGGCGCGCGCATCGCCGCCTGGGCGGGCAGACGGGCGATGTGCTGGGCGCGATGCAGCAATTGGGCGAGACCGCCGCGCTGATCGCATTTTCGGCGGTATAGGCGCGGGCTTGCCCGCCTTGCTTTTTGATCGACCATGCGGTTCCGGCAAGGATCATGTCCAGCGGTTTTGGAATGGCCGGGGTCATGGGCCATTTCACCTTGGGCATCTCCGGGGCCTGGCACATGTGTTTCGCCAGTCGCGGCCGCTGCGGGGGGGGACGGGGCAAGGTCCTGGCATGCTTGATCTGGTGGCTGCATCTGTGGGCTACCCAACAGGTTTGGCCCCTCCTATACTGCCTGCGGTCAAAGCCTGATGGGGGACAAGGGATGCGCTGTCCGTTCTGCGGAAATGTGGACACTCAGGTGAAGGACTCGCGTCCCGCCGAGGATAACGTGGCGATCCGGCGGCGCCGCTTCTGCCCGGCCTGCGGGGGCCGATTCACCACCTATGAGCGGGTGCAACTGCGCGATCTGGTGGTGGTCAAGACCAGCGGCCGGCGCGAGGATTTCGACCGTGGCAAGCTGGAACGCTCGATCCGCATCGCCATGCAAAAACGCCCGATCGAACCCGAACGCATCGACCAGATGATCTCGGGCATCGTGCGGCGGCTGGAAAGCATGGGCGATACGGACATCCCCTCGAAGGTCATCGGCGAAATCGTGATGGAGACGCTGGCCCGGATCGACACCGTGGCTTATGTCCGTTTCGCCAGCGTCTACAAGAACTTCCAGGCGGCGGACGATTTCGACAAGTTCGTCTCGGAACTGCGGCCCCTGGTCGAAGAGTGAGCGGCGACCAGGACGACGCGCGGCACATGGACCATGCGCTGCGCCTGGCGCGGCGGGGCCTGGGCAATACCTGGCCGAACCCGGCGGTGGGCTGCGTGATCCTGGCGGCGGGCAGGGTGGTCGGGCGCGGCTGGACCCAGCCCGGCGGCCGTCCCCATGCCGAGGTCCGCGCCCTGGCCCAGGCCGGCAAGGCCGCGCGTGGCGCGACCGCCTATGTCACGCTTGAACCCTGCGCCCATCACGGCAAGACCCCGCCTTGCGCCGAGGCGCTGATCGCCGCCGGAATCCGCCGCGTCGTGACCGCCCAGACCGATCCAGATCCGCGTGTTTCGGGGCGCGGCCATGCCATGCTGCGCGCCGCCGGCATCGAGGTCACGGAACATGTGCGCGAGGCCGAGGCACGCGAATTGCAGCGCGGTTTCCTGACCCGCATCACCCAGGGCCGGCCGATGCTGACGCTGAAGCTTGCCGCCAGTTTCGACGGCCGCATCGCCACCGCCGGCGGGGAAAGCCAGTGGATCACCGGACCCGAGGCGCGCCGCCATGTCCATGCGCTGCGCCTGTCCCATGATGCGGTAATGGTCGGCGGTGGCACCGCGCGGGCGGACCGCCCGGCGCTGAACGTTCGCGGCTTCGGCGCGCCGCGCCAGCCGGTGCGGGTGGTGGTCTCGGCCGATCCGGCTTTGGATCTGCCGCCCGAGGATGCGATGCATGGGCCGCTTTGGCGGATCGGCGGCACGCCCGAGCGGATGATGGCGGAGTTGGGGCGGCGTGGGCTGACGCGGGTTTTCTGCGAAGGCGGGGGCGTCCTGGCGGCGGGCCTGCTGCGCGCGGGACTGGTCGATCAGGTCGTGGGCTATACCGCCGGGCTGGTGCTGGGCGGGGACGGGCGCCCCGCCGCCGCCGCCATGGGGCTGGTGCATCTGGCCGACGCCCCCCGCTTTCACCTGGTCGAGAGCCGCCGCATCGGCCCCGATCTGATGCATCGCTGGCTGCGCGGCTAGCGCCGCCACAGCCAGGCATGGCCCGACATCGCCCCCTGGATTTTCGCCAGCAGCCGCAAGGGCACGCCGCCGCTGCGGAAATCCGGGTCCGCCAGCCATTCCAGCGCCGCCTCGGGCGGGCAGGGCAGGCCGGTCGAGGGATGGAAATAGCGCGGATATTCGATCAGCGCCGCATGGACCAGCCGCGCCAGATCCGCACTCTGCCGGCGGCGCGCGGGGATCGGTCCCAGATCGCGGGTCAGCCCCCAGCCGGCATAAAAGGGCGCGCCAAGGGTGGTGACCGGCAGGCCACGCATCAGCGCCTCGAATCCCAGTGTCGAGGTGATGGTCCAGACCTCGTTCACCTTGCCCATCAGGGCATCGGCGCTGGCCTGATGGGCAATCACATCCGCCAGCCCGGCGGCCTGTTCGGCGGGGATCTGGCCCGGACGCAGCCCCGCCTCGACATCGGGATGGGGCTTATAGATGATCACCGCCCGCGGGTTTTCCCGCCGCGCGCGGGTCAGCAGCGCCAGGTTCGTCCGCTCGTCCCCGGCGCCCAGGCGGATCGAGGCGTCATCCTCGACCTGGCCGGGGACCAGGATGCGATGTCCCGGCGGAAGGTCGGGCAGCGCGCCGCCCAGGTTGTATTTCGTCACCCCCAGCCGGGTCAGCGCCTGGGCCAGCGCCATGGCGCGCCGCGCGCCTTGCGGCGGCAGGGGTTGGGTCATGATCCGCTCGAACCGGCTTTCGCGGCCGGGATCGTAATAGATGCCCAGATCGTCGGCGACCAGCGACAAGGGCGGGACAAGCGCGGCGCCCAGCCCGCGCGAGCGGATGAACCCATCCTCGACCCGCAGGGCCTGGGGCAGGTCTTCGGCGCGATTGGCCCAGGCCAGGGTTACGGCGGGACCGGGTTTCGCGGTGAAGCGCAGCGGCTTGGCCGCCCCGAAGGCGCGCGAGATGAAGGGGCGTTTCCACAGCCGGATGCCATAGGCGAGATGCCCGGCATGGTCCTGGCGCCAGGCGCGGGCCTCGGCCTCGATCTGGCGCAGCGCACCCTCGAAATCGGTCAGGCGGTCGACGCAAGGGTCATACCAGGTCGGCGCGCGCAGATGGCTGGCGGCGAAAAGCGTCTCGATGGCGGCAGGGCGGCGGCGGGGAAAGCGGTGCCGATCCTCGCTGAGACCCCAGCCCGCATAGAAGGGCCGTCCGAAGATGCGCGGCCGATGACCGGCCAGCATCGCCTCATATCCCAGTTGCGAGGACATGACATAGACCCGGCTTGCGCCTTGCAGCAGACGCCAGGGCGAGATCGGAGCGTCGCAGAACGCCTCGCCCGCCCGCAGGTCGCCGGCCGCGAAATGGCCGGGGCGCAGGCCGGCGGCGGTCTCGGGATGGGTGCGGATGACGATGGGAGCGCCGGGATTTTCGTCTCGGGCCGCTTGCAGCATCGCCAGGAAATCCGCCCGCCCCGCGCCCAGAAGCGATGCATCGCCGCGGGTCTGGTCGATCACCAGCACATAATCGCGTCCCGGCGGCGGCTGATCGGGCAGATGCGCGTTGTATTTCGACAGATCGGCCGCGATCAGCCGCGCCATGGCGTCGCGCGCGGCACCGTGCAGGCTTTCGGTCGCGGGGTCCAGGATCAGGTTTTCCAGAAGCGAGGGGCTTTCGGGCAGGAAATGCAGCCCCACCGGATCCAGGATCAGCCCCACGGGACCGCGACGGCCCATCGGCCCCCCGGCCCGGCCGGGCAGGACCGAGCGCAGAAAAGCGTCCTCGATCCGTAAAAGCCCGGCACCACGCCGCCGCGCCATGGCCATGCCACGCCAGGCGGTCGGACTTGCGCCCCAGATCCCGATCATGTCGCCGGGGCCGGGCAGGCCGATCGCGGGGCGCCAGCCCGAAAGCTGAAGAATGCGCCTTAGGCGCGGCTGCGACAGGAAGCCGCCGCTGAAAACGAAAAGCCGCCGGGAAGTCCCGGCGGCCTTGGTCACCCTCATCATCAGATCAGAAGGCGGATTCGGTGCGACGAACCTCGGTAATCGGGTTCAGGATCGAGTTCAGGGCCTTGCTCCACTGAACCGAAGGCGCCTCGGTGACATAGACGGTATCGCCATCGCGGATCAGGAAGTCGCGGGCCAGGAACATCCCGTCGGGCTTCGTCAGATCCAGGATATAGGCGACGCGCTGGCTGCCATAGATGTCGTTGCGGCCCAGCACCGAACGCGCCACCGATTCCGGCTCGTTGCGCAGGATGAAGACGCCTTTCGGATCGGCCAGCATGGTCGCCAGGCCGCCGACCATGGCGACAGCCTCGATCGCATTGATCTCCTCATTGCCCAGCGGAACCTTCGTCTGGCCGCCCAGGGCGCCCAGGGCGGTGAAGCTGCGCTGATCCTCTTCGACCAGGACAATATCGCCCGGACGCAGCGCGATGTCGTTGCGCGAACTGCGATAAAGGTCGCGCAGCCAGACCTTGCCGCTGGCATTGCCGCGCTTGACGGTGACGACCGCGATCTCAGGCTCGATCGAGACGCCGCCGGCCTTGGAGAGCATGGCCGAAAGCGTGCGGGTCGGCCGTTCGATCGGGAAGACGCCTTGCGAGTTCACCTTGCCCATGACCGAAACGGTGGCGCCGTCGCCGGCGATGCGGGTGACCATCACCTGCGGATCGGGGGTCTGGCTTTCCAGCTTCTGGGTGATGATGCGCCGCAGCTCGTCGGGGCTGTTGCCCGAGGCGCGCACCCGGCCGGCATAGGGCACGAAGATATAGCCCTGGCTGTCCACCTGAAGCTGTTGGAGGCTGGTCGAACTGGATCCCATCGAGGCCAGCAGCCCGTCATCGACGTTTTCCCAGATGGACAGGCCCAGCACGTCGCCGGGGCGGATTTCATCGGCGCCGACCGTGCCGGCCGATTGGAAATCACGGCCGAAGCCGTAGGTCGGGCTGAAATTCGCCGCGCGGATGACACGGTCATCGACATTGACGATATTGGTGCTGCCGCCATTGGCGACCGAACCCTTCATGATCTCTCCCCTGGTCGGACCCGAGCGGGGCATGCCGCAGGCCGAGACGAGAATCACCGCCCCGACAGCCGCGAATTGAGCGAGGCGCATGGCCCAACCGCGCCGAGGACCGGCCGCGGAGCCACTGTGGGCACGCGAAAAAACTATTGCGGTCAAACCATTACTCCTGTCTCTCTCTCGTTCAAACTTCGGCCTTGGAAAGCGTTCCCGGTCGATTTTATTGCCGAAAATATTAGCTCAGTGCCGTTAGGAAAGCCATAACCAGACGAGGTATCATTCCGTATAGGTTTCCATCTGTTGCCGATATTTTCCACGTCCGGCCAGCAGAGCCTCGTAAGGGTCTTCGGGGGCCAGCATCATGTCGACCACGATGCGCAGCGCATGCGCACGCGAGCGTCTGGAATAGAAGCCGCCGGGGATCTGGCTGCTTTCCAGCAGAAAGTCACGATAGCGGCGATAGGCCCAGGTGTTGGGCGGCGCCGGTTCGGCGAGGAACTCGGCCAGGCTCTGGTCCGAGACGATGCCGGGCTTGTCATAGACCGCCCGGCCCATCGACTTGACCGGCAGGCCACGCCAGAGCGCCTGCTGGGCCGAGGTCGAGTTCACCGTCACCACCGCGCGGGCCTGGTTCAGAAGCTGCGCGAGCTTGCCGCCGCGCACGAAGTGCACGCGCTGCCCCAGCCCCAGCCGGGCGGCCTGGTCCCGGATCGCCTGCCGGATGCCGCCGCGCCCATCTTCCAGCGGGTGGGCCTTGAAGACCAGACGATGGTGACGCGGCGCCGAACGGGCGAATTCGGTCAGCACTTCCCTGGTGAATTCGGCCATGGTGGCGTAGGGGGAATGCGCGACGAAGTTCGAGTCATGCTCAAGCTGCATCGGCACCAGCACATAGGGAAAGCCGCCGCGCCGGACCGCCGTCACCTCGCGCCATTGCGCCACCATGTCCACCGGGGTCATCAGCAGCCGCCGCAGGTTCAGCCTGAATTCCTGGAACACGCCGATCTGGCGATGGGTGCGGTAGCCCTTGTAGCGGCCATTCGCGATCAGGACGAAGAAATGATAAAGGGCGCCATAGAACTTGTGCTGGCGCATGTCGCCCCAATGGGCCGGAGGGCGCGTCAGATGCTCGCCGCTGCGCCCGCGCAGGGCATTGCGCATCTCGCGCAGCGGAATGCCGATCAGCGCGGAGTTGCCGTTCGAGCCGCCCCGCTCATAGCTGATCCAGAAGGGGCGCAGATAACCCTCTTCGAAGACGTGAAGCACCAGGCCGTGGCGCAAGGTCGCCTCGCGCGCGGCGACATGGATCGGCCGAACATCGCCGTAAAGAACGATGTCGGTGACGCCTTTTTCGGCGATAATACGCTCAAGATGGCTGGGCCATTCCTCGGGCGTGCCGGTATGGCGCAGGAAGTGAGCCGAATCTTTCCAGAAAAATTCGTCCCCCGCATTGAACCCCACGCGCCAGACCGTTGCCCCCGTATGGCGCAACTGGCCCGCCACACGATCGAAAAACGGCCCATGCGGTCCCTGCAACATCAGGAAAACCCTGCTTTCCGCTGGGCGCGCCGCGATTTCCGCGGGCAGAACCGCAAGAGATGTGGAGGTCAGCGCGTTCAAGTCGATTTCCTTATGGGCAGGCTAGAACCAAGTCCATCGCAAATTACCCCTTCAAGATCAATTCGGGAACGAATTATGAAGAACCGCTCCGAAACAACTGATGCATGAATGCTATATTTCTGTCACCACTTTCTGACGGGCAAGGTAAACGGATTCCTGCCTTGCTTGAAGAATGCGCGCCAAAGCTCTAGGTCTCGGGCTGGATCATAGCATCGGAGCCCAAATGTTCACCGGGATCATCACCGATATCGGAACCGTCGCCCAGATCGAGATGCGCGGCGACATGCGGGCGCGGATCGCGTGCCATTACGACATGCCGGCGGTGGATCTGGGCGCCTCGATCGCCTGCGATGGCGTTTGTCTGACCGTGGTCGAGAAGGGCGCGGACTGGTTCGATGTCGATATTTCCTCCGAGACGATCTCGAAGACCAATGTGAAGAACTGGGCGGCGGGCAAGCGGCTGAACCTTGAGCGCGCGCTGCGCGTGGGCGACGAACTGGGCGGACATATCGTCTCGGGGCATGTGGACGGGGTGGCGGTGATCGAGGCCATGCGGGACGAGGGCGGCAGCACGCGCCTGACCTTCCGTGCGCCCAGGGATCTGGCGCGCTTCATCGCGCCGAAAGGCTCGGTCGCGCTGAACGGCACGTCGCTGACCGTGAACGAGGTCGCGGGCGAGACCTTCGGCGTCAACCTGATCCCCCATACCCAGGCCGTCACCACCTGGGGCGGTGCGCGGGTCGGCGACAGCGTGAACCTGGAAATCGACACTTTGGCGCGCTATGTCGCGCGGCTGGCGGAGAGCATCTAGATGGCCGGGATCGGCCATAACGGCGGCCCCGGCCCGGTCTGCGGCTTTCGCACCCATGCCTGGACCGTCGCGCGGCGTGAGCTTCTGGGCGCGCGCCTGCCCATCGAGGTCGTGCGGATGCAGGTCCGCCGCGCCAGGGAACTGGGCCTGGATTACAAGACCTATGCCGGCGTGCGGGCGACGACCGGGCGCGATCTGGTGGCCTTTCTTTATTCGTCGAACGCGCTTGGAGTGTTTCGCCGTGGCGCCCCCGTCCCCGAGGCAGAGGCACGGCGGATCGCCGCTATCCGGGCCGCGCCGCATCTGGGCTGCGCGCCGGGCCTGTCCCCCGATGTGCTGGGCCGGCAGATCCGCGCGGTCTCGGCCCGCGACCTGGCCCCTTTCGGCAGTAGCTGGTCAGCGATGCGCGACGAGATGAAGGCTTGGCTGCGCGCCCAGGGCCTGCCCGGCGACGCGGTGCTGATGATCGGCGAGACGGCGCATGAACGCGAGATGATGACGGCGGGCGGCCTGGCGGGTTTCATGGCCGGGCGGACCTTCTTTGCAGGAGTTGCGGATGCAATATGAAAAACCGGGTCCGGTCGAGCGCGACTGGTCGGATGTAATCTCGAAGACCGAGGAGATCATCAACGAAGCCCGCAATGGCCGCATGTTCATCCTGGTCGATCACGAGGATCGCGAGAACGAAGGCGATCTGGTCATTCCCGCCCAGATGGCCACGCCCGAGGCGGTGAACTTCATGGCGATGCATGGGCGCGGGCTGATCTGCCTGTCGATGACCGGGGCGCGCATCGACGCGCTTGGCCTGCCGCTGATGAGCTCCAAGAACTCCAGCCGCCACGAGACCGCCTTCACCATGTCCATCGAGGCGCGCGAAGGCGTGACGACCGGCATCTCGGCGCAGGACCGGGCGCTGACCATCGCGGTCGCCATCGACCCGACCAAGGGCGCCCCCGACATCGCGACGCCGGGCCATGTCTTTCCGTTGCGCGCGCGCGAAGGCGGCGTCCTGGTCCGCGCCGGCCATACCGAGGCCGCGGTGGACATCTCGCGCCTGGCCGGGCTGACGCCGGCGGGCGTCATCTGCGAGATCATGAACGAGGACGGCACCATGGCGCGGCTGCCGGACCTGGTGGCCTTCGCGCAAAAGCACGGCCTCAGGATCGGGACGATCAGCGACCTGATCTCGTATCGCCGCCGCCACGACAACCTGATCGTCGAGCGCAGCCAGCGCATCGTCCATTCCGTCCATGGCGGCGATTGGACGATGCGGATCTTTGCCGACGAAACCTCGGGCGCCGAGCATATCGTGCTGACCAAGGGCGAGCTTGTCCCGGACCAGCCGACGCTGGTGCGGATGCACGCGCTGGACCCGCTTCACGACGTTCTGGGCATCGGGCGCGAGGATGCGGGCGATCTGGGCGCCGCCATGCGTGCCATCGGGGATGAGGGCAGGGGCGTCGTGGTCCTGTTCCGCGACACATCGAACCAACTGCCCGAACAAGGCGAAGCCTCGCCCCATATCCTGCGGCATTACGGGCTGGGGGCGCAGATCCTGTCCTCGCTGGGCCTGTCCGAGTTGGTGCTTTTGACGAATTCGGCGCCGGTCAAGGTCGTCGGGCTTGACGCCTACGGGCTTTCGATCCATTCCACGCGTCCGATTCCCAAAGAGTAAGCCATGGCTGCCAGCATCGAACATCACCAGCTACCGCTGCCCAGGATCGAGGGCGCGCGCCTGCTGATCGTGGTCGCGCCCTATTACCGCCAGATTGCCGATGCGCTGATCGCGGGCGCGCGCCGGACCGCCCTTGACGCGGGTGCCACCGCCGATCTGGTCGAGGTGCCGGGCGCGCTGGAGATCCCGACGGCCATCGCACTTGCCGCCTCGCGCGGCCTTTACGACGGCTACGTGGCGCTTGGCTGCGTGATCCGGGGCGAAACGACGCATTACGATACGGTCTGCAACGACAGTTCCCGCGCGATCACCCTTCTGGGACTGCAAGGCCATTGCATCGGCAACGGTATCCTGACGGTCGAGAACTATGCCCAGGCCGAGATCCGCGCCGAGGCCGAAGGCCAGAACAAGGGCGGCGGCGCGGCGGCGGCGGCGCTGCATCTGGTCGCCCTTAAGCGGCGCTGGGAAACGCGCCCCGTGGGGCGCGCCTCGGGCAATCCCGACGTGATCCGGCTGGCGGGCGAATTGGAAGGACAACGGGGCGCATGAGCGGGCAGGGTGGTAACCGGCTTAGCCCGGAGGAAAGGGCGGAACGCCAGGCGCGGACCTCGGCCGCGCGGGTCTATGCCGTCCAGGCATTGTTCCAGATGGAGGCCATGGGCCAATCCGCCGACCGCGTCCTGCGCGAGTTCCGGCAATGGCGGATCGGGCGGCTGGACGAGGATGAGGACATCGTTTCGTCCGAGGCCGACGAAAAGCTTTTCGCGCGCATCGTGGACGAAGCCGTCAACTGGCAATCCCGCATCGACCAGATGACCGACCGCGCACTGGTCGCGAAATGGCCGATCGAGCGGATCGATCCGGTGCTGCGCGCGCTTTTCCGCGCGGCCGGAGCGGAATTCGTCGTCGCAAAGGCGCCCGTGCGGGTGGTGATCAGCGAATATGTCAGCATCGCCGACGCCTTCTTTCCCGAAGGCCGCGAGTCGAAATTCGTCAACGCGGTGCTGGATCACATCGCACGCGAAAGCCGGCCGGACCAGTTCTGATTCCTGACCTGCCCCCTTCGAATGCCAGCCTCGAAGGCCAGCGCCGCCAGAATCTGGCGGCGTTTTTCATAGGTGGGGGTTGGGTTTAGGCCGTTTTTGCGCTTGGCGCGCCGACCCGCCATGACGCGCGAGCGACCGCACCGCATGGGGGCCGGAAAAGGGCCAGAAAAACCTGTATGGAACGCGCAAGGCAGTGATAGGGTTCCATGGATGCCACGGGGTTTTGAGAAACGTTGTGGGTTTCGTGCCACAACCGGCGCATTGCAAGGATGGATCAAGGCCGCCTATTTTTAAGGCAAATCTTGGCCGGCCGACGTTCGTTTCGCTGCACACATGTTTCGTGATCCATGGGCAGATATACTGAAGCCTGATTTTGCCGGATAAATTTTGCGAACTAGCTTTTCAACCCACAGGTTTCATCACGATTTTATATGGTCACTTTTCCGCCGATGCAAATCTGTCACAGGGGGTTCACGTTTTTGAGACAAGGCGGTAATTCGCCACCGCTCTTTATGACCGCGCCGGACAGGGATAATTCTAGCCCAGCAGAAATGCTCGCAACCACAGTTTCCTGGGGCTGCGGACATGGCGTAAGGTTCAAGAAAAAGGACTGAATTTGATGAAAACGCTAGCCTATCTCGCAGGTGCCACCGCTCTGGCCGCTTCCTTCGCGGTTCCCGCCTTTGCGCAATCGGAAACCTCGGCGGGTGCCAATGCCGTCGGCATCAGTCAAGTCAACGAGGACATGAAAGATATCGAGCGCGACGTGCGCGACGATTTCGCCCGCTCGGAAGACGCCCATCGCTTCGGCAACCCCGACCAGCGCCAAGGCACCTTCGGCTCGGTCGCGCTGTCCTATGCCGGCTCGACCGGCAATAGCGAAAACCAGGACTTCAGCCTGTCGGGCCGTCTGTCCCACAACCAGGGCCAATTCTCGCAGTCGGTCGGCATCCTGTTGGAATATGGCGACAACAACGCCGGCAACAAGGATACCGAGAAGACCTATGTGATCTACGAAGGCATGTATAACATCAACGACCGCTTCTATGCCTTCGGTCTGGGCCGCCTGGCCACCGACGCGCTGGCGGGCGATCCGATCAGCCTGTCCAGCGGCGAAGACTTCAGCTCGTTGGACGGCCGCGCCAAGCGTGATGCCTATCTGGGCTTCGGTCCGGGCTACCGCGTCATCAACACCGACGCCACCGCATGGCGCGTGCAAGCCGCCGTCGGTATTCGCTATACCAAATCGGTGGACGTGATTGATGCGGACGCCGAGGAGCTGGAATATGACAGCAACACCGACGTGGGCTATCTGGTGTCGTCGCGGTTCTATCACCGCATCAACGAAAACTTCTTCGTCACCAATGACACCGACTACCTGACCTCGGACGTGAACGACACGATCACGAACGAACTGGGTCTGAACTTCAAGATGTCGGACGCCTTCGCGACCCGCGTGTCCTACAAGACCGAATACGTCTCGGACCGCGACATCCGCACCGACAACACGCTGGGCGTGTCGCTGGTCTACGGCTTCTAAGGTCGACTTTTTTCAAGACCTTTAGGGCGGCCTTCGGGCCGCCCTTTTCCATGAGCGAGGGGCAGGGAGGAAAGGTGGCGGGAACCGCAGCGACCGTTGCAGCGCAGGTTTCCCCGAAAGCCTGGATGTCCAGGTGGGAACCGGATAACGGGACCAGGGCCCCGACAGAGCCAGCCCCCTCGGTGAAATTATAGGCCAGTGGAAAAAAAGGCCGCACACGAGAAGAGCAGAAACCCGCCAAGACCAGACATAGGCGCAGGCCCCGCGCCGCGCAAGGGGAGGTGAAAGGGAAGGGGCTTGCAGGATGTTCTTCTTTGGTTCATGTTTCGGCCATGAGCGCCCTTTCCTGCCCGACCGATCCGCTTCCACCTCGTGCGGGCCAGCGCCTGGCGCGCGGGGTCGCCCGGATGCTGCATGCGATGGGCCATGCCGCGCTTGTGGAATTCATGCCCAGCAGCGGGCTGCGGGTGGACGTGATCTCGATCTCGCCCAAGGGTGAGGTTTGGGTCGTGGAATGCAAAAGCTGCCGGGCGGATTTCGTTTCGGACGCGAAATGGCAGGGTTATCTGGAATTCTGCGACCGCTTCTTCTGGGCGGTGGACCTGGATTTTCCCGATCATCTGCTGCCCCGCGAATCCGGCCTGATCCGCGCCGACAGCTTTGGTGCCGAAATCCAGCGCATGGCGCCCGAGACGCGGCTGGCCAGTGCGCGGCGCAACCGGCTTTTGCGCGATATCGCGCGCGTCTCGTCGGCGCGCCTGCTGGCGCTCAGCGATCCCCTGGGCATCAGCCCCGAGGCTTAGGCTTTTTGCCCGGTCGCGGCCCGGCGCCGCGCGCGGCTTCGGCCGCCGCAAGCAATTCCTCGGCGATCTCCTCGGCTTCGTCGGGATCGAAGTCCAGGGGCAGATCCACGCCCTCGGCCTCGATATAGATGCGGACCATGCCCTGGTCGGTCGGGCCGATCTGGATATTCGCCGCGATGTCGCTTTCGCTGTTGATGCCCATGCCTTGGGGTCCTTGCGTTCTTTGCCTGAAGCCTGATTAGCTTGCCTGAAAATTTCCGGCAAGACGGGGGTTGCAACCCGCCATCGCCGGAGTTAAACCGCCGCCAGTGCCGCCTTAGCTCAGCCGGTTAGAGCGCTAGATTGTGGATCTAGAGGTCCCCCGTTCGAGCCGGGGAGGCGGTACCATCCTTCCGAATGCTTTATTCCAGATCCAATCGCTCAGGCGGATGATTTTTGGTTTTGCGGGGAACGAACCCCGCCATCAGCCGTTCTGAAAGTGACAAGACGATATCTTGAAAGGATAGTCATCATGGCTCAGGACAGCACCGAGGATCTGAAATCCGACGCCCGCGACGCTGCGAATGCGGTCAAGCGCGAGGCACAGAAAGCCGCCGACGATGTGCGCGACCGCGCCCGCCGCGCTGCCGATGAAGCAAGCGATGCCTATGAAGATGCGAAAAGCCGCAGCGCCGACGTGCTGCACGACATGCGCGGAAAAGGCGCTGAATTTGTCGAGAACGTGCGCAAGCGCGGCTCGGAATATGTCGATGAGGCCCGTAATCGTGGCCAGGACTATGCCGAACAGGCCCGCAAGGAAGCGCGTCGCCTTTACCGCGAGGGTGAGCGCCGCGCGGGCGAGGTCGCCTCTTATGCCGAGGATTACTATGACGATGTGTCCAGCATGGTGCGGCGCAATCCCGCCCAGGCGCTTGGTATCGCGGCGGGGGTTGGATTCCTGCTTGGCCTGATCATCTCGCGTCGCTGAGGGCCTGCATGTTTGCCTATACCCGCAATATGCAGCTTGCCCTGACGGACAAGCTGCGCCGGGCGGGGCTGATGGCCGGGGCGGGGGTCCTGTTCGCCTTGGCGGCAGGATTTCTGCTGGCGGCGGTCTGGGTCTTTCTGGCGCATAACCTGCATTGGGGGCCGCTTTGGGCCTCATTGGCGATCGGCGGCGCGCTGCTGCTGATCGGCCTGATCTGCCTGGCAGTGGCGGGCCGCGAAAAGCATCCCGTGCCCAGCACGGATGAGTTGAAGTCCGAGGTGCAGGAGCAATTGCATCTGATGGCCGATGCCGCGATGGCCAAGGCGTCGGACAAGGTCGAGGTGACCATCGGCAAGGCCGCGGACCGTGCGAGCCAGCTTCTGGACCGGGCCGAGCAGAAGGCCCATTCGATGGCCGACGATGTCAATTACCGCGCCAGCCGCTTGGCCGATGGTGCCGAGGCGCGGGTCTATGGCGCCGCGCGCAGGATGGGCGACGAGGCCGCACAGCGGCTTGGCTTCGCGGCCCGGCCGGGCGGCGAGCGGCCTTCGAACCTGCGCAGCCTCGCGCCGGTTCTGGGTGCTTTCGCGCTGGGGATCACGCTGGCCTCGCGCCTTCAGGATTGGCGCCATCAAGACGATGGCGAGGATGAGGATTGGCAGGAATAGGAACAGCCCCGCGAATGCGGGGGTTTTCCTGTTTGGGGAATGTCTGCCGAGAGGTTCGATACGGTGGCTTCCGCTTTGGGATGAGCCTGACAACCAGCGCGTCATCGCTTTGTAAAAGAGGGGCGTTCGCGGTGCCGGCGTCCGATTGCGGTGGATGAATTCGCGGGTGCGGGTGCGCGTTTCGGCGAACCGTGTCGGCGCGTGACGGGATCAGCCCGGCAGCATCGGCCGGCCGGCCACATAAGTCTGGGCCACGCTGCGATCATCTCCCATGATTTGCAGGACGAAGAGTTCCTCGGCCAGGGTCGTCGCGCGGTCCATGCGCAGCGCCATGGCCGGGGTCGCGCGGCTGTCGAGCACCACCAGATCCGCCGCCGAGCCGGGGGCGAGGGTGCCGATTTCGTCCTCCATGCCCAGCACTTTGGCATTGCCGCGCGTGGCCCAGTGGAAGGCGGCATAGGGATGCAGCTTCTGGCCGCGCAATTGCAGGATCTTGTAACCCTCGTTCAGGGTTTGCAGCATGGAATAGCTGGTGCCGCCGCCGATGTCGGTGGCGATGCCGGAACTGATGCCGCGCGCCCTGAGGCCGGCTTCGTCGAACAGGCCCGAGCCCAGGAACAGGTTCGAGGTCGGGCAGAACACCGGATGGCTGTTCGTTTCGGCCATGCGCGCGATCTCGCGCTCCTCCAGGTGGATCGAATGGCCCAGCAGGATCCTGTCGCCCAGAAGGCCGTAGGTTTCGTAGATGTCGAGATAGTCCCGCGCCTTGGGGTAAAGGCTGAGGGTAAAGGCGATCTCGCCGCGGTTTTCGGACAGATGCGTCTGGATGTGGCAATCGGGATGCTCGCGCGCAAGCTGGCCGGTCATCTCCATCTGCTCGGGCGTCGAGGTGATGGCGAAGCGGGGGCTGATCGCGTAACGCTGCCGGCCCTTGCCGTGCCATTTCGCGATCAGTGCCTTGCTGTCGTCATAGCCCTGTTGCGGCGTGTCCAGGACGCCCTCGGGGGCGTTGCGGTCCATCATCACCTTGCCCGCGATCATCGCCATGTCGCGGGCATGGGCGGCGTGGAACAGTGCCTCGGCGGATTGCGGATGCACCGAGCAGAAGGCGACGGCCGTGGTGGTGCCATGCGACAGCAGCAGGTTCAGGAAATGCTCGGCCATCCGGGGGGCATGGCCCTGTTGAGAAAAGCGCGATTCCTCGGGGAAGGTATAGGTGTTGAGCCAGTCCAGAAGCTGCGCCCCCCAGCTGGCCACCACCTGCACCTGCGGGAAATGGATATGTGTGTCGATGAAGCCCGGCAGGATCAGATGCGGGCGGTGGTCGATCTCCGGTAGCGCCGGGTCGCGCAGGTCCACGTAATCGCCGACGGTGGCGATACGCCCGTTGTCGGTGAGGATCGCGCCGTCCTGATGATAGGTGAAGGGGTTTTCGGTTTCCACCGGGTCGGCGTGAAAGGAGAGCGTGCGCCCCCGGATCAACTGTCGCATGGGTATTTGTGAAGCAAAGAAGCGGTGGATGTCAGGCGGCCGATGAGTTCGGCGGCGGTGAAGGCGGCGATGATCTCGGGGCGCTTGTCGTGGCTGTAGCCGGCGCCGATGGGGCAGGTCAGGCGACCGGTGTCGAGCCCCTGGGCGCGGGCGAAGCGGCGGAACTGCGCGAGCTTGGTCCCGCTGCCGATCATGCCGATATAGGGGGCGTCCAAGCGGCGCAGCGCCTCGGCCGCCAGGAGGAAGTCGAGGGCATGGTCATGGGTCAGGATGACGAAGCTGGTGCCGGCGGGCGCGGCGCGGATCTCGGCCTCGGGCAGGGGGGTGAGGCGGGTTTCGCCCGTGGCTTGGGCGAGTTCGCTGGCGCGCTGGTCGATCAGGATCGGGCGCAGCGGCAGCAGCGCCAGCGCGCGGGACAGCGCGCGGCCGACATGGCCCGCGCCGAAGATCAGCACCTGGGGGTGTTCGGGCGCGGCGGGGGCTTCGTCGATGCGGGTCAGCGCAAGCTCGACCCGGCCGCCGCAGCACTGGCCGATCTCGGGGCCCAGCGGCACGTCCATGGTGGCGCCGGCCTCATCGCGCGCGAGCATCTGGCGGGCGCGGTCGATGGCCATGTATTCCAGTTGTCCGCCGCCGATGGTGCCCTGGACGGTCTGCTGGGTCACGATCATCGCGGCCCCGGCCTCGCGCGGGGTCGATCCCCGCGCACGGGTGATCCGCACCCGGATCATCGCAGTTTCTCGATCGCCATCAGCACGCGCTCGGGCGTCGCCGGGGCGTCGATGCGGGGATTTTCGCGGTAGCCGTTGAAGCTGGCCACCGCCATGTTCAGCGCCTGGAAGACCGAGATTCCCAGCATGAAGGGCGGCTCGCCCACGGCCTTGGACCGCTTGATCGTGCTTTCGCGGTTCACCGACCAGTCGGCCAGCCTGACATTGAAGATCTTGGGTCGGTCCGAGGCCAGCGGGATCTTGTAGGTCGAGGGCGCATGAGTGCGCAGCCGCCCCTTCTGGTCCCACCACAACTCCTCGGTCGTCAGCCAGCCCATGCCCTGGATGAAGGCGCCCTCGACCTGGCCTTTGTCCAGCGCCGGGTTCAGGCTGCGGCCCACGTCATGGATCACATCGGCGCGCTCGACCACATATTCGCCGGTCAGGGTGTCGACCGAGACCTCGGCGCAGGCGGCGCCATAGGCGTAGTAATAGAACGGCCGGCCCTGCCCGGTATCGCGGTTCCAGTGGATCTTTGGCGTCTTGTAAAAGCCCGCCGCCGAAAGCTGGATACGGGCCATATAGGCCGATTTGATGAAGTCGGCGAAGGGGATCTCGTCATCCGCGATCCGCACCGTCTCGCCGATGGTGACGAGATCGGGATCGACGCCCCGGCCTTCGGCGGCGAAGGCTTTCAGCCGGGCCAGCAACTGTTCGCAGGCATCGAGCGCGGCCATGCCGTTCAGGTCGGTGCCCGAGCTTGCCGCCGTGGCCGAGGTATTGGGCACCTTTTCCGTCGTGGTCTTGGTGATCCTGATGCGGTCGATATCGACGCCCAGAGCCTCGGCCACGACCTGGGCGACCTTGGTGTTCAGGCCCTGGCCCATCTCGGTCCCGCCATGGTTCAGGTGGATCGAGCCGTCGGAGTAGATATGGACCAGCGCGCCGGCCTGATTATACCAGGTCGCGGTGAAGCTGATGCCGAACTTGACCGGAGTGATGGCGATGCCCTTGCGGATGGCGCCGCCGCGGGCATTGAATTCCAGCACGGCGCGGCGGCGGGCATGGTAGTCGGCGGACGCCTCCAGTTCCTCGAAGATGCGCGGCAGGATCTGATCCTCGACCTCCTGATGATAGGGGGTCAACTGGCCGTTTTCATAGAGGTTCAGCTTGCGGATTTCCAGCGGGTCGCGGCCGAGCGCATAGGCGATATCCTCGACCACGCGCTCGGCCATGATCACGCCCTGCGGGCCGCCGAAGCCCCGGAACGCCGTGTTCGAACAGGTGTTGGTGCGCATCGGATGGCTGCGCAGTTCCACCGCCGGATAGTAATAGGCGTTATCGGCGTGAAACAGCGCCCGGTCCGTCACCGGACCCGAGAGATCCGCCGAAAAACCGCAGCGGGCATAGAAATCGGCGTCCACGGCGTGGATCCTGCCGGTTTCGTCATAGCCCACGGCATAGTCGATGACGAAATCATGCCGCTTGCCGGTGATCTGGAAATCGTCGTCGCGGTCGGGGCGGATCTTGACCGCGCGGTTCAGCTTCTTGGCGGCCAGCGCGGCGGTGACGCAGAAGACGTTCATCTGCGATTCCTTGCCGCCGAAGCCGCCGCCCATGCGCCGCACCTGCACCACCACCGCGTTCGAGGGCACGTCCAGCACATGCGCGACCATGTGCTGGACCTCGCTTGGGTGCTGGGTCGAGGTGTTCACGATCACCTCGTCATCCTCGCCGGGAATGGCGAAGGCGATCTGGCTTTCCAGGTAGAAATGCTCTTGCCCGCCGACGGTCAGGCGGCCGGTCGTGCGCAGGGGCGCGCGGTCCATCCCGGCCATGTCGCCGCGCTTGAGCTTCAGCGGCTTGGTGACATAGCCCATGCCGGCGTCGCGGGCGCCGATCGCGTCCAGCGCATGGGGCAGTTCCTCATATTCCACGCGGGCCAGCTTGCAGGCGCGGCGGGCCTGGTCGCGGGTCTCGGCGATGACGGCGAAGATCGGCTGGCCCAGGAACCGCACCACCGGGGTGGCGAAAACCGGGTCGTCGTGCAGGCCGCTTGGGCTGATGTCGTTCTCGCCCGGAATATCCTCGGCGGTCAGGACCAGATGCACGCCCGCAGCCTTGCGCACCTCGGAGAGGTCCATCGAGACGATCCGGCCATGCGCGACCGAGGACAGGCCCAGATAGCCGTGCAGCGTGCCCACAGGCTCCATCAGGTCGTCGGTGTAATCCGCCTGGCCGGTCACATGCTTGACCGCCGAATCGTGGATGATCGACGTATGGGCGGCGCCCTTGACGAAAACGTCCTGTTTCATTCGGCCCTCCGAAGGCGATGCTCGGCGCCGGACTGTTCAAGCCAGAAGCGGCGGAAGAAATTGGCGGCAAGGGTTTGGCGGTATTCGGCGCTGGCCCGCCAGTCGCTGAGCGGCTGGAAGTCGTTCGCGACGGCGCGGGCGGCGGCCTCGAAGGTCTCGGCGGTGAAGGGCTGGCCTTTCAGCGCGGCTTCGGCCTGGGTGGCGCGCCTGGGAGTCGCGGCCATGCCGCCGAAGGCCACGCGGGCGCAGGTGATCGTGGTGCCGTCGGTTTCCACCCGGAAGGCGGCGGCCGAGGCGGTGATGTCGGCATGGTGGCGCTTGCTGACCTTGTAGGCGGCGATGCGCGCGTCGCCCTTCAGCGGCACGGTGATGCTTTCGACGAATTCGCCGGGGCGGCGGTCCTGCTTGCCATAGGCGATGAAGTAATCCTCGACCGCGATGTCGCGCGTGCCTCCGGCGCCGCGCAGGCGCATCGAGGCCCCCAGTGCGATCAGCAGCGGCGGCGTTTCCCCGATGGGAGAGCCGTTGGCCACATTGCCGCCGATGGTGCCGGCATTCCTGACCTGCCAGCCGCCGATGCGGCGCCAGTAATCCAGCGCCTCGGGGAAATGGGCCAGCACGAAAGGCTCGAATTCGGAATAGGTCACGCCGGCGCCGATGGTGATATGGCCCGGCGTGATCTGGATCTGCTTGAGATCCGCCAGATGGCCGATGAACACGGCCGGAGAGATGTCGCGCAGGAATTTCGTCACCCAAAGGCCCACATCGGTCGCGCCGGCGACGATGGTGGCCTTGGGGTTTTCGGCCAGCACCTGGGCCAGATCGGCGGCGTCGCGCGGCAGGATGGCGCGATCCGGGCCGCGGGCGAGCTCGACCCGCTCGCGCGGGATGGCTTGCAGCGCCGCCGTCACGCGATCCCGTTCGACCGTCAGGGCGTCGAAGTTCTGCCCGCCCGCCTGCGAGGCCGCGAAGGCCGCCGTCACGATCGGCTCATAGCCGGTGCAGCGGCACAGATTGCCTTGCAGCGCGGTCTCGATCGCCAGCATGTCGGGACGCGGATTTTGCATCCAAAGCCCGTAAAGCGCCATGACGAAGCCCGGCGTGCAGAAACCGCATTGGCTGCCGTGATGTTCCACCATCGCGGCCTGGACCGGATGCAGCCCGCCGTCGCGGCCGCGCAGATGTTCGATGGTCACGACATGGCAGCCGTGGCACGAGGCCAGGAACCGGATGCAGGCGTTGATCGGCTCGTAATGCATGGCGCCGTGATGCAGCCGGCCGACCAGCACCGTGCAGGCGCCGCAATCGCCCTCGGCGCAGCCTTCCTTGGTGCCGGTCAGGCGGCGGTTCAGGCGCAGGAAATCCAGAAGCGTGTCGCGCGCGCCGGCCTCGGTCAGGCGGATTTCGGTGTCGTTCAGAAGAAAACGCAGTTCGCCGCTCATTGGTCCTCGCTGGTCGCTGGGATGGGAAAAAGCCTAGATGCGTTTTGCCCTTTGCGAAATGATTGTTTGAGCATAAGACTTTCAGCCATTCCTTGAAAGAGGCGGGTAAGCGCCGTGCCATATCTTGAAAGTCTGCGTGTTTTCGTGCGCGTGGTCGAGTTGGGGTCTATTACCGCCGGAGGGCGGGATCTGCGTATGTCTCCGGCAGTTGCCTCAAATCGCATCAAGGATCTTGAGACGCGCTTCGGTGTGCGGCTGCTGAACCGCACGACTCGCAAGCTGGTTCCGACCGAGGTGGGCCGTGCCTTCTATGACAGCGCGCGCCGGGTGATCGAGACATTGGACGAGGCCGAGGCCGTCGTCTCGGGTTTTTCGGGCATGCCGCACGGCGCCTTGCGGGTGACCGCGCCGCTGGGCCTGGGACGGCGGCTGATCGCGCCCCTGGTGCCGCGTTTCTGCGATGAATATCCGGGGGTCGAGATCCGCCTGCGCCTTTCGGACCGGAATGTGGACATCATCGCGGACGGGATCGACCTGGCCTTCTTCCTGGGCGAGCCACAGGATTCGGCGCTGAAATGGCGCCGTATCGCGGAATGCCGGCGGGTGCTGGTGGCGACGGAGGATTATCTGGCGCGCAGCGGCACGCCCCAGCGCCCCGAGGACCTGGTCGGGCATAACTGCCTGTTGCTGCGCTATCCGCGCAGCCCGGAATATTACTGGGTGCTGCAAACCGCCGAGGGGCCGATGAAACTGCTGGTCAACGGCCGTTTTGACGCTGATGACGGCGATGTGCTGACCGATTGGGCACTGAAAAGCCGAGGCATCGCCAACCGTCCGCATTATGAGGTGGCCGAACACCTGGCGGCGGGGCGCCTGATCGAGGTCCTGCCCGAATCCCGCCCCCTGCCGGCGCAATTCGGCGTGCTGACCCCGCATCGCCGTTTGCAGGATCCCAAGGTGCGGCTGTTCGCGGATTTCATCGCGCGCGAGACGCGCGGGCATTTCGACTAGCGCGCCAACCGGCGGGGCAACATTCGAAAAGAGAGTGATTTTCCCTGACGCGCGATGGGGGTAGGGACGCCTTGTCTGGGATCTGGCCCAGTGCCCGCGCGATCTTGAAGCCCGCGCTATCTTGAAGAGGGAGCGGGTCCGCGCGGCGGTTCCGGTCAGGCGGGTGCGATGGCTGGGAGGAGGAAGGTCTTCGGCGGCATTGCCCCGCGCGATTCGGCGCGGCGGGTGGGCCGTCTAGCGGGTCAGTTCCAGGCGAAGCTTTTCGGCAGGGCGCGATACCAGTCCACGATCGCCTTGCGCTCTTGCGGTTCCATGAAGCTGGCATTGGCGGGGGGCATGGCATTGGTCAGCCCGGCCTGAATATAGATCTCGCGCGCTGCGCGGGTGATGTCGTCGGGCGTTTCCAGCAGCACGCCCTTGGGGGCGGTGTGGATACCCTCATAGCTGGGCTCGCGGGCGTGGCACATGCTGCAACGGCCCATGACGGCGCCAAAGGCGCCGTTCCAGCCGGGGGTGTCGATCATCGCCTGCTGCGTGGGGGTCAGGACGCGGGCCTCGGCCTCTTCCAGGGTCTGGCGGAACATCGGCGCGGTCGAGAGCCACATCACGATGATGAACAGGATCGTGGTGACAGCCCAGGTCCACCATTTCATGGCGCCGGTCGCATGCATGCTGTTGAAGAAATGCCGGATGGTCACGCCCATCAGAAAGATCAGCCCGGCGATCACCCAGTTGTAGTTCGACGCGAAGGCCAGCGGGTAATGGTTCGACAGCATCAGGAAGATGACCGGCAGCGTCAGGTAGTTGTTATGCGTCGAGCGCAGCTTGGCGATCTTGCCGTATTTCGGATCGGCCGGGCGGCCCGCCTTGAGGTCGGCGACGACGATGCGCTGGTTCGGCATGATGACGAAGAACACGTTCGCCGTCATGATCGTGGCGGTGAAGGCGCCCAGATGCAGCATGGTGGCGCGGCCGGTGAAGACCTGGTTATAGCCCCAGCCCATCACCATCAGCAGCGCGAACAGCAAAAGCATCAGCAGCGTCGGCGTCTCGCCCAGCTTCGACTTGCACAGGTTGGTATAGACCAGCCACCCGACCGAAAGCGAACCGGCCGAGATCAGGATCGCCTGCCAGGGCACCAGTTCCATCTTGGCGGGGTCGATCAGGAACAGTTCGGACCCGACCCAATAGGTGACCATCAGAAGCGCCGCCCCCGAAAGCCAGGTCGCATAGCTTTCCCATTTGAACCAGATCAGGTGATCGGGCATGCGCTCGGGTGCGACCAGGTATTTCTGGATATGGTAGAAGCCGCCGCCATGAACCTGCCACTCTTCGCCATGGGCGCCGGCGGGAAGGCCGGGCACCTTGCGCAGGCCCAGGTCCAGCGCCACGAAATAGAAGGACGAGCCGATCCAGCAGATGGCGGTGACGACATGCGTCCAGCGGATGGCAAAGGCGAGCCAGTCCCAAATAACGGCGAAATCGGACATAAAATGCTCCTGTCTAGCTGGAAAGGGCTTAACCCATCGGGCTGATTGCCGAAAATTGGCGGAATTGCCTTGGCTGTCTCAAGATTACGTTGAAAATCTTTCAGCGGGAAGTGGGGGTGAGAGGCCGGGTTGCCCGTTCCTTGGGCGTCATGATGCCAGAACGCGCAGATTGCGCGGGTCCAGGGCGGCCTCGCCGCAATGCAGGTAAAGGCAGGGGCTGGCGGGATAATCCAGGCAGAGCACATTCGCGCAGTCAAGCCGGGGCGCGCCGCGCATCTTGTAATGCCCGGCGAAAACCGGCGGCGCGTCGGCAGGATAGCGGGGCGCGGTCAACTCCGCCGGGACCGGATCGTCGGGCAGGTCCAAGGGGTCGGGGATCGAAAGCGCCTGATCGCGCCAGGTCGGCCCGCCGCTCCACCAGGACAGGCGCACCTGCCGGCGGCGATTGCCCTTGTGATCCAGAAACCCCTTCCAGCCCGGCACGGTCGCCTCGGGGCCCGAGACCAAAAGCTTGACCGCCCGACCGAAATCCGTCGATTCGGAGGCGATTTCGGGCAGGTCCTCGGGCTGCAAGCGGGCATCGGGTCGGCGCGCGCGGATGGTGCGGACGGCGGCATCGGACCAGCAGGCGTGGACCAGGCGAAAGCTTCCCGCATCGCGCCACAGCGGCAGGGCGCGCAGGAACCACCCGGTCCAGTCCAGGGCCTGGGGCGTCTCGATCCCGAATTGCTGGATGAAGCTTTGATGCTGCCCCAGGTTCTTGGCGCTATGTGGGCGCAGGAAGGCGCCGGCGGTATCGCGGCGGTGGAACAGGATCGCGTTCAATTCGTGATTGCCCATCACCGCCAGCGCGCCGTGATCGTCGATCAGGTCGCGCACCCTGCGCAGCACGGCAAGATCGCCATCCGCCGGCGCGCCCGGAAAGGCGTCGATGAAATCACCCAGAAAGGCCAGTCCGCCGGCACCGGCGGCGGCAAGGCTGGCATCAAGGCGGCGGGGGTCGGCGTGAAGGTCGGGGATGATCGCGCGCATGGGTGCCTGTCGGGTAGCCTTGGGCGCATTTGCCGCCATGCGCCCGGCCCGGTCAATCGCCCAAATCCCTTGGGGTGAACGAAAAAGGGGCGTATCCGGCGATTTTCAACCATGATGCCGGCCCATGTCCTTGGCGCCATGCGGACGCAAAAGAAGGAAACCGCTCGCGACGATGGATGATCCGTGCAATCCTTCACGAACCTCTTGCCAGCGCAGCGCGCTTGGTATACATCTGCATACAATTAGCTTGCCGCCGCTCGCCAAAATTCTTAACGACGGTGTTTCGGCTTAAACCCAGCCCTGAATCCTAGGGATCGTCATGAGCTTGTACACGGACTACCTCACCGAAATCGAAACCCGCGAGACGCAGGGCCTGCATCCCAAGCCCATCGATGATGGCGCGCTGGTGCAGGAACTGATCGCGCAGATCGAGGATAGCGGCAGCGAATATCGCAAGGATTCGCTGGAGTTCTTCATTTACAACACCCTGCCCGGCACGACCAGCGCCGCGGGGGTGAAGGCGAAGTTCCTGAAGAGGATCGTCCTGGGCCAGGCCCTGGTCCCGGAGATCACCCCGGCCTTCGCCTTCGAACTGCTTTCGCATATGAAGGGCGGGCCTTCGGTCGAGGTTTTGCTGGATCTGGCGCTGGGCGATGATGCCGCCATCGCCGCCCAGGCGGGCGAGGTGCTGAAAACCCAGGTCTTCCTTTACGATGCCGACATGGCGCGCCTGGCGGATGCCTACAAGGCCGGCAATGCCGTCGCCGCGGACATCCTGCAAAGCTATGCCAAGGCCGAGTTCTTCACCAAGCTTCCCGAGGTCGAGGACGAAATCAAGGTCGTGACCTATATCGCCGCCGAGGGCGATATCTCGACCGACCTTCTGTCGCCCGGCAATCAGGCGCATTCGCGTTCCGACCGCGAGCTTCACGGAAAATGCATGATCTCGCCCGAGGCGCAGGCCGAAATCGTGGCGTTGCAGGCGCAGCATCCCGACAAGCGCGTGATGCTGATCGCGGAAAAGGGCACGATGGGCGTGGGTTCCTCGCGCATGTCGGGGGTGAACAACGTCGCGCTTTGGACCGGCAAGAAGGCCAGCCCCTATGTGCCCTTCGTCAACTTCGCCCCGGTCGTCGCGGGCACCAACGGCATCTCGCCGATTTTCGCGACCACGGTGGACGTGACCGGGGGCATCGGCCTGAACCTGAAAAACTGGGTCAAGAAGGTCGATGAGGATGGCAAGCCTATCCTGAACAATGACGGCAACCCGATCCTTGAACAGAAATACTCGGTCGAGACCGGCACCGTCCTGACCATCGACGCCAAGGACAAGAAGCTGCGCGACGAATCCGGCAAGGAGCTGGTCGATATCGCCGCCGCTTTCACGCCCCAGAAGATGGAGTTCATGAAGGCCGGAAGCTCCTATGCCATCGTCTTCGGCAAGAAGCTGCAAACCTTCGCCGCGCAGACGCTGGGCGTCGAGGCCACGCCGGTCTTTGCCCCTAACAAGGAGCTTTCGGTCGAGGGCCAGGGCCTGACCGCGGTGGAAAAGATCTTCAACCGCAACGCCGTGGGCGTGACGCCGGGCAAGGTGCTGCATGCCGGCTCGGACGTGCGGGTCAAGGTGAACATCGTCGGCTCGCAGGACACCACCGGCCTGATGACCGCCCAGGAGCTTGAGGCGATGGCCGCGACGGTGATCTCGCCCATTCTGGACGGGGCCTATCAGTCGGGCTGTCACACGGCCTCGGTCTGGGATAAAAAGGCGCAGGCGAACATTCCCAAGCTCATGTCCTTCATGAACAATTTCGGCCTGATCACCGCGCGCGACCCCAAGGGCGTCTATCACGCGATGACGGACGTGATCCACAAGGTGCTGAACGACATCACCGTGGACGACTGGGCGATCATCATCGGCGGCGACAGCCATACCCGCATGTCCAAGGGCGTGGCTTTCGGCGCCGACTCGGGCACCGTCGCGCTGGCGCTGGCCACGGGCGAGGCGACCATGCCGATCCCGCAATCGGTGAAGGTCACCTTCAAGGGCAAGATGCAGCCGCATATGGACTTCCGCGACGTGGTTCATGCGACCCAGGCGCAGATGCTGAAGCAATGCGGCGATAACGTCTTTCAGGGCCGCGTGATCGAGGTGCATATCGGCACGCTTCTGGCCGACCAGGCCTTCACCTTCACCGACTGGACCGCCGAGATGAAGGCGAAAGCCTCGATCTGCATTTCGCAGGACGACACGCTGATCCAGTCGCTGGAGATCGCCAAGTCGCGCATCCAGATCATGATCGACAAGGGCATGGACAATGCCGCTGGCACGCTGCGCGGCCTGATCGCCAAGGCCGATGCCCGCATCGACGAGATTCGCTCGGGCGAAAAGCCGGCCCTGGCCCCCGATGAGAACGCGAAATATTTCGCCGAGGTCGTCGTGGACCTGAATCTGATCGACGAGCCGATGATCGCCGACCCGGACGTGAACAACAACGACGTGTCGAAACGCTATACCCATGACACGATCCGCCCGGTCTCGTATTACGGGGGTGCCAAGAAGGTCGATCTGGGCTTCGTGGGGTCCTGCATGGTCCATAAGGGCGACATCAAGATCGTCGCGCAGATGCTGAAGAACCTGGAAAAGGCCCAGGGCAAGGTCGAGTTCAAGGCGCCGCTGGTCGTCGCCGCGCCGACCTACAACATCATCGACGAATTGAAGGCCGAGGGTGACTGGGAGATCTTGCAGAGATATTCCGGCTTCGAATTCGATGATCTGCTGCCGAAAAGCAGCGCGCGGACCGAATACGAGAATATCCTGTATCTTGAGCGTCCCGGCTGCAACCTCTGCATGGGCAACCAGGAAAAGGCGGAAAAAGGGGACACGGTGCTGGCCACCTCGACCCGCCTGTTCCAGGGCCGCGTGGTGGAGGACAGCGCCCAGAAAAAAGGCGAATCGCTTCTGGCCTCGACCCCGGTGGTGGTGCTGGCCGCGATCCTGGGCCGCACTCCTTCGGCCGAGGAATACAAGGCGGCGGTCGAAGGTATCGACCTGACCACCTTCGCCCCGCCGCTGGAAGTGCCGGGCACGGCGCGTTCGATCCATTTCTAAGGAATTTGGCGGCCCTTTCGGGGGCTGTCCCGCAGATCGGAAAAAGGGGCGGCACCGGCTGCCCCTTTTTTCATTCGCTTCCCGACCGGGTGCGAACCTATCCATGAACCGACCGTTCGGATTTTGATTGACCGCTGGTCTTTCATCCCGCCGAAAGCGGAGCCGGGATGGTTGTGCCCAGCCTGCCGGCCGGCGGTGGCGTCGGGAAAATGCGGCCCGCTGGGACCGCTTTATGCGCGCTCTATCGAAGCCGAGGCCCTGTCAGGGAAAGGCGGATAGCTTGCAATCCTTGTGCAGGGAGTTCGCGTGGGAAACTTTGACACAATGTCCGGCAAGCTTTTATCGCATCGGCAGTCACCAAGAAAGCCGGCTAGCCGATCTGGAACACCGCCTCGGCTGACAGCGCCCCGCGCGGGGTGACGGCGCCCAGTTCGGCCAGCGCGATCAGATGCGCCAGCACGTTGCGGCTGGCGGCGCGGTGCAGGTGATCGGGGATGTCGTAGATTCGGCGTGCAAGCTCGGCGGGGGTGCGGGGGGCCTCGGCCAGGGCGGCCAGGATCTGGGCGGTGCGGGCGCGCCGGTGGGCGGCAAGCTCGGCCAGGCGCGCCGCGCTTGAGGTGATCGGCGCGCCATGGGCGGGCAGCAGCATCGCCGCATCCTCGGCTTCGAGCCGTGCGAGGCTGCGGAAATAATCCCCCAGATCGCCATCGGGCGGCGAGATCAGCGTCGAGGACCAGCCCATGACCACATCGCCGCAAAAAATCCGGTTCTCGTAGCCGAAAGAGAGGTGCCCCGCGAAATGGCCCGGCGTGTGGATCGCGCGCAGGCGCCATTCCGAGGTTTCGACCAGATCGCCGTCGCGTAGGCAGGTATCGGGCGAGAAGGTGCGGTCCAGCCCCTCGCCGCCCTGGATCCCGCCTTGCGCGGCCAGCCGTTGCATCAGGGGCGAGCGTCCGGCCTCGGCCGGGCCGAAGCCCAGGATCGGCGCGCCGCAGGCACGCGACAGGGCCGCCGCGCCCTCGGAATGGTCAAGATGCGCGTGCGTGACCAGGATATGGCTGATCCGGCCCGCGCCGACGGCCGCAAGGATCGCGGCGCGATGGGCGGGCAGGTCGGGGCCGGGATCAATGACCGCTACCTGGTCCCTGCCCAGCAGGAAGGTGTTGGTCCCCGCTCCGGTCAGGGGCGAGGGGTTGGGGGCGGTCACGACCCGCAGGTCTTTCGGCAACTCTGTCATGAGGGTAAGCTAGCGCGGGACGCGCCCGAAACGGAAGGGCGGCGAAAGGGTGCGGTGGTGAAATTCGACCTGTTGAAGCATGTGGCGCCGCGCGGGCTTTACGGACGCGCCGCGCTGATCCTGTTCCTGCCCGTGGTGGCGGTGACGCTGGTGGTCACGGTCATGTTCCTGCAACGCCATTTCGAGGATGTGACGCGGCAGATGACCTCGGGCATGGGCTATGAGATCGCGCTGATCACCCGGAGCGTCGACGAGGCCCCGGATGCCGAGGCCGCGCGGCGTGCGGCGCTGTCCTTGGCCACCCCCCTGGGGCTGTCTCTGGATCTGCCGGCCGGCCAGCCGGCGCGGGACTGGCGCGGCGCGTTCGATCTGTCGGGGCGGGTGGTGATCGCGCAGTTCCACGACATGACCCCCGAGGTCATCGGCGTCGATCTGAGCCAGCGCCGCGAGGTGCGGGTAACGCTGTCGGGGCGGCATGGTCCCTATGCGCTGAGCTTCGGACGCGAGCGGGTCAGTGCCTCGAACCCGCACCAGCTTCTGGTGCTGATGCTGGGGACATCGCTTCTGATGACGGCCATCGCTACGGTCTTCCTGCGCAACCAGTTGCGTCCGATCAGGCGGCTGGCGCGCGCGGCCGAGGAATACGGCAAGGGCCGGATCATCCCCTATCGCCCCGTCGGCGCCAGCGAGATCCGCAGTGCCGGGACCGCCTTTCTTGAGATGCGCGCGCGTATCGAACGCCAGAGCGAGCAGCGCAAGCAGATGCTCTCGGGCGTCAGCCATGACCTGCGCACGCCGCTGACGCGGCTGCGGCTGGGGCTGTCGATGCTGTCGCCGGACCTGCCGCCCGAGCCCGAGGAGATCGCGGCGCTGGAAAGCGACGTTGCGGCGATGGGCAGGATGGTGGACGCCTTCCTGGACCATGCCCGAAACGAGGCTCAGGACGCGCCCCCCATCGCCATGCCCGCGATCGAGTTCCTGCGCGGCATCGTGGCGGATGCGCAGCGCGGTGGGCAGGCGGTCAAGCTGGTCGAGGTTCTGGGCGATCCCGCGGGGCGCGCGACCTTTCGCGGCGACAGCCTGCGCCGCGCCGTCGAGAACCTGATCGGCAATGCCGTGCGCTATGGCGAGCATGCCGAGGTCGAGGCGGCGCTGGGGCCGAGCTATTTCCGCATCTCGGTCGAGGATGACGGGCCGGGCATTCCCCCGGAAAGCCGCGACGAGGCGCTGAAGCCCTTTACGCGGCTGGATGCGGCGCGCAACCAGAACAAGGGACAGGGGGTAGGGCTGGGGCTTGCCATCGCGGCCGACATCGCCCGCGCCCATGGCGGGCAGTTGCGCCTGGTCGACGGCAAGCGCCTGGGCGGGCTGCGCGCCGAGATCGTCATCCCGCGTTGAGCCGCGCGGTTGCCGCCGCCCGGAGCAGCGGCTAAGTGTGTTCAAAATCAATAAGCAGAAGGGATCAAAGATGCGGGCTTTCGTATTTCCCGGCCAGGGCGCCCAGGTGGTGGGCATGGGGCGAGACCTGGCCGATGCCTATCCCGCCGCGCGCGCGGTCTTCGCCGAGGTCGACGACGCGCTTGGCGAGGATCTGTCCGGGCTGATCTGGCAGGGCGATATCGAGACGCTGACGCTGACGCGCAACGCGCAGCCCGCGCTGATGGCGACCTCGCTGGCGGCGATGCGCGCGCTTGAGGCCGAAGGGTTCGGGATCGGGGATGCGGGCTTTGTCGCCGGCCATAGCCTGGGCGAATATTCCGCGCTTTGCGCCGCCGGCGCGCTGAGCCTGGCCGATACCGCGCGGCTTTTGCGGCTGCGGGGCCAGGCCATGCAGGAGGCGGTGCCGGTCGGGCAGGGCGCCATGGCCGCGATCCTGGGGCTGGACCTGGCCGCCGTCGAGGCGCTGGCGCGGGACGCCGCGCAAGGCGAGGTCTGCCAGGCCGCCAATGACAACGATCCGGCGCAGGTGGTGATCTCGGGGCACAAGGCGGCGGTCGAACGGGCGGCCGCCCTGGCCAAGGAGCGCGGCGCCAAGCGGGCGCTGATGCTGCCGGTCTCGGCCCCGTTCCATTCGGCGCTGATGCAACCCGCCGCCGCCGTGATGGCCGAGGCGCTGGCCGGGGTCGAGATCGCGGCGCCGGCGGTGCCTTTGGTCGCGAATGTGCGCGCCGGCGCCGTGACCGATCCCGGCGAGATCCGGGAATTGCTGGTCCGGCAGGTCACCGGCTCGGTCCGCTGGCGGGAATCCGTCGGTTTCCTGGCGGAGGCCGGCGTCACCGAATTCTGGGAGATCGGGGCGGGCAAGGCGCTTTCGGGGATGATCAAGCGCATCGCCAGGGAGGCCGTGACCCGCAATATCGGCACGCCGGCGGATATTGCCGCGTTGAAGGGTTAAGAGGGGGCTTCGCCCCCATCCCTGCGGGATTCCCCCAGGGTATTTGGAAAGCGGAGAAAGAGCTTGATGTTTGATCTGACGGGCAAGAATGCGCTGGTGACGGGCGCCTCGGGTGGGATCGGCGGCGCGGTGGCCGAGGCGCTGCATGCGGCGGGCGCGACCGTGACGCTGTCGGGGACGCGCGAGGCGCCCTTGCGTGAACTGGCCGAGAAGCTGGGCGGCCGTGCCCATGTGGTGACGGCGAATCTGGGCGACGCGGCGGCGGTCGAGGCGCTGCCGAAGGCCGCGGCCCAGGCCATGGGTTCGGTCGATGTGCTGGTCAACAATGCGGGGATCACGCGCGACAACCTTTTCATGCGTATGTCGGACGAGGAATGGGCACAGGTGCTGGAGGTCAATCTGACTTCGAGCTTCCGGCTGTGCCGGGGTGTTCTGCGCGGCATGATGAAGGCGCGCTGGGGCCGGATCGTGAACATCACCTCGGTCGTGGGGGCCACGGGCAATCCGGGGCAGGGCAACTATGCCGCCGCCAAGGCCGGGCTGGTCGGCATGTCGAAGAGCCTGGCCTATGAGGTCGCCTCGCGCGGGATCACCGTGAACTGCGTGGCGCCGGGCTTTATCGAGACGGCGATGACCGACAAGTTGAACGAGGACCAGAAGGGCCGCATTCTGAGCCAGATCCCGGCGGGGCGGATGGGGGCTGCTGGGGAAATCGCGGCGGCGGTGCTTTATCTGTCCAGCGCCGAGGCAGGATATGTCACAGGCGCCACGCTGCATGTGAACGGCGGGATGGCGATGGTCTGATGGCCGTTTATCCGGTTGCAAGATCACGTCTGCGTGCTATATCCCGCCAATAAGGCTGCAGGGGAACCGCCCTGGGCTGGCGTCGGCTTTGGTCGGCACTTTCTGGGCGGATGCCCGCGAAAATGAGGAAGAGACATGAGCGATATTTCTGATCGCGTGAAGAAGATTGTCGTCGAGCACCTGGGCGTCGACGAAGACAAGGTGACGGAGAGCGCCTCTTTCATCGACGATCTGGGCGCCGACTCTCTGGATACGGTCGAACTGGTCATGGCCTTCGAGGAAGAGTTCGGGATCGAGATCCCCGACGATGCCGCCGAAACCATCCAGACCTTCGGCGATGCGGTCAAGTTCATCCAGGGCGCGGTCTGATACGATCTTTGCCTTTTCGGCGAAAAGGGGCGGTGCCAGAGGCGTCGCCCCTTTTTGCGTTCCGGGATTGGAACCACCCTTGTCGGAAGTGGGTTTTCCTGGCGGAGCCGAACAAAGGAGCATCCTTATGGCCGTCAATATCCAGGGTCTCAGCGATAATGGGCGTAAGACCGCGATCGCCGAACTGAACGCCAGGCTGGCGGATGCGGTGGCCCTTTCCGCCGCGATCAAGCAGGCGCATTGGAACGTCAAGGGCCGGAACTTCATCGCCGTGCATGAACTGTTCGACACGGTTTTCGCCAATCTCCAGGCCCATGTGGATACGATGGCCGAGCGCATCCAGGTGCTGGACGGCGTGGCCCTGGGCACGGTCGAGCAGGTCGCCAAGACGAGCAGCCTGAAGGAATATCCGACCGACCTGACGAAATCCGAGGATCACATCAAGGCCATCTGCGAGCGGATGCGCGACTATGGCGCCAAGGTGCGCGGGGCCATCGACACCACCGACGAGGCGGGCGATGCGGATACGGCGGATCTGTTCACCGCCGCCTCGCGCACGGCGGACAAGGATCTGTGGTTCCTGGAGAGCCATCTGGAATAAGGCGGCCGCCCCGCGTGACGGAATGGAACCGGGGCCCCACGGCCCCGGTCTTTCATTGCCGCCGGCCTATTTCGGCATCGGCGCGGTGATGCCTTCGACATAGAAATTCATGCCCGACAGGTCCTTGTCGCTGGCCGTCTCACCCTCGGCCAGCCAGTCGCTGCCATCCTGCTTTTTCAGCGGGCCGGTGAAGGGGTGGTATGCGCCCGAGGCGATCCTGTCCTTCAGCGCCAGGGCCTCGGCCTTGACCTCGGCGGGGACGGCATCGGTGATCTCGCCGATCTCGACCTCGCCATCGCCGATACCCAGCCAGACCGAATGCGATGCCCAGGTTCCGTCCAGCGCCTCGCCCACGCGCTTGATGTAATAGGGCGTCCAGTTGTCGATGATGGCCGAGACGCGCGGCGTCGGCTTGAAGGCCGCCATGTCGCTGGCCTGGCCGAAGCCGATGGCGCCGGCCTCTTGCGCCTTGGCAAGCGGCGCGGTCGAGTCGGTGTGCTGCAAGATCACGTCCACCCCCTCGGCGATAAGGGCCGCGGCGGCGTCGGCCTCTTTCGCGGGGTCGAACCAGGTATAGGCCCAGACGACCTTCATCTCGACATTGGGGTTCACCTTGCGGGCGTGGATGAACGAACTGTTGATGCCCTGGATCACCTCGGGGATCGGGAAGCTGCCGATATAGCCGATCTTGTTCGATTTGGTCATGCGGCCCGCGATGGTGCCCATGACGGCGCGGCCCTCGTAGAAGCGGGCGTCATAGGTCGCGACGTTTTCGGCGGTCTTGTAGCCGGTGGCGTGCTCGAACTTCACGTCGGGGAACTTCTTGGCGACGTTGATGGTGGCGTCCATGAAGCCGAAGCTGGTGGTGAAGATCAGCTTGTGGCCCGAGAGCGCCAGTTGCGTGATCGCGCGTTCGGCATCGGCGCCCTCGGGGACGCTTTCGATGAAGGTGGTTTCCACCTTGTCGCCGTATTTCTCGACCACGGCCTTGCGGGCCAGGTCGTGCTGATAGGTCCAGCCGCCATCGCCCACGGGGCCGACATAGATGAAGCCGACTTTCAGCTTTTCCCCGGCGGCGAGGGTGGGCAGGGCCGAGGCGGCCAGAAGCGCGGCGGCGCTGCCGAGAAGGGTTCTGCGTTTCATCTGGATCTCCTTGAAGGTAATGCCGCCTAGCGCAGCGCGTGAAAGGGTTTGCCGAGCGAGCCGGGGGCGGAACCGCCGCCAGAGCGGCCGAATTTCTGCCGGGCCGAGATCAACACCAGGACCAGGATCGTCGCGAGATAGGGCGCCATCGCCAGGAACTGCACCGGCACCGCCACGCCCGCCGCTTGCAGGCGCAGTTGCACCACGGTGACGCCGCCGAAAAGCCAGGCCCCCGCCAGGACGCCCCAGGGGTTCCATTGCGCGAAGACGACGATGGCCAGCGCGATCCAGCCCGCGCCGGCGGTCATGCCCTCGGTCCATTGCAGCACCGTCGCGATCGAGACATAGGCCCCGCCCATGCCCGCAAGCGCGCCGCCGAAACCCAGCGCCAGGACGCGGGTGCGGCGGACGGGGTAGCCAAGGGCATGGGCGGCCTCGTGGTTTTCGCCCACGGCGCGCAGGATCAGGCCGGGACGCGAGCGCGCCAGGAACCACCAGATCGCGGGCACCAGCGCCAGGCCCAGCCAGATCATCCAGTTCAGCCCCAGCGGCCCGGCCGCCATGGCCGGCGCCTTGACCCCCTCATAGGGCTTGCCGAACATCGCCGTCAGGCCCAGTCCGAACAGCACCAGCGCAAGGCCGGTCGCGACCTGGTTGGACAGCAGGTATTGCGTCATCAGCGCGAACAGCATCGCCAGCACCGCGCCCGCGACGGCCGCGGCCGCGAAGCCGACCGCCGGGCTGCCGCTGGCATGGGCGGCGGCGAAACCGGCCAGCGCGCCGCCGATCATCATCCCCTCGACGCCCAGGTTCAGAACGCCCGCGCGCTCGGCCACCAGCTCGCCCAGGGCGGCGAACAGGATCGGCGTGGCGGCGCCCATCAGCAGGATCAGGACGGAAATCATGCGCGCCTCCGAATGCGGTAGCGGGTCAGGATGTCGAAGCCCAAAAGGAAGAACAGCAGCATCCCCTGGAACACCTGCACGGTCGCGGCGGGCAGGTTCAGCATCATCTGCGCCAGTTCCCCGCCGATATAGGTCAGCGCCATCAAAAGCCCCGCAAGCAGGATGCCCAGCGGATGCAGGCGGCCCAGGAAGGCCACGATGATCGCCGTAAAGCCATAGCCCGAGCCGAAGCTTTCGGTGATCTGTCCCGCCGGACCCGCCACCTCGAACAACCCCGCAAGCCCCGCCAGCGCCCCCGAGACGCCCAGGCACAGCGCCACCAGCCGCTGCGGCCGCACGCCGGCAAAGCGCGCGGCGCGCGGCGCGGCGCCCGCCGTGCGGATCTGGAAGCCCAGGACATGGCGCGACATCACGAACCAGATCGCCACCAGCGCCAGAACCGCCGCGATCCCGCCCCAATGCAGCCCGCTATCGGCGATCAGTTCGGGGTTCGAGGCGGCGGGATATTGTTGCAGGTTGCGCGAGCCGGGAAAGTTGAAGCCCTCGGGGTTCTTCATCGGTCCGAAGGCCATCCAGGCGGCGATCTTTTCCGCCACATAGACCAGCATCAGCGAGACCAGGATTTCCGAGGCGCCGAACCAGTTGCGCAGCAGGGCCGGGATCATGCCCCAGGCGCAGCCGCCAAGCGCGCCCGCCAGGATCATCGCCGGAAAGATCCAGAACGCCTCGGCCGGATAGGCCGCCAGCGCCACCGCCGCGCCGCAGATCGCGCCGATGATATATTGCCCCTCGGCGCCGATGTTCCAGATCCCGGCGCGGAACCCCAGCGCCAGCCCGCTGGCGATCAGGATCAGCGGGCCGGCCTTGACCAGAAGCTGCGGGCGCGAATAGCCGGCGGCGGGGCCGAAAAGCGGGTCCCAGAAGATGGTGCGGATCGCGGCCGCCGGGTCGAAGCCCATGGCCGCGAACAGCACGCCGCCGACCAGCATGGTGGCGATGACGGCCAGGATCGGTGTCGCGATCTGCCAAGGCAGCGAGGCGCTGGCGCGCGGCTCAAGCCGGAACATGCGCGGCCTCCATACCATGGGCGCCGCCCAGCATCAGGCCGATCTCCTCGACCGTCAGCCCCTCGGTCGGGCGAGGGGCCGACAGGCGGCCATCGTTGAGCGCGCAGAAGCGATCCGAAAGCTCAAGCAGTTCGTCCAGATCCTGCGAGATGACGATCACCCCGGCACCGTTCCGGGCCAGGTCCAGCAGCGCCTGGCGCACCTGCGCGGCCGCGCCGGCATCGACGCCCCAGGTCGGCTGGTTCACGACCAGGACGCGCGGCTTGCCCAGAACCTCGCGGCCGATGACGAATTTTTGCAGGTTCCCGCCGGAAAGCGCACCCGCCGCCGTGCCGGGGCCGGGCGTGCGCACGTCGAACGCCTGGATCACGGCCTGGGCGAAGCGCCGCGCGGCGGCGTGGTCGATCATCCCGCGCCGCACCAGGCCCTGCCGCGCGCCCGCGGTCAGAAGCGTGTTCTCGGTCAGGCTGAATTCGGGCACGGCGGCATGGCCCAGCCGGTCCTCGGGGGCCGAGAGCAGGCCCAGGCGGCGCCGCGCCTCGGGGCCAAGCGCCGAAAGGTCGCGGCCGTCCATGGCGATGGTGCCGGGCGCGCTGGCGACCTCGCCGGAAAGTGCCGAAAGCAGTTCTTCCTGCCCGTTGCCGGCGACGCCGCCGATGCCCAGGATCTCGCCCGCGTTCACGGTCAGGGCGATGTCCCTTAGCGCCGTCTCGCCCGAGGTCGAAAGGCTCGAGATGCGCAGGATCTCGGCCCCCGGCGCCCGGCCCGAGCGGTCGACGATCCGCATCTCGGCGCCGACCATCATCGCGGCAAGCGCGCGCGCGGAATGGGCGCGGGGATCGACGGTGGCCACCACGCGGCCATGGCGCAGGATGGTCGCGCGGTCGCAATGGGCGCGGATCTCGTCAAGCTTGTGGCTGATGTAAAGGATCGCGGTCCCCTGCGCGGCCAGTTGGCGCAGGGTCGCGAACAGGATCTCGGCCTCTTGCGGGGTCAGCACGCTGGTCGGCTCGTCCATGATCAGCAGGCGCGGATCTTGCAGCAGGCAGCGGACGATCTCGACCCGCTGCCGTTCGCCCGCCGAAAGGCTGGCGATGCGGCGGGCGGGGTTCAAGGGCAGGCCATAGGTCGCGGAAACCTCGGCGATGCGGCGGGAAAGATCGGCGCGGGGCGGCGGGTTCTCCATCCCCAGCGCGACGTTCTCGGCCACGGTCAGCGCGTCGAACAGGCTGAAATGCTGAAAGACCATGGCGACGCCGGCGGCCCGCGCCGCGCGCGGATCGGCGGGGGCGTGGGGCCGGCCCAGCAGCGCCATCGTGCCGTCATCGGGCCGCACCAGCCCATAGATCATCTTGACCAGAGTGGATTTCCCGGCGCCATTCTCGCCCAGAAGGGCGTGGATTTCCCCCGGCCCGACCGAGAAGCTGATCTGATCGTTGGCCCGGACGCCGGGATAGGTCTTGCCCAGACCCTCGGCCCGGAAAACATCGCTCACTGTCCCGCCCCTGTGCAGTTTTCGTCCAAGTCTTAGCGGCTTTCCGCCGAGTGGCAATTGCACAATCGGTCAGGTCGGACCTAGATTGCGCCCATGGCCGAGACATCCCCCCGATTCATCCACCTGCGCGCGCATTCCGAACATTCCTTGCTGGAAGGCGCGATCCCCGTCAAGAAACTGGCTGATCTTGCGGCACAAAACGGTATGCCCGCCGTCGCGCTGACCGATACGAACGCGCTTTTCGCGGCGCTGGAATTCTCGATCAAGGCGCAGGAATACGGGGTGCAGCCGATCGTCGGATGCCAGGTCGCGCTGGCCGCTGACGTAACGGCACCCGTGGTCCTTCTGGCGCAGAATGAGGCAGGCTGGCTTAATCTGATGGCACTTTCGACCTGCCTCTATCTGCGCGAGGGAGGGGCGCTGCCGCATGTCACCTTGGACGAGCTTGCCGCCCATGCCGAGGGGCTGATCTGCCTGACCGGCGGCCCGCTGGGGCCCGTGGGCCTGCTGGTCGCGCAGGGCCGGCTGCCCGAGGCGCGCGCGCTGGTCGAACGCCTTTCCGACGCCTTTCCAACGCGGCTTTACGTCGAACTGCAACGCCATCACGACGCCGAGGGCCGTCCCATCCCCGAAGAGCAGGCGGCCGAGGGGGGCATGATCGACATCGCCTATGCGCTGGACCTGCCTCTGGTCGCGACGAATGACGCCTATTTCCCGAAGCCCGAGCTTTACGCCGCCCATGACGCGCTGATCTGCATTTCGGAACGCGCCTATGTCGACCAGACCGCGCCGCGCAGGCGCCTGACACCGCAGCATTATTTCAAATCCCAGGCCGAGATGGCGGCGCTGTTCGCCGATCTGCCCGAGGCCATCCAGAACACCGTCGAGATCGCGCGCCGCTGCGCCTTCGCGGTCAAGAAGCACAAGCCCATCCTGCCGATCTTTGCCGAGGATGAGGTCGAGGAGTTGCGCCGCCAGGCCTGGGACGGGCTGCGCGCGCGCCTGGCCATCATCCCCCACGCCGTCCCGGTCGCGGAATATGAAGAGCGCCTGCGCTTCGAACTGGGCATCATCGAGCAGATGGGATTTCCAGGCTATTTCCTGATCGTGGCCGATTTCATCAAATGGGCCAAGGACCAGGGCATCCCGGTGGGGCCGGGGCGCGGCTCGGGCGCGGGTTCGCTGGTGGCCTATGCGCTGACCATCACCGACCTTGACCCGCTGCGCTATTCCCTGCTGTTCGAACGCTTCCTGAACCCCGAACGCGTCTCGATGCCCGACTTCGACATCGATTTCTGCATGGATCGCCGCGAGGAGGTGATCCAATACGTCCAGGAGAAATACGGCCGCGACAAGGTGGGCCAGATCATCACCTTCGGCGCGCTGCTGTCGAAGGCCGCCGTGCGCGACGTGGGCCGGGTGCTGCAATTGCCCTTTGGCCAGGTCGACCGTCTCAGCAAGATGATCCCGGTCGAGGGGGTGAAACCTGTCAGCGTCACCAAAGCCTTGGCCGATGAACCTAGATTGCGCGAAGCTGCCAAGGAAGAGGTGGTCGGCCGCCTGCTGGACTATGCCGCCAAGCTGGAGGGGCTGCTAAGGAACGCCTCGACCCATGCCGCCGGCGTGGTGATCGGCGACCGGCCCCTGCATCATCTGGTGCCGCTTTACCGCGACCCGGCCTCGGACATGCCGGCCACGCAGTTCAACATGAAATGGGTCGAGCAGGCGGGGCTGGTCAAGTTCGACTTTCTGGGCCTGAAGACCCTGACGGTGATCCAGAACGCGGTCGACCTGATCAACGGCGGCGGGCGGCCCCTGCACGTCGCGGCCGACGGGCGGCAACTTTACCAGCCCGCCAAAGGGGCCGAGAACGAAATCAACCTGATCCCGCTGGACGACAAGCCCAGCTACGAGTTGTTCGCCAGCGCCCGCACCGTGGCCGTGTTCCAGGTCGAAAGCAGCGGCATGATGGACGCGCTGCGGCGCATGAAGCCGACCTGCATCGAGGATATCGTGGCGCTGGTCGCGCTTTATCGTCCCGGCCCGATGGAGAACATCCCGACCTATTGCGAGGTCAAGAACGGGCTGCGGCCGCTGGAATCGCTGCATCCGACCATCGACCCGATCCTGGCAGAAACGCAGGGCATCATCGTCTATCAGGAACAGGTGATGCAGATCGCCCAGGTCATGGCCGGCTATTCGCTGGGCGGCGCCGACCTGCTGCGCCGCGCCATGGGCAAGAAGATCGCCGAGGAGATGGCGAAAGAGCGGCCGAAGTTCGTCGAGGGCTGCGCAGCCCAGGGAATCGACAAGAAGAAGGCCGGAGAGGTCTTTGACCTGCTTGAGAAATTTGCCAATTACGGCTTCAACAAGTCGCACGCCGCCGCCTATGCCGTGGTCAGCTATCAGACCGCCTGGCTGAAGGCGAACCATCCGGTCGAATTCATGGCCGCGGTGATGAACTGCGACATCCATCTGACCGACAAGCTGGCGATCTATAAGCGCGAGGCCGACCGCATGGGGATCGAGACGGTCGCGCCCTGCGTCAACCGCTCGATCGCGAGTTTCAGCGTGCGGGACGGGCGCATCCATTATGCCCTTGGCGCGTTGAAGGGCGTGGGCGTCGAAGCGATGAGGCTGATCGTCGAGGCGCGTGGAGACCGGCCTTTCCGCGACCTGCACGATTTCGCCCGCCGCGTGGACATGAAGCGCGTGGGCAAGCGTCCGCTTGAGATGCTGGCACGGGCGGGGGCATTCGACTGTATCGAGGAAAACCGCTCCAAGGTCATGAAATCTATTGATGGTCTGGCTGCGTGGTCAGCGGCGGTGCAGGTGGCGGCGGCCTCGTCGCAATCCTCGCTGTTCGGTGGAGGCGAGGATCTGCCGCCGCCGCGCCCCGTGACCGCGCCGATCTGGATGCCCGCCGAAAAGCTCGGCGAGGAACATGCGGCGGTGGGCTTTTATCTGTCCGGCCACCCGCTGGACGATTATCTGCCCGCGCTGCGGCGCAAGAATGTCCAGACCCTGGCCGAGGTGACGCAGGCGGCGATGGACGGCGCGCTGGTCGCCTCTCTGGCCGGCACGGTGGCGTTCCGGCAGGAGAAGAAATCCGCGCGCGGCACCCGTTTCGCCTTTGTCGGCCTGTCGGACCCGACCGGCATGTATGAGGTGACGGTGTTTTCCGACACGCTGGACGCGCATCGCCAGCACCTGGAACCGGGCGAGAACGTGGTGCTGCAGGTGCAGGTCGAGCCCTCGGGCGATCAGGTCAAGCTGCTGGCGCGCTCGGTGACGCCGCTGGATCAGGCGGTGGCCGATGCGGGCGCGAACCGCCTGGCGGTCGAGATCGCGGGCCTGGACGCCGTGCCCATGATCGCCGAGGCCCTGGCCCGCATCCAGGACGAGGTGAAGGCGCCCGCGCGCGCGCGCGGTCCGATCGCGCTGCGGCTGAAGGATGGCGATGACCTGGTGGATATCGAGATCGCCGAGGACGCGCCTTTGACAACGCCGGCTCGGCAGGCGCTGCGGGTCATTCCGGGGGTGCTGGAGGTGGTGGAGGAGTGATGTAGCGCCACTGCCTTATTCGCGGACACTGTCAGTTAAATAAGAATTTACCGAATATTTTTATACTACAGATTTATTAATTATATTTTTATCTGTAGCGACCATGTGCGATGTCGCAGAATCGCGCGAGTATATAAGTATTTGTCTGGGGATCGGAAGTATTACTCTCTCACTTGTCGGGTTTGTTGTAATTTTCTTTGCTGCAAAGCAGTGGGGAGTTTCTGCGCGCATCGCCTCGACGGAAGCGTATGCTAAAATTTTTGAAGAGTGGAGCGGTCATCTTGTGGTGGTGATGTAGCACTCTTCTATTTTTCCATATTTTGAAGGTGGGGAAGCTTTTGGTATAAATTGAAAAAATATAAATGAGGCAATGATTTTTTCCGATATGCGTCTAGATGCAGTAGATAGAATTTACTTCTACATTTTTAGAGAAGGGTGGGAGAATGAAGTTGCGGGATGGGATAACACATTTGAAGCTGCATTCAAAAATAGCCCCCTCTTGTGCCAACGGTTTGGCCAGGCAAGGAATAATTATGGAGAAAAATTAAAACGTCTGGGGGAAGCGAATTGCTGACTAGATAGATTCAATATATTTTACTTTTGGGTTGCTGCTTGTTAAAAAGCCCCGCTCTCGCGGGGCTTTCCTGTTGGAGCCGATCAGTTCCGTTCTTTGTCGACCATCTTGCCCTTGGAAATCCAGGGCATCATGCCGCGCAGCTTCTCGCCGACCTTCTCGATCTGGTGTTCGTCGTTGATGCGGCGGGTCGCCTTGAAGAAGGGCTGGCCGACGGCGTTTTCCTGCATGAAGTCGCGCACGAACTTGCCGGTCTGGATGTCGGTCAGCACGGCTTTCATGCGGGCCTTGGTTTCCTCATAGGGCAGGATACGCGGACCCGAGACATATTCGCCATATTCGGCGGTGTTCGAGATCGAATAGTTCATATTCGCGATGCCGCCTTCGTAGATCAGGTCCACGATCAGCTTCACCTCGTGCAGGCATTCGAAATAGGCCATTTCCGGCTCATAGCCGGCTTCGACCAGGGTTTCGAAGCCCATGCGGATCAATTCGACCAATCCGCCGCACAGCACGGCTTGCTCGCCGAACAGGTCGGTCTCGCATTCCTGACGGAAATTGGTCTCGATGATGCCCGAGCGGCCGCCGCCGATGGCCGAGCAATAGGACAGCGCCAGATCCTGCGCCTTGCCGGTGGCGTCCTTGTGGATCGCGAACAGGCAGGGCACGCCGCCGCCCTTGGTGTATTCGCCGCGCACGGTGTGGCCGGGGCCTTTCGGCGCCATCATGATCACATCGACGCCGGGTTTCGGCTCGATCAGGCCGAAATGCACGTTCAGGCCGTGGGCGAAGGCGATGGCCGAACCTTCGCGCAGGTTGTCATGGACGTATTTCTTATAGGTCTCGGCCTGCAATTCGTCGGGCATGGTGAACATGATCAGGTCTGCCCAGGCGGCAGCCTCGGCGATGCCCATGACCTTCAGCCCTTCCGCTTCGGCCTTCTTGGCCGAGGGCGAGCCTTCGCGCAGCGCGACGACGACGTTCTTCGCCCCCGAATCGCGCAGGTTCAGCGCATGGGCATGGCCTTGGCTGCCATAGCCAAGCATGGCGATCTTCTTGTCCTTGATCAGGTTCACGTCGCAATCGCGATCATAGTAAACGCGCATCAGAGTCTCTCCTATTCCGATGCGGTGGTTCTAGCAGGGACTTGCGACGAAATTTGTGCATTTTTCGCGGTATTTCTGGAAATCTTATAATAAACATGCCATAATATGCAAATGAATGAAAAAATCATGCCTGATGCGACCGATCGACGCATTCTGCGTCAGCTTCTGGCCGATCCGATGATCGGCAATGCCGAACTGGCCGAACGGGCTGGGGTGACGACTGCCAGCCTGTGGCGACGGATGGAGCGGCTGCGTCAGGGCGGCGTCATTCGCGGGATCGAGGCGCGGATCGACTGGCGCCGCCTGGGCTATGAGGTGCAGGTCAGTCTGCGCTTCACCCTGGACAAGACCGCGCCGCGCGCCTTCGACGATTTCACCGCCGCCGCCCGGCAGGTGCCCGAGGTGGTCGAGATTCAGACCTTCCTTGGCTCGGTCGATCTGCGGCTGTCGGTCATCGCCCGCGACATGGCGCATTGGCAAGAGATCTATCGCGACAAGATCCTGCGCCTTCCGCATGTGGCCGATTCCGATGCGCTGATGCTGGTCAGCAATATCAAGGACGTGCAGGAGCTGCCGCTGTGAATGCGGTCTTTGTCCCCGACGCCACCGACCTGGCCATTCTGCGGCTGCTGTCGCGCGACGCCACCCAGGGCGCGGCCGAAATCGGGCGCGCGCTTGGCCTGACCCAGCCAGCGACCTGGCGCCGCATCAGGCGCCTGACCGAGGCGGGCGTGATCGCGGGCCGCCGCGTCGATGTGGACGCCGCCGCCCTGGGGTTCGGCGTCACCGTCTTTCTGGGCATCCGCCTGGCCGCGAAGGGCCGCGTCGGCCTTGAGGATTTCGAGCGTGCCGTAACCGCCATCCCCGAGGTGCAGGTGGTCCAGCATGTCCTGGGCCAGTTCGATTATCGGCTGCGCATCCATGCCCGCGACATCGCCGATTTCGAGCGCATCCTGCGCCGCCGCATCATGACCCTGCCGAGCGTGGGCCAGGTCGAGGCGAACGTCATGCTGTCCGAGGAACGCCGTCCCGGCCCGCTATAGTCTCGCCGTGATCACGGGGCAGTCCCGGATCAAGCCCCGCGCCGGAACAATATTCCTGCGACGTGGAGTAGAGTTGTCGCATTTTCAGGGTCAGCGGATATGCCCTGCCCAAGGCGGGTCAGTCGGTGTTTCGACGGGGGCGACGGGAACGACCGGATAGCGCTGCTGGGTGGTGGCGTTTATGGCAATGGCGGAAGTATCGTGCATGGCCGCGCCGGCCGTGAGCCCCTGGAAGACCGGCCCCCGAAAGCCTTCAGGGGCTATCCCCCGGCACCGATTTGCGACTGTCGCGCCATTGCAGCAGGGGGGTGACATGCAGCCGGCCGCCCACAGGCGAAGATCGACGACCTCCTGTCCTGGAACTGCAAACCGGCAAGCGGAACGCGCGTTGGGTAAAGCCCCGCCGCTTACCGTTGACTGGTGCGGCGGCGCGGCAGCTTATTCCGGCATCAATCGCCGCCGAAAGCGTTAGTAAGTCCATCGAAAGAGGGTGACCCATCCATGCCGGCATTTTTTCACCAGCACGGATTCTGAATCGGAAATCCGCGCCGGTGGGAGGCCCAAAGCGATTCAAAATGGTCGAAAACCGCTCAAGGCACTCAGGAACCTGACAGCCTGCTTGCGGAGGGTGTTTTCCCAGGTGATCAAGCCCTTCCCGGATGCATCGCCGGTTTACGCTTGAACTGGCCCCATTCATAGGGGGGTGATCGCGCGCCTCGTCGCAGCAACCGGAGAACTCATTCGGGGTTTCCGTGATGCTGCCCTTCCTGGCCCATGATTACGCCTGCCAGCCGGCACGGGCTTGTGGTGGCCGCGAAGTGCGGGGGCGCGCCGTTCCGAAGGGGGGCGATGGATCCCTTCGGCCCATCCAGTCGATCAGGACGGGGGTGGTTGAAATCCGCAGCCTTCCATATCGGGACGGACCTGATCGGGACAGGCCTGCGCCAGGCGATCAGCCCGGTGAGCCTGGCTGGTTCGCGGCGAAAGGATCCTGCCCGATGCATCCCTTTGAAAATGCTGCCTCGGACAGAAAAAGCGGCCATGCGCAAGGGCATGGCCGCGAGGTGACGAGGGCTTGCCCCGTCCTACTGCACCAGCGCCTTCTGATGCTGGGCATGGCGCACCGCAAGCTTGCGGCCCTGCCGGCCCGAGGCCAGCATCCGGGCGCCTTGCGGCGGGTGATCGGGGTTCGTGTCGCGCAGTTCGGGGAAAAGTGAGAAAATCTCATCGCGGGCGGCCTCGCCCACGCATTTCAGGGCCTCGGGGCCGGTATAGAGCGACTCGCTGAGCGCCCCTTCCGAGAGCAGCACTTCATGCTGGTCGAACAGCAGGTGGAAATACTCCACCTCGGTCAGTTCGGTGGCGATGTCGATGCCCTCGATCTGCAAGAGCTGCTTGGCGGCGACCAGGATCTCGCGGGTGCCGAACATGCGCTCCGCGATCTGCGAGCGGATCAAGATGCGGTGCTGCGGAGAAACCAGAAGATCGCGCCTGGGCATGCCGTCGCCCAGCGCGCCGGCGCGGATGCGGATCGGCAGGAATTGCGGCGCTTGGGTCAGCGTTTCGGTATCGAGGCGGCGGCTGCCGGTCCAACGCAGCTCTTGCAGCCCGCGATCGGCGGTCATCACGCGGATGCCGGGGGTCAGATCTTCGATCGCCAACTCGCCGTGCTCGGTCTGGATCAGCGTGCCGCGAGTAAAGCAGGGCGGCGGACAGCATTGATGGCAGCAGCAGCCCGACGAATGCCCACCATGTCCGTGCCCGCCATGCCCATGCCCGCCATGCCCGTGTCCGCCATGCCCATGCCCGCCATGCCCATGACCGCCGTGTCCGTGCTCATGCTTATGTCCGTGCAGGTCTTTGCCATGATCGCCGGGTGTGCCGGACTTTTCAGCTTTGGAGTTCATCATACGCTCGCTTTCAGGCGCGCCGCTTGGATCGGCACGTTCGGTTGATTGATCAGGTCGACAGGGCACGCCTTCTCGGTTCGTGTTTCCAAGGGCACGCGACCAGAACCAAAGGCTCGGGTAAGAGAGGGATGGCTGTGGCGTCGAACGGCATCGGTCCCGCGACCGACGGGTCTTAACTATTTTGACTTATTTGTCATGCAACATGTATTTTTAAACTATTCGGTATAAAATTGTGCTATTTTAGTTAGTTAGCTAATATTTATCTCTCTATCAGATTGGAATTTAGGCAGGTTTCCATGTGATATTTGTGCAACATGACTAATTGAAACTTCGGAAATTTTCAGCAAGCTGTGCCGCGATGGGCCGAAGGGGGCAGGGCGCATGCGAAAAGGCCGGGCGCATGGCCCGGCCTGATCGAACTTGTCTGGTATATCGGCGGCGTTTAGTCGCGGTTGCCCATGAATTGCAGCAGGAACATGAACAGGTTCAGGAAGTCCAGGTAAAGCTGCAAGGCACCCATGATCGCGGACTTGCCCAGGAAGTCGCGGTCCGAATTCGCCAGTTGCAGATAGGTGTTCTTGATGTTCTGCGTGTCGAAGGCGGTCAGGCCGGCAAAGATCAGCACGCCCAGCGCCGAGATGGCGAACTGCATCGCGCCCGATTGCAGGAAGATGTTCACGATCGAGGCGACGATCAGCCCGATCACGCCCATCATCAGGAAGGTGCCCATGCCGGACAGGTCGCGCTTGGTCGTGTAGCCCCAAAGCGACAGGCCCGCGAAGGCGATGGCCGTGACAAGGAAGGTCTGGATGATCGAGAACGAGGTATAGGCGGCGAAGATCCAGCTGATCGAGACGCCCATCACCGCGGCGAAGACGTAAAAGAGCGTGGTCGCGCCCTGCACCGAAAGCCGGTTCAGCGCGGCGCCGAAGGCAAAGACCATCAGCAGCGGCGCGAACATCACCGCCCATTTCAGGGGCGACAGGTAAAGGGTCTTGCCGAACTCGGTCAGGTAATGGCCGTTGCCCAGAGCCCATTGCGTGGGCGTGTCGGACAGGGCCAGGCCGGCCATGCCCCAGGCGGCGCCGGCCGTCACCAGCATGCCGACTGCCATCAGGCCGTAGACCTTGTTCATATAGGCGCGCAGCCCTTCATCCACGGCGGCCGAGCGCGTCGCGGTCCCGGCCGTGCGGATCGTATTGTAGTTTTGCATGGATACTCCCCGGTCGAAAATCGCGGTGCGGCCATCTTGGCCCACCATCGTCCAACATATTGGCAGCGCCAGCGAAATTTTCAATCGCTCCAGGCGCGGATTAAGGTCGATATGACAGAAAATTCAGATCGTGACGATCACCTTGCCGACCGAGCGGCGCGAGCGCAGCAGCTCATAACCCTCGTCCAGGCGTTCCAGCGGAAGCAAGGTGCCGATATGGGGATGCAGTTTTCCCTGCCCGAACAGGGTCATCAACTGGTTCAGGCTGCCGCGCAGCAGGTCGGGATCCAGCGTGCGATAGCCGCCCCAGTAAACCCCGTGGATGGCGATGTTCTTGACCAGGGCGTGGTTCAGGGGCAGGGCGGGGGGCCTGCCGCCCGCAAAGCCGATGGCCAGATAGCGCCCGCCCTGGCGCAGCGCGCGAAAGGCCGCCTCGCCCGGCGCGTCGCCCACGGGGTCATAGATCACGTCCGCCCCGCCAAGATCGCGCAGCGCCCGCCTGAGGTCGGGTTCGGCCCCGCTGTCGATGCCGTGGACGGCGCCCGCCGCCTGGGCCGTGCGCAATTTGTCTGCGCCGCGCGCGATGGCGATGACGCGGGCGCCCAGTGCCGCGCCGATCTCGACCGCCGTCAGGCCGACGCCCCCCGCCGCGCCCAGCACCGCCAGCGTTTCCCCCGCGCGCAGGCCGGCGCGGGCGGTCAGGGCCAGGTGGCTCGTGCCATAGGCGATCAGAAAGCCCGCCGCCGCCTGATAGCTCATCTCGTCGGGGATGGGCACGCAATGCGCGGCGGGAAAGACATTCGCCTGGGCCATGGTGCCCTGGCTGTAGACGGCGACGCGTGTGCCGGGCGCCAGCCCCGCCTCGGCGCCCGCCGCCAGCACCTCGCCCGCGCCTTCGAGGCCGGGGATGAAGGGGCGGGGCGGCGTATCCTGGTAAGTGCCGTCCAGCATAAGCAAATCCGCAAAATTCAAGGCCGCGGCATGGATTGCGACCACCACTTCGCTCGCCTCAGGCGGGCGGATGGGCGACTCGCTCAAAAGGGGCGAAACTGCCTTTTCAGACAACCTCATCATTTTCCAGTATTCAGCCATTCTTCTCCCTGTCATATTCCCTGCGAGGTTGGCCAAGAGCAGCATAATCGAGCAAGTGCCATGCAAGCAGAGCGGGAATTGTCTTTTTCGTCAAGTTTGCTTTCTTTCGCTCGATAGTTGCGATGCTGTTGGATAATGTCCGTTTTGATTGAGTGAGGTGTTACGATGAAGCATAACGTAGATGTCCACGTCGGTAAGCGCGTCCGTCATCGCCGCTGGATGATCGGCATGACGCAGCAGCAACTGGCCGAGAAGGTCGGCATCAAGTTCCAACAGATCCAGAAGTATGAAACCGGGATGAATCGGGTCTCGGCCTCGCGTCTGTGGGACATTGCCCAGGCAGTGGACGTTCCCGTGAGCTTCTTCTTCGAGGGGCTGGACGAGCAGCAACTGCAAAGCGCGGTGGAAGGCGATATCCTGGCCGACAAAGAGGCGCTGCAACTGGTCAGGGCCTATTACGCCATGCCCGAGGCTCAGCGCCGGCAGATCTTCGAACTGGCCCGCGTGCTTTCGGACGCGGCCTGACGGCGGATCGGATCCCTTCGGGACTTTTGCTTGCTGTCCGGTCGGGCTAATCCTGCCTCTGTCGATATGCGAGGGGCAAGATGCGCGAAGTCCATGAACAGAATGCGGTCCGCAGCAGTCTTGCCCTGGACGGGGCAGGGATGCGGGAAATCGTGGGCACGGCGCATCGCCTGGCCGACGCGGCGCGCGTGGAAACCTTGCGCCTGTTTCGCAGCCCGGACCTGCGGCCCGACAACAAGGCCGGGCAGGGTTTCGATCCCGTGACCGAGGCCGACCGGGCCAGTGAGCGCGCGATGCGGGCGATTCTGGCCGAGGCGCGGCCCCAGGACGCCATCCTGGGCGAGGAATACGGTTTTCAGCCGGGCACATCCGGTCTGACCTGGGTGCTGGACCCGATCGACGGCACCCGCGCCTTCATGGCGGGCGCGCCAAGCTGGGGCGTGCTGATCGGCGTCACCGACGCCGATGGCCCTGTCTATGGTATCGTTGACCAGCCGCATCTGGGCGAGCGGTTCGAGGGGGGCTTTGGCCAGGCCCTGCTGCATGAGCGCCAGGGCCGCCGGTCCCTGGCGGCGCGGCAAGGGGTCGATCTGGCCCAGGCCACGCTGATGAGCACCTATCCTGAGATCGGCGATGCCGAGGAGCAGGCGGCCTTCCGTCGCGTGGTGGACCGGGTGCGGTTGACCCGCTATGGCCTTGATTGCTATGCCTATGCGCTTTTGGCGGCGGGCCATGTCGATCTGGTGATCGAGGCCGGGCTGCAAGCCTATGACGTTGTTGCCCCCATCGCCGTCGTTCAGGCGGCCGGCGGCATCGTGACCGACTGGCAGGGCCGCCCCGCGCATCACGGCGGGCGCATCCTTGCCGCCGCATCGCCCGAACTTCATGCACAGGCGCTGGAACTTCTGGTGGGAACCGCCTCGGCGGATTGAGCCTTTCCAGGCGCGGGCTTATGGTGCGCGCCAAGACCCGCGCCCGGAAGGACCCAGCATGACCGAGCCTCGCCCAGCCCAGCCGGAACCCGCCGATCAGGAATTCGAGGCGGGCCGTGACCTGCAACCGATCCTGGCCGCGATCGAGGCGGGTGACGGCGCGGAGCTGGACCGCCTGCTGGAACCGATGCACGCCGCCGATGTCGCCGACCTGATCGAGCAGTTGACCACGCCGCAGCGGCGGCAATTCCTGGCGCTTTATTCCGGCGAGATCGACGGCGAGATCCTGACCGAGATCGACGAATCGATCCGCGACGAGGTGATCGAGGCGCTGCCGCACGAGGTTCTGGCCGAGGCCGTGCGTGAGATGGACAGCGACGACGTGGTCGATCTGATCGAGGACATGGAGGCGCCCGAGCAGCAGGCGATCCTGGCCGCGCTGGACGACAGCGACCGGGCCGCGGTCGAACAGTCGCTGACCTATCCCGAATATTCCGCCGGCCGCCTGATGCAGTCCGAGGTCGTCACCGCCCCCGAGCACTGGACCGTGGGCGAGGCCATCGATTTCCTGCGGCACGAGGAATGGCTGCCGGACCAGTTCTATCACGTCATCCTGACCGACCCGCGCCGTCATCCCACCGGCTATGTGACGCTGGGCAAGCTGCTGGCGTCGCGTCGACATATGGCGCTGCGCGACATCACCGAGGACAGTTTCCGCACCATCAAGGCCCGCGAGGACGAGGGGGACGTGGCCTTCGCCTTCAACAAATACCACCTGATCTCGGCTCCGGTGGTGGACGATCACGACCGGCTGGTGGGCGTCATCACCATCGACGATGCCATGGCCGTGCTGGACGAGGAGCATGAGGAGGATTTCCTGCGCATGGCCCGCGTCTCGGACGAGAGTCACGTCTCGGACGGGCCCTTCCAGACCGCCCGGCAGCGCCTGCCTTGGCTGATGATGAACCTGGTCACGGCCTCGATGTCGGCGCTGGTCATCTCGCGCTTCGAGGCGACGCTGACGCATATGGTGATCCTGGCCGCGCTGATGCCCATCGTCGCCTCGACCGGCGGGATCGCGGGCACGCAATCGCTGGCGGTGGCGGTGCGGGCCCTGGCCACGCGTGAACTGACCAGCAACAATGCCCGCCGCGTGGTCCTGCGCGAATTGGCGGCGGGGCTTTTGAACGGGCTGGGCCTTGCGGTGATCCTGTTCCTGGCGGGCAGCGTGATCCTGGGGGCGCCCATGGTCGGCGCGGTCCTTGGCATGGCGATGATCGCCAACCAGATCGTCGCCGCGACCGGGGGCGTGCTGGTGCCTTTGGGCCTTAGCCGACTGGGGCTGGACCCGGCGCTGGCCTCGGGCACGTTCGTGACCACGATGACGGACATGATGGGCTTTTTCGCGTTTCTGGGGCTGGCCTCGTGGATTCTGATCTGAAACCCGAACTGCGCCGGCTGGCCTTGGCCGCGCGGGGGCAGGGTGGGGACGAATCCAGGCTGACCGATCATCTTCTGCGTGTTCTGACCCCCTATGCCGGTCATGTGCTGGCCGGTTATTGGCCGATGCGGGACGAGGCCGATCCCCGACCCGCCATGCAGGCCCATGCCGGGCCGGTTTGCCTGCCCGTGGTGACGGGGCCGGCGCGGCCGCTGACCTTTCGCCGATATGATGGCCGGCTTGAGCCGGGCCGCTTCGGCACCCGCCATCCCCCCGCTGAATGCCCGGAACTGCGGCCGCAAGTGCTGATCGTGCCGCTTGCGGGCTTCGACCGGGCCGGAAACCGGCTGGGCTATGGCGGCGGCTTTTATGACCGGACGCTGGAAAGGCTGCGTGCCCTGGGTCCGGTGACGGCCATCGGCTTCGCCTATGCCGTGCAAGAGATTCGCGCGATTCCCGTTGAATCGACCGACCAGCCGCTGGATCTGATCGTCACCGACCGCGAAATCCTGCATCTGGACGAAAAAAAATCTGATACAACCGGCGCGTGAACAAAACCGCAACGGAAAGAGGGGATTTCTGTGGGAAAACCTGTGGAAAACCTCTGAACAGGCAAGTGGAACCAAATCGGAACACTTGATTTTTTGCCGCCGGCTCGAAGCGCCCGCTTGTTAACAGCGTCCTGGGTCCGAATCTGGCCGCCCGTCCCAACAGTCCCCTGTCAAGAAAGGGGGGCGCCCGATATGTCAAATTTTTCCGTTGAATCAGGTTAAAGCCCTAGGCAGTTTGTGGCCAGAACCGATGCTGACACCAGATCTTGTAAGGATCCGGTCGCTGCGGGGACCAACAGGCAGGAAACGGCGCCAGGACGGGCGGTGAAGGTTGGGGCATTCTCCGGCCCTTCGGAACCCCTTTGCGGCGCGGCGACAGGGGGGCAGGACATGCGCATCAAACGACGCTTCACCACCGAGCAGAGCGAAGCCTATGGCGGTATCGCCTTTACCACCACCGCCAGCGAGATCCGCAATCCCGACGGCAGCGTGGTCTTTTGCAACGAGGCGATCGAGGTGCCCGAGGGCTGGAGCCAGGTCGCCTCGGACGTGATCGCGCAGAAATATTTCCGCAAGGCGGGCGTGCCCGCGCGGCTTAAGCGCGTCAAGGAAAAGGGCGTGCCGGAGTTTCTTTGGCGTTCGGTCGCGGATGAGGCGGCGCTGGCCGAACTGCCCGAAGAGGTGCGCCATATCGGCGAAAGCTCGGCCCGGCAGGTATTCGACCGGCTGGCGGGGGCCTGGACCTATTGGGGTTGGAAGGGTGGGTATTTTTCAAGCGAAGATGACGCCCGCGCCTATCTGGACGAGATGCGGCACATGCTGGCCCGCCAGATGGCGGCGCCGAACAGCCCGCAATGGTTCAACACCGGCCTGCACTGGGCCTATGGCATCGACGGCCCGTCCCAGGGGCATTTCTATGTCGATCACATGACCGGCAAGCTCACGCGTTCGGAAAGCGCCTATGAGCATCCCCAGCCGCATGCCTGCTTCATCCAGTCTGTCAGCGACGACCTGGTGAACGAGGGCGGCATCATGGATCTGTGGCTGCGCGAGGCGCGGCTTTTCAAATACGGCTCGGGAACGGGCACCAATTTTTCGTCCCTGCGTGGAGCGGGCGAGAAACTGTCGGGGGGCGGCAAGTCTTCGGGCCTGATGGGCTTTCTGAAGATCGGAGACCGCGCAGCCGGGGCGATCAAATCGGGCGGCACGACCCGACGCGCGGCAAAGATGGTGATCTGCGACACGGATCACCCCGACATCGAGCAGTTCATCAACTGGAAGGTCATCGAGGAGCAGAAGGTCGCCGCCCTGGTGGCTGGCTCCAAGATGCACGAACAGAAGCTGAACGAGATCTTCGCCGCGATCCGGGATTGGGAAGGCAGCATCGAGGATGCCACCGATCCCGCCCGGAACGCGGCGTTGAAATCGGCGATCCGGGCGGCGAAACGCAGCCAGATCCCCGAGACCTATATCAACCGGGTTCTGCAATATGCCCGGCAGGGATTTGATTCTATTGAGTTTCCGACCTATGATACGGATTGGGATTCCGATGCCTATGCCTCGGTCTCGGGGCAGAACTCGAACAATTCGGTGCGGGTGACGGACGCTTTCCTGCGCGCCGTGCGCGAGGATGCGCCCTGGGAGTTGATCCGCCGCACCGACGGCGGCGTCGCCAAGACCGTTTCCGCACGCGCGCTTTGGGATCAGATCGGGCATGCCGCCTGGGCCTGCGCCGATCCCGGCATCCAGTTCCACGACACGGTGAACGCCTGGCATACCTGCCCCGAGGACGGCGCCATTCGCGGCAGCAACCCGTGCAGCGAATACATGTTCCTGGACGATACCGCCTGCAACCTCGCCTCGCTGAACCTTTTGACCTTCTGGAACGGGACCGGGTTCGATGCCGAGGGCTATGTCCACGCCACCCGTCTCTGGACCCTGACGCTTGAGATCAGCGTGCTGATGGCGCAGTTCCCCAGTCGCGAGATCGCTCAGCGCAGCCATGATTTCCGCACCCTGGGCCTGGGTTACGCCAATATCGGCGGGCTTTTGATGTCCATGGGGCTGGGCTATGACAGCGACCGGGGCCGGGCGCTTTGCGCGGCGCTGACGGCGCTGATGACGGGCACCGCCTATGCCACCTCGGCCGAGATGGCGGCGGAACTGGGGCCGTTCCCAGGCTATGCCCGCAACGCCGAGCACATGCTGCGCGTCATCCGCAACCACCGCGCCGCGGCCCATGGCGGCGGCTACGAGGGCGTGAACGTTCCGGCGGTGGCATTGGATGGGGCGAACTGCCCCGATCCGCGCCTTGTCGCGCTGGCGCGGGGCGCCTGGGACGAGGCGCTGGCCCTGGGTCAGGCGCATGGCTATCGCAACGCCCAGGCCACCGTGATCGCGCCCACCGGCACGATCGGGCTGGTCATGGATTGCGACACCACCGGGATCGAGCCGGATTTCGCTTTGGTCAAGTTCAAGAAACTGGCGGGGGGCGGCTATTTCAAGATCATCAACCGCTCGGTTCCCGCCGCGCTTGAGGCCTTGGGCTATGCCCCCGCCCAGATCGAGGAAATCAGCGCCTATGCCGTGGGCCATGGCAGCCTTGGCAATGCGCCCTTCATCAACCATTCCAGCCTGGTCGGCCATGGCTTCGGCCCGCGCGAATTGGAACGGGTCGAGGCGGCACTTGAGCAAGCCTTCGATATCCGCTTCGTCTTCAATCAATGGACCCTGGGCGAGGATTTCTGCCGCAAGACCTTGGGCATTCCCGCCGCCCGTCTGGTCGATCCCGGCTTCGACCTGCTGCGCCATCTGGGCTTCGACCGCGCCCAGATCGAGGCCGCGAACGATCATGTCTGCGGCACGATGACGCTGGAGGGCGCGCCGCATCTGGATCCCGCGCATTATCCCGTCTTCGACTGCGCCAATGCCTGCGGCAAGAAGGGGCGGCGCTATCTGTCAGTCGAAAGCCATATCCGCATGATGGCGGCGGCGCAGAGCTTCATTTCGGGCGCGATTTCCAAGACCATCAATATGCCGAACGGCGCCAGCATCGCCGACGCGCTGGCGGCCTATGAGCTGAGCTGGTCGCTGGGGATCAAGGCCAACGCGCTTTACCGCGACGGCTCCAAGCTGTCCCAGCCGCTGGCCTCGGCCCTGGTCGAGGATGACGATGAGGCCGAAGAGGCGCTGGTCAATGGCAGCGCCCAGGAAAAGGCCGCCGTCATCGCCGAAAAGATCGTCGAGAAGATCATCGTCAAGGAGGTCGTGCGCAGCCATCGCGAGAAGCTGCCCCAGCGCCGCAAGGGCTATACCCAGAAGGCCATGGTCGGTGGCCACAAGGTCTATCTGCGCACCGGCGAATATGACGACGGTGCCCTGGGCGAGATCTTCATCGACATGCACAAGGAAGGCGCGGGCTTCCGGGCGATGATGAACAATTTCGCCATCGCCGTGTCCGTGGGCCTGCAATATGGCGTGCCGCTTGAGGAATTCGTGGACGCCTTCACCTTCACCCGCTTCGAGCCGGCGGGGATGGTGCAGGGCAATGACAGCATCAAGAATGCGACCTCGATCCTGGACTATGTCTTCCGCGAACTGGCCGTGTCCTATCTGGATCGCACCGATCTGGCGCATGTGGCGCCCCAGGGCGCGCGCTTCGACGATCTGGGCGGCGGCGAACGCGAGAGCCAGCCGGCGCCCGCCGCCACCGGCGCCACCCGTTCGCTTGAGATGCTGAAGCAGATCAGTTCGACTGGTTATTTGCGCAAGCGCTTGCCACAGGATCTGATGGGGCTGCAAGCGGGCGTCTCGACCCTGGCGATGGCCTCGGGCGAGGGGGTGGCGCTGGATCCACGTGCCAAGGCGCGAATGCAGGGCTATGAGGGCGATCCCTGTGGAGAATGCGGCAATTATACGCTGGTCAGGAACGGCACATGCATGAAATGCAATACCTGCGGCGGCACAAGCGGCTGTAGCTGATGTCGCCCACCCTTGTCAGTGGAGCATAAGAGTGCCGGTTTCACCCATAACCGTGCCGATGCCCCGTCAAGACCTGCGTTTACGCACATAGCTCGGGACTGACCGGAGAAGGCGCGGCTTCGGATCGCAACTGCGCCTTTTTCAATTTACCGCCAAAGCCTTGCCGCCCTATGCTGTCTCTCGCACCCCGCTTTGAGAGACAGCATGCCTCTGCCCGTCACCGTTCCGCTTCACCCGGATGAGACCATGCTCTCCTTTGGACTTGCCCGATTTTTGTGGAGAGCATTCAGCTCACCTTTCGTGCCTTTCGCTCGAAGGCGATGGGGCTGTGGGAGCCGAGCGATGAATGCCGTCTGACGGGATTATAGAACCCGTCGATGTATCTGGCGACGGCGTTTTCGGCCTGCTGGCGGGATTGCCAGGCGACCGGCCAGATCAGCCCCGACTTGATGGTCTTGAAGAACGTTTCCACCATCGAGTGATCGTGGCAGTTCCCGCGCCCGCTCATCGAGATCAGGATGCCGCGTTTCCGAAGCGGCGCCTGATAATCGGCAGAGCAGTATTGCGATCCACGGTCGGAATGGTGAACCAGCCCCGGCGCGGGGTTGCGAGCCGCCAGAGCACGGCGCAGCCTTCGACGGCGAGATCGCGCTTCAGGCGGTCACCCCTGGCCCGGCCGACGACGCGACGCGATCCAGGGCGACCGCGAGGTAAAGCCAGCCCTCTGCCGTCCAGATGCAGGAAATGTCAGCCCTCCATTTCCTGTCCGGGCCATCCGCCGAGAAGTCCTGCGCCACCAGATTGGGCGCGACGGGCCAGGCATGTTCGCGGTCCGTCGTCCGCTTGAAGCGCCGCGTCGGACCGCGCGGTCAACTGGTTCTGTCGCATCAGCCGCGCCGTGCGATGCCGCCCGATCTCATGGCCCTCATCGACGAGATCGCGGTGCATGCGCGGGCTGCCGCAGGTGCCGTTCGACAGAGCGAAGGCCGTGCGGATATGGGCCGGATAGACCATGTCCTGCTGCTGGCGACGACAGGCCGGACGTTCCTGCCAGGCGAAGAAGCCGCTCTCGCTGGCACCCAGAACACAGCACATCCGGCGGATCGGGAAGCTGGCCTTCTCCGCCTCGATGAAGCCGAAGGTCATCGACCTCCCTCTCTCGCGAAGAAGGCCGCGGCTTTTTTAGGATGTCGCCATTCGCCGGGCAAACAGTCCACTGGACTGTTTGCTGATCCGGCTCAAATGCTTCAGGACCGCGTTCTCCCGTCGTAGCCGCTTCAGCCCGGCATGCAGATCGACCGGTGCCTCACTCGGCGCGCTGACATCACGCTCTGAACCGCGCCGGTTTCCCGGAGGTTTCAATTCTTGAAGGATAGAGCATCATGAGCCAGACCACGAACAGGCTTTCCCCGGAAGTGCGCGAGCGTGCCGTGCGGCTGGCTTTCGACAATGAGATCCGGGTGGCATCCAACTTTCAGTAGATATAGCGGATCTGCTCGATCCAGTAGCGTTCGATACGGCGCCATTGCAGGTTCACCGCCTCGACCGCCGGATCGTCCAGGATGCCGGATAGCTCAAGCCCCTCGGCATGGCGGATGAAAAGCGCGGTCACCCGGTCGCGGACATCCTGGCCTTCGGGTGTCAGCCGCACCCGGACCGAGCGGCGGTCCACCTCGCAGCGTTCGTGGTGGACATAGCCCAGTTCAACCAGTTTCTTCAGATTGTAGCTGACATTCGAGCCCTGATACATCCCGCGCGAGCGTAGCTCTCCGGCCGTCACCTCGGCCGCGCCCAGGTTATAGATCAGCAGCGCCTGCACCGGCGTCAGGTCCGAGCGGCCCAGCCGCTCGAACTCGTCCTTTACCAGGTCCAGAAGAAGGCGGTGCAGCCGCTCAAGGATTTGCAGGCTTTCCAGATAGGCATCCGCGCGCGCCTCTGGCCGAGACACCGACCGCAGAGACGGCATCGGACGGAGAGGGCTGGGACTGTGCTGGGGCATGGTCGGTTCCGTTCATGATCTGGTTACAAGGCACCATGACGCAGAATCCCGAATCTTCGGTTAACTCGCGAGACTTTCCGAGCAGATTGGTAAATTTGTCAGGTTTTTCGTCCCAACCTTCGGGCGGCGAAGCCGGCAATCCGGTCCAGAAGCGGGACCAGCGCCTGCGGTCCAGGGCTTTCGCCCTTCATCCGCGCGGTGATCCAAGGATACAGATCCTGATCGTTCTCGGCCAGAAGCACCTCGTAAAGCTCAAGCTCCGGTTCCGACAGGCCGGTCAGTTCGCTGTCCGAGAATGGGCCGAGGATCAGGTCCATCTCCTTGATGCCGCGCCGCCAGCTTCGCATGCGCAGCCGCTTCAACCGTGCTTCCCGCTCGTCCATGATGGTTTCTCGGCCTCACTTGCCTTGTCGCCGGGGTGGACCTAAGAAAACCTCGCCCCAGCAGGATGAATACGATGAGCCTTTTGTCCCAGACGCTCGCCCGCGTCAAACCCTCGCCTACCATCGCCATCACCGGCCGTGCCCGCGAACTTGCGGCGGAGGGGCGCGACATCATCGGCCTGTCCGCCGGAGAGCCGGATTTCGACACGCCCGAACATATCCGCGAGGCGGGCAAGGCCGCGATCGACGCCGGCCATACCCGCTATACCGCAGTGGACGGCACCCCCGAGTTGAAGCGCGCCATCTGCGCCAAGTTCGCACGCGAGAACGGTCTTGATTACGGGCCGGCCAATGTCACCGTCGGCACCGGAGGCAAGCAGATCCTCTATAACGCATTGATGGCCACGCTGAATCCGGGGGATGAGGTGATCATTCCGGCGCCCTATTGGGTCAGCTATCCCGATATGGTGCTGTTGGCGGGCGGCACCCCGGTCATCGTCGAGGGCACCATGGCCAACGGCTACCGCATCAGTCCCGAGCAACTGGAGGCCGCGATCACGCCCCGGACGAAATGGGTGATCCTGAATTCGCCGTCGAATCCCACGGGGGCGGGCTACGGGGCCGGGCATATGCGCGGCCTGACCGATGTGCTGCTGCGTCATCCCCATGTCTGGGTGCTGGCCGATGACATCTATGAGCATCTGGTCTTTGACGATTTCACCTTCGTCACCCCGGCCCAGATCGAGCCGGGTTTGAAGGACCGCACCCTGACCATGAACGGCGTCAGCAAAGCCTATGCCATGACCGGCTGGCGCATCGGCTATGGCGCGGGACCTGTCGCGCTGATCAGGGCGATGGGCACGCTGCAATCGCAATCCACCTCGAATCCCTGCTCGATCAGCCAATACGCGGCGCTGGCCGCGCTGGAGGGGCCGCAGGATTACATCGCCGAAAGCCGCGCCGTGTTCCAGCGCCGCCGCGATCTGGTGGTGCGGGGGCTGAACGCCTGTCCGGGGATCGAATGCCCGGTGCCCGAGGGGGCCTTCTACGTCTATCCCTCGATTCGGGCGCTGATCGGCAAGACATCGGCGGGCGGCACCCTGATCGCGGATGACGAAGCCTTCGCGACCGCGCTTCTGGATGAGACGGGCGTTGCCGTGGTTTTTGGCGCGGCCTTCGGCCTTTCGCCGCATTTCCGCATCAGCTATGCGACTTCGGACGCCGTGCTGGCGGATGCTTGCGACCGTATCCGCCGCTTTTGCGAGGGGCTGGCCTAAGGCGACGGCCACGGTTGGCGGCGTGACGCGCTTCGCCCTTGACGAAGGGCGGGGCTGACCCAAGGGTTGCGCCACCCTGCCGCGGTGTCACCAAGTCGCCCATGATCGCCACGGAACCCCGCGCCAGGGTCAGGGTGTCGCTCTGTAGGTCCCGTCCAAAGCCCCGCCAGCGCATTGTCAGCCGCATTTCGAATGACCGCAATGCGGACAGGTCATGCATCCCTCGATCATCTGCATGCCATATTGCCCGCATGAGGGACAGGCGGGGCCGCGCGGCACGTCCCCCATCGCCACCTGTGCCTTGGGGTCGGATTTCAGCGCCATGCCCTCGCCGGCCAGAAAACCCGTCGCGATCATGTGCCGCTCGATCACGCCGCCGATGGCCGCCAGGATCGAGGGGACGTAGCGCCCGCCGATCCAGGCGCCGCCGCGCGGGTCGAACACGGCCTTCAACTCCTCGACCACGAAGCTCACGTCGCCGCCGCGCCGGAACACGGCGCTGATCATTCGCGTCAGCGCCACGGTCCAGGCGTAATGCTCCATGTTCTTCGAGTTGATGAAGACCTCGAAGGGGCGCCGGTGCCCGCCCTGCACGATGTCGTTGATGGTGATATAGATCGCATGCTCGCTGCCGGGGAATTTCAGCTTGTAGGTCGCGCCCTCCAGCGCGGCGGGGCGGTCCAGCGGCTCTGTCAGATAGACCGCTTCGCCGGCCTTTGGCGGCGGGGTTTCCGCAACCGACAGGACCGAGCCGGTCACCTCGTTCGGGCGATAGGTGGTGCAGCCCTTGCAGCCCCGATCCCAGGCGGCCAGATAGACATCCTTGAATGCCTCGAAGGAAATGTCCTGCGGGCAGTTGATGGTCTTGGAGATCGAGCTGTCCACCCATTCCTGCGCCGCCGCCTGCATCGCCACATGGTCCAGAGGCGACAGGCTTTGCGCATCGGTGAAAGCCGGGGGCAGGCCGTCGCCATGCTGGTCGCGCCACAGCGCCACGGCGTAATCGACCACCTCTTCCTCGGTCCGCGAGCCGTCCTTTTGCAGCACCTTGCGGGTATAGGCATGGGCAAAGACCGGCTCGATCCCCGAACTGACATTGCCGGCATAAAGGCTGATAGTGCCGGTCGGCGCGATGCTGGTCAGCAGGGCGTTGCGGATGCCTTGCTTGGCGATGATCTGGCGCACGTCCGGGTCCATGCGCTGCATGAAGCCGGATTTTAGGAATTCGTCGGCATCGAACAGCGGGAATGGGCCTTTCTCCAGCGCAAGATCGGCGCTGGCCAGATAGGCCGAACGGGCAATCAACCACATCCAGGCGCTGGTGGTCTTGATCGCCTCCGGGGCGCCATAGCGCAGCCCCAGCATCATCAGGGCATCGGCGAGCCCGGTGACGCCCAGTCCGATGCGGCGCTTGGCCTCCGCCTCGGCCTCCTGCTGCGGCAGGGGGAATCGGCTGGCATCGACCACATTGTCCATCATCCGCACGGCGAGCGAAGTCAGATCTCTTAACGCATTGGCGTTCAGGCGCGCCTCGGGCGTAAAGGGCGCCTCGACCAGCCGCGCCAGGTTGATGCTGCCCAGAAGGCAGGCGCCATAGGGCGGCAGGGGCTGCTCGCCGCAGGGGTTGGTGGCGGCGATGGTCTCGGCATAGCTCAGGTTGTTCGACTGGTTGATGCGGTCGATGAAGATCACCCCCGGCTCGGCGTAATCATAGGTCGCGTGCATGATCCGGTTCCACAGGTCGCGCGCAGGCAGGGTGCGAAAGACCCTGCCCTGGAATTGCAGATCCCAGGCCCCGTCCGTCTTGACCGCCTGCATGAAGGCGTCGCTGACCAGGACCGATAGGTTGAACATCCGCAGCCGGGCGCTGTCCTGCTTGGCTTGGATGAACGTCTCGATATCGGGGTGGTCGCAGCGCATGGTGGCCATCATCGCGCCCCGGCGCGAGCCCGCCGACATGATGGTGCGGCACATCGCGTCCCAGACATCCATGAAGCTCAGCGGTCCCGAGGCATCCGCCGCCACCCCCCTCACCTCTGCGCCTCTGGGGCGGATGGTGCTGAAGTCATAGCCGATGCCGCCGCCTTGCTGCATGGTCAGCGCAGCCTCTTTCAGTGCCTGGAAGATGCCCTCCATGCTGTCGGGGATGGTGCCCATGACGAAGCAGTTGAACAGCGTGACATCGCGCCCGGTGCCCGCGCCTGCCAGGATGCGCCCGGCGGGAAGGAAGCGGAAATCCTCGAGCGAGGTGTAAAAGCGGTCCTCCCACAGAACTCGGTCCTTTTCGACGGCGGCCAGATCGCGGGCGACGCGGCGCCAGCTATCCTCGACCGACAGATCGATCGGCGTGCCGTCCGCCGCCTTCAGCCGGTATTTCATGTCCCAGATCTGTTCGGCGATAGGCGCGGCAAAACGGGTCATCGACATCCTCACGCACGGCGTCCCAAGAGGGGGCTTGAGCCTCAGAATAGCAGATTAGCAGGAGTCGGGTTAATGAAAGCCCCACGACCGTCTTGTTGCGATATGTGCTGCCACGTTCCCGGGCGTGGCCGCTCTCGGCCCTCCTGCCGATACTCTCTTCTCGGTCTCTTCCTTGCCAAATATCCCGGGGGAACGCGCTGGCGACCCCTGTTGTCTGTCACGAGGTTTGATACCGGTGTGTCAGTAGGTTTGATCTGCGAAGACCCACATAGGTCTCGCGGTTATCGGAGAAGGTCGCGGGTCTTTGCAGATGCCCGGTGACGCTGTGCCCAGCGGTGGACGGTGGTGGGGTGGACGTGGCGCTCGGGCGGGAAGTGTGCCGCGATCGCGGCCGCGATCTGGCGATAGGTCAGCCGGTCCAGCCGGGCGAGGATGAAGGCGGGCAGTTCGGGGTCGGTGTCGATCTTGGGGACGCGACCCGCGCGGTGTTCGCGGCGATGCTCAGTCACCGGCACGTCGCATGGCGGCAGACAAGAGGGACAGCGAGACCGTCCGGCCCATGTTGTGGTGTGCCCGGATTTTCTTGAGCTGTTCGACCAGGTCCAGCGAAACATGGGAAACGCCGCGGATATGCCCGAAGATGTCGCCACCGTGATAGTTCAGCTGCTCGCGGATCAGGTTGCAGGCGGTGTCGAGCGGCGCGCAAAGGCCGGTGGCATAAGCCTCGAAGAAATCCAGCGGGTCGTTGAAGGATTTCGGGTCGGCCGCAAGGATGGCGCGACGGTCGATTTTCATGGGCTGGGTCATTCCCGATTCTCCCGGGTCAGCAGGTGCAGGTCTTCCAATGCGGCCATGATGAAGGCCGCGCCCGGAACCTCTTGCCGCGACAGCAGCCGGGCATGGGCAAGGGCATTGTCCACGTCGCCCAGGCCGCCGCCACGCCGGGCAACCCGGAAAAGCACCTCGACAAGCGACGGCTCGGCAATGCCGCGATGCGCGGCCAGCGCGGCCACGTCCTGTTTCGACACATGCCGGATCACCACCCGCCGCCGCATCTGGCGCCAGAGCTGCGGCAAGTGGTTGGCGGTGTCCAGCAGCGCCAGATCGCCGCAATAGGCCACCGAGAACTCGCCTTCCTCGGCCATGGCCCGCAGCCATTCGAGCGAATCCCAGGTGTCCTTGCCGCGCGCATTGCGCTGCACCAGATATTGGGCTTCGTCGATCATCAGAAGATTTCCGCGCCCGATGCAAGCGCCGATCATCTTGTGGGTTTCGGTCAGACGGCGGCTGTTCGGCTCGCCCAATCCCCACATTTGCATCAGCTGGCACGCCAGGCCCCAAGGTGTTCCTTCGCCCGCAACGGCGGTATGCAAGAAAACCTCGTCCCGCACATAGGGGGTATATGAGCCGAACTTGTGCCCATTCTGGACGACAGCAAAGTGCTTGAGCACCTCCGTCTTGCCTGTGCCGGGCGCCGCCGCGATCAGGGTCATCGCGTTCCCTGCCACCCGCACCAGTTGCAGCGACCGCAGCATGTCCCGCGCGCTTTCGGTCATCACGAAGCCGCCTGTTGCCTGTGCTTGCGCCTGCACCTCCGGCTTGGCAGATTCGACTATCTCTGCCATTCTTTCCTCCGTTCACGAGAGCGGGCCTGGCCCGCGTTGAATGGTCCGGTGGGTGTTCCCGCACCCATCGGACTACTGCCCGGCACCTTGCGCGGCATCGAAGCCAATCGCCTGGTCCAGATTTTCGAGCATTTCCGGCGTCAGGTAGGACTTCCGGCGCGGCCGGGTTTCCGCTTCCGGCTGCGGGGCCACCGCCTGCCGCTTGGGCTGCAAGCCGCCGAACTTGCCGCCAACCACCTTGGCGGGTTTCCCGGGCGGCGGCGCATCCGGCATCGGCAGATCGGCCAGCGTCGCGCCGAACGCCATGTCATCCAGGTATTTGTTCGCGGCCTCGGCTTGGTTGATGGCGTCCCGCGCAGCTTTCCGGTTCCTTGCCGCTTCGCGGGCACCGTTCACGCTGTCGTAAACATGCCCTTTAACAGGGGCGATCCCCTTGCAGATCAGCTTGCCCTGGGAATCGAAGGCAATGGCCGGGGCGCTGAAATCGTCGGGATCGCGGCCGATCAGAATCTGTCCCTTGCCGTGCCAGGCAAGCAGTTCCTGTTGCGTTTCCGGCCCGCCATAGGTCCAGATTGTCGATCTGCACCCGGCCCCAGCGATCAACCGACGCGGGGGTATAGACTAGGCTGGCAAGATAAATCTGCCTGGCGGTCGGCTTGCGAACGATCCGTTCCGCCAGCCCGTCCTGGAATATCTGGGCATAGGAGCGCCCACGGGCACCTTGGCCCCTGCGGCCCGGCTCGGCATTATGCCGGGCAATCTCGCGGGCAATGACCCCTTCGGCCAATGCCAGGGGAACGGGGACAACGCCCTTGCCGGGCGATGCGCCGGGGGCATGGCCGGCATGGGCGCCCGCAAACTCGGGACGATCATCCAGCGCACGGGACAGGGCGGCGAAGGTGCGTTCCGCGATCTTTGCCTTGGCGTTCTTCGGAATGGCGAAGGTCAGTTCAATGCCCAGGTGAAAGCAGACGGCCAGGGGCTTGACGCCACCTTGCCCCTTGCCCTTGCCGCGCCATTTGAACTTCGCGCCGCCCGCGACAAGATGCCCGGAGAATGCTGAGCCGTTGTCGGTATAGATCAGGTCGAAGATGCCATGCTGCTTGCAGGGTTCGCGGATCAATCTGGCGGTCACCACGGCGTTTTCCGAGCGGGCGATCTCATAGCCCAGGACATGGTTCGATGCAGCATCGACCAGGGCCAGCATGACCGGCCGCACCGGCTTGCCATCGCCGAAATCCACCCAGGAATCTTGTGTGCGGCCGTCGAGCGAGACCATTTGCAGAGGTTTCAGGCTGGTCTTGTCGCGCTTGATCGGCATCTCCAGCGCGGCCACCGCTTCCGCGCGCCCGTGCCGCGCATCGAGCTTTTGCGCTTCGGTCAAGGCGTCCCAGCGCCGTATGACCGTGCGATACGTTGGCCATTGCCAGCTGCGCATCTTGGCCACATCGCGCGCCTTCTGCCAAGCTTGCGCCAGGGGATACCAGGGCGCGGCCTTCTGGATCGCGGTCATGAAGAAGGCCCAGGCTTCGGGCGATACCTCTGCGGCCGGGGTCTCGCGCGCATAGGCAGGCAGCAGCGCCGGCGCAAAGTTCACCGGATCGACGCCTTCGACCGCGCGCATGATGCGCCGCAGGGTCATCTTGTCGGTGCCGTCCGGGCCGAACGCCTCGCGCGCGGCATCGCACAGCAGCCCGGGCAAGCCCTTGGCTCCGGCACCGCCTTTCACTAGGAAGCGAGCGATCTCGGCCTTGCGCAGCGCCGTGGCCTGCATGGCCGGCGTGGCCTCGGCAAGGCGATCATGCGCGTCGTCGTCGTATGCCCCGGCCGGAAGCCCCGCGGCCTCGATCTCGCGCAGCTCATAGGCCCGGCGGATGTCGGTGGGGAGGTCATGCGCAAGGACATATTCGAAGCGCCCGCCATTGCCGTTGCCGATATGGAGAGGAACAGCGTTGCGCCGAAGCCATTGGGAAGCAGCCGTCCTGTCGGTCGGAATGCATGCGATGCCGCAGAGAGCTTTGACAGGGATCGTCATTCCACCAGCCCCAGATCCGCCACAATTTCGTTCACCAGCGCCGACGCCTTCTTACCGCGCCAGATGCCACGAATGGCCGAGGTGGCGTTCTGCCGGGCCAACCCTCGTTCCCGGCAGTAGCCAGCGAAAGACAGGCCACGCAAGATGAGGCGGGCCCGAACGGCTTTGAACGGATCGTCTGACGGTGTATGTTGATGCGCGATGCTCATGCAGTCCTATTTGTCTGCATGTAGACATTATGCAGGCCGCCTGAAACGGTCAAGGGGTATGATGAGCGATGTTGTTGAAGCGCAGCTAGAGAAGCTGAAAGAGCACTTCGGAGTCGAGAAAGACGTTGATCTGGCTAGGAAGCTGATGATCGACAAGCGCACCGTATCAGCATGGCGCGCGCGGGGTGCGGTCCCGGCGAGGTATCAGAGCATTGCGCAGGGCGGCGACCCGCAAAGCGTCATGACCCCTCCAGCGCGCTGGGATGAACACGAGCGCGCCGCATTCGATCTGGCAATGTTCCGCATGGCCCGCGCTTTGCTTCCCGAGACTGCGGCGGGCGAATTTCGAGTCACCATGCAGGCTTTCGGTGGGGCTTGGGCTTATTTCTGGGAAGTCATGTCCACGGCCCGCCGTGATCTGGTGAACCAGATGGATGCGGGAAACAAGGAAGTCCGCTCGGCTTTCGCGCTGCTGTTGCATGCCGAGTTGCAAGAAGATTCCAAAGCCGTCGCCAGCGTGCGAAAAAACCTGTCCGACCTCGGGAAAGTTTCTGAAGAATGAGCCGTGGGGTGTGGGCAAAACAGCCCACAGCTTCGCTGCTAACCCATTGATTTCCCGTCACTGGATTTTCGCCATTTTCACGAAATCAGCCGATTTCGGCCCCATGGTATCAAACCCCGTGATAAATATTCCTGTAAGCAATTGATTTAATTGTGACAAAATTCGGCCAGGTATCAAACCTTCTGTCAGCCGTCAACCCCATCGAGGGGGCGCCAGCGCGTGGGGGCAGAGCCCCCGCTCCGTCCGTCCCAAAGCGCCCGGCAAGCCGCTGCGGCCTTTTAATTCTGGCCGGTCAACTCGTCGATGACCTGCATCCACAGGCTCGCCGGCTGTGCCCCGGTTACGACGTGGCTGTCGGCGATGATGAAGGTGGGGACCGAGTTTATGCCGCGCTGGCGGGCGTGGATCTCGCGCGCGGCGATTTCGTCGCGGTCCTCGGTCGTTGCAAGCAGACGGCTGATCATGCCGGCGTTCATCCCTGCCCCCGCGCCGATCTGCGCCAGCACCTCGGGATCGCCGATATTGCGGCCCTGGCGCCAATAGGCGCGCATCAATTCGGACATGACTTCGGTTTGTGTCCCTTCCAACCTCGCCCAATGAAGAAGACGATGGGCGTTCAGCGTGTTGGGGACGCGTTCGATCAGGCTGGGATTGATCCAGAGGCCCAGCCGCTCGCTGGCCTGTATCACCGGCTGCATCGCGGCCAGGATGCCCTTCTCATCGCCGAATTTCATCTTCATATAGGCGACGTGGTCCATCCCGGCCTGGGGCATTTGCGGGTCCAGGCGAAAGGGCTGCCAGGTGATGGCGAAGGGGTGGCCGGGGCGACCTTCCAGCGCCCGGTCCAGTTCGGCCTTGCCGATCAGGCACCAGGGACAGACCGGATCGGCGAAGATGTCCAGACGGATCTGGCCGGGCAGCGGGTCGGTCATGCCTTTATCCCTACGATGATGGGTGCGGTGTTGCGAGGAAGCTTTCTTCTTGGCGTGCTTGGGCCACGGGCGCAAGCCCGTGCCGTAGCTCGAAAGGCGCTTCCATGGAGGCTTGCGGGGGCTGGGGGATGGGCGGGGGCCGGGGGCTTTGCCCCCACGCTCTGGCGACCCCTCGATGGGGTCGCCAGAGCGTTCCCCCAGGATATTTCGACAAGAAAGAAGCCGGGGGGGGCGGTCGAAAATGGGAAACGGCCCGCTTCGGGGGCGGGCCGGTCCGAATGTCTGTTCCTGCCGCCTAGAGCAGTTTCAGGTCGCCCGCCGAACTGCGGCCGTCGCGACCGGACATCAGTTCGTAGCTGATCTTCTGGTTGTCGTTCAGGCCGGTCAGTCCGGCGCGCTCGACCGCCGAGATATGCACGAAGACATCCTTGCCGCCGTCATCGGGCGCGATGAAACCATAGCCTTTGGTGGCGTTGAACCATTTCACGGTGCCGGTTGCCATTACCGTCTCTCCTTCAAGTCCTCCCGGGGCGAGATTGCGCCCGGGCCGTGCAGCCCTTTCCCGTAAAGTCCGGCTGCCCCGTGACGAGGGAGCGGTAGAAAGTCATGCTCACGCGATTGAGAGGATGAACGATTCGCATGAAAAGGCAAGCGGGAAAGCGCCGAGAGCGCGGGCCGGGACGCGCGCCTTCGGACGGATTCGGCAGTTTGCCGCTGATCAATGCCGCTTGATCCGGTGCAGGTCCGGGGGCGCTGCTTCCTCGCGCAGCAGGTGAACCGCCTGGTCCAGAGAGAGGCTTTCGCTGCCCTGTCTGTCGAGGCGGCGGATCGAGACCGAGCCTTCCTCGACCTCTTTCATGCCGATCGCCATGATGACGGGAACCTTGCCGACGGAATGCTCGCGGACCTTGTAATTGATCTTTTCGTTGCGAGTATCGGCCTCGGCGCGGATGCCGGCGTCGCGCAGCGCGGCCACGACCTGATGCACATAATCGTCCGCGCCCGAGACGATCGAGGCGACAACGACCTGGCGCGGCGCCAGCCAGAGCGGCATCTTGCCCGAATAGTTCTCGATCAGGATGCCGATGAAGCGTTCGAAACTGCCCAGCACGGCGCGGTGCAGCATGACCGGCATGTGCTTTGCGCCGTCCTCTCCGACATATTCGGCATCGAGGCGCTGCGGCAGGTTGAAGTCGCATTGGAAGGTGCCGCATTGCCATTCGCGGCCGATGGCGTCGGTCAGCTTGAAATCCAGCTTCGGGCCATAGAAGGCGCCGTCGCCGGGATTCACCTCATAGGGCAGGCCCAGATGCTCGATGGCGCCTTTCAGCGCGGCCTCGGCCTTGTCCCATATCTCGTCCGAGCCGACGCGCACATCGGGGCGGGTCGAAAGCTTGATGTCGAATTTCTGGAAGCCCAGATCCTGATAGACCGAGGAGAGCAGGCCGATGAAGCCCGCGCATTCGTCCTCGATCTGGTCCTCGGTGCAGAAGATATGCGCGTCGTCCTGCACGAAGCCGCGCACCCGCATCAGCCCGTGCATCGAGCCCGAGGATTCGTAGCGGTGGCACGAGCCGAATTCGGCCAGCCGCAACGGCAGGTCGCGATAGGATTTCAATCCCTGGTTGTAGACCTGGACATGGCAGGGGCAGTTCATCGGTTTCAGCGCGTTGATGCGCTTTTCCTTGGCGCCTTCCTCGTCCACCTCGACGATGAACATGTTCTCGCGGTAAGCTTCCCAATGGCCGGACTTCTCCCACAGGATGCGGTCCACCACCTGGGGCGTCTTGATTTCCTTGTAGCCGGCGCGGATCAGGCGGCGGCGCATATAGGCTTCCAATTCGCGATAGATGGTCCAGCCGTTAGGGTGCCAGAAGACCATGCCGGGCGCTTCCTCCTGGAAGTGGAACAGCGCCATTTCGCGGCCCAGCTTGCGGTGGTCGCGCTTGGCCGCCTCTTCCAGCATGGTCATATGGGCCTTGAGGTCGTCGCGGTTGCGGAAGGCCACGCCGTAGATGCGTTGCAGCATCGGGCGCGAGGCGTCGCCCAGCCAATAGGCGCCCGCCACATGGGTCAGCTTGAAGGCGTCGGCCGGCACCTGGCCGGTCGATTGCAGATGCGGGCCGCGGCAGAGGTCCTGCCAGTCGCCATGCCAATACATCCGCAGATCCTCGCCCTCGGGGATGCGGTCGACCAGTTCGACCTTGAAGGGCTCGCCCCGCTCCTCGTAATAGGCCAGCGCGCGGGCGCGGTCCCAGAGTTCGGTGCGGACGGGCTCGCGGGCGGCGATGATCTGCTTCATCCGCGCCTCGATGGCGCCCAGATCCTCGGGGGTGAAGGGATCAGCGCGGTCGAAGTCGTAAAACCAGCCCTGGTCGCGGACCGGGCCGATGGTGACCTTCACGTCGGGCCAAAGCTCTTGCACCGCGCGGGCCATGATATGGGCGAGGTCATGGCGGATGAGTTCCAGCGCCGGTTCGCTGTCCTTCATCGTGTTGATGGAGATCTTGCCCGAGGCCGTGATCGGCCATTGAAGGTCGATGTGTCGGCCGTCAAGGTTGGCCGAGATGGCGTTTTTCGCCAGGCTGGGGGCGATCGAGGCCGCGACCTCGGCGGCGGTGATCCCGGCGGGATAGTCGCGCGCATTGCCATCGGGGAAGGTGAGGGAGATCTGGGACATATGTCCTCCTCGTCGGTTTGGCGCCCACGGAACGCCCGGTTGCGGGTTATGTGGCGCGTGATGTCGCGCGATTGCCGGGGCTTGTCAATGTGGTAAGGGGGGCAGGGGGGCTTTGCGCCCCCGTCGCGTGCCGCGACTCCCCCGCAGGATATTTGGACAAGGAAGAATGACTGAGTTTTTCGAGGGGCCGCAGGGGCGGCGCATCGCCTATAACCGGAGCGAGGGGAAAGGCCCCTGGATCGTGTTTCTGGGCGGGTTCCGCTCGGACATGGGGGGAACCAAGGCGATCTGGCTGGAGGAATGGGCAAGGGAGCGGGGGCGGGCGTTCCTGCGCTTTGATTATTCCGGGCATGGGCAGTCGGCGGGACGGTTCGAGGATGGCTGCATCGGCGATTGGCGCGCGGATGCCGAGGCGGCGATCCTGGCGCTGACCGAGGGGCCGGTGGTGCTGGTGGGGTCCAGCATGGGCGGCTGGATCAGCCTGCTTCTGGCGCGGGAGATGGCGGGCCGCGTCGCGGGGCTGGTCACCGTGGCCGCCGCGCCGGATTTCACCGAGCGTGGTTTCTGGCCCGAGATGGACGCGGCGCAGCGTGCCGAATTGATGCGCGTGGGACAGGTGCCGCGGCCCAGCGAATACGGGGATCCCTATGTCATTACCCGCCGCCTGATCGAGGATGGCCGGGCGCAATCCGTTCTGGACCGAGCCTTGATCCTGCCCTTTCCGGTGCGTTTCCTGCAAGGCGCGGCGGATGCGGACGTGCCCCTCGCCTGGGCGCTGGACCTGCTGGACCATGCCGAGGGCGAGGATATGCGCCTTTCGCTGGTCAAGGGTGCCGATCACCGTTTTTCCAGCCCGGACTGCCTGGCCATGATGGGGCAGGCGGTTCAGGAGGTGCTGGATCGTTTGCGGTCTTGAAGGAAGGTGCGTGAAAAGGGGCGCGGCCATTGCGGACCCGCGCCCCTTTCGATGCCTGTGCGGCCGTGCGGTCAGACCGCGATCTTGCCGTCGAAGTCGTTGCTGCTGCTGCGGCCGCAATCGATGGGCTGGGAGGCGCGGCGGCGCTGCTTGGGGCCTTCGGCGGGGCTGAGTGCCTCGTCGATGAAATCGAGCACAAGGGGGCGGATGTTCAGGCGCCAGCTTTTGCCCGCGAAGATGCCGTAATGGCCGGCATTGGGTTCGAGATGCTGCTGCTTGCGGTTCGCGGGCACGCCCGAGCAGAGCTTCAGCGCCGCGACGCATTGGCCCGGCGCCGAGATGTCGTCGTTCGCCCCCTCGACCGTCATGATCGCGACATCGGTGATCTTGCTGATATCCACGGTTTTGCCGTTCACAGTGAAGCGGTTCCGTGCGATCTCGCAATCCTTGAAGATGCGTTCGACAGTCGACAGATAGAACTCGGCGGTCATGTCCATGACGGCCAGATATTCGTCGTAGAACTTGTTGTGCCTGTCACCCTCGGAGCCTTCGCCGCGGGCTTCGGCGAAGACCTTGTCCACGAAGGCGCGGGCATGGGTATCGGCATTCATGGCGATGAATGAACTGAGCTGTGCCAGGCCCGGATAGACCATGCGTCCGGCGCCGCGATATTTGAAGCCGACCTGCTGGATCATCATGTAATCCAGTTCGCCCATGGTCATGCGGTTGCCGAAATCGGTCACTTCGGTTGCGGCGGCGTCGGGATCGATGGGGCCGCCGATCAGGATCAGCGATTTCGGCTGCGCCTTGGGGTCCTCCTCGGCCAGGATCGCGGTCGCGGCGAGGGCCAGGGGCGCCGGCTGGCAGACGGCGAGGACGTTCGTTTCCGGGCCGAGATGGCGGATGAAATCCACCAGATACTGCGTATAATCCTCAACGTCGAATTTGCCGGCGCTGACCGGAATGTCGCGGGCATTGTGCCAGTCGGTGACATAGACCTCGCAATCGGGCAGGAGCGAGACGACCGTGCTGCGCAGCAGCGTCGCGTAATGGCCCGACATGGGCGCGACCAGCAGCACCTTGCGGGCCATCGGCTCGCGTCGGGCGACGCGGAAATGCACCAGATCGCCGAAGTCGCGCTTCAGCACCGGCTCGACATAGACGATGTGGTCCTGCCCGGTGCCCGAGACGATGGGCGGAAGCTCCCAGTCGGGCTTGATCACCATGCGCGAGAAGCTGCGCTCGGTCACGCGGCCCCAGGCGGAGAGAAGCTTGAACGCAGGATGCGGGATCAGCGCGAAGGCCGGATAGGAGCCAAGGGCGCGGGCACTGGCGCCCAGCCATTCGTTGGTGTTTCGGATCGTCTCCATCGCGTCATATGAGACAATGCCCTTAAGGCCTTTGTAAGTCGTCATCGGGGGCCACCTTCATGGATCTCGCCGGGCCAAAAAATCAGGACGCGGCTTTACCTGCGTTACGGGACAGGCATAATGCTTTTACGGTCAGGGAGGGAATGTCAATTATGGCTGATAAGGACGACAAGCCGCAGGCCGGCGCGGAAACGCGCGCCTTGGCGGAATCGGGCAGCCGCGGCACCGCGGACAAGGCCGGTGATGGCGGGGAGGCGCCGGCGGTGAAAAAGCCGCGCGGGTCCGCGAAGGCCACGACGGTGGCCGAGGTCGAGGCCGCGACCGCGGACGGCGCCGGAAACACCGGGCCGGAGCAGGGGGCTGTCAAGAAAAAAACCGCGCAATCAAGGGGTGAGCGCGCCACGCCCAAGCGTGCCCGCGCGGCGGCCCGGACCGATACGCGGACCGTGACGCACCGCAAGCCCGCGCGGAAATCGGCCAAGGCCGAGGGCGGGGCCACCACCGCCGATGCCGCGCCGCAGGATATGGCCGCTGCCGGGCCTGTCACGCAGGGTGCGGCCGAAGGCACGCCCGCGCCCAAACCTGAGATGGCCGATGCCGCGACGCGCCGGATGGAGGCGTTCGCCGAGGCAGCCTTCGGCCATGAAAGCCGCCTGCCCGAGCGCCTGGTGCAGAATATCGAGCGCATCGAATCGCTGACGCAGCGCCTGGTCGGCGCGCTTTCGCAGCGCAAGCCCAAGGCGCCGGGCGTCGAGGGGCCGGGCGTGGACCTGTTCGCCACCGCTGCCTCGGCATGGGTCAAGCTGCTCTCGGAGCAGCCTGAGCGGGTGATGGAGCAGCAGGTCAGCTATTGGGGCGAGACGTTGCGTCACTTCGCCGATGCCCAGGCCGCGATGATGAGCGGGGCGCTGTCCGCGCCGCCCGACGAGGGGCCTGCCGACCGCCGCTTTTCGAATCCGCTATGGAAGACGCATCCCTTCTTCAACTTCATCAAGCGGCAATATCAGATCAACTCCGATGCCATGCTGAAGGCGGCATCCGATCTGGACATCTCGAAAATGTCCGACCGGCGGCGGATCGAATGGTTCACCCGGCAGATGATCGATATGATGGCGCCGACGAATTTCCTGGCCACCAACCCCGACGCGCTGGAAAAGGCCGTCGCGACCGAGGGTGAGAGCCTGGTCAAGGGCCTGGAGAACCTGGTTCGCGATGTCGAGAGCAATGGCGGCGAGATGATCGTCTCGCTGGCTGATCGCGATGCCTTCCGCGTGGGCGAGAATATCGGCACCAGCAAGGGCCGCGTCGTCGCGCGCACCGCCCTTTACGAGCTGATCCAGTATAGCCCCACGACCGAGCAGGTCCATGAGATCCCGCTGGTGATCTTTCCGCCATGGATCAACAAGTTCTATATCCTGGACCTGAAGCCGCAGAACAGCCTGATCAAATGGATCGTGGACCAGGGTTATACGCTGTTCGTGGTGGCCTGGAAGAACCCGGATCCCGGCTTCGGCGGCATCGGAATGGACGATTACGTCAGTTGCTATCTTGAGGTGATGGACTGGGTTCTGGACATTACCAAGCAGAAGAAGCTGAACGTGGTCGGCTATTGCATCGCCGGCACGACGCTTTCGCTGACGCTTTCGCTGTTGAAGCAACGAGGCGACAACCGGGTCAACTCGGCCACCTTCTTCACCACGCTGACCGATTTCTCGGATCAGGGCGAGTTCACCGCCTTCCTGCAAAACGACTTCGTTTCCGGGATCGAGGAAGAGGCGAACAAGACCGGGGTGCTGAGTTCGCAACTGATGACGCGAACCTTCAGCTTTCTGCGCGCGAACGATCTGGTCTGGGGACCGGCGATTCGCAGCTATATGCTGGGCGAGACGCCGCCGGCCTTCGATCTGCTTTTCTGGAATGGTGACGGCACCAACCTGCCTGGACGCATGGCGGTGGAATATCTGCGTGGCCTCTGCCAGGGCAACGCCTTCGTCGGCGAGGGGTTCGAACTGTTCGGCCGCAAGCTGCATGTCAGCCAGGTGGAGGTGCCGCTTTGCGCCATCGCCTGCGAGACCGACCATATCGCGCCGGCGCGCGACAGTTGGCGCGGCGTGGCGCAGATGGGTTCGCGCGACAAGACCTTCATCCTGTCGGAATCGGGCCATATCGCGGGAATCGTGAACCCGCCCAGCAAGAAGAAATACGGTCATTACGTCTCGGATGGCGGTTTCGCGGGCAGTTTCGACGATTGGCGAGAGAAGGCCCAGTTCCACGCCGGAAGCTGGTGGCCGCGCTGGGATGCCTGGTTGCAGGAGCACTCTGGCAGCCGCATGGTCCCGGCGCGCGAACCTGAAGAGGGCTTGGGCGAGGCACCCGGCACCTATGTTCACGAACGGTCCTGAAAAAAATTCTGCGCCGCAGCATTAAAGGTTGAAATGCTGCGGCGCAGCATCTATGTTCTATCCCAGAAGAGATGATCACGGCGCGGCAATGACGCGCATCCCCAAGGAGAGAGCAAATGGCCAAGACCCCCGACTTCACCAAGACCGTGCAAGAGATGCTGGCGAAATTCCCGGTTGACACCTCGTCCTTCCAGGACGCGTTCAAATCGCAGACCGCTCTGGGCGAGAAACTGGCCAAGATCACCTTGGCAGCTGCCGAGCGTTCGACCGAGATTTCCTCGCAATGGGCGAAAGACACCATCGCGCGCATGGGCGAGCTGACCTCTTCGAAGGAAGAGCCGGCCGAATACGCCAAAGCGGTCAAGGACTTCGCCACCGCTGCCGCCGAAATGGCTGCCGAGCACATGGCCTCCTTCGCCGAAGTCGCGAAAAAAGTGCAGATGGACACCGTTGACCTGATGCTGACCGCCGGCAAGGATCTGGCCACCGAAACGCAGAAAGCCGCTGAAAAAGCGACCGCCGAGACCCAGGCCGCCGTGAAGAAAGCGGCTGCCGCGGCGACCAAGGCCTGATCCTTACGGATTGGCGAGAGTTTGATCCTTTTGGGATCGGAAGATGCGAAGGGGGGCAGGCGACTGCTCCCCTTCCTTCGTCCTATGGCAGGCTTTTCTCTGCGCTGCCTAAGGGCAGGCAGGCGATTTTCTTTGCATTTGCCGTGCTGTTTTTCCATCATGCTGCAAATGCATTCTTGGAGGCGTCATGGCAGAGCCCGATAAAAACACCCCGCTTTTGATCAAGCGTTACGCAAGCCGCCGTCTCTACAACACCGAAACCAGCGATTACGTCACGCTTGAGGACATCGCCGGGTTCATCCGCGCCGGGCGCCAGGTCCAGATCGTGGATCTGAAGACCGGCGATGATCTGACGCGGCAATATCTTCTGCAAATCATCGCCGAGCATGAGGGCCGGGGCGAGAATGTGTTGCCGCTGGACGTGCTGACCGACCTGGTGCGCAGCTACACCACGCAGGCGCAATCCGTCGTGCCGCAGTTCCTGGCGGCAAGCTTCGAGATGCTGCGCGAGGGCCAGTCCAAGATGATGGAGAATCTGGCGACATTCCCCAATCCCATGTCCACGATGCCGGGCTTCGAGACGTTGCAGCGTCAGCAGCAGCTTTTCCTGAAGGCGATGGCCTCGGGCTGGATCGGTTCGAGCGGTCCCGAGTTGGAGGAGGAGGCCGAGGCCCCTACGCGCGGTTCCCGCAAGCCTGCCAAGGGCGAGGACATGGACGAGATCCGGCGCCAGCTTGCCGAGTTGCAGAAGCGCATTTCCAAGCTTTGACGACTTGCGCCGGTCCGGCCTTCGGGCTAGACGGTGCGCGCATGGACGGTTGGCCGAGTGGTCGAAGGCGCACGCCTGGAAAGTGTGTAGGCGGGGAACCGTCTCGAGGGTTCGAATCCCTCACCGTCCGCCAAATTTTTCCTCATTCTACCCATTTAACATCCTGAAAATTAATAATCTTATTCCCTGATCAGCGCAGGAAGGGCTAAGATTAGCTGGTATTGCATCACAATTTGCACCACATATAGGCGCACGTCAATCTTGATTTCACCCTCTCTGTCAGCAATATGATCTCATGAAAAAGATCACCCCATCCCTGCGCGGCGACACCTATTACCTGCGGAAGCGGGTGCCGATCCGTTACGCCCCGGTCGAGCCGAAGGAGCTTGTTCACATATCGCTGGCGACGGACAGTTTTGATGTCGCGCGTCGGAAGGCCCCCGAGGTCTGGGCACGGATGATCGAGGCGTGGGAGGCTAAGCTTGACGGCCATGACGCTGACGGTGACGCGCGGATGAAGGCTGCGCGCAACCTCGCGCAGCGGCGCGGCTACCGCTACCTTGATGCGCCGGAAGTGGCCAAGTTGCCGTTGGAAGAAATTCTCAAACGCATCGAATCGGTTGTTGATAGGCGCGGCAGGCTCGACATGAAAGAGGCCGAGGCGGCACTTGGACTCGTTCCGGCGCCGACCTTAACCGTCTCGCAGGCGTTTGATGCGTTTTACGAGGTGGCGGGGGATCGCATCGTCGGAAAGAGCGCCGACCAGTTGCGGCGGCATCGTGCGCCGCGCCTGAAGGCCACGAACAACTTCATCGCGTCGGTGGGCAATAAGCAACTGGCCGAGATCACGACAGACGACATGTTTGCCTTTCGCGCGTCATGGCTTGAGCGGGTTGCGAAAGGGGAAGTGAAGGCCGAATCGGCGAACAAGGACTTTATCTATCTCGGGGCGATGTGGCGCGCCGTGGCGCAGGCCAAGGGCGTTCCGCTGCGGTTCGACACGGACGGACTCTCCCTCTCTGCCAGCAAGGGCAAAAAAGCAACGCGACCACCGTTCAGCGACAAATGGATCAAGGAAAAACTGCTGGCCCTTGACGCTCTGAATGGCCTGAACCTTGAGGCGCGCACCATCCTTCTGGTCATGGTCAACACTGGCGCCCGGCCATCCGAGATTGCCGGTCTGCTGCCAGAGGAAATCAAGCTGGGGGCGAAAGTCCCGCATATTCTGATCCAGCCCAACGTGAATCGACACCTGAAGAACCGCCACAGCGAGCGGTATATCCCGCTGGCCGGCGTCAGCCTCGACGCAATCAAGTCCATGCCGGGTGGTTTCCCGCGATATGCCTCGAACAGCGCCAGCCTTAGCGCCACGGTCAACAAGTTCCTGGCTGAAAACGGGCTTCTCGAAACGCCGGAACATTCGCTCTATTCCCTCCGGCACGCTTTCGAGGATCGGATGCTGACCGGCGGCGTTGACGAACGGCTAAGACGTGACCTTCTCGGACATGGCCTCAAGCGCGAGCGATACGGCGCGGGCGGCACGATGGAACACGTCCACAGCATCCTTCTGCCGCTGGCGCTCTAGCCCTGGCGGCCGCGCAACGTCTCTGCCAGATTAATGATGCCGGCCGCCTCGGCCGCAGCGTGGTGTTCGCAGGCCGCAAGCATTTTCTCTATCTCGACAGCATCGCCTGCCGTGGCTCTGGCGACCGTTCGCCCCAGCATGGTTGCCAAGCCCTCTATCATGGCGGCGAGGCGATCACGGTCTTTGTGTTTTATCGCATCGAATAGTTCCGGTGAGCATATCGCCGTCAACTGGTCAAAAAAATCGGTCATCAATTCGCCTTCCTAGCCTGCGCCAGCGCGCGGGCGAGGGCAATGGGATCATCCAGGTGCCGGGCCGCGTCCACGGCCTGCGCGGCGGCCAACTCGGCATCCAATCGCTCGAAGATCGGCAAGGCGGAAGGGTCGATTTCAACGACCCGCGCCACGATCAGGTGCGCGCGCTCGATCCACGCCAGCATGGCGGGGCTGATGCGTTGGAGCGTGCTATCGAGAGGCATATCAGGCCCCCTCCCGCTCAATTTCGTCCATAGCCTTGCGGGCCTCTTCGATGGTCAATCCTCGTCTATTGCTAACCTTAATGATCCCTATGCTCAGCAGGGTCACCAGGATGAAGATGAACCCAAGCCATTGCATCGCGGGGCTATCCAGCGCGACCCCGATGCCGATAATTAACATCATGATGGCGATGTTCCTGATTGCCCCGACCAGGCTCGGCTTCGCAGTGGTGTCTATGATCGAAGTCCTGATCCGAGACGGCGGTGATATCGACGCCATCGTGGTCGAAACTGCCAGCCAGAGGCCGATTGATGACGATCTACGAGCAACGGAAAGCGGATTGGGAGAAATCCCGTTCGGAGATGCTGACAGCGGCGAACGACCCGGCCCGGAGCGAGGCCGTGAGGGCGGAAGCGAACCGAAGGGTGGCGATTCTGGACGGTTGCCTGCGGAAGAACGCGGAGCGGATGGCGAAGGCGAGCGCGACGGCGTAGCGCCGGCTTCCAAGGCAACCAGGATCGAGGACTTCGGCGAGAAGATCGCCGGCGCCCGCAAGGATGTCTGGGCCAGCTATGCCGACCAGATGAGGGGCGCGGCTGAGGTCGATGTGTCGGCCGAGCCGTTGTCGAAGTCATGGCCGGCCCCGGATTACGAGAAGCTGATCGAGGCCGGTGTCGAGCCGTGGAAGGTGTCGTTCATGCGCGCGGCCCGCGATTCCATCCCCACGAAGCCCCAGAAGTCCTGGCGGCTGTCCGGCTGGGTTGATGCCGTGACGGGCATGCGCGGGCTGGCCCAGGACGTGATGGATGGCAATATCGACCAGGACAAGCTGCGTCAGGCCCTGTTGGGCGGCGGAAAGCGATCTCTTGGCGAAATTCTTGGGCAGATGAAGCTCTATGATGCTGTCGGCCACGGCAAGAGCCTAAAGGGCATGTCGTTCGGCGAGGTCAGTTACTCCATGCTGTCCGGGGTGCGCTATCAGCCTCACAAGGTGTTCTGGGAGGTCTCGCAAAAGGCCAAAGCGGCGTCCTTCTCGAACATGCCGGACACCATTGCCCGTGCCGAGACCGAGGCCGAGGCCGTCGAGCAGTTCAAGCGGGCCTATGGCGGGCTGGACGAGCAGAGGGCCAAGGCGCAGAAGGCCCGGAAATGGCTGGTCTACAGCCATGACGGCCGCAAGTATTTCTCGGTCGGGACCAAGATCGGCAGCACCTATATCCAGTTGCGCCGCGTCGATGACGTGAAGGAGGCCCGCCGCATCGTCGCCGAGGAATCGGACGCGCTTCAGGAGCAACTGGACCGGCTGCGCGACATCCCCGCCGACCGGAGGTCCGAGAACGCGCCCCGCGTGGGAATCGACCACCGCAGCGGCGCTGACGCGACCCCGGATCAGTTCGGGGAGACCTTTGGGTTTCGCGGGGTCCAGTTCGGGAATTGGGTGAGCGGCAACCGCCGCCAGCAGGATCTGAACGACGCCTATGACGCGCTGATGGATCTGGCTGGCGTGCTGGATATTCCGCCTCGCGCCCTCTCGTTGAACGGCACTCTGGGCCTGGCCTTCGGTGCGCGCGGTTCCGGTGGCGTCTCGCCGGCTGCGGCGCATTACGAGCCCGATCAGGTGGTCATCAACCTGACCAAGATGAACGGCGCCGGCTCGCTGGCGCATGAATGGTTCCATGCCCTCGACAACTATTTCGCCCGGGCCGCGACCGACAACAAGGGCGGCTTCATCACGGATCGGGCAATCAGCCGCGACGGACGGGTGGGCGGCGTGCGGCCCGAGGTCATGGATGCGCTGGTCGTTCTGCACCACGCCATCGGCAAGACCGGGCTCAAGGCTCGCTCGGAGAACATCGACAAGACCCGCAGCAAGGCATACTGGTCCACCGGGATCGAGATGCACGCCCGCGCCTTCGAATCCTATGTCATCGCCAAGCTTCAAGACCAGAGCATCTCCAATGACTACCTCGCCAACGTGGTCGAGGGGACGGCTTGGCAAATGCAGGCCGAGCTTTCCGGGCTTGGCGACAGCTATCCCTACCTGAAGCCCGACGAGATCGAAACCGTCCGCCCGGCGTTCGATGCCGTGTTCGATGCGATCCAGACCCGCGAGACGGAATCCGGCATCGAGATGTATCAGCGCGACCTGTCCGAGCCGGTTGCCACGCTGACCGGCGACGAGTTGGGCGAGTGGGCGGATATTCGGCAACTCGGCAAGAAGGCGACCGCTTGGTATCGGCAGAACCTGCTACCGGAAGGGGAACCAGTAACCGTCACCAATGCCGAAACCGGCTGGACCATCGAGTTCAATAAAAAAGGCGCCAGCAAGATCGGGGGTCGCAAGGGTGAAGACCTTTATCGCGCAGTTGTCGCGTTGCCCGACATTCTGCGGCATGGAAAGTTGGTTGAAACCGAAGCGGACTCGAAGGGCCGGCCAGACATAAAGGCCGTTCACAAGATCGCGGCAAAAGTGCGCATTGCTGGCCGCGATATGAACCTGATTGCCACGATCCGCGAGACGCGGGACGGAAAATTCCACTATGATCTGTCTAAAGATCGGGCGGGGGATGTTGCCACGCAGACTGCTGATCGAGTAGCTGAAGCCCGGAGCATCCTGCGTGCCGCTGATGGCGAGGGCCGGTCAGAGACCGCGTTACGGCATGGCGATGCCAAGTTGCGTAGTTCGGCATTGGAAGGCGCCCTCGCTGAACTGAATCTAGACTTTGCGGACGCCGAAATCAAGCCATTCATACCGACCTCGGCGCTGCGCGACCTGACGCGAACCGTGCAGGCGGTGCTGCGGGATCACGGAATCGCGCGCGCCATCTCGCCCAAGATCGTGCGCGTGCTGCTGGACGCCTCGGGCGTGCCGGTGTTCGGCTCGTATAGTGCGGGCCGGATCAGCGTCGGCGCGGGCGCGGTCGATCCGGTCCACACCATGCGGCATGAGATCATCCACGCCCTGCGGGACGATGCGCTGTGGGGCCGGCCCTACGGCCTGTTCACGCAGGCCGAATGGACGGCGCTGGCCCGTGCCGCACGCCGCAACGCTGCGCTGCGCGAGGCGGTAGAGACGGCCTATCCCAATCTCTCGACACGCGGTCAGACCGAGGAAATGATTGCCGAGATGTATGCGGATTGGGCGCGGGACCGCGATGCCGACCCGCCCGGACCAGTGCGCGAAGCTCTGGAACGCATCCGGTCGTTCTTCCGCGCCCTCGTCTCGGCGCTGCGCGGCGATGGATTCGTGGACGCGGCCCGTGTTCTGGATCGTATCGCCTCGGGCGAGGTCGGGGGCAGGGGGCCGGATGGCCCAGGCGCCGGGCGCGGTGACGCCAATAGCCTCACCATGTATCAGAGCGTGCAGACCGCGCCGGTGCAGATCGATCCGACCACCGCCGTTCCCGTGGTAACGATAGAGGATGCCGTTCCCGACGCGGTGGACTGGCGTGGCGAGCGCGAATGGCTGCGCGAGAACCTGCAAGGCAAGGAGTTCGTCGCCAGCGACGGTGTTCCAGTCCGAATTTCCGGCATCAGTAAAAAGCTGACATCATCCAACACCGGCAATCCCATCAAGCAAGCCGCGATCCGAAACCTGCCGCGTCTGATTGAGAGCGCCGTGGTCTACAGCCGCGAGGCCGACGACAAGGGCCGCGACAACCTCAGCTATGCCTATGCCGCTATCGTGGCCCGGATCGGCGGGGAGGATTACAGCGTCTCGCTCTCGTATCGCGTGGATGGAGAGGCAAAGCGCGCGGCCTACCAGCTTCTCGGCTATGAAATGGGAAAGCGCTCCGGCGGTTCCTCTGGCGACCTGGCCGAAGCCTCATCTGACCAGCCAACACCGGAGCGCAATCACAGAATAGCTGATGTGGTCGGGGATTTCAATCGGGGTAATCCGCCACTGTTTCAGCGCGACCTGTCCGAACTGAAGGAGCAACTGTCCCGCTCCAAGGGCCGCGCGCTGGGCATGATCGGCGACCTGCACTGGAAGCGCACGCCCAAGGTGTTCGGCGAATGGCTGTCCAACTTCATGACCGACCGCATGGGCGCGGACTCGCGCTGGAACATCCTCGGGCTGGTTCCGGGCCATGCGCTGTTCACCGAACTCGGCAAGGGGATGCCTGCGGCGCAGGAATGGCGAACAAGCGCCTGCCTGCGAGCGCGGCGCAAGACGGCTTCCGGGTCTTCCTCAACCTTCCTTTCCGACTGCCGAACCGCTTCTGAACTGGCCGCACCGTCTGCGGCCAGGTGCAGACCGTCGAACATGCCGCGCACCTTTTCGGGAAACTGCCTGACGATCTCGACAACCCGCTCGATCCGCTCGCGAAAGGTGATCGGCGTCGTTCGGCATAGTTTTGGGCTGGGTCGGCGCGTTCGTAATCCGTCGCCATGTCCTTTGCCCGGTCGTGTGACAGGGTACGGATAAGCCGGTCCTGATCGGCGAAGTCGTCGCGTCCGTAATGCAGGTCCACGCCGTCACGGTGACGCGACAGGGAAACATAATTGCCGTGGGCGTCCATGCCCGGTGTCGCGAGAACATGGGTGCGGTCCGCAGCCGTATCCTGTCGAGGAATAGCGCCGCTACTGTCGTGAACAACGTTCCGGCCTCTCAGACGCTCGATGGAACCTGGTGGCAGGTCACGCAATCCCAGGTGATGGGGACTGGCGTTGTGGACGCGACGTTTGGGCTTATCATGGGATGGGTGGTCGGCGTCCAGCCCGATGTCACGATAGAAATCACATGCCCAGAGTTTTCCCATGAGGGGGCGTTCAGCGCTCCATTTCTACCAGAGGTAACTAGCCTGGGCCCGGCTACCTGCGGTCAGGATCTGATTACAGTCCCTGTAAATACCCTTGGAGGCCATCTAGGCAATAAGCAAGGCGCGGTCTTCACAACCTTGTCTTCATGGTCTACGGGAACCGGCTTGTCTGGGGTTGCCAGCTTTGGCGATGGGACAGAGGCTAATCTGCTAGGTCTTGTTATGGCCTCTGATTTTACCAGTGCGACTGTGAGGGTCATTGTTGATTCAGTCGAAAACGCGTCAGCATTCCTTTCATTCAGCGCCCCTACCGCAGGGACTTCTTTCAAGGTCGGGTTTGCTTGGAATAGCATCGCAGATGCAGGTATTTTCCGGTGGAATTTCTGGTCCGATTGTCCCTATTACTGTGGGGCTGCCTGTTATCACTCAAGCCATGATTGGGCGCTTTGGCCCTCTATCCGGCTTTGATGGGTCTTTGTCTTCTATTGAGGTTCGCCCGGCCCCTGTATGGGATGCTGTTGGCGCAGCCTTGACCGCTTGAGGTGTCGCTATGCGTATTCTAACGGCTAATGATTATCCGACTAGTGATATAGTCGCAGGCTTGGCGAGCTATCAGGCTCCGGGGACTACAGTGTCTCGAACGCTGGCAGCCAAGGGCTGAGAACTGCCTTCCATCTTTGATTATGGGGTAGATCCCTCCGGGGTGATCGATGCGACCGCCGCTATTAGTGCGGCATGGACAAGCCTGGCTGCGGCCGGGCGCGTGCCGGTCCTTGGCATTCCTCCGAATGGCGGCCAGATACTGATATCCGGAGGGCTCAACCCTCCGGCAGGGGCCGGGCTGGTGGGGCTGTTCGGGCATCCGATAGTGAGATTCGCCGGAGCGACCCAGACGGTCGTAAGCAATCCCGGCTTCGTCCTGCAGGGGCTGACGTTGCTCGGGGACCACGCCAGCACGGTCTACAAGTTTCGGCTGACCTCGACGCAAGCCAGGGTCTCCGACCTGCTGCTGACCAACTGGAACAGCGGGTTTGATATAGCTGGATCTGGAAACAGCCTCTCGCGTATTGATATCGTCAACGCGCGCGGCGCTGGGATCCGCATTACTGGCGGGCGCTACAACAACATCAGTGACATCGACGGCGAGAATATCCCGGCATTCCTGATCTATCTGCAAGACGCGGCGGCGTTCAACACCATCAGCAGGGTTCGCAAACGGGTGGACTTCTCGACCCTGACCGCGTGGCAGCAGGAGACCTATGCCACCAATATTACCAAGGGCCGCTTCGGGCTGGAATGCGTGGGGATTCGGTATGACTGCTACCGGAACTCCGTGGTCGACTACTACATCGAAGATGGCGCTGATGCCGGTTTTAGCATGACCGGCTATGAAAACACGATCACCGGCGGCCGTGCCATCAACTGCGAGGGCAGCGCGCTGGCTTTTATCGAGTCACGTAACTGCGCCAGCGGCATCGTCTCGAACGGCTGCAAGCGCGCCGTCGGCATGTCTCCCTCGGCCGGCGGCCTAGCCAAAGACAACGTGGTCTCAGGCTGCATCGGTATCGGCAATTGGTATGCTGGATTCGTTAACGCGCAGTGCACCCTGCGGGTATGGGGGGCCAGCGCATCCGACCTCTTCCCGTCATCGAGCTACTGCCGATATGGCCTGAACATGTATCAGACCGAGGACGAATCGGCGGTGAACTCGTTTGGCACCATCCCGCCGACCCATACCTCCGGCGTGGCTTCTGACGGTCTGCATAGCTGGCGCTGGGTCAACGGAGACCCCGTGACGCTGCACGCTGATCGTAACATCTTCATCGGCTGCATTGGCATTGGTGGTGGCCAAGGCCGCAATGAAGGGCTGGGCTTGGATGCGGGGACCGGAACCGACTATTATATTGAGCCGGGTTCCGGCGAGAGTAGCCAGTTCTATGCCTCCCCTGCCTGATCGGGCAGCGGGTTGACAGGGAAAATGAAGCTAAAGGCAGCAAAGGCATGTTCGAGATGCAATCGATGATTGCAGAGACGCCTTTTCTAAGGTTAATGGGTAGTGGCACCTAGATCTGAGGAAGAGATATGAAGAATGTAACGGCAGTAGCAATCGGCGGATCGAACACTGTCATGCGTCCCGGTTATCTGACAGAACTTCCGAGATGTTTGAAAAAATATGGTATCAACCTTAAAATATCCTCCAATCTCGCTGTGGGTAATACAACGATTTTCACGGGATTGATAAACCTGAAGATGAATGTCGAATCCATTAAAGCAAGCGACTTACTTATAATAGAGTACACATTAAACGATACAAGCGTTTTCTCGTCAACCATTGAGGGTCTGTCACGATGGGTAAGGGGGATGGAGGGGGTGATACGCTATGCTCGACAGATAAATCCATCCATTAAGATCATACCTGTTATTTTTGCGACTCGCACGGGAATGCATAGATCTACTATCAATCCACTGCACGGGGGAGTTCATTACTTGGCAAATTACTATGGCCTCACGCCGGTTGACGTAAATGCCTCGCTGGTTCAGAGATTTGGGAGAGACTTTTTCGAGTCTCCTGGCGCATATGGCGACTATGCTCACTATCAGCGCCCGATATTCACGACTCTGGCTGCGGAAATCATCGCTGACAGGATAAAGGATTATCTTATTTCTCGTCTTGGTCCGAGTGAATTGCCTGCGGAAATTGATCCTAATAACTATGCGAACTCTAAGCTTATTGTGGCCGATGATATTCCAGATCTGCCAAAAGAGAGGTTCAAGAACTACCTTTATGATGAGACAGCATTCGACCTTGGCGCGGGGTTTATCTCAATCGAGGTCGATGGCGGGAACCTGCTGGCAGCAAAATTTGCTTGCACTGGCGATATATGCCGCTGTTTTGTCAAGGTCAATGGATCGTGGTTCTCAGCCAACACCATGCAGCCTGGGATGGAAGAGCCTAAATACAAGTTCCTTCTGTCTATGATATCGTTTGAAAGCCTTCCAGAACCGAAGCCAGGTTCATCTATAATAATTTCCGGAAAAGCGCCTGTGGATCAGGACATAAAAGAAATGCCTCAGCACGGAGCGCGGCGCCCCACACGAGCCGAGGTTCGGTTGCCAGTTTGCGGTATTTTGTATGCGGGGTCGATTAAAAATATGCGCGTTGAATTGTATGACCGCACCGAAGCCGCCTAGGGAAATTTCTAAAGAAATGATCTATTAGCCCGCCCCACGGCGGGCTTTTTCATGCCCCTGCCTGATCAGAAACCACAATGACCCAGACCATCGAGAGCAATGGCCAGCGCCTGCTGCCGACCCGCCAGTTCTTTCTGGACCGCCTGTGGATCTGGCTGACGGGCATTGCGCTCTGGCTCGTCGGGACGATTTTCATGGCGACCTTCCTGGCGATTTTCACGCCCTTCTGGGACACGGCTAAGGCGGTGTGGCATGCGCCGCTGGTGCTGTCGACCTGCAAGTCCAGGTGGCCGCGCTGCGCAGCGATCTGGCGACGACCACGGGTGACAACCGCGTGATCCGCCAGCCGCCCGGACTGTCCCATGTCGCCGAGCCGGTGCGCGTGGGCGCGCCGGTGGTTCTTAATCTGGTCATGTCGCGCACGCCGCTTGGCGCACGCTGCGTCTTCGTGATCGGGCAGTCGCTGTTCACGGATAGGGACGGAATTGCCACGCCCGGATCAGAGGTCCGGCCGACGCGCCAAATCGGCGAGGAAGCCACCCGGCTGCGCATCGAACTGACCGCGCCCGGAGGCTTGGAGCCGGGCCGGATCGAGCTTTATCTGGCGCTGGAATACGATTGCGGCGGGAAGCACATCTTCGACCGAACCGATACCGTCACCTATCAGTTGCTGCCTAGCAGGCGGGGGTGATCAGGTTGCCGACAGGTGAGCCGCCTCGCGCAGCGCCGCGTTCATGCGGGACTGCCAACCGGGGCCACCTTTCTTGAAGGCATCAACAACGTCCTGATCCAGCCGGATCGAAACCGCGACCTTGGGATTGTCGGACTTGGGCCGTCCTGCCTGTCGTATCTTTTCGGCAATAGCCGGGAAGACCTCGGCGAAGGGTCTGGCTTTGGACAGTTCGTCTTCGGTCAGTTCCGGGGATTCCACCGCGTCCCAGTCCGCGCGGGTGTAGCCGTGCGCGGCGGCGTGTTTTGGGTCAAACCTTTTGCTCATGCGTCGCCCTCTCCTTCTTGCTGGCCCGGCGCATCGAAATGATCGAAACAGCTTCCGCGCCCAAGGTTGCGAAAATCGTGGTGACAGTCCCGTCCGCCAGATAGCCGATGGCGGCGTAGCGATCGCTCTTCGCCGTGACGATGGTTGCCGTCGCGAAGAACTCCACGTCCAGATCGGCGAAGTCCATCCCGTGCTTGGACAGGTTGGCTTGGCGCTTAGGTTCGTCCCATACGATTATCATGGAATGTATATACGTTAATTATCCGGCGGGGGCAATAACGTATATGCAAAAATTAGCAGGCCGTCCCTCGGGGCGGCCTTTTTTATTGCAAAGGAGGGGTCATGCCCACGCAATCCGACGACATCATCAGCATCTCGCCCGGCACCGAGACCTTCGGCCTCGGCGGGGCCGACGAGTTCACCTGGGCCGGCGGCTCGGCCACGATCCACGGCGGCGATACCGACGAATCCTATGATGAAAGCGTCTACATGGACAAAACCGGCGGCGACCGGCTGATCATCAGCGAGGCCGTGAAGCTCATCTTCGCCAGCACCGAGGATGGCGTGGCGCGGGCGGCATCCGGCACGCTGGTCTTCGACGGGACCGAGCGTATCCACCTGGGCGACGGCAATGACATGATCCGGGCCGGTGCCGCCGCCGTGGACCGCTATGGCCTGTCGATCTGGGCCGGAGGCGGGAACGACGACATCATCGGCTCGCGCGCGGGGGATTTCATCGACGGCGGTTCCGGCAACGACACGATCCGCGCCGGGTTGGGCGATGATTTCGTCCAAAGCTCGACAGGCAACGACCTGATCTATGGCGGCGCGGGCAACGACAATATCCGCTGGGGCCAGGGAAATTTCGATGAGATCGTCGGAAACGACACCATTTTCGGCGGCGCCGGGTCGGACCTGATCAACGTCTGGATTAAGGACGGCTGGGAAAACTCTGGCGGTGTCGCGGTCAATGTCAACCGGGTCCGCGCGGACGGGGCGATGGTCGGCGGCGCGGAAACCGACATCGGCGGCGCGCAGAGCACCCTGCGATTCCAGGGCTTCGAGATGGGCTGGACGCATGAGGGCCAGGACACGGTTAGCGGCGCCGGGGCGAAGGTCATCGGCACCACCGGCATGGTCTGGAACACTCGCTGGGGCGATGACGTGCTGACCGGAACCGGCGGGAACGACACGCTGGAAGGGGGCGAGGGGCGCGACACCATCACCGGCGGCGCGGGCAACGATCTGATCAGCGCGAACGGCGATTGGTGGGCTGGCGCGGCGGCCGAGGGGGACGGCGATCTGGACACGCTGATTTTCCGCGAGGGCCACGGCGCCGACACCATCCTGGGCTTCGACGCCGGGCTGGACGTGCTGGATCTGGGCGCGCGCGCCTATGCCGTCACCGCCACCACGCAGGGCGTGCTGCTGACCGCCGGACAGGATTCGATCCTGCTGGCCGGAATCCATGAATTCGAGGTGTGATCATGCAGGTTTCCGACAAGGGCGTAGCTTTTCTGGTTGCGCATGAGGGCATCGTGCCCGGCCCCTATCTCGACGGTGTTGGAGTGTGGACGTTCGGAATCGGTCACACCGCCGCAGCCGGTGCGCCGATCCCGAAGGATCTGCCGCGCGGCATGTGCAGATCCTCAAGCATCGGTTCCAGCGTGGTCAGGTTGAACCGGCCCGGCCGCTCTTTCGTCACGCCGAAATTGCGGCCCGAGACCTTGCCGCCAAAGGCGGTGCGCTGGAGGTAAAGGAACCGCGCGGCGCGCTCGAGGTCGGTCAGGGGCTCGGGATCGACGCGGACCAGGCGCTCGAATTCGGCACGGGTGGTCAGCTGGAAGCGCAGGCAGTCGAGGAACTGCGGATAGTGGCGTTACAGGATCCGGAACAGGTTGGCGATGTCGCGGCCCCGGTCGTTGATTACCTCGGCGCGCGGTCTGGTCGAGCGGCGCAGGAAGATGCCGCCCATGCCCACGAAGGGCTCGGCATATGTGACGCAGGGCGTGGCGTCAGATGCGCTTGGCGAGGTTACGCTTGCCGCCCAGCCAAGGGGCGACAGGCGAGGTCGGGGCGATGGTGGTGAGCATGGCGGTTCCTGTGGTTCGTAACGGGATAGAAAGAACATATCAGGAACACAACGCGAAGTCAGCGAGGACTATTGGCACCGAGCTTGGCAGGATTGCAGGAGAGGTTGGTTACTCTTTTGCCTTATGCCCCCACCAGACGACCTCGCCGAGGATTTTGACCCGCTCGGCATCGGCTGGCGTAATGATCTGTGTCGGGTGCGAGGCGTTGTCCGAGTGCAGGAGCAAGGCCCCCGGCAGGTATTCCAGGCGTTTCACCAAAGCTTCACCTTCGGGACCGATGAGAGCGTAGATCCGTCGCCCCGTCGGTGTTCGCTTGCGCTGGTCGATCAACACCAGATCGCCATCTGACAGCGTGGGCTCCATGCTGTCGCCCCGGACGCTTACGGCGATGGTCTGCGAAGCGGACAGGTTCTCGCGCTCGACCCAATCCCGCCGGAACGCGATGCTGCCAATGGCAGGGGCTTCACCATTTTCTATGCCGGACCCTGCCGACAGGTGCGCATCGAAGCGTGGGATGGCGACGTAGTTCGTCCCGCTGATCTCAGTAGTGACGACCGATCCTATCTCGCGCGGTGGGCCGATGTAGAATTCCATGCCTAGTGCGCTCGCTATCTGTTCTGCTTTCTGAACATTCGGGACAGCCCGTTTGTCATCATCTCGAACGACACCGCGAATGTAGCCTTGGGGTAAGCCACGGCTCAATTCAGCCTGATTTATGTTCAGGTTGAGCGCCTTCAGTTGGCGAAGAACAATCTCTGCGAAGTCCATGGGCCTGCCTGCTTGAAGTTGGGAGATTGCCCAAAAATACCCAACTTAACAAATTGAAAATATCCTAATTATAGTGTTGGGACATTGCCTAATGAGGGTGCTATGGACGTTGATCAACTCGCAGGGATGGCGAAGACCTACGCCGACCACTCTGGCCTCAAGCTTTCAACCGTCGCGGCATATGCCGTGAACGATGGGAAGTTCTTCGACCGGATCGAGAAGGGGGGCGGCTGCACACTCCGCACCGCGAAGAGATTGATCGACTTCCTCGCCGACCGCTGGCCGTCCGACCTCGCCTGGCCGCGCGATATTCCCCGTCCCCCAAAATCAAAAGAGGCCGCCTGATGTCCACCGCGAACATCCCCTTTGACTTCGAAGAGCAGGCCGTCCGCATCGTGATGCGCGACGATGCGCCGTGGTTTGTTGCCCCCGATGTGTGCCGGGTTCTGGAAATCGGGAATCCCAGCCAAGCATTGGCGCGGTTGGACGAGGACGAAGTTACCCTCATTACTAATGAGGGTAGCCGGAAAGGTGGCGTCGGTATTGCCGACACCACCCTCGATACTATCGAGGGTATCCGGCGCCCTACCAACGTCATCAACGAAAGCGGCCTCTATGCGCTGATCCTGACCAGCCGGAAGCCCGCCGCCAAGCGGTTCCGCAAATGGGTGACAGCCGAGGTTCTGCCAGCCCTGCGCAGCCACGGCCGTTATGAGTTGCCCGGCGGCGAGCCGCAGATGCATGAGATCAGCGTCGACCGCCTGATCGAACTGTTGCAGGCCGAAAACCAGCTTTTGCGGACACAGCAGACGCTGCCGAAGCGCAAGCGCAAGCCGGTGACGCCGATATCCGATCCAGAGCGGCAGAAAATCCTGCGGTTGATCCGGGCGGGCCTGTCTCTGGCGCAAATTTCGCGCGTCACGGGTCGCAGCCAGTCGGCAATCAGCCTGATGCGATCCGGCCTGCGGGTGATCGAAGGGGGGAAGTAATGATGCCGCATTCCCGCTTCGACCTGGCTGAAATCGCCCGCTCGGCGCTGAACGACATGCCCGAGGGCAAGCGCGCCGCTTTCATGACGGAAATCCTGACCGAATTGCGCGGCCCGCATGCGCGCGACCACCTGTCGAATGTGCGCGCGGCGGTCAGCCTGCGGATGCAGGAGATCATAGACGAGAAATTCCCGCTGCACGAGGTGGTGGCCGTTTACGGCGATCAGGACGCTGTGCGGGCGCGCATTTTCTCGGTTCGCCAAGGTGCAGCATGATCGCCCGCATTTTTTCCCGCCTCCGCGCTCCGGCTGCCACCGTTGCAGCGCGTGAGCCCGCCAGCCCGCGCCGCCTCCCCTTGGTTCGCGCGGGCTGGCAGCGGCTCAAGGCCGGTCATGACCGGCTGAACGACAGCGCCATGGGCGATTTCCTCGCCACCCTTTGCTTTTGCCTGACGGCGGTTCTCGTCGCCGTTTTCTGCCTGGCCCCGTGATCGGGCCGATATTTCCGAGGTGACGACATGGATGATGAGGAACAGATCTGCGCTCTGGAGGCCCTGGCTCGCAAGGGCGCAGAGTTGCACCACCGGGCCAAGATCACGGCGGTAAGCCTGAGGGGCGGCGAGAAGAACGCGTTCTTCCTGCATATGGTGCAAACCAACATCAACGATGTCGCCTTTTGGGGCGAGGTGTTCGCGAAGATAATAAACGCAGTTTCGGCCCATAGCCTGGCGCGATGTCGAACGGGCCTTGGACAGATCATGAGAACGACCTCATCGTCGCGGATTACTTCGCGATGCTGGCAGACGACGTTTCTGGCCGCCCCTACAACAAGGCCGAGCACCGGCGCGGGCTTCTGCCGCTTTTGAACGAAAGGCCCGGGGGATCGGTCGAGTTCAAGCGCCAGAACATCAGCGCCGTGCTGAAGGGGCTAAAATCCGCTCGGCTGGATGCGAAGGCGGCGCCACATCGCCCGCACCGAAAACCGGCCCCGATGCTCGGCCACAAACGCCGTCGCCATTGGGCTCGAACCAATGGCGCTCCAATGGCTCCACTCACTTTGCATCCCTGGCGAAATACGCGCTTGCCATGTTCCTCGGACCAACGGCGGAAAATGGCTCGCCCTTTTTCAGGATGTCACGTTCCTCGGAGGCCCGCGCCAACTCCCGCTTCAGCCGCCGGATCTCGGCGTCCTTCTCGCGCTTGCCCGACACCGCCTTCGCGAACTTGCGCGTCCAGGCATAAAGCGACTGCGTGCTTACCCCGAGCCGCTTTGAAACCTCCTTCGCCGCATAGCCCCGTTGCGTGATCTGCGCGACAGCAGCGCGCTTGAGATCGTCAGTGAAAGGGCCTGCGTCCGTCATGGCCCCTCCTTGCCTCAAAATTAGCCAAGAAGGCGGCCACGCAACATGGGGTTATTCAGATGCCCGGAGCACCGTCGCGGTCTCATCGACTTTTTCCGGGGTAAGGTCGTGGAATTGGCGCAGGGCTGGGGCGTCCGCTGCGGGCGCGGTTTCGGGCAAGGTGCTCTCGGCCTGCTGATCGAACAGGCCATGCTGCGTCTTGTCCCAGTAGAAGGGCTTGGCCACGACCTCGTAGATCGCCTTCCAGGCCGCAAGGCAGCCCAGCGGGAAATAAAGGTGCATCGTGGGCACGAAGGGCATGAGGTGGCGATGGCCCGCCCCCCGCACCGTCCATGCGGCGATTGCCCAGTTCAGGAATTCCGAGGCCAGAAACAGCGTGAAAAGCGCCGGTATGGCATGGCCGCCCAGATGCCCTTCGAGCATTTCGCGCATGGGGTGGGGCAAGCCCAGGCTCAACAGCCAGAAGCTCCACAGGACCGGCGCCAGGAGATATTGCGAGACCGAGACCCCGATTTGCACCTGCATCGCCAGGAAGCGCCGTGTGCCCAGGTCGCGCCACAGGCCCAGCGGATCGCGCATATGGACGCCCCAGGTCATGGCGAAGCCCTTGAGCCAGCGCGAACGCTGCTTGATCCAGGGCAGCAGGCGGCAATTCGCCTCTTCATGGGTGACGGTGTCCAGCATCTGCGTGCGATAGCCACGCCGGGTCAGGCGCACGCCCAGGTCGCAATCCTCGGTCACGTTCCAGGCGTCCCAGGCGCCGACCTGTTCCAGCAGGTCGCGACGGAAAAACAGCGTCGTGCCGCCCAGCGGCACCACCAGGTCCAGCGCGGCGGCGCCCGCCAGCGTGCCCCGGAACCAGGCCGCGTATTCGATGGTGAAGGCGCGGGCCAGCCAATTGGTGCGCGGGTTGTAATAGTCCAGAACCCCTTGCAGGCAGGCCACATCGGGGGCGGCGAAATGAAAGCCGCGCGCGACCTTGTGAAGCTGGTCCGGCTCGGGCCGGTCCTCGGCGTCCCAGACCCCGATGATGCCGCCGCGACAGAAGTTCAGCGCATAGTTCAGCGCGCGGGGCTTGGTGCGGATCGGGCCTTCCGGCACCTTGATCACGCGCAGCCAGCGCGGCAGGCGGGTATCTTCAAGCGCCGTGCAGGTGATGCGATCGGTTTCTTCGACGACAAGCAGGATGTCCATCAACTCGCGCGGGTAGTCCAACCGCGAAAGGCGCCCGATCAGCCGGTCCGCGATATCGGCCTCGGCGAAAAGCGGCACCATGACCGAGATCACCGGCAGAGGCGCCTTCATCTCGGGTCGGGCGACGATGCCTTGGGCGATGGCGCGCTCTAATGCGCGCTCTTGCCCGGACTTGCGCAGGATCGCCTGGAAGCACAGCAATTTCAGCAGCATCGAGGCCAGAAGCGTCAGCACGGACCAGGCCGTCAGCACCGCCAGCACCCCCAGGGGTGCCAGCAGCGCCCCCAGTCCCGCCACCGCCATCATTGCGACGGCGATACGGCCGAATCGGCGTTCGTTGCGGGTGCGGCAGCTTTCGGCGGCGGGGACGCGCAGTTCGGCCTGGCGGATCAGGTGGGTGCGGCGGTTCTTCAGGATCGCTTCGCGCGCGTCCGTTTCCGAGCAGAGGAGCATGCGCAGGGTGCCGTATTCTTGGGGCATGCGTTCGGCCAGCCCATCGAAAGCATCGGGGCGGGCGCAGGCGATATAGGTGACGCCTCCGACCCGGCGCCAGGGCACCAGCCCCTCGGCCAGGCAGAAGCTGGCGCCAAGCGCGTCGATCAGCCGGGGATCGGGGGGCAGGGCCTTCAGGTCGATGCTGCTGCTGCGCCATTGCCGCGAGAGGGCGCGGACCAGCGCATCCTCCTGAACCCAGCCCTGGGCCAGCAGGATTTCGCCCAGGCGCGCCGATTGACGCTGCCGCATCACGATGGCTTTCAGAAGGTTGCGCGGATCGACCGCGCCATCCTCAAGCAGGATCTGGCCCAATTGCCGATTGTCGCGCGCGGTGATCACGCTGTCCTGGGTCGGTGTCTTGGGACGGGTTGCGGGGGCCGGCAAGGACCGGCCCGGAAGGGTTTTCAGCAAAGCATGTCCGGCCATGGCGATTCCCGCATTCTTTCGTCCCTGATCGCATGGCAGGGTTAAGAAGCGGTTAACCAGGCTGGCAGGGTCAGCGACGCGCGCGCATCGCCTCGGTGAATCGCTGGAACAGATAGGCGCTGTCCTGCGGGCCGGGGCTGGCTTCGGGGTGATGCTGGACCGAGAAGACCGGGCGATCCCGCATCCGCAACCCGCAATTCGAGCCGTCGAACAGGCTCACATGCGTCTCGATCACGCCATGGGGCAGGGTCTGGGCATCGACCGCGAAGCCGTGGTTCATCGAGGTGATCTCGACCTTGCCAGTCTCTACGTCGCGCACGGGATGGTTCGCGCCGTGATGGCCGTGGCCCATCTTCACCGTCTTGGCCCCCAGCGCCAGCGCCAGCATCTGATGGCCCAGGCAGATGCCGAAGATCGGCAGGTCGTGGTCCAGCAATTGCTGGATCATCGGCACGGCATAGGCGCCGGTCGCCGCCGGATCGCCGGGGCCGTTCGACAGGAAAACCCCCTCGGGCTCATGCGCCAGCACCTCGTCGGCGGTGGCGGTGGCGGGCAGCACGATCACCTCGGCCCCGCTTTGCGCCAGCGAGCGCAGGATATTGCGCTTGGCGCCATAATCCAGCGCCACCACGCGGAAGGGCCTCGTCTCATCGGCCTTGCCGAACTCGCCCGGCCAGGACCACAGCCCCTCGTCCCAGCGATAGCTTTGCCGGCAACTGACATCCTTGGCGAGGTCCAGCCCGACCAGGCCCTTCCACTCGCGGGCGCGGGCCACCATGGCGGCGATGTCGAAGCGCCCCTCGGGGTCATGGGCCAGCACCACATGGGGCGAGCCCTGCTGCCGGATCGCGCGGGTCAGGCGGCGGGTGTCGATGCCGCCGATGCCGACGCGGCCATGACGCTGCATCCATTCGACCAGATCGCCCGCCGCGCGCCAGCTCGACGGCTCGGTCGGGTTCCATTTCACCACGATGCCCGAGGCATGCGGGTCGGCGGCCTCGTCATCCTGGGTGGTGACGCCGGTATTGCCGATATGGGGAAAGGTGAAGGTCACGATCTGGCTGGCATAAGAGGGATCGGTCATGATCTCCTGATAGCCGGTCATCGCGGTGTTGAAGACCAGTTCGGCCACCACATCGCCGGTCGCGCCGAAGCCATGGCCGTAGAACACGGTCCCGTCCGCAAGCGCAAGACATGCGGTCGGTTTCTGCGCCGTAAGCGGCGCCGGATGCTGGGCCATGGTCATTTCTCCGAGTAAATCGGCGGGAACCTAAGGAAATGGCCCGCGATGGTCAAGCCGGGAACCTTGGGCGCGGTGCCGGGTTGACCTGTGCCGCGAAGCCGGGTTCAAGCGGCCCGGAACCCATGCACGAGGACAAGATGCTTCAGAATCAGGGATTGCGCGCCCGGATCTCGGCCGACACCAAGGATGCGATGAAGGCCAGGGACAGCGCTCGGCTTTCGACCTTGCGGCTGATTTCCGCCGCGATCAAGGACCGCGAGATCGCGCTGCGCGGCGAGGCGGGCGAGGAGGCGGCGCTGAGCGACGCCGATCTGACCGCGATCCTGTCGAAAATGGTCAAGCAGCGCCAGGAATCGGCCCGTGCCTATGAGGAAGGCGGACGGCTGGAACTGGCCGAGGCCGAGCAGGACGAGATCCTGCTGATCCAGGGCTATCTGCCGCGCCAGTTGACCGAGGCCGAGACGCAAGAGGCCGTGGACAGGGTGGTGGCCGAACTGGGCGCGGCTTCGGTGCGCGACATGGGGCGGGTCATGGCCGAATTGCGCAACCGCCATGCCGGTCAGATGAATTTCGGCGCCGTCGGACCCATGGTCAAGGAAAGACTGATGCGGTGAAGGCGAAAAGCAGGATCCATCGCCGGGCGGTGGCCGTCGCCCCGGCTGCCTGACGCGCCTAGGAGAAAGTCACCGGGATCGTCGGCCTTTACCTCGATCCACCCGAGCGGGCGGTTGTGCGCTGCGATGATGAAAAGTCACAAGTACAAGCGCTTGACCGAACCCAGCCCGGATTGCCGCTGAAGAAGGGCCGCGCGGCCGCCATGACCCATGATCACAAGCCATCACGTCCACGCTGTTCGCCGCGCTCGACGTGAAATCCGGCATGGTGATCGAAGATTGCATGCCCCGACACCGGGCCAAGGAGTTTCTGACCTTCCTGCGCCGAATCGACCGGGCGGTCTGTAAACCGCGCGATCTACGACTGCCTGATCCTGCACGACACCAAACGAAAGCCCTTCGTCTGGACCAAATCGGCCAAAAGCATCCTCAGGCAAGAAGGCAGGGCACGCGCCGACCTGGCATATCCCGGCGGGCGGTTACGTCATCGACGCCGGTGGACGGCCCTTCCAGTTTTCGATCTGGGGATTCCGCCCACCGGGTCTGCGTCAGCGCCGGCCGTTGAAATATCCCGACAACTGATGCCAGGTCTTGGCCACCGACATCACGCCGCCGCGCAGTCGATCCCGACCGAAAATGTTGACATGCGGGATCGAGGCCATGAGGTCATAGCGAGCCGAGCCCTCGCTCATCCCCTCGGCCAGCACCTTGCACACGATATGGCTGGGGGTCACGCCGAAGCCCGAATAGCCCTGCACATAGAAGGCGTTCGGCCGGTTCGAGAGCGTGCCGATCTGGGGGAAGAGATTGGCCGAACAGGCCATCGGCCCGCCCCAGACCATGTCGATGCGCACATCCCCGAGATAGGGAAAGATCTTCAGCATCAGCGCCCGGTTCCAGCCCGCCAGATCGGCGGGGATGTAATCCACCATCCGGGTGGCCGAACCGAAGAGCAGCCGGTTTTCGTTCGTCACGCGGTAATAGTCGATGACCGGGTGGATGTCGGAATAGGCACCGCGGATCGGGCTTATCCGCCGGATCATATCCTCGGGCAGCGGCTCCGTCGCGATCTGGAAGGCGAAGGTGTTGATCGTGCGGCCATAGATCTCGGGCTCCAGCCCCGCGAGGAAACTGTCGCAGGCCCAGAGCAGCTTGGAGGCAGTGACCTTGCCCGCATTGGTGCGCACGGTGATCCGTTCGCCATAGTCGACAGAGATGACGGGGCTGTTTTCGAAGATCCGCCCGCCATGGCCCGCCAGCGCCTTCGCCTCGCCCAGCAGCAGGTTCAGCGAATTGACATGGCCGCCGTCCATGGTATTCAGCCCCGCGCAATAGGCGTCCGAGCCGATGATCTCGCGCACGCGGGGGCCGGTCAGCAGCTCGATCTCCGCCTCGGGCGCGGCGGCGCGGAACTCCTGCTCCCACTGGCGCAGGGTCTTTTCCTGGCGCTTGTTGAAGGCCATGTAAGCATAGCCGTGGCAGAGGTCGGCGTCGATGCCGTAGCGGGCCACGCGCTCCGCGATGATCCCGGCGGCCAGGTTGGCGATCTTGAAGATGATTTCCAGCCCCTCGGGTCCGACATGCCTGCAGATCGCCCCGATGTCATGGCCGATGCCGCTCATCACCTGTCCGCCGTTGCGGCCGGTGCCGCCATAGCCCAGATGCCGGCCCTCAAGCACGACGATGTTGGTGATGCCTTTCTCGGCCAGTTCCAGCGCGGTGTTGATGCCGGAAAAGCCGCCGCCGATCACCACGACATCGGCGTCGAGATCCTCCGTCAGGCGCGGGAATGCGAGATCGTATTTCTTGGTGGCGGTGTAGTAGTTGCGAGAGTCGAGCTTGCGCATCGTGTCGCTGATGCGGGTTCTGGTCACGTTCATGGGATGCTCCTGTCGTTGGATTTCGGGGGGCGGGGATCAGCGCAGCATGGGCGTCGGGCAGGCTTTCGGCGGGCCGCAGGAAGCCGATCAGCGCGGCAAGCGGGATGAACGCGGGCAGGATCCATGCCAGGGCCCCGTCCGAGCCGAGCAGCAGGTCGAAACTCGCCACCGCCAGCGCGAAGACCGCCACGAGCGCCACGCCGGACACCAGCGGCAGCACCGAGCGGCGCAGCGGGCCGACCGCCGGGTCAGGCACACGGGCGAAGAAGCGCAGCACGGCGAAGGAAGTCACGCCCAGGGGCCCGCGAAATCCTCGGCCAGTTCGAAGGTGAAGAGCGTCGGATCCGGCAGGGCGGCGATGCGGTCCACCACTTCGTTCGCGCCCGCGCCGACGACGAGGCACCAGGTCGAGAAGGCGTAGAACCCGCCGATCAGCAGCACCGAGACATAGGTGGCCAGAGGAATGGTGCGCTCGGGGTTCTTCGCCTCTTCGCTATAAGTCGTGGTGGCCTCGAAGCCCACGAAGCTCGCGAAGCAGAACAGGATGCCGATGGCCGGCGCCCCGGACATCAGGGCCGACAGGGTGAAGGGCGCGGCGGTGATGTTTCCGGCCGGAGCGCCCTTCAGGATGAAGAGGTCGAGCAGGAGCACGACGAGATATTCGCCGGCGACGACCAGCCCCAGCACCTTGGCCGGCAGGTCGACCTGCCGGTAGCCGAAGAAGGCGATGCTGGCGAGCGCGAGAAAGGACCACAGCCACCAGGGCAGGTCGAGGCCGAGAAGATCGGAGGCGAGCGAGGCGGCCGCCACGCCGAAAAGACCGTAGAGCCCGATCTGCATGGCATTGTAGCCAACGATCGCCGCCATCGCAGCCGCATTGCCCCATCGCCGGCCGAAGCCCAGGCCGATGAAGCTGTAGAACCCGCCCGGCGGACATGGCGCGCCATGGAGGTGTATCCGGCCGCGAACATCAGGCAGAGCGTCTCAAAACTCTCCCGATATTTGATTAACTGCCGGCTCTGGCG
>NZ_JASGGO010000007.1:0-124732 GCF_047605025.1 Paracoccus sp. (in: a-proteobacteria) | reverse complement strand
ACACCGCGATCCTGTCGCCCAATGGCGGCTCGATCGGCATCGGCTTCTCGATGGCGTCGAACGTGGTCAGCAAGGTCGTGAGCCAGCTTGAGGAATTCGGCGAGACGCGGCGCGGCTGGCTGGGCGTCAAGATCCAGCCCGTGACCGACGATATCGCCGAAAGCCTGGGTCTGGCCCATGCGCAGGGCGCGATGGTCACGGATGTGCCCACGGGTCCGGCGGCGGATGCCGGGATGAAGGCGGGCGACGTGATCACCAACTTCGCTGGAGGCGAGGTCAAGGATCCGCGCGACCTGGTGCGCCGCGTGGCCGATGCGCCGGTGGGGCAGGCGGTCGATGTGGTCGTCCAGCGCGACGGCAAGCCGCTGGATCTGAAGATCACGCTGGGCCGGCGTGAATTGGCCGAAGCCGCGCCGGATGGCCAGGCCAAGCCCGCGCAGGCCGATACCGGCACCAGCAAGCTGATGGGCATGACCGTGGCACCGCTGACCCCCGAGATCGCGGACCAGCTTGGCCTGGGTCGCGACACCAGCGGGCTGGTGGTCCAGGAGGTCGATCCCGAGGGCGCCGCCGCCGACAAGGGCCTGACGCCCGGCGATGTGATCACCGAGGCGGGCCAGCAGCCCGTTACCTCGCTGGCCGATCTGGAGGCGCGGGTGAAGGAAGCCAAGGATGCCGGGCGCAAGTCAATCCTGATGATGGTGCGCCGGGAAGGCGAGCCGCGTTTCGTGGCCTTGCCCACTGGCTGAATGCAAGATGGCGGGGCCGTTGGGCCCCGCCATCAATGAAAGAAGGGCCGGGTGCGATGGCGCCCGGCCCTTCTTCGCGAAGCGGGGGCGCGCGGCCCCCGGCGGGATCAGTTCTTCTTGGCCGGGGCGGCAGCCGGCGCCGGGGCCGCGCCGGCCTGCGTCAACGCGTCAAGCCCGGCGGTGAAGCCTTTCAGGGACATGGTCAGGCTGACCAGTTTTTCCTTCGGCGCGCCGAAGGGCAGAAGCGAGACGGTCGCCTTGGTGCCTTTCTTCATCGGACCCAGTTCGGCATCGCTCAGGCCGATGCGCGAGATGCAGCCCACGGGCGCGCAAAGCATGAAAGGGTAGCGCCCGGCTTTGCCCGAATCGACTTGCAGCCCAAGCCCGGCCTGAAGGTCGGTTTCCAGCGGCGCAATGAAAGTGATGACGGCCTTGACATCGCCCGACATGGGCAGAAGCGAGGCTTCGGCCACCGAGGCGCCGTTCTGGTCCTTGAGCAATTGGTAAAGCTCGCAGGGATCCTTGCCGTCCGGGGTCTTCATGCAGCGCAGCGTCCAATCGCCATGCGTCGATTTCGCATAGGTCTGGCCAACCTGCGGCTCGGTGTTTTCGGGTGCGGTGGTGGCGGGCGTCTCGGCAGGTGTCTCGGCGGTCGTGGCGGGGGCTTCTGCGGCCGGTGCTTCGGCCGCGGGGGCGGCGGCGGAGGTCTCGGTGGTCGCCGGTGCTTCGGTGGCGGGAGCCTCGGAATTTTGCGCCATCGCGCCGCCCGATGAGGTGGCGATCGCAAAGATGGCGGCGAGCAGAGCCGCAGATGTCCTATTGGCCATGGTGCTTTCCTTCGGTCCAAGTTTCGTGCTTGGTCCTAGCACGCGTCCCGCGGGTTGTCAGGCGGGATTGCAGCGCGATTCCGTCACCTTTGTGTTTTCTTCGCCTGACATATCCGTGCCTTGGCCCAGGAGCGGGATTGCGGCGCGGAGCGCCGGAAATAAGGAAGCCGGGACGATTGTATACCCCGGCTCCCGATGCTTACCTTCCCTGCCGGACTGGCCGGTCATCATTGGACAGAAAGCTAGAGGCAAGGCCATTAGGCGTCAACTGTCCTAATCGCCATGCCGTGAAGCGCGCGGCGGGACTGTCGCCGGGGCCGGAAAAAAGCCGCGCCCGAAGGCGCGGCAGTCCAACAGGGAGGAATGCCGGAAGCGCCAGGCGCATGCCGACAAGAACAGACTGGCACAGAATACTTTCAATTGTATTGTCATTTCATAGTCGCCTGCACTTTTTTGCCGATATCATGGAGTCAGCATGGCCGGGATCATCAATCTGGAAACGGGAACCGTCTTCGTCGGCGGCGGGGGCGAGGGTCATGCCGAAGCGCAGAACCTGCTGCTGAAATACGCCAATCGCCACGGGCTGATCGCCGGGGCGACGGGCACGGGCAAGACGGTGACCTTGCAGACCCTGGCCGAATCGTTTTCGCGCGCGGGAGTGCCGGTGTTCATGGCCGATGTGAAGGGAGATCTGGCGGGCATCGCCAAGCCCGGCGGCCAGGAGCCGAAGCTGGCCGAGGCTTTCGCCGCGCGTGCCCGGCAGATCGGGGTCGAGCTGGATTATCAGGGCTTTCCCGTCACGTTCTGGGATGTCTGGGGTGAGCGCGGGCACCCCGTCCGCACCACCCCGGCCGAGATGGGGCCGCTGCTTCTGTCGCGCCTGATGGGGCTGAGCGACGTGCAGGAGGGGGTGATGAACATCGCCTTCCGCGTCGCCGACGACGAGGGGCTGGGGCTTCTTGACCTGAAGGACTTGCAGGCCATGCTGGTCTGGGTCGGGCAGAACGCCAAGGATCTGAGCCTGAAATACGGTAATGTCTCAACCGCCTCGGTGGGGGCGATCCAGCGCGCGCTGATGGTGCTTGAGAATGAGGGGGGCAACCTTCTGTTCGGCGAGCCGGCGCTGGAGCTTGCCGACATCATGCGGCTGGACGCCTCGGGGAAGGGGGTGGTCAACATCCTCTCGGCCGAGAAGCTGATGAACTCGCCCAGGCTTTATGCGACCTTCCTGTTGTGGCTCATGTCCGAGCTTTTCGAGCAATTGCCCGAGATCGGCGATCCCGACAAACCCCGCATCGCCTTTTTCTTCGACGAGGCGCATCTTCTGTTCAACGACGCCCCCCCGGCGCTGATCGAGAAGATCGAGCAGGTGGCAAGGCTTATCCGCTCGAAAGGGGTCAGCGTCTGGTTCATCAGCCAGAACCCGGCCGACCTGCCCGATTCCGTGCTGGGCCAGCTTGGCAACAGGGTGCAGCACGCGCTGCGGGCCTTTACGGCCAAGGACCAGAAGGCGCTGCGGCTGGCGGCGCAGAACTATCGGCCGAACCCCGCTTTCGACACCGCCGAGGCGATCCAGTCGGTCGGCACCGGCGAGGCGGTGACATCCCTGCTTGAGGCGAAGGGGGTGCCGGGCGTCGCGCAGCGGACGCTGATCCGCCCGCCTCTGGCGCAGCTTGGCCCGATCCCCGATGCCGAGCGTGCCGCGATGATCGCGGCAAGCCCGATGGCGCTGAAATACGGCAAGCTTCTGGACCGCGACTCTGCCTATGAAATCCTGGCGCGCCGCGCCGACGAGGCGGCGCAGGCGGCAAGCAAGGTCACGGCGGAAAAAGAGGATGGCGATCTGTGGCAGGTCAAGCCGCAACCAGGGCGCGGCCGGCGCTATGACCCCCGCATCCAGATCCCCGATGCGCCGCAGCCCAAGGCACCGGCGGCGCGCCGGTCAAGCAGCGACACGGTCGTCGAAGCCTTCGGCAAAAGCTTGGCCCGGCAGCTTGGCAGCAAGACCGGGCAGGCACTGGTCAGGGGCGTGCTCGGCTCGCTTTTCCGGGGAAAGTGATCGGATCGGTGCCCGTTCGTGCGGCCGTATTCCGCGTGATCGGGCAGGGCATCGCCAGCACCGCCTCGGCGATCAGGGCGATCAGCACCAGCAGGTGATGCCGAATATCGTAATCGGCGGCCTTTTCGCGCCGCGCCTGGTCTAGCCGGTCCTCTTCCGCGACCAGGCGGGAGAGGGCCTGGCCGGCCAACGGCAATTCGTCGCATTTCAGCACGCGGCGCAGGTCGCGCTTGCGGCTATACGAGGGCAACCCCGCCCGCGCGGCCCGCACCAAAAGGCGTGGGCGGTGCATGGGCGTCGCAAGCCCCGCCACCATGGGACGCGGCTGAAAATGGATCACGTTCGGCATCATGGTCATCGCGGTTCTCCTGCTGGACCTCGGGTTTAACGGATTATTGACAACCTAAACGTGCGTTGCACCAAAGCCCGCTGCTGCGCGCGGCGTGGCAAGGATTCTTTAGGAAATGTTAGGAAATATCACTCCATCTCGGCCGTTCTTCTGCCCGCTGGCAGCAGAGATGCGCACAACCAACGGGCGAGATGCAGCAAAATCGCCTCAGGAACGAAGGAATGGACATGATAATTCAGACGGGAGATTTCGTCCTTGGCGCCCCGCTGACCGGGTTGCCCGCCGGCCAGCAGGCGCCGGTCTGCAATTCGCCCGAGGATTCGCATCCCGCCCCTGCCGCCATGCCCGAGATGAGCGTGCCGGAGAAGCCCGCCGCCGGGCTGGTCGAGGACGGCGATCTGGGCCTGTATCTGCGTCATGTCGAGGGAGGCGAGACGATCCGCTCGCTGGCCCGCGAACTGGGCTTGCACGCCTCGACCATCCTGCGCCGCATCCGCCGCTTCGAGGCGCGGCGCGACGATCCGCTGGTCGATCAGGCGGTCGAGCGGGCGGCCCAGGCGGTGCCCGGGCATGCCGCCGCCGGTCCGGCGCTGCCGGGCGCGCGCGGGGGGGCGATGCCGGGCAAGACCGGCATGAAGCAGATCGCCCGTATCCTGCGCCGGCTGGCCGAGCCGGAAGCGCGGATGATCGTGGCCAAGGGCATGGACAAGGCCATCGTCGTGCGCAACGAGATCCGCACCGCGATCCTCGACCGGGAACTGGCCGAGCACATGGCCATCCGCTCATGGGTGATGCTGGTGCAGCAGGGGCGGATGAACCGCTATGCGATTTCGGGGCAGGGGCGCGAGGTGCTGCGCGGCCTTCTGGCGGCCCGGCGCGCCGGCGCGCTGCCCCAGGGCGAGGATTTCGCGCTGGCCGTTCCCGTTGCCGATCCGCAGGGCTGTGCCGAGGAGGCGGCGGAGTTCACCCATGCCGACCGCCACCGCCTTTACGAAGACCAGGTGATCGCCGATCCCGAAGATGGCCGCCGCCGCCGCGCGCGCGTCAATATCGCCGAAAGCCCGCTTCTGATGCTGGCGCGGCGGCGCGAGCCTGACGGCTCTCCGTTCCTGACGCCGGGCATGGTCGGCGCGGGCGAGCGGCTGCGCGAGGATTTCGAGCTGGCGCAGATGGGGCCGCGCATCACCCAGAACTGGGATCGTTTCCTGACTGCCGGCATCGATACGTCACGCGTGTCGGCGATGCATGGCGGTGGCTCCGAGGGGGCGCGCAACCGCGTCGCGGCCGCCCTGCGCGAACTGGGGCCGGGCATGGGCGACATGTGCCTGCGGGTCTGCTGCTTTCTGGAAGGGATCGAGATGACCGAGCGGCGGCTGGGCTGGTGCGCGCGTTCGGGCAAGATCGTCCTGCGCCTGGCCCTGATGCGTCTGGACCGGCATTATACCGAGACCTATGGCTCGGGCGCGCCGCTGATCGGCTAGGGCGCCTCGGCCAGGTCGTGGGAACGGAAAAAGGGCGCCCCGGTGGCGCCCTTCGTCATTGTTGCGGCTGCCTGCCGGGTCAGGCCGCGACATGCGCGGAATGATCCTGAAGCCAGGCCAGCACCGTCTCGGGCGAGGTTTCGCCATAGGGATCCTCGGCGCAATCGTCGCAGCGGCCGGCTTCCTCGAACCAGGCTTCGACCTTGCCGTCGTCGATGATCGCGGCATAGCGCCAGCTTCGCGCGCCGAAGCCCAGATTGTCCTTGCGCACCAGCATGCCCACCTTGTCGGTGAACTCGCCAGAGCCGTCCGGGACGACCTTGACGTTCTTCAGATCCTGGGCGCGCGCCCATTGGTTCATGACGAAGCTGTCATTGACCGACATGCAATAGATCGCGTCGATCCCCAGATCGCGCATCTGTTCGAAGGAACTCTCGAAGCCGGGCAATTGGTAGGTCGAGCAAGTCGGCGTGAACGCCCCCGGCAGCGAGAACAGCACCACGCGCTTTCCTGCGAAATAATCGGCCGTGGTCATGTCCTGCCAGCGATAGGGGTTGGGGCCGCCGACCGATTCGTCGCGGACCCGCGTGCGGAAGGTGACATGGGGCAGTTGCGCTCCGATTTGCATGGCTTATTCCTTTGATGGGGGCGGTTGGGCCGCCTCTGCTGTTGACCTCCCCGCGGCAGGGATAATGCTGCGGCGCGGCAATCGCAACTCGGCTCGCGTGCGGGCATGGTGTGCGGGCATGGTGTGGCCCGGTCGCGCCGATGCCGCATTGCCGCAAAGCACGCCGTGCCGGGGCCGGCCCACCCGGCGTTGCCATCGTCCGTTCAAGCGGTTATTTCTGAAGCAACCGCGATGGAAAGGACATGACCTTGCGCGACCTTCGGATGCCCGAGCAACGCCATCCCGAAAAGGCCCATCGGCCCGATCAGGAACAGCCCAAGAAGCCCTCCTGGATCCGGGTCAAGGCGCCGACTTCCGAAGGCTACAAGAAGACCCGCGACATCATGCGGGAAAACCGCCTTTCGACCGTCTGCGAAGAGGCGGGCTGTCCCAATGTCGGCGAATGCTGGTCGCAGGGCCACGCCACCATGATGATCATGGGCGAGATCTGCACCCGCGGCTGCACCTTCTGCAACGTGGCGACCGGCCGGCCCAATGCGCTGGATGTCTTCGAGCCGGGCCGCGTCGCCCATGCCGTGCAGAAGCTGGGGCTGAAGCATGTCGTGATCACCTCGGTCGATCGCGACGATCTGGACGATGGCGGGGCCGAGCATTTCGCCCAGACCATCCGCGCGATTCGTCACCGCAGCCCGGATTCCACCATCGAGGTGCTGACCCCCGACTTCCTGAAATCCAAGCCCGGCACGCTTGAGGTGGTGGTCGAGGCCCGTCCCGATGTGTTCAACCACAACCTGGAGACCGTGCCCGGCCTTTATCCAACCGTCCGCCCCGGCGCGCGCTATTTCCACAGCCTGCGCCTGTTGCAGAAGGTCAAGGAGCTTGACCCGGCCATGTTCACCAAATCGGGGATCATGGTGGGCCTGGGCGAGGACCGGCAGAGCGTGATGCAGGTGATGGACGACATGCGCGCGGCGGATGTGGATTTCATGACCATCGGCCAGTATCTGCAACCCAGCTCCAAGCATCACCGCGTGGATCGTTTCGTCACCCCCGAGGAGTTCGCGGGCTATGAGAAGGCGGCTTATGGCAAGGGCTTCCTGATGGTCTCGGCGACGCCGTTGACGCGCTCTTCCTACCATGCGGGCGACGACTTCGCCCGTCTGCGTGATGCGCGGCTGAAGAAGCTGGGCAGGGGGGCCTGAGCCTTCCGGCGCGAGCCGGGAAAACCCAGGCCCATGCCCCCGGCGCATTTCGGGGTGGCCGTGCCGCCCGAGCCGTGGAAGGGGTGGGGCGGGAACAGGCACCTGCCGGCAAGGGATAGGCGGCAACCCTGCTTCTGGCCCTGCGGCGAATGTCAGGGGACGCCCCAGGCACGCATCTTGATCTTTCCGCGCGCCTGCCCAAGCCCAGGTTCAGGAAGGTTTCCCCCAATGGCGGAGAGGCTGCGCGGCGGATCGCAAACTCTCCAGCCATCGGTGGTCCATAGTCCACGGGTCGAGGGGGTATTGGAAATCCCGTGCGAACCCGCCTGCGCGGGCCGTCTGAAAGATGATGGTCCATGGATCACGTGATTCCAGCCACTTTCCGAATTCGAGATTGGCGGTGACGATGGTAAAGGTCTGCTCGTGGATCTGGCTGATCAGATGGAGCAGCAACTGGCGGGCGGCAGCCCATTCCCGGACGGCGCGGCTGCCTTTCTTGAAATTGCGGATAGCCAGGAAGATCAGCCTGGTGGCGGCTTCCTCGGCGGCCGGGGCCTGGTCGACCGGGCGCAGGTGGGCGGCCACCGCCTTGCGGTCCTTCCAGCGGCAGAAACTCATGGAATGCCGGATCAAGTGAACGATGCAGGTCTGGACCGTGGTGTCGGTGACGCGGCTGATCAGGTCGGGCGGCATGATGCTCTATCCTGCTCAGGAGTTGGAGCCTTCGGTAAATCCGGGGCGGTTCAATCCGCTGATGGCCGAAGCTTTCGCGCGGATCTGCAAGGCGCGGATGCCCCATTCCTGGCATCACCACGAATGCCGTCTGACGGTAGCCTCAGATCATTCGGGAAATCACACCAGATTGACGGATGCGACTGGCAAGGAGGGAGAGCGGTGAGAGGCTGGACGACGACCCAAGCGGGACTCGTTACGGCTGCTTCCTTCCGGACCTGACCGGGTTGGCAAGGCGCTCGCCCGCGCCAACCTCTCGCGGCCTAGATAGGGGGCTTCGGGCGGGGATGCAAGGGGCGGGATGCAAGGGTCGAACCCTCTAGTCCAGCCGCAGCCGCAGGGTCATGAAACCGTCCGGTCCCTCGCCCAGGTCCTCGGCCCGCAGGGGCAGGCCGTCCAGCCGCGGCCGCGCCATGGGCGAGGTGTGAAACAACACCGTCGTTTCCGGCATCGGGCGAAAGCACCAGCCCATTCCGGCCCGGGGCGCCACCAGTCGGTTTCGCGCGACATAGCGGCGGATCACGTCACGGGTGCGCGGCCCGCCCGAGAGGATCACCGGCTGGCCCCGCAGGCTTGGCGCGAAGAAGCCGCAGTCGGACAGCCGATAGCTGTTCGTCGCCAGGATGAAGGGCTGGTCCGGCCGCACGGGCAGGCCGGCATGGCGAAGGTCCGTCACCCGTCGCGCCTGGGGGTCAAGCAGGCGTCCATCCGGGGCGTGGCGCGCTGGCCGGCTAAGGTCGAGCTGCCATTGCAGCCCGTCGATCAGGTCGAAGCTGTAGCTTGGGAATTCGGGATCGGTCAACTCCTGATCCCGCGCGCCGGGCTGGATGCGGTGAAAGAGGCTGGCCGAGCGTTCCAGCCAGTCCGCAAGCCGCGCGCCCGTCATCAGCACAGCGCAAAGCCGGTTCGGGAACAGGTAAAGATCGGCCAGGCTTGCCAGCGTCAGCCGGCCCTCGGGGACATCGGTATAGTGGTCGGGCCCGCCCCTGCCTCCGGCGCGAAAGGGCGCGGCCGCCGACAGGATCGGCAGGTTCCGCCAGGGGCCGCGCGCCAGCGCCCGGCGCAGATGCCAGCGTTGCGCCATGGCCACCAGCCGCAGCCCCGCATCCTGCCCGATCAGCGCGAAATGGCTGGAAAGCGGCTGCTGCGTGCGGCCCACGCGATGGCGGAAATGCTTCAGCGCCTGGCGATGTGCCGCAAGCGCGGGCGCCGCGACCTGCACATGCTCGGGCAGGTCCGCGACCGGCTCGCAGCGGCTGCGGAAGGTCGCGATGCGCCAATCCGCGCCGGGGGTCGGGCCGGGGATCAGTTCAAGCTCGATCACCCCCAGATGCGAGCCCCAGAAGCCCGGCATCACCGCGGGCTTGCCCGCCAATGTCCCCGAGGCGATGTCGATTCCCGGTCCCTGCGGGTGGTCGGGGGCGGGAAAGACGCGATGCGTATGGCCGCAGATCACCAGGTCGATCCCCGGAAGCGCGGCGAGCGCGGTTGCCGCGTTTTCCATCATCGGGCGCGGTTCCAGCGGGCCGATACCGCTATGAGACAGCGCCAGGATCAGATGCGCACCCTGCGCGCGCAGGCGGGCGATGCCCTCGCGGGCGGTCTCGACGATGTCGTCGATCCAGACCTCGCCGCGCAGTTCCGGCTCCCATGCCACGGTCTGGGGCGGCAGAAAGCCCAGCACGCCCAGCCGCAGCGGATGCCGCCCGCCCGCGCGGTCCCGGACCTCTCGATCCAGCACCAGCGTCCGCGCGCAGTTCAGTCCCGCACGGCTGCGCAGATTGGTCGAGACGAAGGGAAATCGCGCGCCCCCCAGCACGCGGCGTAGATAGGAAAGGCCGAAGCTGAAATCGTGATTGCCCAGCGTGGCCGCGTCATAACCCAGCGCGTTCATGGCCGCGATGGCTGGATGGGGGCCGCGTGGGGCAGGGGCCTGGGCCAGGAAATCACCCAGGGGGTTGCCTTGCAGAAAATCGCCATTGTCGAAAAGCAGGCAGTTCGGCGCCTCGCCGCGCTCGGCTTCGATCAGATGGGCCACGCGCGACAGGCCGAAACGGCGGGTCGGACGGTCGGCGAAATAGTCATATCCCAGCATATGCATGTGCAGATCCGTGGTCGCCATCACCTTGAGCGGGACGGTCGTTGCCGGATTGCCGTGAAGCGGGGTGAGAGAGTGCGCGTTCATGCGGAAGTCATGTGGTCATATAAGATTTTATGCAACCCAAGATTGTTATCCACTATGGGTTTCCTAACCTTTCGTGCCGAGCTTGCAAGCATGGGCCGATTGCGGTTTACAACGGAAAGCCCTGAACAACGTCGGTGGAACATGAAATTTTCGACACGCGAGGATATTGACCTGCCCGCGGCGGCCCTGTTCGCCGCCATCACCGATTTCCCTAAGATCGAGCGGGTGCTGGTCCGGCGCGGGGCGCGGCTGCGGCGTATGGACGGCAATCCGCAGCCCTCGCTTGGCAATGCCTGGCTCGTGGATTTCGACTGGCGCGGCAGGGCGCGGGAACTGCGCCTTCAGGTGACCGGCCTGGCACCGCCCGAGCGGCTGAACATCGCCGGCGCCTCGGAGCATTTCAACCTTGAGGTCTCGGCGACCGTGGTGGCGCTGTCGCCCTCGAAATCGCGGCTGCTGTTCGAATTGAGCATGCAGCCGCGCGGGATGAAGGCGCGGTTGATGCTTCAGACGGCCAAGCTGGGCAAGGGCCAGCTTGATCGCAAGTTCGCCGAGCGGATCGGCGATCTGGTCGGCAAGCTGGCCTCCGGGACAGCCTGATGCCAGGGCGGGGCTGATGCCAGGGCGGGGCTGGCGTGTCAGGCGTCCTGCGTCTGCTCGTCGCGCAACGGGTCGGCGGGGTAGACGCCCAGGATTTCCAGGCTTGAGGTGAAATAGGCCAGCTCCTCAAGCGCGCGGGCGACATGCGGGTCTTCGGGATGGCCCTCGATATCGGCATAGAACTGCGTCGCGGTGAAGATGCCGTCCACCATGTAGCTTTCCAGCTTGGTCATGTTGACGCCATTGGTCGCGAAGCCGCCCATCGCCTTATAAAGGGCCGCCGGGATGTTGCGGACCCGGAAGACGAAGGTGGTCATCATCCGGGTGCCGCCCTGTGCGTTCGGGCGGCGGGTGAAGTCCGGCTCGCGCGACATGATCAGGAAACGGGTGGTGTTGTTCTGCCGGTCCTCGATCCCCGAGGCCAGCACGTCCAGCCCATAGATCTCTCCCGCCAGGGGCGCGGCCAGGGCGGCCAGGGCCGGCTCGCCGCGCCGGGCGACCTCCATGGCCGATCCGGCGGTGTCGGGGCCGACCAGGGCGCGGATCTGGTGCTTGCGCATGAAGTTGCGGCATTGACCCAGCAGCACGGGATGGCTCATGGCCCGGTCGACCTGCTCGATCCTCGTGCCCGGCACGGCCAGCAGCGCGATGCGCACCCGCACGAATCCCTCGCCGATGATGTGCAGCCCGCTTTCCGGCAGCAGGTGGTGGATGTCGGCCACCCGGCCATAGGTCGAATTCTCGACCGGCAGCATGGCCAGACGGGCGCGCCCGTCGCGCACCGCCTCGATGGTGTCCTCGAAGGTGCTGCATGGCAGGACTTCCATGCCGGGGCGATAGCTGCGGCAAGCCTGGTGGCTGTAGGCGCCCGGCTCTCCCTGGAATGCGATGGTGTTTTCGCTCATTTTTCGTGGCCCCTCCTGCGGGCCGTGGCGGGGCGGGCACGCCATGGTCCAGTTCCTTGCGGGGCGACAACTATACCTTGATCGGCCAGAACAAAAGCGCATAGATACGCCTATCCACGGACTTGGGGAGGCCCGCAGACATGTTCGACACGATGACCATCACCAAGGCGGCTGGCGCCTTCATAGGTGCGCTGCTGTTTCTGTTGCTGGTGAGTTGGGCGGCGTCGGGAATCTATCATGTCGGACCTTCGGGACATGGCGAGGGCGAGCATGCCCAGGCCTATACGATTCCCGTTCCCGAAGGTGCCGCCGATGCCGGCAAGGCCGCCGATGAGGGGCCGGATTTCGCCGCCGTCATGGCCTCGGCCGACGCCACGGCGGGCGAGAAGGTGTTCGGCAAATGCAAGGCCTGCCACAAGCTCGACGGCACCGACGGCACCGGCCCGCATCTGAACGGCGTGGTCGGCCGCGCCGTGGCCACGGTCGCGGGCTTCAACTATTCCGACGGCATGAAGGCCCATGCGGCCGAGGCGCCGGAATGGACGCCCGAGGCGTTGCAGCATTTCCTGCTGAACCCAAAGACCGCCGCCAAGGGCACCAAGATGACCTTCGCGGGCCTGCCCAAGATCGAGGATCGCGCGAACCTGATCGCCTATCTGGAAACGATGAAATAAGGCCGGCCCAGGGGCAGGCGGGGCGCCCCTCGGGGCGCCTTTTTCATTCGCGCCGCCGCGCGGTCCCAGGGCATTCACGCAATTGCATGTTGATCGCCCCCGCCTGGCTGCTAGCGTGACGGCCAAAGGCAGAGCACATGCCATTCGAGCCAGAGGATCCACCCGCCCCGATGACCAAGACCCCGCCGCGCACCAGCCCCAAGCCCTTGTCCCTGCCGCGCTTCGCCCGACTGGCGCCCGCTCTTGCGGCCCTTGCCCTCTGCCCCGGCCTGGCGCTGGCGCAGGATGCCGCGCCCGCCTCGGGCAATGTCGTGGCGACGGGGATTTCGGTCTTCGGCACGCCGGAACTGCCCCCGGACTTCAAGCATCTGCGTTATGTGAACCCGGACGCGCCCAAGGGCGGCGAGATTTCGGAATGGGCCTCGGGCGGCTTCGACAGTTACAACCCCTATACCCATCGCGGCCGGGCGGCGGCGCTTTCCAGCGCGCCGCTTGAGGCGCTGATGGAACCCGTCGCGGATGAGACCGGCGCGACCTATTGCCTGCTATGCGAAAGCATCGAATATCCGCCCAGCCGGGATTGGGTGATCTTCAACCTGCGTCCGCAGGCCAAATTCTCGGACGGGACGCCCCTGACCGCGCATGACGTGTTGTTTTCCTTCGAGATCCTGCGCGACAAGGGGCTTTCGTCCTATCGCACGGTGATCGCGAAAGTGGTGGCCAAGGCCGAGGTGCTGGACGACCGGCGGATCAAGTTCTATTTCCGGCCGGACTATCCGCGCCGCGAGGTGATCCAGGCGGTCGGCGGCCAGATCGTCTTCTCGCGCGAGGATTTTCGCAAGAACAAGCGCGATATCGAGCAATCCAGCGGCACGCCCTTTCTGGGCTCGGGGCCTTATGTGTTCGAGCGTGCCGATATGGGCCGCTCGGTCAGCTATCGGCGCAACCCGGATTACTGGGGCAAGGACTTGCCGATCAATGTCGGGCGCCATAATTTCGACCGTATCCGCATCGAATATTTCGCCGATTACGACAGCGCGTTCGAGGCTTTCAAGGCCGGCGCCTATACGTTCCGAAACGAAGCGAGTTCGATCCACTGGGCCACGCGCTATGACTTCCCCGCGATGAAGTCGGGCGTGGTCAAGAAGGAAAGCCTGCCCGACGGAAGCATTGCCTCCGGCCAGGCCTGGGTCTTCAACCTGCGCCGCGAGAAGTTCCAGGACATCCGCGTGCGCGAGGCGGTCGGGCTTCTGTTCAATTTCGAATGGGCGAACGAAACGCTTTTCTACGGCCTTTACCAGCGCGTGAATTCGCCTTGGGACAACAGCGACCTGATGGCCAGCGGGCCGCCCTCGGCGGCCGAGCTTGCCTTGCTGGAACCCGTGGCGAAGGATCTGCCGCCGGGCGTGCTGACCGATGACGCGGTGGTGCAGCCCCAGGGCGGCAAGACCCAGCTTGACCGGGGCAACATGCGCCGGGCGGCCAAGCTTCTGGACGAAGCGGGCTGGAAGGTCGGCAATGACGGCATGCGCCGGAACGGCAAGGGCGAGGTCCTGCGGATCGAGTTCCTGAACGACAGCCCGACCTTCGACCGGGTGATCAACCCCTTCGTGCAGAACCTGCGCGCCGCCGGGATCGATGCGGTGAATACCCGCGTCGACGATGCCGAACTGACCAACCGCACCCGCAGCCACGATTTCGATCTGGTCACCGCGCAGATCGGGCAGGCGTATATCCTGAACGCCGATACCGAGCAGACCTTCGGCTCGGAAAACGTGGGCGATGTCTTCAATCCGATGGGGCTGGCCAATCCGGCGGTGGACAGGCTGATCCAGCAGGGCATCGCCGCCGATACCCAGGAAAAGATGGATACGGCGATCCACGCGCTGGACCGGGCCTTGCGCAGCCTGCGCTTCTGGGTGCCGCAATGGTTCAAGCCGGAATATACCGTGGCCTATTACGACCAGTTCGCCCATCCCCTGAACCTGCCCCCCTATGCCCTGGGTGAGCTTGATTTCTGGTGGTATGACGCCGATAAGGCCGAAAAGCTGAAACAATCCGGCGCGCTGCGCTAGGGCGGAAGGCCCGCGCGGAGCAGGCGGAGAGAAGGGGCAGATGGCAGCCTATATCCTGCGGCGTTTGCTGCTGATCATACCCACCTTGATCGGCATCATGCTGGTTAATTTCACGCTGACGCAATTCGTCCCCGGCGGCCCGATCGAGCAGGTCATCGCCAGGGTCCAGGGCGAGGGGGACGCGTTGCGCAACATCACGGGCGGCGGCGACGCCCCCCAGGCGCAAAGCGGCGAATATGCCGGCGCCCGCGGCATCCCGCCCGAGCTTCTGGACCAGCTTGAGGTGCAGATGGGCTTTGCCAGGATCGCCTGCGCGCCGGGCCATCAGGGCGAGCCGGACCTGAAATCCCCCGAATGCCACAAGGAAAAGATCGGCGCGGCGCATCGTTTCCTGATCATGCTGGGCAATTATCTGCGGTTCGATTTCGGGACCAGCTTCTTCCGCTCGATCTCGGTGGTGGATCTGGTGGTGGAAAAGATGCCGGTGTCGATCACGCTGGGGCTGTGGTCCACGCTGATCGCCTATCTGATCTCGATCCCGCTGGGCATCCGCAAGGCGGTGCGCGCGGGCAGCGCCTTCGATACCTGGACCAGCGGCATCATCATCGTCGGCTACGCGATCCCGGCCTTCCTGTTCGCTGTGCTGCTGATGGTGCTGTTCGCGGGCGGAAGCTATTGGCAGATCTTTCCGCTGCGCGGGCTGACCTCGGACAATTTCGCGGATCTTAGCCTTTGGGGCAAGGCTTGGGATTACCTGTGGCATATCACTTTGCCGGTGGTGGCGACGACCATCGCCAGCTTCGCCACGCTGACCCTGCTGACCAAGAACAGCTTTCTGGACGAAATCAACAAGCAATATGTGATGACCGCCCGCGCCAAGGGCCTGACCGAGCGCCGGGTGCTTTACGGCCATGTCTTCCGCAACGCCATGCTGATCGTGATCGCGGGCTTTCCGGCCATGTTCCTGGGCGTGCTGTTCGGTTCGTCGCTGCTGATCGAGACGATATTCTCGCTGGACGGGCTGGGGCGCCTGGGCTTCGAGGCCGCCGTGCAGCGCGATTATCCGGTGATCTTCGGCACGCTTTATGTCTTTGGGTTGCTGGGCCTGGTGGTCGGGATCCTGTCGGATCTGATGTATGTGCTGGTCGATCCCCGCATCGACTTCGAGCGGAGGGCCGGCTGATGGCGATGACGGAACTGAACCGCCGCCGGCTGCGCAATTTCCGCCGCAATCGCCGCGCCTTCTGGTCGCTGATCATCTTCTCGGTAATGTTCGTGGCCTCGCTTTTCGCCGAGCTGATCGCGAACGACAAGCCGATCATCGTCAGCTACAAGGGCGGCTATTACTTCCCGGTCTATCGCTTCTATCCCGAAACCGCCTTCGGCGGCGATTTCGGCACCGAGGCGATCTATACCGATCCCGGCGTGCAATGCCTGATCCGCACCGGCGGGCGCGAGGAATGCTGGGACGATCCTGAAGCCACCGAGGCCGAGGCCGCGCGGACCGGCCGGATCGGCGGCGAGGCGGTCGAGAAGGGGTGGATGCTGTGGCCGGTGATCCCCTATCACTACCGCACCATCAACAATGTGGGCACCGCCCCCAGCGCGCCCGACGGCGCGCATTGGCTGGGCACGGACGACACATCGCGCGATGTGCTGGCGCGGGTGATCTATGGCTTTCGCCTTTCGATCCTGTTCACGCTGATCGTCACGGCGGTCAGTTCCGTGCTGGGGATCGCGGCGGGCGCGGTCCAGGGATATTTCGGCGGGCGCACCGATCTGGTGTTTCAGAGACTGCTTGAGATATGGGGATCAACCCCCTCTCTTTACGTCATTATCATCCTGTTCGCGATCCTGGGGCGCAGCTTCTGGCTGCTGGTCTTCGTCTCGATCCTGTTCGGCTGGCCGGCGCTGGTCGGCGTGGTGCGGGCCGAGTTCCTGCGGGCGCGGAACTTCGAATATGTCCGCGCCGCCCGCGCGCTGGGGGTCAGCGACCGGGTGATCATGTTCCGCCATATCCTGCCCAACGCCATGGTGGCGACCCTGACCATGCTGCCTTTCGTGGTGACGGGCACGATCTCGTCGCTGGCGGCGCTGGATTACCTGGGCTACGGGCTGCCGACCTCGGCGCCGTCGCTGGGGGAACTGGCCTTGCAGGCCAAGCAGAACCTGCAAGCGCCCTGGCTGGGCTTCACCGCTTTTTTCAGTTTCGCCATCATGCTGTCGCTGCTGGTCTTCGTCTTCGAAGGCATCCGCGACGCCTTCGATCCAAGAAAGACCTTCCGATGACGCCGGTTCTGAAAGTCGAAGACCTGCGCATCGGGTTCCGGCAGGACGGCGCCCTGGTCCCCGCCGTCAAGGGGGTCAGCTTCACCGTGGCCAAGGGCGAGACGGTGGCGCTGGTCGGCGAATCCGGCTCTGGCAAATCGGTCACGGCGCTGTCCACCGTGGGCCTTCTGGGCGAAAGCGCGGAACTGGCCGGCTCGGTCCGTTACGCGGGGCGGGAACTGGTCGGTGCCTCCGAGGCGGAACTGCGCAAGGTGCGCGGCAATGACATCAGCTTCATCTTCCAGGAGCCGATGACATCGCTGAACCCGCTGCATACGCTGGAGCGGCAATTGGCCGAAAGCCTGGCGCTGCACCAGGATCTGAAGGGGGCGGCCGCACGGGCGCGGATCGTCGAATTGTTGACCCGCGTCGGTATCCGCGATGCGGCGCAGCGCCTGGCGGACTACCCACACCAGTTCTCGGGCGGGCAGCGTCAGCGCATCATGATCGCCATGGCTCTGGCCAACCGGCCCGAGCTTCTGATCGCGGATGAGCCGACGACGGCGCTGGACGTGACCATCCAGGCCCAGATCATGGAGCTTCTGGCCCGGCTGAAGGCGGATGAGGGGCTGTCGATGCTGTTCATCAGCCATGACCTGGGCCTGGTGCGTCGCATCGCCGATCGGGTCTGCGTGATGAAGGGCGGCGAGATCGTCGAGCAGGGGCCGGTCGCGGAAATATTCGCCAGCCCCCGGCACGAATATACCCGCATGCTGCTGGCGGCCGAGCCGCAGGGCCGCGCCGACCCCCTGCCGCCGGACGCGCCCGAGATGGTGGCCACGCGCGACCTGAAGATCTGGTTCCCGATCAAGCGCGGCTTCATGCGCCGCACCGTGGGCCATGTGAAGGCCGTCAACGGGGTCACGCTGTCGGTCCGGGCGGGTGAGACGCTGGGGATCGTGGGCGAATCCGGTTCGGGCAAGACCACGGCGGCGCTGGCGATCATGCGGCTGATCGAAAGCAAGGGGACCATTCTTTACATGGGCCGCGACATCTCGGGCGCGGTGGGGCGCGCGCTGCGGGCCTTGCGGCGCGACATGCAGATCGTGTTCCAGGACCCGTTCGGCAGCCTTTCCCCGCGCATGACGGTCGAGCAGATCATCGCCGAGGGGCTGGGCGTCCATGATGTGGAACCCGGCCGCGACCGCCGCGAGATGGTCGCCGAGATCATGGGCGAGGTGGGGCTGGATCCCGCCAGCATGCATCGCTATCCGCATGAGTTCTCGGGCGGGCAGCGCCAGCGCATCGCCATTGCCCGCGCGATGATCCTGCGCCCCAAGCTGGTGGTTCTTGACGAGCCGACAAGTGCGCTGGACATGACCGTCCAGGTCCAGATCGTGGAGCTTTTGCGCCGGTTGCAGCGCAGGCACGGGCTGGCCTTCCTGTTCATCAGCCACGATCTGCGCGTCGTGCGCGCCATGTCGCATCAGATCATGGTCATGCGCGCGGGCGACGTGGTCGAGCAGGGCAGCACCGACAAGGTTTTCGATACCCCCGAAAGCGATTATACCCGGCGCCTGATCGAGGCCGCATTCCTGACGAAGCTCGCATGAAAATCCTGTTCGTCCACCAGAACTTTCCCGGCCAGTTCCTGCATCTGGCGCCTGCCCTGGCCGCGCGCGGCCATCAGGTGCTGGCGCTGACGGATGAGCATAACAAGCGCCCCTCTCCGGTCGAGACGGTGCGCTACAAGTCTCCGGCCCCCGAGAACCCGGTGCGCGGCCTGGCCAAATCCTATGCCGAGCATGCCGAGCGCGGCTGGCTGGCGGCGCGGGGTTGCCGGGCGATGCGCGACCAGCATGGCTTTACCCCGGACCTGATCATCGGGCATTCCGGCTGGGGCGAGACGCTGTTTCTGCGCGAGATCTGGCCGCAGGCCAGGCTTCTGGTCTATGCGGAGCTTCTGTATCGGACGCGCGGCCAGGATGTGGGCTTCGACCCCGAGGTCAGTCCCGACAGCGATGAGGGGCGGGTGATGACGCTGGCTCGCTCGGCCCATCTGATCCAGGGGCTGGTGCAGGCGGATGCGGGCCTGTCGCCCACGCGTTATCAGGCGGAAAGCTTTCCGCCGGAACTGCGCAGCAAGCTGACGGTGATCCATGACGGCATCGACACGGATCTGGTGCGGCCGAACGCGGATGCCAGCCTGACCCTGCCCGATGGGCAGGTGCTGCGGGCGGGGGACGAGGTGCTGAGCTATGTCTCGCGTTCGCTCGAACCCTATCGCGGCTTTCACCGCTTCATGCGCGCGCTGCCCGAGGTGATGCGGGCGCGGCCTGGGGCGCAGGTGGTGCTGATCGGTGGCGATGGGGTCAGCTATGGCGGGCGGCCGCATGACGCGGAAAGCTGGAAGGCCAAGATGCTGGCGGAACTGGAGGGCCGACTTGATCTGTCGCGCATCCATTTCCTGGGCAGGGTGCCTTACGCGCAATATCTGGCGCTGCTGCAAGTGACGCGGGTGCATTGCTACCTGACCTATCCCTTCGTGCTCAGTTGGTCCCTGACCGAGGCGATGGCGGCGGGCTGCCAGATCGTCGCCTCGGATACCGAGCCGGTGCGCGAGGTGATGACGAATGGCGTGAACGGGCGGCTGGTGCCCTTCTTCGACCAGCCCGCGCTTGAGGCGGCGCTGATCAAGGGCCTGACCGGCGATCCCGAGGCTGCGCGGCTGCGCGAGGCCGCGCGGGCCGGCATCGTCCAGGGCTATGACCTGCGCAGCCGCAGCCTGCCCGCGCTGATCGAGTGGGTCGAGGGCTTCGGAGCCTAGCTGTTCTGAAAGGCGCCTGCGCGACTGTCCGTGGTTCTCGTCGTGGCAGCGTTTGACCGTCGCGTCCTTGCTGGTTCGTCTGGCCTTCGGCCAAGGAGGGCAAGGTGGCGCTGACGCCGGCGCAGTTGTCCATGCTGCTGGAGGGGATCGACTGGCGGGCCCCGGAACGAACCTGGCGCCCGCTGGCGGCGGGATGATCTGCGCACTAGGGAGTGTCTGAAACGCTGTGTATCTGACCGGGCCCGTGCGGTGTTCAGATACGGTCATCTTTCCAGCCCATAGAAAGGATCGCACCATCAAACCGTGGGATCAAACAGCTAGGGTCGGGACCCGTTACGGCCCATATCCAGAGCATGATGGCTGCGGTGCAGAGGAGGACCTTGGTGTGTCGGTCGTGGCGGAGCGCGATGTGGCGCGAGCCCTTCGATCGTCCGAACATGCTCTCGATCCTGCCGCCGCGCCTGCCGTATTTGGCGGGTGTTCTGCGGGATGTCCGGCCAGCCTTGCCAGGATTTATAACAATTGATTTCAATATATTAATGAACAGGTCGGCATCATGGCCCCGTCGATGGCCGATGGCATGTCGCCCGGTAGGGCGGCCAGGCCGGTGTGGCCCGCGATCATGAGGAGCCGGATCGAATGCCCTTCCGCATCGGCGACGGCATGCGGTTCATGCCGCCTTCGTGCCCAATCGGATCACCCTCGTTCTTGTTTCAGAATGGGGCGTTCGAATCCTCAACCTGGCCTTCCAGCCAGCCGCGCAAGGCCCGGATCAGGGCTATCCGCCGCCGGGGTTGCCGGGCACTGTCGAGGTAATAGGCCAGTGCGATCTCGGCGATCATGAAGCGCAGGAAAGGCAATTGATCGGGCGGCAGATCGCGCAGAAGCACCTCGTGATCGGCCCGCGCCACACCGTCGCGGGCGGGCAGGGGCCGTTCGCGGCGGCTTTCCAGCCAGACCAGAAGGCGGGCGAGATCGCGGACAAGGGGGATCGCACCCCAATTCTGAAGGTCGATCCCCGTCATCCGGTCCTGCGCGGGATCATAGAACAGATTGTCCGGGGTCAGGTCGCCATGCAGCCGGGCACGCAGGATCGGCCTTTGGCGCAGTGGCTGGGCCTCGTCCCGCATCCGCGCCAGTATCGCCGCGACCAGTGGACGGTCCAGCCAGTCGCCCCCGGCAGTATCCGCCCTTTGGCGCAGCCCCCGAAGCCAGAAGTGCGGCCCGAAACGGCCCGTCTCGGCCCCGTCCCGCGCCAGGGCGTGCAGCCATGCCCCGGCCCGCGCGACCAGCCGGGCGCGGGTTGCAGGATCCGCGTTCCGTAAAAGTCCGGCAAGCGGGCGCCCTGGCGCGGCTTCGCTCACCAGGACGCCAGCATGGGGCAAGACCAGAATCGGCAACGCAACCCCGTCGCGACCCTGGCCCAGAGTCCGCGCCGCCTCATGCAGCCGCGCGGCGGCGCCTTCGGCATCGCGCGCGCCATCCGGTCCTCGGAATTCCTTCAGATAGGCGGGCCGTCCGTCCAGTTCGATATGCCAGACGCGTCGCTTGTCGAGGTCGCGCAGCAGGTCCAGCGCCCGTGCCCGCCGCAATTCGGGCAGGGCGGCCAGATGCGGCGGCAGGTTCACGGCGCGGCTTTCTCGGCGGCCTTGGCTTCGTCCCACAACGCGTCCATCTCGGCCAGATCGCTTTCGTCGGGACGGCGGCCCCGCGCGGCCAGCGCCGCCTCGATATGGGCAAAGCGGCGGGTGAATTTGGCATTGGCCATCCGCAACGCCTCCTCGGGGTCGATCTTCAGATGCCGGGCGAGGTTCGCCATCACGAACAGAAGATCGCCGAACTCCTCGGTCAGATGGGCGTGATCGCGGGCTTCTCGCGCCTCGACGAGTTCGGCGCTTTCCTCGGCGAGCTTGGCCAGCACATCCTCTGGGGAGGCCCAGTCGAAGCCGACGCGGGCGGCGCGGTTTTGCAGCTTGACCGCGCGCGTCAGCCCCGGAAGACCAAGCGCCACCCCGTCCAGAACGCCGGATTCGGCCTTGGCGGCGCGCTCGCCGGCCTTGATCGCCTCCCAGTCGCGGATCTGCTGCTCGGCGGATTTGTCGCGGGATTCGTCGCCGAAGATATGCGGATGACGGTCGATCATCTTCCGCGAGATCCCCCCGACCACATCGGCAAAGGCGAAAAGCCCCGTCTCCTCGGCCATGCGGGCGTGAAAGACCACTTGCAGCAGCAGATCGCCCAATTCGCCCGGAAGTTCGTCCCAGGCTTCGCGGGCGATGGCATCGGCTACCTCATGTGCCTCTTCTATGGTATAGGGCGCGATCGAGGCGAAATCCTGTTCGATGTCCCAGGGGCAGCCCGTTTGCGGATGGCGCAGGGCCGCCATGATCGCCAGAAGCCGGGAAATGCCGGTCGGATCGGCGCCCGGCTCCTCGGCCAGCGCCGGATGGGGATGAGCTTGGGTCATGCGCGCCCTCGTGCGGTTTGCTGCGAACCTGCCTCTGCTGCCACAGCCATCGCGGGGAGTCCATCGCGGGAGGGGCGAAGGCGGTGGGGGCTTCGCCCCCGCGCGTTCCGCGCTCCCCCAGGATATTTGGGCAAGAAAGACGAGGCTGGGGCTTTTGCCTGCGCTGACGAGATGGCTGGGCCGGGGTATCGTCGGGGGGCTTGGCAGGCGGAGGGGGCGCGCGAAACCTGTGCCTGAGGTGACGGCCCCGGCATGGCTGGGACTGTCATTCACCGTGCGAAACTCTCACGCGGCAGGTCGATGGGCTTTTCCGGGAGCGCCATATGGAGGCGGCCGGGGCCACGGGCGGCTTTCCTGCCGATACTCGTCGGCATCCGGCGCATGGGGGACTGGCCTTGCCCCGAGCATGCAGGCATTACTGGAAGAGCGGCCGGATGGCCGAGTGCGCGGAGCGGTGGCTGGCGGATAGCGCAGGGCAATGGAGGCCCGCAACCCTGGTCGGGCATCGCTACGGCATCAAGGGTCACATCCTGCCCCACCTCGGCGAGGCACCCGCTGCGGCGCTGACGGCCGAGGATGTCGCGGAGTGGTTCGCGGCTCTGCCTTGCGCGCCGGGCTGGACCTGTCCCGGTTTCGTTCCGGTCTTCTGAGAGCGATGCTCTCTAGAAAGGAGACAGGATATGGCAGCGATACACAGCGACGAGTTCAAGCGGGAGTCGATACAGCGTAATCGGAAGTGGTTGGGGGATGTGCTGCGCGATGGTCAGCCCTGGGCACCAAGCGACGACCTCTGAAGTGGTCGCGTGAAGGTGCGGGGGCAAAACAGCCCGCACCTTTCTTTCTAACCCATTGATTTCCTGTCACTGGATTTTCGCCATTTTCGCGAAATCGGCCGATTTTCGGCCCCATGGCATCAAACTCTGTGATATTTATTTCCGCAACCATTTGATTTCATTGGTCCGAAACCCGACCCGGCATCAAACCTGTTGCAACCCGTCACCCGTCAGGGGGCATGCAAAACGCGGGGGGCGGAGCCGCCATCCGAACCTTATCCCAGGCGCGTCGCGTGGGGCGGGACACAAACTTGTCGGGCGGGCTTTCTTGCCATCCCAGACCCACGCCGCTAGGGTGCGCGCCAATTCCGCCGGGGGACGCCCGGAGCACGTTGAGACAAGGGATCAATCCATGTTCGCGACCCCCGCCTATGCCCAGGCCGCCGCCGCTCCTGCCGGGGCTTCCACCATCGCCTCTTTCGCGCCGCTGATCCTGATCTTCGTGATCATGTATTTCCTGATGATCCGGCCGCAGCAGAAGCGCGTGAAAGAGCACCGCGCCATGGTCGAGGCGGTCAAGAAGGGCGACGAGGTGATCACCCAGGGCGGCCTGATCGGCAAGGTCACCGCCGTGCGCGAAACCGAGCTTGAGGTCGAGATCGCTCCGGGCGTGAAATCGCGCGTCGTGCGCACCTCGATCACCGGCGTGGTCAGCAAAACCGCCCCCGTCGCCGCCAACAGCTAAGGCCGCACGCCAGATGCTTCAGATCCCGACATGGAAACGCGTGCTGATCCTGGTGCTGGTGGCGCTGGGGCTGCTTTATGCGATGCCCAACCTCTTCTATGCGAAGGTCGAGGGGCATAACGACGCCATCGAAAACATCGAGCGCAGCGGCGTCGAGACGCCCGAGGATGTCGCGGCCCGCGCGGCCTGGCCGAACTGGCTGCCCTCGGGGCTGGTGAACCTCGGGCTCGATCTGCGCGGCGGCGCGCATCTTCTGGGCGAGGTCCATGTCGCGGATGTCTATAAGGCGCGGATGGATTCGCTTTGGCCCGAGTTGCGCGATCAGCTTGTGGCGCAGCGCGACACCGTGGGCGCGGTGCGGCGCATCGCCTCGTCCGATGGCGGGCAGTTGATCGTCGAGATCGGCAATCCCGACCAGATGACCCGCGCGGTCGAAATCGCGCGCGGCCTGGCCACGCCCGTCAGTTCGCTGACCGGGGCGGGGCAGAGCGACCTGGCCGTTTCCGGCGCGGGCAACCGCCTGACCGTGCAATTGTCGGATGCCGAGAAATCGGCGACCGACGACCGCACCGTGCAGCAATCGCTGGAGATCATCCGCCGCCGCATCGACGAGGTCGGCACGCGCGAGCCGACCATCGTTCGCCAGGGCAAGGACCGGATCCTGATCCAGGTGCCGGGCCTGGGTTCCGCCGAGGAATTGAAGCAACTGATCGGCACCACCGCGAAGCTGACCTTCAATCCCGTCGTCGGCCGCGGCACGGACGCCAATGCCCGTCCGGGACCGGGCCAGATCGTGCTGCCCTCGATGGACGAGGCCGGGGTCTATTACACGCTTGAAGAAAATCCCGTCGTCACCGGCGAGGATCTGACCGACGCCCGCCCCAGCTTCGACCAGAACGGCCAGCCGGCGGTCGATTTCCGCTTCGGTCCCACCGGAGCCAAGCGGTTCGGCGCCTATACCTCGTCGAATATCGGCCAGCCCTTCGCCATCGTGCTGGACAATCAGGTGATTTCGGCCCCTGTGATCCGGCAGGCGATCACCACCGGCTCGGGCCAGATCTCGGGTGCGATGAATGTCGAAGGCTCGACCCAGCTTGCGGTCTTGCTGCGCGCGGGCGCGCTGCCGGCGCAGATGACCTTCCTGGAGGAACGCACCATCGGCCCCGAACTGGGGCAGGATTCCATCGATGCGGGGCGGCTTTCCTCGATCATCGCGACCGTGGCGGTCGTGGCCTACATGATCGCGAGCTATGGCTTCTTCGGCGTCATCGCCTCGATCGCGGTGACGGTGAACGTCATTCTGATCCTTGCCGTCATGTCGATGATGGGCGCGACGCTGACCCTGCCGGGGATCGCGGGGATCGTGCTGACCGTGGGAACCGCCGTCGATGCCAATGTCATCATCTACGAACGCATCCGCGAGGAATTGCGGCGCGGCAAGCGGGTGGTCAAGGCCATCGACGATGGCTTCAACGAGGCCATGTCGGCGATCATCGACGCGAACGTGACCTCGTTCATCGCGGCCATGGTGATGTTCTTCCTGGGCGCCGGCCCGGTCAAGGGCTTTGCCGTGACGCTGACCATCGGGCTTGTCACCTCGGTATTCACCGCCATCTACCTGACGCGTCTGATGATCGTGTTCTGGCTGGAATGGCGCAAACCCAAGCAACTGATTCTGTAAGGGGGCAGGATTATGGCATTCCGTCTGAAACTTGTTCCTGACGAGACGCATTTCAACTTCTTCCGCTGGCAATGGCTGACCTTCGGCGTCTCGGCGGTGGCCATGATCGCCTCGGTCGTGGTCACGCTGGTCATGGGGCTGAACTTCGGCATCGACTTCAAGGGCGGCACCACGATCCGCACCGAAAGCTCGACCGCGTTCGAGGTGGGCGATTATCGCCAGGCGATCGAGAAGCTGGACCTGGGCGACCTGTCGATCACCGAGGTCTTCGACCCGACTTTCGGCGCCGACCGGCATGTCGCCATGATCCGCATCGGCACCACCGACGACACAGGCTCGGTCACGCCGGCCGAGTTGAACAAGGTCGAGGCCGCGCTGAAGGAGGTCGATCCGCAGGTGCGCTTCGCCGCCGTGGAATCGGTCGGTCCGAAGGTTTCGGGCGAATTGATCAAGACCGCCTTCTATGCGGTGGGCGCGGCATCGGTGGCGATCATGTTCTATATCTGGCTGCGCTTCGAATGGCAGTTCGCCATCGGGGCCGTGGTCTCGATCCTGCATGACGTGCTGCTGACGGTGGGGGTCTTCGCGCTGTTTCAGCTGAAGTTCGACCTGACGACCATCGCGGCGCTGCTGACGACGCTGGGCTATTCGGTGAACGACACGGTGGTGGTCTTCGACCGCCTGCGCGAGAACCTGATCAAGTTCAAGACCATGCCACTGATCGACGTGATGAACCTGACGGTGAACGAGACCCTGTCGCGCACGGTGATGACCGCCATGACCACCGCGCTGGCGCTGGGGGCGATGTATGTCTTCGGCGGCGACGTGATCCGGGGCTTTGTCTTCGCCATGCTTTGGGGCGTGTTCGTCGGCGCTTATTCCACGGTCTATGTCGCCAAGAACATCGTGCTGTGGCTGGGCGTGAAGCGTGACTGGACCAAACCCGGCGAGAAGCAGGAGAAATCGCCCCTGGACGACATTCCCGCCGCCTTCCGGGATGCGCCCTGATGGCCATGATGACGCCGACCGAGTTTCTGGGCGGCATGCCGGTGGACGGCTACGGCCCCGGCTTCTTCCGCATCGGCGGGCAGGTCCATCGCGGCGCGGTGATCGTGACCCCCGGCGGGGTGATCCCCTGGGCAGGGTTGGACGAGCGGACGGCCCTGCTGGCGCTTGCCGGACAGGTCGATGTGCTGTTTCTGGGCATGGGCGCCGATCCTGCCTTTCCGCCCCGCGATCTGGCGGCGGCGCTGGAACAGGCCGGGATCATGGTCGAAAGCATGAGCTCGCCCTCGGCCGCGCGCAGCTATAACGTCACCCTGTCCGAGGGGCGCAGGGTGGCCTGCGCGCTTCTGCCCCTATGACGCTGCTTGCCGCCCGCGACCTGGCCGTGGCGCGGGGCGGGTTGCGCGTTCTGGAAGGGGTTTCCTTCGATATCGGGGCCGGGCAGGCGCTGATCCTGCGCGGGCCGAACGGCCTGGGCAAGACCACGCTGCTGCGCGCTCTGGCGGGGTTGCAGCCCCTGGCCGGGGGCGAGGTGATCCACGCCCCCGAAAGCATGACCTATGCCGCCCATGCCGACGGGGTGAAGCCCGCGCTGACCGTGGCCGAGAACCTGCGCTTCTGGGCCGAGGTCTTTGGCGGCGCGGCCCTGGCGCCCGCGCTTGCGGCGATGAATCTGGCGGCGCTGGCCGACCGCCCGGCGGGCATGCTTTCGGCGGGGCAGCGGCGGCGGCTGGGGCTTGCGCGGCTGATGGTCGCGCGCCGCCCGATCTGGCTTCTGGACGAGCCGACGGTTTCTTTGGACGCGGCCTCGGTCGCGCTGTTCGCGGCCATGCTGCGGGAACATCTGGCGCGAGGGGGCGCGGCGGTCGTCGTCACCCATGCGGATCTGGGCCTGGATGCGCCCGTCCTGGATCTGACCCCTTTCCGCGCCCGCCCCAGGGCCGCCGGCCGCCCCGCCGGCTTCAACGAGGCTTTCGCATGAAGGCGCTTTTGCTGCGCGATCTGCGGCTGGCGGTTCGGGCGGGGGGTGGGTTCGGGCTGGCGCTGGCGTTCTTCCTGATCCTCTGCCTGCTGGTTCCCTTCGGCGTCGGACCCGAGGGCGCCGTGCTGGCCCGCATCGCGCCGGGCATCCTGTGGGTCGGGGCGCTGCTGGCCTGCCTTCTGTCGCTGGATCGCATCTTCGCCCTGGACCACGAGGATGGCAGCCTGGATCTGCTGGCCACCGCGCCCCTGCCCCTGGAGGGGGTGGTCGCGATCAAGGCGCTGGCGCATTGGCTGACGACCGGCCTGCCGCTGGTGATCTTCGCGCCGCTGCTTGGGGTGCTGCTGCATCTGCCCGGAGCGGCCTATCCCTGGCTGGTCGCCTCGCTGGCCTTGGGGACGCCCGCGCTGTCGATGCTGGGGGCTTTCGGCGCGGCGGTGACGGTGGGGCTGCGCCGAGGGGGGCTGTTGCTTTCGCTGCTGGTGCTGCCGCTTTATGTGCCGGTCCTGATCTTCGGCGCCGAGGCGGTGCGGCGCGGCGCCATGGGCGGGGATGCGGGCAGGCCCCTGGTCCTGCTGGCCGGGATCGGCCTGGGGGTTCTGGGCGCCATGCCCTTTGCCGGGGCCGCGGCCTTGCGCGCCAACCTGCGCTGAGTGGTTGAGCGGGGCCGAACTTCAAGCTAGGGAGAAGCCATGTCGATCTGGGACTATGCCAACCCTGCCAAGTTCATGCGCGTCTCGGGCGCGACGCTGCCCTGGCTGGCGGGCGGTGCGGCGCTGTGCTGCCTGGGCGGGCTGGCCTGGGGCTTTCTGACCCCGCCCGATTACCGGCAGGGCGCGACGGTCAAGATCATCTTCCTGCATGTGCCGGCGGCGCTGATGGCGATCAACGGCTGGCTGATGATGCTGGCGGCCTCGCTGATCTGGCTTGTGCGGCGCCATCACGTCAGCGCGCTGGTCGCCAGGGCCGCCGCGCCCGTGGGGGCGGTGATGACGGCGATCGCGCTGGTGACCGGGGCGATCTGGGGACAGCCGATGTGGGGCACCTGGTGGGAATGGGATCCGCGCCTGACCTCGTTCCTGATTCTGTTCCTGTTCTATCTGGGCTATATCGCGCTATGGGCGGCGGTCGAGGATGCTGACAGTGCCGCCGATCTGACCGGGATACTTTGCCTGGTCGGCTCGGTCTTCGCGCTTTTGTCGCGCTATGCGGTGAATTTCTGGAACCAGGGGCTGCATCAGGGCGCCTCGCTGTCGCTGGCGCCGGGCGAGAGGATGGCGGCGGTCTATAGATATCCGCTGTATCTTTCCATGCTGGGTTTCCTGCTGCTGTTCCTGGCGCTGGTGCTGGCACGGACCCGGACCGAGATCCGCCGCCGCCGTCTGGCCGCCCTGCTGGCGCGCGAGAATCGCGCATGATCGAGCTGGGGAAATATGCAGGCACGGTGCTTTCGGCCTATGCGGTCGGGCTGGCGCTGCTGGCGGGGATCGTGGTCCAGACCATCCGCGCCAGCCGCAAGGCCCGCGCCGCGCTGGAGGAGCATGAACGCCATGGCTAGGTTTCCGGCTCTGATGCTGCTGCCGCTGACGGTTTTCGCGGGCTTTGCCGGGATGGCGGGCTGGGCGCTTTTGCGCGACGATCCGGGGGGTGTGCCCTCGGCCATCGCCGGGCACGAGGCGCCGGAGATCGGCACCGGGACGCTGCCGGGCAAGGTGCCGCTGAGTGATGCGATGCTGCGCGAGCCGGGGCTGAAGCTGGTGAATTTCTGGGCGAGCTGGTGCCCGCCCTGCCGGGCCGAGCATCCGACGCTGATGGCGCTTTCGCGCGAGCTGCCGGTCTATGGCATAGACCTGAAGGACCCTCCGGCCAGCGCCGCGCGGTTCCTGGACGAGCATGGCGATCCCTTCAGGGCGCTGGCCGTCGATCCGCGCGGACGCACCGCCATCGACTGGGGCGTGACCGCCCCCCCCGAGACTTTCATCATCGACGGCGCGGGGCGCATCCTTTACCGCCATGCCGGGCCGCTGGTCGGGGACGATTACCGGCTGCGGTTCCTGCCCCAGTTGGAAAAGGCGCGCGCGGCCGAGTGACGGCGGCCGAGTGACGGCGCCGCCGCATGGGTATTTGGGAAACGAAGAAGCGGGGCGGCGCGCTGCCGGGCCTGGTGCAAGAAGCCTTTCCAATGCGGGCGGCCGGAGCTAAGACATGCGGGCTTGCAAGAGGCCCGATATGTCGCAGAATGAAACCGTCATCGCCCCGCAGCCCGGCATCATGGAGATCGCCCTTTACCAGGGGGGCGGCGCCAAGGTGGCGGGGATCGAGAACGTGGTGAAGCTGTCCTCGAACGAGAACCCGTTCGGGCCGTCGGACCGGGCGCGCGAGGCGCTGGTGCGGGCCGCTCACAGTCTGCACCGCTATCCGAATACCGATCACGCGAGCTTGCGCGCCGCCATCGGCGAGGTGCATGGGCTGGATTCCGACCGCATCATCTGCGGCGTCGGCTCGGACGAGATCATCCATTTCCTGTGCCAGGCCTATGCCGGGCCGGGGACCGAGGTGTTGTTCACCGAGCATGGCTTTCTGATGTATCGCATCAGCGCCCAGGCGGCGGGGGCCACCCCGGTCTCGGTCCCCGAGCGCGAGCGGGTGACGGATATAGACGCACTGATCGGCGCCGCGACCGAGCGCACGCGGCTGGTCTTTGTCGCCAATCCGAACAACCCGACCGGGACCATGATCGGCCTGCCCGAGCTTGAGCGGCTGGCCCGCGCCGTGCCGCAGGCGATCCTGGTGGTGGACGCGGCCTATGCGGAATATGTCGGGGATTACGATGGCGGCGCGGATCTGGCGACGCGATTGCCGAATGTGGTGATGACGCGGACCTTCTCGAAGATCTACGGGCTGGGTGGATTGCGCATCGGCTGGGGTTATGGCCCGCGCGCGATCATCGACGTGCTGAACCGCATCCGTGGCCCCTTCAACCTGTCGAACGCGGCGCTGGAGGCCGCCGAGGCCGCCATGCGCGACCGTGACCACGTTGCCCGCTGCCGGGCCGAGAATACCCGGATGCGCGCCTGGCTGGCCGAGGCCCTGGCCGAGAAGGGCGTGCCCTCGGACAGTTCCTGCGCGAATTTCATCCTGGCGCGCTTTGCCGACGAGGGGGTGGCCTCGGCCTGCGACGCGGCGCTGAAATCCGAAGGGCTGATCGTGCGCCAGGTGGCGGGCTATGGCCTGCCGCATTGCCTGCGCATCACGGTGGGCGACGAAGCCTCGTGCCGGCGCGTGGCCCATGTCATCGGCCGGTTCATGGCCAAGCGCGCGGGTGCCGCGTGAGCGTGGCCTATCAGCGGGTCGCCCTGATCGGGCTTGGCCTGATCGCCGGTTCGATGGCGCTGGCGATGCGCGCCGGGGGCCTGGCGGGCGAGATCGTGGGCCATGCACGTTCGGCCGGGACGCGGGCGGTCGCGCTGGAGATCGGGCTGGTCGACCGGGTCTGCGAGACGGCGGCGGAGGCGGTTCGGGGCGCAGACCTGGTGGTTCTGGCCGTGCCGGTGGGCGCGATGGGCGATGTCGCGGCCGAGATCGCGCCGCATCTGGCGCCGGGTGCGACGGTGACGGATGTGGGATCGGTCAAGCAGGCCGTGGTGCAGGCGGTGGCGCCGCATCTGCCCGAGGGCGTGCATTTCATTCCGGGCCATCCCCTGGCCGGGACCGAGCATTCGGGGCCGCGTTCGGGGTTCGCCTCGCTTTTTCAGAACCGCTGGTGGTTGTTCACCCCGGTCGAGGGCACGGATGAGGCGGCGTTCCGGCGCCTTGACGGGCTGATCCGCGCTTTCGGAGCCAAGACCGACCGGATGGATGCGGCGCATCACGATCTTGTCCTGGCTGTCACCAGCCATACGCCGCATCTGATCGCCTATACGATGGTGGGCGTCGCCGACCATCTGAAGCGCGTGACCGAGAGCGAGGTGGTGCAATATTCCGCCGCCGGTTTCCGGGATTTCACCCGCATCGCGGCCTCGGACCCGACGATGTGGCGCGACGTGTTCCTGCAAAACAAGGATGCGGTTCTGGACATTCTGGGCCGCTTCACCGAGGAACTGTTCGTGCTGCAACGTGCGATCCGCATGGGCGACGGCGCGCATCTGCACGATTACTTCACCCGTACCCGCGCGATCCGGCGCGGCATCATCGAGGCGGGGCAGGATACCTCGGCCCCGGATTTCGGCCGCGCCCATCCCGAGAAGGCCGAGAGCGCGGGCTAGCGCGGCGGCGCCAGAACGGGGGCCAGAACGGGAGCGGGACCGATCCTCAGCGGGCCAAGGCTTGTGCGCCCCTGCGAGAAGAGGATCGGCAGCCGGACCTCGCCCGCCTGGATCTTGGGCCAGGTCATCGGATGGGGCTGGCCGGGATCGGCGGCCTCGGCCTCGCCGGGCAGGGGCATGCCCGAGAGGCCGCGCAGCATGGTGCCCGTCAGCTTGACCACGCCTTCAGGGATCCAGCCCGCGACGGCGGCCGCATCCAGCATCCGGTCGGCATCGCTTGTATAGACCGCCAGCGCCCCCTGGGCGAGGCCCGCCGCGTCGGGCCGCAGATAGGCCGCGATTCGCGTGTTCAGACCACCCAGAGAGAGCTGGCCGTGGTCGATTCGCAGGCCGGTCAGGCGCGGCTGGGCCGTGGCGATGGCGGCGGGCGTGGCGGCGCGGTCCAGCCAGAGCCTTGCTTGCGCCGAAGCCGCGCCCTGGCCCGCGATCCCCAGCGCCGCCATCGCTTGAGCCAGGGGGGGCAGGGGCGCGGGCTCGATCCCCGTCAGGTCCAGCGCCATCTCATAGGCCGAGCCGCTGCCATGGGGCGCATCCCCGCCCAGCGGCACCATCACCGCGTCCAGTGTCAGTGACCGCGCCAGCGGCAGGCCCGCCAGCGTCATCGCCCCCGATGAGACATGCAGCCGGTCAGGTGCGAGGCGGGACATCAGCCGCAGCCTGACCTGGATCCGGGGATCGCTAAGCGTCAGCGGTTGCGGGCCGTTGCCCTGATCAAGGCTGATCTGGGGCGGCAGGTCCAGCAGCAGGGTGGTGGGCGACATCGGGCGCAGGAAAAGCTGCGCCTGGGGCGCGGCGATCACCCCCAGGGGCGTCTTGACCGCCACATCCGTCAAGGCCACCCCGATCCGGTCGGTCCGGCGCAGCGGCGCCGTGCCACCCGCGTGAAAGCCCGCGCCCGCCGCCGAAAGGTCGCGGATCTGCCGCGCCAGCAGCGTCTCGGCCCCCAGCCAAAGCCCGGCGATCCCCAGCGCCAGAAGGATCAGGGCGGCGATCAGCCTGGGCATTTGGTGGCTCCGGTCTTGAGGGGCGCATGGGCCGGCTTGGATTGCGCGCCATCCTGTCCTAACAATCGGGCAAGCGAAAGATCGGGCCGAAGATAAACCGTGATGACTGAAAAAAGCGTGAACGAATCCGAATATTGGGTCTTTGCCTATGGCTCGCTGCTGTGGGATCCCGGATTTGTCGTGGCGGAATCGGTTCCGGCGCGGCTGGACGGCTTTGCCCGCCGCTTCTGCCTGCTTTCGGTCGTCTATCGCGGCACGCGCGAGGCGCCGGGGCTGGTGTTGGGCCTGGATGCCGAGCCGGAGGCGCATTGCCAGGGCCTGGCGCTGCGCGTCGCGGCCCAGGACTGGCCCGAGGCGCTGGCGGGCCTGCGCGCGCGCGAGTTGACGACCCAGGCATATGAAGAGCGGATATTGCCGCTGGTGCTGTCGGACGGGCGGCAGGTGCTGGCCACGGCCTATGTCATCCGTCCCGAGCATGAGCAATATGCCGGCCGGATGGACCTGGCGCGGCAGGCCGGGATCATCGCGCGGGCCTCGGGTGGGCGCGGGCCGAATTACGACTATCTTTTCAATACCGCGAGCATGCTGGCCGAACTGGGGATCGAGGATCTGGACCTGCACGATCTTGAACGGCGGGTGCGCGCTCTGATCGCCGGTCCGGGGCGGGGCTGACCTTTCGCGCGCGGGCAAAGGCGGTGGCGATCAGCCCATTCGCGGCAAATGCCTGCGATCTTCTTGCATCAGGCGGGCATGGCTCTAAACTCGGCTTGCGATAACCGAACGGGAGAGTCCGAATTGCCGCCAGCCCAGACCGACAAGCCGGAAAAGGATCTGCCGGGCGATATGCTCTCTGATCCCGCGGAGGATGCGCCGCGCAAGGGCAGGGCCGCCCGGTTGGAGGCGCATCGCGGCGGGCCGGGATCGGGTCTGACTGATCCGACCGAGCCGCAATTCTCGCAGCCGGTGCGGCAGGTCGTGCTGATGCTGGCGGTTCTGGTGCTGGTGGTGACGGGAGCCTGGTTCGCCTATGCCCGGATCCTGCCGATCTTTGCCGCGAATCCGCTGCTGAACGGAGCGATTCTTGTGGTTTTCGGCCTGGGCGTGCTGACCTGTTTCTGGCAGGTGGGCCAGCTCATGCGCTCGGTCAGTTGGATCGAGCGTTATGCGGCGGGCCGCTTCGGCTATGGGCCGGGGGACCGCCCCGCGCCCGATGTGGCGCCGCGCCTGCTGGCGCCCTTGGCGAACATGCTGGGACTGCGCGGGCCTTTGGCGGGGGTGATCTCGACCGAGCAGGCGCGCTCGATCCAGGATTCGGTCGCGACGCGCATCGACGAGGCCCGCGACATCACCCGGTATCTGGCTAACCTGCTGATCTTCCTTGGGCTTCTTGGCACTTTCTACGGGCTGGCGACCACCGTGCCCGCCATCGTGGAAACGATCCGCACCCTGGCCCCGGATCAGGGCGAAAGCGGCGTCGATGTCTTCGACAAGCTGATGCACGGTCTGGAAACCCAGCTTGGCGGCATGGCAACGGCTTTTTCCAGTTCGCTTCTGGGGCTGGCGGGATCGCTGGTCGTGGGTCTGCTGGAGCTTTTCGCGAGCCATGGCCAGAACCGCTTTTACCGCGAGCTTGAGGAATGGCTGTCGGGCTTTACCCGTGTCGGCATCGCCTCGGGCGAGGGGGGGCTGGACGCCGGGGCGCTGGCGGAATTCGTCCAGGGCATCGGCGCGCGGATGGCGGCGCTTCAGGATTATTATGCCGAGCGCGATCTTCTGCGCGACGAGGAGGCGAGCGAGGCGGATGCCCGCTCGCTGGCGCTGGCCGATCAGGTCAGCCGGCTGGTGGATCTTCTGGGCGTGGATCGTGACCGGCTGACCTCGCATCTGGTCGAGGAGGGCCGCGTCCATGGCGAGGCGCAGCGGCAGTTGGTCGCGGGAATCGAGCGGATCGCCGCAGGGCTGGCGGCGCGGGACGATGCTCCGGTGCTGACCGCGCTGGAGCGGCTGGCCCAGGGACAGGAACGGGCGCCGCAGTCCGATCCGGCGATGCTGGCCGCGCTGGACCGCGTGGCGCAGGGGCAAGAGCATCTGGCGGCACAGGCCCGGACCCCGGTGACGCTGCCCGAGGAATTTACCCTGGCGCTGGCCCGGATCACCGAGGGCCAGAATCGTCTGGCCCTGATGGCCGATCAGCCGCAGGGCGACGGCGCCCAGATCGCGGCGCTGAATCGCGGCCTGGGCCGGCTGGCCGAGGGGCAGGCGCGGCTGGTCGAGCTGGCCGAATCGCGTCCCGAGGTCCGCCCCATGGGTGCGGCGCCGGCCGCCCAGGACGATCCCGAGGCGCGGATGCGGCTGCGCTCGATCGACGTGCAGCTTGGCCGGCTGGTCGAGGAAAGCGCCGCCAGCCGCGACGGGCTGATCTCGGAACTGCGCGAGGATCTGGCGGCGCTGACCCGCGCCATCCGCGCGCTGGAGGCGCGGCATGGGGCTTAGCCGCAACGGGCGGGAACGTTTCTCGGCCAATGTCTGGCCGGGCTTCGTCGACGCGCTTTCGACACTGCTTCTGGTGCTGATCTTCGCGCTGACCATCTTTATGGTGCTGCAAACCGTGCTGCGCGAAAGAATCACGACGCAGGACAGCCAGTTGCGGCAACTGGGCGACGAGATCGCGGGCAAGGACAGCCAGTTGAGCGACCTGAGCGCGCGGGTGGCGACGCTGACCGAGACGCTGGCGACCTCGCAAAGCCGGGCCGACGGGCTAAGCACGGACCTGGCCGATGCCCGGCGGCGCGAACTTGCGGCTCAGGCTGCCATCGCCCAGGCCCGCACCGAAATCGACGCCCAGGCCGAGCAGGCCCGGCTGGCCGCCGCCCGGCGCGAGGCGCTGGAGGCGCTGGTCGCGGATCTGCGCCAGCGCAATGCCGAGGCCGGGACCAACCTGGCCGAAACGCAGGCGCGACTTTCCGAGGCAGAGGCTGCCCGCCTGGCCGATGGCGCCGCCGCCCTGGCCTTGCAGGAGCGGCTGGAGAAGTCGGGTGCCGCGCTTTCCGCCGCGAACCTGGCGCTGGAGGCGCAGCGCAAGAAGGCCGAGGAGACGCTGACGCTGCTGGCCGCGGCCGAGGCCGCGCGCGACGATCTTGGCGGCAAGCTTGAGGCTCAGGCGGGTGAAGCGCAGCGTCAGGCGGGTCTGCTGGCCCTGGCGCAGCAGAAGCTTTCGCGCCAGGACGCGCTTTCGTCCGAGGATCAGCGCCGGGTCACGCTGCTGAACCAGCAGGTGCGGCATTTGAACGACCAGCTTGGCAGCTTGCAGGCCGTCTTGCAGACCGCCGCGACCGACAAGCAGGAGGCCGACGCGCAGGTCGAGGATCTGGGCCGGCAGTTGAACGTGGCGCTTGTCCGCGCCGCCGAGGAAGAGCGTCAGCGCCGCGCGCTTGAGGAGGAGGCCCGCAGCCGTGCCGAGGCCGAGGCGCGGGACCTGAGCCGTTATCGCTCGGAATTCTTCGGCCGGCTGTCGCAGATCCTGGCCGGGCGCGAGGGCGTGCGCGTGGTGGGCGACCGCTTCGCGCTGAGTTCCGAGGTGTTGTTTCCGGTGGGGGAAGCCACGCTTTCGGCCGAGGGCAAAGCCCAGATCGCCCGCGTGACCGAGACGCTGAAGCAGATCGCCGGAGAGATCCCGCCCGAGATCGACTGGATCATCCGCGTCGATGGTCATACCGACAGTCAGCCGCTTTCCGGCCAGGGCCGTTATCGCGACAATCGCGAGTTGAGCCAGGCGCGGGCCTTGTCGGTGGTGCGCTATATGGTGGACGATCTGGGCTTTCCGGCGAATCGCCTGCTGCCGGCGGGCTTTGCCGATACCCGGCCCGTGACCCAGGGCACCACCCCCGAGGCCATGGCCCAGAACCGCCGCATCGAGTTGAAGCTGACCGAACGCTGAGGGGCGAGAGGTGGGCGGAATGGGTATTTGAAAAGCGAAGATCCACCTGGGTAGGCGCGTGATTCCGTAATCGGGAAACGGTGATTTGCCGCCGCGAATGGCCGGGGCGGCGGTAAAGAGCCATGAAGCCGGTTGGACCTGAAAAGCGCGGGCGCGGCGCGTGCCGAATCTGCGGCATGATCGGTGTTCGGAGCGCCGGTTCCTGCTGATGCTCCATGCCATGAGGGTTGTGTGAACGGGCAGAGGATGATCGCCAGATGGCCCGGCCTTCGCCCGATCTTCCTGGTGTGATCCGCGCCGCAAGAGCTTCGGCGCGATGCCGGGGGCGTGATCGCTGTCCGTGGCGCGTGGAGCTTGAGACCGCGATGATCCCGAAACCGCGTCGGCGTATCGGGCGATCAGCCTGGGGCTGGCGGCTTGCGCATCTGCTTCATTCAGTTCCTGAGGCTGATGTGGCGCGCCATCGCCCGCCTGGGCTTGGCGGTGGCGGGGCAGCATGCGGGGATTGTCTGATCCGCGTCCCGGAAGGGGCTTCTTGACAGGAAAGGGAAAGCGCGCCCGTCACGGCCGCGCATCGTTTTGGGTGTATCGGCCCTGGCTTTGAGCAGCGATCAGCCTTGAACAGAGAGAGGCGCGGTATTTTTCGTCGTTGCCGCGCGCGTCCGGTGGGGGGGCGATCAGGCGCGCGGATCTGTCAGGGTGTATGGGTCGGGGAAGCGGTTGAGATAGCGCAGCATCGGTCCCGCCGCGCGCCATTGCCGGAAAAGCGCGGTGCGCAGTGCGCCGGCCTCGGGCCAGTGGCGGTCCCCGGAATGCGAGACCTGGGGCGCCTCGGGGAAGTGTTGGCGCAGAATCCGGCCGAACCCTTCGCGCAGGCGCATGGGCACGATCCCCTTGGAGCTGTCGAGCCAAGGCTTTCGCGTGCCGATGAAATGGATCAGGCAGGGATCGGCCATCGCCGTCAGATGCGCCGAGGCGCTGGTGAATTGCCAGTTCCAGAGCGGGCTGATCTCGGCCCAGTCGCCCTTGAGGCTGCCATTCATCAGTGCCTGGTCGCGGCCCAGCCCGGCCAGATGGCGGCGCGCGAAATCGGTGGTGCGGGCGGGCAGATCCTGCTGGTGGAACGCCTGGGTGTCGATCATCACCACGCCGGCGTTGAAATAGGGATGGGCGGGTTCGCCCAGGGCCTTGAACTCGCCGACCTTTCGTGTCGGTGTGCGCCATTGGCGATTGTCGCGCACCGCCGCCACCGCGCGGCCCAGCATGTCCGCCGCCATCAGCCGGGCGGGATCGCCGCGCTCGTAAAGGGTATCCGCGTCGATCACCAGGATGCGCCGGTAATGGCCGCGCAGCGCATTGCCCAGAAACAATTCCATATAGGTCGCGAGCGAGCGGCGCGCATCCAGAGGCAGGGCGTCCAGAAGCGTTTCGTCCCGCGCCGCGACATGGCCGATCCCGGCCTGGCTTAGCGCGGGCGGCAGGGGGACCTGCTCGGGGCCGCCGATCAGCACGTCATGCGCATGGCCCGCCGCCGCCATGGCCAGGGCGGGGGCGGCGGCATAGGGCAGGTAATTGGCATCGCAGGCGACGATGACCGCGCTGTCATGCCGGGGGGTGAAGCCGGGGCTGAAGATCGGGGTCAAGCTCACGTCGGGTTCCTAATGATGCCGCCTGCCATTCAGGGCTGGCGCGGGCATTTGGCTGGCACGGGTCAGCTTTCCACCGCCGGCGCATGTTCGCGCGGGGGGCGGCCGATGATGTCGCGCAGCGCGTCCAGTTCGATGAAGTTGTCGGCTTGGCGGCGCAGTTCGTCCGCGATCATCGGCGGCTGGCTGCGCATGGTCGAGACCACCGAGACGCGCACGCCCTGGCGTTGCAGCGCCTCGACCAAGGGGCGGAAATCGCCATCGCCCGAGAACAGGACCGCATGGTCCAGGCGCGTGGCAAGCTCCATCGCGTTTACCACAAGTTCGACATCCATGTTACCCTTGACCTTCCGCCGGCCCATGCTGTCGGTGTATTCGCGCGCCGGCTTGGTCACCATCGAAAAGCCGTTGTAATGCAGCCAGTCGACCAGAGGCCGGATGGGAGAGTAATCCTCGTTCTCAAGGAGCGCGGTGTAATAATAGGCCCGGATCAGCTTGCCGCGCCGTTCGAATTCTTGCCGCAGCAACTTGTAGTCGATATCGAAGCCCAGTGACTTCGCGGCGGCGTAGAGATTCGACCCGTCGATGAACAATGCCAGCCGGTCGTCTTTGTAGAACACGATACCCTCGTTATGAATGATCAGTCATTATCAAGCCCGACACTAGCCCTGATCGCTCTTGGCGGAAACCTGCCGAGTTCGGCAGGTTCGCCGCAGGACGGGCTGCGCAGCGCCTTGCGGCATCTTGCAAATTTGCCTGAAATCACGATAATGGCCGTTAGCCGCCTATGGTCTACGCCCGCATGGCCCTTGGGTAGCGGTCCCGACTATATTAATGCTGCGCTGGCCGCGAAAACAAGGCTGATGCCGGTAGAATTGTTGGCGCTTTTGCACCGGATCGAGGCGCGGTTCGGGCGCGTGCGCGATGGTGGGCGCTGGCAGCCGCGCGGGTTGGACCTGGATCTGATCGCCTGGGGCGATGCGGTGCTGCCCGATCCGGCCACTCATGAACATTGGCGCGCCCTGCCGCCCGAGGCGCAGGCCCGGCTGGCGCCGGAGCAACTGATCCTGCCCCATCCGAGGATGCAGGATCGCGGCTTCGTGCTGGCGCCCCTGGCCGAGGTGGCCCCTGCCTGGGTTCATCCGCGGCTGGGGCGCAGCGTGGCGCAGATGCTTGCGGACTTGCCTGCGACCGCAATGCGGGGTATTAGGCCGGCAACTTCTTGACATTTGTCTGGCGATTGCCGATCTATCCGGCCTTGCCATGCATTCTGATTCCCAACCAAAGGTGACCTATGGCCCGCGTGACAGTCGAAGATTGCGTCGACAAGGTTCCGAACCGTTTCGATCTGGTGATGCTGGCGGCCCATCGCGCCCGCGAAATCGCGGCCGGCAGCCCGCTGACCGTGGACCGCGACAATGACAAGAACCCGGTCGTGTCGCTGCGCGAGATCGCCGATGAGACCCAGCCCGTGGACGAACTGCGCGAGCGCATGATCGAGGCGACCCAGACCCAGATCGAGGTCGACGAGCCGGAAGAGGACGCGATGGCTCTGCTTCTGGGTGCCGAGATCGACCGTCCCAAGCCCGTGGACGAAGAATCCGAGGAGCGCATGCTGCGCATGATGCTGGACGCCCAGGGTCGCGGTTGAGCGTAAGGTCTTCGGCCCGAAATGATTGATGTCGAAGACCTGATCGCACTGGTCAAGAACTATAATCCGCGCACCAATGCCGATCTGATCCGCGATGCCTATGAATATGGGCGTCGCATGCACGAGGGCCAGTTCCGCCATTCGGGCGAGCCCTATTTCACCCATCCCGTCGCCGTCGCCGCCATCCTGACCGAGATGCGGCTGGACGATGCCACCATCGTGACCGCGCTTCTGCACGACACGATCGAGGACACCCGCTCGACCTGGACCGAAGTGTCGCAGATGTTCACCCGCGAGATCGCGGATCTGGTCGATGGCGTCACCAAGCTGACCAACCTGCAACTGTCCGGCGCCCACAGCAAGCAGGCCGAGAATTTCCGCAAGCTTTTCATGGCCATGTCGCGCGATCTTCGCGTGATCCTGGTCAAGCTGGCGGACCGGCTGCACAATATGCGCACGATCAAGTCGATGCGGCCCGACAAGCAGACGCAGAAGGCGCGCGAGACGATGGAGATCTATGCGCCGCTTGCCGGTCGCATGGGCATGCAATGGATGCGCGAAGAGCTTGAGGACCTGGCCTTCAAGGTCATCAACCCCGAGGCGCGCAATTCGATCATCCGCCGCTTTGTCAGCCTGCAACGCGAATCCGGCGACGTGATCCCGAAGATCACCGCCGACATCCGGGCCGAGCTGGAGCGCGAGGGGATCGAGGCCGATGTCTACGGCCGCGCCAAGAAACCCTTCAGCATCTGGCGCAAGATGCAGGAAAAGCAGCTTTCCTTTTCACGCCTGTCGGACATCTACGGCTTTCGCATCATCACCCGGACCGAGGCCGATTGCTATCGCACCCTGGGCGTGATCCATCACCGCTGGCGCGCCGTGCCGGGGCGGTTCAAGGATTACATCAGCCAGCCCAAGGCGAACGGCTACCGCTCGATCCACACCACCGTTTCGGGGCGCGACGGCAAGCGGGTCGAGGTGCAGATCCGCACCCGCCAGATGCACGAGGTGGCCGAATCGGGCGTCGCCGCGCATTGGGCCTATCGCGACGGGGCGCGCACGGAAAACCCCTTCGCCGTCGATCCCGGCGAATGGATCTCCAGCCTGACCGAACGCTTCGGCGAAGAGGATCATGACGAGTTTCTTGAGCATGTGAAGCTTGAGATGTATTCGGATCAGGTCTTCTGCTTTTCGCCCAAGGGCGACGTGATTCCGCTGCCGAAGGGCGCGACGCCGATTGATTTCGCCTATGCGATCCACACCCGGCTGGGCAATTCCTGCGTCGGCGCCAAGGTGGACGGCATCCGCGTGCCGCTATGGACGCGGCTGAAGAACGGGCAGTCGGTGGACATCATCTCGGCCTCGGGGCAGCGGCCGCAGCCGACATGGCTTGACATCGTGGTGACGGGCCGCGCCAAGGCCGCGATCCGCCGCAGCCTGCGGCAAGAGGACCGGACGCGCTTCATCAAGCTTGGCTCGGAACTGGTCCGCGTGGCGTTCGAGCATGTCGGCCGCAAGGTCAGCGACAAGGCCCTGCGCACGGCGGCCAAGACCATGGCCCTGCCCGACACGGATGAACTGCTGGCCCGGATCGGCAGCGCCGAGATTTCCGCCCATGCGGTGCTGGCGGCGCTTTATCCCGAACTGGCCGCCAAACGCTCCGAGATCGACGCGAGCCGGGCCGTGGCCGGGCTTGAGGCGGATCAGGAATTCACCCGCGCGCCCTGCTGCAATCCCCTGCCGGGCGAGCGTATCGTCGGCATCACCTATCGCGGCAAGGGCGTGGTGATCCATGCCATCGACTGCCCCGTGCTCGCCGAGTTCGAGGACAGCCCCGAGCGTTGGGTCGACCTGCACTGGCGCGAGGGCCAGCACCCACCCGCCTATTCCACGGTGCTTTCGCTGACCATCCGCAACGATGCGGGCGTTCTGGGGCGGATCTGCACGCTGATCGGGGTGCAGGGGGCCAATATCTCGAACCTGGAATTCATCGATCGCAAGCCGGATTTCTACCGGCTGCGCATCGAGGTGGAGTTGCGCGACAGCGAGCATCTGCATGCGCTGCTGACGGCGCTCGATGCCGAGCAGGATGTCGCCCAGGTCTCGCGCATCCGCGATGTCCTGGCGCATGTCGAGTAGGGGAACCGCATCTCTGGACCTGGTTCACGATTCCTCGATGGATGGTGCTTGAACGATCCACTCGGTCAATGCCGCGCCGGTTCATGAATCCGCGAATCGAGCCCGTCGACGCCACTGGTCCGAGAAAAGTTTCGCCGTTGGCAGGATTTCCGATCAAGCGGATATGGGCCTGTTGACAGGAAGGCATTCAAGCTGAAATGGTTGCTATACACAACCATATGGTTCGCGCATGTCATCCTCTCTTCAAGTCGTCGATTCGATCCGCACCGCCTCTCGCCAACTCGTTCGTGAATTGGGGTTTACCGGCAGGGATTTCGCGGGAACCGCCCTTTCACCTTCGGCGGTCCATGCCCTGATCGAGATCGAGCAAGGCGGGCTGACCGCCCGCGATCTGGGCGCGATGCTGCATCTTGAAAAATCAAGCGTCAGCCGGATGCTTCGCAGGCTGGTCGAGGCCGGTGACGTGGTGGAACAGGTAGGCGAGGATGACGGCCGCATGAAGCTGCTCTCGCTGACCCCGTCGGGCAAGGACCGCGTTGCCGCAATCCATGAATTTGCCCGCGCGCAGGTCGCCAGGGCGTTCGCGCATCTGACCGCCGAACAGGGCCGCACCGTGTTGGAGGGGCTGCGCCTTTATGGCAATGCGCTGGCCGGAAAACCGCTGCGCACGCCCGTCGAGATCTGCGCCGGCTACAGGCCGGGCCTCATTGGCCGCATCGCCGAGATGCACGCGCTTTACTACGCGCGGACATCGGGCTTTGGACAAGTGTTCGAATCCGTTGTCGCGGGTGGCCTGGCCGAGTTCGGGGGCCGCCTGGGTAAAAGCCGGAACGAAATCTGGGCGGCATTGAAAGGCGGTCATATCGTCGGCTCCGTCGCCATGGACGGCGAAGACATGGGGGCGGGCATCGCGCATCTAAGATGGTTCATCGTCGATGACATGGTGCGCGGCGGCGGGGCCGGGAAACGGTTGCTCGATGCGGCATTGGCCTTTGCGGACCGGCAGGGCTTTGCCGAAACGCATCTTTGGACGTTCTCCGGGCTGGATGCGGCGCGGCACCTCTATGAAGCGCGCGGCTTCGCGCTGGTCGAGGAACGCCCCGGCTCCCAATGGGGAAGCGAGGTGCTGGAGCAGCGTTTCGTCAGAGCCCTGCCGTGATACGCATATGCCGGAGGGGATCGGGACGCGCCGCGCGGCCTCATCGCCGCCGCATCGCCCTGAGCCGCGAAATCAGCGCTCCCTTCGTCGACGCCCTTGCCGACATGCCTCGGGCAGGCACGGAGAGCGTAAGGGACTATGCCGTCTAGGCGCGGCAATCGAGGGCGCGTTGCAGCCGGCGCAGCAGGCCGGGCGGGATCTGCGGCGCGGTCTCAAGCAGGGCATGGAGCCGCGTCTCGGCGCTGTCGTCGCCCTGTTCCAGAAGCAGCAGCGCCGCCTCGACCCCCAGCCGCGCGGGACCTTGGGCGGCCAGAGCATGCAATTCCCGCGCCGCCCGCTCGGGATGGCGGGGCAGGGCCGCCTCGGCCAGGCGCAGGCGATAGCTGGCGCTGCCGCGCCGGGCGGCGCGATGCATGTGGCGGATCGCGGGCACATCGATGCGGTCCCGAACCACCATTTCGGCCAGCCGGCCCACGCCGCCGGCTTCTCCGACAAGGCTGGTCGCGGGATGGCCGCCATGCGGCAGCGCCACGGCGGTCAGGCCCGGAAACCCGGCATGGATCAGCGCCGCATGGGCGCGGTCGGCGGTGATGCTGGGGTCATAGATCAGCAGGCCGCCGATGCCGGTATCGCCGCGCGATTCGGGCGTCGGCATGGGCTGGCCTATGCGGGCGAATTTGCCGTGCCGGGCGGGATCGAAGGGCGCGACCGCCGGATCTATGGAATATTGCGGCGAGACCGCCATCACCCGCCGTGCCCGGCAGGCGGCCGAGTAAAGCAGCGCGGCATAGCCGCCCATGGAAAAGCCCGTGGCGGTGACCTCGGCATAGCTTGCGGTTGCGCGGGTCAGCGCCTGCGCCAGCATGGCGCTTTTCGGCGACAGGAACCAATCGCGCCGCGCGGTCTGCACCACCAGCGCATCAATGCCCAGCCGCTGCGCAAAGCGGGGGCATGAAGGCGGCGCGAAGCCCCGCATCGCCTCGCCGCGACCATGTTCGAAGCTGACCACGGCCAGGCGGCCGTCACCGGCCCCGCGAAACAGCGCGATGCGATGGCGGGCGTCCTGATGCAGCGTTTCGGCGGCCATCAGGCGCGGATCGCGCCATCGCCCGTGACCAGGTATTTGAAACTGGTCAATTGCTCGGCCCCGACCGGCCCACGCGCATGCATCTTGCCGGTGGCGATGCCGATTTCGGCGCCCATGCCGAACTCGCCCCCGTCGGCGAACTGGGTCGAGGCATTGCGCATCAGGATCGCGCTGTCCAGCCCCTGGAAGAATCGCTCGGCGGTGGCGTCGTTCTGGGTCAGAATCGCTTCGGTATGACCCGAGCCGTGGCGGCGGATATGGGCGATTGCCGCCTCGACCCCATCGACCAGCCTGACGGCGATGATCTTGTCCAGAAATTCCTGCCCGAAATCCGAGGGCTGGGCGGGAACGGTGCCCGGCACCTTGGCCAACTCGCCCTCGGCGCGCACCTCGACGCCGGCGTCCAGCAGGTCCTGGATCAGCACGGCGCCGTGCTTGGCAAGGAAGGCGCGGTCGATCAGCAGGCATTCGGCGGCACCGCAGATGCCGGTGCGCCGGGTCTTGGCGTTCAGCACCACGCGGCGGGCCTTTTCCAGATCGGCGTCGCCATCGGCATAGATGTGGCAGATGCCTTCAAGATGCGCGAAGACAGGCACGCGGGCCTCTTGCTGGACCAGGCCGACCAGGCCCTTGCCGCCGCGCGGCACGATCACGTCGATCAGTCCCTGGGCGCGTAGCATCGCGCCCACCGCCTCGCGGTCGCGGGTCGGCACCATCTGCACCGCCGAGGCCGGCAGCCCGGCCTGGACCAGCCCCCGCACCAGCGCAGCATGGATCGCGGTCGAACTGTTCAGGCTTTCCGAGCCGCCCCGCAGAATCACCGCGTTGCCCGCCTTCAGTGCCAGCGCGGCCGCGTCGGCGGTGACATTGGGTCGGCTTTCATAGATCACGCCGATGACCCCCAGGGGCGTGGCCACGCGGCGGATGTTCAACCCGTTCGGACGGTCCCATTCGGCCAGGATTCTGCCCACCGGATCGGGCTGCTCGGCCACGGCGCGCAACCCGTCCACCATGGCGCGGACGCGGGCGGGATCCAGCTTCAGCCGGTCCAGCATGGCGGGGGCGGCGCCTTTTTCCTGCGCCGCCGCCATGTCTAGCGTATTGGCGCCCAGGATCGCCCCCTCGGCCTCGCGGATGGCCTCGGCGGCAGCGATCAGGGCGGCATGCTTGCGCTCGGCGCTGGCGCTGGCCAGGGTAAGGGCTGCCTCGCGCGCCTGCGCGCCCAACGTGGCGATCAGCGCATCGGCATCGGACATGGACAGGTCTTTCATCACGGGCTTTCCCTTGCAATGGGCAAAGACATAGGCGGGAAGACCCGCGAAAACCAGCAGAGAATACCTTGTTCGGGAAAGGGGAGGGAGGGTGCAGGATTCTGTTGCCAGGCTCCTGCGGGCCCCGCCTTACGCTGCTAGGCGCAAGGGCTTAAGTTTCGGTTACCCGAGCTGCTTACGCAGCCAGAGCGACCGGAGCACGGTTGTCGTTGGCAACTGTACAATTTGCACCGATGACGGTGGTAGCTCACCGAGACAAAGCAAACAGCTTTAGACGTTCGTCGATCCTGTTTCGGCCCCATGTGCCCCCAACGAGGGACTCTGGTGGAGCCGCCGGGTACCGCCCCCGGGTCCGATCCGCTTATTACCTGCGCGTTTATGTCCATAGTCCGGGCGAACCCGAACAATCCAGATATAGGCCCCGGTCCTGCGGTGCGCAAGAGAGGGGAACGCTGTTCCCCTCTTGGCCCGTGCCGTGCCAATTCACCCCTTGAGGTATTTGGCAAGCGGAGAAAGCCAAAGCGCGGCGGCTTCGTCCTTCTTTGTTTCCCAAATACCCATGCGGCAGGGCGAAAGAAAAACGCCCCGCCGGCTGGGACGGGGCGTTGCCGAAGGGGATCAGAATCCCGCCTTGATCTTCTCGAACTCGGCCAGTTGCTTTTCCCGCTGCGCCGGGTCGTTCGGGGTCTGGGCCAGGATCGGGGCATCGACATCCGAAAGCCCCTCTTTCACCGCAGGTTCGTCCTTGATCGTTTCCATCGCCACGGTCGAGGTATGGCCGTAGCCGATCGTGTCCAAAAGCCCCTTGGCGGCCGACGGCGCCAGCCAGGCGTTGATGAAGTCATAGGCTTTGTCTTCCTTGCCCGGCCCGTTCTTGAGGTTGATATAACCGCAGAAAAAGGTCGAACTGCCCTCTTTCGGGGCGCGCTGGAAGCCTACCGGGAAGCCGTCGTTTTCCAGCAGCACCACGCCGTCATTCCAGGACCAGGCCACATCCACCGCGCCCGAGGCCATCAGTTGCGCCTGCTCGGACGGATCGGCCCAATAGGCGGCGACGTTCTGATGGGCCTGGCGCAGCCAGTCGGCGGCGGCCTTGAACTGCTCATCCGTCACCTTGGTCCAGTCGGTCACGCCGGTGGCCAGATAGGCCAGCGCCCAGACATCGTCCGCCGAATCGGGCAGGCTGGTGCGGCCCTGGTATTTCGGATCGATGAAGACATTCAGGCTGGCGATGTCCTCGGCCGGAACCTTTTCCTTGTTGTAAGCGATGGCGGTCGCGCCCCAGTCGGTCGGGATATACCAGACGCCGCCGTCGTCCTTGAAGATCGGCGAGGCGAGGAATTTCGGATCGATCGTGTCGAAGGCCGGGATCTTGGACACGTCCCAAGGCTCGATCAGCCCGGCATCGCGGTATTTCGACACCATTTGCGAGCAGGGATGCGCCACGTCCGCCTTGAAGCCCGAGGCGAGCTTTTGATACGCCTCGTCGTCATCGCCGTAGAAGGCATAGGTCGGGCTGTCGCCGTTCTTGTCGATATAGCCCTGGAAGATCGCCGGCTCCTCGAAACCGGCCCAGTCGAAGACGGTCAGTTCGGGATCGGCTGCATGGGTAGGGGCAGAGATCGCGGCGCCCAGGATCAGGGCCAGGGCGGAGGAGCGCAGAAGTTTCATCTGGGGCCTTCGTCTATAGGGTGGGGGTCTGGTATATGGCGTGCTTCCAGGCACGCTAGCCGCAGCTTGGCCTTGCCGCAAGCATTCGCTGCGGCGCGGCGGCCAAGGGCGCCATCACTGCCTCCAAGGTGCTACCCACCCCAGGGCGCTACCACCGTCCCGAGGCGCCGCCGCCGCGCGACGAGCCGCCGCCGAAGCCCGCGCCGCCGCCGCCCGCGCCTGAGCGATGGGCGGGGTTGCGTTCCTGGCGCAAAAGCTCGCCCGCCGCGCCGTAATAGCCGATCCGGGGCTGGGGGCGCAGGCGGGTCTCGGTCCAGTCGCAATGCGGGCAATGCCGGGTCATGGACTGGTCGGCGATGCGGTAGCCGCCTTCTGCCAGCGGCTCCTTCCGCGGTTCGTGCCGCGTGATCAGCCCGCGCCCCCCGCATTTGGGGCAGCGCCCGCGCCGCCAGATCCGGCGTCCGATCAGCCCCAGGATCAGTGCGAAGCCTGCCAGCGGCAGAAGCCGCCCCGCCCAGTCGCGGTCCTGGGCCGGTCCGGGCATGCCCGAGGCATGCGGGCGGGCGATGCGGGCGATGACCTGCGCGGTGCCCTCGCGCAGGCCGGCCGACAGATCGCCCGCGCGGAAGGCGGGCAACAGGCTGCCGCGCATGATGTCCTGGGCCAGGATGTCGGCGTCGTTGGGATAGCCCCGGCCCAGTTCGATCCGGGCCTCGCGGTCGCCGGGCAGGACCAGGATCATGAACCCGTCCTGGCGCCGCGCATCGCCCACGCCCCAATCGTTGAAAAGCCGGGTCGCGAAGGCGTCCAGGCCCTGTATGCCGCCGTAGCGGGCGCGGTCCTGCAAGGTGACGACCGTGCCCTCGATTCCGGTCTCGCGGCGCAGGGCGGAAAGCCCGGCCTCGATGGCCTCGGCATCGCGCGCCGTCACCACCCCGGCGAAATCGTTCAGCGTGGTAGCCTGCCATCGCGGCAGCGCCTGGGCCAGGACCGCGCCGGGCAGCAGCGCCAGCAGCACCAGCAGCAGCGTCGCCCAAGACCGCGGCATCACCCGGCCAGCATTTCGGGGCCACCGACCAGCTTTGGATCGGGGGCACCGATCACCGCGTCGTCCCGGCCCTGGAAGTCCACCGCCCGCAGGATGGTCTGGATCGCCGCGATCCGTGCCCGGCGCTTGTCGTCCGAGCGGATCACCGTCCAGGGCGCGATGCCCGAATGGCTGCGCATCAGCGTGTCGCGGATCGCCGCCGTGTAGTCGTCCCATTTCGCCAGCCCCTCGACATCGATGGCGCTTAGCTTCCATTGCTTCAGGGGATCCTGCTCGCGGTCCAGGAAACGTTGCAACTGCTCGGCCCGGCCCACGTTCAGCCACAGCTTGACCAGAACCACCCCGTCATCGACCAGCATGTTCTCGTAATGCGGCAATTGGCGAAAGAAGGTCTCGCGCTGCGCCTCGGTCGAGAAGCCGAACACCTTTTCGACGACGCCCCGATTATACCAACTGCGGTCGAAAAGCGCGATCTCGCCCCGCGCGGGCAGCCAGTCGGTATAGCGTTGGAAATACCATTGCCCGGCTTCGCGCTCGCCGGGTTTCGGCAGCGCCACGATATAGGCCGAGCGGGGGTTCAGGTTCTCGCGCACGCGCTCGATGGTGCCGCCCTTGCCGGCGGCGTCGCGGCCCTCGAACAGCACGACCACGCGCTTGCCGGTCTGGATCACATCGCGCATCATCCGCACCAACTGCGATTGCAGCCCCGCCATATGCGCGTCGTAATCCTTGCCCTTCATCGGCGCGGGATAGGGAAAGCCCGGATCCAGGACGCGGTCCTTGTCCCCGTCCCGCACCGCCTTGCGAAGCGCGTCGGGGGCGTCGTTTTCCAGAAAGCGGGTGATGGCGCCGACATAGGGCAGGTCGGGATGGCTTTCAGCCAGCGCCTTGGGACCGTTCTTGCCGTTCTTGGCCATTCAACCCTCGCCGATGCGTGACATGTCATACCAGGTGCTCTGGTAGATCTCGTTGATCCAGTTGCCGTAAAGCAGATGGGCATGGCTGCGCCAGCGGTTCAAGGGGACCTGGCTGGGATCGTCGTCGGGATAGTAGTTGACCGGCACGTCGATCGGCTTTCCGGCGGCGATGTCGCGGTCGTATTCGTCCTTGAGCGTGGTGCTGTCATATTCGAAATGGTTGAACATGTAGAGCGCCCGGTGCCCGGCATCCTCCAGAAGGCAGGGTCCGGCCTGGTCCGAGGTGATCAGCGTGCGCAGCGCGGGCCTTGCGTCCACCTCGTGCTGGCGTACCTCGGTCCAGCGGCTGATCGGGACCAGCACATCGTCCGAGAAGCCGCGCAGATAAGGGCTGGCGGGCGTCAGGTTGCGGTGGCGGAAGCAGCCGAAAGCCTTGCTTTTCAGCATGTGCTTGGGCAGGCCGTGGAAATGCCAGGCCATGGCCATGCCGCCCCAGCAGACGCCGAAGGTCGAATGCACATGGGTCTGTGTCCAGTCGAACAGGCGCGTCAGCTCGTCCCAATAGGTCACGTCCTGGAAATCCAGATGCTCGATCGGCGCGCCGGTGATGATCAGCCCGTCGAATTTCTCGCCCGTGGCCTCGACCTCGCTGAAGCGGCGATAGAAGGCGGCCATGTGGTCGGCGGCGGTGTTGCGGCTTTCATGGTCGGACATGCGGATCAGCTGGAAGTCGATCTGCAAGGGCGTCGCGCCGATCAGCCGGGCAAACTGGTTCTCGGTCTGGATCTTCTTGGGCATGAGGTTCAACAGGCCGATGCGCAGCGGGCGGATGTCCTGGGTCGCGGCCCGGCCCGGCGACATGACCATGACGCCCTCGTTCGACAGGATGTCGAAGGCGGGCAGGTCATTGGGCAGGGTGATGGGCATCATGCGTCCTTTCTTGCGGTGGTTGCGGGCTAGCCGAGGCTGGCCCCGCGGTCGATGGCCGTTCCGATCAACTCGATCAGATCGGCCTGGGTCTTGACTTCGGCGACCTCCTCGGCCAGCAGGGTGACCCCCCGCCGGGCCATCGCCTCGTAGCGGGGCTGGCGGTGGGCCAGGGCGCGGGCATAGGTCCAGCGGATGAAGTCGTCGGGATTGACCTGATCCTCGCACAGGCCCTTTTCCACCCGATAGGCGGTCCAGGCGCGGTCCAGGAAAGCGGGCTGGTAATACATCGGCTTGGGCGCGCGGTCGAAGCGGCGCACCAGCTCCTCGGTATGCGCGTCCGAGCCCTTGATCCAGACCAGCAGCAATTCGCTTTCCAGCGCGTCCAGCACCGGGTCATGGGCCGCGTGGGGGTCGACCACCTCGCAGATCGAGCCGCCGGAATCGCAGATGAAGTTGTGCAGGCGATAGATTTCGCGGGCGCGCGCGATGAAGTGATGCGCGTCGAGCAGCGCCGAGATCTCGGCCCGGCGGTGCTGGCCCTGGCGGCGCATGTATTCCTCGAACTCCAGTCCGCCCCGCGTCGGGCTGCCGGGCTTGCCCAGATAGGTCGAGAGCGGCGTCAGGTTGTCGAAGGTGATGTTGCTGGCGATATAGACCGAATCCGACATCAGCAATTCGCGCAGGAACGGCACCTTCATCGCCTCGCGCTTGAAGTTGTCGGCGATCAGCTCGCCCATGTAACGGGTGCCGATGCGGTAATCGACCGAGTAGTGGAACCATTCCCCGGTCTGGCGCAGCATCGAGGCCAGATAGGTCTTGCCCAAGCCTGACATGCCGAAAAGGAGCACCCGCTTGCGCGAGGCCGTGAGCCATTCGGCTTTGGTCTTGTAGAGCATCGGTCATCCCTGTCTGGTCGCGCGATAGTTATGCCTTCGGGCGCGCCGAGAAAAGGGGGGCTTAGGGCCGGCACCGCCGGAGCGGGGGCTGTCTGCCCCCGCGCCCCCGAGGATATTTTTACAAGAAAGACGGGGGGCGTTCGGGGCCGCCGGTCCCCTTTGTCGCGCGAAGCCTTTCGCCGGCATGCCGGAGCCGGTCGGAGATTTGACCGGGAGAGGGGGGGCGGCCCGGCATTGCCGCCGCCGTGAACCGATCCGTGAACCGATCCGTTCACCACCCGCGCAGATGCGCGCCGATGCAAGTCTTGCGGATCAGGTTGCGAATCCGCTGTAGCGCGACGGCAACATCCGCGCTATGCTGCGTTCCAGACCCGGCGAACGGGCGTTTTATCTGAGGCAGTGACGGCGGTATTCCCATGACCGAGATGGTCTTCGGCACCACGCCCGCGCGGGCGGGCGACCCGATTCTTCCACGCTGGTGGCGCACGGTGGACCGCTGGTCCCTGGCCTGTGTGCTGGGGCTTTTCACCATCGGGCTGATCCTGGGGCTGGCGGCCTCGGTCCCGCTGGCCGAGAAGAACAACCTTCCGCAATTCTATTACGTCACCCGTCAGGCCGTGTTCGGGGGCATGGCGATCACGGCGATGCTGGTGATCTCGACCTTTTCGCCGCGCCAGGTGCGGCGGATCGGCGTTCTGGGCTTTGCCGTCGCCATCACCGCGATCGTGCTGCTGCCCTTTATCGGCACGGATTTCGGCAAGGGCGCGGTGCGCTGGCTGCGCCTGCCGGGGGGGATGTCGATCCAACCCTCGGAGTTTCTGAAGCCCGCCTTCGTCGCCATCTGCGCCTGGTTCATGGCCGCCAGCCAGGAGGTGGGCGGCCCGCCCGGCCGGATCTATTCGGCGATCATGGCCTCGTTCGTGGTGGTGCTTCTGGCGCTTCAGCCCGATTTCGGCCAGGCCTCGCTGGTGCTGTTTTCCTGGTGCGTGATGTATTTCATCGCCGGCGCGCCCCTGATGCTGCTTTTCGGCGTGCTGGGCACGGCCGTTGCCGGGGGCTTCTTCGCCTATGGCGCCTCCGAGCATTTTGCCCGCCGCATCAACGGCTTTCTGACCGCCGAGGTCGATCCGCGCACGCAGATCGGCTATGCCACCGATGCCATTCACGAGGGCGGCTTCTTCGGCGTCGGCGTGGGCGAGGGTTCGGTCAAATGGTCGCTGCCCGACGCGCATACCGATTTCATCATCGCCGTCGCGGCCGAGGAATACGGCCTTATCATGGTGATCACGATCCTGTTTCTTTACGGCACCGTGGTCGTGCGCTCGCTGATGCGGCTGCGCGATGAGCGTGATCCCTTTGTCCGCATCGCGGGCACGGGCCTGGCCTGCGCCTTCGGCGTGCAGGCGCTGATCAACATGGGCGTCGCGGTGCGGCTTCTGCCCGCCAAGGGCATGACGCTGCCCTTCGTCAGCTATGGCGGTTCGTCCGTGATCGCCTCGGGGATCGCGGTGGGGATGCTGCTGGCGCTGACCCGCTCGCGGCCGCAGGGGCGCATGGGCGACGTGCTGGGGCGCCGGGGATGAGCCGCCCGCCGCTTTGCCTGATCGCAGCCGGGGGCACCGGCGGGCATATGTTTCCGGCCCAGTCGCTGGCCGAGGTGCTGCTGTCCTGGGGCTGGCGGGTCACGCTTTCGACCGACGAGCGCGGCGCGCGCTATGCCGGGGCCTTTCCGTCCGAAGTCGCGCGCGAGGTCGTCAGTTCGGCCACCACCGCGCGCGGGGGCAGGATGGCGCAGCTTGCCGTGCCGCTGCGCATCGGGGTGGGCGTCGTTTCGGCCATGCGCCGGTTCGCGGCGGACCGCCCGGCGGTGGTGGTGGGCTTTGGCGGCTATCCGACCATTCCCGCCATGTCGGCGGCGCTGGCGCTGCGTGTCCCGCGCATGATCCACGAGCAGAACGGCGTCATGGGCCGGGTGAACGCGGCCTTCGCCCGCCGCGTCCAGCGCGTCGCCTGCGGCACCTGGCCGACCACCCTGCCGCCGGGGGTGCAGGGCGTTCATACCGGCAATCCGGTGCGCCAGGCGGTGCTGGATCATGCCGGATCGCCTTATGTCCCGCCGGATGTCCAGCTGGGCGACGGCCCGCTGAACGTCCTGATCATCGGTGGCAGCCAGGGCGCGCGGGTGCTTTCGGACATGGTGCCGCCCGCCATGGCGCTGCTGCCCCAGGCGCCGCGCCTGCGCGTCAGCCACCAGGCCCGCGCCGAGGACCGCGAGCGTGTGACCGCCGCCTATGCGGCCGCCGGCATCCAGGCCGAGGTCAGCCCCTTTTTCGAGGACGTGCCCCGGCGCATGGCCCAGGCGCAGCTTGTGATCAGCCGGGCCGGGGCCTCGTCCATCGCCGATCTGACGGTGATCGGGCGGCCCTCGATCCTTATCCCCTTCGCCGCCGCGACCGGGGACCACCAAAGCGCCAATGCGCGCGCCTTGGCCGAAACCGGCGCGGCGGGCGTCCTGCCCGAATCCGCGCTTGACCCCGAAAGCCTTGCGCGCGACATCCGGGATATCCTTTCCGACGAAGCCCGCGCCACCCGGATGGCCGCGGCGGCGCTTCGCCTGGGGCGCCCCGAGGCGGCCCGCAACCTGGCAGAAATTGTAATGGAACTGACCCGATGAACGCAGCGACCAAACTTCCCGGCGAACTCGGCCCCATCCATTTCATCGGCATTGGCGGCATCGGCATGTCGGGCATCGCCGAGGTGCTGATGACGCTGGGCTACCAGGTCCAGGGCTCGGACGCGAAACGTTCCAAGATCACCGACCGGCTGGAAGCCCTGGGTGCCGCCATCTTCGAGGGCCAGAGTGCCCAGAACATCGGCGAGGCCGGCGTGGTCGTCATCTCGACCGCGATCAAGAAGGGCAACCCCGAGCTTGAGGAAGCCCGCCGCCGCGGCCTGCCCGTCGTGCGCCGGGCCGAGATGCTGGCCGAACTGATGCGCCTGCGCTCGAACGTGGCCATCGCGGGCACGCATGGCAAGACCACGACCACGACCATGGTGGCGACGCTGCTGGATGCGGGCGGCTTCGATCCGACCGTGATCAACGGCGGCGTGATCCATGCCTATGGCAGCAATGCCCGCGCCGGCGCCGGCGAATGGATGGTGGTCGAGGCCGACGAAAGCGACGGCAGCTTCAACCGCCTGCCCGCGACCATCGCCATCGTGACCAATATCGACCCCGAGCATATGGAGCATTGGGGCTCCTTCGATGCGCTGCGCAAGGGGTTTTACGACTTCGCCTCGAACATCCCCTTCTACGGCCTTGCCGTCTGCTGCACCGACCACCCCGAGGTGCAGGCGCTGGTCGGCAAGCTCTCGGACCGCCGCGTCACCACCTTCGGCTTCAACGCCCAGGCCGATGTGCGGGCGATGAACCTGCGCTATGAAAACGGCGTGGCGCATTTCGACATCGCGCTTCAGGCCGAGGAGGACGGCCCCGTGATCGAGGGCTGCACCCTGCCGATGCCGGGCGACCATAACGTCAGCAATGCGCTTGCCGCTGTCGCCGTGGCGCGGCACCTGGGCATGAAGCGTGCCCAGATCCGCGAGGCGCTTGCCAGGTTCGGCGGTGTCGGGCGGCGCTTCACCCGCGTGGGCGAGGTGGGCGGCGTCACCATCATCGATGATTACGGCCACCATCCCGTGGAAATCGCCGCCGTGCTGAAGGCCGCGCGCCAGGCCACCAAGGGCCGCGTCATCGCCGTGCACCAGCCCCACCGCTATACCCGGCTTTCGAACCTGTTCGATGATTTCTGCACCTGCTTCAACGAGGCCGATGTCGTCGCCATCGCCGATGTCTATTCGGCCGGCGAAGAGCCGATCCCCGGCGCCTCGCGCGACGATCTGGTCGCCGGGCTGATCGCCCATGGCCACCGCCACGCCCGCGCGGTGATGGACGAGGCGGATCTGGCCCGGCTGGTGCGCGAACAGGCACGCCCCGGCGACATGGTGGTCTGCCTGGGCGCGGGCACCATATCGGCCTGGGCCAACGGCCTGCCCGAGCGGCTGCTGGGGCGCGCGGCGTGATCCTGCTGGCAGGCCATCCCGCTGCGGCGGCGCTTTGCGCCCTGCTTTGGGCTGTGCTGGCATGCCTCCTGCCGCTTCTGGGTCCGGCGCGGCGGCATCAGGCCATCTGGGTCCTGATCCTCGGCGGTGTGCCGGTGCTGGGCTGGCTGACCTATCTGTGCGGCCCGGTGCTGGGCGTTCTGGTGCTGGCGCTGGGTCTGTCGCTGCTGGTCTGGCCACCGCTAAGGCGCGGCCGGGGGCAGGGGATGCATTAGGCCGTGGTCCTGGTCTGGCTGATCATCGCCGTGACGGTGGCCGCGACGGCCTGGATCGGCGCGGCGCGCATGGCGGCGCGATCCTTGGGGCCGCTGGTGCTGGAACTGGCCGTGCTGCTGGGCGCGGCGGGCCTGTGCTATCTGATCGGCGAGAGCAAGACCGGAGGCTTTGTCGCCGGCATCATCGGCGCGCTGTGCAGCCTGCTTTTGCTGGCCGCCGCCGGAGGCGTGGCCCTGGGCGCGGCAGGGCGCTGGCTTTACGACCGGCTCAGGCCCTCGGACCCCGGCCCGCGCCCCGCTTTCGGCTGGGATCTCTGGGTGGTGGGCCTGCTGTCGCTGGCCGGCGTGGCGCTGAGCGCGATGGAGTAGGGGGCGCCGTCTGCCCGATTGCCATGATTGCCGTGATGCGATTAGGTCGCTTCCATTGAGAAGTGAAAGGGTCGCGTTGACTGGTGTTCAGGAAGCCTTCCAGCGTTTTGATCGCGAGTTCGCGGCGCTGAACTCGCATGAAGCCAGTCAACTCGCCTGGCGTAGCACGATGCGGATGTTGCCCGCCGGACTGGCAGAGATGCAGGCCCGTGACGGCATTGCGCATCTGCGGCTTCTGCTGACGGCTCACCTGTTCCTGAATGACAGGATTGACGCGCAGGCATTGCGGTCAGCCGCAGGCGCGCGCGGTCCATATTCCAAATTCAGACGGCCCGATGCGCGATCTGCCGGCAGCGTGAGCATGGCGGCAAAAGAGATGGAAAAAGTGCTGCTGGGATCGGGCAATGGATCCGCATATCAGCCCGCGAGGATATACCTTTATTGGTCAAACGGGATTGGACACCTTCCCGAAGGCCACAACATGCTTGGCGATATTAGGCAGATCAAAAGCAGGGTTTCTGACAGGTGGCAGGGGGGTAAACAATTGCCACCCATGCTGCCGCAAGAGGTTGCCGGTTCGTGGCTGGAAGAAGGATGGCCCCTCCATCCATTCTGGATCGACTGGTATAGGCGTGTTGTCGGTGGTGAACCGCAGAACTGGCCCCTGCTGCGCGATGTGGCGCTGATCGACAATGCGCTGTGGGAGCAGGGCGGCGAGGCGTTGGATGGTGCGATTACCGATGTGATCGTTAGCCATGGGATGCAGTTTACCGAATACGGCGAGGAAATCGCGGTTCAGCCGGAGACGGGGCGTTTGCTCGCGATACCGAAAAACGATCTCCCGCCGGGCTATTTGCAAGACGTGCTGGACAAGATCGAAGAGGCCACCCGTATTCTGCCGAATATCGGCAGCAGCAACGCCTATCGGGCGCTTGAATCTGAAATCGAACTGTTGCGCGAGGCACCTCGGCGTTACGCTGAACGACCGCGCATGTTGTTTAGTGTCTTGTCAAGGGCGCAGCGCCGGATCGAAGACCGCATTGCGCAAGACGATTGCGTCGAGGATGTCCATACCAATGACCTGAGGGCAAGCGTGGCGGAAGCGCGTGCCGATCTGTTGGCCTATTCGTCCGAAGTCCGCGAGTCCGTCAGGCTGCATCAGGAGATTCACCCGCCGACAGAACCGCTTGAAGCTGCCGGGCAGGCGATAGCCGTCGTCGATGCGGTGGCCACCGTTTTCGACAACTACCCGTGCGAAGAGATGCCCGAGGATATCCGGGTCGCCCTTGACCCATCGGCTTCGGCGGAGGACCGCAAGGAGGCAGGCATCAGGACCGCCGGACGCCTTTTGCGCGTGCGTGCCGCCATGCTACGGGATGAGACAGAGAAGGTTGTCGGGAATGTTCGTGAAGCGTTGATCCTTGCCGGCGCACTCGGGGCAGGTGTGGAGACTGTTGGCGGTATCCTGAACGCGGCGTTGAAGCTGCTTTTCTGGTTCATTTGAACAATTGTCCCGCATTGACGCTTCGCGCCGCTCTGGCTACCACGCGGCCATGACCCACTCACTCCCCACCCCGCGCGGCGCCCTGACGCCCAACCGCCCCCTTGCCGATCTGACCTGGCTGCGCGTCGGTGGGCCGGCCGATTGGCTGTTCCAGCCCGCCGATGAACAGGATCTGGCCGAGTTCCTGCGCGGTCTCGATCCGGCCGTGCCGGTCTTTCCGGTCGGCGTGGGCAGCAACCTGATCGTGCGCGACGGCGGCATTCGCGGCGTGGTGATCCGGCTGGGGCGCGGCTTCAACGAGATCGCATGCGATGGCGATACCGTCACCGCCGGGGCCGCCGCGCTGGATGCCCATGTCGCGCGCCGCGCGGCCGAGGCGGGGCTGGACCTGACCTTCCTGCGCACGATTCCGGGCAGTATCGGCGGCGCGGTGCGGATGAACGCGGGCTGCTATGGCAGCTATGTCGCCGACCGCCTGGTCTCGGTCCGGGTGGTGACGCGGCAGGGAGAGGTCCGCGACCTGCCCGCCGCCGATCTGCGCCTGGCCTATCGCCAATCCGACCTGCCCGAGGGTTGGATCGTGATCCAGGCCCGCTTTCGCGCCGAACGCGGCGATCCCGCCGAACTGGCCGCCCGGATGGCCGATCAACTGGCCCGGCGCGATGCCAGCCAGCCGACCAGGGAACGCAGCGCCGGCTCGACCTTCCGCAATCCGGCGGGGTTTTCCTCGACCGGCAGGGCGGATGACAGCCACGAGTTGAAGGCATGGAGCCTGATCGACGCGGCGGGCCTGCGCGGCCACCGGCTGGGGGGCGCGCAGATGTCGGAAAAGCATCCGAACTTCCTGCTGAACGCCGATGGCGCGACGGCGGCCGAGCTTGAGGCGCTTGGCGAACATGTCCGTGCCCGCGTCCAGCAAACCAGCGGCCACCTGCTGCAATGGGAAGTCATCCGCGTGGGTGAGCCGTAAGCCGCCGAGGTCGCGGCGAAAAGTCGCGTCGGGCGCGAAATTCCCCTTTTGCGAATGGGGCTAAGCGGTTATCCTTCCCCGCACAAACACCCGGATCAACCGGGAAAATGAGGCGAAAATTGGCGGGCAGGTCGAGCAGGACGGCCCCGAAAGTCGCAGTTCTGATGGGCGGACCCTCGGCCGAGCGCGAGGTTTCGCTGTCCTCGGGGCGGGAATGCGCGCAGGCGCTGCGGCAGGCGGGCTATGATGTCATCGAAATCGATGCGGGCAAGGATCTGCCCGCGCGTCTGGCCGATGCCGCGCCGGATGTGATCTTCAACGCGCTGCATGGCCGCTGGGGCGAGGATGGTTGCGTCCAGGGCCTGATGGACTGGCTGGGCTATCGCTATACCCATTCGGGGCTGCTGGCCTCGGCGCTGGCGATGGACAAGTCGCGGGCGAAACAGGCTTTCCGCGAGGCCGGGCTGCCCGTGGTCGAAAGCCTGATCGCCGATGCGGACGAGGTTCGCGCCCGACATGTGATGGCGCCCCCCTATGTGGTGAAGCCGAATGACGAAGGCTCGTCGGTGGGCGTCTATATCGTCCAGGACGGCGCCAATGCGCCGCCGCAGCTTTCCGACCGCATGCCCCGCCGCGTCATGGTCGAAACCTACGCGCCCGGCCGCGAACTGACGGTGGCGGTCCTTGGCGACCGCGCCCTGGCCGTGACCGAGATCCAGACCACGGGCTGGTATGATTACGATGCGAAATACACGCCCGGCGGATCGACCCATGTGATCCCCGCCCAGGTTCCGGCCCAGATCGAGGCTGCCTGCCGCGACTATGCGCTGCGCGCGCATCGCGCCCTGGGCTGCCGGGGCCTTAGCCGCACCGATTTCCGCTGGGACGAGAGCAGGGGCCTTGCCGGGCTGATCCTTCTTGAAACGAACACCCAGCCCGGCATGACGCCCACCTCGCTCGCGCCCGAGCAGGCGGCGCATGACGGCATGGATTTCCCCGCGCTTTGCGCCTGGATCGTCGAGGAGGCGCTATGCAGGGACTGAACCCCTTCAGCCGCCCCGCGGCGCAAGGCCGGCCCGCGCCCATGCGCCATGCCGTCCAGCGTCCCGCGCCCGCCCCCAAGACGGGCATGCGCCGCGATCCGGCCCCCTCGCGGCTGGCCTATCGGCTGAACCGGATGATGCTGCGGCCGCTGATCCGTCGGCTGGTGCGGATCGGCCTTCCGGCCTTTCTGCTGGCGCTGGTGGCGGGGATCTGGCTTTCGGACGAGACCCGTCGCGCCAATCTGACCGCCGGCATCGACGGTATCGTCGATCAGATCCAGCACCGCGAAGCCTTCATGATCCACCAGATGGAGGTCGAGGGTGCCTCGGATGTGGTGGACAAGGGCCTGCGCGCCATGCTGCCGGTGGATCTGCCCGCGTCCAGCTTCGATATCGACCTTGAGGATCTGCGCGCGCGGGTGATGAAGCTGGATGCGGTGGAAACGGTCGATCTGCGCATCAAGCCGGGCGGGATCCTGTCGGCGGCGGTGAAAGAGCGGGTGCCCGCGCTGCTGTGGCGCCATGCGCGCGGGATCGAGCTTCTGGACAAGACCGGCCACCGCGTCGCCTCGGTCACGGCGCGGGATGTCAGGAACGACCTGCCCATCATCGCCGGCGAAGGCGCTTCTGCCGCCGCGCCCGAGGCGCTGGCTCTGCTGGACGCCGCCGGTCCCATCCTGCCGCGCCTGCGCGGGCTGGAGCGGATCGGAGAGCGGCGCTGGGATCTGGTCCTGGATCGCGGCCAGCGGATCATGCTGCCCTCGGACGGGGCGCTTAGGGCGCTGGAGCGCGCGATGGCCATGGACAAGGCGCTGGACATGCTGTCGCGCGACATCCTGGCCGTGGACCTGCGCGAGGAAAACCGCCCCGTGCTGCGCATCGGGCTTGAGGCGCAGAACGCCATCCGCCGCGCGCGCGGCGAGGCCGAGATCGGATCCGACGGCAAGCCGATCGTCGAGGCGAAACCTGGAAAAAACATCAAGAAAAGCGGATAACAGCTTGAGGGGGCAGGGCAAATGAAGGATCTTTATCAGGGGCAGCGGGCCATGCGCGCGATGCGCCGTCAGGCCATGCAGCGCGGCGTGATCGCGGTCTTGGATATCGGCACCTCGAAAATGTCCTGCCTGGTGTTGCAGTTCGACGGCCCCGGACAGTTCCGCGAGACCGATGGCGTCGGCCCCATGGCCGGGCAGTCGAACTTTCGCGTCATCGGCAATGCCAGCACCCGTTCGCGCGGGATGCGCTTCGGTGAGATCGTCACCATGGCCGAGACCGAGCGCGCCATCCGCACCGTCATCCAGGCGGCGCAGAAAGAGGCCGGCGTGCGGGTCGATCACGTCATTGCCTGCATTTCGGGGGCGCGGCCGGCCTCTTATGGGCTTGCCGGGGAAATCCATCTGCCCGCCGGCAAGGTGGCCGAGGGCGACGTGGCCCGCGTGCTCGCATCCTGCGAAGTGCCGGATTTCGGCCACAACCGCGAGGTCCTGCATGCCCAGCCGGTGAATTTCGCGGTGGACGGCCGCTCGGGCCTTAGCGACCCGCGCGATCATGGCGGCGACACCCTGGCATGCGACATGCATGTGCTGACCATCGACGGCGACGCGGCGGGGAACCTGGTCCATTGCATCCGCCGCTGCGACATGGAACTGGCGGGCGTGGCCTCGGCCTCTTACGCCTCGGGGCTGGCGGCGCTGGTCGAGGATGAGCAGGAGCTTGGCGCGGCCTGCGTCGATCTGGGCGGCGGCACCACGGGCGTCTCGGTCTTCATCAAGAAGCACATGATCTTCGCCGATGCGGCGCGCTATGGGGGCGAGTTGATCACCCAGGACATCGCCAAGGGCCTGCGCGTCAGCCATGCCGTGGCCGAGCGTCTGAAGACCCTGCATGGCGGGGTCGAGGCCACCGGCCGCGACGATCACGAGATGATCACGCTGGGGGGCGAGACCGGCGATTGGGACACCGACCGCCGCCAGATCAGCCGCGCCGACCTGATCGGCATCATGCGCCCCCGCGTCGAGGAGATCCTGGAGAAGGTCGCCGAGATGCTGGACGCGGCGGGTTTCGAATACATGCCCTCGCGCCAGATCGTGCTGACCGGCGGCGGCAGCCAGATCCCCGGCCTGGACGTGCTGGCGGCGCGCATGCTGGGGCAGAACGTGCGCATCGGCCGGCCATTGCGCATCCAGGGCCTGCCGCATAGTGCGACGGCGGCCTCTTATTCCGCGACCATCGGGCTGGCGCTGCTGACCGCGCATCCCCAGGACGAATGGTGGGATTTCGACATGCCGGCCGAGGCTTACCCGGCCCGCAGCTTCAAGCGCGCCTATCGGTGGTTCAAGAACAACTGGTAGGCAGAAATCCGCTTTATCCGGTGGAGGAGGGCATGCGTCCCCACCACATTCGGTCCTATTGGCAAGATGCCGCCTAAGTCCCCCTGTCAAACCGCAAGATTTTGTGTTTTGTCTGTGTTTTTCGGGTGACGCTTGGGCCGAATCTGGCTAGGCTTGGGGCCATCACGGGGATTCGACCGGACACCCATGTCCGGCGCAAACAATAAGGCAGGCGAGACATGGAACGGCAGATCCACCTGATGCTGAACGATGAGCACGAACTGAAGCCCCGCATCACCGTCTTCGGTGTCGGTGGTGCTGGCGGCAACGCGGTCAACAACATGATCGACAAGCAGCTGGAAGGGGTCGAGTTCGTCGTCGCGAACACCGATGCCCAGGCGCTGCAAGCCTCGAAAGCGGAAAGCCGCATTCAGATCGGTCCCAAGGTGACCGAGGGCCTGGGCGCGGGCGCCAAGCCCATCATCGGCGCCAAGGCCGCCGAGGAGACGATCGAGGATATCGTCGATCACCTGATGGGCGCGCATATGTGCTTCATCACCGCGGGCATGGGCGGCGGCACCGGCACCGGCGCCGCGCCGATCATCGCCCAGGCCGCGCGCGAGATGGGGATCCTGACCGTCGGTGTCGTGACCAAGCCCTTCCAGTTCGAGGGCACCAAGCGCATGCGCCAGGCCGAGGAGGGCGTCGAGGCCCTTCAGCGCGTGGTCGATACGCTGATCATCATTCCGAACCAGAACCTGTTCCGGCTCGCCAACGAAAAGACCACCTTCACCGAAGCCTTCGCCATGGCCGACGACGTGCTGTATCAGGGCGTCAAGGGCGTGACCGACCTGATGGTGCGTCCGGGCCTGATCAACCTCGACTTCGCCGACGTGCGCGCGGTCATGGACGAGATGGGCAAGGCCATGATGGGCACCGGCGAAGCCTCGGGCGAGAACCGCGCCGTGCAGGCGGCCGAGAAGGCCATCGCCAACCCGCTGCTGGACGAGATCAGCCTGAACGGCGCCAAGGGCGTGCTGATCAACATCACCGGCGGTTACGACCTGACCCTGTTCGAGATGGACGAGGCGGCCGAGAAGATCCGCGAAAAGGTCGATGCCGATGCCAATATCATCGTCGGCTCGACGCTGGACCCGGATATGGAGGGCGCGATCCGCGTCTCGGTCGTCGCGACCGGCATCGATGCCGCCGCCGAGATTCCGGCCCCGCGCCGTGGCATCCGCGAGCCGCTGACCCAGCACCCGCCCGTCGCGCAGAAGGTTGTCGAGGAAGAGCCGGTGATGCCGCCGCGCCGCGTCGCCTCGCTGACCCCCGCCGCGCCGCAGGCCCGCGTCGAAGAGGAAGAGATGCCGCGCCCCGCCTATCAGCATGAGGCGCGCCCGTCTGCCGCCGAGGCGCTGAACGGCGATTCGGGCAGTTTCGTCGCCCCTCGCGCGCGCGCGCAGGGACCGGCCGGCGCGCCTTCGGATGCGGTGATGCAGCGCCTTGCCGCCGCCGTGCAAAAGGCGCCCGAGCGTCAGGCGGCGCAACAACGCCCGGCACAACCCGCCCAGCCCGAGCCGAACCGGCTGCACAGCCGCATGGGCGGTCTCAGCCGCATGCTGGAACGGATCTCGGGGCAAAGCGAACAGCCCAAGCCCGCTGCCTCGACCATTGCCGAGCGCGTGAGCGAGCGGGTCCAGGCCCGCAAGGGCAGCGGCTTCGACTCGGGCTTCGACGATCTGGCCAGCCCCGAGCGCGGCGACGAGAATGTCGAAATCCCGGCCTTCCTGCGCCGCCAGGCGAATTGATCCGATCACAAATTGGATGAGTAAAATTTAAGAAAGACCGCTTCGGCGGTCTTTTTTGTTTTGGATATTCAACTATTTGCACGAATATGGCGGAAACGTGCCAGGCGCCGGGCCGCAATGTTTCACCCCGTCACAAAACGTTAATTGAGACTTTCGGGACGGTTCCTTAACTCGGGATCAAGGCGTCATGACCCTGTTCCTGACGCGCGATATGAAGGATTGACCCATGCAGACCACCATTGCTTCGAAAGCTCAGTTCCGCGGCGTCGGTCTGCACTCGGGTGCGGCGGTGCGTCTGTCGATCCTGCCCGCTCCGGCGGATCACGGCATCGTCTTCGTGCGCACCGATCTGGCCGGCGCGCGGATCCCTGCGCTTTGGGACCGCGTGACCCCCTCGCAGCTTTGCACGCTGCTGGACAATGGCGCGGGCGCCACCGTCTCGACGGTCGAGCATGTGATGGCCGCGCTGGTCGGGACCGGCATCAACAATGCCGTGGTCGAGGTGAACGGTCCCGAGGTTCCGATCCTGGACGGCTCGGCCGCGCCCTTCGTGCAGGGCATTCTTGAGGTTGGTATCCGGCATCTGGAGGCGCCGCTGCGCGCCATCCGCGTGTTGCGCCCGGTCGAGGTGCAGCACGGCATCGGTTTCGCGCGACTCTCGCCCGACGATCACCTGACCATGGATTTCGAGATCGACTTCAGCGATACCGTGATCGGCCATCAGGAGATGTCGCTGGACCTGGCCAATGGCTGCTTCGTGCATGAGTTGATGGACAGCCGCACCTTCTGCCGTCAGGCGGATGTGGTGCAGATGCAGAAGAACGGCCTTGCCCTGGGCGGTACCTATCTGAACGCGGTCGTGATCGACGACGACAAGGTGCTGTCGCCCGGCGGGCTGCGTCACGAGGACGAGGCCGTGCGCCACAAGATGCTGGACGCGGTGGGTGATCTGGCTCTGGCGGGTGCGCCGCTTCTGGCGCGCTACAGCGGGCATCGCGCCGGCCACGCCATGACCAACAAGCTGCTGCGCGCCCTTTTCGCGGCGCCCGATGCTTGGGAATGGGCGGATGTGACCCCTGCCATGGCCGGCAATCTGCCCGGTGCCGGCGTCGTTTCCGAGCATGTGGCCGCGCTGCGTCAACTCGCCGTCGCCTGACTGGCTGAGGTGCGATGGAAAATTCGGTGTTTTGGCATTTTGCGCCCCCTGATTTTCTGTGCTAGGACGACCGGGCCGCGTGGTCATGGTCCACGGGGCGGCACAATAATCTGACGGACAGGTAGAATATGGCGGGCATCAGATCGGCGGGTTCCTTGGTCGCGGCGGTCCTGTCTGTCGGCCTGCTCGCAAGCTGCGGCACCAGCAACAAGGCCCCGGAAACGCTGGATAACTTCACGGCGGAAGAAATCTACAAGCGCGGCGAATACGAGCTTGAGAACTCGCGCAAGCCGAAGGACGCGGTGCATTACTTCTCCGAGGTCGAGCGGCTTTACCCCTATTCCGAATGGGCCAAGCGCGCGCTGATCATGCAGGCTTACTCCTATCACCGGGCGCGCGACTATGAGCAGGCGCGCGGCGCGGCGCAGCGATTCATCGACACTTATCCCGGTGACGAGGATGCGGCTTACGCGAAATACCTGCTGGCGCTCAGCTATTACGACCAGATCGACGAGATCGGGCGCGACCAGGGCCTGACCTTCCAGGCGCTTCAGGCCCTGCGTGGCGTGATCGAGGAATATCCGAACACCGAATATGCCCGCTCGGCGATCCTGAAATTCGATCTGGCCTTCGACCATCTGGCCGCGAAAGAGATGGAGATCGGGCGCTATTACCTGAAGAAAAAGCATTATACCGCCGCGATCAACCGTTTCCGCGTCGTGGTCGAGGAATACCAGACCACCACCCATACGCCCGAGGCGCTGATGCGTCTGGTCGAGGCATACCTGGCCCTTGGCCTGCGCGACGAGGCGCAGACGGCGGGGGCGATCCTGGGTCACAACTTCCGCTCCTCGCCCTTCTATGACGATGCCTATGGGCAATTGCGCGGCGCCGGTCTGAAGCCCGAGGCGCGGGGCGATAGCTGGCTGACGAACGTGTATCGTCAGGTGATTCAGGGCAAGTGGTTGTAGGTCGGGCTTGTAGATCCGCCTTGCGGGCGGATGGGATGCAACCCCGCCCCAGAAGGATTGCCGATGCTGCGTTCGCTGGACATTCGCGACATCCTGCTGATCGACCGGCTGGAGCTTGAGTTCCGGCCGGGCCTGAACGTCCTGACAGGAGAGACGGGGGCGGGCAAGTCGATCCTGTTGGATTGTCTGGGCTTTGTTCTGGGCTGGCGCGGCCGGGCCGATCTGGTCCGTGCGGGCGCGAGCCAGGGCGAGGTTACGGCCGTCTTCGACCTGCCTCCCACCCATCCTGCCCGAACCTTGCTGGACGAGGCGGGCTTTCCGGTTTCGGATGAGTTGATCATCCGTCGCGTCAACGCGGCCGAAGGGCGCAAGACCGGCTGGATCAATGACCGCCGTGCCTCGGGCGAGGTGCTGCGGCTGCTCTCGGAAACCCTGGTCGAGTTGCATGGCCAGCATGATGATCGGGGCCTTCTGAACCCGCGTGGCCACCGGCTGCTGCTCGACGCCTTTGCCGGGGTGGATCTTGCTCCCACGCGCCAGGCTTGGGCCGCGCGCCGCGAGGCTCGCGCCGCCCTGGCCCAGGCCGAGGCTGCCCTGGCGGCCGCCCGCAGCGAAGAAGAGTTCCTGCGCCATGCCGTGGCCGAGCTTGACAAGCTGGCTCCGCAGCCCGGCGAAGAGGCCGATCTGGACACGCGCCGCCGCGCCATGCAGGGCTCCGAGCGCATCCGCGGGGATGTCGCCCGCGCATTGCAGGCCCTGGGTGGCGAGGGGGCCGAGGGCGCGATGCTTGATGCCGTGCGCTGGCTGGACGGTGCCGCCGAACGGGCCGAGGGCCGTCTGGAGGCCCCGGCCGCCGCGCTGCAACGGGCGCTGATCGAATTGGGTGATGCCGTCGCGGGTGTCGAGGCGGCGCTGGAGGCGATGGATTTTGACCCGCGCGACCTTGAGGCGACCGAGGAACGGCTGTTCGCGCTGCGGGCTTTGGCGCGCAAGCATGACGTGCTGGCCGACGATCTGGCGGGCCTGGCCGACGAACTGCGCCTGCGCCTGGGCCGTATCGACGCCGGGGCCAAGGACCTGGCGCGGCTGACCGAGGCCGTGGCGCGGGCCGACGCCGCCTATCGGGATGCCACCGAATCGCTCGGTGCGGCCCGCGCCACGGCGGCCAAGCGGCTCGATGCCGCGATGGCCGCCGAGCTTGCTCCCCTGAAGATGGAGCGCGCCGTCTTCGAGACCCGCCTGTCCCAGGCTGATCCCGGCCCCGAGGGGTGCGACGCCGTGGCCTTTACCGTCGCGACCAATCCCGGCGCGCCGCCGGGTCCACTGGACCGCATCGCTTCGGGCGGCGAACTCTCTCGGTTCCTTCTCGCGCTCAAGGTCTGTCTGGCGCGTGGCAATGATGCGCTGACGCTCATCTTCGATGAGATCGACCGTGGCGTCGGCGGCGCGACGGCGGATGCCGTGGGCCGCCGCTTGGCCCGCCTGTCCCAGGGCGCGCAAGTGCTGGTCGTGACCCACAGCCCGCAGGTGGCGGCGCTGGGGGGGCATCATTTCCGTGTCGCGAAATCGGTGCGGGACGGCATGACCACCTCGCATGTGGCCGCCCTGACGCAGGCGCAAAGGGTCGAGGAAATCGCCCGCATGCTCGCCGGCGAGGAAATCACCCCCGCCGCCAAGGAGGCCGCCCGCGCCCTGCTCTCGGGCTAATCCAGGATCTGATCGACCTGGCGGATGATGGATATCACCTTGAGGCTTGCCGGGTCATAGCGAATCAGCCGCCCTTGCGAGATGCCGTAGGCGCTGCCCCGCGGCGACTGGCTCAGGCCGTAAAGCCCCGGCCGGCTGATGCGGTGCAGCGCCCGAGGGTCCAGCGTCTGGCCGACCCGGATCTGTCCGCTCTCGCCCAGATCCAGCCGCACCCGCTGCTCGGCGCCGGGCGCGCGATCCTGATCGGCCAGGGCCATGCCGCCGAAAGCCAGGGCGGCGACAAGGATCAGGCTGGATCTGTGCTTGTGCTTGGTCATGCCGTCATCATCGGATCGAATCCCCGACCGGCCCGGCATGCCTTCGCCGGTCCGGCCAGTTTGCCCGCTTAACGAGCGAACTGGTCCGAAAGATCCGGCCTCACGCCGATTTGCCCGGCCCGGTGGCTTTTCCGTCATGGCCGCGACCCTCGAAGCGCGGCAGCATGGCCGAGAAGTCCCGGCCCTTTCCGTCCTCGGCCTCGACGAAATGCGCGTAAAGCGCCGCGGCCAGCGCACCCATGGGCGTATCGGCATCGGCGGATTCGGCGGCCTGCTGGCTCAGCCGCAGGTCCTTCAGCATAAGCTCTGCCGCGAAACCGGGCTTGTAGCCATTGTCGGCCGGTGATGTCGGCCCGATCCCCGGCGCGGGGCAATAGGCGTTCATGCTCCAGCTATAGCCCGATGAGGTCGAAACCACGTCGAACAGCTTCTGCCGGTCCAGGCCCAGCTTGTCGGCCAGGGCGAAAGCCTCGCAGGTGGCGATCATGGTGACGCCCAGGATCATGTTGTTGCAGATCTTTGCCGCCTGGCCCGCGCCCGAGGCGCCGCAATGGACGACCTTCTGGCCCATCACCTCGAAAAGGGGCAGGACGGTCGCGAAAGCCTGCGCCGTGCCGCCGACCATGAAGGTCAGGCTGCCCGCCGAGGCCCCGCCGATCCCCCCCGAGACCGGGGCGTCCAGCGCACCAAGGCCCCGCGCGGCGGCCAGATCGGCCACGGCGCGGGCGCTGTCCACATCGACGGTCGAGCAGTCGCACAGCACCGCGCCCGGCGCCATGGCCGGGATCACTTCCTGGGCGACCTGGCGCAGGATCTGGCCGTTCGGCAGCATGGTGACGACGACCTCGGCCGCCCGCGCGGCATCGGCGGCGCTTGCGGCCCGCTCCACGCCTTCTGGCATGGGGGCAGCCGGGTCGAAGCCCGCGACGGCATGGCCGGCGCGCGCCAGGTTCAGGGCCATCGGCCCGCCCATATTGCCCAATCCGATGAAACCGATTTTCATTTCCCTGTCTCCTCCCAAGCCAGTTCCCCCTGTTCCAGGGGCGCGAGCATGGCTCGCACATGTGCCGCATCCGCCGGTGCATGCCATTGCGGATTGCGGTCCTTGTCGATGAGCTGCGCGCGCACGCCCTCGATGAAATCGCTGTCCCGAGTGGCCCGCGCGGTGAAGCGGTATTCCCGCGCCAGACTCTCATGGACCGAGGCATCGCCCCGCGCGGCCCGCACCAGCACCAGCGTCGCGGCCATGGAAAGGGGCGAGTTCCGGCGCATCGCCGCCAGTGCCGCAGCATCTCCGACATCTCCGGCGGCTTCCAGGCGCTCGATGATCTCAGCCACGCTGGGCGCGCCGAAAGCGGTCAGGTCCATGTCGGCCAGGGGTGAAGGTGGAGGGGGCTGGCCCTGGATCAGGCCGGGATCGCCGGTCTCGGCCAGGCGGTCGATCAGGGCGGGCCATTCGGCGCAAGGCAGATACAGATCGGCAAATCCGGCATGAACCGCGTCGCCCGGCCCCATACGATGCGCGGTCAGGCCCAGATATTCGCCGATCCGACCCGGCGCACGTCCCAGAAGCCAGCTTCCACCTACATCGGGAATCAGACCGATCCCGGCCTCGGGCATGGCGATCCGGGTGTCCTCGCCGACGATGCGATGACTGGCATGGCCGCCGACACCCACGCCTCCGCCCATGACGAAGCCCTGCATGAACGAGACGACGGGCTTTGGAAAATCGGCGATGCGGGCATTCATCACATATTCGTCGCGAAAGAAATCCCGGCCCATCTGGTGGTCGCCCCGAAGGCCGGCGCGATAGACCGCTGCGATGTCGCCGCCGGCACAGAAGGCGCCCGGACCTTCGGCGTCGATGATCACCAGCCCGATCTCGGGATCGCCGCCCCAGTCTCTCAGCGCAATATCTATGGCCAGGGCCATGTCATGGCTCAGCGCGTTCAGCGCCTTGGGTCGGGTCAGGGTGATCCGGCCCGCCCGGCGGTCCTTGTAGATCTGGATATCTGCCATCGGTTCCTCTCGGGGCTGATGCGGGCGATCAGGGCGGGACCGCCTCTCCCTGCCCATATTTCATACCGCCGCTCCGGCCGAGCGCAAGGAAGCGTCAGGACAGGGCGCGCGGACCAATACCCGATCCTGGTCAAGGGGACGCCCAGGCATGAACACGGCCCTCGTCCTCTTTCTTGCCCAAATATCCTGGGGGGAACGTCCTGCCGACCCCATTGAGGGGTCGTCAGGACGTGGGGGCGAAGCCCCCCGGCCCCCGGCGCGGTCAGTCCATGGCCTTGAAGTTCAGCGCCGCCCCGTCCTTGATCCCCGAGAACCAGCGCGCCGTCACCGTCTTGGTCTTGGTATAGAAGCGGAAGGCGTCGGGGCCGTATTGGTTCAGGTCGCCGAAGGCCGATTTCTTCCAGCCGCCGAAGCTGTAATAGGACAGCGGCACCGGGATTGGGAAGTTGATGCCGACCATGCCCACGTTCACCCGGCTGGCAAAGTCGCGCGCGGTATCGCCATCGGCGGTATAGATCGCGGTGCCGTTGCCGTAATCGTTGTCCATGACCAGCTTCAGCGCATCCTCGTAGCTGTCCATGCGCACCTGGCTCAGCACCGGGCCGAAGATCTCCTCGCGATAGATCTCCATGTCCGGCGTCACGCGGTCGAACAGCGACGGGCCGCAGAAAAAGCCGTTCTCATAGCCCTGGATCGACAGCCCGCGGCCATCGACGACCAGATCCGCGCCCTGGTCCACGCCCGAGGCGATCAGGCGGTTGATGCGGTCCTGCGACGCCTTGGTGATGACCGGGCCGAAATCCACGTCATTGCCGCCGGTATAGGGGCCGACCTTCAGCTTCTCGATGCGCGGCACCAGCTTCTCGACCAGCGCGTCGGCGGTCTTTTCGCCCACCGGCACCGCGACCGAGATCGCCATGCAACGCTCGCCCGCAGCCCCGTAGCCGGCGCCGATCAGCGCATCCGCCGCCTTGTCCAGATCGGCGTCGGGCATGATGATCATGTGGTTCTTGGCGCCGCCGAAACATTGCGCGCGCTTGCCGTTCGCCGCCGCCCGGCCATAGATATATTGCGCGATCGGGGTCGAGCCCACGAAGCCCACGGCCTGGATGACCTCATGGTCCAGGATCGCGTCCACGATCTCTTTGTCGCCGTTCACCACTTGCAGCACGCCGTCGGGCAGCCCGGCCTCCTGCGCCAGCTTCGCCAGCAGGATCGAGGTCGAGGGCACGCGCTCGGACGGCTTCAGGATCATGGCGTTGCCTGAAACCAGCGCCGGACCCATCTTCCACAAGGGGATCATGGCGGGAAAGTTGAAGGGCGTGATGCCCGCGACCACGCCCAGCGGCTGGCGCATCGAGTAAAGGTCGATGCCCGGCCCGCCATTATCGGTGAACTCGCCCTTCAGCATGGCGGGGGCGCCCATGCAGACCTCGATCACCTCAAGCCCGCGCTGCACGTCGCCCTTGGCGTCGGGCAGGGTCTTGCCATGCTCGCGCGAGACCAGCTCGGCCAGCTCGTCCATATGCGCGTTGATCAGATCGCCGAATTTCATCATCACCCGCGCGCGGCGCTGCGGGTTGGTCGCGGCCCAGCCGACCTGCGCTTTCGCCGCGCTGGCGATGGCGGCGTCAAGCTCGGCCGGGGTGGCCAGGGGAAGTTTGGCGATCACCTCGCCGGTGGCGGGGTTGTAGACATCGCTAAAGCGGCCCGAGGTGCCCTTGACCTCTTTGCCGTCGATCCAGTGGTTCAGTTCCTGCATGTCGACCTCCCAGGAGTAAGCGGATTTGGCCAGACGATAGACTTGCAGCATTGCCACGAAAAGAGAAAGTCTGGCAAAAGCATTTTGCATTTCTGCAAAGGGTCGCGCGGGGGATCGGCGGATGGACTGGGACGATCTGCGCATCTTCCTGGCGGTGGCGCGCGATGAAAGCCTGTCCTCGGCGGGACGGCGCCTTGGCATCGACGCCTCGACCGTGGGACGGCGGGTGGCCCGGCTGGAGCAGGGGCTGGGCGCGAAGCTTTTCGCCAAGACCCCGCAGGGCTATGCGCTGGCCCCCGAGGGCGAGCGGCTGCTGCCCCATGCCGAGGCGGTCGAGACCGCGATGACCGCCGCCGCCGAGGCGCTGTCCGGGCCGGGCGACCTGACCGGACAGTTGCGCATCGGCGCCCCGGATGGCTGCGCCAATTACCTGCTGCCTCAGGTCTGCCGCGATCTGTGCGAGGCGCATCCGGGGCTTGAGATCCAGATCGTCGCCCTGCCGCGCGTCTTCAACCTGTCGCGCCGCGAGGCGGACATGGCCATCGCCGTCTCGCAGCCCAGGGCGGGGCGGCTGGTGGTGCAGCGGCTGGCCGATTACCATCTGCACCTGGCGGCGCATCGCGACTATCTGATGTCGCATCCGCCCATCGCGGGCCTGGCCGATCTGCGCGGGCACCGGATGATCGGCTATATCCCGGACATGATCTTCGACCGAGAACTGGATTACCTGGCCGAGACCGGGGTGGAATGGGCGCAGCTGACATCGAATTCGGTCTCGGTGCAGATGAACGCGGTGCGGGCGGGCGCGGGCCTTGGCATCGTGCATGACTTCGCCATCCCCTTTCATCCGGGGGTCGAGCGGCTGCTGACCGACCAGATCCGGCTGACGCGCAGCTTCTGGCTGATCCGGCATCAGGACGACCGCCGTTCGCAGCGCATGAACCGGCTGGCCGACGCGCTGGCCCAGGGCATCCGGCAAGAGGTGGCCCGGCTGCACGCGCTGGTGCCAGAGGGGGCCAAACCCGAACAGCGGGCTTGACGGCGGCCCGGCGAGACGCAACGCTGGGCGCAGCGGGGCGGCGGCCCTTTGCCAAACTATCAGGGAGAGAATTGCAGATGCTCGTGAACCAGATCCTGTCGATGAAGCAAAGCGGCGAGATTTTCACCGTCGCGCCGGACGCGACCGTGGCCGAGGCCGCGAAGCTTCTGTCCGAGAAGCGCATCGGGGCGATCGTGGTCTCGGAGGATGGCAGAAAGCCGGTCGGCATCCTGTCCGAGCGCGATATCGTTCGCGAACTGGGCCGGCGCGGCGCGGCCGTTCTGACGGCATCGATCAGCGAATTGATGACCCGCAAGCTTGCCACCTGCCATACGGGCGAGGATACGCTGGCGATCCTGGACCGCATGACGCAGGGCCGTTTCCGCCACCTGCCGGTGGTCGATGCAGAGGGCAACATGCTGGGCATCGTCTCGATCGGGGATGCGGTCTCGGGGCGGCTGAAAGAGCTTGCCGCCGAGAAAGAGGCATTGACCGGCATGATCATGGGTAACTGAGGCCGAAGGCGCGTCGTCCCGGGCTGGCTTCATCCCGGTCCCGACCGGCGATCCACCGCCGGCCGGGGTCTTGCATTTCCTTCGGAAAGACTGTTCGTTGCCGCCGCGGGGCGGATTAGGGAGGAACCATGCGGATCGCGCTTTACCCGGGCACCTTCGACCCGATTACCCTGGGGCACCTGGACATCATCCAGCGTGCCCTTGCGCTTGTGGACCGGCTGGTCATTGGTGTCGCCATCAACCGCGACAAAGGGCCGCTGTTCTCGCTGGATGAGCGGGTGCGGATGGTCCAGCAGGAATGCGATGCGGTGATCGACGCGGGCCGGGGCGAGATCGTGGTCCATCCCTTCGAGAACCTGCTGATCGACTGCGCCCGCGACGTGGGCGCCTCGGTCATCGTGCGCGGCCTGCGCGCGGTCGCGGATTTCGAATATGAGTTCCAGATGGTCGGCATGAACCGCGCGCTGGATTCCAGCATCGAGACGGTGTTTCTGATGGCCGATGCGCGGCGCCAGGCCATCGCCTCGAAACTGGTCAAGGAAATCGCGCGGCTGGGCGGCGATGTCTCGAAATTCGTGACGCCTCCGGTCAATGAGGCGCTGATCCAGCGGATGCGGGGCTAGCCATGTCCTACGCCGTGGCCGTTTCGTCGAAAGAGCCGCTGCCGATCCCCGATCCGGCGCGTCCGCCCTTGCCGGACCCCGCGCCCGATCCAGGACCGGGTGAGGAATCGGGCGAGGGCTAGGCCCGACGAAAAAGGCGGCCCGCAAGAGGGCCGCCTTGCGATATGCGGTCGGGCAGGGCGGTCCCCGTCACTCGGCCTGGGGCTTGGCCAGTTTGGGCGTCGCGCCATTCGTCAGCGGGTCTTCCTGGCGCTGGACCGAGCCTTCGAAATGGGCGCCGGATTCGATGGCGATGGTCTTGTGGATGATGTCGCCCTCGACCCGCGCGGTGGCGGTCAGGCGGACCTTCAGGCCGCGCACGCGGCCGACCACGCGGCCGTTCACCACGACCTCTTCGGCCACGATCTCGCCGCGGATGGTGGCGCTTTCGCCGACGGTCAGCAGATGGGCGCGGATGTCGCCCTCGATCGTGCCTTCGACCTGGATGTCGCCTTCGCTGCGAATATTGCCGCTGACGGTCAGATCCGCAGCCAGCACCGAGGGCGCGCTGCGCGCGCGCTGCGGGGTGGCGGCGGGGGTCGCTGGGATGTCGAAATTCGTGTCTTGCGCGCGGAAATCTTCGGGGATCGGCGCCGGCTGCTTCCGGGGGCCTGGCTCGGTCACGCGGGTCTTAGAAAACATTCTGCGCTGCCTTGATGAAGGTCATGGGGTTCACGGGCCTGTCATTCACCCGCACCTCATAGTGAAGGTGCGAACCCGTCGACCTGCCCGTATTGCCCATAGCACCGATCAGGTCGCCTTGCGACACTTTTTGACCGACTTTCACCTTGATTTTCGACAGATGGCCGTAGCGCGTTTCCGTTCCCAACTCGTGCTGGACCTTGATCAGGTTGCCATAGCCGCTTTGCCAGCCGGCCCATGTCACCACACCGTCGCCCGTGACATGGATCGGCGTGCCGACCGGACCGGCCATGTCGATGCCCTCATGCATGCGGCCCCAGCGGCGGCCATAGGGCGAGGTATAGCGGAAGGCGCCCTTGACGGGCATCGCCAGCGGCATCTTCTCGACCGCGATGCGATAGCTGTTCATCTTGTCGAGCGTGATCAGGATCTCGTTCGCCTTGGCCTCGCCCTGGGTGATGTCGGCATCCCCGCTGGAGGAATAGCTGATTGGGTTCAGCGGCCCGCCCTCGCCGGAATAGCCGCGCCGGATCGTGCTCAGCACCTTGTCCGGGTCCATGCCGACATTGCGGAAAACCTGGTCCAGCGGCTTGACCGAGATGGTCACGGCGTCCTGGACCTGGCTCAGGATCTCGTCGTTGCGGGCGATGATCTGATCGCGCTCCAGCGTCAGGGCGGTGGCGGCGCGGCGGGCGTCCTGGGCCTGGCGCTCGGCCTCGGCGCGGTCGACCGAGGATTTCTTCAGCTCGCCCGCAACGATGTCCAGCGCCGCCTGCAATTCGGCGGTGCGCGCGACGGGGCCGGGCTTGCCGGATTCGGCCAGCTCCGTCTCTGCGGCGTTGCGGCCCTTGATGGCGGCTTGCAGGCTGGATTGGACCACGCTCATCCCGGTTTCAAGCTCGCGGCGGCGGGCCTCGGAATCCAGCAGTTGCGATTGCATCTGCGAAACCTGGTCCAGCGCCACGGTAAAGCGATTCTGCGCCGCGATGGCCTCTGCCGCGCGGCTGTCGCGCTCGGCCGAAAGATCGGCCAGGCGCGCCTCGAACGCCTCTTGCGAGCGTTTGACCTGATCGCGCGAGCCATGGGCGCTGACCGCGTCGATGGCCAGGATCGAGCTTGCGATGATGGTCCAGCCAAAGATCACCGCCGTCCCCCCCAGGGCGACAAGCTGGGTTGTCGGGCTGAGGCGCACGAAACGAGTCGTGTCGTCCGATTTCAGGAAGAGACGCTGTTCGGGCAGCCAGCGCTCCAGCACCGAATTCAGGCTATGAGTGATCCGCAATGTCCCTGGTCCACATTGTTGGCGACGCATGGCCGGGCAAGGGCACGCGCGGCTTGGACGGATAAATCCGAGCCGTGCCCAAAGTGCAACATTTGCGGAACAAATCCTTAGGTTGTGCGCGGATACATGCCGATCTGGCTAGGCGAGTTAAGTGGATTCCCGCCGTCATTCGCGCATGAGGCGAATTGAGGGGGCGGGCGGTTTTGTCAGGAACAGCACGCAACCATCGGGTGAACCGCTGGAAAAGCCGCACTTGGCATGCGGGCGGGGCCAAGGCGCGGTTGTATGCCGCCCGTGCCGCCGCGGCGTCCTTTCCGGCGGGCCTGCCCGGAAGGCGGGCAGGGGATTCGCCCAGATCCGGGCGCGGCAAGGGTGCCTGGCCCCTCAGGCAATCTCATAGGGCAAGGGGCCGGGACGGTCGCGCGGGATGCGGATGGCGCGGTCCACCGGCGGAACGGAACGCTGGTGACAGGCGGGGCGCGGGCAGATCCGGCAGGAAACCCCGATCGGCTCGAACGGATGCGGATTGCCCAGGTCCAGGCCGTCCGAATAGACCAGATCGCGGGCATGGCTGATCTCGCAGCCCAGGCCGATGGCGAAGCGCCGCACCGGCGCGCCGAAGGCCCCCGCGGGTTTCGAGACATCCCGTGCCAGCAGCAGATACCGCTTGCCGTCCGGCGTCTCGGCCAGTTGGCGCAGAAAGCGGCCCGGCGTCTCGAAAGCCTGATGCACGTTCCAAAGCGGGCAGGCGCCGCCGAAGCGGGCGAATTGCATCCGGGTCGCGGAATGGCGCTTGGTGATGGTGCCCGCCTGATCGACGCGGACGAAAAAGAAGGGCACGCCCCGATCCCCGCCGCGCTGCATGGTCGAAAGCCGATGTGCCACCTGTTCCAGCGAGGCGCCGAACAGATGCGCCAGCCGTTCCAGGTCGTGACGTTCGGCCCGCGCGGCTTGCAGGAAAGCGCCATAGGGCATCATTGCGGCGCCCGCGAAGTAATTGGCCAGCCCCAGCCGGGCGATGTCGCGGGCGCTGTCGCTGCGGAAACGCGCCAGTTCCAGCGTCGCCTCGATCAGGTCCCCACGGCTTTCCAGCGCCAGCAGGTGCAAAAGCTGGAAAGCCTGGGTCGCGGGCTCGGCCGCCGCATTCAGCGTCAGGCGGGCACCGTCGCGCAGATAGACCGCGCCGCTGCCCAGTTCCGCATGCTCGATCCGCATGCCGCGCTGGGTCAGCGCCTGGATGGCGCGCTCCAACGGCCGGGCGTGACCGCTTTGGCGGGCGAAATGCTCGGCCGCGCGGTCCACGGCGTCGATGTAATTGTCGCAATAGTGAAAGAAATCGCGCACCTCTTCCCAGGGCGAAGGGGTCGAGTTCTGCGCCCCCGCCCCCAGCGCCTCGTCCAGTGCCGCCAGCCGCTCCTGCCCCTCGCGATGGGCGCGGTAAAGGTTCAGGAAGGCGCGCACCAGGCCCGGCGCGTTGGTCGCGGCCAGCCGCAGGTCGGCGCGCGGCGGCGGGCTGTCGAACAGCGGATCGGCCAGTGCCTCGGTCATGTCGATGACCATGCGATCGGCATCGCCCACCGCCATCGCCCCCAGATCCACCGCGAATTCCGACGCGAGCTTCAGCAGCACCCCGGCCGAGACGGGGCGATGGTTGTTCTCCATCTGCGACAGATAGGGCAGCGACACGCCCAGCCGGTCGGCGAAGGCGCGCTGCGTCAGCCCGGCGCGGCCCCGCGTCTCGCGCAGGGAAACGCCCGCATAGATCTTTTGCATGCTCATCCGTGCTCCCTTTGCAAAGCCGGTTCTATGCTTTGCAAATGCGCCGAGGCAAGACGGCTAAAGCCCCGAGACCCGCCTTTCGCGTCGGACCACCCAAAGCGCCGACAGGATCGCCGCCGCCGAGACGCCGACCATGATCATCAGAAGCGGCGTGGCGCCGCTGCCTTGATCCAGGAAGGCGCCGGCAAGGCTGGCAAGGCCCGCGCCCCCGGCCACGGACAAGGCGCCGCCCAGCCCGCTGGCGGTGCCGGCAAGCTCGGGGCGGACACTCATCATTCCGGCATTGGCGTTGGGCAGCAGCATCCCATTGCCCAGCCCCATCGCGGCCACCCCGCCAAAGAAGGTCAGCGGCGACAAGGCGCCGAACAGATCGACCAGCAGCGACAGGGCAAGGGGCAGGGTGCAGACCAAGGCTCCGGCCAGGATCATCCGGTTCATGCCGACCCGCGTGGACCAGCGCGCCGAGATGAAATTCCCCAGCATATATCCGATCGAGGGCGCGGCGAACCAATAGCCGACCTGTGCGGGCGTCAGCCCCAGCACCGCCCGGCCGACAAAGGGCGCGCCGCCCAGATAGGCGTAGAACGCCCCCGCGCTGAGCGTCGCCGACAGCGCATAGCCCCAGAAGCGCTGCGAGCGCGCCAGGATCGGATAGGTCGCGATCTGCTGGCGCATGGGCACCCCGCCGCCGCGCGCGGTCTCATGCAGGTCGAACCAGCAGGCGGTCAGCACCAGCGCGCCCAAAAGGGCCATGCTGGTGAAGCTGGCCTTCCAGCCGAAGCTTTCGTCAAGGACGCCGCCCAGCGTCGGCGCGATCATCGGCACCAAGGACATGCCCATGGTGACATAGCTGATCATGCTGGCCGCGCGCTCGGCCGGAACGATGTCTCGGATGACGGCGCGGCTCAGCACGAAGCCGGTCGTCACCACCGCCTGCACCATGCGGAAGAACAGAAACCAGCCCGCCGTGGGGGCAATCAGCGTGCCTGCGGTCGCGGCCAGAAAGATCGCCAGCGAGCCAAGCAGCACCGGGCGGCGGCCGAAGCGGTCGCTGATCGGTCCGCAAAGCAGTTGCAGCACCGCGCTGACCGCCAGAAAGCCCGAGACGGAAAGCTGCATCATGCCGTAATCGACGCCGTAGTCGCGCGACATGCCGGGCAATGAAGGCAGGAAGATGTTCATCGACAACGCGCCCAGCCCGGTGACCGAGACAAGCGTCAGCAGATGCGGTGCGCGGGCGGGGGACGGCAAGGTCGAATGCATGCCGCCTCATCACCCGCTGCGACGGAAAAGGCAACGGGGCAGACGGCTATTCCCGCGGGTCCCAGCTTCGATGTTTTTCCAGGTTGCCGAAGCGGGTGAAACGGCCCTCGAAGGACAATTCGACCGTGCCGATGGGGCCGTGCCGCTGCTTGCCCAGAATGACCTCGGCCTTGCCATGGCAGGCTTCCATGATCTGCTGCCAGGCCGCCATCTTGTCCAGCTCATGATCGGCTGGCTTCTCGCGCTCGCGGTAATATTCCTCGCGGAAGACGAACATGACGATATCGGCATCCTGTTCGATACTGCCGGATTCGCGCAGGTCGGAAAGCTGCGGCCGCTTGTCCTCGCGGTTTTCGACCTGACGGGAAAGCTGCGACAGGGCGATGACGGGAATGTCCAGTTCCTTGGCGATGGCCTTCAGGCCCTGGGTGATCTCGCTCACCTCGTTCACGCGGCTGTCCTTGGCGCTCGCGGCGCGCAGAAGCTGTAGATAGTCCACGATCAGCACGTCGAGGCCCATGGTTCGCTTCAGCTTGCGTGCCCGTGCGGCCAGTTGGTTGATCGGCAGGGCCGGTGTGTCGTCGATGTAAAGCGGGCAGTTCGACAGGTCATGCGCCGCCTGGACGAAGCGGCGGAACTCTTCCTCGGTCATGTCGCCGCGCCGGATCGCCTCGCTCGGCACCTCGGCCGCTTCCGAGAGGATCCGCGCGGCCAGCTGCTCGGCTGACATCTCCAGGCTGAAGAACCCGACGACACCGCCAGCGACGGTGCCCTGGCTGCCATCGGGCAGGGCACCCATCTTGTGGACCTTGGCGACGTTGAAGGCGATGTTCGTGGCCAGCGAGGTCTTGCCCATCGAAGGACGCCCCGCCAGGATGATCAGATCCGAGCGGTTCAGCCCGCCCATCTTGCCGTCAAGATCGATCAGCCCGGTCGAGATCCCCGAAAGGCCGCCGCCCCGGCTGAATGCCGCATTGGCCGCGTTCAAGGCCCCGGTCACGGCGGCAAGGAAGCTCTGGAATCCCCGCTCGGCTACGCCCTGCTCGGCCAGCTTGTAAAGCGTCTGCTCGGCTTCCTTGATCTGATCCTCGGCCGAATCGTTGACCGAGACCGTGGTCGCCCGCGAGGCGATATCCTGGCCCAGCGTGATCAGGTCGCGCCGCAAGGCGAATTCGCGCAGCATCTGCGCGTAATCCCGCGCGGCATGGGACGATATCGCCGCCCCGGCCAGCCGCGCCAGGTAGGCCGGCCCGCCCAGTTCCTTCAGCCCCGCATCGTTCTCCATGAAGGCCTTGATCGTGACCGGGCTGGCCAGGGCGTTCTTGGCGATGCGCTCGACGCAGATCTCATAGATGCGACGATGCACCGGGTCGTAGAAATGGCGCGGCTGGATGATGCGCGAGACGTGGTCATAGACCTCGTTATTGGTAAGAAGAGCGCCAAGCAATTGCTGCTCGGCCTCGATCGAGAAGGGCACGGCCTGACTCGCGGCCGCTTCGGCGATTTCGCTGGGCTTCCTGATTTCGACGGCGCGCAACTCGCTCATCCCAAGCACTCCGGGGTTCGGTCTGGGTTCTTCGCCCTTATCCCTCTTAAGCCGGCGGGGGTCCATCTGGATATGCTGTGGATAAGCTGTGGACGGAATCCGGAGCGCGTTTCCGGTGGACAGGTCGGCATGGGTATTTTGAAAACGAAGAATAAAGCCGAGCGCGGGCCCCATCTTTCTTCGTTTTAAAAATACCCGTGCGACATCGCGGCGGGGCGGTGCCCGCGCCGGTTCAGGGATGTGCCGCCTGCCAGGCGCGCGGATCGGTCAGGAAGCTTTCGACCTCGGCCAGAGTCGCCGCGTCATAAAAGCCCTGTTCTTTGGCGGCGGCCAGCACGTCCCACCAGGTGCAAAGATGGTGCAACTGCACGCCATGATCGGCCAGGCGCTGGGTCGTTTCGGGGAAGATGCCGTAATAAAAGATCACTGCCGTATGGGCGCAGCTTGCGCCGGTCTCGCGGATCGCGTCGACGAAGCTCAGTTTCGAACCGCCATCGGTGGTCAGGTCCTCGACCAGAAGCACCCGTTGGCCTTCGGTCATCGCACCCTCGATCCGGGCGGTGCGGCCGTAGCCCTTGGGCTTCTTGCGCACATATGTCATCGGCAGTTCAAGGCGTTCCGCGACCAGCGCCGCGAAGGGAATGCCCGCTGTCTCGCCGCCGGCGATATTATCGAAGGCGTCGAAGCCCGCGTCCCGCAGCACGGTCGCCGCCATGAAATCCATCAGCGTAGAGCGGATGCGCGGGAAGCTGAGAAGCTTTCGGCAGTCGATATAGGTCGGACCCTTGAGGCCGGAAGCATAGGTATAGGGCTCCGCCGCGTTGAAATGCACGGCCTTGATCTCCAGGAGCATGCGGGCGGTCAGGCGCGCAATTTCCTCGCGCGGGGGAAAGGGCAGGCTCATGCGGGGTCCTCGACATGCCAGTGAAGCGGGAAGCCGGGGTCGAAGACGGTGACCTTTTCGGCGCCGACGGGGATATGGCTGGGATAGGCGGCGACCGTCTGGCGCTTGACCAGGCGGATGCGGTCCTCGTTTGCCGGCAGGCGGTAGAAGGCGGGGCCGTGGAGCGAGGCGAAGCCTTCGAGCCGGTCCATCGCGCCCTCGTCCTCGAAGACCTGGGCCAGGATCGACATGGTGTTCGGCGCGGTGAAGCAGCCGGCGCAGCCGCAGGCGGCTTCCTTGGCGCGGTCGGGATGCGGGGCCGAGTCGGTGCCCAGAAAGAACCGCGTGTCGCCCGAGGTCGCGGCGCGGCGCAGCGCCTGGCGATGACTTTCGCGCTTGGCGACCGGCAGGCAGTAGTAATGCGGCCGGATGCCGCCGACCAGGATGTGGTTGCGGTTGATGACCAGGTGATGCGTGGTGATCGTCGCGCCCATGTCCTGCTGGCTGGCGACGTAATCCACGCCATCCGAGGTGGTGATATGTTCCAGCACCACGCGCAGGCCGGGCGTCGCGCGCCGGATCGGGTCCAGGACGCGGTCGATGAACACAGCCTCGCGGTCGAAGATGTCCACCGCTGGATCGGTGACTTCGCCATGCATGCAAAGCGGGATGCCGGCCTGGGCCATGGCCTCCAGCACGGGGCGGATCTTGTCGAAATCGCGCACGCCCGAGGCTGAGTTCGTCGTGGCCCCGGCTGGATAGAGTTTCACCGCCGTCACGATTCCGGCCCTGTGCGCTGCAACCAGATCGGCGGGATCGGTCGCCTCGGTCAGGTAGAGCGTCATCAAGAGACGCAACGTCACATTCCCGCCCAGGGCGGTCAGGATGCGATCGCGATAGGCGGCGGCCTGCGCGCCGGTGGCCACCGGGGGCACCAGGTTCGGCATGATGATCGCGCGGCCGAAATGGCTGGAATATGATGCGACTGCGGCCAGCATGTCGCCATCGCGCAGGTGCAGGTGCCAGTCGTCGGGGCGTCGTATCGTGATGGATTGGGTCATGGGGATGCTGTATACCGACTGTTGCGGCGTGGGAATACCTGTTTGCTGATCCCAAAGGATGGCTTGGAAAACTTTTGCATATGCATATGCGTATGTGATTAGGTCAACGGATTGGCGACGGGGAATTACATGGGATTTGGAATGATGAACTTCGCTGCCTTTCAGGCACCCTTCCTGCTTTGGCAGCAAGTCAGCCAGATGGCGCTGGAGGCGCAGATGGTGATTGCGATGCGCACTGCGGGCATGATGGGCCTGATCCATCAGGATGCGGGCGAGCCGCATCGCATGTTCCTGGAAAAGGCCGATGCCGCGTCCGAGGCGGTCCAGTCGGCCTTGCGCGCCGCTGGCCGGGGCCGCCGCGCCGATGAGGTCATGGCCGCCGCACTGCGGCCCTATCGCCGCCGCACCAAGGCCAATGTCCGCCGTCTGGCGCGACGCAAGGGCTGACCAAGGGCTGACCAAGGGCTGACATGAAAAACGCGCCCCGAGGGGCGCGTTTTCAGCTTTGTCGGGCGCGCGGGTTCAGATCAGCTTGCCCATCGCGACCGCCGTGTCGGACATGCGGTTCGAGAAGCCCCATTCATTGTCATACCAGGTCAGGATGCGGCACAGCTTGCCCTCCATCACCTTCGTCTGGTCCAGGTGGAAGACCGACGAATGCGAATCGTGATTGAAGTCCGAGGAGACCAGGGGCTCGTCCGTATAGCCAAGGATGCCTTTCAGCGGGCCGTCGGCGGCGGCGCGGATGGCGTCGTTGATCTCTTGGACCGAGGTGTCGCGGGCAGCCTCGAAGACCAGGTCCACGACCGAGACGTTCGGGGTCGGCACGCGGATCGCCACGCCATCCAGGCGGCCTTTCAGTTCGGGCAGCACCAGGCCCACCGCCTTGGCGGCGCCGGTCGAGGTCGGGATCATGGAAAGCGCGGCGGCGCGGGCGCGATACAGATCCTTGTGCATGGTGTCCAGTGTCGGCTGGTCGCCCGTATAGCTGTGGATCGTGGTCATGAAGCCACGCGCGATACCGATCGAGTCGTTCAGCACCTTGGCGACCGGGGACAGGCAGTTCGTCGTGCAGCTTGCGTTCGAAACGACCACGTCATCCTTGGTCAGCGTGTCGTCGTTCACGCCGAAGACGATGGTCTTGTCGGCATTCTCGCCCGGAGCCGAGATCAGCACGCGCTTGGCGCCGGTCGAAAGATGCGGCTGCACCTTGTCCTTCGAGGTGAAGATGCCGGTGCATTCCATGATCACGTCGATATCGCCCCATGGCAGTTCGGCCGGGTTGCGGATCGCCGTGACCTTGATCGGGCCGCGGCCCACGTCGATCTGGTCGCCCGTGACCGTCACCTTGGCCGGGAAACGGCCGTGGACCGAATCGTAGCGCAGCAGATGCGCGTTGGTTTCGACCGGGCCAAGGTCGTTGATCGCCACGACCTCGATATCATTGCGCCCCGATTCGATGATCGCGCGCAGCACGTTCCGACCGATCCGGCCAAATCCGTTGATCGCCACCTTTACAGCCATGGGCTTCCTCCGATGAAAATGTTCGGTCAGCAGATAGCCCGGCTTTCGGGGGAAATGCAAATGTTGGCGGGGCTTTCGGATCAAAACTTTCACCGACGCCCGCCCTGGGCGGGGCAGGGCGCGCCCGTCAGCGCCAGAAGCAGAGATATTCGATCAGCTCCGCCATCCGCTTGCCCAGGAAGACCGGCAGGGCGCCGTCCAGGAAAAACCCGTCGATCAGGAACATCGCCAGGATCAGCAGGGCCAGGGCGATGGCGATCTTGTTGGTCATCGGACATCCTTCCTCGTCCTCGGAGTTATGCGCCCCCTGCTAGGCCAGCGGGCCTGCCGCCGCAAGCGCCGGCGCGGGCGGGCTTAGTCCTTGGCCTCGTCATTATCGGCCACGATCATGAAAAGATCGCCCGCGGCCTCCATGCGGCGGATGGCGGCGACGACCTGATCCATCGCCTCTTCTGCCTCCCTGGTCGAAACCTTGCCGAGGGCCTGGGCCTCTTCGCGCATGGTCTCGGCCAGGCGGGGAGAAATCGCGTCAAGAAGGAAGCGCGCCGTCGCCTCGTCCGCGCCCTTCGCGCCGGCGATGGCGCGGGTCATCACCGCGCCTTCGACCTCGCGCATGATGCGGGGCACGTCGCGGGGGTCGATGCGGGCGGGGATATTGGCGAAGGTGAAGATCGTCCGGCGCACCTCGCCGGCGAAACCGGCATCGTCGTCCTCAAGCCCCGCCAGCACGCTGTCGCGCGTGGCCGAGGGCGAAAAGTTCAGGATCGCGCCCACCTTGTCCACCGCCTTGCCATCCAGCGCCGGGCGCGGGATGGCGTCGGCGGCCTGGATCAGCGCGCGGCCGATGCGGCGCAGGGCGGGCGCCTCGATGGTGCCGGTCAGCGACATGGCATAGGCGATCTGGCGCGCCAGCCCGGGGTCCAGCTTGGCGAATATCTCGGCCGCGCGGGGCACGGGCAGCTTCGAGAACATCACCGCCGCGATCTCGATCGCTTCGGTGCGGGCCAGTTCGACCAGAAGGGGCGTCGAGAGCGCGGCGATGCGGTCCCAGGGGTCGCCATCGCCGTTGAGCGCGGCCAGACGCCGCAGCCGGTCGCTGGTATCGGGCGAAAGATGCCCGCCCAGCAGGTCCAGCGTGCCGTCTATATCGCCCGGAAAGCTGACCCCCACCGCTTCGATCTGGTCGCAGAATTCGGCCACCACGGCGTCGCGCGTGTCGCGGTCCACCAGCCCCATCAGCGCCATTTCCTGGGCAAGATCAGTCTGTTGAGCGCCGGGCAGGCGGGCCAGATCGACATCCTCGCCCTCGGCCAGGATCAGCCGGACGATCACCGCCGCCTTCTGCTTCGCCGTCAGGCCGCTGGATTTGCCGATTGCCGCGATGGCCATGAAACTGCCCCCGATTCCCATGTCTGTCGGGGGCAGTCTGTCAGGTCGAGACCAAGATCCGGTTAACGTCTAAAATCTTAGCCGAATACCCGCGCGAAGATCGTGTCGACATGCTTGGTGTGATAGCCGAGATCGAATTTCTCCTCGATTTCGGCCGGGCCGAGTGCGGCGGTGACCTCGGGGTCAGCCAGCAACTCGGTCTTGAAATCGGCGCCCTGCTCCCAGACCTTCATCGCATTGCGCTGGACCAGGCGATAGGCATCCTCGCGCGAGACGCCGGCTTGCGTCAGCGCCAGAAGCACCCGCTGCGACATGACCAGGCCCTTGAACTTGTTCATGTTCTTCAACATGTTTTCGGGGTAGACGACCAGTTTCTCGATCACGCCCGCCAGGCGGTTCAGGGCGAAATCCAGGGTGATGGTCGCGTCGGGGGCGATGCCGCGCTCGACCGAGGAATGGCTGATGTCGCGTTCATGCCACAGCGCCACATTCTCCATCGCCGGGATCACGGCCATGCGGACCAGGCGGGCAAGGCCGGTCAGGTTTTCGGTCAGCACCGGATTGCGCTTGTGCGGCATGGCCGAACTGCCCTTTTGGCCGGGGCTGAAGAACTCCTCGGCCTCAAGCACCTCGGTGCGCTGCATGTGGCGGATCTCGATGGCGATGTTCTCGATCGAGCTGGCGATTACGCCCAGGACGGCGAAGAACATCGCATGGCGGTCGCGCGGGATCACCTGGGTGCTGATCGGCTCGGGGCGCAGGCCCAGCTTGGCGCAGACATGTTCCTCGACCGCCGGATCGATATTGGCGAAGGTGCCGACGGCGCCGGAAATCGCGCCGGTCGCGACTTCCTCGCGCGCGGCCTCAAGACGGGCCTTGCCGCGGGCCATTTCGGCGTAGAAGCGGGCGAAGGTCAGGCCCATGGTCGTCGGCTCGGCATGGATGCCGTGGCTGCGGCCGATGCGCACCGTATCCTTGTGTTCAAAGGCGCGTTTCTTCAATGCGGCCAGCACCCTGTCCATATCCGCCAGAAGGATGTCGGCGGCGCGGACAAGCTGCACGTTCAGCGTCGTGTCCAGCACGTCCGAGGAGGTCATGCCCTGGTGGACGAAGCGCGCCTCGTCGCTGCCGATATGCTCGGCCAGATGCGTCAGGAAGGCGATGACATCATGCTTCGTGACGGATTCGATCTCGTCGATGCGGGCCACGTCGAATTCCGCGTCGCGCGCCTTCCAGACGGCTTCGGCGTTTTCGCGCGGGATCACGCCCAGATCGGCCTGGGCATCGCAGGCATGGGCCTCGATCTCATACCAGATCCTGAATTTGGTTTCGGGCGACCAGATGGCGACCATGTCGGGGCGGGAATAGCGCGGGATCATCGGTTTCTCCTGAATTTGCCGGGGTTTTAGCCCCGAACCCCCTTGCCCGCAACCGCGCGCCGCGCAAGATGCGGGCATGAGCGACATCCTTCAGAAACGCCTTGTCTTCGCGCCCTGGGCCGATCCGCGCACGCGCCGCCTGCCGGGCACCATCCCGGTCATGGAGCAGGATTGGCTGGTTCAGGACGACGCATTCTCCAAACAGTTGGGATTGCGCGAAAAGCTGATCGCCGAGAGTCCCGATTCGGTGCACCGGCTGGATCCGGGCTGCATGTCCGCAGCGGTCGAGCTTTACGATTGGATCATGCGGCTTCTGCCCGCGCGGGGCTATCGGGTCGGCACCATGATCGGGCGCCCGGACGGCGCCGAGATCACCGCCGAGCGCGACCGGCCGCTGCTGACCCTGGGCCGGCTGGTGGCCGAGGATCTTTGCCTGATGGTCCCCGGCACCGCCGAGACCGGGGGAGAGGGCCAGCATGTCCTGGGCGGCGCCATCCTGTGCTTTCCGGCGGGCTGGACGCTGGCGCAGAAATTCATGCGTCCGATGATGCGCATCCACAAGCCCGTGGCGAAATATACCGAGGATGTCGGCCGGCGCGTGCAGCGGCTTATGGACGGCGTGCGGCCCGGCATGGGGCTGCTGCGGGGGACCGCGCATCACTCGAACGCACCGCTGCACAATCCGCGCCGCGAAGAGCAGGGCCGCGCCCCCGAGGGTGCCCTGCCTTTCATCCGGGTCGAGCGGCAATGCCTGTTCCGCCTGCCGCGGACCGGCGCCGTGGTCTTTTCCATTCACACCTCGGTGATCCGGCCCGAGGATCTGGACCCCGATCAGGCGGCCGCCCTGGCCGAATTCCCGATCCGCGAGGCGGCCTGACGCCGCCCTGCCGCATGTGTCCTGTCGCCGGATTGTCCGAACATGATGCCCGTGGCACGGATATGAGCGGTGCCCGTCGCGCCCGTCCACGGCGCGTCCATGCCTTTATCGCCCCGGCCTTCCGGTAAGGCTCGCCACCCTGCCGGAAGAGCTTTATTGTCTTTAGTTGCCCGGCGGAATGTTCTAGGATTGGTCCCATGTTCCGGAATCTCCTCAGCCGCGTCTTCGCGGAAAGCCCTCAGGGTGATCGTCTGTCGTCGCGGGATGCCGAAGTCGCCGTCGCGGCTCTTCTGGTGCGCTTGGCGCGGGCCGACGACCGCTACAGCCCGGCCGAACAGCGCCGCATCGAGGCGGTGCTGGCACGGCGCGGCACCCTTGACCCCGAGGAGGTGGCCGAGCGCCGCGCCGCCGCCGAGATGATCGAGGCCGAGGCCCCCGACACCGTGCGCTTCACCCGCACGATCAAGGAGCGGATCGCGCCCGAGGACCGCCGCGACGTGATCGCCGCGCTTTGGGAGGTGGCCTATGCCGATGGCCGCCGCGCCCCCGAGGAAGAGGGCCTGATGCGCCTGATCGCGGGGCTTCTGGGCGTCAACGACCGCGATTCCGCACTGGTGCGCCGGCGGGTGCTGGATGAGATGGGTCTGGCCGGACGCTGATCTGCCGCGCCTTTCGGCACAGGCAGCCCTGCCTGTAAAGTCAGGCAGGAAAGCGTTGCAATGGCGACGAAAATATCGCCAGATGGCGTTATGAGCCAAAGCCAAGCCACCCCCCTGGCCACCAGTGCCACCGCCTTGCAGCCCGTGATCGAGATCCGCGATCTGCATAAATCCTATGGCCAGTTGGAGGTGCTGAAGGGCGTCAGCCTGACCGCGCCGCGTGGCCATGTCATTAGCCTGATCGGCTCCTCCGGCTCGGGGAAGTCCACGCTTCTGCGCTGCTGCAACCTGCTTGAGGACAGCCAGAAAGGCGATATCCTGTTCGAGGGCGAGGCCGTGACCTGGCGCGGCTCGGGTCCGGCCCGCGTGCCCGGCGACCGCGCCCAGATCACCCGGCTGCGCACGAATCTGTCGATGGTGTTCCAGCAGTTCAACCTGTGGTCCCATATGACCGTGCTGCAAAACGTCATGGAGGCGCCGGTCCAGGTGCTGAAGCGCGATCCCAAGGAGGTCGAGCCGCGTGCCCGCGCCCTGTTGGAAAAGGTGGGAATCGGCGACAAGGCCGATTCCTGGCCCGGCCAGCTTTCCGGCGGCCAGCAGCAGCGCGCAGCCATCGCCCGCGCGCTTTGCATGGAGCCCAAGGCGCTGCTTCTGGACGAGCCGACCAGCGCGCTGGACCCCGAATTGCAGCAGGAGGTGGTCAAGGTCATCAAGGATCTGGCCGCCGAGCATCGCACCATGCTGCTGGTGACCCATGACATGCGGCTTGCGGCGGATGTCAGCGACCATGTGGTGTTCCTTCACAAGGGCCTGATCGAGGAACAGGGTCCGCCCAGCCAGCTTTTCGGCGCCCCTCGATCCGAGCGGCTGCGCCAGTTCCTCAGCGCCACCATGGCGAAATAAAAACGACCAACAGGAGAGACGAATGAAGAAAATCATGCTTGCAGCCGCCGCGCTTGCCCTGACGGCGGGGATGGGCATGGCCCAGATCGTGCGCATGGCGTCCGAGGGCGGATATCCCCCCTACAATTTCGTGAACGACCAGGGCAAGCTGGACGGGTTCGAGATCGATCTGGGCAACGAATTGTGCAAGCGCGCGGCGCTGGAATGCACCTGGGTCAAGAACGACTGGGATTCGATCATCCCCAACCTCGTCAGCTCGAACTATGACACGATCATGGCGGGCATGAACATCAACGAGGAACGCAAGAAGGCGATCGACTTCACCGATCCCTATACCCCTGCGATGCCCTCGGCCTATGTGGCGCTGAAGCCAGATGCCGACATCAACGGCGTGATCTCGGCCCAGACCAGCACCATCCAGGCCAGCCATGTGGCCGAGACCGGCGCGACGCTGCTGGAATTCCCCACCGCCGACGAAACCATCGCCGCCGTCCGCAACGGCGAGGCGGACGCGGTTTTCGCCGACAAGGACTTCCTGCGCGATACGGTCGAGGAATCGAACGGCGAACTGGTCTGGGTCGACGGCCATGACACCGTGCAACTGGGCGAAGGCATCGGCATGGGCCTGCGCAAGTCCGACACCGCGCTTAAGGAAAAGTTCAACGCCGCCATCAAGTCGATGAAGGATGACGGCTCGCTGAACGCGATGATGAAGAAATGGTTCGGCGACAAGGCCCTGCAATTCTGATCCTGCGCCCTGTCGAGACGGCTGCGCGCCCGGTCGCGCGGCCTGTCCCGCCGGCCCGGACCAGACGCGCCTGAGGAGTGCCCCATGCTGGCAAGCTGCGCCGATCCCAAGTCCCTGGAAGGGCTGTCCTGGCTTTTGTGCTACCTGACCTCGGGCAAGCACATGCTGTTCTATATGTCCTTCGGCACGGTGCTGGCGTTGCTGGCGATCACCGCGCCGGTGGCGCTGCTGTTCGGCTTTGGCGGCGCGCTGGCCTCGCGCGCGCGTTTCGCGCCGCTGCGGCTGCTGGGCAAGGCATATACCTCGATGGTGCGCGGGGTGCCGGATATCGTCTTCTTCCTTTTCGTGCCGATCGCGCTGGATCAGGGCCTGGAATACCTGCGCGCCAAGGTCTATTGCGACCCGACCGTGCCGATCCGCCAGGGCAATGATTTCGTCGTCTGCCCGGCGGCCAAGCTGCCGCTTTCGACCGCGCCGGAATGGGTGCATCAGGGCTATGGCATCGCGCTTGCGGTGACCGCCTTCGCGGTCGTCTTCGGTGCCTTCGCGGCGAATGTTCTGGCGGGCGCGATGAATGCGGTGCCCAAGGCGCAGCTAGAGACCGCCGAGGCTTACGGCATGAACTCGCGCCAGGTCATCCGCCGCGTCCTGATCCCGCAGATGTGGAGCTATGCCCTGCCAGGTCTCGCCAATCTATGGATGATCCTGATCAAGGCGACGCCCCTGCTTTTCGTCCTGGGCGTCGAGGATATCGTCTACTGGGCGCGCGAACTGGGCGGCGCCAAGACCAGCACCTATGCCTATCCCCATCCCGACTGGCGGCTTTATTACTTCCTGGGGATCATGATCTTTTACCTGCTGATGACCTGGGGTTCGGAAAAAGTCCTTGACCGGGTGCGCCTCCGGCTGTCCTCGGGGCAGGCGACGCTGGCGGGCGAAGCGATGCGAAAGGCCGCGACATGAGCCAATGCCTGCAAAGCCTGCATGATTACGGCCTGCGCGCCATCGGCCTGGGCGAGCGTCTGCTGCCGCGTGGTGATTACCCCCTGTGCGAACAGATGGTGCTGATCGGCTCGGGTTTGATCTGGAACGTCTATTTCGCGGCGCTGGCGCTGTTTTTGGGCTTTTTCCTGGCCAATGCCCTGGCGCTGGCCAGGCTCAGCCCCAATCCGTTGCTGCGCAAGCCCGCGCAATGGTTCATCTTTCTGTTCCGGGGCAGCCCGCTCTTTATCCAGTTCTTCATCGCCTATGAGACGCTGGTGCATCTGCCCCGCGCGGGTATCGACATCTTCGGCATCACCATCCAGACAAGCTGGATGACGCGGGCCTGGGCCGGTGCGCTGTTCGTGCTGACGCTGAACACGGCCGCTTATTCGGCCGAGATCTTCTATGGCGCGCTGCGCAACGTCCCGAAGGGAGAGCTTGAGGCCGCCGACGCCTACGGACTGACCGGCTGGACCCGATATCGCCGCGTGGTCTGGCCCACCGCCATGCGGCTTGCCTGGCCGGCCTATACCAATGAGGCGATCTTCCTGCTGCATGCGACGACGCTGGTTTTCTTCGCCAGCTTCCCCGCCTTTCAGCAACAGGGCGATGCGCTGTATTACGCCAGCTATTTCGCGGACAAGACCTTCAACCCCTTCGTCGCCTATCCCATCGTCGGCGGCTATTTCATCCTTCTGACCCTGTGCGTGATCGCGCTTTTCGGGGTCGTCAACCGGCGGCTGAACCGCCACATGCCCGGCGCGGTGCGCAAGATCCGCTACAGGCCCCTTCTCGTCAGGTAATCCATGGACTGGTTGCGCGAGCATCCCGAAGTTAAGACCATCCGCGTGGCCGCCGCCGATCTGAACGGCCAGCCGCGCGGCAAGCGCATCCCGGCCCGTTTCGCCGACAAACTGATGACCGAGGGGACGAAATTCCCCTTCTCGGTCCTCAACATGGACATCTGGGGCGAGGATGTGGACGACAGCCCCCTGGTCTTTCAATCCGGCGACCCGGACGGGCTGCTGCTGCCGACCGAGCGCGGCTTCATGCCCATGCCCTGGCTTGAGGCACCCACGGGCCTGCTGCCGCTATGGATGTTCCATTCGGACGGGCGGCCCTATGACGGCGATCCGCGCCAGGCGCTGGCCCGCGTGGTGGAACGCTACAAGGCGGCGGGCCTGATCCCGGTCGTCGCGACCGAGCTGGAATTCTTCCTGATCGACGATTCAGGCGGCCAGTTGCGCGTGCCGCCCAGCCCCCGCTCGGGCAAGCGCCGCACCGGGGCCGAGACGCTCAGCCTGCGTGCCCTGGACGCCTTCGACCGCTTTTTCACCTCGCTTTACGACGCTTGCGAGGCGATGGACATTCCCGCCGACACCGCCATTTCCGAAGCCGCGCCGGGCCAGTTCGAAATCAACCTGATGCATCAGGCCGATCCCCTGAAGGCCGCCGACGACAGTTGGCTTTTCAAGCTTCTGGTCAAGGGGTTGGCGCGGCAATACGGCTTCGCCGGCTCGTTCATGGCCAAGCCTTATGAGCTTTGGAACGGTTCGGGGATGCATATGCATTTCTCGATCCTGGATCTGCACGGCAACAACATCTTCGACAATGGCGGCGAGGAGGGGTCCGAACGCCTGCGCCATGCCGTGGCGGGCTGCCTTGCGGCCATGCCCGGCTCGACCCTGCTATTCGCTCCGCATGAGAACAGCTATGATCGGCTGGTGCCGAATGCCCATGCGCCCACCGGGATCGGCTGGGCCTATGAGAACCGCACCTCGGCCATCCGCATCCCTTCCTCGGGGCCGAAGGCGCGCCGGATCGAGCATCGCGTGGCCGGGGGCGACGTGAACCCCTATCTGACCGTCGCGGCCATCCTGGGCGCCGCGTTGAACGGGCTTGAGGACCGGCTGGAACCCCCGCCGCCGATCCAGGGCAATGCCTATGAGCAGGGGCTTGAGCAATTGCCCGGAAGCTGGGGCGCGGCGATCGACGCTTTTGAAAGCTGCCCCCAGATCCGCCGCATCCTTCCCGCCCATCTGATCGAAAACCTTGTCATGACCAAGCGCCAGGAATTGCACTACATGGCCGAGCTTTCGGATGACGAAACCATCGAGCTTTACCTGGATACCGTCTAGGAAATACGTTCAAGCAATTGAACCAATGGCAATTACCAGCACCGTCGCCGCGACCGGGATCAGGACCGTCGCGGCGAAGATGTCGCCATAGCTCTTGCGATGGGTCATGCCCGTGATCGCCAGCAGCGTGATCACCGCGCCATTATGGGGCAGGGCGTCGAACCCGCCCGAGGACATCGCCGTGACGCGGTGCATCAGTTCCATGCTGATCCCCTGCGCGCGTGCCATCTCGGCGAATTGCGGCCCCAGCGCCTCAAGCGCGATGGACATGCCGCCCGAGGCCGAGCCGGTGACCCCCGCCAGCACGTTCACCGCCACCGCCAGCGAGGCCAGCGGATTGCCCGGAAACACCCCCAGCACCGCATCGCGGATGAGCATGAAGGCGGGGAGCGAGGCGATCACCGCGCCATAGCCGACCTCGGACGCGGTGTTGAAGATCGGCAGCAGCGCGCCCATCGTCCCGGCGTTCACCGTTTCCTTCACGTCGGTGAAGCGGCGCCAGTTCAGTGCCGCCGCCAGCAAGATCGAGAGCGTCAGTGCCACGATGATCGCCCAGATCCCCGCCACGCTGGAAAGCTGGGTCGCGCCATAGCGCGGATCGGCCAGATAGGCGGCCTGCATCCGCGGCACGACCAGATAGGTAAAGCCCGCATTCAGCGCGATCACCGCGACCACCGGCGCCAGCGCCACGCCCAGGCCCGGCAGATCCGCGTCCTCGGCCAGGCTGCCATCTGCGGCGGTGGGCTTGTGATCGCCATAACCCTCGCCCCTGGCGGCGGCTCCGGCGGCGCGGCGGTTCAGCCAGGCCAGCCCCCCGAACAGCATGATCAGCCCGGCCAGCGTGCCCAGCACCGGCGCGGCAAAGACATTGGTGCCGAAATAGGGCATCGGGATCGCGTTCTGGATCGCCGGCGTGCCCGGAAAGGCGGTCATGGTAAAGGTGAAGGCCCCCAGCGCGATGGTCGCGGGCAGCAGGCGCTTGGGAATATCGGCGCGTCGGAACAGCGCGTTCGCGATGGGATATATCGCGAAGGCCACCACGAAAAGCGAGACCCCGCCATAGGTCAGCACACCGCAGGCCAGCACCACCGCCAGGATCGCGCGATGCGCGCCCAGGCCCTCGACGATGCGCTCGGCGATGACGCGCGCGGCGCCGCTGTCGGCCATCAGCTTGCCGAAGATCGCCCCCAGCAGGAAAAGCGGGAAATATGTGATCACATAGCCGCCCAGGGCGGTCATGAAGACCTGGGTATAGCTGGCCAGGATAGGCAGATCACCCGAGGCGAGCACCGCCAGAAGCGCCATCAGAGGCGCCAGGATCAGCACGTTGATCCCGCGATAGGCCAGATACATCAGCAGGCCCAGCGAAGCCAGAATCCCCGTCAGTGCCATCGTTTCCCCTTTCAGTGGCGCATGCCGCAATGCAGCGACGCCCAGTCTGAGGGCACCGCGCCAGGAAGGAAACCCGAATGACGCTACGTCACGGCCCCGAAGGGCCGCGCGTTATTCCAGCCCCAGCAGGCGCAGCGCCTGCTTGACCTGCTCATCGACCGTCAGGGCCAGGTCCACCACCACGCCGTCCTCGTCGGGCTGCAAAGGCTCCAGCGTCGCCAATTGCGAGGCCAGAAGCTGCGGCGGAAAGAAATGCCCGGCGCGATTGCCCAGGCGCTCTGTCAGCAGTGCCTCGGAGCCATGGACATGCAGGAAGCGCACGCGCGGCGCGCCCTGGCGCAGAATGTCGCGATAGCGCCGCTTCAGCGAAGAGCAGCCGATGATCGCGCATTGACCCAGCGCCTCGAAGCGCCCGATCTCGACCGCCAGCGCCTTCAGCCAGGGCTCGCGGTCGGCATCGTCCAGGGGATGGCCGGCAGCCATCTTCTGGACATTGGACGCGGGGTGAAAGCTGTCGCCTTCGACGAAGGGCCAGCCCAGATGCTGGGCCAGGGCCGCGCCGGTGGTGCTTTTCCCCGCGCCCGAGACGCCCATCACCACGATATGCTGCAATCCGCTCATAGCAGCCACCATCCCAGCAGCGCGAAGCCGAAGCCGATGGTGCCCAGCAGCGTCTCCATCACGGTCCAGGTCTTGAAGGTCAGCTTTTCGTCCATGTGCAGGAAACGCCCGACCAGCCAAAAGCCCGAATCGTTGACATGGCTCAGCACGGTGGCCCCGCTGGCGATGGCGATGACCAGAAAGCACAGGTCGAACTGGCTAAGGCCCTGGGTCGCGGCGACGGTTGGCGCGATCAGGCCCGCCGTTGTGGTCAGTGCCACCGTGGCCGAGCCTTGCGCCACGCGCAGCGCGGTCGAGATGACGAAGGCCGCGAAGATCAGCGGCATGCCCACCGCCTCAAGGCTGCCCGCCAGCGCCTGTCCGATGCCGCTGGCGCGCAGCACGCCCCCGAACATGCCGCCCGCCCCCGTGACCAGGATGATGGCGCAGATCGGCCCCAGGGCCTGATCGGTGATCCGCTCGATATCCGAGCGCGTGCGGCCCTTGCCCAGGGTGAAGATCGCGACCAGCAGCGTGATCAGCAATGCCACCGGCGTCTGGCCTACGGTTTTCAGCAGGCTGACGATCAAGTGGCCGCCGTCGATATGGCCGGTCGTCACAAGGGTCGAAATGCTTGTGTTCAGGCAGATCAGGGCCAGCGGCAGCAGCAGGATCAGCAGCACCGCGCCGAAGCTGGGGGCCGTGCCGTCCATATGCCGCCCGGCATCCATGCCCAGCACCTGTTTCACCGGAAGCTCGAACTTGTGCCCGGCCCAAAGCCCGAAAAGATAGCCGCCCAGATACCAGGTCGGCAGGGCAAGGACGATGCCCACGATCAGCAGAAGGCCGATATCGGCGCCCAGAAGGTCGCCCGCCGCGACTGGGCCGGGATGGGGCGGCACGAAGGCGTGCATGACCGCGAAGGCCCCCGCCGCCGGCAGCGCATAGCGCAGGACCGAGCCGCCGAAGCGCAGCGCCACGCTGAAGATGATGGGCAGCATTACCACAAGGCCCGCATCGAAGAAGATCGGAAAGCCGAACATCAGCGACGCGACGCCCAGGGCAAGGGGCGCGCGATGTTCGCCGAACTGGTTGATCAGCCGGTCAGCCAGCACCTGCGCGCCGCCCGTGACCTCAAGAAGCCGCCCGATCATGGCCCCGAAGCCCACCAGCAGCGCCACCGTCGCCAATGTGCCGCCAAAACCTTCAAGCAGCGTGGGCACGATTTTGACCAGAGGAATCCCCGCGACCAGGGCAGTGATGAGGCTGACAAGGACCAGGGCGATGAAAGCATGAAGCTTGAATCGCATGATCAGCACCAGCAGCAGCAGAACAGACGCTGCGGCGATGGTTAACAGCACGAAGGTGCCGTGCATGGGCTCGACGGGGGGCACACTACTCTCCTCTTGTTAGCGCAAGCGCCATGCTACAGGGGTGCGATACGGAAAATCCAGCGGTCATGCGCAATGTAGGGCGGCGTTGGGTTGTCTCGCGAGTGTTCATCTTGCGGAGGTGCTTGCCGAATCTGATGACGCGCATCGAGGGGGTCGGGACGATCAGATGCGAGTGAACTTGCCATTGCGATAGCCGCGCATGGCCGAGCCATGGCCCGGCGGTGGGCTCAGGATCGCGGCTTTGTTCTTCGGGCGGGCTGCGGCTTGCTTTCGGCTTCGCGGCGCAGGCCGGAGATGTGTTCGGCCGTTACGGGGCCTCGGGCGTGGGCGATGCCGGTGGCGGTGCTGGCGGCGTCCAATACCGTCGCGCCTTGGAGTTTGGTTTCAGCCGATGCACCAAGGCTTTCTTTCGGCCGTGGCCCTATCCGTCGCCTTCTGGATTTGAAAATCAATGGCGGCTCCTGGGGCAAATCCCCAAGCACGCTTCCGCATCTTCAAGAACCGCCTCTCGGTCATCGCAGCCGTCGCGGCAATGACCGAGTGGATCGAAGAGGCCCTGTGCTAGTGATCCTCGCGCCAGGCCAGATGCGCGATCGCCGCCGCCATCAACGCGGCCAGGGCCAGGACGAAAAGCGGGATGCCGACGGCGCTTGCGGCCCAGATGGTCAGGCCGGCGGCCAGGACCACGGCCAGGATCAGGAACAAAAAATGCGGCAATGGCATGTCATCCTCCTTGCAAGTGACTATGCGTGGATCTGTCGCGAATCCCAAGGCTGATTTGCCCTTTCGGTAAATGAACCCCGGATCGCGGCATTCGGTTGCATCGCGACTTGGCATGTTCTTGAAATGTTCTTTCCGCTGCGCTAATCTGGCGGCATGACCCTGCCGCCTCGCGATCCTGACGAACTTCTGCGCGCGCGCGGTGCCGCGAGCCGCCCCGATGTGCGTTTCGACACCCAGACCCGGCGGAGCGAGCATGACGGCTGGGACATCCCCGAGGAGCAGGTGCTGCTGCGCACCGAGATCGCGACCGAGCGGGCGCGCTCGATCATCAGCCGCAACACCTCGCCGGATATCCCGTTCGACCGCTCGGTGAACCCCTATCGCGGCTGCGAGCATGGCTGCATCTATTGCTTCGCGCGGCCCAGCCACGCCTATCTGGGCCTGTCGCCGGGCCTGGACTTCGAAACCCGCATCACCGCCAAGCCGAACGCGCCCCAGCTTCTGGCCGCCGAGATCGGGCGCAAGGGCTACGCGGTCGCGCCCATCGCCTTCGGCACCAATACCGATCCCTATCAGCCGGCCGAGGCGAAGCTGGGGATCATGCGCGGCTGCCTTGAGGTGCTGTCCGACTGGAACCATCCGCTTAGCCTGGTGACGCGCGGTGCCACCGTGCTGCGCGACCTGGATCTGCTGGGCAGGCTGGCGCGGCGGCGGCTGGTGCTGATGGGGGTCTCGGTCACGACGCTGGACCCAGACCTGTCCCGCGCGATGGAGCCGCGCGCGCCGACCCCCGCGACCCGGCTGCACATGATCGAGGCGCTGGCCAAGGCCGGCGTGCCGGTGCGTGTCATGGCCGCCCCCATGATCCCGGTCCTGAACGAGCATGAGATCGAGCGGATCCTGACCGCCGCCCGCGATGCCGGGGCGACGAATGCCAGCATGATCCCGATCCGCCTGCCGCTTGAGGTCGCACCGCTGTTTCGCGACTGGCTGGACCGCCATCACCCCGGCAAGGCGGCGCATGTAATGGCGCGCATCCAGGCGATGCGGGGCGGGAGGGACAATGATCCGCGCTTCGGCAGCCGCATGCGGGGTCAGGGGCACGAGGCCGATCTGCTGTTGCAACGCTTTCGCCTGGCCCGCAGGCGGCTGGGGCTGGACGGGCCTTCTCCGATCCTGGATTGCAGCCTGTTTTCACCACCGCCGCGTGCGGGCGACCAGTTGAGCCTGTTCTAACGCTCGGCCATCAGCGCGCCGATTCGGGCGGATATCACATCCGGCGTCGGGCGCGGCCCCCTGGGGCGGCTTTCAAGCGCGGCGCGCATGGCGGCCAGATGCGCGGGGGTCGTGCCGCAGCAGCCGCCGATGATGCGCACGCCCAGATCGCGCGCGAGGACCGCGAATTCCGCCATCACCTCGGGCGTGGCGTCATAGACCAGCCCTCCATCCTGATAGCGCGGCACGCCGGCATTCGGCTTGGCGATCAGCGCCCGCTCGCAGCCCGCCGCCGAAAAGCCCGAGACCGCCAGCAGCAGTTCCGCCGGGCCGGTGCCGCAATTCGCACCGTAAGCCATGGGGGCATGGGGCAGGCGGTCGATCAGCCCGGCAAGCTGCATCGGGCTGACGCCCATCACGCTGCGCCCGCCCGGCTCAAAGCTCATCATGCCGCACCAGGGCATTTCGGCGGTCTGGGCGGCGCGGGCGGCGGCGCGCATCTCTTCGATGGCGCTGATCGTCTCGACCCATAGAAGGTCCGCGCCGCCCTGTTTCAGGGCCAGGGCCTGTTCGGTGAACAGCCGCGTCGCCTCGGCCTCGGTCAGGCGGCCCATGGGGGCCATGATCTCGCCCGTCGGACCCATCGAGCCGGCGACCAGCACGTCGCGGCCGGCCTGGGCCGCGGCCTCGCGCGCAAGGCGGGCGGCGGTGCGGTTCAGTTCCGCCACGCGCCCCTCGGCACCGGCAAGGCGCAGGCGGCTGGCATTGGCGCCGAAGCTGTTGGTCAGGATCAGGTCCGCGCCCGCCTCGATCATCCGAAGATGCAGCGCGCGCACCCGGTCGGGATGGCTCTCGCACCACAGATCGGGCGGCTGGCCGGGGGGCAGCCCCATATTGTAAAGGTTCGTCCCGGTCGCGCCGTCCGCCAGAAGCCAGGGGCGCGCGTCAAGCCGCCGGGACAGGGGATCCGTCATTTTGAATTCCGTGCTCGCATGGGGCAAGCCTAGCATGTCCCATGCGGAAAGAGTTGATGTTTATGCCCCTCAGCGCGAGCGGATCATACCCATGATCTGCTTCGTCTTTTCGACGATTGGCTGGGCGATGGCCGCCGCCTGATCCGCGCCGCGTCCCAGGATGCGGTCGATCTCGGCCGGGTCGGCCATGAACTGGGTCATGCGCGCCGTGATCGGTGCCAGGACCTCGACCGCGACCTCGGCCAGCGCCGGCTTGAAGGCGCCGAAGCCCTGACCCTCGAACCGCGCCAGCACCTGATCGCCGGTCTCGCCCGACAGGGCGGCATAGATATTGACCAGGTTCTTCGCCTCGGGGCGGTCCTTCAGGCCGTCCATGCCGCCGGGCAGGGGATCGGCATCGGTGCGCGCCCTGCGGATCTTCTGCGCGATGGTGTCGGCATCGTCGGTCAGGTTGATGCGCGCCGCGTCCGAGGGGTCGGATTTCGACATTTTCTTGCTGCCGTCGCGCAGGGACATGACGCGGGTGGCGGTGCCTTCGATCAGCGGTTCGGTGATCGGGAAGAAATCTGTGCCGTAATCGTGGTTGAACTTGGCCGCGATGTCGCGGGTCAGTTCCAGGTGCTGCTTCTGATCCTCGCCCACCGGCACCGCCGTCGCGTGATAGGCCAGGATGTCGGCCGCCATCAGCGAGGGATAGGCCAAGAGGCCCAGCGACGAATTCTCGCTGTTCTTGCCGGCCTTGTCCTTGAACTGGGTCATCCGATACATCCAGCCCACGCGTGCGACGGTGTTGAACAGCCAGGCCAGTTCGGCGTGCTGGCTGACCTGGCTTTGGTTGAACAGGATCGAGACCTCGGGGTCCACGCCCGAGGCCATGAAGGCCGCCGCGACCTCGCGCGTGTTGTGGCGCAGCTTCTCGGGTTCTTGCCAGACGGTGATCGCGTGCAGGTCCACGGCGCAATAGATCGTCTCGGCTCCTTGCCCCTGATATTCCGCGAAACGTTTCAACGCGCCCAGGTAATTCCCCAGCGTCAGCCCGCCCGAGGGCTGGATACCGGAGAAGATGCGCTTGGCGAAGCTCGTGGTCATGGCACTACCTGCTTGGAAAATCCCGGTCGCTGGCTTACCCCTTGGCCCGCGCGGGCGCAACCGCCCCCGCATCTTGACCGCAGCCCGGAAAGGAGGCCCGCATGCGCCCCGGTTACAACGAATCGCCCCTGAACCCGGTGCCTGCCGTGGTCTGGGCGCTGGTCCTGCCGATGATCGCCTGCGAGGCCGTGTTCGGCCTGGCGCAACTGGGCTTTGCCGGTGGCGGCGGCCCCGGCGCGGGCCTTGCCATGCGCCAGGTCGCGGTCGAGCGCACGGCCTATATTCCCGAGCTGGTCTTGCGGCTGTGGCAGATGAAGCTGTTCCTGCTGGACGAAAGCTGGCGCATCCTGACCTATTCCTTCGTGCATTTGTCGGCGATGCATGCGTTGTTCGTCATCGTCTTCTGCCTGGCCTTGGGGAATATGGTGGCCAGCCAGTTCCGGCCCTGGGCGGTGATCGTGCTGTTCTTCGGCTCGGCCATCGGCGGGGCGCTGGTCTATACGCTGGTGGTCGGGCTGCTGCCGCAATTCCGCTTTCAGCCCCTGATCGGAGGCTATCCGGCGGTTTATGGGCTGGTCGGCGCCTTCACCTTCCTGATCTGGACCCGGCTGGGGCAAGAGAACGCGAACCGGATGCGGGCCTTCACCATGATCGGGATGCTTTTGGCCTTTCAACTGGTCTTCGGCCTGCTGTTCCAGTCGGGCAACACCACCTGGATCGCCGAGGTGGCGGGCTTTGCCGTGGGCTTCCTGCTGTCCTTCGTGGTGGTTCCCGGCGGCGTGGCGCGGGTGATGCGCCAGATCCGCCAGCGTTAAGCTGTCAGCGCCGGCGGCTGAAGCCGGCGCGCAGATCAGCAAGCCGCAAGCCCCCCATCGCGACCAGCGCCGCGCCGTAACAGACGGCGCCGGCGATCACCAGCGCCAGCAGCGCCAGATAGCGGGTGCCGGGCTGATAAAGGCTGTCGCCCAAGGCCAGCATGACGGCCCACAGCGCCACGCCCATCACCGCCGAGGCCGCGAGGATGCGGGGCAGGCGGTGGCGCAGCCGGCCGTCGAACTCGGCCGCCTCTCCATAGACGCGGGTGCCGCGCCACAATTGCCAGGCCATGGTCCAACCGGCGACCGTGGTGCCAAGCGCCGCTGCCGAAAAGCCGATGACCGGCGCCAGGCCCAGGGCCAGCGCCGCATTGACCACCATCGACCAGATCGCGAAGCGGAACGGGCTGCGCGTGTCCTCGCGCGCGAAATACAGCGGTTGCAGCACCTTTTGCAGGACGAAGGCGGGCAGGCCGATACCATAGATCGCCAGCGCCAGCGCCGTCGGGCCGACATCGCTTTCCAGGAAGGCCCTGCGCTGGAACAGCACCGAGATCACCGGATAGGCGGCGACCGTCAGCGCCACCGCCGCCGGCACCGTCAGGAACAGGGCGAATTCGGTCGCGCGGTTATAGGCGTGGCGCCCGCCCGCGATGTCCTTGGCCTTCAGCCGGCGCGAGATGTCGGGCAGAAGCACGATGCCGATGGCGATGCCGACGACGCCCAAGGGCAGTTGATACAGCCGGTCGGCATAGGTCAGCCAGGCCACCGCGCCCTCGAAGAACGAGCCGACCTGCTGGCCGACGATCAGGTTCACCTGCACCACGCCCCCCGCCAGCACCGAGGGCGCCGCGACCGCCAGAAGCCGCTTCATGTCGGGCGACAGGCGCGGCAGGCGCAGGCGCAGCGCAAAGCCCATGCGCCGGGCCGCCCACCAGACCGTGGCGAATTGCGCCAGGCCCGAGAGCGGCGTGGACCAGGCCATGGCGCCGCCCATGTCCCAGCCGTTCAGGTCGGCCAGCAGCATGGCCGCGATCAGGATCAGGTTCATCAGCACCGGCGCCGCCGCCGCCGCCATGAACCGCCCGCCCGCGTTCAGCAGCCCCGACAGCAGCGCCGTCAGCGAGATGAACAGGATATAGGGAAAGCAGATCCGGCCATAGGTCACGGCCATGTCGAAGCGCGCGTCCCCGACGAAGCCCGCCGCCAGCGCGAAGACCAGCCAGGGCATCGCGAAATGGGCGATGACCGAGACGACCAGGACCACCGTGAACAGGCCCGAGAACGCCTCTTCGGCGAAGCCGCGCGGGTCTTCGCCAGCCTCCAGGCGCTTGGCGAACATCGGCACGAAGGCGGTGTTGAACGCGCCCTCGGCGAAGAAGCGGCGGAACATGTTCGGCAGGCGGAAGGCGACGTTATAGGCTTCGGCCACTGGTCCCGCGCCCAGATAGGCCGCGATCAACACGTCGCGGATAAAGCCCACGACGCGGCTGGCAAGCGTCCAGGCCCCCACCGACAAAAAGCCGCGGATCAGTCTTATCGGTTGCATATCGGTCCCTCAGAACGCCCCGCCCAAAGGGCGCTCGGCCTTTTCGGCGCGTTCTGTCCCGTCCTTGATGGCCTTTTCAAGCTTCTTTCGCAGCGCATCGCGCTTTTGCGGCTGATGCAGCTTCAGCCCGAACATGTCCTTGACGTAGAAACTGTCCACCACCTGCGCGCCGAAGGTGGCGATCACGGCGCTGGCGATCTGGATATGGTTCTCGGCCAGGGTGCGGGTCAGGTCGTAAAGCAGGCCGGGACGGTCGCGGGTATCGACCTCGACCACGGTATAAACGTCGGACGCCTCGTTGTCGAAGGTGATATGCGTCGGGAAGCGGAAGGCGGATTCGCGCTTCCTGGGCTTGTCGCGGCCGGCCAGGGCCTCGCGCGGGACGATCTCGCCCTTCAGCGTCTTCTCGATCATCTTCAGCAGGCGGGGCAGGCGTTCCGAGGCATAGGGCCGCCCGTCGCCGTCTTGCAGCCAGAACACCGCCGTGGCGAAGCCGTCCTTGGTCGTATAGGTGCGCGCATCGACGATATTCGCGCCGACCAGCGCCAAGGCCCCGGCCAGGCGCGAGAAGATCCCCGGATGGTCGGCCAGCGCGAAGACCGCGCGGGTGGCGTCGCGGGCGGTGTCGGGATGCAGGTCTATGCGGATCTCGTCATCGCCAAGGCCGCGCAGCAGGTCCGCAAAGACCGATTGCGTCTCGGTCGACAGGCCCGGCCAATAGCTGTCGTAATGGCGCGCCAGTTCCGCCTTGATCACCTTGGCGTCCCAGCCCCGCGCGACAAGCGCATGGCGCAGCGAACGCTTGGCCTCGCCCATGCGCTTGTCGCGGTTCAGCTCCTCAAGCCCGTTCTTCAGCGCCCGCTCGGTCTCGCCGTGAAGGCGGCGCAGCAGCACGGCCTTCCAGTTGTTCCAGGTGCCGGGACCGACGCCGCGAATGTCGCAGACCGTCAGCACTGCCAGCAGGTCCAGCCGCCGTGTCGTCTTTACCAGCTTGGCGAAATCGCGCAGCGTGCGCGGATCGGCGATGTCGCGCTTTTGCGCCACGTCCGACATCAGCAGGTGGTTGCGGATCAGCCATTCGATGGTCTCGATCTCTTCGGTGGGCAGGCGAAAGCGCGTGCAGATGCGCCGCGCCAGCCGCGCGCCCAGGATCGAATGATCCTCGGCCCGGCCCTTGCCGATGTCGTGAAACAGCACCGCCAGATAGATGACGCGGCGGTTGATCTTGCCGCTCATGATCCGGGTGACGGTGGGCAGATCCTCGATTTTCTCGCCCCGCTCGATGGCGGAAAGCGCGGCCACGCATTGGATGGAATGCTCGTCGACGGTGAAATGGTGATACAGGTTGAACTGCATCATCGCGACGATGGGTGCGAATTCGGGGATGAAGGCGCCCAGCAGGCCCAGCTCGTTCATCCGCCGCAGTGAGCGTTCGGGGTTGCCGTGCTTCAAAAGCAGGTCCAGGAAGATCCGCACCGCCTCGGGGTCCTGGCGCACCCGGTCGTCGATCATGTCCAGATTGGCCGCGACCGTGCGCATGGCATCTGGATGCAGCAGAAACTGGCTGCGCAGCGCCTCTTCGAACAGGCGCAGGATATTCAGCGGATCGGACAGGAACGCCGCTTCGTCGGCATAGTTCAGCCGCCCGCGCTCGATGGTGAAGCCGGGCCGGACGCGTTTTCTTCGGGTAAAAAGGCTGCCCAGGATCGGCGCCTTGTAAAGATGGCGGGCCTCAAGCGCGACCAGGAACACGCGGGTCAATTCGCCGACACGGGTGGCGTGCAGGAAATAGTCCTGCATGAAGATCTCGACCGCGCGGCGCCCGCCTTGGTCGCGATAGCCCATGGCCTGGGCGACCTCGACCTGCATGTCGAAGGTCAACTGATCCGAGGGCCGCCCGGTCAGAAGATGCAGATGGCAGCGCACGGCCCAGAGGAAATCCTCGGCCTGCCAGAATGTCAGGTGCTCTTCCTTGGTGAAGAAGCCCAGGTCCACCAGTTCCGCCGCGCGATCCACCCGGTGGATGTATTTCGCGATCCAGTAGAGGGTTTGCAGGTCGCGCAAGCCCCCCTTGCCCTCCTTGACGTTCGGCTCAAGGACGTAACGCTGGCCGCCCTGGCGGCGGTGGCGCTCGGCACGCTCGGCCAGCTTGGCTTCGATGAATTCGGGGACGGTGCTGTCGAACAGTTCGGCCCAGATGCGTTGGCGCAGCACCTCGGCCGTGTCGGCATGGCCGCAGATCAGCCGGTGCTCCAGCAGGCTGGTGCGGATGGTGATGTCGCCCGTCGCCAGCCGGATGCAGTCGTCGATCGAGCGGGTGGCCTGGCCGATCTTCAGCTTCAGGTCCCACAACATGTAGAGCATCGATTCCACGACGCTTTCGGCCCAGCCGCTGACCTTCCAGGGGGTCAGGAACAGCAGGTCCACATCGGATTGCGGTGCCATCTCGGCCCGGCCATAGCCGCCGATCGCCAGGATCGTGATCCGCTCGGCATTGGTGGGGTTCAACTGGGGGTGCAGGACGGTCGTGGCGACATGATGGATCGCGGCGACGGTGGCGTCGGTCAGGCTGGCGATGGCGCGCACCGTCTCGCGCGCGGCGCGGGGATGGGACTGGAAGGCCGCGACGATATCGGCCATGGCGGCGGTGCGGGCCTCGGACAGCAGGGCGACCGCGCGCTGGCGGATCTCGCGCGGGCTGTCGGCCCCCTCCAGCGCCTGGGTCAGCCGTGGCAGGAAGTTTTCCGCATCGAACAGCGAATGCGCCTCGGGCGGGGCCGAGGCGTTTTGCGGCAGGGCCTCGCCGGAACGTTGCGCCAAGATCAGAACCCGGCGCCGCTGAAGCTGCTGGGAGCGGGGGACAGGATTCGGATCTGCTTGTCCACGACGGTGGCGACGGCCAGGGCGCGCTCGTTCGTGCCGTCGCGGTTCAGCCGGAAGGCGCCGGTGATGCCCACGAAGCCGGCGTTCTGGGTCAGCCCCGATGTCGCCAGCGCATCGCGCTTGCCCGCCCGCACCAGCGCCGAGATCGCCGCCACCCCGTCATAGGCCAGCGAGCCAAGCTCGTGCGGCTGCTCGCCATAGGCGCCGCGATAGCGCTGGTCGAACTGTGCCTTCAAGTGGCTGTCGGGCAGGGCGAACCAGCCGCCTTGCACGCCGCGCAGCGCCAGCCGTGCCGGCGGCTGGTCCCAGCGCGTCAGCCCCATCATCTGGACCGAGGCCGAGGTGACGCCCGCATCGGCCAGCTTGTCGGTCAGGTAGGGCAGCACCGCGCCCTGATTCGCGGTCAGAAAGACCGCATCCACATTGCCCGACAGCGCCGCCTGGGTGATGTTCGGCAGCGCCGCGTCGATCCCCTGCTGCGACAGCGGATGCGAGACCGAACCCGAAAGCGTGCCGCGATGGCGCTGGATCGCGCGCTGGATCGCGGCGGCGCCCACCTGGCCCGCAGCGTCGTCCTCGGCCACGATCATGATGCGGCGCTTGTCGTGGTCCACCGCGTAGCCGACCAGCCGGTTCGCGATATTGTCGAAGGTATTGCCCAGCACGAAGACATTGCCGCCCGCGATATCGGCGTTGTTCGAGAAGGACAGCACGTTGATCCCGCGCGGCGCCATGGCATGGCCGACCGCATTGGCGCTGTCGGCGAAAAGCGGTCCCAGGATGATCTTCGCGCCTTGATCGGCCGCCTCGTTGGCCTTGGCAACCGCCGTGGCCGGATCCGAGCCGGAATCGTAGACCCGCAGGTCGATCCGCGCGCCCTGCGCATCCGCCGCCGCCATCTTGGCCGAATTCGACAACGAGCGCGCAAGCCATGTCAGGTTCGCGTCCGACGTGCCCGAGGGAACCAGAAGCGCCACCTGCACCGGCTGCGATGGGTCGATGCTGGGTCCGCCGGAGCCGCCCGAACTGGCCGTCTGGATCGGATCGCAAGCCGCCAGCATGAAGGCCGACGCGATCGCCGCGAGTCTGGCCAGCGGTCTGGCGAGGGGACGGGCAAGGGGGCGGAGCAACTCGATGCGGCCGCGGCGGGTCGTCATGGCGGTCATGCGTGATTCCCTCGTGCTTGGCTTTGGTCTTAACGCGGGCAGGTTATTGTCATATCCCCGGGATGGCAACTTGGGCGCCGCCCCCCAAAAGCGCCCCTGAAACGCGCCCCCAAAAGCGCCCCTGAAAGGAGATCCGCCATGACCCCGTCCGAGACCCCCGCCCGCCCGGTCCCGATGCAGGTTTCGGCCGAGCGTCCCGAGCCGGCGCTTTACCTGGTGGCGACGCCGATCGGCGCGGCCAGGGACATCACCTTGCGCGCGCTCGACGTCCTGAATACCGCCGATGTCCTGGCCGCCGAGGATACCCGCAACCTGCGCCACCTGATGGACATTCACGGCATCGCGGTGCGGGGGCGGCGGATGGTCTCGTATCACGACCACAATGCCGAGCGGGCGCGCCCGGCGATCCTGGCCGCGCTGAATGAGGGGCTGAGCGTGGCCTATGCCTCGGACGCGGGCACGCCCCTGGTCGCCGATCCGGGCTATCGGCTGGCGCGCGACGTGGCCGAGGCGGGGCATGCGGTGCGCGCCTTGCCCGGCCCCTCGGCGGCGCTGGCGGGGCTGTCGGTCTCGGGGCTGCCAAGCGATCGCTTCCTGTTCGTGGGCTTTCCCCCGGCTGCCGCCGGCGCGCGGCGCAAATGGATCCAAAGCTGGGTTCAGGTCGAGGCCACCGTCATCGCCTTCGAAAGCCCCAAGCGCGTTAGGCAATTGTTGGAGAATATCTGCGAGATTGAGGCGAATCGTCCTATCGTGATCTGCCGGGAACTGACGAAGAAATTCGAGGAGGTGATGCGGGGCGGGGCGGCGGAATTGCTGGATCGCATCCCCGAGGAAGGATTGCGCGGCGAGGTGGTCGTTCTTTTCGGCCATCCCGAACCGCGCGAGGTGGGCGAAGAGGATCTGCGCGCCGCGCTGGCGGGGCTGGCCTCGCTGCCGGTGAAAGAGGCCGCAGCCCAGGTCGCCAGCCGTTTCGGCCTGCCCCGGCGCGATGTCTATGCACTGGCGGTCGAGATGAGAGAGGATCGGGAATGACGGATACGGATGGTTGCGCGCGCCGGGCGCGGGGCCGGGTGGCCGGTAGCGCGGGCCGCCTGGGCGAGGAGAGCGTTGCGCGTGAATATCGCGCGCGGGGCTTTCGGCTGATCGCGTCGCGCTGGCGCGGCCGGGCGGGCGAAATCGACCTGATCCTGGAAGCGGGCGGCGAGTTCGTCTTTGTCGAGGTCAAGAAATCGGCCGATCACGCCCGCGCCGCCGCGCGCATCCTGCCGCGCCAGATCCGGCGCATCCGTGCCGCCGCCCTGGAATTCTGCGCCGCGCAGGCCCAGGGGATGGCGACGCCCATGCGTTTCGACGCCGCCCTGGTCGACGGCGTCGGTCGGGTGCAAATCCTGGAGAATGCCTTGCAGCCGCTCTAGCTGTAAGCTTTCATTGGGTTATTCACGCTATTGAGGGTTGGCAGGCGTTTAGGCTCCAGACTCACTCCCCTTCAAAGTCAGAACGAGACGGTTGCTGCGAGCGCGATAGCTGAAAGGAAGACGATGGGGCACCTGTCCTAGCGGGTAGCCACGCGCCGCCAGTCCTTGAGCCTGCCGAACATGACCTTGATGCGGCTGCGGCTTTTGTCGTATCGAACAGCTTTCATGCGCCTTTTCCGGCCGGGGATGCAGGCGTTAGTCCCCATGTCTTTCAACGCATCTCTGAACCAGTCGGCATCATAACCCCGATCCTTTGGAAGGCTGCCGAGCAGGGCGGCAACTCGCCTGCGGCGCGTCGGGATCGCGTGCGAGCGCGTCGGTCACCTCAAGGAAAAAGTGCCCAGCCTCGTGCATGAAGGTGGACAGGTCCGCGCTTTCGAACAGGTTGATGACGGTCTGCGCGCCGTCCGGGCCGCCCGGCGGGAACTGGATCGAGCCACGGCGGGTCTGGTCGAAGAGCTTCCCGTCATCCTCGTTGCTTCCCCTTCTCGAAATGCCTATATTGAGATTGTCGCTTTGGCCCTTGGGATCAAGGGGGCCTGCTTCGGCAGGCGAGTTTCTGGGCCCGGTTTTCTCCCAGAGCGGCGCTTTCCTCTTATACTGACCTGACCTGATCGGGGTTGCCGTGCGAATGTCGTAGAAGTCGCCAGACGCGTGCGGCTCTAACTGCACAATCATCATACCACGGTCGCCGTTGTCGAGAACAAGATCGAGCGCGCGTCCCTCTCGTCCATATACCGCCGTGAATCCGTGCGCGATGGTTTGAACGAATTCCTCAACTGAGGGGAATCCCATCTTGCGGATCTGGTCGCCATGCCGGCTTTCGATGTGGATTAAGCCGCTGGTTTCGTCACCGCGCCGCAGCCGAAGCGGACCCGACTGACGACCGAGGATAGCAGCAACGTCCCTGTCAATCTCCCCGAAGTCATAACTCCCGTTTGGTGATTTTACAAAATTAGCGTCCTGACCATATTCCGCGCCGGCCCCTTCCCCCAGCGCCGCCGCGATCTCATCATTCGTCATCTCGGCGGGATCCAGACCGCGCTCTTGCAGCGCCGCGTTCAGCGCCGCGCGCGCCGGGTCCGGTCCATCGCCGGGGGCATGGCGCAGATTGCCGCTCGCCTTGTCCCACACCGCCGCCATGTCGTCGCGGATCGCGCGCTAGCGCGTCGGTCACTTCCAGGGGAAAGTGCCCGGCCTCGTGCGTGAAGGTCGACAGATCGGCGCTTTCGAACAGGTTGATGACGGTCTGCGCGCCGTCCGGGCCGGCAGGGGGGAATTGGATGGAGCCACGGCGGTTGACTTTCTCGTCGGTCAAGCCGATATTGATTTCGTCGCCTTGGTCATACTCTCGCCCGGCATTTGTGTTGCCGGAAGCTTGGGTATCTCCGGGGCCATTTTCTTTTACAGGGTTGATATTGTAGTAGTTCTTGCCGTCGCGATGGTGCTCGACGGTTATGCCCGCGCGCAAAACGCGGCCCCCGACATCAACATCGGCCTCTATCCAATGGTATTCTAGGATGTTTGGCTTCTTCGGGTCAGTGTTCCGCACCGTCCGCACCAAGGCCCCATGCGCCAGTATATCCCGCAAGGCTGGCACCAGGCGGGCTTTGTCCGGGTTTGCCATGGTGGAGATGGTCTTGTTGCGCTCTCGCTTTGAAAAAATACCTGTCCAATATCGGCACGGTCGACCGCCGTGCCCTGTAGATTGGCGCGATAAAACCGATCCGCAGCCGCGCGCAGGTCGGAAATGGCATCCGAGGCGCTTTCAAGTTCCTTGCCCGTCAGGGGGATCGGCTCACTTCGTCCAGCCTGCCCATATTCCGCGCTGGCCCCTTCCCCCAGTGCCGCCGCGATCTCGTCATTCGTCATCTCGGCGGGGTCTATGCCGCGCTCTTGCAGCGCCGCGTTCAGCGCCGCGCGCGCCGGGTCCGGTCCATCGCCGGGGGCATGGCGCAGATTGCCGCTCGCCTTGTCCCACACCGCCGCCATGTCGTCGCGGATCGCCTGCGGGTGACCCTGCGCGAACATCGCCGGTGACCACCTCTGCCAGAACCTACACCACCACCAGGGGCAGCGTCATCTCGGCCTTGGAAAACGATCGAAACCCGTGCGGGTCGGCGGGGCGGGCACGGGTTTCGGCACTGAAGCAAGAGCGGCCCCGGACCTAGTAACGCTGCGGGACGTAAAGCTCGGGCGGCAGCACCTCGCGCTCGTAATCGAGGTTGAACACCCGCTCGGGCAGCGAGACATCGTCATGGGGCACGTCCTGATAGGGGATCATGCTCAGCAGATGGCTGATGCAGTTCAGCCGTGCCCGCCTCTTGTCGTTGCCCGGCACGATATACCAGGGCGCCTCGGGGATATTGGTGCGCTCGAACATCTCTTCCTTGGCTTTGGTGTATTGCTCCCAGCGCACGCGGGATTGCAGATCCATGGGCGAAAGCTTCCACTGTTTCAGCGGGTCGTGGATGCGCACAAGAAAGCGCATCTGCTGTTCCTCGTCGGTGATCGAGAACCAGTATTTCACCAGCCGGATCCCCGAGCGCAGCAGCATCCGTTCGAATTCCGGCACGTCGTCGAAGAATTGCCGCACCTGGGGCTCGGTGGCGAAGCCCATGACGCGCTCGACTCCGGCGCGGTTATACCAACTGCGGTCGAACAGCACGATCTCGCCCCCGGAGGGCAGGTGGGGGACATAGCGCTGGAAATACCATTGCGTCCTTTCCCGGTCCGAGGGCGCGGGCAGCGCCACGATGCGGCAGACGCGCGGGTTCAGTCGCTGGGCGATGCGCTTGATCGCGCCGCCCTTGCCGGCGCTGTCGCGGCCCTCGAAGATGACGACGACCTTTTCCTTGTGATGACTGACCCAGTCCTGAAGCCGGATCAGCTCCGATTGCAGGCGCAGAAGCTCGCGGAAATAGGCGGCGGGCGGCATCGCGTCGGGATGGGTGTCGCGGTAGATCCTGGCGATTTCCTGCGACAGGATCGCATCTTCCAGCGCGATCTCGCAATCCTCGTCGAGGGTGTCTGCCAGTTCCGCTTCCAGCCGGTCCTTGGAATATTCGTCCTTCATGCGCCTCTCCTTGCGGTCCTGGCGCGGTTTACCCCTGGCATGTGACATTTGCGTATCGTTCGTTCAGAAGCCGTTGGCGCAGCTTGGGACAAGGCCCAGGGCGAAACCGCCGCCCTGGGCGGGGGCGATGGTCCCGCACCAGCGCCCATCCCCCGAGAAGAGGCTTTTCGAGCCTTTGGGCGCATAGGCCACGCGCCTCCCCGCCCGGTCGAACAGATTCAGCACGCCCGCAGGGTTGCGGACGTAATAGCCCAGCACCGTCCCGTCCGAGGTAAAGATCACCCGCTTCTCATTGGCGGGATTGCGGGGCGAATTGGCGAAGCTGGCGGCGGAATTCGCCGGGTTCGCGGCACTGTTCGCCGCCGCATTGGGCGAATTCGCCTGCCGCGAGGGCTGGTTTTGCGGCGCGCCGGGGCCAAGGTCGAAGGGCAGGCTGGACTGCTCCAGCACGAACAGCGGCGCATCGGCAAGCGCCGGGGCGGCTAGGGTGAGGGCGAGGATCAGGGCGAGGGGGCTATGGTTCATGCGCATGGTCGGTTCCGTCTGCTGCGGCGATTGTGGGGCAGGGACGGGCGGAAGGGCAGGGGTGGAGCGTGCAGGCGGGAAGGCGTGGAACTTGTTGCCTTTGATCCTTTGCTGACGGTCACAGAGGTTTTAACCCGGTAACGTGATCACGATTGCTCCGCGATCCGTCGCGACGACAGTATGTTCGTACTGAACCACCGGCGCGCGAGGCTCGCTGTAGAGCGTCCAGCCATCGTCGCCCTCGGCAGCCCACGTGCCGCCCGTGGACAGAAACGGCTCAACAGTCAGCACGAGGCCCTTGTTGATGCGGCGCTTGTCATGACGGGTGGGCCAGGTCGCGACCTCTTCGGGATATTCGTGCAGCGACCGGCCCACGCCATGGCTCGCGAGGTTGCGGATCAGCGTATAGCCGCGTTGCGAGGCAAAGCGTCCGATGGCGTTGCCGATTCCCGCCAGAGGTTTGCCCGTTCCGACCTGTGCGATGCCCACCTGCATGGCGCGCTTGCCGTCGCGGCAAAGCCGATCCAGCGAGGCACGCACAGGAGGCACCCGATACGTCGCCCCGGTATCCGCAAAATACCCGTTTCTCGAAGCCGACACGTCTATATTGACCAGATCACCCGGCGCAATCACCCGATTGCCGGGGATGCCATGGGCGATTTCCTCGTTCACGCTGATGCAGGTCGCACCTGGAAAATCATAGGTGGACTTCGGCGCGGAAACTGCACCTTCTCGTTCCAGCAGCTTGCGGCCGATCTCGTCCAGTTCCCCAGTCGTCATGCCTACTTCCATTGCCTTGGCCATGGTCTGTATCGTATTGGCGACAATCCGGCCAATGGCCTTCATCCCGTCGAGTTCGTCTTGCTTGGTGATCGTCATTCTTCGGCCTCATCGGTTTTTTCCACAGGCATGGGGCATCTGACCATGACCGGCGGCAAAACTCCACCAAGCAGCCCCCGCCTGCTCGCTAAACCAGCCGCTCATTCTCCATCGCCGCCCGCACGAAGCCCGCGAATAGGGGCGCCGGAGCGAAGGGCTTGGATTTCAGTTCGGGGTGGGACTGCACGCCGATGAACCAGGGGTGGTCGGGGTATTCCACCGCCTCGGGCAGGCGGCCGTCCGGCGACATGCCTGAAAAGGACAGCCCCGCCGCCTCCAGCTTTTCGCGATAGGTCGCGTCGACCTCGTAGCGGTGGCGGTGGCGGTCCTCGATTTCAAGGGCACCGCCATAGACCTCGGAAATCTTCGAGCCCGGCGCCAGCACGGCGGTATAGGCGCCCAGCCGCATCGTGCCGCCCTTGTCGTCCGAGACCTTGCGCTGCACGGTATAATTGCCCTGCACCCATTCTTTCAGGTGATAGACGACGGGGGTGAAGCGCGTCTCGCCCGCCTCGTGGTCGAATTCCTCGGAACCCGCGTCGGGCATTCCGGCCAGGTTGCGCGCGGCCTCGATCACCGCCATCTGCATGCCCAGGCAGATGCCCAGATAGGGCACCTTCTTTTCGCGGGCATAGCGGGCGGCGGTGACCATGCCTTCGGTCCCGCGCTCGCCGAAGCCGCCGGGCACGATGATGCCGTGATAGCCGTCCAGCAGATGCGCGCCTTCGCCCTCAAGCTTTTCGCTGTCCACCCAATCGGGTTTGACGCGGACGCGGCTGGCCATGCCGCCATGGGTCAGAGCCTCGGCGATCGACTTATAGGCGTCCTCAAGCTGGGTATATTTGCCGACGATGGCGATGCGGACCTGACCCTCGGCATTCTCCAGCCGGTCCATCACGTCCTCCCAGCGCGACATGTCGGGGCGCGGCGCGGGGCTGATCTGGAATGCGTCCAGCACCGCCTGGTCCAGGCCGGCGCGGTGATAGGCCAGCGGCGCCTCATAGATCGACTTCAGGTCATAGGCCGGGATCACCGCATCGGGGCGCACGTTGCAGAACAGCGCGATCTTGGCGCGTTCCTTTTCCGGGATCGGATGCTCGCTGCGGCAGACCAGCACATCGGGCTGCAACCCGATGGTGCGAAGCTCCTTGACCGAATGCTGCGTCGGCTTGGTCTTGAGTTCGCCACTGGCCGCCAGATAGGGCAGCAGCGTCAGATGCATGAAGATGCAGCGCCCGCGCGGGCGGTCCTGGGCGAATTGGCGAATGGCCTCGAAGAAGGGCAGGCCCTCGATATCGCCGACGGTGCCGCCGATCTCACATAGCATGAAATCGACCTCATCCTCACCCGTGGCCAGGAAGTCCTTGATTTCGTTGGTTACGTGCGGGATGACCTGGATGGTTTTGCCCAGATAGGCGCCGCGGCGCTCCTTTTCCAGCACATTGGAATAGATCCGCCCCGAGGACACGCTGTCGGTCTTGCGTGCCGACACGCCGGTGAAGCGCTCGTAATGGCCCAGGTCCAGGTCGGTCTCGGCGCCGTCATCGGTAACGAAGACCTCGCCATGCTCGAAGGGCGACATCGTGCCGGGATCGACGTTCAGATAGGGGTCCAGCTTGCGCAGCCGCACCGTATAGCCGCGTGCCTGCAAAAGCGCCCCCAGCGCCGCCGATGCAAGCCCCTTGCCAAGCGAGGAAACCACACCGCCGGTAATGAAGATATAGCGCGCCATCCGAAGGCCCCCGTGAGTCGATCAAATAGGAAATCGCGGCCCGAATCTGGCCGGCATCACGGGATTCGAGCTTTATCCGAATTGTCCCGTGGCCGCAACGGACCGCAATGTGTCGTGGAGGATGCGTGGCGCACCCCTATCCGTTGTCTAGTTGGCGGGCGCCGGGCTGGCCGGAGCGGGGCTTTCGCTTGCCGTGGCCGCTTCGGGCTGCGCTTCGGGCGCGGTCGTTTCGGCGGGCTCGGTGGTTGCCGGCGGGGTCACGGGGGCGCTCTCGACCGGCGCAATCTGGGCCGGGGCTGCGGGCGTCTCGGTCGCGGTGCCCTGCACCGGCGGCAGGATCGGCTGGCCGACGGCCGAGGGCGGAGGAGTATATTCGCCGATGCCCGGCAGCGTGGTCGCAGGCTCTTCGCCGGCATCTCCGCCCAGGTTCAACTGGTCCACGATCGAGCCGCTTGAGGCATTGCGCGCCGCGATGATCGTCAAGGCCAGCGAGGTGATCAGGAAGGCCGCTGCCAGGATCCAGGTCGCGCGGCTCAGCGCATTGGCGGCCTGGCGTCCGGTCATGACGCCGCCTCCGCCACCACCCATGCCCAGGCCACCGCCTTCGGACCGTTGCAGCAAAACCACCCCGATCAGCAGGACGGCAAGGATCAGATGCACGGTCAGGACGATGTTTTCCAACACGGGGCCTTTCTTTCAGCGACGGGCCTATCTAGTCACCAAGGCGGGGAATGGCAAGCGGGGGCTTCATGCGGGCGCTGATGATCCAGGGCACGGGCTCGAATGTGGGGAAATCGCTGCTGGTGGCGGGGCTGTGCCGGGCGGCGCGGCGGCGCGGAATCGGGGTTGCGCCCTTCAAGCCGCAGAACATGTCGAACAATGCCGCCGTCACCCCGGACGGGGGCGAGATCGGCCGCGCCCAGGCGCTTCAGGCCCGCGCGGCGGGGCTGGCGCCCAGCATCCACATGAACCCGGTGCTGCTGAAGCCCGAGACCGACCGCGCCGCCCAGGTGATCGTGCGGGGCCGTGCCTTCGCCCGCGCCGCCGCCCGCGATTATGCGGCGCTGAAGCCGCAACTGCTGGGCGCGGTGCTGGACAGCTTCGCTCATCTGCGGGCGCGGCACGATCTGGTGCTGGTCGAGGGCGCGGGCAGCCCGGCAGAGGTCAATCTGCGCCCCCGCGACATCGCCAATATGGGCTTTGCCCGCGCCGCTGATGTGCCGGTGGTGCTGGCCGGGGACATCGACCGGGGCGGAGTCATCGCCCAGATCGTGGGCACGCGGGCCGTGCTGGATCCCCAGGACGCGGCGATGATCCAGGGCTTCCTGATCAACCGCTTCCGCGGTGATCCGCGCCTTTTCGATGAGGGCCGCGCCCTGATCGCCAGGCGCACCGGCTGGCCCGATCTGGGGCTTGTGCCCTGGTTCGCGGATGCCGCCCGCCTGCCGGCCGAGGACGCGGCCGACCTGCGCCGCGCCTCGGGCGGGGGCGCCCTGCATATCGCCTGCCCGATCCTGTCGCGCATCGCCAATTTCGACGATCTGGACCCGCTGGCGGCCGAGCCGGGCGTGCGCCTGACCATGGTGCCGCCGGGCCGGGCCTTGCCGGGGGATGCCGACCTGGTGATCCTGCCGGGCAGCAAATCCACGCGCGGCGATCTGGCTTTCCTGCGCGCGCAGGGCTGGGATGTGGACCTGGCGGCCCATATCCGGCGCGGTGGTCATGTGCTGGGGATCTGCGGCGGTTATCAGATGCTGGGCCGCATGATCCACGATCCCCAGGGCCATGATGGCAACCCCGGCAGCGATTCCGGCCTGGGCCTTCTGGACGTGGAAACCCGCATGGCCTCGGAAAAGCGCCTGACCCGCATTGCCGGCCAAGCCTTGGGGCAAGGCATCGAGGGCTACGAGATCCATATGGGCCGCACCACCGGGCCGGATTGCGCCCGCCCCTTCGCCCATATCCCCGAGGCCGATGGCGCGATCAGCCCCGATGGGCGCGTGGCGGGCACTTATCTGCACGGGCTTTTCGCCTCGGACGGCTTCCGCGCGGAATGGCTCGCGCGGCTGGGTGCGCGCTCGGCGCTGGATTACGGCGGGGGGGTCGAGGCGGTGCTGGACGACCTCGCCCGCCACCTGGAAACCCATCTCGATCTTGACCGGCTTTTCGCGCTGGCTAGATGATGTCGGCCAGAATCCGTTCGGCTTCGTGACGGCAGGGGGTCAGGCGGGCGCGATCCTCGCCCGGAAAGAAGCGTGCCCGCGTGGCGGTGGGCATGGGCGCGGGGGTGGCCACGGTGACGCGGGGGCCGATGCTCTCGGTCTCGGCTTGCCAACTGCGCGCAAGGGCGATCTGTGCCGCCTTGGTCGCGCCGTAGCTGCCGAAGAATTTCTGCCCGGCGCGCGGATCGTCGAAGAACAGCGCCTGGCCCCGGCGCGCGCGTAGCAGCGGCTCGATCAGCGCGATCAGGCCGCGCACCGCCACGATGTTCAGATCCACCGATTTCTGGAAATCCTTGGCATCGACATGCCCCGCCGGAGACAGGGGCGCGGCATGGACCGCACAATGCGCCCACAGGTCCACGCCCCCCCAGCGCCCGGCAATTGCCTGGGCCAGCCCGGCCATCGGCTCGGCCTGGCCCAGATCCATCGGCGCCAGCGTGGCGCTGCCGCCCGCCTTGCGGATGCGGTCGTCCAATTCCTCAAGCGCGCCCGAGGTCCGGGCAAGAGCCAGGATATGCCAGCCTTTCGCCGCCAGCGTTTCGGCCAAAGCAGCCCCCAGGCCGCGCGAAGCGCCGGTGATCAGCGCGATCTTGGAGCTTTTCGTCATGCCAGCGATGTCGCATTCCTGCCGCGCCCAGGCAAGTGCTTCTTTCTTGCCCAAATATCCCGGGGGGGCGGCTTCGAGGCCCCATTGAGGGGCCTCGAAGCCGCGGGGGGCAGAGCCCCCGAGGCCTCGCTGGCACGAACAGGCCCCGGAAATGTTCCAGGGCCTCCGCCTTTGCTAACGCTGATCCAGAGCGATATAATCGCGCTTGTCCGAGCCGACGTAAAGCTGGCGCGGACGGCCGATCTTGTTCTGCGGATCGGCGATCATCTCTTTCCACTGCGAGATCCAGCCCACCGTGCGCGACAGCGCGAAGATCGGCGTGAACATCGAGGTCGGGAAGCCCATCGCCTCAAGGATGATGCCCGAATAGAAATCTACGTTCGGGTAAAGTTTCTTCTCGATGAAATACTCGTCCTGGAGGGCGATCTTCTCAAGCTCCTTGGCGACTTGGAGGATGGGATTGTCGTGGATGCCCAGCAGTTCCAGCACCTCGTCGGCCGATTCCTTCATCACCTTGGCGCGCGGGTCGAAATTCTTGTAGACCCGGTGGCCGAAGCCCATCAGCTTGAAGGGATCGCTCTTGTCCTTGGCGCGGGCGATGAACTCCGGGATCCGGTCCACACTGCCGATCTGGCGCAGCATTTCCAGGCAGGCCTGGTTCGCGCCGCCATGCGCCGGACCCCAGAGGCAGGCGATCCCCGCCGCGATGCAGGCGAAGGGATTGGCCCCCGAGGACCCTGCCAGCCGCACCGTCGAGGTCGAGGCGTTCTGCTCGTGATCGGCATGCAGTGTCATGATCCGGTCCATGGCCTTGGCCAGAGCCGGTTCGACCACATAGGCCTCGGCCGGAACCGAGAAGCACATATGCAGGAAGTTCGCCGCATAGCTCAGGTCGTTGCGCGGATAGACGAAGGGCTGGCCGATCGAATATTTATAGGCCATGGCCGCGATGGTCGGCACCTTGGCGATCAGCCGGATCGAGGCGATCTCACGCTGCTGCGGGTCGCTGATATCGGTCGAATCGTGATAGAAGGCCGACATCGCGCCCACCACGCCTACCATGGTCGCCATCGGATGGGCGTCCCGGCGGAAGCCGCGGAAGAAGTTGTGCATCTGCTCATGCACCATGGTGTGACGCGTGACGCGCCCCTCGAAATCCTTCATCTGCGCGGGGTCGGGCAGTTCCCCGTAAAGCAGAAGGTAGCAGACTTCCAGGAAATTGGACTGGTTGGCCAGTTGTTCGATCGGATAGCCGCGATACCACAGTTCACCCTTGTCACCGTCGATATAGGTGATGGTCGAATCGCAGGATGCGGTCGAGGTGAAGCCGGGGTCGTAGGTGAAGACATCCGCCTGGCCATAAAGCTTGCGGATGTCCAGGACATCCGGGCCGGCGGTGGGACTCAGGATCGGAAGCTCGATCTCCTTGTCTCCGACAAGCAGTTTCGCGGCTTTGTTTTCTGCCATTGCACTCTCCTTTACACCTGTCTCCGGCCGGCGGCCGGATGATGGGGCGCGGGCCGTCAGCCCGCCTGATCCTGCATCCTGGCCAGCGTCTCGTCGCGGCCAAGCACCAACATCATGTCGAATACGCTCGGGGTGGAACTGCGTCCGGCAAGGGCCGCGCGCAGCGGCGCCGCGATCTTGCCCAGACCCAGCCCGCGCGACTCGCCAATCTGCTTCGCGGTCGCCTCGAGATCGTCACGCGTCCAGCTAACATGCTGCAATGCGGCAGTCAATTCCGCCAGTATACCACGGGATACTGTATCAAGGGCTGCAGCGGCCTTTTCCTCAACCTGAAGCGGCCGCGTGGCCAAGGCGAACTGGCCCTGATCCAGCAGCGCGGGCAGGGTCTTGGCCTTGGCTTTCAACGTCGCCAGGATCGGCGCCAGCCGCGCCTTCTGCTGCCCGTTCAGCGCCTCGGCGCCGGTTTCATCCAGGTAAGCCGTGATTTCCTCAAGCAATTCGTGATCCGTCATCCGCCCGATATGCCAGCCACTGACATGTTCCAGTTTCTTGAAGTCCAGGCGGGCCGGGGCCTTGCCGATTCCAGGCAGATCGAACCATGCCTTGGCCTGCGCGTCATCGAAGAGTTCATCATCGCCATGGCTCCAGCCCAGACGTGCCAGATAATTGCGCATCGCTGACGCGGGATAGCCCATTGCCGCGAATTCGTGCAGCCCGACCGCGCCGTGCCGCTTGGAAAGCTTCTTGCCATCGGTGCCGTGGATCAGCGGGATATGGGCAAAGACCGGCAGATTCCAGCCCATGGCTTGATAGATCTGGGCCTGGCGCGCGGCATTTGTCAGGTGGTCATCGCCCCGGATGATATGCGTCACGCCCATGTCGTGATCGTCCACCACCACCGCATGCATATAGGTCGGCGTCCCGTCCGAGCGCAGCAGGATCATGTCGTCCAACTGGTCGTTTCCGAAGGTCACGTCGCCCTGCACCGCGTCACGCACCACCGTCTGGCCCTCACGCGGGGCGCGCAGGCGGATGACGAAGGGCGCGTCGGGATGGGTCGCGGGGTCGGCGTCGCGCCAGGGCGACAGGAACAGGGTCGAGCGGCCCTCGGCGCGCGCGGCTTCGCGGAAGGCGTCGATCTCCTCGGGGGACGAGAAGCACTTGTAGGCCCGGCCATTGGCCAGCATCTCGCGCGCGATCTCGGCATGGCGCTCGCAGCGGGCGAACTGGCTGATCGGCTCGCCGTCCCAGTCCAGGCCCAGCCAGGTCAGGCCCTTCAGGATCGCCTCGGTTGCCTCGGGCGTGGACCGGGCACGGTCGGTATCCTCGATGCGCAGCAGGAATTTTCCGCCTCGCCCGCGCGCGTAAAGCCAGTTGAACAGCGCGGTGCGAGCCCCCCCGATATGCAGGTAGCCGGTGGGCGAGGGGGCGAAGCGGGTCACGACGGGGCGGGTGTCAGTCATTGCGGGCCGTTCATTCCTGAAAATATGAATTCTGGCCGCCGCGATTAACCCTTCCTAAAGGCTCGGCATGCCATCTTTGCCGGCAGCAATAAGCAACGCAAAGGGCAAGGACAAGTTTCGGTGGCGCTAGCGGCGATCCAAAATGCGGCTCCGATCGGGCTTTGGCGGGGCCAGAGCGCGGTCGTGCGGGTTTCCCTGGGCGTGCGGGCGGGGCTTTTGCCTTGGATCCCCTTCTGGCTGGCCTTGGGAATCGGCGCCTGGTTCTGGCCCGCGCAAGAGCCTGGGGCGGTGGCCTATGCGCTGGCGGGCGGGGCGGGGCTTGCGGGCCTTGCCGCCTGGCTGTCGCTGCCGCGTCTGGCGTATCGGGTCGGATCGGATCGTGCCGGGCTGGGCTGGGCCATGGCCGACCGGCTGCGGCTTCTGGGCCTGGCCGCCGCCGTTGTCGCGCTGGGATTCACGCTGATCGGGCTGCGTGCCTGGTCCGTGGCCGATCCGGTGCTGTCCTTTCGCTATTACGGTCCGGTCGAGGGCAGGGTGATCGGTATCGACCGCTCGGCCGGCGACCGGCTGCGGCTGACGCTGGACCGGGTGACGCTTGGGGATCTGGCCCCCGGAAAGCTGCCGAAACGGGTGCGGATATCGCTGTTTCTGGACGATCCGCTGCCGGTGCCGGGCCAGCAGGTGATGCTGACCGCGCATCTTGGCCCGCCGAACGGACCGGCCGAGCCGGGGGGCTTCGATTTCCGCCGCATGGCCTGGTTCGAGGGGCTGGGCGCCATCGGCTATTCCCGCACCCCCGTGATGACCGTGGCGCCGCCCCGTCCGGGGGGCGTTCTGGCGCTGCACCGGCTGCGCATGCATCTGGGCCAGGTGATGCGCGATGCGATCGGCGGCCAGTCGGGCGCGGTGGCGGCGGCGCTGATGACCGGCGACCGCTCGGGTATTTCCGAGCGCACGAACGACATCATGCGCGCCTCGAACCTCTATCACATCATCTCGATCTCGGGGCTGCATATGAGCATGCTGGCGGGTTTCGTCTATGCGGGGCTGCGGCTGATCTGCATGGCTTTGCAAGGGCTTGGCCTTTTCGCGGGCAGTTCGCTGCACAAGCCCGCGGCGCTGGGGGCGCTTGCGGCGGCGGGGATCTACCTGTGGCTTTCGGGCGGGGGGGTCGCGACCGAGCGTTCCTTCATCATGGTCGCGGTCATGCTGCTGGCGATCCTGGCGGATCGGCGCGCGGTGTCGCTGCGGACGGTGGCGGCTGCGGCGGCGCTGGTTCTGCTTTACCAGCCCGAGGCGTTGACCAGCGCCGGTTTTCAGATGAGCTTCGCGGCCACCGTGGCGCTGATCCTGTCGCAAGGGCCTTGGCTGCGGCTTTCCCCGGCGCTGCCCTGGTGGCTGCGGCCGCTGGCGATGCTGCTGGTCTCGTCCTTGATCGCAAGCCTGGTCACCACGCCGCTTGCGGCGGCGCATTTCGGTCGCGGGACGCAATACGGGCTGCTGGCCAACCTGCTGGTCGTGCCGGTGGTCGGTTCGGTGGTGATGCCCGCAGGGGTGATCGCCGCGCTTCTGGCGCTACTGGGCCTGGCCCAGCCCGCGCTTTGGGTGATGGGCCTGGGCGTCGACTGGATGCTTTGGGTGGCCGACTGGATCGCGGGGCTGCATGGCGCGGTCTATCTGGTCAAGGCCCCGCCCCGGATCGTGCTGCCGATGATCGGGATTGGCGCCATGCTTGTGGTGCTGGCCCCGGCGGGCATCGGGCATGGCGACATGTCCCGGCTGCCTTTCCGCCGTCTGGCCGGCGCGGGGCTTGTGCTTCTGGCGCTGGGGGTCTGGGGGGCGACGCCCCGGCCGCTGATGCTGATCTCATCCGAGGGGGATGGGGTGGCGATCATGACGCCGCTGGGCCGGGTGCCGTCGAAGGCCAGGGGCGGCGCTTTCGCGACGGCCGAGTGGCTTGAGGCCGATGGCGATGCCGCCGATCAACGCACGGCGGCGGCGCGCCCGCTCTGGTCCGGCCCGCCCGGTGGGCGCAGCGCCCGGCTTCAGGCGCAGGGCCGGGATGTGACGATCCAGCATCTGACCGGCAAGAAATCGGCACCGCTTGCCGCATCGCTATGCGACGCCGGAACCATCCTGGTCAGCGATCAGCCGCTGGTGCTGGGGGGCAGGCCCGCTTGCCTGCTTCTGGACCAGCGCGCGCTGGCCCGGCGCGGCGCGGTGGCCATCGTGCCGACCGGCACCGGCTATCTGGTGCGGGATGCGAATGGCGTCTCGCGCCGCCTTTGGACGCGTGGAAAGGACGGGAGGTGACATGCAGGGCATGATCAACCGCTGGCTTGAGGGCTTCTTGCGCACCAGCTACGGGGACGCCTTCTGGAATGAGGCGCTGGTCGCGGCGCGTCTGGCGAACAGCGATTTCCTGACGCTGTCCACCGACCGGAAGGGGGCTGCCCGCCGGATTCTCCTGACCGCCGCGCGCAAGCTGGAAAAGCCGCTGGACGAAATGCTTGAGGATCTGGGCGCCTGGCTGGTGCAGCGCGAATCGCTGCGCCGCCTCCTGCGCTTCAGCGGCCCTGATTTCGCCGAATTCGTGCAATCTCTGGACGAATTGCCGGGGCGCGCCAGGCTGGTGCTGCTGGACATGCCGCTGATCTCCCTGACGGTCGAGCGGACGGGCGCCCAGGAATACCGCATCGGCTCCGAGGAGATGCCCTTGGGCTGGATCTGGGTCCTGGCCGGGGGGCTGCGCGGCATGGCCGATGATTATGGCGCTCTGGCGGTCATCGCGGTCAGCGACAAATGGATCGATCTTAGCATCGTGGTCGAGGAATTCGCCCTTTCGCGCCCTTTCCTGCTTATGCCGCAACCAGAGGTCGCGCCATGATCCTTTCCCTTGATGCGCTGCACGCGCTGTTGCCCATGCATCTGCTGTTGGACCCGGACGGAACGATCGTCTCGGCCGGGCGGACGATCCGAAAGATTATCGGCCCGGCCCGGTGGATCGGCGACTGCCTGACGATCGAGCGCCCGGTCTGCCGGGATCTACGCGATGGCTGGCCGCGGATGCTGGCGGGCTGCCGGATCCTGCTGCGCCCGCTTTCGGCACCCGAGGTTCCGCTGCGCGGCCAGGCCACGGCCATGTCGGGCGGGCTTTTGCTGAATCTGGGCTTTGGCATCGCGCTGGTCGACGCGATTCGGCGCTTTTCCCTGACCGATGCGGATTTCGTGCCCTCGGACCTGGCGATGGAGTTTCTGTTTCTGCATGAGGCGAACCGCGCGGTCATGACGGAACTCGCGCGCGCCAATAACCGGCTTGAGGAGGCGCGCGAGGCCGCCCAGACCCTGGCCCTGACAGACCCCCTGACCGGGCTCTTGAACCGGCGCGGCTTCGAATCCTGCCTTGATGAGGCCGTGCGGCAGGCCGCGATCCATCCCTTTGCCCTGGCGCATATGGATCTTGACCATTTCAAGCAGGTGAATGACCGGCTGGGACATCAGGCCGGGGACGACGTGCTGCAACAGGTGGCGCAGATCCTGCGGGTCGAAACCCGGTCCAGCGACCGCGTCGCGCGCATGGGCGGGGACGAGTTTCTGATCCTGCTTTCGGGCAACGGCTCGCCCGATGACCTTCAGCTTCTGGGACGGCGGATCATCCACCGTATCTCTGCCACGGTCGAAATTGACAATCTTTGCTGCGGTGTTTCGGCCAGCCTGGGTTTCGCCCGCTCATCGGACTACCCCAGCCCCTGCGCCGAAACGATGCTCGCCGATGCGGATGCGGCGCTTTATGCGGTGAAGGTGTCGGGCCGGGGCGATGCGTCATTGCATGAAAGACCCGGCGTGCGGGCTTGAACGGCGGACGGTGGACCGGGTTCTGTCCGGGCATGTCTTCGACTTCGCCAATGCCCTTGACCTTGGGCATCCGCGGGGCATAGTTGAAAGCCAACGGGCGCGTAGCTCAATGGTCAGAGCAGGGCGCTCATAACGCCTTGGTTGGGGGTTCAAATCCCTCCGCGCCTACCAAAAGATAGATCGAGGCCCATCTTCGCAAAGAAGATTTGTCTTTTTCGTTATAAAAATCAATTTTCTCCCTCCCCCGTCGCCTCTCTCATGCGTCCCGATGAATCCCCATGCGACTTGTGGGATTTGCAATATGGTTGCAATACTGTGGTAGCAGATTCGCAATAATCAGGTGGTGAAGGCGGGAAAGCCGAACGATCCGGTGTGCCGAGCGGCCAAGCCCAAGGAGTCCGTCTATCGCCTTGCGGATGGGCACGGGCTGAGCCTGGAGATTCGTCCTTCAGGGGTGCGCGCTTGGTTGCTCTATTACCGCCCGATCGGCGGCAAGCCATCCTATAAGACGCTGGGACAATACCCTGCCATGGGCCTATCAGCGGCCCGTGACGCGGCCATGGCGCTGCGGGTTGGTGTGAAGGCCGGTTACGATCCCAGAGGCCCCCAAGCAGCCGAGGATGGCAGCGACACCTTCGAGACTGTTGCCAAGTCGTGGCATGAAGCGAACCGCAGCGCATGGGCGCCAGCCCATGCCGCCCGGACCTGGAATCGGATTGAAGCCGACGTCTTTCCCGATCTGGGCACGAAAGGGATATGCGCCATCACCTCACGGGACGTGCTGGCCGTGTTGCGTGGCAACGCGCCGCCAGTCCTTGAGGCGGCCGAACATGATCTCGATGCGGTTGCGCCGTTTGTAGCGCCGCTTGTCGTATTTGACGACTTTCTTGCGAGACTTCCGGCCCGGGATGCAGACCTTTATCCCCGTGTCTTTTATCCCCTTGTCTTTCAACGCTTCTCTGAACCAACCAGCGTCGTAGCCCCTGTCAGCCAACAGCCAGCCAGCCTTCGGAAGACGGCCTAACAGCGCCGCTGCGCCGGTGTAATCGTTGACCTGGCCGGCCGACATGAAGAACCTGATCGGCCGCCCCCTGGCATCGGCAACAGCGTGCAGTTTGGCGTTCATGCCGCCTTTTGTCCGCCCGATCTGGCGTACGCGCCCCCTTT